>CAKSUT010000047.1 GCA_934502885.1 uncultured Eubacteriales bacterium | reverse complement strand
CCAGAGAAATTGCGAAGCAATTTACTCTCGAGTTGGCTCTGCCAACTCCGGAGGCATCCCCTGTGCAAGGGGAGCTGTCAGCGAAGCTGACTGAGGGACTGTTTAATTTTTTGCTACACCGCCATTGAGAGAATATTTATCAGACAGCCCCTCGGTATTTTCGTTACTGTCATGCTACACCCTTGAGAAAGTTCTTGTCCGACAGCCCCTCAGGCGGTTTCACCGCCAGCTCCCCTTGCACAGGGGAGCCTCGGCGACGTGGTCGCCTCCAATACACCCATACCCTCGGCAAAAATCCGCTCTCCCTTTATCGCACAACCTATAAATCAGCACCGTACAATTTATTGAAGAAAAGCGACTTTAGGAGCTTTTCCACGTCAATTCTCAATTCTCAATTCTCCATTCTCAATTTTTGAAAAGCGTCGGCTTTTCACTTTTCGGGGGTTCTATGATATTACGAAGAAGCTCAAAATATTATATAGCGTGCGTCGCGGCGTCGGTAATTCTGTCGGGGCTTGCGGTGTATTCACACGCCGTCGGAGCGGCGGGGGCATTGCAGAATGTGGTGGCTCTCGTGACAGTGCCTATGACGTCGGCGTTTGACCATATGACCGATTCGATAGCGTCGGTCGGGGAGTATTTTGGGAGCATAAAGGAGCTTCGCGACGAAAACGACGCTCTGCGTGCCGAAAACCGCCGTCTTGCGATAGAAAACGAAGAGGCGAAGAAGATAGCCGCAGAAAACGAAAAGCTGTATGCGTTCATGGACTTAAAGCGCGAGCGCACCGACATTCATTTTATAAACGCGGAGATAGTCGCGCGAAGCGAGGGAAACTTCATGTCGTCGTTCACTCTCGACAGAGGAACCTTCCACGGTATCGATAAAAATATGGCGGTGATAACCGAAGACAGCGTCCTCGGAGTCATCACGGAGGCAGGAGCGACCTACTCGAAGGGTATCACGGTGATAGGAGCCAATATTTCTGCCGGCGTGTACTTCAAGCGCACGGGACTCACTGCGACTCTCGACGGAAGCTACGATTTCGCCGCAAAGGGCAGATGCCGCATAACCGGCGTTCCGACGACGGCGGACGTCGAGGTCGGAGACCTTGTTTATACCTCGGGTTACGGCGACGTGTATCCGAAGGATCTTCTCATCGGCGAGGTGGACGCCATCATTCCCGACGCACTCACCTACACTCTCGAAATAAGCGTCAAGCCTGCCGCCGACTTCGATAACTCCGATACCGTTATGGTTATCACGGGGTTTGATAAGACGTACAATTAGTTGAAAAGCGGAGCTTTTCAGTGAAGAGTGAAGAGTGAAGAGTGAAGAGTGAAGAGAAGAGGTAGAAAAGCGAAGCTTTGGACAAAGCTTCGCTTTTCAAAGTTATGTTCGACCTTCGGTCGAGTGAAGTGCAAGCAAAGCTTGCGAGAAGGGCTTTGCTTCGCAAAGCGTGAAGTTTGTGCTTCGCACAAGTTGAGGTAAAAAACCGCCGAAAGGCGGTTTTTCAATTGAAAATTGAAAGTGGAGAGTGGAGAATTGGTGTGGAAAAACGCTGAAGCGTTTTTCGGCAATTGAGAATTGAGAGTGGAAAATGGAGAATTGACGTTGAAAAGCTTCGCTTTTCTTCAACATTATACGGCGCTAAATTTGAGCTTGTGCGGCAAAGGAATAGCG
>CAKSUT010000046.1 GCA_934502885.1 uncultured Eubacteriales bacterium | reverse complement strand
GTTGACGATGTCGTGCGGTATTTCTCGGATTATAGTGCTAAATTGACAGCCCCTCAGGCGGTTTCACCGCCAGCTCCCCTTACACAGGGGAGCCTCGGCGGCTTCGCCGCCTCCATTACACCCCTGCAAAACGGAGTTTTGCTACTTAAAGTCTTTTGGTTCTTTTCTTCAGAAAAGAACACCCTCGTAAGCCCCCGTAAGCTCTCGTTTGCCCTGCGGCTACTTCACCTTCACATACCCCAAAACGGCGCGCAGAGCGGTGAGAGCGAGCTGCCAGAGGCGGAAAGAGAGAGAGGCGTCGAGGTCGAAGCGGAGGGACTCGGACGAGTAGAAGTCGCAGCGCACCGAGAGCCGCCCCTTGTGCGTGCGGATGTTCTTGAAGTTCGCAAGGTACGCCGAAATCCCGTTCACCGCAGCGCATACCTCTCCGTAGAGAATCGCCGTGTCGGCGGCGTCCGGCGTCGCTATCACAACGTCAAGGTTCTTTATGTCAATGTCAACGTAACCCCAAAGCCGCTTCGCCGCCTCTGCCGCAAGCTTCGCCAGCTCGGAAAGCTTCTCCATGCCCTCGCTTACTTCCGGTATGTCCGCTTCTTCGGGTATCTCGGGTATCTCGGGTATCTCTGATACCTCGGGTATTTCGTCCTCTTCGCCGACCCTCGGACTCACTTCCTTTTTGTGTGCGAAAGCACCCTTTTTTTCGGCGCACGGCGCAACGGGATCTTCACCGCCGCCGACCTTTTCGCCGACCTCGGAATCACCTGCTCCGTCGCCTGCGGCAACACCCGAAGCGGCTTTATCCTCGCCCTTGCCGCCGAAACGCGAGATAAGCGCGGACAAAGTTTTAACGTTTATCTTAAGCACTCCGATACGGAGGTAGAAGTCCGTGACAGAGCCGTCCGAATCGCCGTCTCTTCTGACGTGCGCCTCGACTCCGACCTTCAAGAGCATGAGCAGAGCGGCGAGAACAATCACCGCCGCAAGCACGACGCCGACCGCTTTCAGGGTGAAAATAAGGACTGCAAGCACGGCTTTCACTGCGGCATATAGTAGCCGACGCCGCGCATATTGAGAATGTACTTCGGGTTGAGGGAATCGTCCTCAATCTTTGCGCGAAGCCGACGCACCGTCACGTCAACCGTTCTGCGGTCGTAGTAGCCGCCGTAGCCCCAGACCTCCTCGAGAAGCTTCTCCTGCGAAAACTTCACGCCGCGGTTCTTGGCAAGGAAGGTCAGAAGGTCGTATTCTTTTTTGGTGAGCGAAAGCTCGACGCCTTTTTTCTTGACGGTGAACATATCGAAGTCGATTTCAAGCTCGCCGACGGTAACAACCGACGACGGAGCTCCGCTTTCCGCGGCGTTTTCGACCTCGCTTCTCAGTTCGCCCGAGTAGCGGCGGATATTCGCCTTTATTCTCGAGTAAAGCTCAACGAGGCTGAAGGGCTTTGTCATGTAGTCGTCAGCACCCAGCTCGAGACCCATTACCTTGTCCGATTCCTCCTCACGTGCGGTGAGCATGATTATCGGAGTTTCAAGCTTCATGCGGACTCTGCGGCAAATCTCGAAGCCGTCCATCACGGGGAGCATTACGTCCAAAAGAATAAGGTCGAACGTTCCCGCGAGAGCTTTCTCGAGTCCGGTGCCGCCGTCGTATGCGGCTTCTACCTCGTACCCCTGCTTTGTGAGGTTGTACGCTATTATTTCGGATATGTCCTTTTCGTCCTCGACGATAAGGATCTTCTTTGTCTTTTCGGACAAAAAAACACCACCTTAGGGCAAAGCTGTCGCTTTGCAGTGAAATATTTTGCTTCGCAAAATGTGAAGTGCATTCCTGCGGAATGCGTGAAGTGACGGCTTCGCCGTCGTGAAGTTTGCCCTTCGGGCAAGTTGCGGTCGAAAAACGCTAAGCGTTTTTCAACAATTGATAATTGACAATTGACGATTGACAATTGGCGTGGAAAAGCTCCTGAAGTCGCTTTTCTTCAATAAATTGTATGGTGCTGATTTATAGGCTGTGCGATAAAGGGAAAGCGGATTTTTGCCGGGGGTGTTGGTGTATTGGAGTAAGTCGGCGAAGCCGCTCACGAGGCTCCCCTGTGCAAGGGGAGCTGTCAGCGATAGCTGACTGAGGGACTGTCGGACAAGCACTTACTCTCGGGTATAGCATTTCGAGGCATCCCTTGTGTAACCGGTTGCAGAGCAACCTATGGAGCTGTCACGACGTAGTCGTCAGACTGAGGGACTGTCGGACAAGCACTCTCTCACAGCACAACTCCCTCAAACGCTTCCTTGACTGCCCTGTCGATATA
>CAKSUT010000045.1 GCA_934502885.1 uncultured Eubacteriales bacterium | reverse complement strand
TTTTTTTTCGAAGTTTTTTTCAACTTCTCTTCCTCTCAACCGTCTTTTCAAACCTCCGCTCGCTTTCGGCGACTTGTGTAGTATACCACTTTTATCCCCTTTTGTCAACAGTTTTCTTCAATTTTTTTCGGGTTCTATGTTTTGAACAGAAAACCGATATTGAATCAGGCTGTTTTATGGTATATTTTCACGAAAGCGAGAATACATCCGTTTTTACATATTTACGAGGACGAAAAAAGCGGCTGTGAGGACAAGAACAATTGACGGAATAACAAATCTTGCTCTTTTATTCTTCCGCTTTTTCGACTCGATATAATTACCGATGAGGAAAACGTCGGCTATTGAGATAATCGACGCCGCAAGAATCGGATTGAAGCCGTCCTCGGAATTATCTTTTATAAGGGAAATCCCCGGCGAGGGTTTCCCCTCTTGCCGACCTACTGTCGTCAATTCATCCCGTCCTGCGCTTCCTGACGGCACAAGTGTTTCGCCACTGCAAGCCTTTAAAAAGGCTTGACCGAAGCTTTATCTTGAAGTAGCCGTTGCGTTGTGCGTAAATCATTCACCGTCAACGAGTGCTCTTATTTTCTCGGCGGCTTTTGCGCCTTTTTCGCAGAACTCTGCGAGAGTGAGGTCGTGGTAGACGTCGTAGTCTTTTCTGTTTCCTATTTCGAGCATAATCGTTCCCTCATATCCGGTTTCGCGAAGCTCATTTGCGAAGCGGTTATAATCGACCTTGCCGTCGAACGGGATGCGGTGGTAGTCGTCTCTGTAGCACGGATCCATGGAATCGGCGAGTCCGTCGTTATCGTGGAGGTGGAGAGCGGCGAGGCGGTCGCCGTACATTTTGAGATATTTTATACCGGGAGTATAGCAATACTCATGACCGATATCGTAGCAATATCCGACGTTTTTGCTTTTATATTTATTGAGGATAATACCGACGGGTTCGGGATATTCGAGATTTTCAAAGGCGAGGGTGACGCCTCTTTTTTCCGCCTGCTCGATGACTTTTCCGACTCTGTCGAAGCCGACACGGCACAGGTGCGGAAGGACGTTTCCGATTGTCGTATGCATAATGACGGTGGGGACGCCGAAATCGGCGGCGTCATTGACGGTTGCCGCAAGTCCTGCGGCGTAGCGGTCGCCGTCCTCGCCGTCCTGCCACAAAGTATTTATATCGATGCCGTCAACCTTGCCGAACTGTGCGTGTACGGTATCGTAGGTAAGGTCTAATTTCTCCGCGAGCTTTGCGCACTCTGCGATATATTCGCGGCCGAAGTCGGTAAAGAAAGCGTCGAAGCCTGCGGATTTGATTGCACGGAGCGCTTCCTCAGTTGTATTTCCGAAGTCATGCGTAACGTTTGCGCCGATTTTTCTCATAATATACCTCCGAATATATTTATAACTGTCTGCATTATAGCGGCAAAATATGCGGAATAAATTAAGGCGATGTAAACAGAATAAAAAATGTTTTTCGGGTCAAACTACGTGCGGTGATGCGAAATGATAGCGATGTTATTCCGGACGTTCATTCTGTATTTTTTCATAGTCGGTGCGATGCGGCTCATGGGCAAGCGCCAGATAGCGCAGCTTGAGCCGTCGGAGCTTGTGACGATAACGATGCTTTCCGAGCTTGCGGCTGATCCGATATCTAACAACGACATACCGCTTCTGCACGGAATTATACCGATAGCGGTTTTGATTGCGCTCGAGGTGACATTGTCGTTTATCACGATGAAGTGCCATGCGGCGACGCGGATATTTGACGGGCGGCCGTCGGCGGTGATATTCAAGGGTGAGCTGCGTCAGCGCGAGCTTTCGGACGCGCGCATAACCATGAACGAGCTTATTGCGTCGATGCGCGGGCAGGGAATTTTCAGTCTTGCTGACGTTGACTACGCCTTTCTCGAGTCGGACGGGAGCATGAGTTTTATCCCGAAGAGGGCGGCTCAGCCTGCGAGTGTGGGCGATCTCGGGCTTGCGAAGGACGGCGAGTCCAAGGGTGTTGACCATGCGATAATAATCGACGGTCACTTAAGCCGCGACGCTCTCGCCTCGGCTTCAAGGAGCGACGCGTGGCTTCGTGCGCAGCTCGAAAAGTTCGGCGTCCCCGACATAAAGGACATCTTCTATCTCTCCTGCGACGACGCCGGAAACGTCAATCTCATTATGCGTGACAAAAAGTGACGGGGTGAGGGGTACGGTGGTTACGAGGGGTCTCCGACGGCTTCTTTTCTTGAAAGAAAAGAAGCAAAAGAACTTTAAAACAAAGTAGTTTCTTATGGGTGTAGCAATGGAGGTAGCGGAGCTACCGAGGCTCCCCTGTGTAAGGGGAGCTGTCAGCGAAGCTGACTGAGGGACTGTCAATTTAGCACTATAATCCGAGAAATACCGCACGACATCGTCAACGACTCCGTCGTGAAATGAGCAGGACTCATCTTATCCGAGGTCGGAGCGTTTAAGCTCGGCAACGCCTCGCTCAAAGGGAACATTGGCATCAGGCTCTGTGGGGAATGTAATTCGGGGCAACACCGTTTGCGGAATTTAAAGCGACGAAAAAACCGCCACGTTTAAATTCCGCAAAGATAAGGTTCTTGGAAAATACGAAGTACGAGGTTCGCAATCTCTCTCGGGTGTATTGGAGGCGTCGCAGACGCCA
>CAKSUT010000044.1 GCA_934502885.1 uncultured Eubacteriales bacterium | reverse complement strand
TCCGAACTTCTCCCGTTCGCAAATGAAACGCCTCGCAAAGCTCGACAATTTCATTTTTGCGAAGATGAGGTTCTTGGAAAATACGAAGTACGAGGTTCGCAATCTCTCTCGGGTGTATTGGAGGCGACCACGTCGCCGAGGCTCCGCTGTGTAAGGGGAGCTGGCGGTGAAACCGCCTGAGGGGCTGTCTGACAAGAGCTTTCTCAAGGGTGTAGCATGACAGTAACGAAAATACCGAGGGGCTGTCTGATAAATATTCTCTCAATGGCGGTGTAGCAAAAAATTAAACAGTCCCTCAGTCAGCTTCGCTGACAGCTCCAGAGGTTGCTTTGCAACCGGTTACACAAGGGGAGCCTCGTGAGCGGCTTCGCCGACTCACTCCAATACACCCATACCCCCGGCAAAAATCCGCTTTCCCTTTATCGCACAGCCTCAAAATTCGCACCATACAATTTGATGTGGAAAAACGCTTCAGCGTTTTTCCACATCAATTTTCCATTCTCCACTCTCAATTCTCAATTTTGAAAAAACACTTCAGCGTTTTTCGACATCAATTCTCCATTCTCCATTCTCAATTCTCAATTTTTGAAAAGCTTTGCTTTTCTACCTCTTCTCTTCACTCTTCACTCTTCTCTTTTCACTCCCGTAATATTTACTCCGCCAGCTCCCTCATCTCCTCAAAGGAGAGGGTAGGGTTGAGGGCGAGGTTGAGCGCATAGGCGATAAGACGCGAGGTCGCGCGGATCATCGCGTCGGCGTCCTTCGGCGTGACGAAACGCACAGACTCCGGAAGCTCCGGAAGCTCCGGAGGCTCTCCCGTGACCTCTGCGCCGTCCGAACCGGCAAGGTCGCCGAACACAGCAAAAAGATCCGCCACCGTAGGCACGCCCACCGCTATCACCGGCACGCCCACCGTCTCGCGGTTTATCGCGCGCCTGCGGTTGTTCACTCCCGACCCCGGCGATATGCCGCTGTCGCAGATCTGCACCGTCGTCGCAAGGCGCCGCAATGACGAGGTCGCAAGCGAATCCACAACCACCGCAAACGACGGCTTCGTGCAGTCCGCGATTCCCCTCAAAAGCTCCGCCGCCTCGACGCCCGTGCTGCCCAAAACGCCTGTCGCAACGCACATCGTCTCGCGGAGCGAAAGCGTTCTGAAAAGTTCCGAGTTTGCCGACTTTATGTGCCGCGTCGCCAAAAACCTGTCCGCCGCCTCGGGTCCCGTCGCGTCCGAGGTTATGCGGCGGTTGCCGAGACCCGCGAACAGACACGAGCCTCCGCTCGGCAGAAACCGCGCGAATATCTTCGCAAGCGACTCGCATTTTTCCCTGAAATCGTCGCCGTGTACGTCGCGAAGCCGCCCGATGTCGGCGGTCACGTATCTTCCGCAGGGCTTGCCGACCTTCGCCGCACCCCTTTCGTCAAGTACCGTGACTTCGGTCGCCGTGAGCATTCCCACGCGGTATTTTTCCGACACCAGACCGTCAAGCTTTCCGCGTTCCGTCCTTGATAAATATTCGTGCATCTCCGACGCAAGGTCGGTTTTCGGTGTAAATCTCTGTCCTGCCATGTCTTTTTCCTCCGTTTATCTGCGCGCAATTACGCAGAATGATGTAATTTTGCCGAAAAAATCATTCATTTTTTGTACAAAGACTGAAATTTTCTGAAATATTGAAAAAAACTATTGATTTATTTATCTCGTTGTGGTAAAATATAAAAGTGACATTGTGGCATTGGGTCGTTACGACACTGCCCGTTGCCGCAAGAGCAGTGCAGTTAATTCGGTGCATTAGCTTATAATCTTTTGGGGAGGTGAATACTTTGCCGAATATCAAGTCTGCCAAGAAGCGTGTTATCGTAACAAAGACGAAGACACTCAACAACCGTATGTTCAAGACCGCTCTCAAGACTTCCATGAAGAACTTCGAGAAGGCAGTAACAGAGGGTGACAAGACTGTTGCCGCAGCCGCTTACAAGGAAGCGGTAAAGAAGCTCGATAAGGCTGTTGCCAAGAACGTTCTTCACGTTAACGCTGCCGCAAGAAAGAAGAGCCAGTACACTCTTAAGCTCAACGCTATGGCGTGACAGCGCCGGTACACAAACACAAAACAGCATTTCGTTCCGCAGAGGCCGCAGAGCTTTTGCGGAATTTTGCTTTTCAATAATTGAAAATTGAGAATGGAAAATGGAGAATTGGGGTTGAAAAGCAAGGCTTTTCAAAAATTGAGAATTGAGAGTGGAAAATGGAGAATTGATGTTGAAAAGCTGCGCTTTTCTTCATTGATTATATGGTGCTAATTTTAAGGCTGTGCGGTGACGGAATGTCGGATTTTTGCCGAGGGTATTGGGGTTTGATAAGGCGCAAAATTCGCATTTTCTCAATGGTGTATTGGAGGCGTCGCAGACGCCGAGGCTCCCCTGTGCAAGGGGAGCTGTCAGCGAAGCTGACTGAGGGACTGTTGATTATAGTTTTTATCCGAGCTTTTTGATGTTTGCAACAATACGATTATTCCGAATCTTGTTGGTGTATTGTAGGGAACGGGCTTGCTCGTTCCGTAATCTCCAACAATTGCCGACATTGGATAATACGCATTTTCAATAACCTTTTGCCGCTTTTCTACGGTGCGAAAACAATAACCTTGCGTTTGGTTCTTGCGGAACGAGCAATCTACACAGATGCTTCGCATCCTGTGTGTCCCTACAAGGCGACGCAACAAAGTTGCTTTCGCGAAAAAATGCTTCGTAAACTCGCATTTTTTCCACATACCATTGAGAAAGTGCAAACATCAAATCACGCACCGTCCAAAACGCTCTCTTCACCGAATTTCGCTGTCGAGCGGAGCGAGGCGTGAAATCGGTGAACGGGAGAAGTTCGGATTAAGTCCCAACAAAGTCTGATGCCAATGCTCCCTTTGAGCGAGGCGTTGCCGAGCTTGAACGCTCCGACATCGGATTAGATGAGTCCGCCCATTTCACGACGGAGTCGTTGACGATGTCGTGCGGTATTTCTCGGATTATAGTACTAAATTGACAGTCCCTCAGTCAGCTTCGCTGACAGCTCCAGAGGTTGCTTTGCAACCGGTTACACAAGGGGAGCCT
>CAKSUT010000043.1 GCA_934502885.1 uncultured Eubacteriales bacterium | reverse complement strand
GAGTCTTTCCTCACTTCACGACGGAGTCGTTGACGATGTCGTGCGGTATTTCTCGGATTATAGTGCTAAATTGACAGCCCCTCAGGCGGTTTCACCGCCAGCTCCCCTTACACAGGGGAGCCTCGGTAGCTCCGCTACCTCCATTGCTACACCCATAAGAAACTACTTTGTTTTAAAGTTCTTTTGCTTCTTTTCTTTCAAGAAAAGAAGGCGTCGCAGACCCTTCGCCCGTCGGAGACGCCCCTGCGGCGAGCAGCCGTCGGAGACCCCCCGTCCTTACAGCGACTTTTCCGCTTCGGCAAAGGCTTCGGGGAGTTTGGAGGCGTCCTTACCGCCTGCGAAAGCGGAATCGGGACGACCGCCGCCGCCGCCGCCTGTTATGGCAGCTGCGAGCTTAACGAGCTTGCCGGCGTTTGCGCCTGCCTCTACCGCCGCCTTGCCGCAGACCGCACAGATACCGAGCTTTCCGTCGTACTCGGACGCAAGAAGAGCTACTATATCGTCGTGCTTGTCACGGAGCGAATCGCCCACGCCTCTGAGGTCGGCAGGGGAGAGTCCGTCGAGAACCGCCGTCACGAACGTGAAGTCGCCTACCTTCTTCGCACCGTCCATGAGTCCCGCAGTTTTCGACGCCGCTATTGCCGCACTCAGCTCTTCTATCTTCGCCTTAAGCGACTTTATTTCCTCGGTCTGCACCTCTGCCTTTTCGGCAACCTCGTGTATGTTCTGAAGCTTCATCGCCTTTGCAACTGCGGATATCGTCTCGTGCTGTGCGTCGATGTACTTCAAAATGTTCTCGCCCGTGACAGCCTCTATTCTTCTTACGCCCGCAGCTACCGACGTCTCGGTCAGTATCTTGAAAAGTCCTGCCTTGGCAGTGTTGGAAAGGTGCGTGCCGCCGCAAAGCTCGACCGACTCGCCGCCCATCTTTACAAGCCTTACAACCTTGCCGTATTTCTCTCCGAAGAGCGCCATAGCGCCCATGGACTTCGCCGTCTCGGGGTCGGTTTCTATCGTGACAACCTCGTCGCCCTCGAGTATCCAGCCGTTTACAAGCGACTCGACCTTTGCAAGCTCCTCCGCCGTCATCGGCTCAAAGTGGTTGAAGTCGAATCTCGCCTTTTCGGCGTCAACGTACGAGCCTGCCTGCTCAACGTGGCTTCCGAGTACCCTGCGGAGCGCCGCCTGGAGAAGGTGAACCGCAGAATGGTTGCGGCGTATAGCCTCGCGGCGCAGAACGTCGATTGCCGCCGTGACAGTGTCGCCGACGCTTACCGCACCCTCTGTGAGCGTGCAGATGTGCATATAAACTCCGTCGGTCTTCTTTGTGTCAACAACCTCGGCGCTGCCGCCGTTCCACTCGATTGTTCCCGTGTCGCCGACCTGTCCGCCGCCCTCTCCGTAGAACGGAGTCTTGTCGAGAACAAGAGTGAAATCACCCTCGGTGACGGTGTCTGTGAGTATGCCGTCGGCAATGAGAGCGAGAACCTTGCCCTCGCACTTGTTTTCGGTGTAGCCGACAAATTCGGTCTTTGCGGTGTCGCCCAAAAGGTCGGCGTCGCTCTTGCTCCAGCCGCCGCCCGCCTTGCGGTTTTCACGTGCCGTGACCTTCTGATTCTCCATGAGAGCCTTGAAGCCCTCCTCGTCGGCGGTCATGTTCTTCTCGGCGAGAATTTCCTTTGTGAGGTCGATGGGGAAGCCGTAGGTGTCGTGAAGCTTGAAGACAGCCTCGCCGGAAAGCACCTTTTCGCCCTTCTTCTCAAGCTCCGCAATCCGGTCGGCAAGCATAGCAAGTCCGTTGTCGACATTTGCGTTGAAACGCTCCTCTTCGACCGCAATTACCTTTTTGATGTAGTCCGCTTTGGTTCTCAGCTCGGGGTAAGCCGACTCGTTCTCACGGATAACGACCTCGCAGAGTCTGTCGAGGAACGCTCCCTTGATACCGAGGAGTCTGCCGTTTCTTGCCGCACGGCGGAGAAGTCTGCGCAGTACGTAGCCTCTGCCCTCGTTGGACGGACGGACGCCGTCGCAGATCATGAACGTCGTGCCTCTTATGTGGTCGGTAACTATACGTATCGACACGTCGTCGCGGTAGTTTTCGCCGTACTTCTTGCCGGCGTATTCGCAGACGGCGTCGAGTATTCTTCTTACGGTATCGACCTCAAAGAGGTTTTCGACACCCTGCATTACGCAAGCGAGTCTCTCGAGACCCATGCCGGTGTCGATGTTCTTCTGAGCAAGCTCCGTGTAGTGACCGTGACCGTCGTTGTCAAACTGTGAGAATACGTTGTTCCAAATCTCCATGTATCTGTCGCAGTCGCAGCCGGGCTTGCAGTCGGGCTTGCCGCAGCCGTGTTCGGGACCTCTGTCGAAGTAAATTTCGGAGCATGGACCGCAGGGACCGGAGCCGTGTTCCCAGAAGTTGTCCTCTTTGCCGAGGCGGACTATTCTTTCCTCCGGCACGCCTATGACGTCGCGCCAAATCGCATACGCTTCGTCGTCCTCTTCGTAAACCGACGGCCACAGAAGCTCCTTCGGCATTTCGAGAGTTTCGGTGAGAAATTCCCACGCCCACGGAATAGCTTCCTTCTTGAAGTAATCGCCGAACGAGAAGTTGCCGAGCATCTCGAAATACGTTCCGTGACGCGCGGTCTTGCCGACGTTCTCGAGGTCGGGTGTGCGTATGCACTTCTGGCAGGTGGTCACTCTTCTTCTCGGCGGCTCCTTCGTACCCTGAAAGTAGGGCTTCATCGGCGCCATGCCGGAGTTGATAAGTAAAAGTGAGTTGTCGTTCTGAGGTATGAGAGGAAAACTCGGGAGTCGAAGGTGTCCTTTGCTCTCGAAGAACGACAGATATTTTTCTCTCAGTTCGTTAAGTCCGGTCCATTTCATGGTTGTTGCTCCTTTTTTTTAATTGAAAATTGAGAATGGAAAATGGAGAATTGGGGTTGAAAAGCAAGGCTTTTCAAAAATTGAGAATTGAAAGTGGAGAATGGAAAATTGATGTGGAAAAGCTCCTGAAGTCGCTTTTCTTCAATATTTGAATGGTGCTGATTTATAGGCTGTGCGATGACGGGAAGACGGATTTTTGCGGAGATTATGGGTGTATTGGAGTGAGTCGGCGAAGCCGCTCACGAGGCTCCCCTTGTGTAACCGGTTGCAAAGCAACCTCTGGAGCTGTCAGCGTAGCTGACTGAGGGACTGTCAGATAAGCACTTTCTCACAGCACAACTCCCTCAAACGCTTCCTTGACTGCCCTGTCGATATACGCACAAACACCCTTGAAATTCCGATT
>CAKSUT010000042.1 GCA_934502885.1 uncultured Eubacteriales bacterium | reverse complement strand
AAAACATCAACAAGGTTTGCAATAAAATCGTATTATCGCAAACATCAAAAAACTCGGATAAAAACTATAATCAACAGCCCCTCAGTCAGCTTCGCTGACAGCTCCCCTTACACAGGGGAGCCTCGGTAGCTTCGCTACCTCCATGCAATACCCGAGAGGTAGTGCTAATTTTATGCATTGCACTTTTCCAACACCCCCGGCAAAAATCCAACATTCCGTCGTCGCACAGCCTATAAATCCGCACCACACAATAAATGAAGAAAAGCGACTTTAGGAGCTTTTCAACCCCAATTCTCCACTCTCAACTCTCCACTCTCAACTCTTTTAATTATATTCATATTCGCCTCTACCCCGAAATATGCCTTGCGCGGCATTTATAGAACGGATGTTTTTCATTTGTCAAGTACTTTTCCCGAATTTCTCAAATTTCAGCGTTGTGACGAATTTTCGTTTGTTTACAGAAAACACTTGCAAATTCTCACAATCTGTGATATAATATAATGAATATAAGTATACGCTGAAAAAATGTACCCACGGACAAGAGCAAAAGCTCTTGAGTGAAAGGTGAAAAGAGAAGAGTGAAAAGAAGAGGTAGAAAAGCTTCGCTTTTCAAATTGTATTCGCTTCGCTCGTGATATGGCTTGCCGACTGCGAAAAACGTTATAAACTGCTTTTAAAATAAGCTGTGTGTATTGAAACGTTATCGTACTGCATTTAAATTCGCACCGCAAAATTATTGAAAACGACGTCCGGAGTTTTTCCGCGTTTTCTCTTCACTTTTCACTCGAAAGCTCTGCTTTCGTCCATTCTCAATTCTCAATTCTCAATTTTCAATTTCAAAAGAAGGGAAGTATAAAACGAATGAAGACCCACGAACAAGAGCTGTGGGACATGATATATGAAAAGCTTGACGAATACCTCGACATCGGCGCACAGTCGCTGAGGCTGTGGTTCGGCGCGATGGAGATAGGCTGTATCACCGAGAACGCCGTTTACTTTTCGACCGACAATCTGAACAAGAAGAAGGTGGTTGAGAAGAACTACATTGAGGGATTTCGCAAGGCGGTAAAGGATGTATTCGGCTTTGAGCCGAAGATATACGTAATAAGCACCGAGCGCGACGACTTCCGCGACGGACTTGCCGAGCTTTTGGAGGGCAATCCCGACGAGCTCAAGAGCGCGCTTGAGAAGGTATGCGTTACCGAAAGGCACGACGAAAGCGTCGGCTACGAAACCGAGTCCGAGACCGGCTACAGGATATCCGACGACGGCGAAAGTGCCGGCGAAAACGCCGGTGAGAGCGGCTCCGGTTACGGGTCCGAGGCGTCGTGTTCGGTAAGGCCGAGGAAGATTCCCTACCTTGCGCCGGACGGAGAGCGGCCGGAGTTCAATCTTTCGTCGAGAGGAAAGACGAGGGGCGAGCTTCGCGAGGGCGCGATGAAGGGCTTGCGCGGAGTCGATCCGCAGAAGACCTACAGCAATCCGGACGTACCGGAGGTTCCCGACATACCGAGACCGCGAAAGACCTTTACCATGACGAATGTTCCAAAGAGGTACAATCCAGAAAAGGACGCGATAGAGACAGTGCCTCTCGGCAAATTTTACGAGGACAGAAGTCGCAGAAACGGCGTTATGATAGTATCGCCGGGCGCGCCGAAGTGGAAGGTCGGCTACACGTTCGACAACTTTGTCGTAGGCGAATCCAATAAGTTTGCGTATCACTACTGCTACCAGGTTTCGCAATATCCGGCGCAGCAATACAATCCGCTTTTCATATACGGTGATCCGGGACTCGGCAAGACGCATCTTCTTTATGCGATAACGCACGAGATAGAGCAGCTTCATCCGTCGATGAACATAGTATACATCAAGGGCGACGATTTCACGAACGAGCTTGTCGAGGCGATAGCGTCGAAGAGCACGTCGTATTTTCGCGACAAGTACCGCAATGCGGATATGTTTTTAATGGACGACGTACAGTTCATAGCGGGCAAGCCTGCGACGCAGGAGGAATTTTTCCACACCTACGAGTCGCTTTTCCAGACGGGCAGGCAGATAATCATGACGAGCGACGTTGCGCCGAAGAACATAAAGAATCTCGAGGAGAGACTGCGTTCGCGTTTTGAGAGCGGAATAGTTATAGGAATCGACTCTCCCGACACGGAGCTTCGCACGGCGATATTCAAGAACAAGGCGACGATGCTCGGCGTATATGTACCGAACGACGTTCTTGTATTTTTGGCGCAGACGATAAAGGACAACATAAGGCAGATTGAGGGAATACTGAAGAAGCTCAATTCGATATCGATGATAGAGAATAGAGCGGTTGACATGGAGCTTGCGAAAAAATGCGTGTCTGATATTGTCGATCTTGAAGACAACGTCAACGAACAGGTTATAATAAACACGGTATCCCGAAAATACGGCATAGAAATCGACGAGCTTCTCGGCAAGAAAAAGACGAAGGATATAGTTTCGGCGCGCCACGTTGCGGTTTATCTCATACGCAAAATGACCGACCTTTCCCTCCCCGATATAGGCAGGGTCTTCAACCGCGACCACTCCACGATTATAAACTCCGTCGATAAAATCCAGAGCGAGGTCGATGACTCACCCGAACGCCGTAAGGAAATAGACGACCTCATGGAGCTCGTCCGCACCAAGCGATGACGTAACGGGAGCTTACGAGGGTGTACTTTTCTTGAAAGAAAAGTACCAAAAGAACTTTAAAATAAAGTAGTTTCTTATGGGTGTAGCAATGGAGGTAGCGGAGCTACCGAGGCTCCCCTGTGTAAGGGGAGCTGTCAGCGAAGCTGACTGAGGGACTGTCGGACAAGCACTATATTTAAAGGTACTGCCGAAGTCGGCGACCATATGTGCAAGTCGCCGAACGAGATAAGGCAGACTGTGCGAGACGTTAGACATACCGTTTAAGCTCGGCAACGCCTCGCTCAAAGGGAGCATTGGCATCAAATTTTGTTGGGAATGTAATTCGGGGAAACACCGTTCGCAAAATTTATTGCGTGCTCAGCACACTTCGCACACGATAAAATTTCACGAAGATGAGGTTCTTGGAAAATACGAAGTACGAGGTTCGCAATCTCTCTCGGGTGTATTGGAGGCGTCGCAGACGCCGAGGCTCCCCTGTGCAAGGGGAGCTGGCGGTGAAACCGCCTGAGGGGCTGTCGGACAAGAACTTTCTCAAGGGTGTAGCATAGCAACTGCGAAGCTGACTGAGGGGCTGTCGGACAAGCACTTTCTCACGGGTGTTGCATGACAGTAACGAAAATACCGAGGGGCTGTCTGATAAATATTCTCTCAATGGCGGTGTAGCAAAAAATTAAACAG
>CAKSUT010000041.1 GCA_934502885.1 uncultured Eubacteriales bacterium | reverse complement strand
AATTGACGTTGAAAAGCTTCGCTTTTCTTCAACATTATACGGCGCTAAATTTGAGCTTGTGCGGCAAAGGAATAGCGGATTTTTGCCGGGGGTATGGGTGTATTGGAGTGAGTCGGCGAAGCCGCTCACGAGGCTCCCCTGTGTAAGGGGAGCTGTCAGCGATAGCTGACTGAGGGGCTGTTTAATTTTTTGCTACACCGCCATTGAGAGAATATTTATCAGACAGCCCATCGGTATTTTCGTTACTGTCATGCTACACCCTTGAGAAAGTTCTTGTCCGACAGCCCCTTAGTCAGCTTCGTAGTTGCTATGCTACACCATTGAAAGAGTGCTTGTCCGACAGCCCCTCAGGCAGCTTCGCAGTTGCTATGCTACACCCTTGAGAAAGTGCTTATCCGACAGCCCCTCAGGCGGTTTCACCGCCAGCTCCCCTTACACAGGGGAGCCTCGGCGACGTGGTCGCCTCCAATACACCCGAGAGAGATTGCGAAGCTCGTACTTCGTATTTTCCAAGAACCTTATCTTTGCGGAATTTAAACGTGGCGGTTTTTTCGTCGCTTTAAATTCCGCAAACGGTGTTGCCCAGAATTACATTCCCCACAAAATCTGATGCCAACCTCACCTTCGACCGAGACTTCGTCGAGGTTGAACGGTATGTCCAACGTCTCGCACAATCTGCCTCATCTAAGTCGGCGACTTGCGTTTATGGTCGCCGACTTCGGTATTTCCTCAAAATCAATCAAAAACTTTTCATTTCAAGGCGACAGCCTTGAAATAGGCGAAAGTTCTTTTGCTTCTTTTCTTTTAAGAAAAGAAGCCGTCGGAGACCCCTCGTAACCCCCGTAACCCTCGCCCCTGCGGCGAGCGGCTCTCGTAAGTCCCCTGCGCCTTACAGCTCCCACGGCGCGTCGGACTTAGGCTTTGCCTGGGTAAAGAGGACGCGCACCTCGCGCCCGAGAATTTTCGCGAAAGCGTCGGAAATCTGCTTTTGCTTGGCGTCGCTGTTGGTGATGAACGTGTACGCAAAGCCGCTTAATTCCACCTTCACCTTGTCGGACGCAGAGTAGAACGCCGACGAGCCGTTGAGGAACGATATGAACATCTTGTCCTCGGCGACAAGCGCGTCGATTACCTCGCGGTACTCCGCCACAGGCTTCGTCCCCTCCGCCGAGACAGCGTTTTTCGCCGCAGACTCTGTCCCGGCGTCTTTTTTTTCCGACTTTTCCACACAATCCACAGACTTTTCCACAGGCTTTGCTTCGGCTTCGTTTTTCGGTGCGGCGTTTGCCGCATTATTTTTTTTCGGCAAAGCTACGTCAAAAGGCACGTCCGCATACGGATTTTCCGCAATTTCTCCGTCCTCCGGCGGTATATCCGCTTCCGAAAATGTGCTGTCAATATTTGCCGCTTTCGGCGTTTTTTCGACGGTCTCCGACTTTTCCACATTCTCCGCAACACTTTTCGCAGAGTTATCCACAACAGCACCGACCGCATTTTCCGCGCGCAGCGTGACGCCGTTCTTCTCTATGCGAAGTAACCTCTCCTCAAGCGACGCCACCCTCTCGCTCACACTCTCGGGAAGGTCGGTAAGCTTTATGCCGCAGAGCCTGAACAGCGACGTCTCGAACACCGTCCGGCGGCTGAATGCACCCCTCGTGAGCTTTGCCGCAGTCGCTTCGAGTATTTCCGAGCAGTCAACAAGCCTGTCCGCCGTGAATTTGTCCGCCGCCGCTCTGACCTGGGCCGTTTCCGCCGCCGACTCTCCGAGAAAGCTCTCGGGGTTCTTCGTGTATTTTATCATGAGCATATCGCGGAAAAGCTCTCCGCACTCGGAGCATAGCACCGCAAGGTCCTTGCCGCAGTCGTAAAGACGCCACAGAGTCGCAAGAGCTTCGTCGATATCCTTTGCCGCAATCGCATTCACAAGCGCAAGCACAGGTTCGCGACCGACTACTCCCAGCGTGTCCGCCGCCGCTTTTTCGTCAACCGCTCCCTCTTTGCCGACGAACATCTCGAGCATGGAGAGTGCGTCTCTCATCGCACCTGAGGCAAGGCGTGAAATGAGCTTCAGCGCGCCGTCGTCGATACCGATACCCTCGCTGTCGGCAATCATTCTCAGCCGTCCGAAAATCTTCTCGGGCGTTATGCGGTGAAAATCGAACCGCTTGCACCTCGACAGAATGGTTATCGGAATCTTGTTAAGCTCGGTCGTAGCCAGAATGAAAATGACGTGCTCCGGCGGCTCCTCGAGAGTCTTTAAAAGAGCGTTGAACGCACTCGCAGAGAGCATATGAACCTCGTCGATGATGTACACCTTGCGGCGCATTTCGGTCGGCGGATACATGACCTCCTCCTTGAGCTTTCGTATTTCGTCAACGCCGTTGTTCGACGCCGCATCCATCTCAACAATGTCAAATGTATTCTCCGACGCACGGCAGGTCTCGCACTCTCCGCAGGGGTCGCCGTTCACGGGGTGTTCGCAGTTTACCGCACGTGCGAAAATCTTGGCGCAGGTTGTCTTGCCCGTGCCTCTCGAGCCGCAGAAAAGGTATGCGTGCGACACGCTCCCGGTCTTTATCTCGCCCGAAAGCACCTCCGTTATATGCTCCTGACCGACGACGTCCGCAAACGTTTTCGGTCTCCATTTTCTGTAAAGCGCCACATATTCCGCACTCATTTTACCAACTCCCGCATTCCGGCGGCTTTCGCCGACTTTCTACCTTTATATTATACTCTTAAATTCATACTTGCGGTGACGGCGGTGTAAACTTTCCCCTTTTCTTCGCCGTCGTTTTTGAGAATACAAAGGGGAAAAGAAACATAAAATTGAATTGAGAATGGAGAATGGAAAATGGAGAATGAAAATCAGAGTGGAGAGTGAAGAGTGGAGAGTGGAGATGTGGTGGAAAAGCTCCTAACGTCGCTTTTCTGCAATGATTATATGGTGCGGAGTTGAGATTGTGCCGTTGACGGAATGGCGGATTTTTGCGGAGATTATGGGTGTATTGGAGTGAGTCGGCGAAGCCGCTCACGAGGCTCCCCTTGTGTAACCGGTTGCAAAGCAACCTCTGGAGCTGTCAGCGATAGCTGACTGAGGGACTGTTGATTATAGTTTTTATCCGAGTTTTTTGATGTTTGCGATAATACGATTTTATTGCAAACCTTGTTGATGTTTTGTAGGGAACGGGCTTGCTCGTTCCGAAAACCTCAGACAATTGCCAACATCGGATAATGCGCACTTGCAATAATCTTTTGCCGGTTTTCTACATGGTGACATACATAACCGTGCGTGCGGTTCTTGCGGACGGAGCAATCTACGCAGATGCTTTGCATCCTGTGTGTCCCTACGGTATGCCATAGAGAGAATGCGAACCTCGAGCTACGTACACGCCAAAGAGCTTCATTTTCACCGAATTTCCCATTGAGAAAG
>CAKSUT010000040.1 GCA_934502885.1 uncultured Eubacteriales bacterium | reverse complement strand
AGGCTTTGTTGGGACTGTAATTCGGGGCAACACCGTTCGCAAATGAAACGCCTCGCAAAGCTCGACAATTTCATTTTTGCGAAGATGAGCTTTTTGGGTAGTGCGAATTTCGAGCTTTGCTCGTTCTTAATGGGAAATTCGGCGAAAATGTAGCTTTCTTGAGAGTGCGAAGCTTGAGATTAGCACTTGCTCTTGGGTGTATTGGAGGCGTCGCAGACGCCAGAGAAATTGCGAAGCAATTTACTCTCGAGTTGGCTCTGCCAACTCCGGAGGCATCCCCTTGTGTAACCGGTTGCAAAGCAACCTCTGGAGCTGGCGGTGAAACCGCCTGAGGGGCTGTCGGATAAGCACTTTCTCAATGATGTAGCAGAAAAATTAAACAATCCCTCAGTCAGCTTCGCTGACAGCTCCCTTTACACAAGGGAGCCTCGGCGACGGAGTCGCCTCCAATAATACCATGGAGGTAATACAAATTTCGCACAACCACAAACACCAACACCCTCGGCAAAAATCCGCCATTATGTTACCGCACAGCCTCAAAATCCGCACCATACAATCAATGACGTCCATTATGAATTATGAATTATGAATTATGAATTAGCATTCTGCATTATCCCAAAATCTTCACACATAAATTAAAAAATAAATCACAGGCAATGAAAGGAAAAATATGGCAAACAACAACGACAGAAACGACGAAAAGAGATACGCCAAGCCCGGCGACGACAAGATAGTGTCGGGAAAGGGCTTTCTCATATCAATGCCGGCGTTCAGAAAAGGAAACAAGAACCCGGCGAAGGCACTCATAGAGTCAACAAATGCGCCTCAGGCGGCAAAGTCAGACGCCTCCGGCAAGAGCGAAAGCGCAGACGGAGCAAAGGATAACGACCGCGCACACCGTTTCGGAAAGGGCAATCGTCCCGAGGGCGGAAAGCCGCAGGGAACGGACGGACAGGACAAGAACACGGCAAGTGCTGTGCAGAAGACGACGAACGCGAACGGTACGGAGAATGCGCAGTCGAACGACAGGTCGGAGAGGTCCGGAAGACGCGACAGCCGCCGCGACAGAAACCGCAGACCGCAGAACCGAAGCGAGGAGAGAAGCTCTGCCGAGGTGAAGACGAACGTCGGCGACGGTGGGAACGCAAAGGGCGCAAAGGGACGCAGCGACGTCGGCAGCGCAAAGCGCACAGGAGACGAAGCAAAGGCCGCACCGGCGGAAAAGTCCGAGAACAAAGAGAGAGAGCCGTCAGCCGACGGTGCAAAGAGAGGAGACGGCAATCGCAGACGGGGCGGCAGGGGCAGGAACGATTCGCAGTCGGAAAAGCAGAACGCAAACCGGAAGACAGGACAGCAGGAGAAAAATGCCGATGTTCAGCCGAACGGACAGCCTGACAAGCAGACGGTAAAGCCGGCGAAGCAGTCGGACGGCAAGCAGGGTAAGCCGAACGGTCAGCCGGGCAAACAGGGAGCGCAGACGGCGAAGAAGGCGCAGGAGACTGCCGCAAAGGTCGGTACGGAGGGTGCACCGGCAAAGAAAGGCGCAAATGCTCGTCAGAACGACGATGTGCGAAACGACCGTCGCGAAAACGGACGCAGAAAGAGAAATGCGGACAGAGATGCGGAGAAGTCCGTTCAGACGCCGAGAAAAGCCGTATCGGGTGCGACAAAGAACGCCGGAGTCGGCGACGTATCCGGCGGAGGATTGTTCTCGGCGGCTTCGATGCGCCGTGGCGACAGTTTCTTTTCGCGCTTTGACGCCGCGGAAGAGGAAATAAAGGGCAGGAAAAAGGCGGCGGTTGCCGAAGAAGAGCCTGTGCTTGTGGACAGAAACCGTCCGCTTGCGGAGCAGATCGAGGAAGAGATGCGTGTGCGCCGCGAGGAACAGAAGAAGGTGAGCGACAAAACCGAGGTTGTGGGCGTTCGCTTCAGAGACTCCGGCAAAATCTACTATTTCGACCCTCAGGGACTAAAGATTGCGTCTGACAGTAGAGTCATCGTCGATACTCAGAGGGGAATTGAATATGCTTTTGCGGCGATAGGAAACACTTTTGTTTCTACTTCTAAGGTCGTTCTTCCGCTTCGCCCCGTTATAAGGACGGCGACGCCTGCCGACACGGAGCGTTATAAGAACAACAAGCGTCTCGAAGAGGAGGCGTCGGCGGTATTCAAAGAAAAGGTGGCGAAGCTTGGGCTTGAAATGGCTCTTGTTTACGTCGAGTACGCCTTTGACAACAGCAAGCTGATATTCTACTTCACCGCGGACGGCAGAGTCGATTTCCGCGAGCTGATAAAGGAGCTTGCGTCGATATTCAGGACGAGGATAGAGCTTCGTCAGATAGGAGTGCGCGACGAGGCGAAGCTTGTCGGCGGACTCGGCATATGCGGCAGACCCGTTTGCTGCAACACTTTCCTTTCGGACTTTTCGCAGGTGTCGATAAAGATGGCGAAGGAGCAGAATCTGTTTCTCAACTCATCGAAGATATCGGGGACGTGCGGCAGGTTCATGTGCTGTCTCAAGTACGAGGACGAGTCCTACAGGCGCGAATACGAGATAACTCCGCGCGTCGGCGAAGAGGTGAACACTCCCGAGGGAATCGGCAAGGTAGTCGAAAGCAACGCGCTCACGGGTGTTGTCAAGGTAATACCTCTCGGAGCGGAGAGGGGAGACGGTGCGCCGAAGGTATACGACCGTTCGGAGCTTACTCTTGTAAATCCGAGACCGGAGAAGAAGAAGCCCCAGGAAATTACTGAGGGTGCGGCGGTCGAGTCCGCTGATGAAAATCCGGGCGGCAATGTACCGGAGAAGTCGGAGAAGTCAGAGAAATCCGAGAAGAAGGCAGAGCCGACCGTCGATAAAGACGTTAAGGTCACAGGCGAGGCTGCCGACACAGGCGACAGTGCGGCTAAGGTCGGCAAACCCGAGAAAGCAGAACAGGCGTTCGCTGACGGAATAATCAGGATAGACGAAGACGAAGCGGCGATAGAGGCGGCGATACTCGCAGAGGACTACGAAATAAAGAAGTCTGAACTCGGCGACGACTTCAAGGTCAGCGGTGAGTCTACCTCGAAAAGCTACGCATTCGCAGACGGCGTTATCTCAATCGAAGAGTAACGAGGGCTGCGGGGGCTGCTCGCCGCAGGGGCGTCTCCGACGGGCGAAGGTTACGAGGGGTCTCCGACGGCTTCTTTTCTTAAAAGAAAAGAAGCAAAAGAACTTTCGCCGATTTCAAGGCTATCGCCTTGAAATGGAAAGTTTTTGATTGATTTTGAGGAAATACCGCGTTCGGCGACCATAAATTCAAGTCGCCGAACGAGATGAGGCGGACTGTGCGAGACGTTGGACATACCGTTCAACCTCGACGAAGTCTCGGTCGAAGGTGTGTTTGGCATCAGATTTTGTGGGGACTGTAATTTTTACCTTCTCCCGTTCCCGAAATTTGTACCTCACTTCGTTCGACGACAAATTACGGAAAGATGAGCTCTTTGGTTTGTGCGAATTTTGAGGTTTGCACTTGCTCTTGGGTGTATTGGAGGCGTCGCAGACGCCAGAGAAATTGCGAAGCAATTTACTCTCGAGTTGGCTCT
>CAKSUT010000039.1 GCA_934502885.1 uncultured Eubacteriales bacterium | reverse complement strand
AATTCTCGATTTTCCACTCTCAATTCTCAATTGCCGAAAAACGCGTCAGCGTTTTTCTACCGCTTCTCTTCACTATTCTCTCTTCTCTCTTCACAGATAAGCAAAGCTTCGTACTAAGCTTTGCTTATCTGCGCGTTTCTTCCTATCACCTTTCTGCCTCGCCACGCGTAAGCTCTCTCGGCAAATTCGACGTCGGTCATGGAGTCGAGAAGCTCGGTTGTGATGTACGGAATGCGTGCCTCGTGAAAGAAGCGGACGGGAGTTTCGGCAATATCCTTGTTGTGCGGACAGACCTCCTGACAGATGTCGCACCCCCAAACGCTGTTTTTCACGCACTCCGTGAGAATTTCCTCGTCGGCTTCGTCAAGACGCTTTTTCTGCGTGAGTTCGGAAAGGCAAGTCCCGCCGCCCGAAAGAAAAGTCGGACACGCACGCACGCATTTTCCGCACCCCATGCACTCCCCGTTCGGAGAAACGAGTCCGTCCGAGAAAAGCGATAGGTCGGCGTCCGAAAACACCGCTCCGATGAACACATACGAGCCGTATTTGTCGTTTATCAGCAGTCGGTTTTTACCTCTCACGCCGAGTCCGAGGGAAAGTGCGGAGCTTTTTTCGTCGAGCGGAGATAAGTCGCTCATCACCTTTGCAAAGCAGGGTGAGCCCATATCCGAAAACGCCTCTCTCACCTTTTCGCCGAGCAAGCCGAAATATTTGTGGTAGTCACGGCTCACGGCGTACCTTGAAATGTTCCGGGGACCGTCGTCACGGACAAAATACGGCACGAGAAAAACAACCGCACTTTTCGTCCCCTGCGGCATATGCCGTTCGAGAGTGACCGGGAGCTTTTCCACAGGCGACGACGCAAAGCGGTCGATACCCTCGCTCTCAAAGACTCCGAGAACAGCTTTTTCCTCATTCGTCATTCGTCTCACCTCCGATGTACGTTTCGTCTGCGTTTGCGCCGACAACCGAGATGTCAGAACGGTATGTCTTCTTCTCCGATAAAGTCCTCCGACTGCGGCTCTTCGCTTTCCTTTCCGAGACTGCCGTTCGCCGTTTCACGGAGCATATACGCAAGTCCCGAATACTTTTTCGACCTGTTCTCGGTCTTCACCATCTGCTCTATCTTTTTAGCACGTCCCGTGAGGATAACGAGCTTCTTCGCACGTGTCACGGCGGTGTAGAGCATATTGCGTGTGAGAAGAGTCGGCGGTGCGTCGAATACGGGGATTATCACCGCCGGGTACTCGCTTCCCTGGCTCTTGTGAACCGTCACGGCGTAAGCGTGTTCTATTTCCTCGATCTGCGCAAAGTCGTACTTCGCAACCTTGTCGTCGTAGCGGATGCGGAAAACCTCCTCTACGTGGTCGATAGACTCAAGTATGCCTATGTCGCCGTTGTACACACCCTCGCCGCCGACGCCTGCGTCGGTTATCCACTCGACCGAGTAGTCGTTCTTTATCTGCATAACCTTGTCGCATTCGCGGAAAACCGTGTCCTTGTACGTCAGCTCTTTTTTCGACGGAGCCTTGGGATTCAGCTTTTCGCCGAGTACGCGGTTGAGATTTGCGACTCCCGCAACTCCGATTCGCGACGGAGTTATTACCTGCATGTCGCGCAGCGGATCGAAGCCGTATGCCTCGGGAAGCCGCTTTGTCACAAGAGTGCTGATAAGGTCGCAAAGCACGCCGCCGTCGTCACGCGGCATAAAAAAGAAATCGCTGTTTTTGTTGTCAAGCTTCGGCATTTCGCCGCGGTTTATCGCGTGAGCGTTCACGACTATCATGCTGTCGCCCGACTGACGGAAAATCTGTCCGAGACGGACCGTGTATATAACGCCCGATTTTATCATGTCCGCAAGCGCATCTCCTGCGCCGACGGGCGGAAGCTGGTCGCTGTCGCCGATGAAAATGAGCTTCGTACCGGGAGTCACCGCGCGCAAAAGCGACGAAAGGAGAAGAATGTCGGTCATCGACACCTCATCGACGATAAGTGCGCCGCAGTCGAGGGGATTGTCTTCGTCGCGCGAAAACTTCGAGCCGTCGCCGCCCGTGAACTCGGTTTCGAGAAGTCTGTGGAGAGTCCGCGCCTCGCGCCCGGTGGATTCCGACATACGCTTTGCGGCTCTGCCGGTGGGAGCGGCAAGGAGAGTTTCGATTCCGAGCGAGTCGAAAAGCTTGATTATTGCGCGTATGACCGTGGTTTTTCCCGTTCCGGGACCTCCGGTCACTATCATAAGCCCCTCCGTGACGGCGCTCATTATGGCGGTTCTCTGCATCGGTGCGAAGGTTATGCCAAGCTCCGCTTCGACGTCGCAAATCTTCTGCTGAGCCTTGACTATCGGCAGATTTACCGCCGACTTTGCAAGGAGCAAGAGCTTTTCGGCGCAGTATTTTTCCGCGCGGTAGACGAAGGCGAGATATAGCATTTCAACGCCGTCTATCTTCACGAGTACCAGCTCTCCGACCGAGAGCAGCCTCTTCACGCCGCAGAGAACGTCCTCCCTCGACACGCCGAGCAGCTTTGCCGCGCCGGAATAAACCTCGTCAATCGGCATACAGCAGTTTCCGTCCGCGCCGAGCTTTGTATTCAGGTAAAACTTAATGCCCGACTCCACTCTGAACACCGAGTTTTTCTCGATGCCGAGGGAACGTGCTATGCTGTCGGCACGTTCAAAGCCGATGCCCTTGACACGGTCGCAGAGTATGTAGGGGTTGTTTCTCACGATATCGACCGCCGCGTCGCCGAACGCCTGCTGAATTTTGAGCGCCGACGCCGGTCCTATGTTATCGCCGAAAACGAGCATAATGTTGCGTATACCGCGCTGTGCGGCGAAGCTCTCTCCTATCCGGCGCGCCTTTTTCGGAGTGATGCCCTTTATGTCGGCAAGCCACTCCGGATGGTTTTCGAGCACCTCGAAGGTCTCTGCGCCGTACTTGTCAACGATTCTTTTCGCCGACACCGGTCCTATTCCCTTGACCGCGCCCGACGCGAGGTATTCGATTATCGCCTCGTCGCTTGCCGGAAGCTCTTTTTGGTAGCTTTCAGCGGAAAACTGTCTGCCGAACGAAGCATGGTGAGTCCACTTTCCGTAGGCGGTGAGCTTTTCGCCGCAGGCGAGCATGGGCATAACGCCGACGACCGTAATTTCCTCGCCGACGCTGTCGGTGATAACGCACACGGTGTAGCCGTTGTCTTTATTTTCAAAAAGCACGTCGGTTATCGTTCCCGACACCTTTTCCTTGCCGAAATCACGGGTTTCGTCCGCAGTCAAAAAAAACACCTTCGTTCAGACCGCCCGTTCCGTACCGAAGTACGCCGTGCGGCAATATAATGAAGTAACAGTAAAATTCCGGGAGTGACAGCCATGGCACACGATGCCGCACTCATTTTTCTATGCATTTTCACGGTGTACGGTTTTGTACGCCTTTTTGCCGATATAATCGAATTTTTCCGCGCCGCAAGGGTTCGGAAAATGTCGTCCGCCGTCATTGAAATCGCAAGTCTGCCCGACGGGGAGAGCGACAGGGAGTTTGCGATGAGGTACTATGAGGACATTGGGGAGAGAGCGGGAATTAGAGTGAAGAGTGAAGAGTGAAGAGAA
>CAKSUT010000038.1 GCA_934502885.1 uncultured Eubacteriales bacterium | reverse complement strand
AACGTAAACCGAGCCGCACCCATGCGGATTGCATGGGTGCGGCTTTTTTACTCTCAAAGGGCAGAATACAGTCTTTTGTCGGCATAATCGGCTATTGAAACAAAAGGCGGTTTGTGGTAGAATAAAACCACAATAAACAATGACAGTCGGAGGCAGTTATGAGAAAACTCAACGTCGCGCAGATAGGCGTAGGTCACGACCACGCGCCGTGTATTTTTGAAAGCATCACAAGACTTACCGATGTTTTCAACGTTGTGGGATACCACGTCACAAAAGAGGAAGAGGAAAGATACAATACGAACGAACATATGAGAAAAACATATGAGGGCAAGACACCGCGCCTTACTCTCGATGAGATTTTTTCTTACCCGAACCTCGACGCCGTTATAATAGAGTCGGATGACGTAAACCTCACTGAATATGCGCAAATGGCTCTTGATAAAGGTTTTGACATACATATGGACAAACCGGGCAGTGTTGACAGCGACACTTTCGAAAAGATGGTTTCCACAGCAAAAAGAAACGGCTGTGTGTTCCATACCGGTTATATGTACAGATACAACCCAGCATATATAAAGACACGTAAAAACGCGAAAAACGGCGCATACGGAGATATTTACAGCGTAGAGCTGCATATGGACTGTGAACATGGCAAATCTAAGAAAGAGTGGCTCAGCTCTTTCCCCGGAGGAATGCTTTACTTTCTCGGCTGTCACCTTATCGATATAATATTCGATTTAAAGGGTATTCCCGAGGAAATAATACCGCTCAGCTGTTCAACAGGTATGGACGGAATTACAACCGATGACTTCGGAATGGCGGTCTTTAAGTATAAGAACGGCGTTTCTTTCGCAAAAACCTGCGCCTCCGAACCCGGCGGATTTATGAGACGTCAGTGTGTTATCTGCGGCACAAAAGAAACAATAGAGCTTAAACCATTTGAAGCATATGACGAAAGTGCGAAAGACGAGAAAAATATGTACACTGTCGTCCGCAATGCTGTGCCGGACAAGGGATGGTGGCATGAATTCGGAACGTCAAAAACAGAGCTGTACAACCGCTATGATCCCATGATGAGAAGTTTTGCCGCCATTTGCAGAAAAGAGAAGACGAACCCGTACACATATGAATACGAAGCAAGACTCCACAGGATTATCCTCGCCGCCTGCGGTGCGGAATGCGACTATAAGGGTGAAATTAAGCTCTGACATTTACGAAAACAACAAAATACTCCGTCTGCTATCAGGCGGAGTATTCTTGCATATTCTGTTATGTTTTACATTTTTGGTGAATCGGCACCATTGCGCTTCTTTGGAAACCACGGAATGCAACGATTTACGGCTTTACAATAGTCTTCATATTCCTGACCGTATAATTCGGAAAGCCACTTTTCCTCGGTCGATTTCATTAAAACTGTCATAGCAACCCAAAAAACTATCGGAAGAGGCAAAAGCCAAACATTACGGGCGATTAAAACAGCACCGGAACACATAAACATGATACCCGAATAACACGGATTTCTGACTACACCGTATATCCCTGTTTTGCATAATATATTATTCTTAATGTAGCCGTCAATACTGCCTTTCCCGATCGCCGCAGACTTCCAGACAAAAAATCCTCCGGCGAACAGAATTATTCCGAGAATAACCAACACCGCTATAGGAATGCCGTTTGTTATTTTTCCGCTATCCAAAATTCCGACCGTAGACATCATAATCCCTGCCAATGTAAGTGCAATAATTCCGGCACCGTAGTACGGACCCACTCCGTATATCGGCAAATGACCCGATTCATGATTTCCGTCGTTTTGATGTCTATGCTTTTTACTCATTGTCTCAGTTCTCGGCGGTGTCTCCGTCCGCATACACGAACTCCGCAAACTCGCTTATTATCTGCCAAAGATCATCTTTTCCTTCGCCGTTCTGTGAGGAGAAGGGGATTATAACGGCATCGTCCGGAATGCTCGCGTTGTCGTGAAGCACCGCAATGCACTTTTCGCGGTTGGTTTTGTTAAGCTTGTCCGCTTTTGTCGCAACTATGGCAAACGGAAGATCCTGCTCTTTCAGAAAGTCGAGCATTACAGCGTCGTCCTTGGTAAGTCCGACCTTTAAGTCAACCAGCTGCAAAAACAGTATCTGTGTGTCGAGAGAAAAATATTTGTCGAAAAGCTTGCTCCACTTATCCCGTTCCGCAAACGAGCGTTTTGCGTAGCCGTAACCCGGAAGGTCAACAAGATAAAGCTTGCCGTCCACATCGTAAAAGTTTGCGGTGATAGTCTTACCCGGCTCTCCGCTGACACGCGCAAGCTTCTTTCGACCGAGAAGACAGTTTATCAGCGAGGACTTGCCGACGTTTGAACGGCCGCAGAAAGCCACCTGCGGTAACTCCGTGCGTATAATGCCGGGAAGCTGGGACGGTAAGCCTGCCGTCATGACAAGACTTACATTGTTAAGATTAATTTTCATCGCAAAATTCTCCTGTAAATAGTTCGGATGACGTTTTCACAAAGGATATCAGCCGTCAACGAGAGCATTATTGAGAACGTCTCCTATATTATCGGCAAGCACGAATTTTATGTTTTCCTTAACGGCAACATCGTTCTCTTCAAGATCTGATTCATTGTCCTTCGGAATGATAACCGTTTTCATGCCGGCTTTGTACGCCGCCATTGTTTTTTCTTTAAGACCTCCTATCGGAAGCACACGTCCCGTGAGCGTTATCTCGCCTGTCATTGCAACGTCGCCTTTTACGGCTTTTCCCGAAAGCTCCGAAATAAGAGCCGTTACCATGGTAACACCTGCCGACGGACCGTCTTTCGGAACAGCACCTTCGGGAACATGGATGTGAATGTCGCGCTTCTTGTAGAAATCACTCGGTATACCGTATTCCTCACAGTGCTTGCGGATATAGCTTATCGCCGCTTTCGCAGACTCCTGCATTACGTCGCCGAGTTTTCCCGTAAGTTCGGTCTTTCCCGTTCCGTCCATTGTGACTGCTTCAACCTGAAGAATATCGCCGCCAAGCTCTGTCCATGCAAGACCGTTTACGACTCCGACAAGGTTCTGATGCGTGTTCTCGCTGTCCTTGACCTTTTCCGGACCGAGAAGCTCCGGCAGATTTTCTTTTGTGACCGTGTACGACTTTTTACCGGTTTCAACTATTCTCAGTGCGACCTTTCGGCAGATCGAAGCTATTTCCTTTGAGAGATTGCGCACACCGGCTTCTTTTGTGTACCTGTCAATAAGCATTTCCGCAGCATCGTCGGTTATGGTGAGATTCCGTTTTGCGAGACCGTGACGCTTAAGCTCCTTCGGAACAAGATGGTTGCGCATAATGGAGAGCTTCTCAGTGGGCGTATACGACGAAAGCGAAATTACCTCCATTCTGTCAATAAGAGGGCGGGGGACAGTTTCAAGCGTGTTTGCGGTTGCAATAAACATACAGCTCGAAAGGTCTATCGGAATTTCAATGAAGTGATCCCTGAACTCTTTGTTCTGATCGGGGTCGAGTACTTCAAGAAGAGCCGCAGACGGATCGCCGTGCGAATCTCTCGTAAGCTTGTCTATCTCGTCGAGAAGAATTACCGGGTTCATCGCTCCTGCCTGCTTTATGGCATCGGCAATGCGTCCCGGCATAGCCGCAACGTAAGTTTTTCTGTGACCTCTGATGTCAGCCTCGTCACGCACACCGCCGAGTGAAACTCTTACAAATTTTCTGCCGGTAGCGCGCGCAATAGACGACGCAACCGACGTTTTGCCCACGCCGGGAGGTCCTACAAAGCAGAGTATCTGTCCCTTAAGGTTGGGAGAAATCTGCTTTACCGCTATGTATTCAAGTATGCGCTCTTTTATCTTGTTAAGCCCGTCGTGATCCTCGTCAAGTATCTTTTTCGCCGTTTCGACATTGTATTTTTCCTTTGTGTATGTGTCCCACGGAAGCTCAAGAC
>CAKSUT010000037.1 GCA_934502885.1 uncultured Eubacteriales bacterium | reverse complement strand
GAAATTGTCGAGCTTTGCGAGGCGTTTCATTTGCGAACGGGAGAAGTTCGGATTAAGTCCCAACACAGTTTGATGCCAATGCTCCCTTTGAGCGAGGCGTTGCCGAGCTTAAACGGTATGTCCAACGTCTCGCACAGTCTGCCCCATCTCGTTCGGCGACTTGCACATATGGTCGCCGACTTCGGTAGTACCTTTAAATATAGTGCTTGTCCGACAGTCCCTCAGTCAGCTTCGCTGACAGCTCCCCTTGCACAGGGGAGCCTCGGTAGCTCCGCTACCTCCATTGCTACACCCATAAGAAACTACTTTGTTTTAAAGTTCTTTTGCTTCTTTTCTTTCAAGAAAAGAAGGCGTCGCAGACCCCTCGTAACCCCCGTAACCCTCGCCCCTCGTAATCGTCAATTAACCTTATACATTTCCCTCAGCGGAACGCCGGTTTTCGCAGAGAGAGCCGCGGCTTTTCCGGCCGCCTCGCCCATTGCGGCGCAGTTGCCGGTCACACGGTAGGACGCCATTGCAAAGTGAGTACCGGAGATAGTCTTTCCGGCTACGACGACATTCGCGCTGTTTTTCGGGAGCATGCACCTGAACGGAATCCCGTACGGCTTCACGCCGACGCATACCTGCTTCTCGCCCTTCGCCGGGTGGATATCGACTCCGAATGCCACCGTGCATACGCCGTCGTCAAACTGCGCGCCGCCGAGAAGGTCGTCCTCCGTGAGCGTGTATTCGCCGACAATTCGCCGCGACTCGCGCACGCCGAGCATCGGCGCACTTGCGATGAGCGAGCATTTTGCAAAGTCGGGGTCGAATTTCCTGAGCGCCTCGAAAACCTCAATCATCTGCTTCCGCCCCTCAATCGCCGCCTTTGTTCTGTCGAAAGACGACGTCGGCGAAAGCCCATGCATATGCGTGAGCTGAAAAAGAGCGAAATCCGAGTTCGGAATCGGTATGAAGAACGGCTTGTCGAAATTGAGATGTCTGCCCTTGCCCTCTTTTTTGAACGCTTCCTCGACTATGCCGTAAATCATAACTCCGTCACGGTACTTTTCCGGAACGCCGCCCACAAGGAACATGAGAGTCGCCGCCTGCGTCGAGCCGTCGTTTTCGTCGCCCACAAGGCACGGAAGTCCCATGTCCGAAACAACCGCCGCGTCACCGCTGCAATCGATTATGACCCTGCCGCCGTAATACACGACTCCCTCGACTCCGCTCACGTACACACCCTCGGCTTTCTTCACGCCGTCCGTTTCCGAGGTTTTCACGCCGATAAAGGTCGTGTCGTAAAGAAGCGTGACGCCTGCGTCGGCGCACATATTCTCGAGAACATACTTCATGTACTCAAAATTGAAGCTGTCGCCCCAGAAGCCGCCCCACGCACCCTTTCCGTCAAGCTCCGAGATAATTTCCCTCAGTATGCCGTCCTTGTTTTTGTAGTCGAACAGAGGAGTCACAAAGCCCGAGGTCCACATTCCGCCGAGACAGCAGTTTTTCTCGATAAGAAGCGTGTCCGCACCGGCACGGCCTGCCGCAATCGCCGCCGCACTTCCCGACGGTCCCCCTCCGATTACTATGACGTCGTAGTTTTTTCCCGTAACCGATTTTATTTCCATGTTATGACAAATCCTTTCCGCACGGTATGCAAGCCGTGTTTTTTTACTGCGCATATTTTACCGCAAGGACTTGACAAAAGCAATAGACAATATTATAATGTACATGGACAAAGCTTTAAAGACGAGGTGCGAGAGGAATGTTCGACATAAAGCTTCACGCCTGTTTTGAGGGGAAAACAGAGTTTCAGTTTCTGCGCGAGAACTGCGGACACAATGTGTTTTTCTTTATCACGAAAGGCGCGTTTGAGTATACGGATATTTACGGTGAGGTACGGCAAGCGGCAAGCGGCGAGGGAGTGTTTTTCCACAGAGACTTTCCCTTTGAACGGCGCGTCACGTCGCCCGTGACTCTTCACGTGATACGCTTCGACTGTGCGGACGGAATATTCGAGCCATACGAAAAGGTGAAAATTTCGCCGAGAGCGGCGGACGACCTTGAGCGGCTTTTGCCGTATAAGTACTGCGACGAGGCGCAGAACGAGCCTGCCGTGCCGCACTACTGCCGTGACTTACTGTATGAAGCACTCGGACGGCGCGGGAACGGGGAGTCGGCGGCGAAGCGGCTTTTGGAGTACATCGACGCCCACTGCACGGAAAGCATTTCAAACGAGGCTCTCTGCCGCAGATTCGGCGTCTGCGAGGCGACGATGATATCCCTTTTCAAAAGTGCCGTCGGCGAGACGCCGCATTCGTACATCACCTCAAAGCGTATCGCTCTTGCGAAGAAGCTTCTCACCGGCACGGACATGAGCTGCAAGGAGATTTCAATTATGTGCGGCTACGACGACCCCCTCTATTTCAGCCGGCTTTTCGCCGCGCGCGAGGGAGTTGCCATGACCGCCTTTCGGAAAAGACCGCCGAGGTTGCCGTGAGAAATTTCCGCTTTCGGCTCACGAAGCGCAATAAAGAGGACGGTCGGTTCGTAAACGAGGCAGACGAGCATACCCGAGATTTGTCCCACAAGGACTCCGGCGATACCGAGGCGCGGAGTGAGTGCGAGTGTGACGGGGATATTCACCGCCACCTCGAGGAACGGTTTGAAGAACTCGAGCCGGAAAAGTCCGAGCGCGTCGCGGAAAACGAGAAATGCCGAACGCACCGTCACGATGAAATATGAGGTACAGAAGAGAAACGTCTCGAAACTCCCGAGGACGTATTTTTCGCCGACCCACGCCGAGATGATTTTGGGGTAGGCGAAGTAAAGAAGCGGCGAGGTCACTGCGGCAATGGCGAGCACCGCACCGAAGACCTTCCGAAACACCGCCCTCACGCGGCTCTTGCTTTCGGTTGCGCCGAGGTTGCCGAGGCTTGACGACACCGACCCTGCCGCGAGGCTTGCGAACGCCGCAAGAGAACCGCTTATCATGGTGTAATTGCCGTAGTACGCACCGGCGGAAAGCCCCAAAAAGGACATCACGGCAAGATTATCGGCAGAGCCGACGATAATTGCTCCGAGCCTGTGGAAAAAGAGTGCGCCGACCTGACGGACCACGGTGCGCACCGACTCATGCGGCAGGTGAGCGGACGCTTTCAGAAACGGGTACTTTTTACCGAGGTAGACGTGCAGAGCGTAATCCTCGGCGACTCCGAACACAATCGACGCCGCAAGGTACATCTCGTAGCTTGAGGTTATGCGAAGCGCCGCAAGTCTTGCGAACGACATAGCCGTAAAGAAAACGGTGTGATATGCGGTGAGGATATACCCCTGCATATTTGCGAATGCGAACGCGCGGCGCGAGGCGAAAACATACCCGAGAGACAGGTTTGCGACCGACAGAAGATACACCCTTGAGGCGTCGGTGATCCCCGGCGGTATATCGGCTATCTGCGGCAGAAAGGGCGTGAGCGCAAGTCCGGCGAGTGCCGACACGGCGGCGGACACGAGGTTCACCCTCGACAGAAAGGTATTGAGGGCGGTTATTCTCTCAAAGTCGCCTTCGGCAATCGGACGGTAGCAGGCGTAAATTACGGCGGCTGCGAATCCCGGCTCGGCAAGCGACAGGAACGACAGTATGTGTCCGAAAAGGCTGCCGAGTCCCATGTACTCGCTTCCCATTACCGCAAGGAATATTCTCCTCGACGCAAGGTTCACCGCCACCGTTATTATCTGTCCGGCAAGCGACGCTCCGAAGTTCGCCGCCGCCGCTCTTGTCCGTGTCATCTTCATATAATACTCCTTAATGGGTATAGGGTTACGAGGGCTGCGACGCGCGAAGGGTTACGAGGGGCGAGGGTTACGGGGGTCTCCGACGGGCGAAGGGTCTGCGACGCGTTCTTTCTTGGAAGAAAGAACCAAAGAACTTTATCGATTTCAAAGCTATCGCTTTGAAATGAAAAGTTTTTGATTGATTTTGAGGAAATACCGCGTTCGGCGACCATAAATTCAAGTCGCCGAACGAGATGAGGCGGACTGTGCGAGACGTTGGACATACCGTTTAAGCTCGGCAACGCCTCGCTCAAAGGGAGCATCGGCATCAGATTTTGTGGGGAATGTAATTTTTACCTTCTCCCGTTCCCGAAATTTGTACCTCACTTCGTTCGACGACAAATTACGGAAAGATGAGCTTTTTGGAAAGTGCATGGCTTGAGATTAGCACTTGCTCTTGGGTGTTTCATGGAGGAGGCGAAGCCGACGAGGCTCCCCTGTGTAAGGGGAGCT
>CAKSUT010000036.1 GCA_934502885.1 uncultured Eubacteriales bacterium | reverse complement strand
CCTTTAAATATAGTGCTTGTCCGACAGTCCCTCAGTCAGCTTCGCTGACAGCTCCCCTTACACAGGGGAGCCTCGGCGACGTGGTCGCCTCCAATACACCCAAGAGGAAGTGCCAATCTCAAGCTTCGCACCACCCAAAAGCCTTATCTTTGCGGAATTTAAACGTGGCGGTTTTTTCGTCGCTTTAAATTCCGCAAACGGTGTTTCCAAAAATTATAGTCCCAACAGAGTTTGATGCCAATGCTCCCTTTGAGCGAGGCGTTGCCGAGCTTAAACGCTCCGACCTCGGATAAGATGAGTCCGCCCCATCTCGTTCGGTCGCTTGCGTATATGGCGCGCATATATGCGCACCGAACGTGGCACAACCTCCAAATTACATCAAAACCCTTTCATTTCAAAACGCAGTTTTGAAATCGATAAAGTTCTTTTGCTTCTTTTCTTTCAAGAAAAGAAGGCGTCGGAGACCTTTCGCGCGTCGCAGACCTCCCGTAATCCTATGAATAAACCGCGGACAGCGGTGCAATAATAGACAGAATAAGAGAACACGGCAAGGAGTGAAATTCATGAAAGAGCGTATAAATCGGAGTAAAAGGCGGATAAATGTTTCACATGAAACATCAAAACCGCTCGGAATATTCGTTTTGTTAACAATTACAGTGATTTTACTTGCAGCATGTGCAAGAGCCGCCGGAGTCGGACTCGTCTGCGATATAGAGATGAATGACCGCGTAATATCCGCCGCACCGTGCGAAAAGGTCGCGCAGATAGTGAAAGAGGGAGTAGAAAGCGCCGCGGGAGAACTCGGCATCTCCGATTCGGAAACGGAACTTTTGAGTGAAAGATTCGTGACTTCAAATTACAGACTTACCGCCGAGTGCGGAAATATCGCGACCGCGGAAGCTAAAGCAAAGATCGCGCAAGCGTGCGCACAAGCAGAGGTCAGCGCTTATTCGCTTTACGTTGACGGCGAGTACGCCGCAAGCTGCGGAAGCAGAGCTGAGATTGAAAACGCCGTGAGTAAAACGGAAAGCGTGTGCGAAAAGCTGAACGCCGCAATTGGACTTGATGCAGAGTCGGAGAGAGACGGGGGCAAAGTAGGGGAGACGAAGATAGTCAGTGAAAGCGTGCGTGCCGACAGGCTTGTTTCGGAAAAAGAGGTCGAGAAAATTTTGGGATGCGACAGAGCGGAACGCGAGCTTGCGCTTATTGCCGAGTACGCGGGAGCGGTGAAAATAGAGATGACGGAGGACGGCGCGGAGTTTACGTCGGAGAGCGAGATTTTTGCACCGAGCCTTAAGCTTTCGTCGCGAAGCGGCGGCGAGTACATCGAAACGGTTGAGGAGGCGGTCGCCCACGGCACGGAATACGTATCGACAGACGAGCTTGCGGTGGGGACGCAGAGACTGCGCGCAAGAGGTTCGGACGGCTTGGCGAGGGTGGTTTACCTTGTGTCGAAGCTTGAGGACGGCGGCGAGAAGCGGACGGTGATTGACTCCGAGATACTTGCAAAGCCGCAGAAGAATGTGGTGTACATGGGGACTTACGGCAAGACAAAGGGTTATCCGGAGAGGTACGGGCGGTTTATATGTCCGTGCGAGGGTGTTGTGACGTCGGGTTACGGTGAGCGCGAGCTTTTCGGCGAGGTGAAGCTGCACGGCGGACTTGACATCGGCGCCTCCGAGGGAACGGCGGTTTATGCGGCGGACGAGGGTGTGGTTGAGTATGCGGGCGACTGCGGCAACGGCTACGGCATACACGTTATAGTCGCGCACGGCGACGGTCTCAAGACGTTATACGGTCATATGAGGTCGGTTTCGGTCAAGCCCGGCGACGAGGTGCTTCAGGGAGAAAAGCTCGGCGAGGTAGGGCTTACCGGTAAAACTACCGGCTTTCATCTCCATTTTGAAATCCGCTCCGCCGACGGCGCAAGGCTCGACCCTCAGCTCTATGTAAAGGCGAAGGCGTAGGATTACGAGGGCTTACGGGGGCTTACGAGGGTGTACTTTTCTTGAAAGAAAAGTACCAAAAGAACTTTATCGATTTCAAAGCTATCGCTTTGAAATGAAAAGGTTTTGATGTAATTTTGAGGAAATACCGAAGTCGGCGACCATAAACGCAAGTCGCCGACTTAGATGAGACAGATTGTGCGAGACGTTGGACATACCGTTTAAGCTCGGCAACGCCTCGCTCAAAGGGAACATTGGCATCAAATTTTGTTGGGAATGTAATTCGGGGAAACACCGTTTGCGGAATTTAAAGCGACGAAAAACCGCCACGTTTAAATTCCGCAAAGATAAGGTTTTTGGGTAGTGCGAATTTCGAGCTTTGCTCGTTCTTAATGGGAAATTCGGCGAAAATGTAGCTTTCTTGAGAGTGCGTAGTTCGAGGTTAGCATTCTCTTCTTGGTATACCGTAGGGACGGGGCTTGCTCCGTCCGCCTGAACCGCACGCACGGTTATGTATATCGCACCGTAGAAAAGCGGCAAAAGGTTATTGAAAATACGTATTATTCAATGTTAGCGATTATCTGAGGTTGCGGAACGAGCAAGCCCGTTCCCTACAACACACCAACGAGGTTCGGAATAATCGTATTACCTCAAACACCCATACCCTCGGCAAAAATCCGCTCTCCCTTTATTGCACAATCTCAAACTCCGCACCATTCAAATATTGAAGAAAAGCGCAGCTTTTCAACGTCAATTATGAATTATGAATTATGCATTATGAATTATGAATTCTGCCTTTCTCTCCCTTTATCGCACAACCTCAAAATCCGCACCATACAATCAATGAAGAAAACCGCTCAGCGTTTTTCCACCATTTCTCTTCACTCTTCACTCTTCACCCTTCACCCTTCTCTTTTCTCCAATAATTTTACATTCTTCCCCTTGACAATAGTATTCAATAGTGATATAATGATAAACTGTAGAAGTGTTCCCGAGAAATGCGGTTAAATGTAAATGCAGAATGAAAAAGAGCTGATGTTTCACATGAAACATTTACATAAACGCGGTTTTCAGGTGAAAATATGCGTATATTTGTGAACAGCACGCGTTAAAAGACGGCAAAGGCAAGCCGCGTTGCGGACAGCACACTTGATTTAAGACGATAGGTTTATGTGCGTGAGGGCATTGCATGGGTGCCGCGAGGGCGAAAGCCGAAAACGTACATATTATTATAACAAAAATCACGGAAAAGGAGACATCAAAATGAAACTGATACTTGCGATAGTAAACAACGACGACGCGCCGATTGTTACGAATCAGTTGACGAAAGCCGGCTTCAACACAACAAAGATTGCTTCGACGGGCGGTTTTCTCATGTCGGGCAACACCACTTTTATTACGGGCGTTGACGACGAAAAGGTTGACAATGTTATTGACATTATCTCGCGCTTCAGCAAGAAGAGAATGCAGCCGTCGCTTGCAAACACCTCTTCGAGCGGCAGTACTTTCGCCGGTGCGACCTCCGGCGTCGGTCCGATAACCGAGGTTCTTGTCGGCGGCGGCACTATTTTTGTTATGAATATCGAGAGATTCGAGCACGTCTGAGCGATTGACGATTACGGGGATTACGAGGGTGTTCTTTTCTGAAGAAAAGAACCAAAAGACTTTATCCTATAGTAATTTGGAGGTAGTACCGCACGACGGCGCATATATGCGCATCGAAGACTCCGTCGTGAAATGGGCAGGACTCATCTTATCGGAGAGAGTACCGTTCAACCTCGACGAAGTCTCGGTCGAAGATGGGGTTGGCATCAGCCTTTGTTGGGACAGTAATTTGTGGGAAACACCGTTCGCAATGAAACGCCTCGCACAGCTCGACAATTTCATTTTTGCGAAGATGAGGTTCTTGGTGTGTACGTAAATTGTGGTTTGCGCTTGCTTATAGGGAATTCGGCGAAGACGAAGCTTTCTTGAGAGTGCGAAGCTTGAAATTCGCACTTGCTCTTGGGTGTATTGGAGGCGACCACGTCGCCAGAGAAATTGCGAAGCAATTTACTCTCGAGTTGACCGTGTCAACTCCGGTGGCTCTGCCAACTCCGGAGGCATCCTCTGTGTAACCGGTTGCGAGGCAACCTCTGGAGCTGTCACGACGAAGTCGTCAGACTGAGGGACTGTCAATTTAGCACCGCACGCACGGTTATGCATATCGCACCGTAGAAAACCGGCAAACGGTAAGCACCATACAATCAATGAAGAAAAGCGCAGCTTTTCCACGTCAACGTTGCGAAGCAACACATCACGGCGGCGGAGCCGTCACTTCACTTCGGCGCAAGCCGAAACTTCTCTCGTTCCGAAGGAACGACATCACTCTGAAAAGCGAAGCTTTCCAGCTCCTCCGGAGGTAATCACATGACAAATAACAAATCCTCCGTCACGAGGGCAGAGGAGCTTGAGGCGGCGCTTCGCGGACTTGCTCTGAGGGGTGCGCTTCCGCACACGGTGATAATCGAGGGTGCGGACATATCCGTGCGGCGCGGAATAATGCGCAGGGTTGCCGAGGCGCTTATTTGCACCGACTCCGGCAAGAGCAGGGCAGGGAAGCCTTGCGGAGAGTGCGAGAGCTGCAGGATGTTCGGAAGTGCGGCGTTTGCCGACGGCGGAGACCTTGATTTTGCGCATCCCGACATAAAGGTATTCGAGAAGCTTGCGAAGAGCGGAAAGCCTGTGTCGGTTGACGACGTGCGGAGTGTAAAATCGGACGCATACATTGCGCCTGCTGCGGCGGAGTGCAGGATATATATTGCGCTGAATGCCGAGAAGCTGAATGTGCAGTCGCAGAATGCGCTTTTGAAGCTGCTCGAAGAGCCGCCGAAGAACGTATACTTTATATTTTCGTGTCCGTCGGCGAAGATGATGCTTGAGACGGTGCGTTCGCGTGCGGCGGTATATTCTGCCGGGAGCTTATCGTGTGCCGAGGCGGAGAAATACGTGCGTACTCTGTTCCCGAAGGGGACGGAGAAGTTCGTCGCGCGGACTGCGCGGCTTTACCGCAACTGCGACGGTTTGGCGATAGAGAGTGTGAGTGTGCAGAGTCTTGAGGCGGCTTACGGTGCGGCGGACGCATTTTTCACGGGAAGCATACCCGACCTTTTATTTTCGTCGCGCAAGAGTGTTGATCCGAAAGATTTACAGCTGACCTTCGAGGTAATGGCGGTAGCGGCGCGCGATGCTCTTTTATACGCCGTGTGCAAAAAAGAGGGCATTCCGTTTTCCGAGGGTGACGCGGTTATGCTCTCCGCCGCTGTTCTGCGTGAGGCGGCGTTCTCCGTCGCTTCGGCGTCCTCTCTCTGCTCGGTTTTTTCCGACGCCGCTCTGCGTCTCTCCGAGTCCGCTAACCCAAACGCCGTTCTCGCCTCCGTCGCCGCTTCGCTGTGACGAGGTTTACGGGGGCTGCTCGCCGCAGGGGCGTCTCCGACGGGCGAGGGTTACGAGGGTGTACTTTTCTTGAAAGAAAAGTACCAAAAGAACTTTAAAACAAAGTAGTTTCTTATGGGTGTAGCAATGGAGGTAGCGGAGCTACCGAGGCTCCCCTTG
>CAKSUT010000035.1 GCA_934502885.1 uncultured Eubacteriales bacterium | reverse complement strand
TCTCTCCCTGCAAAAAGCCGAAAAACAGCGAGTTTATCGCTGCTCTTACCGACGTCGTTTCAAGAAGGGTGGGGAGGTGAACGACAACAGCAGAAACCGACCGCATTTTTCCGACACTATCACCTGAAAGCAGAAAAAGTCAGGACTTTTCGGTTCATTTGATGTATAATACTCCCGACGAAAGGAGGAATAGACTTGAATCAGACAACCGGTTTACAACGCGCAATTGACTACATGGAGAACCACCTTTGCGAACATCTCGACTATTCCAAGATTGCAAAGTGTGCGTATGCCTCGGAATTTCACTTTCAGCGCCTGTTTTCGATACTTTGCGGATTTACGATCGGCGACTACATTCGCATGAGAAGACTCACACTTGCCGGCAGTGAGCTTCTTTCCTCAAATAAGAATGTCAAAGTCATTGACCTTGCCCTGAAGTACGGCTACGACAGCCCCGAAAGCTTCACCCGTGCATTCACGAAGTTTCACGGCGTATCTCCGGTAGAAGCGCGCAAAAGCGGCAGAATTCGGTCGTTTTCCAGAATTTCCGTCAAACTAACTTTGATCGGAGGAGATACCATGAACTACAGAATAGAAAAGAAACCGACTCTCAAAATACTTTGCAAAAGAATAAAGGTAACAAAGCCCGTAAACGAAACCGCCGTCCTTGACATACAGTCCTTCTGGAAAAAGTGCAGTGCGGACGGAAGCCTTGAAAAGCTTACGAAGATGTTCCCCAAAAACTCTCCCATTAAAGGACTTCTCGGCATTTGCTTCACAAACGCGCTTGCCGACAACAGCTTCCCTTACGGAATAGGCTTCGCATTGCCCGATGACGGCGTCGATTATACCGCCGAAGGCTTTGATATCGTCGAGCTTCCTGCCTACACCTACGCCGTATTTACCGTGAAAGGCAAGATGCCGGAGGCGTTTTCCGACACATATAAGCGCATTTGCACCGAGTTCTTCCCTCAGAGCGATTACGAGTATGCAAACGCCGCCGAGCTTGAGGTTTATCCGTCGGCGGACGTCACAAATCCGGACTATGAGTGTGAGGTTTGGATTGCGGTGAAGTAAATTCCGCTCCCGAAAACGAAAATGAGCCGACAGACGACGCATATCAGGTCGCCTGTCGGCTCTCACTTATATTCAATTTAGGAATACCGGGCACTCATGTCATTTTGCAAAGTAGAAGTATATTTTTGCACATCTTTTCTCGGGAATATGCACGCAGAAGCCGTTTTTGAGAAGCTCATTTCCGCTCACCTCAAATGCTTCAACAGCGTCGGCATCTCTGAAAATATACGTTTTATCCGCCGAAATTCCGTGAAGCTCAAAGCTTGCATCTGTGTACGGTGCGTCCTCTCTGCGGAAAACCTGAACGATTCCGTCTCCTTTTTCCGGGCGGTCAAACTGAGCTGCTGACCATATATCCGTGCGGTCGCTTATTTGAGTCAGCGGGTAAAAATCCTCGTAAAAACACGGACGCACCTTAAGATACTCCTCGCCTATTCTGCGAAGCCACTCGACCTCTCCGGCGTTCTCACAGAAACGCTCACGCTTCGAGAAAGAGTAGTTTGTAGTTAATGTGCCGCTGTAGGCGCTTCTTGCTCTGTACGTATCTCCGAGTCCTCTGCCCGTTCCCGTGCCGCTGTACGGTATCCATGCCGAAAACGACATATTGTGCATCTGCGCAATCTCGCACGGATAATTTGCCGGGCACTGTGCGTCGCTGCGCCAGAGAGGTACGGAACGTCTGAGCGTCTCGATATCTATTCTTCTGCCGCCGCTTGCGCAGTTGTCGATCATAAGGTGAGGAAATTTCTCAAGAAGAGCGTCCCAAAGACGGTATAGTCCCATTATATGTTTGATTTCACTTATTCCGACTCTGTCCTCGCTGTCGTTTTTGCGCCAGTATTCAAGAGGCTCTGTGTTGAAATCCTGTCTGTAATAGTGGAGATTAAGTCGTTCGATAAGTTCAGACAGTGTGTTGAAACAGTATTTCCACGCTTCATCGTTGCCGAGGTTCAAAATCAGGCTCGTGTTGTTTTCGTTATTAGATGTGAGAAAATACTCGGGATGCGCCTTTGCTATCGGCGTAGATTTTATCACACGTTCAGGCTCGACCCAAAGCAGATACTTCATTCCGGCGTCCCTGACAGCCACCGAAACAGGCTCAAGTCCGTTCGGATGGTGATGCACATTGACGCGCCAGTCTCCGGTGTGGTCGTACCATCTGCCCTCAAACTCATCGGGCGAGGGATTAGGGTCAGTGCCGTACCATCCGGCGTCCATCCAGATCTCCTCGAAGGGCAGTTTGTTGTCACGGATTTTGTTTATCCTTGAGAGTACGCCCTCATCCGACATACCGCCCCATATTCCAGCACAGAATACTCCCTCGGTGTCGCGTCCGGGCTTGCCGATAAGCGAGAAATCATGGCGTACAAGTCTTCGCCACATATTCTGAGACTCTGTAACCGTACCGTTATACGGCATAATCACAATCGAAGAAGTTCGTATTTTCTCTCCCGGCAAAAGACGAAAGTGCGTATCCTCGATTTTTGTGCGAATTCTTACGCCGTTTTCGGTTCTGTCTATGTTGCAGAGCCACTGTCCCGTCCAGCCTATAGCAAAAATGACGCCGACGCCCTGCCTGTGTATGTTGAAGAAAGGCGCTTTTCTGTTGGAAGAACGACCGCCGCAGGTGCTGTAGCTTTTGTGCGCATAATCTGAGAAAAGGTAATAAGGATAGTATCCCTGCACAGTTTCATCGGGATTTGCGAAAAACTCATATCCTGTCCACGTTGAGCCCGACGGAGAGTAAATCTTCATTGCTTTTTCCTTTTCCGGCATATATGCGGTCCAACCTTTCGGCGCATCCCTTTCGAAAGGCATTTCGACGTCGCAGTCCCAAAGTTCAGAGATAATTCTCGTAGGCTCAGCACCCGTGTTCTCAAACAGATTCACCCATTCATAGGCGTTATCGCCGTGCTTCTTTGCGATATTTGTCACGGTAAGTCCACCCTCAAAGCGGTATACGGTAGTGAGAGTGTCACCGTCGCACGCCGACTTCGTTTCAAAGACACTGCTAAATACGTCGCTCTCGTCGAGCTTGAAAGAAAATCTCCTTGAGCTTCTAAGAAAATCCATGGTTCATTCACCTTTCGTAATTTAAATAAACATAATCGTTCCTGCAGAGGAAAGCAAAACGCCTGCAATTATCTTTCCGTAAAGCCGCTTTTTAAAAACCACTGCGTCCGCCAATGCGGAGAAAACTATACTTCCGCCAGTTACGAACTGACAGAGAACGGTCGCAGGAACCTCTTTTACGCAGAGCCACTGTTCCGCAAAGCAGAGAAGCAGGTAACGTATTATAATCTCCTAATATCGACTGCATTTCTCTTAGCACATTATATCACACATTTTCAAATATTAATATTGACATTTAACCTGAATATATGATATAATCACCACGGAGGTGATAAACATGACATCGACGGTGAAGTACTTTCAGCAAACCTATCCATTTAAGTTTTCGATATCGTATATAGAAATCGACGCTGATTCGCCGGAAAACGTGTACGACGATCACATACACGATGAATGTGAAATATACATAAATCTGAGCGGAGACATCTCATTTTCGGTTGAAGGATCGGTTTATCCCATAATGCCGGGAGGAGTAATAATTACAAGACCGTATGAGTATCACCACTGTCTGTATCATTCAAACAAGCTGCACAAACACTTTTGGATTCTGTTTGATCCGAAAGGAAACGAGAGACTTTTTGACATATTCTTTAAAAGAAAGCCCGGAAGAAACAATCTACTGATACTCCCGCCGGACAAAGCCGAGGAACTTTTTTCCGTATGTCGAGAAATGAACCGTGACGGCAGCAGCGAAGCGGAAAGTTATTATCTATTTTTCAAGATGATACACATGCTGAACACAGCTGACACAGCAAGTGCCGAGGAGAACACAAAAAACGATGCGGTAACAACGGCGATAAACTACATAAACAACAACCTATCGCAGAAGCTTGAGGTAAAAGATATAGCAAAGAAGTGTAGTGTGAGTGTAAACACATTGGAACGCCGCTTTTTATGCTCGCTCAACATTACGCCGTCGAGGTACATAAAACAGAAAAGGCTTGCCAACGCAGAACGCCTGCTTTCAGAGGGAAGCAATGTAACCGAGGCTGCACTTATGAGCGGCTTCTCCGACTGTTCGGCTTTTATCGCCGAATTCAAAAAAGCAACAGGACTTACACCGTTGAAATACAAAAACAGACGGTTGTGACAAACACAAACGCGCCAACACAGAAAAGCTCTCCTCGGCACTGACCGAAGAGAGCTTCATTTGACCTACGACCGATTACTTCACGCGGCAATAAAAGCATTGGAGCAGTAGTTACCGAATCAACTCTGCCGCTTACCGTTCATCAGCTAAGCTAATGTACTTGATGCACTCCAATATCTCATCGCTCGAGAAACCTTTAGCTTTGAGCCAGTCTATGAGTCGTAAAGCTTCTTGTAAGTTGATAATTTCCTCATTCATTTACAGTTCACTCCCTAATTGCGCACCGCAATCATTCGATGTCCTTGTTTACGTACTAATTATAGCACGTATGGTGTACGATAAAAAGGACTTTAAAAATGTTTACTCGAAATTACGGCATATTGGCACTTTACCTATAAACCACGTAATTTATCGTGAAAATCACACTTAAAGATAAGGATTATTTTGAAAAATAAAAACGCAAAAGCCCCGATGCGCACAACACGCGTCGGAGCTTTACGTTATCACAAAAACGAGGGATAAGGATAATTGTGTATGGTGACCCGTACGGGAATCGAACCCATGTTTTCGCCGTGAGAGGGCGATGTCTTAGCCTCTTGACCAACGGGCCATAAATGGAGCTGCTAAGCCGATTTGAACGGCCGACCTCATCCTTACCAAGGATGCGCTCTACCAACTGAGCTATAGCAGCATGGTGGCGATTCGGATGGGACTCGAACCCACGACCTCTAGCGTGACAGGCTAGCGTTCTAACCAACTGAACTACCGAACCACATTTTCCCTTTCGGGTGGTGGGAGCTAGAGGGCTCGAACCTCTGACCCTCTGCTTGTAAGGCAGATGCTCTCCCAGCTGAGCTAAGCTCCCATTGGAGCGGATTACGGGGTTCGAACCCGCTACCTCGACCTTGGCAAGGTCGCGCTCTACCAAATGAGCTAAATCCGCATATCTGCACCTGATTTTAAAAATGGTGCCTCCGGTCGGAATTGAACCAACGACACGGGGATTTTCAGTCCCCTGCTCTACCAACTGAGCTACAGAGGCATTATGGAGGCGACACCCGGATTTGAACCGGGGCATAAAGGTTTTGCAGACCTCTGCCTTACCACTTGGCTATGTCGCCGTGTTGGAGCGGATTACGGGGTTCGAACCCGCTACCTCGACCTTGGCAAGGTCGCGCTCTACCAAATGAGCTAAATCCGCATATCTGCACCTGATTTTAAAAATGGTGCCTCCGGTCGGAATTGAACCAACGACACGGGGATTTTCAGTCCCCTGCTCTACCAACTGAGCTACAGAGGCA
>CAKSUT010000034.1 GCA_934502885.1 uncultured Eubacteriales bacterium | reverse complement strand
GCGGTAGAAAAACGCTGACGCGTTTTTCTACAATTGAGAATTGAGAGTGGAAAATTGAGAATTGTGGAGGAAAAACTCCTAAAGTCGTTTTTCTTCAATATTTAAATGGTGCGGAGTTGAGGTTGTGCCGTTGACGGAAAAGAAAGGCAGAATTCATAATTCATAATTCATAATGCATAATGCATAATGCATAATTGACGTTGAAAAGCTTCGCTTTTCTTCAATGTTTGAATGGTGCTTATCTTTTGCCGCTTTTCTACGGTGCGATATACATAACCGTGCGTGCGGTTCTTGCGGAACGAGCAATCTACACAGATGCTTCGCATCCTGTGTGTCCCTACAAAATGCCATGGAGAGAGTGCGTATCCCAATCACGCACCGCCCAAAAACCTCATCTTCGTAAAATTTCATCGTGTGCGAAGCACGCAATAAATTTTACGAACGGACGAGCGCAGAAAATTTAGTCCCCACAGAGCCTGATGCAAAAAAAACACGACCCGACGCTTGAATATATGGCGTCGGGTCGCCGTACTGTATTCGGTTAGATGAGTGTTTCCGTAATCGTCAATTGCTCAGCGGCAGTATTTTTCCTCAGGCATATAAAGGGCAACGCCGCCGGATATGTTGGAGAGCTTAAGGCAGCTGCCGTTGGGGGTATCGAGATATTCGGCATTTTCAAAGTAAACGGGATCGTTGTCGCCGCCGGCGCCTGTCGGACCCGCTTTTACGTATTTTGCACAGTAGGTTTCCGGGAAGAAATACAGGTCGGCATTTCTAAGTCCAAGAACCACAATGCGGCGGCGCATAAAGACGCTCACCGGCGCCGTCTCCCTTGCGCTCACAACTCCTTCGTTCTGCTTGTCGATGAAAATGCGGCACTCCTTATGTGCGCTTCTCGGGAAGTGATATTTTGCCTTTCCGTCCGAAATTTCGGCTTCATATCCCAACAACAGCGGCGCACCTTCAGGGAGACGAAGCGAACAGTCTACGGTCGTATTCCTGTTGTATACCGAGAACATATACGCATTATCGCTGCGGTTTACCGTCATGGCGTGTTCACACACTCCGTTCGGCAAGGCGTATCTGCTTTTTCCCCATTCAAAGGTGTAACCGTACTTTTTCACGACGTCGATCAGCGAACCGCCGGATATGTCAACCGTATCCGCATATTCCGCAAGAGCATTGCCGCATAAAACCCCGTCGAGCACGGAGCGGCTTCCGTATATGATTACTCTTGCGCCGTTCTTCGCACATTCAAGAAGCTTTTCCCTGCAAGCGTCCGCCGCTGCGGCAGGCGCAATAAGTATTTTCCCGGAATACAGCTTTGTATCGTGACCGTTGAAATTGCCGGTCGATACCACACAGTTTAACGGAAATCCTCGGTTTATCTCGCCGCATATGAAGCTGTCGGCGAAATACATCTCCGATAATTCCTCCTTGCTGTAAGAGTGGGTGTACTCTTTCATCGGATATACCCATACAAACGGTGCGGGATAATCCGACTCATCCTTTACCGACTTCAGAATGTGCGGCAAAGGCTCATTCGCACAGCTGTCGGGAAGCTCGCCGAAAGAGTTGTCAACCGTCAGCAGGTTAAGCTGCTCGGCATTGCGTATATTTCCGTCACGGTCTATTCTTGATACCGCCATAGGCAGATATATGTCGTGCGGCTCACCCTCGTAGCGGTCATACCAGGGGGAGTTTGCCCACCACGGATCGTGAATATAATATCTGAACATAAAGCTGTCGTCAGGCAGATCGCAGATTCTTGTCATGTGTCCCATAAGCTCAAGACCGTAGTTGCCGTTGAGTGCCGCCCACGGGGAATTCGGGGGAGCGGATACGCCGAAACCTCCGTGATATATGTCGTAAAGCGGCACGCCGTCGGTTGCATAGTCTATTCCGGCAGAGTTGTTTGTTCCTCTGCATTCGATAGAATATCCGGGACAACCCTCTCTGAAATATCTCCAGAATTGAAACACATCCTTCCGAACCTTTTCGAGACGTTCGGGGAAAAACTCCTTTCCGTCATATATTTTTCCCGTGGCATCCCATGGATCACTGCTGAAGCCGAGTCCGTTTGACAGCCATATGTAATCAAAGCCGACATCATCGAACATCGCCCTGGTCTGACGTCCGAGAAAAAGTCCGAACGGCGTGCCGTCGGGGATTCCGTCGGGATATGCGGCATACCGGCGTTTGTCGCCGTTGAGAAGAGCCGTCGAATCGATAAACGCCTTTGCAAATATTCCGCTGCCGCCGGTGCAAATTTCATTGTGCCATTTGTACTTGAACTTAGAGTCCGCAAACTCCGGTCCTATATCGAACGTCTCGCCTATGCGGATTTTTGCGTTCGGAAACGCCGACGCACCCTCGCTGCGGAGTGCGGCCACTATCCTCTTTAACGTGCGGTAGGTCACGACGGGCGGATTATCCGTGTACAGATGCTTGCGCTTGTGAAGCGATAAATCGGGAGACTCTCCCTCATGCGTAAAATCGTGCGTTGCTCCGCCGATATATCTGCACCATTCTATCTCGTCGTCAAGCTCGCCGGCATATTCGAGTATTTCGCTTCCGTCTGCCGTCCACAGCATAACCGTTATTTCCTCGGCTTCCTTGAGAAGCTGTCTCCACTGTTGATACAGTCCCCGGCACACCTCTCTTATGTATTCGTCCGTCGTCTCTTTAAACGGCTTTAAGCTCATCTCGAGCGTTATTTTTTTCATAAACATATCTCCTTTTTGCGTTCGTCTTCCCGACGGCTGAGCGTTAATCAATGCGTGAGGACGCCCTCTTAACCCGGTCACCTTACGACGACGCACTCGATGCCGAGGACTTCGGCGATTTTGGCGATGGTATCGGCTCTGTGACCCACGCCGAGAGCGTAGTGGTGCGTCGGACCCTCCATGACCCACTTCTTGATAAACTCTTTCGTGGTCGGCTCAAAGAAGCCTCGTGTGTTGGTGTTGCCGGTCGGAGGAATCGCACCCTCCTTGGAGTAACCCTCGCCTACCACAAACTTGAACTTTCCGTCCGCAGTCTGCGTGATGCCGAGCATCGTTATCGGTCCTTCCTTTATCTTGAACTCGACCGACGCTCCGCAGCCCGGCTTGCCGTGGTACTTCTTGAGGCTCCTGAGAACCGGCTTGCCCTCCGCAATCCTGAGGTGGTGCGGTCCGTCGTGTCCCACAAGTATAAAGTCCTCCTTAAAGTCGAACGGATGAAACTCCGCAAAGCTGCCGCCTATGTCGAGCCTGTCCATTATGAGCATCGCTATACACGTCTTTATGTCGTATTCGCCGCACATCGGTATGCCCTCGGCGTTGAGTATGGAGTTGCCCACGATGAACGACGACGCAACCTCCCTGTGAAGTCCTCCCTCCTTGCCCTCGTAATAGTAGGCAAGTCCCGTGAGATTGTACTTTTCCACAAGTCTGTCGAGAGCGACAGCCGCCTTTGCCGCGCGTCGCTTGTCGGCGTCCGTAAGCTTCATCGTCAGAGGATCGCTCTTCGGTTCGGGTGTATCGAATTCACGGTCGATAACCTCGCTCTTCGCCGCAATTTCCTCCTCCGTCACTCCCTCGTAAAGCTCGATGACGTCGTCAACCTCTAAAAGCGGCACATGGAGTCCGAACGCCGCAGAAATTGCAGTCGGATCGGCGTGCATATCGTACATCGCCTCCATCGTGTGACCCATGAGTCCCATACGCGCACCGTGCAGATCGTGAAGTACCTTCGCTATGTCGCACCACTCGGCAACCGCACTTTCAGCCTCGGCATCGCCGTAGAGGCAGCCGATTATAACGTCCGCAACCTTCTTTCCGAGCCTTATCGCAACTCCGCAGAACTCCGGCACGGAACAGATATTGTCGTTTTCAAGCTGCATAAAAGTGTTCGCACGGGTGTAGTCGAGTGCCGCCCTCGGCTGGAGAGCAACAAGCACGACCGGCACTCCGGCGTCGCGCATTATCGGCGCAAAAACCGACGACGTTGCATACGTCACCATGTTGCAGAAAAGAAGGTCAACATTCGCCGCCTTTATTTTTGCGAGTGCGTCGTATGCCTTTTCACTGCTGTCTATCATGCCGAAATCGACGACCTCGACTCCGTTTTTCGCCGCCATGGCGCAAAAGTCGCGGTGGTAGCCCATTATGTTTTCGTAAAGTCCCTCGAACTGCGCCCAGTATGCCGCGTGCGCAACGGCGAACACGCCGACCTTTGCGTATCGCGGATTTTTTCTCTCTATCATGATAATTTCCTCCGTAAAAGTTTTCTTAATGTATTGACTATATCACAATTCGGTGTTATAATCAATATACAAACCACAGCAAGACTTGGACAAAATACAGATTGGAGAAAAAACGTGCTTATAGAAAATGTACGCCCCTTTGTGCGCTTCGCGAGATACCTGACTCTCGACGCGGAGTCGTCGTATCCTTTTCGGATACCGCTTGACGCAAGGCTGTTTTACACGGTCAGCGGTTGCGGAAGAATAGAAACAGCAGACGGCGCTTCTAACGAAATGAGGGTCGGAGCGTGCCTCATACTGCCGTCCGGGATGGGATACAGACTGTGCACCCCGGAAAAATCGGTGACGTATCTTGCACTGAATTTTGATTTCAACGCGGACGCGAGCACTGTTTCGGCGACGCCGGCGGCACCGGTTTTGCCGGGTGAGTACAACGAAAGTCTTCTCACGGACAGGACAAAAATAAGCGGAACGGAGGTTTTCACCGCACCGCTTTACATGGCTGAAATACAGATTGAAAGCGAGCTTATCGAAATTGAGCGCGAGTACAGGCGCGAATACGAATACCACCGCGCCGTCACCGGAAACATACTCCACAACATACTTCTGCGCTGTGCAAGGCGGCGCACGTCGCGTCCCGGCGAAGTGCGGCTTGACGTCGAGCTTATCCTCGACTACATTTCGGAGAACTGCGAAAGGTCAATGACCAACGCCGACATTGCGGCGCGCTTCGGCTTCAACGCGAACTACATAAGCGACACGGTGAAGCACTGCACGGGTATGCCCTTGCGGAAGTACATAATTCATATGCGCATCGTCAGAGCTTTGCGCCTTATCGAGAGCGGATGCCTCTCCGTGACCGAGGTAGCCGCCCTCTGCGGCTTTCCCGACGCCGCCTACTTCTCGCGCGTCTTCAAAAGAGAGCTCGGCGTGCCGCCGAAGGATTACTCGAAACCGTACTGAGACGGTGTGGGGACATGGCAGGGGATTACGGGGGATTACGGGGGATTACGGGAGTGTTCTTTTCTTGAAAGAAACGTGCGACGCAACAAAGTTGCTTTCAGGCGCCGCAACTTTGTTGCTTTCGCCAAAAGAACTTTATCGATTTCAAAACTGCGTTTTGAAATGGGAAGTCCTTGATGTGATTTGGAGATACTGCCGCACGACGTCGTTGAAGACTCCGTCGTGAAGTGAGGAAAGACTCATCTAATCGAATACAGTACGGCGACCCGACGCCATATATTCAAGCGTCGGGTCGTGATTTTTTTCGCATCAAATTTTGTGGGGACTGTAATTCGGGGAAACACCGTTCACGCAATTTTGCGCGACTTCTGCGCAGACGCTCAGCGTCCTGTGCGAGAGTAAATTACTGCGCGCTTTGCGCCGCTTTGCGCTCCGTAATTTCTCTCCGCCTATTCTACGGTAGGTTTGATTTAATTCTGCAAAGATAAGGTTCTTGAGTGTGTGCGTTGTTTTGGTGTTTACACTTTCTCCATGGTATGTGGAAAAAATGCGAGTTTACGAAGCATTTTTTCGCGAAAGCAACTTTGTTGCGTCGCCTTGTAG
>CAKSUT010000033.1 GCA_934502885.1 uncultured Eubacteriales bacterium | reverse complement strand
TTTCAATTGAAAATTGAGAATGGAAAATGGAGAATTGATGTCGAAAAACGCTGAAGCGTTTTTCTTCATTAAATTATGTAGTGCTTACCGATTGTTGCGGTTCTGCGGGGAGAAAACGATAACCGCCGCACTACGGTACGCCATGGAGAAAGTGCGTATTTCAAATCACGCACATACCCAAGAACCTTATCTTCACAAAATTTTATCGTGTGCGAAGTGTGCTGAGCACGCAATAAATTTTGCGAACGGTGTGCGGACACACTTCGTAGTCCGAGGCGCAGCAAGCTGCACGAGAGTAAATGCGAACAAGTTCGCATTTCTCTCCATGTCCTACAGAGCCTGATGCGAAAAAAATCACGACCCGACGCTTGAATATATGGCGTCGGGTCGCCGTACTGTATTCGATTAGATGAGTCTTTCCTCATTTCACGACGGAGTCTTCAACGACGTCGTGCGGCGGTATCTCCAAATCACATCAAAAACTTCCAATTTCAAAGCGATAGCTTTGAAATCGACAAAGTTCTTTCGCGAAAGCAACTTTGTTGCGTCGCCTGAAAGCCGCTTTGCGGCGTCGCACGTTTCTTTCAAGAAAAGGACATATCCTCGCGTCTTTTACCACCGTTACTTTACTCTCCCAAGTAAGCGCTCTTGACCTTGGGGTCGTTTGCGAGCTCGTCGGCGTCGCCCTCGAGGGTAATCGAGCCGGTCTCGAGAACGTAGGCGCGGTCGGCGATAGCGAGAGCCTTCTTCGCGTTCTGCTCAACGAGAAGAACCGTCTTGCCGAGTTCGCGAATCTTGACGATTATGTCGAATATCTCCGTAACGAAAAGCGGAGAAAGTCCCATCGACGGCTCGTCCATGAGGATTATGTCAGGGTCGGACATGAGCGCACGTCCCATCGCAAGCATCTGCTGTTCGCCGCCCGAAAGCGTTCCTGCTATCTGATCCTTTCTCTCGAGAAGTCGGGGAAAGTGTTCGTATACCGACTGCAAAGTCTTTTCGATTTCCGCCTTGCCGTCGTTTCTCGTGTACGCACCGAGCATGAGGTTCTTGTAAACCGTCAGCTCCTGAAATATGCGTCTGCCCTCCGGCACGTGCGCCATTCCGAGAGATACTATCTTGTGCGCCGGTATCTTCGTAAGCTCGTGTCCGTCGTACAGAATCGAACCGCTCTTTGCCGGAACAAGTCCCGTTATCGTGTGGAGAATAGTCGTCTTTCCGGCACCGTTAGCGCCGATAAGCGCCACTACCTCGCCTCTGTTTACCTTAAGCGATACGCCCTTGAGCGCACGTATCACGCCGTAATATACCTCGAGATTCTCTACGTCGAGAAGCGGCAGAGTGTTGTTTGTCATTGTAATCCCCCTCCCTTATTCTCCGAGATATGCCGTGATGACTTCCGGCGAATTGAGTACGACCGACGGAGTTCCGCTCATAAGCTCTTTGCCGAAGTTGAGAACCGTCAGTTCCTCGCATATGCCCGAAACAAGCTTCATATCGTGTTCGATAAGAAGGATCGTCATGTCGAAATGATCCTTGATGAAACGTATCGTCTCCATAAGCTCCGCCGTCTCGTTCGGGTTCATGCCGGCGGCAGGCTCGTCGAGAAGAAGAAGCTTAGGATTCGTCGCAAGAGCGCGCGCTATCTCAAGCTTTCTCTGCTTGCCGTAGGAAAGGTTGCACGCAAGGAGATTTCTCTCGTTTTCAAGTCCGAATATCGCAAGAAGCTCCTTCGCACGCTCGCGCATCTTCGTCTCGGTCTCGTAGTGAACCGGGAGTCTGAACATACTTGCAAACGGATTGCACTTGTATTCCGGCTGATTGTGGAGTCCGACCATTACGTTGCGCACGACCGTCATGTTGTTGAACAGCCTGATGTTCTGGAAAGTACGCGCGATTCCCTTGTGGTTTATCGCCTCCTGACCTTTGCCTGTGAGATTTTCGCCGTCGAGGTAAAATTTACCCGTCGTCGGCTGATATACGCCGGTGAGAAGGTTGAATATCGTGGTCTTTCCGGCGCCGTTCGGTCCTATGAGTCCGTAAAGCTGATTCTTCTTTATAGTCATGTTGACGTCCTGAACCGCCTTAAGTCCGCCGAAGGAGATACCGAGATTCTCGGTTTTAAGCATGATTCTTTCTTCCATCACTTATTCTCCTTTCCGCCCGACTTAGGTCTGTCCGGTTTGTCCGGAGTAAACGCCTCGTTGGGTTTGAGTTCGGTCGTGAGTATTTCGTCCATCTGTATCTTCGTGGGGACTCTGTCCCATGCGGCATCGTCGTCGCGGCGCGCAGAGGGGTCGAAGTGCTTTTTCCTGAAGAGGTTCGAAAGACTGTACTTTTCTCTGAAGTCCTTGAGCGCAGGTGCGTTGCCGAAGATAACTATAACGATGAGGATTATTGCGTAAATGAGGAATTTGAGTGCGGCGAGGTTGCCCGAAAGCTGCTTCTGGAGGAAGAAGTTTATTACGGGAATGAGCGTTGCCGCAACGATAGAGCCCGTGATGTTGCCCATACCGCCGAGAACGACCATAACGAGTATCTCTATCGAATAGTTGTACGAGAAGAAGGTGTAAAGCACAGGGGTTGCGTAGTGAGCGTAGATAACGCCGGCAACTCCGGCAAAGAACGCCGATACGACAAACGCAAGGAGCTTATAGAACGTCACGTTGATGCCCATCGCCTTTGCGGCAATTTCGTTGTCGCGTATAGCGGTTATCGCGCGTCCGTGCTTGCTTCTCATGAGGTTCTGGATAACGGCAAGCATAACAAGCGCCGTTACGAGAGTGACTATAAAGAGCGTGGGGGCTTGACGTGTATCGTACTTTATCGAACCTGTCGAAAGTCCCATAGCGCCGCCGAAAATCTTCTGGTTCTTGCAGATGTTTCTCACAATCTCACCGAACGCAAGAGTTACGATCGCAAGGTAGTCGCCCTTAAGTCTTAAGGACGGAAGACCGATGATGAAGCCGAAAACCGCCGCGATAAGTCCGCCGACTATCATGGATATTACAAGAACAGCGAGCTTGTTCGGGAAAACCTTTATAAGGTTCATGGCGAAAATACCGCCGATGTACGCGCCGATACACATAAAACCTGCGTGACCGAGGCTCAGCTCACCCAAGAAGCCGACAACAAGGTTGAGGGACACCGCAAGGATAATCGAGAAGCCTATCTGAGTCACGAGCGTTGCGTTCGAGGGCTTGAGGTTTCCCGTGAGAAGAAGCGCGGTAAATACGCCGAGGAGAAGAGCGACCAAAATATAATTTATGTAATACTTGAGCTTGAAGCCCTTTGCTATACTCTTGAAGCGGTTCATTATACCTTCTCCCTTCTCTTCTTGCCGAGAATACCCGTAGGCTTGACAAGGAGTATCAAAATAAGGAGCGAAAACTCAATCGAGGTGGTGTACGGCGAAACAGCCGGAATCGAGAGGCAAATCTTCTCGATTATGCCGAGAAGCACGCCGCCGAGCATTGCGCCCGGAATAGAGCCGATACCGCCGATAACCGCCGCCGTGAACGCCTTGATACCGGGCATCGCGCCGAGAGTAGGCTCTGCGTTCGGAATCTGGAGCAGGTAAAACATACCGGCAAAGGCCGCAAGCGCCGAGCCGATAGCGAAGGTCGTGGTGATGATGCCGTTGACGTTAACGCCCATGAGCTGTGCCGCGCCTCTGTCCTCGGAGGTTGCAAGCATCGCACTTCCGGTTTTGGTGAGGTTGATGAACAGCGTAAGCACTATCATGATAACCGCCGCCGCAATAAGGGTTACGACCGCAGAGGTGCGTATACCGTACTTTTCAAAGAAAGCGACAGGCGGAACATTCCAGCCGGGAACGGGCTGTGACTTTGAGCCGAACACAAGCTGCGCCACGCTCTGCAAAAGGTAGCTGACGCCGATTGCCGTAATAAGCACGGCAAGGGGAGACGCACCGCGAAGCGGTTTGTACGCCGCCTTTTCGATGAATATGCCGAGGAGCGTGCAGACTACGATTGAAACAACAACCGCAACGCCGGGGTTCATGATTGCTGACATCGTCACGAGTATTGAGTATGCGCCGACCATTATGATATCGCCGTGAGCGAAGTTAAGCATCTTCGCAATACCGTATACCATTGTGTAGCCGAGCGCAATGAGGGCGTATATACTGCCCAGACTGAGTCCGTCGATAAGAGTTATCATGGTAATGACTCTTCCTTTCCTTCAATGTGGAGGTTTTGCTTTTGCGGAACTGCGCAGTAAACAACCGACGAAAGGGGACGGCGAGTCATTCCCTCTCCCGTCGGTCGTCTGCTGCGTCGAGGTTCTTTATGCGACAAGCGGCGGACATAAAACAGCCCGCCGTTGCCGTAACATTTCCCTTAATTTGTGCGCAGATGTCAGTTGAGCTCAACTATCTGAGGAGCCTTTGCGCAAGCGCCGGAAGCATCCCAAGTCATTGTACCGGTTGCGCCTACGAGCTTGAACGAAGGATCCGTGATTGCCTTCTTGACTGCGTCGCAGAGGGCAGAGGGTGCGATTGTTACATCGTTGATGCCTGCCGCCTTCATTGCCTCGAAGATAGCGTAAATTGCGTCGTAGCCGTCAGCTGCGAACTGGTCCGGAGTCTTGCCGTACTTCTCGGTGTAAGCCTTTACGAACCTTGCGGGAACCTCATCGGTGCTTGCAACGTCGAAAGGTGTGATGTACATAATTGTGTTTGTAACGGTGTCGTCAACCTGATCTGCGATACCGTCGAGACCGTCGCATCCGAAGAGGAGAGCGTCGGAACCCTTAGCTACAGCAGCCTTTGCAACAAGACCTGCCTCGGTGTAGTAGAAGGGGAGGAAGATTACGTCGCAGTCCTTGAGAGCTTCAACCTGTGTGGAGAAGTCCTTCTTGTTCTCTGCGTCGAAGGTCTGAACCTTATACTCGAGACCGAGCTTTTCCATTTCGGCCTTGAAAGCGTCGTAAATACCGGAGGAGTAGGGGTCGCTTGTGTCGTAGATTGCGCCGATTGCTTCAAAGCCGTGTTCGTTGAAGTACTCAGCCGCAAGTGTACCCTGGTCGGGATCACCGAAGCAAACTCTGAAGGAGTTGTCGCCGGTTTCGATTACGTTTGCCGCAGAAGCGGAGGGAGTTATGAAGAAGAGGTTGTCCTGAGCCGCCTTCTCGGCGAAGGAGGCGCAAGAGCCGCTCGTTACCGAACCGATGGAAATCTGCATACCTGCCTCGTAAAGCATATCGTAACCGGTAGCCGCATCGGGAGCGCCTGCCTTGTCGTCCTTAATATCGAACTTAAACTTTACACCGTTAAGTCCGCCTGCGGCGTTGATCTCTTCAACAGCGAGCTGACAGCCCTGCTGAACGGAAATACCGTAGCTGGAAGCGTCGCCCGTAAGAGGACCCGTACCGCCGATAAAATACTCTGTGTTGCCGCTTGTGTAGCCGCCGTCGGTGTTACCGCCGTTTTCGGCATTGTTGCCGCTGCACGCAGCCATGCTCATAACTGAGATGAGGGCGCACATTGCAAGAGAAACGATTTTTGTTGCCTTTGTCATAAGAAAAACCCTCTTTCAAAAAATATTCAGAGCCGAGCGGATAATTTTTGTACTCCCTTTCGGCTATGATTCTATATTTTACACCCGTTTTCGGCGTTTGTCAAGAAGGTCCCGTTAATTTTGTATCATATAACAAAGCCGCAAAAACCGCGAAAGACCTTTTTGCGCATTTTGACAGCGGTTTTCGGCGTATTGGCGATTACGTCACAATTATTTTGCCGAAAACGAGAAAATTACGTAAAAATTGCAGTCTCGGCGACGGCATATATTCGCATTTTTACCGCAATTTCGGTTCTTTGAGCGCATATACGGTCAAAAATCGATAAATAATTCGTTTTTCAAAGCCTTTTGCCGAAAACTTTGCGTCCTCACTTTCGTTTGCCGCCCACGGCGGCGCGGAGAAAGCAAAATTTTTTCGGACGCTGAAAAACGCTGAAGCGCTTTTCAAAAATTGAAAATTGAGAATGGAAAATGGAGAATTGATGTCGAAAAACGCTAAGCGTTTTTCAAAAATTGAGAATTGAGAGTGGAGAATGGAGAATTTATGTGGAAAAACGCTAAGCGTTTTTCTTCAATAATTTTTATGGTGCGGATTTTGAGATTGTGCGATAACGGAATGCCGGATTTTTGCAGAGGGTGTTGGTGTTGGCGATAATACGATTTTTTTAAGGCTCATTGATGTTTTGTAGGGAACGGGCTTGCTCGTTCCGCAAGAACCGCACACACGGTTATGTATGCCGTACCGTAGAAATGCGGTGGAAAAATTACAGCAAATGCGCATTATTCGAGGTCGGCAAATTGTCCGAGGCAACGGACGGAGCAATCTACACAGATGCTCCGCATCCTGTGTGTCCCTACAAAATGCCATGGAGAGAATGCTTATCCGACAGTCCCTCAGTCAGCTTCGCAGTTGCTATGCTCCACCATTGAGAGAGTGCTTATCCGACAGTCCC
>CAKSUT010000032.1 GCA_934502885.1 uncultured Eubacteriales bacterium | reverse complement strand
GTTCTACGGTTAATTTTTTGCGCTCAATTGTGTTAAGATTTTGCTAAGATTTTGCATTTTCCCGGTTTGCTCCGCTCGACGACAGAGTAACGGCAAGCATGGAGTTTTCGTTGTGTGAGCTCACACGCACAAAATCGTTTTTATGTACACTTCGGTAAGCGTTTTACGCTGTTTCCCGTTCGTTTTCGGCGTGATATCGCTAAGCCTTTTATACTCTTTATAAGCAACAACCGAGAGAGATCGCATATACGGTCGCCCTCGGTTTATTTATGTCATTATCAGTAACCCAAGCCGCACTTCACGACCGTGACGTTAACTGCAAATCCACAATCTGCGCCGGAGTTTCAGGAAACTCTATGTGAGTAAGCTCGCCGCTGTCCATTTTGTACCTGTAAAACTGCCACGACGGCACTGTGTTCTGCCCGATCAAAAACACCGTGTTTCCGTCTTCAATCGGATAAAACATATACTCCTGCAAAAGTCCCGGAATATTTACGTCGGTGACTTCTTTTGTCTCGATATCAAGAAGCTTCATCGTTCTCTTTGCGGTCATATACGGTTCTGTCGTCATAAGGATGCGCTTCTCGTCAAGGCGTCGTGTCGTGTTGATTTCAAAATCCTCGGTAAAGAAAATCGGGGTCACGGTCTTAAAATCCTTTGACAGCCACGAAACGGTTTTAGGTGTGATGTGCGTCTCCGCCGCAACCCGGTGAGTACTCCGCTCTGCAAGGCTGCAAGTCGTGATAAGAAATGCGTCCTCATACCTGTCATAAGAGAAAGAGACGTGCATGGTGTCGTCATCGTACGGGTTTCTGTAGGTAAAGCTGTTGTCCTCCGTGTCAAAGCGTGCCGGTTGGACTGCGTTGCAGTATTCACGAGCCGCATTTGCGTAGAGTACACCGTCCGCCATCAGAAAGTCGTCAAAGGCAAACTTGCCGTCCGTCAGCTGTTGCACGTCTCCGGTTTTCATATCATAACAAAACATATTGTCGTAAAGGCGTTTTTCGTCCGCGTCCGCAAAATAGACCTTGCCGTTTGCAAAATCCACCGTGTTTGCAGGATAAACGGAATAGATTTTTCTCCGAAAAACGGGAGTCAATTCAAGAGTCTCGGTATCGCACTCGTAAACGATAAGATCAACTCCGTCATCGTAATTCACGCCGTTTGAGAATACGGTTGTTGTTATCAGCAGTGTCTCCGTGCTTTCGGCTTCGGCTTTATTTTCGTTTTCAGGCACATTTTCACAGACAGTCGGAAGTGCCGTGTCGCTCGGCGGCTCTTTCTCCGCTTTCTCGCGGCACGAAGCTAAACACAACACTGCCGAAGCAGTCAACAACATAGCCGCCGCTCTTTTTACGAATGTTCTCATACCGATTCCCCCTCTCGAAACCGTAAGTTTTCATATATTTATTGTACCGCCGAAATGTGAGCGTTTCTGCGCTTTTACACTTTTTTGCAAACGGCGCAAATCCATCCTTTTTTGTCAATGTCGATTTCCGTGTTTTCAAAACCGACACTCTCCAAGGACTCTCTTATTTGTTCGGGTGAGTAAATCCTCATTCCCTGTATGACATCGATCCATTTTTCGTCTTTCGGATTCTTTCCGCCCGACTCGTTGCAAATCATGAATATGCCTTCTTTTTTCAGGACTCGGTACACCTGCCTAAACGCCTCGGTGATATCGGACCAGAAATATATCGTCTCAAACGCGGTTACAACATCAAAGGTTTCATCTTCAAAAGGAAGCTCCATTACGTTCCCCTGCAAAATATTACAGCGCTTATTCAAAATTTCTGCTTTATTGACTTCACGTGATTTTTCCACGCTGACCTCGGAATAATCAATGCCGGTTACTTTGCCGCAGGGGCATTTTTTCAACAGCCGCCTTACATTTGAACCGCCGCCGCATCCTATATCGAGGCATATGCCGTTATCCGCTATGTCAATGTGTTTAAATCCCCACTTCGCCATAGACGAATGACCGACATTCATCATATTAACCATTATCTTTCCGCCGATTCCCTTTGGTTTACACGTGTTTTGAAAAAACGACATACCCGTCACTCCTTTAATCCGGCTGTAATGTGTTATAACCGAGAACCGCATTTTCGCTTCACTCGTATGCGAAAGACTTTCTGCGTTCGGTTTAATTGTACCACCGCAATGTGAATATTTCCACGGCTTTATAAAAAAATAGGGAGAACGGTTTTATCCGTTCTCCCTTTCCGATTTCACCTCACTGCGGCGGTGTCAGAGACCGCAGCTCAGTTTTCGGGCGAAAACTTATATTCGGGAATTCTTTCAACAAACAATACCTTTGCATCAGCGTCGCCGAAGGTTTCCTTTATGGTTTTTTCTGCGTTGGCATACATTTTGTACATTGTACCCTCAACGATACCGTACTGTGCAAGATTGTTGCCGTAGCCCTGAATGAAGGTGTTGCCCTCCATCTTTGGAAACCATGCCTTATAAGCGGCTGTCACCTGAATAAGCCCCCATGTGCTTCTGTCAAAGTAATTGTTCTTAATGACGTAGTTCTCGAAGGGATTGCTCGATGTCCACGCTCTGATGTGACACTGAACATTGCCATCGGGTCGGGTCGAACCGAAACCGTAACCTGCGCGTCGAAGTATATTATCCTCAAAAAGAATATTTTTACCGCTTCTCTTGACAGCATTATCGGATGCCGAACTGAGGAAGTATTCTATGCTGTATACGCAGTCCTCAATAAGGTTTCCGCTGTAGGTAACATTATCCATGATACATTCTCGTGTCTCTCTGGAGCTGAACTGATGTGTAACGCCGGCATCGTAATTCTGCCAAATGTAGCAGTTTTTAACCGTATATCCGTCACAACCACCGTATACCTCAACACCGTTTCCGAAGCGTGTGGGCACACCGGTGCTTGAGTTATAACTCTGGAACGAGCCGCCTATCCAGCCTATCTCGCAATTTCTGACCGTAAGATCTTTTACGGTGCCCGAACCAACGCCGTGACTTCCTCCGTACATAATACAGAGGTTGTCAATTGTCACGCCGTTGCCGCGTATCGAAACGACATTTCCTCTCGTGCTGAACTCAATCTCATTGTAAAGATCACCGGGGTTGCCCTTATCACAGCGCAGGTATATTGCTCCCGTTGCCCCTGTATCCGGCACATTGCTTCCGTTAAGCTTGGAATCAGCCTTGTGGAAGAACGTGAGATCGGTATCAAGGTGCTTTTCAATCTCAAATGCGGTGTTCTTGTCGAACATGAACTTACCGTCTACATATCTGGGGTTCGTCTTGCGTGCATATGATTTTCCGTCAAATACGATATTGCCGACGTCAACCATACCCTCGTTGGAGTATTTCCAGATCTTCGCACCGCTTTCTTTGTTTTCGCTTATGAGTGTCCACTTGGAAGCGTCCGCACCGTTTTCCGGAGAACCGTAAAGCTTCGGCTTGTCACCTTCGCCGTATGCGGAGTACGTAATTCCTCCCTGAGCATAAAGTCTCTCTCTCCAAACTCCGCCTCTTTCAAACAATACGCCTACGCCACCGCTTGTAAGCGCTAAGGTATTCACCTTTTTCATTGTTTTCCATGCGGTTGCGGGTGTGAGTCCATCCTTGGTATCATCTCCGTTCGGGGAAACATAGTAAGTTTTACCCGTGATTTCGGGATGCTCGGACTTAGTTGCACGTATAGCCTTTATTCTCTCCTCGGAGAGCTTGTCAAGCTCCGCAACCTTTGCGTTGCCTGCCGCGTAGTCGATACCGGTATCGTCTTCGTTTTCACCGCCTCCGGACGAGGACTTTGCACCCACCCATGCTCCTGCAAAACAGCTGTGTTTTGTGGAAGCCTCAGCGATGTCGGCGTACGCCCAGTAGGAGGAATCAACATCGCTGAAAGCGGATTTGTAATCGGAGGAAAGTGCGCTTGCCGTCTTTGACGTGCCTCTTGCACGGTTAATAACAGTAACAGCCTGCGCACGCGTTATTGTTCTGTCGGGGAGGAATGTGCCGTCTGCATAGCCTGTGATAAGTCCTGCGGAAGCGGCTGCTTTGATTGCGGCATACTTCGGATGAGTCTCCGCAACATCGGTAAACTTAATCTCCTTGTCTGTAGCCGAAACGAGTTCCATATTGTAAACAAGCTCGGCAAACTCGGCTCTTGTTATAGCCTGATCCGGGAGGAAGGCGCCGCTGTAGGACTTAAGGAGCCCCTTCTCCTCGCAGAAGCCGATATACTTTGCATACCACTTGTCAGCAGCAACGTCTGTGAAGGACGGTGTGCCGGTTATCTTGTCTTCGGCTTCGAGAAGTCTTGCGACAACCGTGCAGGCTTCCGCTCTCGTTATCGTCTTGTTGGGCTTGAAGGTGCCGTCGGAGTATCCTGTCATATAAGGCTCATGCTCACCGAATGCGGGCTTGTCTGCCGAAAAAACAAGACTCGCAATATACATCGTGTCGTTCTTGTCAAGCTCGGACGGCTTCACACTTAATCCGAACGGTCTCATGTGCATTTGTACGAGGAAGTGCTGAGGTTTTGTAAGATCGGGAACGGTGCCGGTAAGATCGAACGTTGCATAGCTCCACTTATCGGTTACTATTGTTTCCTCGGACTCCCTGCTGTATGAACCTGTGAGTCCCCCGTTCAGAATGCCTATCTGCATTTTGGGAGATACGGGCTTTTCGGAAATGTACTTATATTCGATTGTAAGCCACTTATAGTATCCGAGTTCTATCATGGCGCCCCGGTATCTGTAGCCCTCGAAGGTTATACGTCCTGCTGCAGATGAGATATTAGGCATAAACTTTACCGCATTTTTGCCGTCCTCGACAACGTTCTCAAACACAGCTGCGGTGTCGTTGTTGTCAACTATGCCGTTCTGGTAGTCGCAGAATTCGAGTATAGCATACTCGGGATAATCGTATCTTTCCTTCCAAACGGCGGCTATGGTCATAGGCGTTTCGCCCATCGTGACCTCATCGCCGGGCTTTCCGAACTCGCCGCCTCCGAGATTCCAGCCGGAAAAATCGCCGTAGCTGAGAGTAAACGGACATTCGGGGAGCTTGAACTTTTCACCCGCCTTGAGAGAGAGCTTCCCGGGAGCGTCGCCCTCGGCATCGGGGTTGCCCTTTGTAAACTCAACTTCATGCGGCTTATCCGCCTCGGGATTATTCTTGCTGAAGGTTATCTTCGAAACATATAGAACATCCTCGGAAGTAAACACCGTGGGGTTTGTTTTGCCAAAGGGGAGAAAATGAGTCTGTGTGAGGTATCCGATTTCGGAATTTACCTTATCTTCAATCTTTCCGCCGAAGTCAAAGGTTGCCGTCGCCCATGCACCTACAACTATTTTCTCCGCAGACGCAACCTCAACGACCTTGCCGCCCAGTCCTGTGCCGAGGTATCTGAATGCAAGGTTGCCGTCGTACTTCGGGGATTTTGTGTCGTAATAGTACTCAATGGTTACGTACTTATAGTCGGGAAGAGTTACGAGTTTGGATTTCGACATCTCTCCGCCGCCGTCGAGGTTAATCCAGCCTGCGTCGTTGATATCGGGTGTGGGAGTTACCTTAATTGCGGTTTTACCCTCAAATGCGACGTCCTTTTCAACCTTTGCGGACTTTTTATTGTCGCAGATAGAGGTGAATACACGGCTGTAGTCGAAAGTGACGTAGCCATCCCCTATCTCGGGTTCGTAGGCGTCGGCCGCAGACACAAAGAATGCGGTTGTGAGAAGTGTTGTCACGGCAAGGAGAAATGCCGCGAGCTTCATGTTTTTTTTCATTAAGACCTTCCTTTCTTGATTAAGAGTTTCCGTTTGCGGCCGTCAGCCGCTTTGCCTCTACACGTAAATTATATATGATACAGGATTATTTGTCAATGTACAAATCTGCTCAATTTGCCGTCCGACCTGTACTAATTTGTACAATTAATACAGCCATATGACAATATGTACAATTCAGGGTGATGTATTTTGTACAGAATAACGATATCGGAGAGGCTGGACACGAATAGAATCGCGAGAGGAGGATCATGTTTTTAAGCGCAAAAATAAAAGCCGGGAGTTTAAGGCTCTCGGCTAAAGAACGGCTTTCAATTATCATACACGTCACACCTGTGACCGACTCTGAGGACAAGTATTATAACTTCTCCGTCGTTAATTTCCGCAATAAGGCGATAGTCTCCGACCCTGTAACGCCACTCTCCGCTTCGGTTTGCGGTGAGTTCCTTTCCGTGAATACGAGGTTTCTCACAGCCTTCGAGGTTCTTGCGAACCCACCCGAGGATGAAAGCGGCGGTTGTGCGGTCAAGCTTTTTCAATTGCTTCAATGCGGCTTTGGAAAACTCCACTCTGTAGCTCATTTAAGTCCAAGCTCCTTCTCGACCTCTTCAAGCGAATAGGTGACAGTATCGTCCTTGTATTCCTTTAACGCTTCGGCGTACGCTTGAAGGGCATATTCGTCCTCTATTTTCTCGAGGACAGCCGCACGGATTACCTCGGACACCGTTTGATTTTTCAATTCCGCATACTTTTTTATGAGCCGTGTGTCCTCATCGTTTAGTCTTAACGATATTGTCATAACGCATTCCCCTTTCAAGGCATAAATGTATTACTTTGTATTACACATATAGTATATCACAAACAAGAGAAATTATCAACACCTTTTTAAAATCAAGGCAATTTTATTGCGATTAAAAACGGCGGTTACAATTCCGCGGACAAAGCGCACGCAGACAACATCAGGAAGTCGAGATGAACAAAATTATCATATTTTTTTCAATTAAGTCTTTAATTCTATAATATTCCGTGTTAAAATATAACTTGTTGCACGGAGCTTTTCCGTGCGCCGATATCTGCCTGTAGCCCAGCTGGATAGAGCGACAGACTCCGACTCTGTAGGTCGCAGGTTCGAATCCTGTCAGGCAGGCCAAATGTAATTAAAGTCGAACCACTTGTATTTGTGCCGACAAAAAGCTCCGAAGCGCGCAATGCGCCTCGGAGCTTTTGCGTTTTCGGAGAATTAACATTTTCAGACGTATTTGTGACGAAATAAAGAGTACAGAAGCCGCGGCTTGATGAGATTTTGCACACGGAGGTTGAGATCAGATATGCGCCTCGGAGAGTGCTTGTATCATAAATGCAATTTACAGCGAATCTTAGCAAAATCTTAACACAATTGAGCGCAAAAAATTAACCGTAGAAC
>CAKSUT010000031.1 GCA_934502885.1 uncultured Eubacteriales bacterium | reverse complement strand
GAGTCTTTCCTCACTTCACGACGGAGTCGTTGACGATGTCGTGCGGTATTTCTCGGATTATAGTGCTAAATTGACAGTCCCTCAGGCGGTTTCACCGCCAGCTCCAGAGGTTGCTCTGCAACCGGCTACACAGGGGATGCCTCCGGAGTTGGCAGAGCCAACTCGAGAGTAAATTGCTTCGCAATTTCTCTCGCGGCTTTGCCGCCTCCATTACACCCCCCTGCAAAACGAAGTTTTGCTTTTAAAGTTCTTTGGTTCTTTCTTTCAAGAAAGAACGCCCCCGCGGCGAGCGGTTCCCGTAAGCCCTCGTAATCCCCCGTAACCGTCAAAAGTCCAAATTCTTGGCGAATTTAGCGTTTTCGTTAATAAAGCGTTTACGGGGATCGACGTCCTCGCCCATAAGGAGTGAGAAGGTTTCGTCGGCGTACATTGCGTCCTCGATGTTGACCTTGAGAAGCGTTCTGGTCGCCGGGTCCATGGTCGTGTCCGCAAGCTGGTGCGCGTCCATCTCACCGAGACCCTTGTAACGCTCGGCTTCCGCATTCGCTCCAAGCTCTTCAAGGCAGGCGTCGCGCTCCTCTTCGGAGAAAGCATACCTCTGCTGCTTGCCCTTGAATACTCGGAACAGCGGCGGACGCGCACAGTATATGTGCCCCTGCTCAATGAGCTCGCGCATATGACGGAAGAAGAACGTCAGAAGCAGCGTCTTGATGTGAGAGCCGTCAACGTCGGCATCCGCCATTATGATTATCTTGCCGTAGCGAAGCTTGTCTATGTTGAACTCGTCGCCTATTCCGCAGCCGAGAGCCATGATTATAGGCGTCAGCGACTGATTGCCGTATACCTTGTCCGCTCTCGCCTTTTCGACGTTGAGCACCTTTCCTCTCAGCGGAAGTATCGCCTGGAAGCGGCTGTCGCGACCCTCCTTTGCGGTACCGCCCGCAGAGTCTCCCTCGACGAGGAAAAGCTCTGTGTTGTCGCGGTTTCTGTCGTGGCAGTCGGCAAGCTTTCCGGGGAGTGAACCCGACTCAAGCGGCGACTTGCGGCGCGTGTTCTCTCGTGCCTTTCTCGCCGCCTCTCTTGCTCTCGACGCAAGAAGCGACTTTTCAAGTATCGCCTTGCCCACAGCCGGATGCTCTTCGAGGTAAACCGTGAGTCTTTCGTTCACAAGCGACTCCACAAACGGCTTTATCTCGGCGTTTCCGAGCTTAGTCTTGGTCTGTCCCTCAAACTGACACTCCGGAAGCTTTACGCTGATGACCGCACATATGCCCTCTCTGACGTCCTCGCCCGAAAGACGCTTGTCGGATTCCTTGAGTATCTTGAACTTCCTGCCGTAGTCGTTTAAAATCTTCGTAAGAGCATTCTTGAAGCCGACCTCGTGCGTGCCGCCTTCACCCGTGTGTATGTTGTTCGCAAACGAAAGCACGGTCTCGGTGTAGGTCGTGTTGTACTGGAACGCTATCTCGCACGATATGTCGCCCTTCTTGCCCGACAAATATATTATGTCCTCGTGTACGAGTGCGGAGTGTTTCTTCGAGTTGAGATACTGAATGAACGACCGCACGCCGCCCGTGTAGTGGAATACCTTGCAGAGAACGCCGTCCTCGAGGTAGGTGTCCATACCCTCCGCTTCGCTTTCACTCTTCTTTATCTCGGTGAGGTCGCCGTTTTCGTCGTAGTGAGGTCTGCGGTCGATGTACTCAATCATAATGCCGGCATTCAGAAACGCCTGCTCGCGAAGACGCTTGAGAACCGTGTCGTAGTTGAAATCGAGCGTGTCGAAAATCTCGCTGTCCGGCTTGAAGCGGACGTAAAGACCGCGGTCGTCAGTGTCTCCGACGCACTCAAGAGGACGCGCAACCGCACCTCTCTCGAATCTCTCGGTGTACTTTTTGCCGTCGTAGCAGTTGACAATCTCAACCCACTCGGAAAGAGCGTTAACGACCGACGCACCGACGCCGTGAAGACCTCCGGAAATTTTGTAGCCGTCGCCGCCGAACTTGCCGCCCGCGTGAAGCACGGTGAATACGACCTCGACCGTAGGTATGCCCATCTTTGGGTGAATGCCCGAGGGTACGCCGCGGCCGTTGTCCTTGACCGAGCAGCTGCCGTCCTCGTGGATAGTGACGGTTATCTTGTCGCACCTGCCGGCGAGAGCCTCGTCGATGGAGTTGTCCACAATCTCGTAAATGAGGTGGTGAAGTCCGGCTTCCGAGGTCGAGCCTATGTACATACCCGGACGCTTTCTTACCGCTTCGAGACCCTCAAGAACCTGAATCTGGCTTTCGTCGTATTTGTGCGCCGAGCCGTCAACCTTGGAGTCGTCTGCGCTTACGTCCTCGAGGTCGATGTGTTCAAACACAACGTCCTCGGCTTCGTCTGCGTTTTCTTCGACTGCGTCGGCTGCAAGGTTTTCGTTTGCGGTCTCTTCGTTCATGTCGAGCTTCTTTTCTTCGTTGTTAGACAATTTATAATCACTTTCCTTTCACGAAAATAAAGTTGAAAATTGGCAAAAACAGGGTTTTCGTTAGAGCGGAGTTGGAATTTAAAAGGGTGGAGAGTGGAGAGTGGAGTTATGGTTGAAAAACTCCTAACGTCGTTTTTCTGCAATAAATTGCAGGGTACGAATTTGAATTGCGGTACGATAACGTGAGACAGATTTTCAATATACACCGATTTTATAAAAGATGTTTGCAACATTTTTGCAGTCGGCAAACCACTATCACACGAGCGAAGCGAGTACAATTTGAAAAGCGAAGCTTTTCTACCTCAACTCCACTCCCCACTCTCCACTCTTTACTCTTTACTCTCCTCTCCGGTGAAAGCGAAGCTTTCATACACCGCTTATTGCTTCTTTGTTTCTCCCTTTGAGCGACGCGGCGGAAAGAGTGGTGATATAGACGTGACCGTCGGTCGTTACGACGTAGGCCTTCGGTATATCGTCGCCGACCGTTTCCGAGCGTCCTTCGGACTCGCTCTTCTTTAAGTATTCCTTTGTTATCTGACCTATTGTCGAGGTGTCAAGGTCGAATATTCCGACGATGTCTTTCTTGCGTATAAGCTCGCCGCCGCCGATGTTGAGATACATAAATTTTCCTCCGGAGTATAAATAGATGTGAAAATTGAGAATTGAAAGTGGAGAATGGAGAATTGGGGTTGAAAAGCGGAGCTTTTCAAGTTAAGAGTGAAGAGTGAAGAGTGAAGAGAAGTGGTAGAAAAACGCCTTGCGCCGTTTTTCTTCAATGTTTAAATGGTGCGGAGTTTGAGGGTGTGCGGTGACGGGAAAGAAAGGCAGAATTCATAATTCATAATTCATAATGCATAATTGACGTTGAAAAGCTCCTGAAGTCGCTTTTCTTCATTGGTTATACGGTGCTGATTTTGAGAACATACCGTTGACGGAATGCCGGATTTTTGCAGAGGGTGTTGGTGTTGGCGATAATACGATTTTTTTAAGGCTCATTGATGTTTTGTAGGGAACGGGCTTGCTCGTTCCGCAACCTCAGATAATCGCTAACATTGAATAATACGTATTTTCAATAACCTTTTGCCGCATTTCTACGGTGCGATATACATAACCGTGCGTGCGGTTCTTGTGGACGGAGCAATCTACGCAGATGCTTCGCATCCTGTGTGTCCCTACAAAATACCATGGAGAAAATGCAAACCTCAAGCTTCGCACTCTCAAGAAAGCTACATTTTCACCGAATTTTCCATTAAGAACGAGCAAAGCTCGAAATTCGCACCGCCCAAGAACCTCATCTTTACGTAATTTTGCGGTGGCGTGAGTCGCGCAAAATTGCGTGAACGGGAGAAGTTCGGATACAGTCCCAACAAAGCCTGATGCCAAACACACCTTCGACCGAGACTTCGTCGAGGTTGAACGGTATGTCCAACGTTTCGCACAGTCCGCCCCATCTCGTTCGGCGACTTGAATTTATGGTCGCCGAACGCGGTATTTCCTCAAAATCAATCAAAAACTTTCCATTTCAAAGCGTTAGCTTTGAAATCGATAAAGTTCTTTGGTTCTTTCTTTCAAGAAAAGTACACCTTCGTAACTCTCGTAACCCTTCGTAACCCTCGTCACCCCTCGTAAATGCCCCTGTCCGCTTTAATGAATTTTGCGCCGGGGATATCGGAGAAAGCGGCGTCGGCGTCGCAGCAGGTCACGATGACCTGACGGCCGGAAAGCTTCGAGAGAATAAAGCTTCGCCGCTCGGAGTCAAGCTCGGAGAGTACGTCGTCGAGGAGAAACACCGGGTACTCGCCCGTGAGCTTCTTCAGCATCTCGCCCTCGGCAAGCTTGAGAGACAGCACCGCACTCCGCTGCTGTCCGCGCGAACCGAAATATTTTGCGCTGTGCGGTATCGCCTCGCAGAAGCCGTTTTCGTGAATTGTATCGTCATCTTCGCCGGAGCCGCCCCCGGCGGAGTAATTGTCAATGCTTTCGCTCCCCGAAATCCGTATCGATATGTCGTCGCGGTGCGGACCTGCCACAGAGTAGCCTGCGGCAACCTCGCTTTCCGCCGCTTCGCCGAATATTCGGCATACCTCCGATACGCTCTCCTCAAAGCCAAGCCCCTCGGGAAGCGATATCTTCGATACGTATTCGAGACGCAGACTCTCCCTGCCGTCGGTTATCTTCGAGTAAATCTCTGAGGCAAGCTTCGTAAGCTCGCGGCAAAACTCGCGCCTCATGTCGCATACGCGAACCGCGTACTCGGCAAGCGTGATGTTCACCGTCTCAAGCATTACAGGGTCGGGAGCAATCCCCTTTATCTTCGCAATGCGCAGAAAGTCGTTTTTGTACCGAAGCCGCTTGTTGTACGCCGACAGATATTTGATGTAGCTACGGCTCGCCTGGGACATAACCATGTCGAGAAACCGACGCCGCTCTTCAGGCGCACCCTTGACTATCGAAAGATGATCCGGCGTGAAAACAACCGCCCTGAAATTGCCGACAGCCTCGGACGCCGAATCGGTTTTCACTCCGTCGAGCCTGAACATACGGCTGAGGCTTTTTCCGTCGGTGTAGTAGCACACCTCGACCGAAGATTGTCTGCCATCCTCTGCGGAGTATTCCGCAAGTACGCCGCACCTTCTTTCGCCGTGCCGTATGAAATTTTTTTCGTCGCACGCGCGGAACGATTTTCCGGCGGCGCAAAGATAAATTGCCTCAAGCAGATTAGTCTTGCCCGATGCATTCTTTCCGTACAGTATGTTTACGCCGTCCGAAAATTCTACCGTCTGCGGCAGGGGTGAGCTGCGAAAGGAGGTGAGGGTGATGGAAGATAATGTCATAAGAATTGAAAATTGAGAATGGAAAATGGAGAATTGATGTGGAAAAACGCTGAAGCGTTTTTCTTCAATATTTGAATGGTACGAATTTTGAGGCTGTGCGACGACGGAATGTTGGATTTTTGCCGGGGGTATGGGTGTATTGGAGTGAGTCGGCGAAGCCGCTCACGAGGCTCCCCTGTGTAACCGGTTGCAAAGCAACCTCTGGAGCTGTCAGCGAAGCTGACTGAGGGACTGTTTAATTTTTTGCTACACCGCCATTGAGAGAATATTTATCAGACAGCCCCTCGGTATTTTCGTTACTGTCATGCTACACCCTTGGGAAAGTGCTTGTCCGACAGCCCCTCAGGCGGTTACACCGCCAGCTCCCCTTACACAGGGGAGCCTCGGTAGCTCCGCTACCTCCATTACTACACCATAGAGATAATGCGAATCTCAAGCTTCGCACTCTCAGGAAAGCTACATTTTCGCCGAATTTTCCATGGAGAAAGTTCTTGTCCGACAGTCCCTCAGTCAGCTTCGCAGTTGCTATGCTACACCATTGAGAGAGTGCTTATCCGACAGCCCCTCAGGCGGTTTCACCGCCAGCTCCATAGGTTGCTTTGCAACCGGTTACACAAGGGGAGCCTCGGCGTCTGCGACGCCTCCAATACACCCAAGAGCAAGTGCAAACCTCAAAATTCGCACAAACCAAAGAGCTCATCTTTCCGTAATTTGTCGTCGAACGAAGTGAGGTACAAATTTCGGGAACGGGAGAAGGTGGAAATTACTGTCCCCACAAAATCTGATGCCAACCCCACCTTCGACCGAGACATCGTCGAGGTTGAACGGTATGTCCAACGTCTCGCACAATCTGCCTCATCTAAGTCGGCGACTTGCGTTTATGGTCGCCGACTTCGGTACTATCTCCAAATTACATCAAAACCCTTTCATTTCAAAACGCAGTTTTGAAATCGATAAAGTTCTTTTGCTTCTTTTAAGAAAAGAAGCCGTCGGAGACGCCTCGTAACCCCTTGTTATCTCAGCTGAACGGGCATAACGATATAGATAAATCTGTCGTCGCGGAGGCCGTCCTTTTTGACCGGACGGACAATCATGGGATTGACTGCGCCGTTAAAGGAGATACGGATCTTGTCTTCGCCGCAGTTGCGCAGAGCGTCGAGGACGAGCTTGTGATTGAAGCCTATCTTTAAGCTGTTGTCCTCGCCTTTGTCAAAGCGGCTGGATATCGTGTCGTTTACCGCTCCCGTCTCCGAACGGCAGCTTACCTTGAACTCGCACGCCGAAAGCCCTATTTCCATGGCGTTGTTCTTCTCGAGGATAATGCCGCATCTCGTCACGCTCTCTAAAAATTCCGCCGTGTCAACCTCTATCTCGAATACGTTGTCGTCGAATACAAGACGCCTGTAGTTCATGAAGTCTCCGTCGATAAGGCGGCAGCTGTAGTAAATATTGTCAAAGCTTATGATGATGTGCTTTCTCGTCATCGATATCTCGATCTCGTCATCGCTGTCGTCGAGGATTTTCAGAAGGTCGTCCTGACCCTTGCCGGGTATTATAAACGTAACGTCAAGGTCGGCGTCGCCTTCGTCCTTCTTTATGACGTCCTCGACTCTTGAGGCTACTCTGTTTCCGTCAAGTGCGGTCACGGTCAGCGTTTCGCCGGATATCACGAACTGCGAACCCATATATACGGGTCTCGACTCGTCCTTCGATACCGCGAAAAGCGTCTTCGTGATAATGTTCTTGAACTTCGACTTCGGAATCCTGAAGCTGTATTCGCCGGCAAGTATCGGAAGCGACGGATACATCGAGCCGTCTCTGCCCGTGATGGCGAAATCCGTGCCGTTGCCTTCAATCGATATCACGCACTTTTCGTCCGTGCTGAGAGTTATCTCGCCGTTGCTCATCGCGCTTACAACCGCGCATATCTTCTGAGCGTCGGCCTCTATCGCTCCGTCCTGCTCGCCCGCAACCTCAATTGTGGTCTTTAGCGCCTTTTCGAGGTCGTAGGAGTATATCTCGAGCGTGTCGCCCGCAAGCTTCATCATGAGAGTTTTGTACTGCGGATTCGTCACGTTCGACGCGCTGTACGCTACCGGCTGGAGAGCCTTTAAAAATGTGTCCTTGTCTGCCGTGAATTTCATTGCATTTTCAGTCCTTTCTGAAGAGGATATTTGTCAAAGTGATTTTTGCTTATTCGCCGTGCTTCAAAATTTCTCTGCTTCTTACCTTTAAGTTTTTCTCCCGGCTTACATAAAGTAAATATAATATGATAAAGGGAAAACAGAAGAAGAACGTAATAGAGCCTTGGGATTCTGTGGATTTCTCACCGAACCCACGGTGTTTCCTCATTTTTCCCTGTGTGTATGCGTGTGGATGCCGGACCTTTTTTACCCACATCCCCTGCGGATTTCTCCTCACTTTTCCACAAGAAGAAATTTTTGGGTTGTGGAGAGCATGGGGAAAAGGGTGTTGAAAAGCGGAGCTTTTCAAGTTAAGAGAGAAGAGTGAAGAGTGAAGAGAAGTGGTAGAAAAACGCCTTGCGCCGTTTTTCTTCAATGTTTAAATGGTGCGGAGTTTGAGGTTGTGCGGTGACGGAATGTCGGATTTTTGCCGAGGGTATTGGTGTATTGGAGTGAGTCGGCGAAGCCGCTAGAGAAATTGCGAAGCAATTTACTCTCGAGTTGGCTCTGCCAACTCCGGAGGCATCCTCTGTGTAACCGGTTGCAAAGCAACCTCTGGAGCTGTCAGCGAAGCTGACTGAGGGACTGTTTAATTTTTTGCTACAC
>CAKSUT010000030.1 GCA_934502885.1 uncultured Eubacteriales bacterium | reverse complement strand
GTAATTTGTCGTCGAACGAAGTGAGGTACAAATTTCGGGAACGGGAGAAGTTCGGATACAGTCCCCACAGAGCCTGATTCAGCAAAAATCTAAGTCGGCGACTTGAATTTATGGTCGCCGACTTTCGTATTTTCTCGGATTAGATGAATCCTTGCTCACTTCACGACGGAGTCGTCGACGACGTCGTGCGGTATTTCTCCAAATTACATCAAAGACTTCCCATTTCAAAGCGATAGCTTTGAAATCGATAAAGTTCTTTTGCTTCTTTTCTTTCAAGAAAAGAAGCCGTCGGAGACGCCCCGCGGCGAGCGGCTCCCGTAATCCTCGCCCGTCGGAGACCCTTCGTAAGCTCTCGTAACCGCGGCGCGCTCACGCAGTCAAAGCACCGGTCAATTCTGCTTCCTGTAATTACTCGGCGACTCGCCGGCGAACTGCTTAAATAGGCGCGAGAAGACGCTCAGCTCATCGATTCCGACGCTCCGCGCAATGTCGGCAATGGGCATATCGGTCGTGCGCAGCATCTCCATGCTCTTCGCTATCCTGTAACGGCGCAGATACTCGGTCGGCGTCATGGAAAGCTCGCGCTTGAACTGCTTCGAGATGTAGTCGGACGAAAGTCCCGTCGCCTCGGACAGCTCTCTTGCGCTGATGTTCTTGTCGTAGTTTTCCTCGAGGTATTTGAGCACCTTGTAGGTGTGACCGAGGTAGCTGTCGCTTCGCCTTTCGGCACGGCGTGCGTAAACGTCAAGCCTCGAATAGAACACGAGCATCTGAATAAGCAGGCTCTTCATCATCTGCTGCCAGCCCGACGGGTGGTTGAGCTTCTCCCATTTCATCTTTTCGATTATGGTCATAATCTCGTGACGTTCCGTGAAATTCAACCTTATGCACTCCGGCTTTGCATGGGATATAACTTCGTCGCCGCCCTCGGCACGCATTCGCAGCTCCGAAAAACCGGGGAGGGAGAAAATACTCCGCTCCTCGTCGCCAAGCTCGCTTGCACGGAAAAGGCAGTTGTAAAGCACCGTGTTGCACGCCCTTGTGTAGGCGTGGGTCTCGCCGGGTGCGATGACGAACAGGTCTCCGCCCGTAAGCATCGACGTCTCCCCGGCGCAGGTGTGTATGGCAAAGCCGCTGTCAACGTAAACGAACTCCCAGAACGAATGGCTGTGAAACGCCACACGACCGTTGTGTTCGACGTTGTTTACCGCAATCTTAACCACTCCCGGCTCAAAAACCTGATTGTCCTCTATTCTCGTTACCGGCATATGTCGCCTTTCCTTTCGTTTGCCTTACGGAACTCAAATTCCGCTCAGATATTTTCCCTCTGCACCGCATAGAGCTTAACGTTCTCTCCCTGAAGTCCGTTCACGACGTTCGTTTCCGTCTCGGAGTCGAAAGCGTAATACCTGTCGTAAGGTACGCCGTACATACCGTAGTTTCCGCCCTCATACTGAATGTAAAGGTTGTTTTCCATCTTCGGAAGATCCTCTTTCTTTGTGGAACTTATCGACACAAGAACGTCGATGCTTCTGTCGAAAATATTGTTTCTGACGACGTAGTTTTCCGACGGATACTTGCGCTTGCTGCCAAGCCAGCCGCCCTGAATGTGGCGTGCGACCTTGTTCGGTCTCTGCCATCCCCAACCGCCGGCAAAGCGGCAGATGTTGTTCTCCATGAGGACGTTTCTCATGCAGTCGAGGTCGCTGTCGCTCTGATCGCAGAAATACTCGATTGAGTAAATGCATCTCTCGAAGAGGTTGCCGCTGTAGACGATATCCTCCATGACGATGACGCCCTTCATATCGAAGGTTTTCACTTCACCGTTGTGAGGGTATGCGCTTTCGGCGCGGTAGTCAAGGGTTGCGGCAGACCCTTTTCTCTGGTGCGTTACTCCGGCGTCGTAAATATCGTGAATGTAGCAGTCTTTCACAACGTAGTCACGGCATCCGCCGTATATTTCGACTCCGTTGCCGTATCTCACGGGTGAGCCGTTCTTGTTATAGAACTGAATGCCGCCGCCGAGCGGACCTATTTCGCAGTTCTGCACATGAAGCTCAAAGGCGTTTCCGGCACCGACGCCGTGCGCTGCGCAGTGCTTTATGCAGATATTATCGACCGTGACTGTCGGACCGCCGACACGGAGAGCGTTTCTGCCGGCGAAAAATTCAATCGAAGCGAATACCGCACCGGGGTTGCCCTTGTCACAGCGCAGGTAAAGCGAGCCGAGGTTTTCGGTTGTATAAAGCTTCGGAAGTCCGTCGTCGGTTTTCACCGAGTCGCAGTTCTGGAAAAACGCAAGGTCGCAGGGAAGGTCGGTTTTGGGGTCGAACTCTGTTGTGCAGTCGTCGTGAACGTACCTTCCGTCAACGTACCACGGCGCGGCTTTAACGGCGAAAATGCCGTCGTCGAACTCTATACAGCCGCAGTCGTTTATCTTATCGGCGTAGAGCCAAATGTTGTCCGTACCGTTGACGAGCGTCCATTTACTCTCACGAGCGGCGTTTTCGGGCGAGCAGGTGACGACAGGCTTTGCTCCCTCGCCGTATGCCGAAAGTGTGACGCCGGCAGGCACTGTCCAGCCGCCTATTCTCCACGTATCGCCTCTTCTGAGAAAGACGGCGTCTCCGGGGAGGAGTCCTATCCTGTCAAGTGCGGCAAGGGTTGCAACCGCATTTTCCGGTGTTCTGCCGTCGTTTTTGTCGTCGCCTTCGTTTGAGACATAGAACGAACGTCCGACGGGGCTTATATCGGTTTTTGAGAGGAGTATTGCTCTCTTTCTTTCGTTTGATTTTTTGTCGATTTCATCGAGGAAGTTTTTGTCAGCGTAAAACATAACAATCTCCTGCTTTCTCTTTTATTTGAGCTATCGCCATGCGGCGTACCTCCTCTGTATTTTACCAAAAAAATATGTACTTTGCAATGCATTTTTTAATAAATTCGGTTCAAAAATATCATTTTTTTATAAATCCGACGCGGAGACCTTTCGTCCCTCGTCCACTTGCCCGTCGGAGACCCTTTGTAATTCCCGTCCCCCCGTGTGCAAAACAAAACCCCTCCGGCGACGACAGTCGCGGGAGGGGAGCATTACTTATTCAGTGCGCCGAATCAGTGAATGAGGCATCAGTGAATGAGGCATCAGTGAATGAGGCATCAGTGAATGAGGCATCAGTGAATGATGCACTTCTCGGTATCCTTGTCGAAGAGGTGAGCGTGGTTTATCTCAAACGCAACGCTTATCTTGTCGCCGGGCTGTGCGGTCGAACGGGAGGGAACTCTTGCGATAACGTTGTTCTCGCCGATTGTGAGGTAGAGATATGTCTCCGCACCCATCATTTCGGTTACGTCTACGTTTGCGTCGATTACCCACTCGGAAAGCGAGGAGAGGTACATAGGCTCGTCGTGAATGCACTCGGGACGGAGACCTACGACAACTTCCTTGCCGAAGTACTCCTTAAGCTCGGGCTTGGACGCCTTCTCCTGAGGAAGCTTGAAGGAGTTCTCGCCGATTACAAGGTAAACGTCGTCGCCCTTCTTTTCAACGGTTGCACCGATGAAGTTCATCTGAGGCGTGCCTATGAAGCCTGCAACGAACAAATTGCAGGGCGTATCGTAAAGTACTTGAGGAGTGTCAACCTGCTGGATAAGACCGTCCTTCATAACAACGATACGGGTAGCCATCGTCATAGCCTCGACCTGGTCGTGCGTTACGTATACGAAGGTTGTGCCGAGTTTGTTGTGGAGCTTTGTGAGCTCTGTTCTCATGGCAGCACGGAGCTTTGCGTCGAGGTTGGAGAGCGGTTCGTCAAGAAGGAATACCTTCGGCTCACGGACAATAGCACGTCCGAGCGCAACTCTCTGTCTCTGACCGCCGGAAAGAGCCTTCGGCTTTCTGTCGAGAAGGTGAGCGATGTCGAGGACTCTTGCGGCCTCTTCAACACGTCTCTTGATCTCTTCCTTGGGGGTCTTTCTGAGCTTAAGACCGAATGCCATGTTTTCAAATACCGTCATATGCGGATAAAGAGCGTAGTTCTGGAACACCATCGCTATGTCTCTGTCTTTGGGGGCAACGTCGTTTACGAGTCTGTCGCCGATGTAAAGCTCACCCTCGGTGATCTCTTCAAGACCGGAGATCATACGGAGAGTCGTGGACTTACCGCATCCGGAAGGACCGACGAAAACGATAAATTCCTTGTCCTTGATGTCAAGGCAGAAATCGGATACGGCGGTAACTCCGCCGGGGTAACGCTTGTAAATGTGTTTAAGGGAAAGACTTGCCATTTATAAATAACCTCCTGATAAACTCTCTTTCGGAGCGGCGGACGCTGAATGCGCCTTGCCGTGCGCGTTTACGACGCGCATTTTCATATGCATATACTATACCAAATATTTAGGAAAATTGAAAGATGTTATTTCAACAACTTTTCGGCCTTTATTTTATGGCAAATTCACATATTTTCGATGATAACCGCTTTTTACGTCAAAATCGGTGCGGAAATTATCAAATTTCTGCTCAATTCATCTATCATTTACAAAAAACAGTCCGTCATGTAAAATGTTACAAAAATCACAGTCCGATAAGACGGTTTTTCGGCAGAGCGGAATTATGCGCCGAAATGAAGGTTTGCGTTCAGAAGCGCATCATTGCTGAGCGCATCATTGCTGTATTCGTCGGTGTCTATGTAAGTCTATGTAATTAGATATGTCTATACTTTTCCAATCGCTCTCCGAGCCGCCGTAATATACATCGGTAAGTGAGTCGCAGTATGCAAAGGCACCGTCGTAAATATACCTTACACTCTTCGGAATCGTCACGCATTTAAGCCTGCCGCAGTATGCAAAGGCATGATCGTCAATGCAGTAAACACCGTCCGGTACGGTTATATCCTCAAGGCTTGCGCACATCGAGAAAGCGTGCCACACTATTCTTTCGAGTCCGCTCGGGAGAGTCAAGTCGGTAAGACTTGAGCAATGTTCGAAAGCATACGCATCTATATACTCAATCCCCTCGGGAATTGCGGCGCTTTTGAGGCTTTCACACCAGGAAAAAGCAAAATATCCTATACTGTGCACGCTGTTCGGAATAACGATGTCCGAAAGGTTTTTACAGTTTGCAAAGGCATATCCGCCGATTGCCGGCAAGCCGTCAGAAAGTTTTACGCTTTTAAGCTCCGTGCAATCGCAAAATGCATATGATATGCTTTTCACTCCGCTCGGGACGGTGATGCTTGTAAGTCCGGTACATCCATAGAAAGCATATTCCATGCTCTTTAGGCTCTCCGGCAGAGTAACCTCCGTAAGGCCGGTGCAATTGACGAAAGCTCTGTTAATGCTTGTAACGCCGTTCGGAATAGCAATGTCCGTAAGTCCCGTACAGCCGTAAAACGCTTCATCCATGCTTTTGAGACTGTCGGGGAGAGTAACTGTCTTAAGACCCGTGCATGACTTAAACGCCGAGTCAATACTCGTAACGTCATTCGGAATAGCAATGTCCGTAAGCTCCGTACAGCCGTAAAACGCTTCATCCATGCTTTTGAGGCTGTCGGGGAGAGTAACTGTCTTAAGACCCGTGCAAGAATTAAACGCCGAGTCAATGCTCGTAACTCCTTTGGGGATAGTTACGCCGACAAGGTTTTCGATTTCGGAAAAACAGCCCGGAGAAACGGACACCGTTCCGTCCGCTATCGCAACCTCGCAGTTTTCCTGCATTTCGCCCTTCCATTTGTAGGCGACCTTTCCGATATACACCATTTATCAAACCACGCAGTGCCTGAAAACGCACTGCTTCCGATGTAGAGCGTGCCGTCCTCAATTCGCCATGCAAAGTCCGACGCTTCCCTGCGCATCTCGATTTCCGCATCGTCATTTTCACTTTCACTTGAAGTCCACGAAAAACCGCCCGTTTCGGTCGGCCGAGCCTGTGAGTCGGATTCTCCGGTTGCGGTTTTGCCTATTCTTCCGCAGGACGCACACAGCCCGATAGCCGTAAACGCCGCAAGAGCGAAAGATGTTTTCTTCAGAAAATCGTTTTTCATTTTTACCTTCGCTTTTATTTAATAATGTATACATAATAATATATTATCATTAATGCGGAAAGCTTGTCAACACAAATGTAATAAATAACCGTATTTTTGCAATTTTTAACCTTCTCTCCCCGTCACAGAAAAAGCGAAAAAAATATACCGAAAACGCTTGACATTTTCGGTTACAATAATATATAATGTGGGCTGTGATTCCGAGATGGTGTGTGAACACTGCGGAATGCGCCGCGCAGTTCCGCGCTTGCGGACGAACGGCTATATCTGCCGCACCGGCGAAAACCGGCGGCAAAAAGAAGGGAACGGTTTATCATGACAAAAATTGACATATTTTCGGGTTTTCTCGGCGCAGGCAAGACCACGCTCATCAAAAAGCTCATTTCCGAGGCGTATAAGGGCGAAAAGCTTGTGCTCATCGAGAACGAGTTCGGCGAAATCGGCGTTGACGGCGGCTTCCTCAAGGAGGCAGGCATTCAGATTAACGAGATGAACTCCGGCTGTATCTGCTGCAGCCTTGTCGGCGACTTCGGACGTGCGCTTAAAAAGGTCATTGCCGAGTATGCGCCCGACAGAATACTCATCGAGCCGTCCGGCGTCGGCAAGCTCAGCGACGTTATAAAGGCTGTGGAAAACTCCGAGGGCGACGGTGCGGTCATTAACTGCGCGACCGCGGTCGTTGACGCTTCAAAGTGCAAAATGTATATGAAGAATTTCGGCGAGTTTTTCGGCGATCAGATTGCAAATGCGAAAACCGTCATTCTCAGCCGCACCTCCGGCATGAAAGAGGACAAGCTTGCCGAGTGCGTCGCTCTCGTCCGCGAGAAGAACCCCACCGCCGTTATCGTCACGACTCCCTGGGAGTCCCTCGACGGCAGCAAGATTCTCGAGGCAATGGAGACCTCTCCGTCGCTCGACTCTATCCTTGCGGAGCTTCGCGAGCATATTCACGACGATGATGACGATGACTGCTGCTGCGGACACCACCATGATGATGACGACGACGACGATCACGAGCATGAACACCATCACCATCACCATGACCATGACGACGATGACGATCATGATCATGAACATGAACACCACCACCATGACCATGACGACGATGACGACGATCACGAGCATGAACATCACCGCGAACACGGCGAGAACTGCACCTGCGGTTGCGGTGGTCACGGTCATGACCACGACCACGACCATGACCATGAGCATCACCACCATCACCACCACGCAGACGAAGTATTCGAGAGCTGCGGAGTTGAGACGGCGAAGATATTCACGCGCGAGGTTATCGAGAAGGCGCTTGCCGCTCTCGGCGACACCGAAAAGTACGGGTTCGTACTCCGTGCAAAGGGCATCGTAAACGGCGGCGGCGAGTGGATACACTTTGACTACACGCCGGGCGAGGTCGATGTTCGCACGGGTTCGGCGGACGTCACCGGCAGAATCTGCGTAATCGGCTCCAAGATAGACAAGTCGGCGATATTCGCACTCTTCGGCATTTAAAAGACGGGAAAGGCTGGTAAATCAATATGAAGGAAGTACCCGTATATCTGTTCACGGGATTTCTCGAAAGCGGCAAGACACGCTTCATTCAGGACACGCTCTGCGACAAGCGTTTCAACAACGGTGAGCGGACGCTTCTCCTTGTCTGCGAGGAGGGTGTGGAGGAATACGATGAGGCGGCGTTTTCGGGACACAACGTATTTATTCACATAGTGGAAAACGAGGAGGAGCTCACCGAAGAGCTTCTTACCTCGCTTGAAAAGAAGTACAAAATCGAGAGGGCGGTTGTCGAGTACAACGGAATGTGGACTCTCGACGTGCTTTATCGTGCGCTTCCCGACGGTTGGTCGGTATATCAGGAGATGATGTTCGCGAATGCGGAGAACTTCATTTTCTACAACGGCAACATGAGAAACCTCGTTGTCGATAAGCTTCAGAGCTGTGAGATAATAATACTCAACCGCGCATCCGACAAGACCGACAAGGACGAGATACACAAGGCGGTTCGCAGCGTGACGCGCCGCGCGGACATAGCATACGAATATGCGGACGGACACGTTGAGTACGACGACACCGAGGATCCGCTCCCCTTTGATTTCGACGCGGATGTCATCGAAATTGCAGACCGCGACTATGCGTTTTGGTACAGGGATATGTCGGAGGACTACAAGAAGTACGCCGGCAAGGTTGTAAGGTTCAAGGGAACCGTGGCGGCTGTCGATCCGAAGGACAAGAGTCTCACGGTATTCGGCAGAAAAATCATGGTTTGCTGTGAAAACGACATTGCGATGCGCGCGCTTCTCTGCCGCGACACGACGAAAAAGTACGTCCCGAAGGTCGGCGACTGGCTCACGATAACGGCGTCGATTTCGGTCGAGAAAAACTCGATCTACAAGGGCGAGGGTCCTGTCCTCAACATGACCGACTTCGAGAAAGCCGAAAAGCCCGAGAATGAGGTCGCTACCTTTTATTGACGGGGGGACGAGGGCTTACGAGAGCCGCTCGCCGCGAGGCGTTCTTTCTTGAAAGAAAGAACCAAAGAACTTCAAGTAGCAAAGCTGGCGCTTTGCAGGGGGTGTAATGGAGGCGGCGAAGCCGCCGAGGCTCCCCTGTGTAAGGGGAGCTGT
>CAKSUT010000029.1 GCA_934502885.1 uncultured Eubacteriales bacterium | reverse complement strand
TATATCGACAGGGCAGTCAAGGAAGCGTTTGAGGGAGTTGTGCTGTGAGAGAGTGCTTGTCCGACAGTCCCTCAGTCAGCTTCGCTGACAGCTCCCCTTACACAGGGGAGCCTCGGCGACGGTGTCGCCTCCATGCAACACCCGAGAGAGTGTGCAATCATCAAGTCACGCATTTTCCCCATAACCTCGGATAAAATCTGCTATTCCGTCATCGCACAGCCTCAAACTCCGCACCATAAAAACTATTGAAGAAAAACGCTTAGCGTTTTTCGACCACAACGTCGCGAAGCGACACTTCACGCTTTGCGAAGCAAAGTACTTCACGCAAGCTCTGCTTGCGCTTCTCTCGACCGAAGGTCGAACTTCACGTTGAAAAGCCTTGCTTTTCAACCCCAATTCTCCATTCTCCACTCTCAATTCTCAATTTTTGAAAAGCTCCGCTTTTCAACAACAACCGGAGGTAAAAACCATGCCTGAAACACCAATAAGCGACATCATCCGTTCGTCACTCGAAAGCATAAAGAAGATGGCGGACACGAACACAGTCATAGGCGAGCCGATAAACGTACTCGGACACACGGTTGTCGTGCCGGTATCGAAGGTATCGGTCGGAATAGCGTCGGGCGGCTCCGACTTCGGCGGCAAGAAAACCGAAAAGGCGCAGACCCTCAAGAACTTCGGCGGAGGCGGCGGTTCGGGAATCACCGTGACTCCCGTGGGCTTCCTCGTGGTGAAGGAGGACGGCGACGTACGCTTTCTCTCGATAGGCGAGAACTCCGGCTTTGCAAGCGGTGCGGTTTCGGACGCACTGGCGGCAATCGACGGTCTCGTTGACAAAGCTCCCGGGTACGTCGATAAGCTCTCGACCATATTCAAAAAGAAGAGAGCCGACGGTGAAAATGCCGAGAGCGAGCCCGATAAAGCGGACAGTAACGCCGAGAATGCCGATGAGAAATAACGGCAAAAAGAGCCGTGCCGAAAATGGTGCGGCTTACCTGCCCTTGTCCTGTCTCGACGACAAAAAAAGCCCCGTGACGGAAAAGTCAGAGACCGCATCTGCAAAGACCGCCGGAGCGGCAGAAATAAAGACCGTCGCACACGACGCAAATGCGCACGATGTGTTACAAAATGACATTGCGCACAATGCGGACGGTGCGGCGGAATACGTCGCGGCGAAAAATGAGAGTGCAAGGTCGGAAAACATAAAAGCGGCTGCCGTGCAGATAGGTAAAAAGTTACAAAACGACCTTTCAAGCAGTTCGGCGAGAGTCGGTCGTGTGACCCTAAAGGACATAGCGAGGGCGACCGGCTACACGGTGAACACGGTTTCGCACGCACTCAACGACAAGGACGACATCTCGGCGGCGGCGAAGGCAGTGATACGGCGCGCGGCGGAGAAGCTCGGCTACATCGGGGACTCGATGGCAGGCAGTCTGCGGACGGGAGTCACGAAGACGGTTGCGGTGATAATCGGCGACGTGTCGAACCCGCATTTTGCGATACTTGTGCGCGAGATAGACGCGGCGGCGGCGGAGCACGGCTACTGCACCGTGATTCTGAACACCGACGAGAACCCGGAGAAGGAGAAGTCGGCGATAAGAACGGCGGTCGGCAGGCGTGTTGACGGAATAATCATTTGTCCGACGCAGAGGGACGGCGGCGAAAACACGGAGCTTTTGAAAAGGTGCGGCGTTCCGTACTGCTTTGTGGGGCGTCACGACGGCGGCGTGAGCAGTGCCGTGGTGACTGACGACCGCATGGGCGGACGGCTTGCGGCGGAGAATTTTCTTGCCGGCATGGCGAAAGAGGTGTGCGGTACGCGGAGCGGTCGGCGGCCGTGTTTTCTGTATCTCGGCGCGGACGGGCGGATATCGAGCGAGAGGGAGAGGCGCGAAGGCTTTTTCGGTGCGCTGAAAGCGGCGGGAGTGTCGGACTGCGGCATATTCGAGTGCTCCGCGGACGACATGGGCGGCGTTGCGGCGGCGCTGACCGGGATTTTACCGCAGGTGCGCGAGAGGCTTTTCGGCGCGGAAAATCCGAGGTTATATGTACTTGCGTTTTCGGACATATACGCATTCGAGGCGAAGCGGTGCTTTAATGACATGGGATTCGGCGGCATCGCGGAGGTAATGGGCTTCGACAACATACGGCGCACTCTGCCTTTTTTACCGGACATTGCGTCGGTCGAGGCGTCGGAGAGTCTGGGCGCGGCGGCGTTCGAGCTATTCCTCTCTCTCCTTTCCTCTCCTCCTTCCCCACCGAAGCTCGTCGTTATCCCTACCGGTATCTCCGGCGGCAACGGGTGACGGGCGAGGGCTTACGGGGGGTCTCCGACGGCTTCTTTTCTTGAAAGAAAAGAAGCAAAAGAACTTTATCGATTTCAAAACTGCGTTTTGAAATGGGAAGTCTTTGATGTAATTTGGAGATACTGCCGCACGACGTCGTTGAAGACTCCGTCGTGAAATGAGGCGGACTCATCTAATCGAATATAGTGCCAAAGTCGGTCGCCATATACGCAAGCGACCGACTTAGATTTACTTCGTATCAAACTCTGTTGGGACTAAACTTTTTGCGCTCGTCCGTTCGCAAAATTTATTGCGTGCTCAGCACACTTCGCACACGATTAAATTTTACGAAGATGAGGTTCTTGGGCAGTGCGTAATTTGGTGTTCGCACGCTCTCCATGGCGTACCGTAGGGAGTGGGTTTATCTCACGCCGCATGAATCAAAGGTAAAATTATCGTTTTCTCACCGCAGAGCCGCACCAATCGGCAAGCACCATACAGTAACCTTTACAAAATATCCTTGCTTTTTGTCGATTGTTGTGATAAAATAAAAAAAGTCGGGTGAATACCCGGCTGAAAGAGGTTGAATTTTCTACAGTTAAATACTGGGCGGTTATGTCGCTTCCCCTTTACGACGTTTGTCGAGAGAGGAGGTGATTGCAATGAAGAGATACGAACGCATATGGAAACTGGCTATAGCCGTTATCATAGTGCTCTACATTTTTTCATTTGCACTTCCTGTGCAAACAGTAAGATAACCCCCACTTGCCCATAGGGGTTATCTAAAAAAGTACCCTGAAGCGGCATAACCGTTAAGGTTCGCCCCTTTCACTTATATTGTACCACATCGGTGCAGATTTGTCAAGAGCAAAGTCTGCACTTTTTTAATTGAGAATTGAAAGTGGAAAATGGAGAATTGATGTGGAAAAACGCTGAGCGTTTTTCTTCATTAATTGTACGGTGCGGAATTTGAGGGTGTGCGGTGAGGGAAAGCTCGGATTTCATCAGAGTGGAGTTGGAGTTGAAAAGCTCTGACGCCGCTTTTCCTCAAGGAGAAAACGATAAATTTTAGCGGCGGAGAGGCGGTATTCTTCGCCTTTTGTAAATAAATTGTAAACTATCGCAAAAACCGCTGACTTTTTGCCTCGAAAAACGGTTATATATAGCAGCGGAGAAAGTTTGTTCAGAGGTAACGGTAACGAATGAATCTTTTCATTGTAATGGCTGTTGTCGGGACGGGAACCGACACGGTTAAAGAGGACATACGCCTGATTGAACGTATCTACGAAAAATACGGCGACTTCATGTACACCGCCGCTCTCGAGGTACTCGGCAAAAAGCACGATGCGGAGGACGCCGTAAATGACGCCCTATGCAGAATGATAAAATACCTGCCGAAGCTCAAAGGGCGTTCGGACGAGGTCATATGCAGTATGACGGCGATATGCATACGGAGCATAGTGCGCAACAAGGCGATAGACAACTACAACCGCCGCAAGCGCATTTCGCACCACGAGGTACAGCCTTCATATTGCGACGACTGCGACGTTGAAGGAGAAAGCTCTCTTGAAGCGTGCTTTTCCGACGAAGCAGACGACACGGAGGAAATAATAATACGCCGTGAAGAGTGTGAAGCGGTGCGCGGTGCGGTGGAAAAGCTCACGCCCGAAATGCGTGACGCCGTGAACCTTGTGTATTTCTGCGGTCTCTCCTGTGCGGAGGCGGGGGAATACCTCGGAATAAACACCGGAGCAGTGCGCACCCGTCTTTACAAGGCGCGTTCACGGCTCAAAGAAATTCTCGAAAAGGAGTATGATATACATGGCTGTCGGTATTGACAACGAAAAAGGCGCCGAAAACGTCACCCTTACGGAAGCTATGGCGAATGTCACGGCGCAGTTGAATTCCGAAGAATACGAAGCATATTCAAAGCGTGCGGCAAAACGTCCCCGTTCGCTCAACCGACGGATAAAGCGCCTCCTCAGAGATGAATACAACCGCCGAGAATACGGTTTTTCGTTCATTCCGCTCAGACGAATCGCCGTTGCCGCAGTCATATGTGTGCTCACATTTGCAATGACGTTTAACGTCGGCGCCATGCGTGAAGGCTTTCTGCGCTTTGCCGGCAGGTTCTGGAATGCCTCGGTTGAGCTTTTCGACGTCTTCCTCGACCTCGGCTTTGAGTCACGCCTCAAGAATCCGCCCGAATTTATCGAGGTGAAAAAAGAGCCGAGAGATATTCCGGCAGAGTGGACGAGGGAGGTTACTACAAAGGGACACTCTCCCTATGCGCCTGTATACTCTATCGTTTACAAAGTTAACGGACGTCAGGTTCTTTTATATTCTCAAACTATAATAACCGAGGACGGTGCACGTTTTGACAGTGAAAAAACAGAAATAAGTAAAATAGCGGTAGGTAATTATGACGGCATTCTTTTAACACGTAATGATTATCGGCGATATATTCTAAACTGGAGCGACGGCGAGTATGTTTACATGATTATTTCGGAAGATTATAATATAGTCGATAAAGACTTGATGCTTAAAATTGCCAAAAGTGTCAGTTAGCATATTGCACAAAAAAATCGGGTTTTTTAAAAAAATCCGCCCATAAAAATTGTGCAAGTCTCCAAACTTTATTTTTTACAAAAATTTTTTTGAAAAATCGCTGACTTTTTGCCTCGAAAAACGGTTATATAGGGTAAGGGAGCAATTTGTATGGAGGTGATACCCTTGGGCAGTTAATAAATATCTCTCATCAAAAAAAGATAACTAACAAGAAAAGAGGTAAAAATCAATGAACAAAAAAATTCTTTCCGTTGTACTCGCTGTTTTTGCAGCAATTTCTTCTTTCACCATGACAGCATTTGCCAATGAAGACTTTGAGTTAATCGAAGGCGATGGTGTTATCAATATTGACAATGATGTCGCTCAACCGATTTTTACAATAATCAATAGATTGAACGGCTATATCTATTTCAGCGGAGATACGGGAACAGCTACAACCGAAATAAGCGGAGCTTCCGTAGTTGACAAAATCACAGCAGACGTTACTCTCTTTTACAAAAAAGGCAACACTTGGTATGAAATGGAGTATTGGCATTACTCGACAAACGGAAATACCCTTTATAAAGAAGATGATTTCTATGCCGAAGAAAATATGTCATACAAGCTCGTTATAACCGCGTATGTTTACAATGGTGATACTTGCGAAATGGGTTCCAAAGTTGTAAACAAAACTTATTGATGTACAGAATTAGATAATTTAAAAAAAGAAAGGACAAACAACATGAAAAAGATATTTACAGCTATTTTCACAGTTATCCTCGCAGTCACGGCAATGACCTCCGGCAATGCATTCGCCGCAAACGAAAAAGCCGAGAGCGGCAACATGAACGATATTCCCGAGTTCTTCTTTATTGATGAAAACGGCGACATGACGGAAATTGCGGACGTGACCGTAAAGACACGTGAAATAAATGTTTCGGATATCAGCACCATGGCTATGATCCCTTCTATTGACGCACCCGATGACAACACAAACCTTTTCGACCTTGCCGAAGAGCAGTATGTAATCGGCGATGACAGACTCAACAGCGACTTCTTTGCAATGGATATGTGGGTTCATGCAGACACAAACGGCTATCTTTACGTATCGGCATACATGGGCGACAGCGAAGGAACGCTTCACTTCTACAGCTTTAACAAGAAAACGGCAAGCACCGTTCTCTACAAGGACTACAGCCTCACACTTCACCCCTACAACAGCCGCGCAAGATACATAAATGTTCTTGTTAAAAATCTCGACAGAAAGAGCACGGCTTATTACATGACGGGTGCGGAGTCCGACGGCGACGATTTCAGCTTCGGCTATCTTAAGGCATCATGGACAAGAATAAGCGACCTCATGGAGATAGATTACTGAATCTCCGATTTACTCTCGGCTTTTTATTGCGGTGTAAGACGATTTTTCGCCATTGCTCACAAATTGCTCCCCTCACATTTGTACAATCCGACGAAAAATAAAAATTATACCAAAGGTTAATAAAATCAAGGGACATTTTAATTTCAAATCAAGTCAAATATATGTGGAGTATTTCTCCCGATTTGTTTTTACCGTTACCTCACAACCTCATCTTAAACCCGAAAACGAAGCGGCGCACGCCGTTTTGAATATAAATCAAATTTCAAAAAGGAGACACGAAAATGAAAGTAAGAAACCGAATTACCTCTCTCTTACTCTGCGCTCTGGTTCTCGCAGGCTCGGCAAACGCCGCAGTTCTTGCCGCCGAGGGCGACGCCGCAAAGGACACCGCAGGCGTATCCGAAGAGCTTAAGAGAGTTTCGTTCATTACACGCATCGAGGAAGACAAGCTCTACATAACCGGCTTCACCTTTACCGGAGATAAAGCACCCGAAACCGTAACGTTCCCCGGCAAAATCGACGGCAAAACCGTTTACGGAATACAGAACTTCAAGGACATTGACGGCGATGTAAGCTTCGGAGAGCCTGTCGATCTTCACGGCATAAAGAAGCTTGTCGCAGGCGACGGCATTCAGGTTCTCGGCGGCGTTTTCTCAGGCATGGACAACCTCGAAGAGGTCGAGCTTCCGCAGAGCGTCGAGCGCATAGCGAGCCTTGTTTTCTCGGGCGCACCGAAGCTTCGCCACATAAACCTCGACAACGTGAAGATTATCGCAAGTGCGGCGTTCCAGGGCTGTACGGAGCTTGATGCGGTAAATCTCGGAAGCGCCGAAAAGATAGGCAAAATGGCGTTTGACGGAAACAAATACCTTGCGATAATCGGAAAGAAGGACAGCGCCGCAGAAAAGTATGCGTCGGAGAACGGCTTGAAGTTCGTAAATCTCGAGGTAATTCCGACCGAAGAAAACTTCATCGAGGCTGACGGCGTTAAGTACTTCGGCATAGAAAAGACCGCATACGCACTTTCAAAGCTCGGACTCATGAAGGGAGTGGGAAAAGACGAAAGCGGCAAAATCGACTTCGGAACAGGTCGTGTTCCCACACGTGCCGAGGCGGTAACGATGCTTGTGCGCATTCTCGGCGGAGAAAAAGATGCGGCGGCTCTCGGCAAGACTCATCCGTTTACGGACGTACCCTCGTGGGCTGACGGATATGTTTCCTACGCCTACGAAAAGGGACTCACGAAGGGTGTTTCCGAAACGCTTTTCGGTTCCGACAGGGAGACGACACGCACGATGTACCTCACATTTCTTCTCCGTGCGCTCGGTTACGACGACAGCGGCAAATCCCGAGAGGAGCTTCTCGAACTCGGTGCGGCTCTCGGCATAACTCACACCGAGGTTGATATCGAAAAGTTCCTCCGCTCCGAAATGATTGATATGTCGTACAACGCACTCCTCACGCGCATGAACGGCGAAAAAGGCACAAAGCTTTTCGAGAAGATGATAGCCGACGGCACATTCACACGCGAGGCGTGGGACGAGATATACTTCTTTGCGTAATACGTTCCGCGCACCGAATCCTTTCTTTTAAGCAAACACCTCCATATATTTTTTCATTTTATTTCCCTCACGACGGACACGGAGAGACACTGCATACGTCTTTCCGTGTCCGCTTTTTATGAGTTTTGCGCGTCTTACGCAAGAAAGCCGCCCCTCAAAAGGGACGGCTTCTTTCGATATACTGTTACTTTCCGTAAACCCACGTTTTGAGTACGGCAAGGCTCTCGCGAAGACAGCACGGAAGCACGGTTGAAACCGAGATTGGCGCGCCGATGTGCGACACACGACCGAGTCCAGCCGCCTTTGCGCAGAGAGTCGAGCGGTAAACGTGGAAGTCGCTTGTCACAACAACCGTGCGGTAATCTTCGCCGAGACGCTTATCAAGAAGCTCTTTCGTGAAAACCATGTTCTCATAGGTCGAGGTCGCACGCTCCTCGCGAACAATCCGCTCCTCCGGCACTCCCTGTGAGATAAGGTATTCCGCCATGGCGTAACCCTCGGTGACGTCCTCCTGCGCTCCCTGTCCTCCGGTCACGGCAATAAGTGCGCCGGGGTTTTTGCGGCTGTATTCGACCGCTTTGTCAAGACGCATCTTCAGAAGTCTCGACACCCTGTCGCCTCGAAGACCTGCGCCGAGAACGATAACGGCGTCCTCTTTGTAATCGACGGAGTCGGCGTGACCGAACGCAAATATAAATCCCGTCAGCGCAAGCTCCGCCACGGCAACCGCCGCCACCGCAACGCACACCGCTCTCGCAGCACCGCCGCCGATTATCGCGGCCGCTATTTTCTTAAGGAACACGCCGCACGCCGCGAGGAACACGCCGAGCGCAATTGTGAGAAAGACTCCGAGATTAAGGTTTGAGTACACGCAGAGGAACACTCCGTTCGCAAATGCCGCCGCACCGAAAAAGATAAGCAAAATGCGAATAATGATGACTGAAATTGACATATGAACCCCCGTAGAGAAAAGCTTTGCTTTTCAAGTGAAGAGTGAAGAGTGAAAAGTGAAGAGAAAAGGTGGAAAAGCAAAGCTTTTCAAAAATTGAGAATTGAGAGTGGAGAATTGGGGTTGAAAAGCAAGGCTTTTCAACGTGAAGTTCGACCTTCGGTCGAGAGAAGCGCAAGCAGAGCTTGCGTGAAGTACTTTGCTTCGCAAAGTCGTGAAGTGTCGCTTCGCGACGTTGTGGTCGAAAAACGCTAAGCGTTTTTCTTCAATATTTGAATGGTGCTGATTTATAGGCTGTGCGACGACGGGAAGACGGATTTTTGCGGAGATTATGGGTGTATTGGAGTGAGTCGGCGAAGCCGCCAGAGAAATTGCGAAGCAATTTACTCTCGAGTTGGCTCTGCCAACTCC
>CAKSUT010000028.1 GCA_934502885.1 uncultured Eubacteriales bacterium | reverse complement strand
ATTTCTACAGTACGAAAACGATAACCGTGCGTGCGGTTCTTGCGGCGGGAGATAACCCACGCCCTACAGTATACCAAGGGGGAGAATACTTGTCCGACAGTCCCTCAGTCCGACGACTTCGTCGTGACAGCTCCATAGGTTGCTCTGCAACCGGTTACACAGGGGATGCCTCCGGAGTTGACACGGTCAACTCGAGAGTAAATTGCTTCGCAATTTCTCTGGCGGCTTTGCCGCCTCCGATACATCATGGAGAGAATGCTAACCTCAAGCTTTGCACTCTCAAAGAGCCTCATCTTCGCAAAAATGAAATTGTCGAGCTTTGCGAGGCGTTTCATTGCGAACGGTGTTTCCCCGAATTACATTCCCCACAAAGTCTGATGCAAAAAATCACGACCCGGCGCTTGCGTATATGGCGTCGGGTCGCCGTACTATCTCGGATAAGATGAGTCTTCCTCATTTCACGACGGCGGTGTCGCCTATGAGGCCGTCGTGCGGTATAACCTCAAAGTTATACAAAAAACTTTTCATTTCAAGGCGATAGCCTTGAAATAGGCGAAAGTTCTTTGGTTACTTTCTTTCAAGAAAGTAACACACCCTCGTCCCCCCGTAAATCAGACGCCTGAGTAAGCGGCGAAGCCGCCGTCGACGGGGACAACGACGCCGTTAACGAAACCGGACGCCTTATCGGAGAGAAGCCAGAGGAGAGTACCGTCGAGATCCTCGGGCGTGCCGAAACGGTTCATCGGCGTGTGGGAGAGAATCTTGTGCGTTCTCGGAGTGGGCGTGCCGTCGTCGTTGAAGAGAAGCGCTTTGTTCTGCGCCGTTACGAAAAATCCGGGAGCTATGGCGTTTACTCTTATGCCCACGGGCGCAAAGTGTACCGCAAGCCACTGCGTAAAGTTCGATACCGCCGCTTTTGCGCCGGAGTACGCCGGAATCTTCGTCAGCGGTCTGAACGCGTTCATCGACGATATGTTTATGATGACCGGAGCCTCTTTCTTCGCCATGCCGCGCGCGAATACCTGCGTCGGAATGAGCGTTCCGAGGAAGTTGAGATTGAACACAAACTCAATACCCTTGGGGTCGAGGTCGAAGAAGGTCACAATGTCCTTGTTGTCCTCGGCGAGATCCTCAGGGAACAGATACTCCTTCGTCGTCGTTCCCTTGGGGTTGTTGCCGCCGGCACCGTTGAGAAGTATGTCGCAGCCGCCGAATTTTTCGTCAACTATCTTCTTTGCATTCTCCATGCTCTCTCTGTCGAGTACGTTTGCGCCTATCGCAATCGCCGTGCCGCCGTCGGCGGTTATCTCGTCAACAACCTTCTGCGCCGCATCCTCTCTGAGGTCGAGTACCGCCACCTTTGCGCCGCAGGCAGCTATTGTCTTGGAAAAGCCTGCGCAGAGCACTCCGCCGCCGCCTGTTACGACCGCGGTCTTTCCTTTAAGGTCAATTTCAAAAGGCAATGTTTTCATTTTTATTATCTTCCTTTCGGTTTAATTTTTAAACTACCATAATTTTACCACGTTTTTCTCCTTTTGTAAATGCCGAAAATAACGTGTTTTTGCGGAAAAATATGCAATATCAATAATCTTTCGCGCTGAATAGATGAAATCTATCTGCAAATAATAGTTTTGCGGCGTAAAACAAAAAATTTACATTGACGCGGCTTTGCCGACTCCGCACACCGCAGGACTGCGCCGCACGGCGCTTTGCGCGTTCCGACGGTCGGACGAAAAGGAAAATACCGCAGAAATTCCAAAGCTGCGATCCGATTAAATCGCGCTGTCGGTGACATATTAAACACGGACGGAAAAACGAAAAGGAAGGTCAGAAAAAATGCTGCAAAAACAAAGAAAAAAACTGCGCGCCGGCGCACGGACGTGCGGCACGGGACACTATCTGTTCTTTGCCGTGACGGCTGTTATAATGTCGGTGCTTGCGGTAATGGGCGCTGCGGACATTGCCGTTCCGGACAGCATAGCGTTCATAACCGACGGCGAAAGCGTCTCGCCCGATAACATAAGGTTATCCGCGGACAGCATTCTCGGTGACGACGGCACAGCCGCCGCGGATTCGACGGAACACGGAGTAAATGCGCTTGTCACCGACTGCGACGCCGAGGCGAAGCTCGGACCGATAACGCTCAAAAATGTGGGCGCACGCGCCGTCGGCGACGTAAAGCTCGTGCCGTGCGGAACGATATTCGGCATAAAATTCTTCACCAAGGGTGTAGTTGTCGTGGGGACAAGCGAGATTGAGACTGCGGACGGAAAGATAAGCCCGGCACTCAAGGCAGGACTTGCGCCGTCGGACGTAATAGAAAGAATAAACGGAATCGACGTGAACACGGTCGAGGAAATCGCGCAGATAACCGAAGCCGGCGGCGGAAGGGTGATGTCGATAGTCTTCGAGAGAGACGGCAAGCGTCACGAGACGTCGCTTTTGCCGGTGCTGTCGCTGACCGACAGAAAGTACAAGTCGGGGTTGTGGATACGCGACAGCACAGCAGGCATAGGGACAGTGACGTACTACGACCCGGAGAGCGGAGTTTTCGCCGGACTCGGACACGGAATCTGCGACATTGACACGGGAAAACTGATGCCGCTTCTTCGCGGAACGGTGGTTGACATTGAGCTTACGGACATTATCAAGGGAGAAAAGGGGCATCCGGGAGAGCTTAAGGGTACGTTCGGCACGCTTCGCAGAGGAAGCCTCATCGGCAACACGGAGCTCGGAGTATACGGACTTCTCGACGAAGCGCCGGAGGGGATTGACGTGTCGGAGGCTCTGCCGATAGCGCTGTCGGACGAAATAAAGACCGGCAAGGCGGAGATACTTTCGACGGTGACGGACGGCGGAGTCGGTCGTTACGAAATTGAGATAACGAAGCTTTACAAGAGCGATACGACCAACAAGAGCTTTGTTTTCCGCATAACCGACCCGGAGCTTACGTCGCTTACCGGCGGCATTGTGCAGGGTATGAGCGGCAGTCCCATAATCCAGGACGGCAAGCTCGTGGGCGCCGTGACTCACGTCATGATTAACGACCCGGAAAAAGGTTACGGCGTCTATATCGAAAATATGCTCGGTAATTCACCCAAACTCGCTGCGTGAGGGGATTACGATGGGTCTGCGACGCCTTCTTTTCTTGAAAGAAAAGAAGTAAAAGAACTTCAAAAGCAAAGCTTACGCTTTGCAGGGATGGGTGTATTGGAGTGAGCGGCTTCGCCGGCTCACTCCAATACGCCAATGAGATAGTACGAATCCCAAATCACGCACCATCCAAAAACCTTATCTTCGTAAAATTTTATCGTGTGCGAAGCACGCAATAAATTTTGCGAACGGGAGAAGTTCGGATATATTCCCCACAGAGTTTGATGCAAAACTTCCCTTTGAGCGAGGCGTTGCCGCGCTTAAACGCGCCGACCTCGGATTAGATGAGTCTTGCCTTATCTCGTTCGGGCGCTTGAATTTATGGCGCCCGAACGCGGTACTATCCCAAAATTAAATAAAAGACTTTTCATTTCAAAGCGATAGCTTTGAAATCGATAAAGTTCTTTTGGTACTTTTCTTTCAAGAAAAGTACATATCCTCACGTTCTTTGGTTCTTTCAAGAAAAGGACACCACCCCCAAAAAATCCCCCGGCGCGGCTTGCGCAAGCCGCGCCGGGGGAACGTGTTATCAGAACTCTGTTTTCTTTTCGATATAAGCACGGAGGTCGTCAATCTTGATTCTCTCCTGCGCCATTGTGTCTCTGTCACGAACGGTTACGCAGCCGTCGGTCTCGGAGTCGAAATCGTAGGTAATGCAGATGGGAGTACCTATCTCGTCTTCACGGCGGTATCTCTTGCCGATAGAGCCGGCGTCGTCGTAGTCAACGTTGAAGTACTTTCTGAGGTCGTCGTATATCTTGCCGGCACCCTCGGAAAGCTTCTTGGAAAGAGGAAGCACTGCTGCCTTGAAGGGCGCAAGAGCGGGGTGGAGGTGAAGCACTGTTCTGACGTCGCCGCCCTCGAGAGTCTCTTCGTCGTATGCGTCAATGAGGAACGCAAGCGCAACTCTGTCTGCTCCGAGAGAAGGCTCGACAACGTAAGGAATGTACTTCTTGCCGTTCTCCTGGTCGAAATACTCGAGAGCTTCGCCGGAATGCTTTGTGTGCTGAGTGAGGTCGTAGTCGGTTCTGTCGGCAACGCCCCAAAGCTCGCCCCATCCGAACGGGAACAGGAACTCAAAGTCGGTCGTCGCCTTGGAGTAGAAGCAAAGCTCCTCGGGATCATGGTCGCGGAGTCTCAAATGCTCTTCGGTCATGCCGAGGTCGAGAAGCCACTTTTTGCAGAAGCCTCTCCAATACTCGAACCACTCAAGGTCTGTACCGGGCTCGCAGAAGAACTCAAGCTCCATCTGCTCAAACTCTCTCGTTCTGAATGTGAAGTTGCCGGGCGTTATTTCGTTTCTGAACGACTTGCCTATCTGGCATACGCCGAACGGAATCTTCTTTCTGGAGGTTCTCTGAATGTTCTTGAAGTTTACGAATATGCCCTGCGCCGTCTCGGGACGGAGGTAGAGCGTGTTTGCGGAGTCCTCTGTTACACCCTGGAAGGTCTTGAACATGAGGTTGAACTTTCTGATGTCCGTGAAATCATGGCTTCCGCAGTCGGGGCAGGCAATGCCGTGTTCCTTGATGTAAGCCGCCATCTCGGCGTCGGTCATTCCGGCAGGATTGTCGTTGAGTCCGTTTTCCGCAACATATTCCTCAATGAGCTTGTCGGCTCTGTGACGGGTCTTGCACTGCTTGCAGTCCATAAGCGGATCGGAGAAGCCGCCGAGATGTCCCGATGCTACCCACGTTTCGGGGTTCATGATTATCGCGCTGTCGAGTCCCACATTGTAGGGCGACTCCTGCACGAACTTCTTCCACCATGCTTTCTTGACGTTGTTCTTGAACTCAACGCCGAGAGGGCCGTAGTCCCAGCTGTTGGCAAGTCCGCCGTAAATTTCGCTTCCGGCGTAAACAAAGCCTCTGCCTTTGCAGAAGGCAACGATTTTGTCCATTGTCTTTTCCGAGTTCTTCATAACTTTACCATGCCTTTCTTTCGGTTGCCCGTTGTATCTTTAGGCGATACCGCCATTATTTACATACATTATATAATACCACGCTTTGAAGCCGAATTCAATGTATATTTTGTAAAAGCACGCCGAAAAAGGCAAGTAAAACGCAAGGCAAAACCTTAAAAATTGCGGTTTTCCGCACTATTGTTTCGTGCGGCAAGCCGAAAAAGTATCAAAATCGACAAATTAAAGCGTGCGTGACATTTACTTTTTCCCCTCTGAGCGGTATAATCGCACCGTAAACAAAAGATTTTCCGGAGGATATTGCCGTGAGAAAAAGCATACGCTCGCTCGCCGTCCCGGCACTTGCCGGAGTCGTCCGAGAGAAAAGCGCCGCTCTTGCCGTCGCCGCCGTGAAAAACAGCGTGTACGCCGGTGCGGACATGATTGACCTTCACCTTTCAACGCTTGACGAGTACAGCCGCGAGACTCTCGAACGTATTATTGCGGCGTCGAATGTCCCGGTGCTTGCGCTCAACTACAATGCAAAACTCGATTGGTCGGGCGCAGGCTTCGACGAAAACGAGAGAACCGAGCTTCTGCTTGCCGCCGTGCGTGCCGGTGCGTCGGGCGTCGATATGCAGGGGTACACCTTTCACGCTCCCTCTAAGGACGCCTTTTTCGGTGAGGACAAATATTCGTTCACGAAGTGCAAACCCAAAGAGGTCGTGACCGACAGCGCGGTTATCGACCGCCAGCTTGAGTTCATGGAAAGGGTTCGTGCCGAGGGCGGCGAGGTGCTTCTTTCGTGCCACCCGGGAGTTCATATGACGTGCGACGAGGTGGTCGAGCTTGCTCTTTTCCTTGAAAAAAGGAATCCCGACATAATCAAGATAGTGACGAAAGCCGAGAGCGAGGACGATGTGCCGGCGGCGATAGCGGCAATGCAAAAGCTCTGCCGCGAGGTAAAAACGCCCGTGGCGTACCACATGAACGGCAGCTTCGGAGTGCCGACACGCATTCTCTGTCCGCTCTTCGGCGGAAAAATTGCGTTCTGCGTCGAACGCTTCGGCGAGGGTTCTACTCCCGAACAGATTGACCTGAGAGCGGCGAAGGAGATGAAAAGCTGCGCGCTTTTCAAGTGAAGAGAGAAGAGTGAAAAGTGAAGAGAAGCCGTGGAAAAGCTTCGCTTTTCTTCAACGATTATATGGTGCGAATCTAAATATCGTGCGGCAACGGTAAGACGGATTTTCACAGAGGGTGTCGGAATGTGTGTGTGTATGATTATTCCGAACCTTGTTGGTATTTTGTAGGGACACACAGGATGCGAAGCATCTGTGTAGATTGCTCGTTCCGAAAGAACCCAAGGTGCGATTATCGTTTTCGTATTGTAGAAATACGGCAAAAAATTACAGCAAATGCGAATTATCCGAGGTCAGCAATTGTCGTATGTTGCGGACGGAGCAAGCCCCGTCCCTACGGTACACCAAAGAGCGAGTACGCATTTCAAATCACGCACCACCCAAAATCCTATCTTCGTAAAATTTTATCGTGTGCGAAGCACGCAATAAATTTTGCGAACGGGAGAAGTTCGGATACAGTCCCCACAAAACCTGATGCCAGACCCACCTTTGAGCGAGGCGTTGCCGAGCTTAAACGCTCCGACCTCGGATAAGATGAGTCCTGCCTCATCTAAGTCGGCGGCTTGCGTTTATGGACGCCGACTTCGGTATTATCTCGGATTATAGTGCTAAATTGACAGTCCCTCAGTCAGCTTCGCTGACAGCTCCAGAGGTTGCTTTGCAACCGGTTACACAAGGGGAGCCTCGGCGGCTTCGCCGCCTCCATTACACCCCTGCAAAGCGTGAGCTTTGCGCTCTAAAGTTCTTTGGTTCTTTCTTTCAAGAAAGAACACTCCCGTAACTCCGCACCCCCGTAACACACAGAAAGGAATGACACACATGAAGAAAATAAGGCTCGGGCAGATAGGAATCGGTCACAACCACGGCGAGGGAAAGATGCGCGCGGCGCGGAAGTTTCCGGAGCTTTTCGAGATAGTCGGCTACGCAGAGCCGAACGAAGAGTGGATAAAAAAGAGAGGCGGTCTCGACTGCTACAGCGACCTTGAGCGCATGAGCGAAGAGGTGCTGCTCGAAAGGTGCGACGCCGTCCTTGTCGAAACAGACGTGCCGTACCTCACCGAAACCGCAAAAAGGTGCATTGACAAGGGTGTTCACGTCCACATCGACAAACCCGCAAGCGGCACTCTCGAAGAGTATGCACAGCTTCTTGAAACGGCAAAGAGAAAGAACCTTACCGTCCAGCTCGGCTATATGTACAGATATAACCACGCCGTCAAAAAATGCATGGACATGATACAATCCGGCAAGCTCGGCGAAATATACAAGATAGACGCCGAAATGAGCACCTACCACCCCGACGGCTACCGCCGGTGGCTTTCAAAGTATCAGGGCGGCTCAATGTACATATTCGGCTCGCACCTTATAGACCTTGTCGTCACCATCCTCGGAGAGCCGCGGAACGTCGTCCCTTTCATCAAGCATACAGGCTTTCACGGCGTCGAGTCTGACGACAACTGCGTCGCTGTCCTCGATTACCCCCATGCGACCGCCGTCGTCACAAACCTCTCGGTCGAGGTCAACGGCTGGGGAATGCGTCGCTTCGCCGTGTTCGGAAGTCTCGGCACAGTCGAGATAAAGCCTATTGAGTGCGACGTCTGCATGACCGCGTCCCTTGACCCCACCGTCAACGCCTACGAGGATATTCACACCGATATCGATGTCGCCGACGTTCCGCAGAACACCCGTTATGACGATATGCTCCGTGATTTTTACCTCTCCGTCGTCGGCGAAAAGCCGAATCCCTACTCCTATGAGCATGAGCTTGCGGTGCAGAGAGTGCTGTTGAAAGCTTGCGCTTTTCAAAATTGAAAATTGAGAATGGAAAATGGAGAATTGATGTGGAAAAACGCTGAGCGTTTTTCTTCATTAATTGTACGGTGCGGAGTTGAGGCTGTGCGATGACGGGAAAGAAAGGCAGAATTCATAATTCATAATTCATAATGCATAATGCATAATTGACGTTGAAAAGCTTCGCTTTTCTTCAATGTTTGAATGGTGCTTATCTTTTGCCGCTTTTCTACGGTGCGATATACATAACCGTGCGTGCGGTTCTTGCGGAACGAGCAATCTACACAGATGCTTCGCATCCTGTGTGTCCCTACAAAATGCCATGGAGAGAGTGCGTATCCCAATCACGCACCGCCCAAAAACCTCATCTTCGTAAAATTTCATCGTGTGCGAAGTGTGCTGAGCACGCAATAAATTTTACGAACGGACGAGCGCAGAAAATTTAGTCCCAACAGAGTCTGATGCCAATGTTCCCTTTGAGCGAGGCGTTGCCGAGCTTAAACGCTCCGACCTCGGATTAGATGAGTCCTGCCTCATCTAAGTCGGCGGCTTGCGTTTATGGACGCCGACTTCGGTATTATCTCGGATTATAGTGCTAAATTGACAGTCCCTCAGTCAGCTTCGCTGACAGCTCCCCTTACACAGGGGAGCCTCGGCGGCTTCGCCGCCTCCATTACACCCCTGCAAAGCGCCAGCTTTGCTCCTTAAAGTCTTTTGGTTCTTTTCTTCAGAAAAGAACATCCCCGTAATCCCCCGTAATCCACACACAGAAAGGAAGTAAATATTATGAAAAAGACAGCGATAATCACGGGCGCCGGCGGCTACATAGGCGGCGAGACGGCGAAAACACTTGCGAAAGAGGGTATCGCGGTCGCGGTATGCGACATAAACCGCGAGGCGGTCGAGAAAACAGTGTCCGCAATAAAGGCCGCGGGCGGCGACGCGGAAGGATACATTATCGACGTCGCGGACTCCGCAAGCGTTGACAAAACAGTCTCGGAGGTCGTAAAACGCTTCGGCGGACTCGACATTTCAATTCACGTCGCAGGCGGAAGCGCGAGAATAGCCGGCGGAAACTACGTTCCCCTCATCGAGCAGACCGACCATGTAATCGATACCGTGCTGAAAGTCAACCTCTACGGCGCAATGTACGTTTCCCGCGCAGCGGCAAAAGAGATGATAAAGGGCGGCAGAGGCGGCAGAATAATCAACTTCTCGTCAATAGTCGGAACGCAGGGACTCACAAACTGCACCGAGTACGCCGCCGCGAAAGGCGGAGTCATAGCACTCACAAAGTCGCTTGCCAAGGAACTCGGAGAGTACAAAATCACTGTGAACTCCGTCGCTCCCGGCGTCGTTATGCGTCCCGAAGAAAACGACCCTGACCGTGCGTTCAAAACAAACTTTCTCGGCGAAAAGTGTACCGCCGCGGATATCGCCGACCTCGTCGCGTTCCTCGTCTCTGACAAGGCGCGCTTCATCACCGGGCAGGTCTGCGTCTGCGACGGCGGCAGATCCCTCGCCATGAAAGGGTCGGAGTGAGAGGCGAAAGCTTCGCTTTCGAGTGAAAAGAGAAGAGAGAAAAGTGAAGAGAAGCGGTAGAAAAACGCCGACGCGTTTTTCGGCAATTGAGAATTGAGAGTGGAGAATGGAGAATTGACGTTGAAAAGCTCCTAAAGTCGCTTTTCTTCATTGATTGCAGGGTGCGGAGTTGAGGTTGTGCCGTTGACGGAAAAGAAAGGCAGAATTCATAATTCATAATTCATAATGCATAATGCA
>CAKSUT010000027.1 GCA_934502885.1 uncultured Eubacteriales bacterium | reverse complement strand
ATTCTATTTTAACAGAACTCGATCACTTTTTCTATCTTTTTCTTGCTTTCGGTCTCACTTCTATTGTAACACTACAGCGAAATGTAAAAAAATCTCCGAATGACCTTGACAAACGGGCGATTTTATGGCATAATATATAAGTCATATTTTCTGCAAAATTCGATAACGGAGAAAGAAGCTGCGCTTTCGCAATGAGAATGTTTTACGGAGGCGTGCTTCGGTGGTTTTATACGGAATGGCAACTGATCTTATAGAACGAATAAAAAGCGCACTGCCAAAGCTTTCAAAGGGACACCGCGCAGTAGGAAATTACATAATCGAGCATTGCGAAACGGCATCTTATATGACGGCAACAAAGCTCGGCGAAATTGTCGGCGTGTCGGAATCGACGGTCGTGAGATTTGCCAACGAACTCGGATTTAAGGGATATCCCGAGTTTCGGCATTCGCTTCAGAGCTGTATCAGAAGCAAGCTTACTTCAATGCAGCGCATAGCGGTGTCTGAGGACATAATCGGAGAGTCGGACATTGTCTCGAAGGTCATGCTTGCGGACATTGAAAATCTGCGTTCCTCCGCGGAGGCGATAGACAGAGAAGTCTTTGCGAAGACGGTTGATGCTATTTGTTCGGCAAGGAGAATTTATGTCACCGGATGCCGCGCATCGTCAATGCTTTCATGGTTTATGACGTATTACCTTAATCTTGTAATGCCGAATGTCACGCACGTAAAGGCGGCAAGCAGTGACGAAATGTTCCAGGAGATAATCCGCATATCCGCAGACGACGTTATGATCGGAATAAGCTTTCCGCGATATTCGCACAGAACAAAAACTGCTCTCGAGTTTGCGAAAAACAGGGGAGCAAAGGTTATTTCGATTACCGACTGCGAAAATTCGCCGCTCGTTCAGTGTTCCGATTTTTCTCTTTTCGCAAAAAGCGATATGGCGTCGTTCGTTGACTCCCTGATAGCGCCGCTCAGCGTAATAAACGCCCTGATTGTGGCGATAGGACGCAAGAAGAAGGATTCGCTTGCGGCAACATTCAAGGATCTCGAGGATATTTGGGAGGAGTACGAAGTGTATGAAAAGCCCAAAGGGTGAGCATTTTGACGTCGCTGTCATTGGCGGCGGCGCGGCAGGACTTATGTGCGCGTGTACCTGCGCCGAAAATGGTGCGGACTGCGCTCTGTTTGAAAAGAATAAGTCGCAGAAAAAACTTTCCTCCGAGAATTTTTACGATAACGCATACCTCGGCAAAAAGCTCCTGATAACAGGCAAGGGCAGGTGTAACCTTACAAACGACTGCACCTCTGAGGAATTCATGAAGAACGTGCCGCGAAACGCAAAATTCCTTTATTCCGCTTTCGGCGCATTTCCGCCGTCAAAGGTTATGGAGTTCTTTGAAGACTGCGGAGTTGCGCTAAAGGTCGAGCGTGGAAACCGTGTTTTCCCCGAAAGCGATAAAGCTCTCGATATCCTCACCGCACTGAAAAGAAGACTCAGAGACTCCGGCTGCGGCGTTTACAACAGTGAGATAAAAGGCATTGCAAAAACAGATTCCGCTTTTACTCTGACGACAGCCGAAGGTGAAACATTTACTGCGGATAAAGTTGTTGTTTGTACCGGCGGACTTTCATATCCTATAACAGGTTCGACGGGAGACGGCTACCGCTTTGCCGAGAACTTCGGTCATACGGTTGTGACGCCGAAACCGTCGCTTGTTCCGCTTGTCTCGAACGATGACTGCATACGTTCTCTCGGATTGCAGGGACTGTCGCTTAAGAATGTAAAGCTTACCGTTTATAAAAAAAGCGGCGAGAAGAATAAAAAGATTTACTCCGAACAGGGGGAGATGCTGTTTACGCATTTCGGAATGTCCGGACCTCTCGTGCTTTCCGCGTCGGCTCATATCGATAGCCCCGAGGAAGGCGCATACTTTGCTTCGATAGATTTGAAGCCTGCGCTTGACGAGAAAACGCTTGATGCGAGAGTCCTCTCCGATTTCGGAAAGTACATAAATAAAAATCTTGCCAATGCTCTCGGCGATCTTCTTCCGCGAAGCATGATACCGGCGGTTATAGAAAAGTCGGGACTGTCGTCCGAAGAAAAGCCGAACGGCATTTCAAAGGCCGTACGTCATACGCTTGTGGAAACGCTCAAGAATTTCTGCCTTTCGATAGACGGCTTTGCGCCGATAGACGAGGCGATAATAACATCGGGCGGCGTGAAAACTTCGGAGATAAATCCATCCTCTATGGAGTCGAAGCTCGTACCGGGGCTTTACTTTGCCGGCGAGGTGATAGATGTTGACGGCTACACCGGAGGCTTTAACCTTCAAATCGCCTTTTCGACTGGGTATCTTGCCGGAGCAAATGCGGCGAAAAATAACGAACCTTAATGAGGTGACAGCAGTTGAGAAACACTTACAAAACCGTAAAAATCGCAATTGACGGACCCTCGGGAGCCGGAAAAAGCACACTTGCAAGGAAGCTTGCTCAAACGCTCGGTTACATATATGTCGATACCGGCGCAATCTACAGAACGGTGGGACTTTACGCCGAAAATAACGGAATAGATCCGCACGACGAAGAAACGCTCAAAAAGCATTTTCCCGAAATCAATATTGAGATTAAATGGGACGGCGACGGAAAGCAGAGTATGTACCTTTGCGGAAAGAATGTTTCAGATGAGATAAGAACTCCCAAAATGTCGATGTACGCCTCTGCGGTTTCGGCGCTTCCTGCGGTGAGAGAGTTTCTCTTTAAAATGCAGAGAGAACTCGCAGAGAAAAACTCCGTGATTATGGACGGCAGAGATATAGGAACTGTAATTCTTCCGGATGCGCAGATAAAGATATTCATGTCCGCTTCTCCCGAGGCGAGAGCGGAGAGACGTTGCCGCGAGCTTGCCGAGAAAGGAAAGCCGACACCGTATGAAGAAGTGCTTCGCGATATGAAAATCCGCGACGAAAACGACGCATCGCGCAGTGCGGCTCCCTGTGTTCCGGCAAAGGACGCAATTTTGTTCGACAACACAAAGCTTAACCTCGACGAAACTGTTGACGCCGCACTTAAGCTCATAAAGGAGAGACTCAATGAGATTTTATAAGTTCTGCAAAACGCTTATCACTTCGATGATAAAGTTTATGTTCCGCATAGAAATTGTAAATTTTGAGAATGAACCGAAGGACAGACCCGTTCTTGTGTGTGCAAACCACTCTTCAAACTGGGATCCGCTCATTCTCGTCGCCTGTATGGACGCACCGATGCACTTTATGGGCAAGATAGAACTGTTTAAGATACCGATACTTTCGCTTATATTGAAATCCGCCGGTGCTTTCCCCGTCACAAGAAGCGGAGTTGACATCAACTCGATAAAAACAGCGATAGCATACCTCAAAGGCGGCGAGAGTGTGTGTATGTTTCCGCAAGGAAAACGCTACGCATCGGTTCCGCTCAGAGAGACAGAGGTTAAAAGCGGCGTCGGAATGGTCGTTATGAGAGCCGAGGCGGATATACTCCCCGTTGCAATTGTGACCGACGGCAACAAAATAAGACCTTTTAAAAAGGTTAAGGTTGTAATCGGAGAACCGATAGAGTTTTCGCACTTTGCCGACATCGAAAAAACCAAAGAGGGCTACAGCCGCATTTCCGAGAATGTATTTGAAGATATTTGCCGACTTGAAGAAAGCTGCGGCAAGAGAAGCCTTAAGTAAGCGTTATGAAAAAAATCAAGATAACCGTCGCCGAAAATTCGGGCTTTTGTTTCGGAGTTCGCCGAGCCTGCGGTATTGTCGATAAGCTTCTCGTTGAAAAGAAGACGGGAAGAATATTTACTCTCGGCGAGCTGATACATAACGGCGATTACATAGCAAGACTTAAAGCCAGAGGCGTCGGAGTCGTGAATGAGAAAAACGCACTTGAAGAGCTTCGGCGCGACGACATGCTTGTTATAAGAGCACACGGCATAACAAAGGAGCTTTTCGCGAAACTCGAAGGAAACGATGCGGGTTTTGACGTCATTGACGCAACCTGTCCCTTCGTGAATAAGATCCACCGAATAGTAGACGAAAATTCCGCACCCGATGTCGATACTCTTATCTTCGGTTCACCCGAACACCCGGAGGTTGTCGGAATAAAAAGCTACGCTAAAGGCAGAGTTCATATATTCCCGAACGTCGAGGCGGTAAAAGAGTTTTGTGAACAAAATGTAAAATCTCAAAAAAAACGAGGAATTTTGATTTCACAAACGACTAACAATGCGGAAAAATACGAAAAATGCAAAAAAATTCTCAAAATAGCGTATACAAGTTTAATAATTTTTGATACAATATGTAATGTGACTGAAAATAGGCAAACCGAGGCGAGGAAACTCGCGTCGGAATCGGATATCGCGGTTGTCGTCGGCGGAAAGAACAGCTCCAATACGAGACGGCTGTGCGAGGTGTGCGCGGAAAAGTGCGAAAACGTCTTTGCCGTCGAAAACGCCTCGGAACTCGACGAAAAGATAATACTTGCCGCTGCCGAAGATAAGCTTGATACAAATTGCGGTATAACCGTTTGTATAACAGCAGGCGCTTCAACGCCTGATGACATAATAGAGGAGGTAAAAATCAGAATGAACAACACATTTGAAACAAATTCTGATGCAAAGGACATCGAAGAGACCAAAGAAATCAAGGAGGGTATGAGCTTCGACGAAATGCTTGACATTTCCATGAAGAACGCTAAGCCGCGTCCCGGCGAGAAGGTACACGGTATCATCACGTCGGTTACTCCGGCTGCTATATATGTCGATCTCGGCATCAAGTACACCGGCGTACTTCCTGCTACTGAAGTTACCGACGATCCGTCGGTTGACATTGTCAAGGAATACAAGAGCGGCGACGAAATCGACGCACTCATTTCCAAGTACAATGATCCCGAAGGAATCGTTAACCTCTCCAGAAAGCGTCTTGACAGCGACAAGAACTGGAAGCTCATCGCCGATGCATTCGAGAACAACGAAACACTTAACGGTAAGGTAATCGAAGTCGTTAAGGGCGGCGTTATCATGCAGATAGGTCCGAACAGAGTTTTCATCCCTGCATCGCAGACAATTTTCCCGAGAACCGAAGCAGGTATTTCCGAAGAGCAGCTTAAGACTCTCGTCGGCAATGCTTACGACATCAAGATCATCGACGCCGACGAATCCAGAAGACGCGGTCTCGGCTCCATCCGCAAGGCAATGAGAGAAGAGCAGAAGAAGCTTCAGGATAAGGTTTGGGCAGAGATCGAGGTAGGCAAGAAGTACACAGGTAAGGTTAAGTCCATCACTCCTTACGGTGCGTTTGTTGACCTCGGCGGAGTTGACGGTATGGTTCATATTACCGAGCTCTCCTGGAAGAGAATCAAGCATCCTTCCGAGGTTGTTAAGATCGGCGATACCGTTGACGTATACGTAAAGGCACTCGATCCCGAGAAGAAGAGAATTTCTCTCGGACTCAAGACCGAGGAGACCAATCCCTGGAACATTTTCAAGAGCAAGTACGCTGAGGGCGACGTTGCGGACGTTACAATTGTAAGCCTCGTTCACTTCGGTGCGTTTGCCGAGATAGTTCCCGGTGTTGACGGTCTTATCCATATTTCTCAGATTTCCGACAAGAAGATTGCAAACCCTGCAGACGAGCTTAAGGTAGGCGAAGTCGTAAAGGCTAAGATCACCGGAATCGACGACGAGAATCAGAAGGTAAGTCTCTCCATCAGAGCGCTTATCGAGCCGGAAGAGGAGCCTGAAGTTACAGAGGCTGAAGCTTCCTCCGAAGATGCTCAGTAATTTACCGTAAATTATGCGGTAGGGGAGCACGGGAGTTTTTCCCGTGTTCCTCTGTTTTTAGGAGGTAACACGAATGGGGATTCTCGTTCCCGACCTTATGTGCGAGAGTGTGTATGATATTCCGAAAACATATTTTTCCGACAACGGTATAAAGAGTATATTTCTGGATATTGATAATACGCTTGTGTCGTACAACGACAAACATCCTACGGAAAGCAACAGAGCGTGGCTCACGGAGCTTGCCGAAAGCGGAATCAAGGTCGTTCTTGTATCGAATAACTCTAAAGAGCGGGTCGAAACCTTCGCGGAAGGTCTCGGTGTAGATTATATTTACGATGCTCGAAAACCGCTTACAAAAGCGTATAAGTCGCTGATATCAAGGCATAAACTTGACAAAAAGCATATTGCCGTTGTCGGAGACCAGATTTTTACCGACGTACTCGCCGGAAAGCTCATCGGTGCGCTGACGGTTGTCGTGGAACCTATCGAAAAGGTCGAGAATGCCTTTTTCAGATTAAAACGAGTGGGTGAAGTCCCGTTTGTCGCATACTACAGGTTCAAACACAGAAACGACGGCAAAAATAAAGGGAAAGACGGTGATAAAAATGAGTAAAAATCCTTTGTTCGGTCCGGGCGGCAACTCGGAAAGTTTTTACGCCGCAGGTAAAAAATCAACACTTGATGCACCCGAATGGGTGAGCGGTATGGGACTCGGCGCATATGAGTACGAAGCCGGAAACGGTGTCACCGCATCGCTTCCGACGTTCACCAAAATCGGTGAGAATGCGAAAAAGTACGGCGTTTCGCTGTCTATCCACGCACCGTACTTTATTTCTCTTTCATCCGTAGATCCCGAAAAACGCCTCAAGAGCGCAGACTACATCATAAAAAGTGCAGCGGCAGTAAGGGCTATGGGCGGAAAAACGATTGTCATACACGCCGGAAGCACGGCGAAACTCGATCGTGCTGTCGCACTCGACTATGCCAAAGAGGCGCTTCGCCATACGCTTAGAAGGCTCGAAGAAGAGGGACTATACGGAGTAACGCTCGGCATTGAAACAATGGGTAAGGTAAACCAGCTCGGCACTTTCGATGAGGTTCTTTCAATGTGCGAGGTTGACAAAACAGTAGCTCCCGTCATTGATTTCGGGCATATGAACGCGCGCGAAATGGGCGGCGTTTTTACGAGTGCCGATGATTATAAGCGCATTTTCGACGAAATATCGCGAAAAGTCGGAAGTGAATACGCGGGAAATTTGCATTGTCACTTCTCTAAAATTGAATACACAAAAGGCGGCGAAAAGAAGCATCTCACTTTTGCCGACGAAACCTATGGTCCGGATTATGTTCCGCTCATGAAAGCAATTGCAGACCTCGGCGTGTCGCCGACGATAATATGCGAATCGGACGGCACAATGGCGGAGGATGCACTCACAATGCAGAACGAGTATAACAGAATCGTAAAGGAGGGCGGTGCGTAATGACAAGACTTGAAAAAATCCGTGAAGTTTACGGGAATTTTGCCGACGCAATGCTTATTTCCTCTGAGGAGAACCGATTTTACGCAAGCGGCATGAAGTCCTCCGCAGGCTGCGTTTTGCTCACGCCAAATAAATCGTACCTCTTCCTCGACTTCAGATACTATGAAGCGGCGGTCAGAAAAAGAGCCGACGGCATCATTGACTCATCGTTTGATATTGTGCAGACGGCAAAACCTATGACTGATTACGTTAAAGAGGTGATATCGGCAAGCGGTCTCGGCGCGGCGACTGTTGCGGTAGAGAATATGAGCCTTACCGCATACGAATACGATAACATATCGAAAAAACTCGGTGAGGCAGGAATCACCGTCGTCGGAGATAACGGTGCCGTGACTGCCCTGCGTGCGGTGAAGGACGAAGCGGAGCTTTCCACGATTAAGTCTGCTCAGAAGATAACAGACGCCGCATTTACGCATATTCTTTCGTACATTAAGCCGGGCGTAGCGGAGCGTGATATCGCGCTTGAGCTTGAGTACTTCATGCACAAAAACGGCGCGGACGGCATTGCTTTCGATACAATCTGCGTTTCCGGCAGAAAATCGTCGCTTCCGCACGGCGTTCCTGACGAAACTGTCATTGACAAAGGCTTTGTTACAATGGACTTCGGCTCGAAGTTCGGCGGCTATTGCTCGGATATGACGAGAACCGTGTGCGTAGGCAAACCTGATGCCGACATGATAAAGGTTTACAACACCGTCGCAGAGGCTCAAAAGCGCGCGCTTGAATCAATAAAAGCGAACGTCATAGGCTCGGAGGTTGACGCCGCGGCAAGAGATTTCATCTATGCAAGCGGCTATGAGGGATGCTTCGGTCACAGTACCGGTCACTCCCTCGGCATAGAGATTCACGAAAATCCGAATTTTTCACCGTCATGTAAATCGGAAATTCCCGAGGGGGCAGTACTCAGCGTCGAGCCGGGCATCTATATAAACGGAAAATACGGCGTCAGAATAGAGGATATCGTCGAAATTACCGCCGACGGCTGTAAAAATCTGACGGAAAGTAAAAAACATCTCATAATATTATAAAAATGCTCTTGAAATATTAAAAAATATGCGGTATAATGAAATGTAACTTATTTTAAGTGCGCGCATTATAAGAACGCATTAAATAATTGGAGGAAAAAAACAATGGTAACAGCAGGAGATTTCAGAAACGGTTTGACATTTGAGGATGACGGAAACGTACTCCAGATCATTGAATTCCAGCACGTAAAGCCCGGCAAGGGTGCGGCTTTCGTAAGAACAAAGCTCCGCAACGTAATTACCGGTGCCGTAATCGAAAGAACTTTCAACCCCACCGATAAGTTCCCGACCGCTCTTGTAGAGAGAAAGGATATGCAGTATCTTTACAACGACGGCGAACTTTACTACTTCATGGACAACGAGACTTTCGACCAGATCCCTCTCAACAAGGAGAAGCTCGGCGATAACTTCAAGTTCGTAAAGGAGAACATGATAGTAAGAATGATTTCCTACAAGGGCAACGTTTTCGGCGTTGAACCTCCCATGTTCGTTGAACTCGAAGTAACCGAAACCGAACCCGGCTTCAAGGGCGACACGGCTACCGGTGCTTCCAAGCCCGCAACACTTGAAACAGGCGCTCAGATCAAGGTTCCGCTCTTTGTTAACATCGGTGACGTCCTCAAGATCGACACAAGAACAGGCGAATACCTCGAAAGAGTTTAATTCCCGTATCACGGCTTTGCCGCGAGCAACGCAGAATTTATTTTTAAAGGAGGAACGACAATGACTATCAATGAAAAAGTGGCGCACCTCAAAGGTGTAATGGAAGGCATGAAGTTTGATACCTCCAGCGATGAAGGAAAGCTCATTTCTCTCATGGCGGATATCCTCGCAGACATTTCCGAGGAACTCGATATGGTTTCCGACGATGTGGATACCCTCTATGACTTTGCCGATGAACTCGACGAGGATCTCGGCGACGTTGAGGAAGTGCTTTACGGAATTGACGATGACGAAGACTACGATGATGAGGACGACGATTTCGACGCTTGCGAAGGCTGCGACGGTGCGGATCTCGGCAAGTGCGGCGAGTGTGAGGAACAGACTTTCTGATTCCAGAACTGTCGGCTTGTAATTTGTTTTTGTAAAGTCAAAAGAACCGTGGACAGCTTATGTTGCCCACGGTTTTTCTTTTCAAAAATTCTTTTTTCTTCAGAAGCTTACCACATACGTCAAGCTCATGCTTTCAGTCTTTTATCTGTCTGATTTTCGTCAGATCGCCGCTGCACAGCGACTCCATGTTACGGAAGATTTTTTCTGCCTCCCAATCCCACCATTTTAGATTCAGCAGATAAGAAGTAAGCTCTTCGTCAAAGCGCCGCCTTATTACTCGGCACGGATTCCCCCCGACAACGCAATACGGCGGTACATCTTTTGCAACAACCGAGTTTGCGGCGATAATCGCTCCGTCGCCTATATGCACACCCGGCATAACTGTTACGTTCTGTCCGATCCATACGTCATTTCCGACAACCGTGTCGCCTTTGAGCGGAAGGTCGTCAAGCATCGGTGTGTATTTCTCCCATCCGCCTCCCATTATGTTGAAAGGGTAGGTTGAGATGCTTTTCATCCTGTGGTTTGCACCGTTCATCACGAACTCAATTCCCTTTGCAATGGCGCAGAATTTTCCGATAATGAGCCTGTCGCCGAGAAACTCATAATGATGCGTAACGTGTTCCTCGAATTTCTCCGCACCGTTCACATCGTCGTAGTAGGTATAATCACCGACAATAATGTTGGGACGTGAAATGACGTTTTTGATATATACAACCTGTTTTATGTTTTCGTTGGGATAAATTTTGTTGGGGTCTGGTCCTGTCATGTGTAAAGAACCTCCGAGAATTCTTGATGCAATATTACCTTAACTTCGGACAGTTTCGCCTATTTCGATTTTTTCTTTTCTTCCATTGCTTTTTTCATCGCAAGTGCAAACGGACTCTCTTCCTTTGGAAGTTTTTCCTTGTCCTGCGCCTTTAGGAAATCATTCACGAACTTCTTTGATGCTGAATTGCCGCCGGAGTGTTCTGCGTGGAATCTGTCAGGCTTTTCTCTGAAACCGCAAGTGCAGGTGTAAAGCTTTTTGTCACCGCTTCCCACAAGTTCAAGCGGCTTGTGGCAGTTCGGACAACGCACCTTTGTGCGCATGGAAAGGTTCTGCCTGTAACCGCATTCTCTGTCCTGACAAACAAGCAACTTTCCCTTTTTGCCCGTGACCTCGAGCATCATCTTTCCGCACTCGGGACATGGCGTCCTTGTCAGATTGTCGTGAACATACTTTGCGTTGCTGTTTGCAACCTCTTTTACAAGGTTCGCGGAATACTTTCGTATATCTGTGATGAAAGCTTCTTTCGTACCCTTATTTGACGCTATCTCCTCAAGCTGTTTTTCCCACGTTGCCGTGAGAAGCGGCTCTTTGAGGTCGGACGGTACGATTGAAATAAGCTGCATACCTTTAGAGGTCGGGTGAATGACGTTGTCCTTTTTCTCAATGTAAAACGTCGAATATAGCTTTTCGATAATGTCCGCTCTTGTCGCCGGCGTTCCGAGACCTCCGCCGATGTATTCCTTCATCTTCCTGTCGGTTATGAACTTCGACGGATTCTCCATTGCCGAAAGAAGCGACGCTTCGGTGTATCGTGACGGGGGAGAGGTTTTTCTTGCTTTAATAACGGTTGACACACACTTGAATTTGTCGCCCTTGTTGAAAGACGGGAGAAGCGATTCTTCGGACTCAACGTCACGGTCGTCCTCGTCGTCCTCAACATCGTATGCCGAAACACTCTTCCATCCCTTCGCGACCTCTTCAACACCGGTTACGTAGAATAACTCACCGCCGCACTCAAATTCTGCTTTTATCGATTTATACAGATAATCGCCGTAAAAGCAGGCGAGAAAACGTGTTACGACAAGCAGATATATCTTCTTTTCTTCACTTGAAAATGAGTTGATATCAGGTCGTTCCTCTGTCGGAATTATGGCATGGTGATCAGACACCTTCGCGTTGTTTACGCACGCCTTGTTTATGGTTTTCTTTGTGCGCGATATATCCGCGACGGTTGCCGCAAAACCTCCGAATGCCACTGCTTTCAGACGCTCACCGAGAGTTGGGACAATGTCTTCCGTAATATACCGCGAGTCGGTTCTCGGGTAGGTAAGCGCCTTGTGTGTTTCGTAAAGCCTCTGCATACACGACAGCGTCTCTTTCGGAGACATCTTATATATCTTGTTTGCGTCGCGCTGAAGCTCGGTGAGGTCATAGAGCATCGGCACGGGCTTTCTCTTGTCGGTTTTTACGGCGGATTTTACCGTGAAGGTTTGTCCCTTTACGGAGGAAGCAATTCTTTCGGCGGCGTCCTTATCGTAAACCGCACTCTGACCGTCTTTTGATTTGTACAGAGCGTTGAAATTGCCGAGATTTGCGTAAATGCTGTAGTAATCGCGCGACTTGAATTTCCGTATTTCCTCCTCACGCACCGCAATTATTGCAAGAGTAGGCGTCTGAACTCTGCCGGCGGATAACTGCGCATTATTCTTGCACGTCAACGCTCTTGTCACGTTGAGACCGACGAGCCAGTCCGCCTCGGCACGCGCTTTTGCGGCGTTGCACAGCGGCACGTAATCCTTGCCGTCGCGAAGGTGCGCAAAGCCGTCCCTTATCGCTTTGTCGGTCTGCGACGATATCCAGAGTCTGCGAAGCGGCTTTTTGCAGCCTGCTTTTTCTATTATCCAGCGTGCGACAAGCTCACCTTCGCGTCCTGCGTCGGTCGCGATTATGACGTTGTCTACATCTTTTGACAAAAGCAAGCTCTTTACTGCCGCATACTGCTTCGATGTTTCGGGAATGACCTTGAGCTTCATCTTTTCGGGAAGCATGGGGAGCGTTTCGAGAGACCATTTCTTGTAAGTGTCCGAATACTCCTCGGGGTCCGCAAGTGTGACGAGATGTCCCAAAGCCCATGTGACAATGTATCTCTCGCCCTCAATACAGCCGTTGCCGTTTTTTCTGCAACCGAGAACTCTCGCAATCTCTCGTGCTACCGACGGCTTTTCGGCAAGAACCAAAGTTTTTGACATTTCAATACCTATCCTTATTATTTCTCCTGGAAAAATTCGAGAAGCTCACCGTCGGGACCTTTTACAAAAGAGAGCGCGACGTGGTAGGGCGGGTCGGACGGCATTGTCATTTCCTTCGGGAGAATGTGCTCGGTCGCACCGTGTGCGAGTGCTCTTTCAAATGCCGCCTTTGTGTCGGTCACTCTGAAAGCGAGATGTACGAATGTTCCTGCGTCTGTGGGGTAGGTAGTCTTTCCGGTGCAGTCAGAGAAAAGCTCAAGCTTGCTTCCGCCGCCGACATCGACCATGGCGAGAGTTTTTGTGTTGTCGCCGTTGCGCCATGTGCGTTCAAGCTTGAAACCAAGACCCTCTGTGTAGAATTTAATGGACTTTTCGAGATCCGATGTGTGAAGTGCTACGTGATGTACACCGCAAATGTTGTTCATGATAATTACCTCCGAGATTTTGTTGTTTTTCACCTACGTACATTATACCTCATTTTAAGTGATAATGCAAGACATATTTTTGAAAAAGTGAAATTTTTACATCACTGAAAGTTTACGGAACGACTCTGCTGATACCGTTGCATTTTGAATTTGTTCACACAATATTATCACAAAACAAATGAAAAATGTCTACACAAATGATACAATACTGGTGAAAATAAACATCACATGATAACAAAACATGAACGATGTGAAAAAGGAGTGATGAATCACAGACCCCGGCGATACGAGAAAACAAGCAACAAAGACGAAAACCGAACAGAACGAAAGGAATGGTTTGACAATGAAGAGAAGACTTCAGGCTATTGTCCTTGCATTCGCCATGACGCTTACCGTGTGTACCGCAAGAGTATATTCGCAGACGGCGGAAGCCGCAGAAACCGATTCACCCGAAATTGCGATTCAAGTTTCTGACGAGGGCAGCCTTGATTTGTCAAACGACGACATTCCCGAAAGCTCCGTAACCGATCTCGAGAAAACGTCACAAGCTTCACCGATCCCAACGGAGCTGTAACCGCAAGAGAATACGATATTTTAGGCAGAATTAACAAGATTACCCTTGACAACGGCGAAGAAATATCGTACAATTACAATGATACGAATAACAG
>CAKSUT010000026.1 GCA_934502885.1 uncultured Eubacteriales bacterium | reverse complement strand
CATTACACCCCTGCAAAACGGAGTTTTGCTACTTAAAGTCTTTTGGTTCTTTTCTTCAGAAAAGAACACCCTCGTAATCCCCGTAATCCCCGTAATCCCCGTAACCCTCGCCCCTCGTCGTCACATTTCGTCGAGGGTTCTGCCGTAGGCAGGGAGGAAGTTATCGCAGAAGAAGCGTGCTTCGGGGAGAGCGAGCGAATCGACCGCAGACTTTGTCGTCGAGTACGCCGTGCGGAACTCGGGGTTGCCGCAGCCCACCTCCTCGGTGCATTTGATAAGCGCCGATATTTTGTCCGCCGCCTTGATTAAAGCGAGACTTTCGGCGTCAGCGTCGGGAATAATTATACTGCGGTAGTCGCTCTTCAGTCCTTCCGGGAGCTTCGACAGAAGCTTCTCCGCCGACGCGGACTCAATCCTGCGGTAGCTCTCGCGCATATCTTCGTTGAAGTACTTGACCGGAGTCGGCAGGTCTCCCGTGTACACCTCGCAGATGTCGTGATACACCGCAAGGCACATTATATGCTCGGCGTCGTAGCTTTTGCCGAAATACCTGTTCCCGATAAGTGCAAGCGCGTGCGCTATCGCCGCCGTCTCAAAGCAGTGTTCCGCAAGGTTTTCACGTCTCGACGACCGCATAAGTCCCCACCTGTCTATATTTTTCATTCTCGACATAAGCGAGAAAAACGAATATCCTTCCATAGTATACCTCCCTCGTAATTATACACTATAACTTTCTCTGTGCTCAACCGTATAATTTTAAATTTTCAAAAATAATTAATAAATCACTGTTGAAAAGCTCTTTTGACTGTGGTATTATGTATGCGTGAAAATTAAACATTTTCTTATCGAGAGCGGCTGAGGGGACAGGACCTGTGAAGCCCGGCAACCTGCGTGGAAAGCGCGACAAGTTCGCGCAAAAACCGCAAGGTGCTACTTCCTGCGGAGTCGGCGTACACCGCACTCCGGAAGATGAGATTGCACTTCTTCTCCCGTCGCACCCGAAATATGTGCGAGGGGTATTTTTTTGCCCCGTGAAAAAAGAAAGGTAAGGTTGGAAAAATGAGAAAACTCTTTACGTCCGAATCGGTCACCGAAGGACATCCCGACAAAATCTGCGACAGCATTTCCGATGCTGTCCTTGACGCCATTCTCGCCGAGGACCCCGAAGCGAGGGTTGCGTGCGAGGTATCGGTAACGACGGGTCTTGTACTCGTTATGGGTGAAATCACCTCAAAGTACACACCCGACGTTCAGAAAATCGTCCGCGAGACAATCCGCGAGATAGGCTACGACAGAGCGAAGTTCGGCTTCGACTGCGACACCTGCTCGGTTGTAAGCTCGATACACGGTCAGTCGCCCGACATCGCTCTCGGCGTTGACAAGTCTCTCGAAGCAAAGACCGGCGAGGCTAATGACAAATACGAAATCGGCGCCGGCGACCAGGGCATGATGTTCGGCTACGCCTGCGACGAAACTCCCGAGCTTATGCCGCTTCCGATATCGCTTGCTCACGCGCTTGCGAAGAAGCTCTCCGAGGTGAGAAAGAACGGCACGCTCAAGTACCTGCGTCCCGACGGCAAGACTCAGGTAACGGTCGAGTACAACGACGGCAAGCCCACGAGAATCGACACGATAGTCGTATCGACGCAGCATTCCGACAGAGTTCCGCTCTCGACGATTGAGACTGACATAAAGAATCTCGTTATCGAGCCGACGATGCCCGAGGGACTCATGGACGAAAACACGAAGATATACGTAAACCCGACGGGACGTTTTGTTGTCGGCGGACCTGCCGGCGACTCCGGACTCACGGGACGCAAGATTATAGTCGACACCTACGGCGGATATGCGCGTCACGGCGGCGGAGCGTTCTCCGGAAAGGACCCGACCAAGGTTGACAGAAGCGGTGCGTATGCGGCAAGATACGTTGCGAAAAACGTCGTTGCGGCCGGACTTGCGACGAAGTGCGAGGTTCAGATTGCGTATGCGATAGGCGTTGCGAAGCCGGTATCGGTGCTTGTTGACACGTTCGGCACAGGCAAGGTTTCCGACGACAAGATCGCCGAGGCTGTTATGAAGGTATTCGATCTCCGCCCTGCGGCTATAATCGAGAAGCTCGCCCTCAGACGCCCCATCTACAAGAGACTCGCCGCCTACGGTCACATGGGCAGAGAGGATCTCGGCGTTACCTGGGAGGCTACCGACATAGCAGACGCCCTCAAAGCCGCTGTTAAGTAATAAACGAGGGCTTACGAAGGATTACGGGGGCTGCGACGCGCGAAAGGTCTCCGACGGCTTCTTTTCTTGAAAGAAAAGAAGCAAAAGAACTTTATCGATTTCAAAGCTATCGCTTTGAAATGAAAAGTCTTTTGTATATTTTTGAGGTTATACCGCGTTCGGTCGCCTTATACGCAAGCGACCGACTTAGATTTTTGTAGCATCAGACTCTGCGGGGACTGTATCCGAACTTCTCCCGTTCACGCAATTTTGCGCGACTCACGCCACCGCAAAATTACGTAAAGATGAGGTTTTTGGGTGGTGCGAAGCTTGAGATTAGCACTTGCTCTTGGGTGTATTGGAGGCGACGAAGCCGCGAGAGAAATTGCGAAGCAATTTACTCTCGAGTTGACCGTGTCAACTCCGGAGGCATCCCCTGTGCAGCCGGTTGCAGAGCAACCTATGGAGCTGTCACGACGTAGTCGTCAGACTGAGGGACTGTCAATTTAGCACTATAATCCGAGAAATACCGCACGACATCGTCAACGACTCCGTCGTGAAATGAGCAAAGACTCATCTAACCGAACATAGTACACAAGTCGGCGACCATAAACGCAAGTCGCCGACTTAGCTTTTTGCAAGCAAAAATTTTGAGGTGCTTTAATTTAGAGAATCTGCCGTTCACCGATTTTACGCCTCGCACGGCACTCATCTCTGCTTTTCAGCCGATATTCCCATTCTTGCGATAACTGCGCCAGACATTCTCGAAGAAGTCATCGTCCTCCGGAATGGGACGAGGGGAACGCCACTCTGTCCTGCAGATGCCGTTTTCGCAGCGCAGTTCCTGAATCAACGGATTTTCCTCTTCATCCAACGCAAACGTGAATGTATCGGGCAGCTGTTCAAAGGGTTTGGTGCCTTTCGCCGTATCCGTATACAGCGCACTTCCGCGGCTCTTGCCGCCGTGGTCAATGTAGTCCGTCATGGCACTCAGATAGGCATATTGGCTCATCAGCATATCACGCAGACGGTAGAGCATTGACAGCTCCGCTCGGTCGGATACTTTAACCCGTTTTCCGAAGGACGCAAGCAGAGTTTTCACTTCTTCACAATACGACCGTATTTTTTCGGGATCACGGACAGCCGCACCGCAGCGGCTCATTTCCTCAGCGGCGTGTTTCCAAAGACTCCGCACATTGCCGGTATCCGCCGCACAGCTTTCGGCAAGCGACCCCATTTCCGTCAACGCCGCCGAAGCCGCCTCTGTAAATCCTGCCGGTGCGTCTCCCCGACAGCGAGCCGCCGCATACTGCGCCGCGCGTGTACTGCCTACCTGTCCGGCATTCAGCGCTGTTCCTCCGGGACGGCAGACGCCGTGACTTGCGGCAACTTCGCCCACGGCAAACAGACCTTTCACATCGGTCTGCCACCAACAGTCAATACTCAAACCGCCGTTGTTGTGCTGTGCGCAAAGAGCAATCTCAAGCGGCTGCGTGTACAGATCTATGCCCTTCTCACGGTAAAATTCGACGGCAGGTCGGTTCATGTGCGCCAACCGCTCAATGGGTGTGCCGAACAAAGCTCCGGCTCTTTCAAGATATTCACGTGCCTCGGGCAGCAAGGCTTTGCGGTCAAACATATCGTCTGCCGGGTTTTTGCGGTAGTCAAGGTACACATGCCGTCCCTTACGGCTTTCAAGGTAAACCAGAATGTCGATAATCGAGCTTCCGTCCGCAACCTTGCGTACATCAAACGGCCACTGGTATCCCTTTAGGAACAGCTTGCTGAGCATATCGTGAGTATCCGCAAAGAAATCCGTTAAGAACTCCCGTTCATCACTGCCATCCGCCGCTGTGGAATAAACTCTCGGCAGAACCTGCATATAGGTGCCGGATACATTCCACCTCGGCGCTGTCGATGCAAGTCCGTATTGCCATTCCGTCAGATTTTTGCCCTTTGCGCCTGCTTCCAGTGCAAGACCCGTTGCGCCGTACTGACTGTAGGGATACACGCTGTCTGCATACATTCCGGCAGGACCTCCGGTGGCATAGATGATATTTTTACAGCGTATCAGAACGAACCTTTCATTGTCCTCCCGTGCCGCAATGTTCAGGCAAAGAAGACCGCAGACTGCGTCGCCGTCTTTCAATATTTTAATCACCTGCATTTTGTCAAGTATCGGCACGCCTTTTTCCTGCACGGCACGCTCCAGACATTCCGTCATCACCTTGCTGGTGTAAGGTCCGACACCGGTTGCACGGCGGCGAGGATCATGGTCGGTTTTATAGCCGACGTATTCTCCGCAGCGGCTATGGGGAAACGGCACGCCAAGCTCAACAAGCTTAAAAAAGCACCGGGACGAAAGGGCGGCTTCGCACAGAGCAATATCCCCATCCACACAGCGTCCCTCATATAACGTTTTTGCCATTTCACGCACACTGTCAGGCTCACCGCCGGAAAGCGTCAGCTTATAATACGTCTGCTTATCGCTGCCGGTATTGCGGCTTGTACCTCCGGTGCGGTTTTCGGTAACAAGTACGATATCGTGCTGTCCGAACTGCCACAGGCGATCAGCGGCATTGCAGCCGGCCGCACCGCTTCCCACAACAGCAGTGTTGCAGCCGTATACCCTTGCCTTGTATTTTCCGGCACGGTAAATCTCGTTCATAACAATGTCCCCCTACAGACGACGTATGTGGAAACCGCCGTCCACATCGATATAGTTGCCCGTCGTATAACGCAAACGGTCACTGCAAAGAAGACTGACCGCACCTGCAACATCCTCCGGAGTACCCCAGCGAGCAATGGGGAATATACCCTTTTCGATCAGCGCATCATACTTTTCCTTTACTTTGTCGGTCATATCGGTAGCGATAACTCCGGGACGCACCTCATTGACAATAATCCCCTCAGAAGCCAGACGGTCGGCGTAAAGAGTGGTAAGCATCGAAATACCTGCCTTTGAAACGCAGTACTCGCCTCGGTTTGTGGAGGAAACAACCGAACTGCAGCTTGACACGTTGATAATGACGCCCTTACGCCCCTCCGACGGTTCCTGTTTTATCATACGGTTCGCCACAAGCTGTGTCAAAAACATATTGCCCTTGGTATTAATGCCTACGACGTAATCAAAGCTTTCCTCGCTCATATCCAAAAGGTCGGCACGGAGCTTGGGTGCCACACCCGCATTGTTGACCAACACGTCCACACGGCCGAAAGCGTTCAGTGCGCCGTCAAGAATCTTTTTGCGGTCCTCGCTTTTTCCGATATCCGCACGGACATAGGCGCATTCCGTTCCATCGGCTCTCAGCTCCTCCAATGCGAACCGGTTTTTTTCCTGCGGTCCGGTGGCGACCATTACAATATTGTAACCGTCAATCCCCAGCTGCTTGGCAATGGCAAAACCTATGCCTCTGCTTGAACCGGTAACAATCGCTGTCTTTTTCATTTTCTGTTCCTCCATTCTCAATCAGCCTCGGAAGTTTGCCGGCTGAGTCTTTTTTATCTCCAAAAATTCCTTGTAGAACGGCATAAACGTTTTGCTGTCACGGATAACACAGCCCGTCGGCTTGTGAGCGCGAATCAAATCACCGCACTTTCCGCAGGTGAGACATACACGGTTCGGATCTATGCGGCCGTGCTTCACTATTTCATTCGCAAAATCGGGATCTGCAAAAGCCATGCGTCCGAAGAGCATACCGTCGCAGAAACCTTGCTCCACCGCACCGGCACTGAAGAGATCCGAGTAAGCGCGCAGATAGGTCGGTGCCGACGCCCAGACCGTCATTTCGGGTACTGCTTTTTTCACGGTGCCTATGCCGCAGATCATGCGTGACAGTCCCTCAAAGGGGTGTTCGTCCGTCTCATATTTGCCGAAGTCGAACGGACGGGTCACATGAGTGGTTGCGTAAGGGTTTCCCATCGTCAGATTCACCATGGAAAGTCCCTGTTCGTCATGCAGTTCACGCACAAGGCGGATAGGCTCGGTCATATCGGGAGTCGTGCCGCCGCCGGGGGCAACACCGAAACCGAACGGATAAGCATAGCCGTCGTAGATACCGATGCGTGAGGTGACTGAGAACGTATCGTCCTCATAGACCTTTGCCGCACGGATACCGTTTTTCAGCAGACGGAAACGGTTTTCAAAACTGCCGCCGTATTCTCCAGGTCGGCGGTAGGCGGACGCAAGTTCTGCAAGAAGATAGCCGTGACAGCTCTTGATATCCACCGCGTCGAAGCCTGCCTCTTTTGCCAACAGCGCAGCCTCACCGAATTTTTCCTCAAGGTTTTTCAGGTAGTCGTCCGTCACGATGCAGGAATCGTCCGCAGCGCGGTACTGCTCCAAAATCGGGTGATGATAGGCGATCATGGGCGCCGGCTTGTTGTCGGGATTGGAATAGCGGCCGCTGTGGTTTGCCTGCATGATAAGATACGGAGTATAACCGTTAGCTTTGAGTCCTGCCTCTTTGACGGTGGCAGTCATCTTCTTAAACGCCTCCAGCGTATTGCGTGTCAGCAGAAGCTGTGTTTCGGAGGAGCGCCCTTCCTCAACGATTGAAATGGCTTCAAACCAAATGACCGCACTGCCGCCGATTGCTTCGTTTATGTAACGGCGAACGGTATAATCCGTAGGTTCGCCCTCCGGTGTGGAATCCGCACCCTCCATCGGCGCAATACCGAGGCGGTTCGGAAAAATAATTTTCCCCACGGTCAGCGGCTGTGCCAGCACACGGGTGTCCTGCGCAAAAGGCAGTTCCGCACCCAGTTCGGCGGCTCGCCGTTTCACCTCCTCCAATGATTTATAATGAAATCTTTCGTGTGCCATCTTTTACCTCCGGACCGGTCTTTCTCGCTTTCCGCGGCATGAACCTTGGGTTTAACATTCGGTGCCGCACCGTTTTTTATTGCCCTGAGAAATAAGTATAGCATTATTTATATCGTTTGTGTTATTCCGAAGTTGTATGTTTTTATGCAGATCCGGCATTTTAATGTTTGTGGGCAAAACCGCCGAAGCTTTCTCTTTCGTCAAATATGCCTTTCGGCTTTTTCCGTCGCACTCGGGGTGAAAATTTACAAAAACAAGGGGAAACAGAGGATAACAGAGCCGTTTTACGCAATTCAAAGCCGTGGAAAAAACGCAGTTCTCGGCACGTTTCGACAAATATGTATTATAAAACGACATTTTTGCATAACCTCTTGACAAAACAGTGCTTATGTGCTATCATTTCGGTAGACTTAAATCGGAGCAAGGAGTAAGGGACATGAGCTTCATGAAATTCTCAAAGTTCAATACCTCGTGCAGAGATGCGGAATATGCGTCCGCACCTTCGTCCTGTGCTGTCTCTGCGCCTGCGTGCGCCGACTCCGAAAACGTGAATAATGTGTTTCATGCAGTCTCTGTCTTTGCAGCGGCTGCATTTCTTTTTGCCCTTTCGTCCTTTATAATAAGAGGCATGATTATAATTTCCGCCATAATTATTCTACTCGTGATTACGGCGTCGATAATTATAATTAACATTACCCACGAAAACGGAATAAAACGAAAAGGCAGATTGAAAGCGTAAATCAAAAAACTTCAGGGTCGGACACCCGAAGTTAAATATTTTGATAATACGGCGGTTTTGCTTTTTCGCAGAGCCGCCGATTTTATTATACTTACAAAAACAAAAAGGAGAGCAATCATGAAAAGCATTTCAGTTTCCGACATCACATTAAGACAAGTAAGCACTTCGGACAGCCCCCGACTCAGCTTTAACGAAAAAGTTGAAGTTGCCGGCACGCTTGACCGACTTTGCGTCGATGTGATAGAGACAGCCCCCATAACCGAAGGAAAAACCGACGTGCTTTTCCTGCACACGATTTCCTCGCTCGTCAAGTACAGCGCCATAGCCTGCCCCGTCGGATACACCGAGGAATCGGTCGAAGAGACCTACAGCGCCGTAAAGGGTGCGAAAAAGCCGAGACTTGTGGTGAGCGTACCCGTTTCCACGGTAGGCATGGAGTACATCTGCAAAAAGAAGCCGCAGAAGGTTCTCGAAATGCTCGAGGCACTCACGAAAAAAGCGGTTTCCCTCTGCGCGGACGTCGAAGTATCGTTCTCGGACGCAACGCGTGCGGAACACGATTTTCTCGTAAAGGCGGCCGAGTGTGCGGTTTCATGCGGAGCGAAAACAGTGACCGTCTGTGACGACGCCGGCACAATGCTCCCGGGTGAATTCGGAGAGTTTGTATCGTCGCTTTTGAAGGACGCACCGACTCTTTCCGGTGTCGCTCTTGCGGTCGCTCCGTGCGACGCTATCGGAATGGCTTCGGCTGACGCAGTTGCGGCAATAGAGAGCGGCGCTGTGTGCATAAAGACAAGCCTCATCCCCGGCGGCGTATACCTTGAGAGCCTTGCAAAGGTTCTGCGCGCAAAGGGAGAAGCGCTCGGAGTCGAGACCTACCTCGACATGACAAAGCTCGGAAACGCCGTCGCGAAGATGGACTTTCTCACCGCCGAAAACACCGAAAAGGACAAGGGTTCTTCTCCGTTCGACAGCGGCACGGGAAGCGGCTTCGGAGAAATTGTCATTGACGGCACGGAAAGCATTGCCGCGCTTTCGGAGATTGTGGAGAAGATGGGCTATGAGCTTTCCGACGACGACCTCAAGGCGGTATACGCAGAGTTCCGCAAGGCGGCGGACAAGAAGAGCGTCGGAGCGGCAGAGCTTGACAACATAATCGCCGCGACCGCAATGCAGGTATCTCCCACCTACAAGCTTGCAAGCTACGTTATAAACAGCGGCGACATCATCACCCCCACCGCAAACATAGAGCTCACAAAGGACGGAGAGTCCCTCAGAGGCTTCTGCATAGGCGACGGTCCGATCGACGCTTCGTTCCTTGCGATAGAGAAGATAACCGGACACCACTACGAGCTTGACGATTTCCGCATTCGTTCGGTAACAAGAGGTCACGAAGCAATGGGTTCGACCTTGGTTAAGCTCCGCCACAACGGCAAGGTCTTCTCGGGAAGCGGAATCTCGACCGACATCGTCGGCGCAAGCATAAACGCCTACATAAATGCGCTCAACAAGATATGCTTTGAAGAGGAGGTACAGTGATGAACATTTCCTTTTCAACCAACAAATGGACGTCTCTTGATCTGCACGATTTCATGAACATCGCCTCGGAGTACAAATACACCGGTATCGAGCTTCACGGAATAGGCGGCATCACCGACGGAATGCTCACGGGAATGTACAGAAAGCTTCTCGAGATGAAGCTCAAAATTCCGTGCATTGACGTTGAAGCGGACATTTCCGAGGACATCGGCACGGCATATGAAGAGTTCGTCACGGCACTCAGGTTTGCCGCAAAGCTCAAAGCACCGTACATAAGAGTGAGAACCTCGGTCGGTAACGGACGTGAGTTTATCGCAAAGGCACTCCCCGAAGCCGAAAAGGCGGGAGTCGTGATACTCGTCGAGACCATGGGAATGTACTCCGACACAGCGGCTCTCCGAGAGCTTCTCGAATACTTTGCGAGCGACAGTCTCGGAGCACTCTGGGATTTCCACTACCCCTACCGTGTCAACGGCGAGTCTCCCGAGAAGACCGTCACCAACCTCGGCGCATACATCAAGCACATTCACATAAAGGATTCCGCCGACGACGGCGAGTACAGGCTCATGGGCGAGGGAACGCTTCCGGTTGACGACTTCATGAATGCACTGCGGAGCATCAACTTCGACGGCTTCGTAAGCTTTGAGTGGAATCCCGAATGGCTCCCCGAGGTCAAGAGTCCCGACGTCGTTTTCCCGCACTTCTCACGGTATATGTCGAAGTACACCTCCCCCTCAAAGGCACGTGCCGTACTCTACGAAAACAAGGCGCACACGGGCAAGTTCATCTGGAAAAAAGACGCTCTTATCGAGAAAACCTTTTCTCAGGTACTCGACGCCATGGTTGAGGAATTCCCGGATCAGTACGCTTTCAAATACACGACTCTCGACTACACGAGAACCTACTCGGAGTTCCGCGACGACGTTGACGCTTTCGCAAGGTCGCTTATAGCGATGGGCGTGAAAGCCGGAAGTCACGTTGCCGTTTGGGCGACCAACGTTCCGCAGTGGTACATAGCGTTCTGGGCGACAACGAAGATAGGTGCGGTACTTGTCACGATGAACACGGCGTACAAAATTCACGAGGCGGAATATCTTCTCCGTCAGTCGGACACGCACACAGTGATACTCATCGAGGGCTACCGTGATTCAAACTACGCCGAGATAATTCACGAGCTTTGCCCCGAGCTTGACACAAAAACCGAAAACGCACCGCTCCACGCCAAGAGACTTCCGTTTCTCCGCAACGTCGTGACGGTCGGCTTTAAGATGAAAGGCGCGCTGACATGGGAAAAAGCTCTCGAGATGGGCGAGACGGTGAGCCGCGACGAGGTTCGCATGATGGCGAATGCGGTTGACATTCACTCGGTCTGCAATATGCAGTACACCTCCGGCACGACAGGCTTCCCCAAGGGCGTTATGCTCACGCACTACAACGTCGTGAACAACGGCAAGTGTATCGGCGACCGCATGGACCTCTCTACCGCCGACCGCATGATGATTCAGGTGCCGATGTTCCACTGCTTCGGAATGGTGCTTGCAATGACGGCGTCGATGACCCACGGCGCGACGCTCCTGCCGATACCGTACTTTTCCCCGAAAAGCTCTCTTGCCTGTATCGACCGCGAAAAGGTCACGGCGTTCCACGGAGTGCCGACGATGTTTATAGCGATGCTTGAGCATCCGGACTTCCCCAAGACCGACTTTTCACATATGAGAACGGGAATTATGGCAGGCTCGCCGTGTCCCGAGGCGGTCATGAACAGAGTCGTGAACGAGATGAACATGAAAGAGATAACGATAGTTTACGGTCAGACGGAGTCCTCTCCGGGATGCACGATGAGCTCTACGGACGATTCGGTCGAGGTGAGAGTTTCGACGGTCGGACGTGCGCTCCCCGAGATTGAATGCAGGATAGTCGATCCCGAAACGGGCGAAGAGCTTCCCGACAACGTAACGGGAGAATTCGTCGCAAGAGGCTACAACATCATGAAGGGCTACTACAAGATGCCCGAAGCTACGGCGGCGGCAATTGACCGTGACGGCTGGCTCCACACCGGCGACCTTGCGCTCCGCACTCCCGAGGGCAACTACCGCATAACCGGCAGACTCAAGGACATGATAATCCGAGGCGGCGAAAACATTTACCCCAAGGAAATCGAGGAGTTCATCTACACGCACGAGGCGGTCAAGGACGTGCAGGTTATCGGCATTCCCGACGAGCAGTACGGCGAGGAAATCATGGCGTGCATAATTCTGAAGGACGGCATGAGCGTGACGGCAGATGAGATGAAGGAGTACATTCTCTCGCACATGGCGAAGCACAAGTGTCCGAAGTACATCGACTTCGTGAAGGAATTTCCCACAAACGCCGCCGGAAAGATACTCAAGTACAAGATGCGCAAGGAGGCGGCGGAAAGACTCGGTATCAAAAAGGTAACGGGTATTACGACAAAGGATTGAGACTGTTTTAAAGTTTCGGTCAAGCCTTTTTAAAGGCTTGCGGTTCCCAAAGGCAGCGCCTTTGGTCGCCACCGCAGTGGCGAAACACCTGTGCCGTCAGGAAGCGCAGGATGGGGTGAATTGCCGACCGACGGTCGGCAAGAGGGGAAACCCTCGCCGGGGGTTTCCCCTAAACAGGCAAAACAACACACCACAGAGTTTAAATATAATTTATTTTAAGGAGGAAACATCATGGATATCAGAATCGAAAAGACGACACACCCGAAAGTAAAGCCGACCGAAAACCTCGGCTTCGGCACGATTTTCACGGATCATATGTTTATCATGGACTACACCGAGGGCAAGGGCTGGCACGACGCGAGAATCGTTCCGTTCGGCTATCTCTCCATTCACCCGGCGTCCACCGTGCTTCACTACGGCGCGGAGATTTTCGAGGGACTCAAGGCGTACAGACGTGCCGACGGCAAGGTTCAGCTCTTCAGACCCATGGAGAACGTAAAGCGTATGAACAACTCCGCAGACAGAATGCAGCTTCCCCTCATTCCCGAGGAGGAGCTTCTCGAGGCTATCAAGACCTTCGTCAAGGTTGAGGAGGACTGGGTTCCTCACGGTGACGGCGAGTCGCTCTACATAAGACCCTTTATGTTCGGCAACGACGAGCATCTCGGTGTTCACGCCGTAAAGCACGCAACCTTTATGATTATCACCTCTCCGAGCGGAAGCTACTACGCCGAGGGTATAAACCCGGTAAAAATCATGATTGAAAAGGACGACGTAAGAGCCGTAAGAGGCGGCACGGGCTACGCAAAATGCGGCGGCAACTATGCGGCGTCCACGAGAGCCGGAGCGAAAGCTGAGGCAAAGGGCTACACGCAGGTTCTGTGGCTTGACGGCGTTGAGAGAAAGTACATCGAAGAAGTCGGCGCAATGAACGTAATGTTCAAGATTGCGGGCGAGATTGTCACTCCGGCTCTCACGGGTTCGATTCTTCCCGGCATCACGAGAAAGTCGTGCATCGAGCTTCTCAAGTCCAAGGGTTACACGGTTCACGAGAGACTTCTCTCGGTTGACGAGCTTGTCGGCGCAATGAAGAACGGCACACTCGAAGAGGCGTGGGGCTGCGGCACGGCGGCGGTTGTGTCTCCGATAGGCGAGCTTGCGTATGACGGAACGGCTTACACCGTAAACGGCGGCAAGATAGGCGAGGTAACTCAGATGCTTTACGACACGCTCACCGGCATTCAGTGGGGCAAGACCGAGGACACGATGGGCTGGACGGTTGAGCTGTGATGAGAGACGCTAAAAGAGTCACGATTTTCGCCGGTCACTACGGAAGCGGAAAGAGCAACCTTGCCGTAAACTACGCACTGAAGCTGAAAGAGAGCGGCAAAGGGCGTGTGGCGATAGCCGACCTTGACATAGTGAATCCGTACTTCCGCACGAAGGACGCCGAGGGAATGCTTGAGGAAAAGGGAGTGCATCTCATTTCGTCGCCGTATGCGAACTCGAACGTTGACACCCCGGCGCTCCCGGCTGAGGCGTATGCGGCGGCTGAGGACAGAGAGCTTTATGCGGTAATCGATGTCGGCGGCGACGACAGAGGCGCGACCGCTCTGGGAAGATACGTTCCCTCGATAAAAGAAGAGAACAATTACGAGATGATTTTCGTCATAAACAAGAGCCGCCCTCTCACATCTGACGCCGCAGGAACTCTCGAGGTTATGCGCGAGATAGAGGACAGTGCGAGCTTGCGGTTCACGGGGATTGTCAACAACACAAATCTCGGTGCGGAAACAACGGCGGCTGTGGTGCGTGAAAGCCTCGGATATGCAAATGAGGTTTCCGCTCTCTCCGGACTTCCGATACTCTTCACCTCGGTGAACGAAAACCTCGTCCCCGAGCTTCCCGATGTCCCCGACCTCTTCCCCATGAAGCTCTTTATACATCAGTCGTTTATGTGAGCGGTGCGAGGGGTTACGAGGGCTTACGAGGGCTTACGAGGGTGTACTTTTCTTGAAAGAAAAGTACCAAAAGAACTTTATCGATTTCAAGGCTATCGCCTTGAAATGAAAAGTCCTCGATATATCAAAGAAAATACCGCGTTCGGTCGCCATATACGCAAGCGACCGAACGAGATGGGGCAGACCGTGCGAGACGTTGGACATACCGTTTAAGCTCGGCAACGCCTCGCTCAAAGGGAACATTGGCATCAGGCTTTGTTGGGAATGTATCCGAACTTCTCCCGTTCGCAAATGAAACGCCTCGCAAAGCTCGACAATTTCATTTTTGCGAAGATGAGTTTCTTAGGTGTGTGCGTGATTGATATGCGCACTTTCTCATGGGTACTGTTGGAGGCGACTCTGTCGCCGAGGCTCCCCTGTGTAAGGGGAGCTGTCAGCGTAGCT
>CAKSUT010000025.1 GCA_934502885.1 uncultured Eubacteriales bacterium | reverse complement strand
AATACGGCAAACGATTATTGAAAATACGCATTATCCGAAGTCGGCGATTATCTGAGGCTTGCGGACGGAGCAAGCCCGTTCCCTACAATACACCAAAGAGGCTTGGAATAATCGTATTGTTACAAACATCAACACCCTCGGCAAAAATCCGGCATTCCGTCAACGGCACAACCTCAACTCCGCACCGTTCAAATATTGGAGAAAAGCGAAGCTTTTCCACATCAATTCTCCATTTTCCATTCTCAATTTTCAATTTTTGAAAAGCGAAGCTTTGTCCAAAGCTTCGCTTTTCTACCTCTTCTCTTCACTCTTCACTTTTCTCTATTCACTTGAAAAGCTCCGCTTTTCGCTCAATAGTGGTACTTCTTTCTTTTAACGACGAGGAAGAGTGCGGAGAAGACTACCGCCATAAGCTCCGCGACGGCAATCGAGAACCACACGCCGTCTATTCCCCAAATCATCGGCAGAATTATTACCGCCGCAACCTGGAATACGAGCGTGCGCAGGAAAGATATTATCGCCGAGGTCAACCCGTCGTTGAGCGCGGTGAAGAAGCCCGAGCCGTAGATGGCGTAACCCATGAAGAGAAACGACAGCGCAAATATGCGGAAGCCCGACACCGTAAGCTTGACAAGCGCCGCGTCGTAGCCGACGAAAAGCATCGACAGCGGCACTGCGAGAAGCTGTCCCGCCGCGACCATTGCAACGCCGAATACGCCTATCATCACAAGGCTTTTGCGCAAAAGCCCCTTGAGTTCATCGTAGTTCTTCGCGCCGTCATGATATCCGATAATTGGTGCCGTGCCTATAGAGTAGCCGATAAACGCCGCAGCGAAAATCATGCTGACGTACATCATGACTCCGTATGCCGCAACGCCGTCCTCGCCGGCGTAATTCAGAAGCTGTATGTTGTAAAGCATTCCCACAAGGCTCATGGAAATGTTGCTCATAAGCTCCGACGAGCCGTTTGTGCACGCCTTGAAAATCGCTCTGCCGTCAAAGCGGCACTTGCCGAGACGGAGAATGCTTGTGTTTTTGCGTGAAAAATATATGAGAGGAACCGCTCCGCCGACTGTCTGACTGAGTGCCGTGGCGGCCGCCGCGCCGGCAAGCTTGTATTCCTGCGGAAGAAGCATAACGAGAACCGCGTCGAGAACCATGTTGGTAACGCCCGACATCACCGTTACTCTGAGTCCGAGATTCGGTCTCTCGGCGGTAACGCAGAACGACTGAAACAGATACTGAAGCACGCTGAAAGGCAGTGCCGGAAGAACTATTCTCGCGTACACGACAGCGTTGTCGAGCATTGCGCCCTCTGCACCCAAAAGCTCTGCGATGGGACGTATGAATACGATTCCGAGAACAGCGAATACAACGCCGAGAACCGCCGTCACGTAAACGAACAGTGAGAAGTATCTGTTGCCCTTTTCACGGTCGCCCTCTCCGAAGGTCTTTGCGACGAGAGCAGAACCGCCTGTGCCGAACATGAAGCCGACCGTCGAGAGTATCATGAGAAAAGGCATTATGAGGTTTATCGCCGCAAAAGGCGTTTTTCCCGCAAAGTTCGAGACGAAGAAGCCGTCAACCACGCCGTATATCGAGGTGAATATCATCATGCCTATCGACGGCAGAGTGAAACGGATAAGGCGTCCGTAAGTAAAATGATCTGATAACTGAATCTGTGCTTTCATGTTTTTCTCCCAAAACCAAACATACGCTCCGCAAAGTCCGCGACCGCAGGCGTCAATTCTTTAATGTTAAGACCGGTGGTGTTCACCGTGAGGTGATATGCGTCGCGCTGACCCCACTTTGTGCCGGACATCAGCTCCCTTGTCTGTGAACGCACTTCGTCTATATGCTTCATCTTGCGCAGAAGCTCCTTTTCGCTGAGCTTTTCGCCCTCCGGCGCACGTTCGAGACAGCGTGCAAGCTTTGCCTCCTTTGTCGCACACACAAAGATGTTGAACGGCTTGTATCCGCTCAGAATAAGGTCGGCGTTTCTTCCGACGATAACGCAGTCTTTGCCGAGAGCGGCGATGCTCTCAATTACCTTTTTCTGTTCGAGAAGAAGAGCGACCTGCGCCGACCTTGCATATGCCGGCGAGCCGAGCGTCCCTCTGAACGTAAGCGGCATATTCTTCCAGTCATGGTTGCCGAGCATACTCTCGACATATGAGGCGTCGAGCTTGCTCTCTTTTGCGACGGCGGTGATTATCTCGCTGTCGTAATAGTCGTATCCCATATATTCGGCAAGCCGTTTGCCGAGTTCTCTTCCGCCGCTTCCGAATTCGCGGCTCACGGTTATTATGTTCATATGTGACCTTCCTTTCCGGCGGCAAGCGACCGCTTTTTTGCCAAATGCATTTAAAAAATCATTATATCCCGATTCGCCGTAAAAGTCAATCGACTTCACAGAAAAGATACAAAGCCGCATCAGGTATTTCTGCTTATCGGAAGAAACGGTCGCCGAGTTTTTAGGGTTATAATCGCAAAACTCCCCGAAATTCATAGCTTTTGCGGTTGCAACCGTAAAAACTTTCAAAAAAGCCTTGCGATTGCGGTTATACCCCTAAAAGCTTTGTCGATTCGACGCCTTTTGCGGTGTTTTATTATCTCTTGACAAATCGGATTGTTTGTGATACAATATATGGGTGATACTATGGGTAGATAGATTCACGAAAGGAAGTTCACGTAAAATGAAAGAATTTCAGTATAAAACACACGGCGTATGCTCAAGAGAAATACGCTTCTGCATAGACGACGAAGGCAAGGTAAGAAACGTAAGATTCGCCGGCGGCTGCAACGGAAACACACAGGGTGTGTCCGCTCTCGTCGAGGGAATGGACGCAAAGGACGCCGCTGAAAGACTCGGCGGCATAAACTGCAACATGAAGGGAACTTCATGTCCCGACCAGCTCTCAAAGGCGTTAAAGGAAGCTCTCGAAAAGACAGTGGAACAATAAATAAGGCAAGCGTAAACGGCGGCGTTTGGGATATTGCCCCGACGAGGCTGCCGTTTGCCGTGTACCCGATTTTACGATTTAAAGACTTAAACACCCCAAAGTACGAAAGGATTATGGTGACGAATGGCATACTCATACACAGACGAATACCGCAGATGGTGCGACAACAAGAACCTTGAGGAAACGCTCCGCAAGGATATCGACAGCATCGAGGGAAACGACGACGAAATAAAGAAGCGCTTTGCCGCTCCGCTTTCGTTCGGCACTGCCGGACTCAGAGGCATTATGCAGAGCGGTATCTGCGGAATGAACATCTACACCGTCGCTCAGGCAACCGAGGGCGTTGCGAGACTCGTAAAGAAAAATAACGGCGAGAAGAAAGGCGTTGTCATTGCGTGCGACACGAGAAACAACTCCGAGCTTTTCTCGCGTGTGTCCGCCGGCGTTCTTGCCGCAAACGGCATAAAAACCTACATTTTCGACGCTCCCCGCCCCACTCCCGAGCTTTCTTTCGCTCTGCGTGAGCTTGGTGCGATTGCCGGAATAAACGTCACCGCCTCCCACAACCCCAAGGCGTACAACGGCTACAAGGTTTACTGGGACGACGGCGCACAGCTTTCCCCCGACGACGCTGCTGTCGTTGCCGCAGAGATAGCTAAAACCGACATCTTCTCGGTCGTGGTCGCTGACTTCGATAAGGCTGTCGCAGACGGCATAATAGAAATAATGGGAAGAAATATAGACGAAAAGTTCATGGAAAGAGTTCTCGCCGAAAGAATCGACGTTGACGCTATACCCAAGGTTGCGGAAAAATTCGGAGTCGTCTACACTCCCCTTCACGGCACGGGTGCGGCTCTTGTCCCCGAGACTCTCGAGAAAGCCGGCATAAAGCATCTTTACTGCGTGCCGGAGCAGATGAAGCCCGACGGCAATTTCCCGACCGTCCGCACTCCCAACCCCGAGAACAAGGACTGCTTTGACCTCGGCATCGCTCTTGCAAAGAAGCACGGCTGCGACCTCGTCATAGGCACAGACCCCGACGCCGACAGAACGGGTATTGTCGTAAAGAACAAGAGCGGAGAGTTTGTGCGCCTGACGGGCAACCAGGTGGGCGTGCTTCTGTGCGACTACATCATTACCGGCCGCCGCAACTGCGGAAAGCTTCCGGCTAATGCCTGCGTAATCAAATCGATAGTATCGACCGAGCTTGCGAGAAAGGTCTGCGAGAAGAACGGCGTCACAATGACAGACGTTCTCACGGGCTTTAAGTTCATCGGCGAGAAGATAAAGGAATTTGAGGCGAACGGCAACCGTGACCACACGTTCATCTTCGGCTTCGAGGAAAGCTACGGCTACCTCGCCGGAACGTATGCAAGAGACAAGGACGCCGTCGGAGCGTCGCTTATGATAACCGAAATGGCGGCTCACTACGCCGAAAGAGGAATGACCCTCTACGATGCAATGGAGGAGGTCTACGAAAAGTACGGATTCTTTGCGGAGAAGGTTGTGAGCATCGAAATGCCGGGACTCGACGGCAAGGAAAAGACGGCGGCTCTCATGGCGTCGCTCAGAAACGACTCTCCCAAAACCCTCGGCGGCACGGCTGTTGTGTCGGTTGCTGACTACAAGTCGGGCAGGATAACGTCGGCGGACGGAGGCGTTTCGGAAACGGGACTCCCCACATCGGACGTGCTCTACTTCAGACTTGCCGACGGTTCGAGCGTCGTTATCCGTCCCTCGGGCACGGAGCCTAAGGTCAAGGTTTACTACATGGTTTCCGGCAAGGAAAAGAACGAGACGAACGGAAGACTTGCGGCGTATATGAAGGCGTTTGAGGAAATCGTCGGTTGAGTAAAAGCCGAGAAAAATAAGGAAAAACCCCGGCGAGGGTTTCGTGAAAACGGCGGAATATCGGTTTTAAATTGTAATTTGTGACCTCACGGTCATTATAAACGAAAGGAAAGGTCATATTTATGGCAGACAAGAAAGTTGAGAAGATAACGTCACGTGACGCAGACTTCGGAAAATGGTATACGGATATCGTAAAAAATGCGGACCTCGTGGATTACTCAAGCGTTAAGGGCTGTATGATTATACGTCCTTACGGCTACGCAATCTGGGAGAACATTCAGCACATACTTGACGGTATGTTCAAGGCGACGGGTCACTGCAACGTTGCAATGCCTATCTTTATCCCCGAATCGCTCCTCAACAAGGAGAAGGAACACGTCGAGGGCTTCGCTCCCGAGGTTGCATGGGTAACGCACGGCGGCAGCGAGGAGCTTACCGAGCGTCTCTGCGTCCGTCCCACCTCCGAGACTCTCTTCTGCGAGCATTACGCAAACATCATCAAGTCCTACCGTGACCTTCCCAAGCTCTACAATCAGTGGTGCAGCGTCGTAAGATGGGAAAAGACCACAAGACCGTTCCTCAGAAGCCGTGAGTTCCACTGGCAGGAGGGTCACACAATGCACGCAACCTTCGACCAGGCGCAGGAGGAGACGATTAAGATGCTCAACGTCTACGCCGACTTCTGCGAAAACTACCTTGCAATCCCCGTCGTAAAGGGCAGAAAGACAGACAAGGAGAAGTTTGCAGGCGCCGAGGCTACATACACGATAGAGGCTCTCATGCACGACGGTCGCGCGCTTCAGTCGGGCACGTCGCACAACTTCGGCGACGGCTTCGCAAAGGCGTTTGACATAAAGTATCTCGACCGCGACAACACCCTCAAGTACTGCAATCAGACCTCGTGGGGTATGTCCACAAGAATCATCGGCGGCATCATCATGACCCACGGCGACGACAACGGACTCGTTCTTCCTCCGGCGGTCGCTCCCTCGCAGGTAGTGGTTGTACCCGTGCAGATGCACAAGGAGGGCGTTATCGAAAAGGCAAGAGAGGTTGCCGAAGCGCTCAAAAAGGTAGCGAGAGTCGAGCTTGACGAGAGGGATCAGAGCCCCGGCTGGAAGTTTGCGGAGCATGAAATGAGAGGCGTGCCGATACGTCTCGAGCTTGGTCCGCGCGATATAGAAGCAGGCAACTGCGTACTCGTAAGACGTGACAACGGCGAAAAGACGGTTGTCAGCCTTGACGGAATAGAGAACACCGTAACGGAGCTTCTCGCCGATATTACAAAAAATATGTACAGACTTGCAAAGGAACGCCGCGACTCCATGACCTACACTGCGGAGAATCTCGACGAGCTTTGCGAAATAGCCGACACAAAGCCGGGCTTCATCAAGACGTTCTGGTGCGGCGACGAGGCGTGCGAGGTCGCTCTCAAGGAGAAAGCGGACGTGACGAGCCGTTGTATGCCGTTTAACGTTGACGAGGTTGGCGGCGAGCTTCACTCACATAAGTGCGTCTGCTGCGGCAAGCCTACCGATACCGTTATCCTTTGGGGTAAAGCTTATTAAGCCGACCTTCGGTCGGAGTGAGGTCTGCACCTAAAGGTGCACCTTTCGGTGCAGGAGATGTGCAAGCAAGCTTGCGTGAAGTGTCGCTTTGCGACGTTGACGAAGAGAAACGGCGAAAGCCGTTTTTCCTCATTAATTGTCAATTCTCAATCGTTAATCGTCAATTATAGTAAAGCAAAGCTTTCCGTCACCGCACACGCCTCAATTCCGCACCGTATAATGTTGAAGAAAAGCGAAGCTTTTCAACGTCAATTCTCCATTCTCCACTTTCAATTCTCAATTTCTAAGCGACTTCAGGAGCTTTTCTACGGCTTCTCTTCACTCGAAATCTTTGCTTTCGCCGGCTCCACTCTCCACTCTCGCGAAAGCTTTGCTTTCGCCAACTCCACTCTTATTTGAGGATAACTCATGAACAACACCTTCCCTTTAATCCTCGCACCCATGGCAGGCGTGACCGACAAAGCGTTCAGGCATATGTGCAAAAAGCACGGCGCAGACAGGCTTGTGACCGAGATGGTGTCGGCAAAAGCAGTGTGCTTCGGCGACGAAAAGACGGCTATTCTTGCCCATATTGACAGCGGTGAACGACCGTGTTCACTCCAGCTTTTCGGAAGCGAGCCGGAGATTATGGCTAAAGCCGCCGTGATATGCGCGGAAAAATTCTCTCCCGACGCAATTGACGTGAACATGGGGTGTCCGGCACCCAAAATCGTCAACAACGGTGACGGCAGTGCGGTGATGAGGTCGCCGGAGCTTGCCTATGAGATAGTTACACGTATGCGCGACGCTCTCGACGGCGGCGGTTTCTCGGATATGCCGCTCACGGTGAAGATGCGGAGCGGTTTCGATTCGGCGCACATAAACGCCGTTGAGGTCGCACTCATGTGCGAAAAAGGCGGCGCGGCGGAGGTTACGGTTCACGGCAGAACACGCGAGCAGATGTACGCTCCGCCGGTGAATTACGACGTTATACGCGACGTAAAGTCGGCTCTTTCCGTTCCGGTGATTGCCAACGGCAACATATTTTCCGCAAGCGACGCGCTTTATGTCCGCGAGCACACAGGGTGCGGCGGACTGATGATAGGCAGGGGAAGCCTCGGCAATCCGTTTTTGTTCGGCGAGGTGAAAGCGGTGCTGTCGGGCAAAGAACCGCCCGTGATTACTCCGCAGGAATGGTACTCCGACGTTGCGGAGCATATGGAGCGGCTTATCGCCGACAAGGGTGCGGACAAGGGTGCGCTTGAGGCGAGAAAGCACGTTGCGTGGTACATAAGGGGAATCCCGGGTGCGGCGGAGCTTCGCCGCAGGGTCAACCTTGCGAAGGGGCTTTCCGAGATACTCTTGATTGTCGGCGAAGCGGCGGCGGCTCTCAATGAACGGAAAAGTCTGCCGAGAGATTTTCATGTGGGAAACGTGTGTTAGAAATTGAGAATTGACGGTTACGTGAGCTTACGGGGGTGTTCTTTCTTGAAAGAAAGAACCAAAGAACTTTATCCTATAGTAATTTGGAGGTAGTACCGCACGACATCGTCGAAGACTCCGTCGTGAAATGGGCAGGACTCATCTTATCGGAGAAAGCGCCGTTCAACCTCGACGAAGTCTCGGTCGAAAATGAGATTGGCATCAGATTTTGTTGGGAATGTAATTCGGGGAAACACCGTTCGCAATGAAACGCCTCGCACAGCTCGACAATTTCATTTTTGCGAAGAGGGGCTTTTTGGGCAGTGTGAAGCTTGAGGTTTGTACTTTCTTTATGGGTGTAGTCATGGAGGTAGCGAAGCTACCGAGGCTCCTCTTGTGTATCCGGTTGCACAGCAACCTCCGGAGCTGTCACGACGAAGTCGTTACGCAGTCGTCGGACTGAGGGACTGTCGGACAAGCACTCTCTCAATGGGAAATTCAGTGAAAATCAAGCTTTATTGAGAGTACGAAGCTCGAAGTTTGCATTCTCTCAATGGTACTTTGTAGGGAACGGGCTTGCTCGTTCCGAAAGAACCCAACGCAGGGTTATGTATACCGCACCGTAGAAGTGCGACAAACGACAAGCACAAAAATCTCATCATTAACAAAATATTCTTGCATTTTGTCGATTGTTGTGATAAAATAAAAAAAAGTCGGGCGAATACCCGGCTGAAAGAGGATGAATTGAAACAGTTTTAAACCGGGCGGCAAACAGGAGTTAAGTGTGACTTTGTCACGATAAGTGTGCCTTCGGCACGTGAAGCGATGCTCCGCATCGTGATGTTTTGCCAAATCCGAGAGTCTGCTTCACTTTGTGCGCAAGCACAAAACTTCACTTCGGCGAAGCCGAAACTTCGTGCAAGCAGAGCTTGTCCTTCTCTTCATGCGGCTGTGCCGCAGGAACAAAAAATAGCCCCCACCGACCAAAGTTAGGGCTATCTAAAAAATAATCCTAAAGCGGCATAACCGTTAAGGTTCGCCTCTTTCACTTATATTGTATCACAAAGGTGCGGCTTTGTCAAGAGGCAAGCAGGCACTTTTTTAATTGAAAATTGAAAATGGAAAATTGAGAATTGTGTCAAAGACTCCGAGAGAATGCGCATTATTCGTGGTCGGCGAAAATCCGGCATTCCGTTATAGCACAGCCTCAAAATCCGCACCGTTCAATCACGCACAAACGCTGTGTAGAGAGCGGAGAGAAATGTGAGTGCGCAAGCACTCAGCGAAGCGTACATTTTCTCTCGAGTTGACCTCGTCAACTCCCCACTCTCAATTCTCAATTTCAAAGCGACTTCAGGAGCTTTTCCACGCCAATTATGCATTATGCATTATGAATTATGAATTCCGCATTCCGCATTGCCTCTCTCCCGTTATAGCACAAGCCCCAATTCCGCACCGTATAGTGTTGAAGAAAAGCGAAGCTTTTCAACGTCAATTCTCCATTCTCCACTTTCAATTCTCAATTTCAAAGCGACTTCAGGAGCTTTTCCACCCCAATTCTCCATTCTCCACTTTCAATTCTCAATTTTTAAAACCCCGACGCTGTTTTTACCGAAAGGACTGTAAAAAATGAATGACACGCAAAACAACGACGAAAACATAATATACGACGCCGGCAGTGCGGACGTAGCCGTAATAGGTGCGGGACACGCCGGTATCGAGGCCTCCCTTGCGGCGGCAAGAATGGGCTGTCGGGTGCTTCTGTTTACCCTCAACCTCGACGCCGTGGGCAATATGCCCTGCAACCCGTCGATAGGCGGCACGGCAAAGGGACATCTTGTCTGCGAGATAGACGCTCTCGGCGGCGAAATGGGCAGAGTTGCGGACATCGCCTGCCTGCAAAGCCGTATGCTCAACCGAGGCAAAGGTCCGGCGGTGCATTCTCTCCGTATGCAGCAGGACAGGGTGAAGTACCGCACGGTTATGAAGAGCGTACTCGAAAATCAAAAGGGACTGTCGCTGATACAAGGCGAGATTACAGACATTGCTCCTATCGGCTCGGAGTGGTCGGTTGTGACCCGTTTCGGCGCAAAATGGCGTGTAAAAGCGGTTATTATCTGTTCGGGAACCTACCTCAAGGGCAAGATAATCGTCGGCGACGTAAACTATTCGGGCGGACCTGACGGAATGTTCCCTGCCGGCAGCCTTTCGGACTCTCTCACGAAACTCGGCGTGAAGCTCATGCGTTTCAAGACCGGAACTCCGGCACGAATCCACGCCGACAGCATAGACTACACCGACATGGAGTTGCAGTACGGCGACGAACGTCCGGAGTGCTTTGAGCGCGATCGCGACGGTTTCGAGGGACTTGACCAAATGCCGTGCCGCGTTGTATACACGAACGCCGAGACGCACCGCATAATCCGCGAAAATCTTCACCGTTCGCCGCTCTACTCGGGCAAGATAAAGGCAACAGGTCCGCGGTACTGTCCGAGCATTGAGGACAAGGTGGTGCGCTTTGCGGACAAGGAGAGGCATCAGCTTTTCGTTGAGCCTATGGGGCGTGAGACGAAGGAGGTCTACCTTCAGGGGTTCAGCTCTTCGATGCCGGAGGACGTGCAGATGAAGATGATACACTCTCTTCGCGGTTTTGAGCACGCACAGGTGATGAGGACGGCGTATGCGATAGAGTACGACTGCGTCGATCCGCTGTCTCTTTATCCGACGCTTGAGTTCAAGGCATTGCCGGGGCTTTTCGGCGCAGGTCAGTTCAACGGCACGTCGGGATACGAAGAGGCGGCGGCGCAGGGACTTATTGCCGGAATAAATGCAGCGTGCGTTGTACTCGGAAAAGAGCAGCTTGTTTTGCGGCGTTCCGATGCGTACATAGGCACTCTTATCGACGATCTTGTGACCAAGGGCACGGCAGAGCCTTACAGAATGATGACGTCCCGTTCGGAGTACAGGCTGCTTCTGCGTCAGGACAATGCGGACGAAAGACTTACGCCGATAGGACGCAAATACGGACTGATATCAGACGAGAGGTACGAGAGGTTTCTCGAAAAGGAGCGGCGCATAGCCGACGAAATATCGAGGCTTGAAAAGACGGTTTTGTCGCCGAAGGACGTAAATCCGCTTCTTGAGAGTTTGGGTTCGGTTCCGGTAAAGAGCGGCATTACGGCGGCGGAGCTTTTGCGGCGTCCCGAGATTACGTATGCTGCGATGGCGGCTGCAGATCCGACACGGCCGGAGCTTACTTTCCGTGAGAGCGAAGCGGTGGAGGTCAAGGTGAAGTACGACGGCTACATAAAGCGTCAGCTCGCCGAAGCGGAGAAGTTCAGGCGGCTTGAGTCGAAGCTTATTCCCAGGGAGCTTGACTACAACGCAATAGACGGTCTGCGCCTCGAGGCACGTCAGAAGCTCTCAGCGGTTCGTCCCGAAAATATCGGTCAGGCGTCCCGTATCTCCGGCGTCAGTCCCGCAGATATCTCCGTTCTCTTAATTAAGCTCGGACGGTGACCGGAAAGGACGCGAGGGTGTGTTACTTTCTTGAAAAAAAGCAACCAAAGAACGCAGGGACACCCTCGTATCGCCCTCGCACTTGCTTATTCGCCTATGAGGGTTTCGATACTTTCTTTGGGGACGTAGCCAATAGAAGAGCCGGAGGGTTCTCCGTTTTTGAAGAGAATGAGAGTGGGGATACTTACGATGCCGTACTCGGCGGCAAGCTCGCCCTCGTCGTCAACATTAACCTTGCCGACCTTGACCCTGCCCTCGTATTCGTCCGCGATCTCCGCGATAATCGGCGAGAGCATCTTGCACGGTCCGCACCACGTCGCCCAGAAATCTACAAGCACCGGTATGTCGGAGTCGAGTACCTCTTTCTTGAAATTGTTGTTTGTAAGCGTAACTTCTGCCATATTTTATCATTCCTTTCGTTTTTTTACTTATTATGTCCGCAAAGCGGATACTTATTTCTCTTTGTAGTAGAGCATACAGTGACAGTAGCCCTCAAAGCTTTCGTCCGCTATCTGATCGCGGAACTCTTTGCACATACACTTGTTGTCCTCGCTTTTGCCGACTCTGCACGGACAGTAGCCGCCCTTCGCTTTGAGTCCCTCTTTCACCGTCTTTACTATTTCCTCGTCGGGATTGAGCCTTATTTTCATATCTTCATGACCTCCGTACTTTGTACTTGTTTTTTTACTACGCAAGCTCTTCCCTCTGTCGGACATCCGCCGAAAAAGCAAAAATCCGCACACACCTCGGCGCGCGGATCTCTCGAATTTTAAATTTCGGTGTAAATCCTCCGGAAGGCTCAGTCTACAATAAAAGGCTTAAGCTCTTCGAGAATCTTCTCCGGCGCGTCGGAGTGAATCGTCATTTCGATGGGAGACGCAAGGTCGAGACTGAAAATACCCATTATGGACTTTGCATCCACAACATATCTTCCGGACTTGAGGTCGATCTCGGCGTCAAATTTCGATACGGTATTCACGAAATTTCTTACGTCGTTTATCGTTGATAATTTAATGTTTGCTGTCGTCATTGCAGTCATCCTTTCAGATTGTCATTTACGGGATTAGTATATCACATTTTTTCTTTTTTGTCAACCTGTTTTTTTAAGGTGTTTTTTCAATTTTTTACAATTCCGACACTCACATCACGTAAAAGTATACGCAGAAGAAGTGCATAAGGCTTCCGAGAACTATGAAAATGTGGAAAACCGAGTGCATATACGGCTTCTTTATCTTGTAAAACAGCGTGCCGACCGTGTACAGAACGCCGCCGAGAACGAGAAATGTCATGCCGCCGACTCCGAGCACGGGGATTATGGTCTTCAGCGAAAAGATTATGCACCAGCCGAGTCCTATGTACAGCGCCATCGAAATTTTCGCGAAACGCTTAAGGTCAAGCGAATTGAGAAGTATGCCGACCGCGGACAGCCCCCAGACGACGCCGAAGAGAGTCCAGCCCAAAGGCGCATTTACCGACCGCATCGTGCAGAGAGTCATCGGCGTGTACGTGCCGGCGATAAGCACGAATATCGAGCAGTGGTCGAGAATACGGAAGACCTTCTTTGCATTTCTGTATGGGTAGAGTCCGTGGTAGGTACTGGACATAGTGTAGAGAAGTATCATCATTGCGCCGTAAACCGCTCCGCAGACAACTCCGTAAACGTTGCCGTGAAGCGCAGCCCTTATGACGCAGAGCGTCGTTGCAACAACCCCGAGTACGCCGCCGACGATGTGCGACGTCATATTGAAAATCTCCTCGCCCTTTGTGTAGACGGGTATGCTTATGTCTTTAAGCTTTGCCATGTGAAGTTCCTCCTGTTTGCATTATTTGTGCCTTGCGTTGCGCCGTGCGCCGCCTTTTCGGTTCATATGTTATTGTACACCGGCGGACGCTGTTTGTAAACCCCCAATCGGTAGAGTGATTTTTTGGTAAAACAGTCTGAAAGCACGCAGATATGCCGTTTTCTACTATCGGTAGAGCTGCTTTCGGCGCAAATTTCGCACCCCGGGTTGACATATGTGCGCTTATGTGGTAAAATACAAGGTGTAGAGATGCTTTTATGAGAACGGAGAAACCGAGAATGAATACACTTAGGAACACTGTGGCGAAAAACATCGCCGCATACAGAAAAAGGGCGGGACTTACGCAGTCTGAGCTTGCGGAAAAGCTCTGCTACTCGGACAAATCCGTCTCGAAGTGGGAGCGTGCCGAGGGGATGCCCGACACGGAGACGCTTGTTGCTATGGCGAAGATTTTCGGCGTGACGATAAACGAACTGATAAGCGCAGACGTCCCCTGCGAAAATTCCGACGCCGAAATCAAAGTCGGCGAGCATGAGCAGACAGACTCCGACGCCGGGAATTTGCCGTCATGCGAAGTCGGAGAAAGCGACGGAGATATTCACGAAAGGTCAGTCGACGGCAAAGGTGAGAGTGCGGACGTGAGTACAAAATTCGGCAGTGCGGCAGAAAAGCGCAGAAGCAAACCGACTCTTGCCGACGTTGCGATGACGCTCATTTCGGTAACTGCGGTGTGGGCGCTGTGCGGAATAACGGTGTTCTTTTTCAGCACGCTTGCGCCGTCGCTTGCCGACGTATGGAACATACGCATTGCGGCTTACTTCGGTGTGATATCGCTTTTGGTGTGGTACATTTTTGCGGCTCTGCGCTGGGGCAGAGTGTGGCGGCATATCATCATAAGCGCGCTTACGTGGTCGGCCGCCGCCGCACTTCACGTTTCGTTCCCGAGTGAGAGCATTGTGTTTATCTACGCCGTCGCCGCCGCCTTTCAGCTTATTATCGTCTGCGCCGCCCTCCTCGCCTTCGACCGCGAACGGAAAGGCAAGGCGTGAGCTTGCGAAGGGTCTCCGACGGGCGAGGGTTACGAGGGTGTTCTTTTCTGAAGAAAAGAACCAAAAGACTTTAAAACGCAAAACTCCGTTTTGCATGGGACAGATTACATTGTAATTTGAAGATACTGCCGCACGACGTCGTCGACGACTCCGTCGTGAAGTGAGGAAAGACTCATCTAACCGAATACAGTACGGCGACCCGACGCCATATATTCAAGCGTCGGGTCGTGATTTTTTTGACATCAGACTCTATGGGAACTGTAATTCGGGCAACACCGTTTGCGGAATTTAAAGCGACGAAAAAGCCGCCACGTTTAAATTCCGCAAAGATAAGGCTTTTGGGGAGTGCGTAATTTGAAATACACACTTTCTCCATGGTATGTGGAAAAAATGCGAGTTTACGAAGCATTTTCTTCGCGAAAGCAACTTTGTTGCGTCGCCTGAAAGCAACTTTGTTGCGTCGCAACTTTCTTTCAAGAAAGTAACACACCCACACGTTCTTTTGGTGAAAGCCGCTTTGCGGCGTCGCACGTTTCTTTCAAGAAAAGGACACTCCCGTACTCCGCAGACCCTCCGCCCTTATGCGTAAAGCCTGTTAACAATTGCGCGTTTATTATAGTTGACATATTTACGATTAAGGTTTATAACAGTTAATGTGGTGACACCTTGAGCAAGAGTTATCATGCCCGAGTACAAAAATGCGGTCTTCGACAGGAGACCGCATAAAAATTCGCCGTCTTTCACAGAAAGCATTCCTCAGAGCCTGCCGATGAAAAAATGCGTATCGTCAGAGCAACGCTGCGGAATGTCGAATCACAAAACGCACTTGCAAAAAGTGCCGTATAATAACACATAAGGGGAGTAAGCACATGACAAAAAGAAATTACAAAAAGGTACACACTGTTCATAATCAGCCTGTTCTTTTCCGCGCTGGGAGTCGCAATAACAAAGCGCGGTGAGGGTCAGAAGCTCCTTTCCGGCATGGAGTTTGAAACGCCGCTTTCCGATGAACACGACTACGTCGCGCGCCTCAAAAGGGAAGAGGGCAGAATATTCACCGAGACGAATGAGGGGTAAAAGTGAAGCCCCCCGGGTGTGATTTCGGAGGGCTGTGTGCGGCGTTTTGAGAGAAATTATGAGCTGTATTCTTTGTTGTTCCTTAACGCTGCGGTCATTTCGGACAGTTCATTATCGGAGAGGGCTGTGTTTTCCTCGTCCAGCGTTTCCAACACTTGCAGTACGCTTACTATGGATTCGAGTTCATCCTCGCAAAATTCGTAAAGGTCGGTAAACCACACGACGTTGACCCAATCGAGAAGTTTTTCCTTTGATATTTTGCCTGTTCCGAAAGCTTCGAGCGCATTTATCACATCCGACGCTTTTATCACTTCCGGCGTTTTGCAGTCGGTATTATATAAATCGCCGCCGACGATATCTTTCAGCTCTTCCTTGCTTATGGAGAGGTTTTTGTAATTGAGAAGTGCTTTTTTCATGCCGGTTCTCCTTTGCGGCAAACGTGTTTTCTTATCCGAACAGGACGGTTATGTCTTTTTCTGCTTCGTAGATGGTTTTACCGTCGAAAATGCGCGCCTTTCCGAATTGTTCGACGCATTCGCGCAGATCCTTACCCCAAAAGCTGTATACCGGCGTGTCGGTTTCATTCACTTCAAAGACGTACAGCTCTATCAGTTCCTTGTCTTTGTGATACGTTGCTTCGAGAAAATATCTCGTCCCGTGAAAAGTAAACTCTTTTTCCGGACCGCCGCAAGCCAAAATGTCGCTCATAAATTCTTCAAAGGTATTTCCTTTCATAAGCTCTGCACCTCGCACTGTTTCATTATTTATCCGAACAAAAGGTAATATCTTTTTCCGCTTCGTAAATGGTTTTACCGTCGAAAATGCGAGCCTTTTCAAATTGCTCGACGCATTCGGCGTTGTTTTTTCCGTGGCATCTGAAAATGTAGTTTTCGTCACCGAAGCATTCAAATATAACAAATTCCACAAGCGACGGATCTTTTTCATACGGCTGAGATTCCATGAAATACCTTTTGCCGTTGTACTCAAATTCTTTTTCCGGACCGCCCATCGTAATTAAGTCGTCAATGAACTCTGCCAAAGTACTCCCTTTCATTTACGGTTAGCCGAAAAAAAGCAGTCCGGACTCGCCCGAAAAGGCATAATTTCGGCATCTTTCGGCTTGTTGTCTTCGGAAGGCGTAAAGCATTCCTTCATCCTCCGCACCAAAATCTGCTCGAAATTCTGCTCTTTATGGGTCGAAGAATTTTGAGAGAGCCGATTTTTGTTTGCACAAGGCGAAAACTGCGACAATACTTTATGTATTAACAAGGTTTTCAACGCAGTGCAGGCGGAAATCAGCCTCTCAAAATCGGGTTCGGACTGCTTTTTTTCGGCTACCCCTTAAAAATTTTGCAGTGCTTACGCAGCGGTGAACTTTAATTACAACAATGTTATAACACGTTAGGCCGAATTTGTCAACAGGCTTTGCGGATATTTTCGACTTTTTCACAATTCACTTTATTTTCCCCAACCATCGCTTACGATAATTTACAAATTTACATATCTGCCGGAGGTAAAAACATGAACAACACAAAAAGCTACATAGCGGCTCGCTGGGCGGACTGCGTAAAGAGGAACACGAAGGACGACGGGACTCTTCTGGGGCTTCCGTATCCGTACACGGTGCCGGCTGTCGGTCATTTCGACGAGATGTACTACTGGGACACGTATTTCACGAACGTCGGACTTCTCATTTCGGGTCTTGAATTGCAGGCGAAGTACAACGTTGACAATATGCTTTACATGGTGAACCGTTTCGGGTATATGCCGAACGGCAACCGCACGTATTATCTCGGTCGCTCACAGCCGCCTTTTCTGTCGCAGATGGTGCGTGAGGTATACGAAAAGCTCGGCGACAAAGTCTGGCTCTGCGGAGCGTACTCGGCTCTCGAAAAGGAGTATGCATTCTGGACGGAGAAGCGCACGGGCAAGGAGGGACTTGCGTCTTACGGTGCGGCGTTTGCCGACGGCGACATTGAGCGGTACTCCGAACAGTTCAAATCGAGGGTCGGTTACACCGAGGGCATGGCGAAGCGCGACATGACGCCGCGCGACATGACAAGACACTACCTTGCGATGTGCGAGAGCGGCTGGGACTGCAATCCGAGGTGTGAATTTGCGATGTACGACTATGCGCAGGTTGACTTAAACTCACTGCTCTATCTTTTGGAGACGAACATGGCGTATTTTGCCGAAGAGCTTGAGCGGGACGGCGGCGAGGTGTGGAAAACGAGAGCGGAGAACCGGCGTGCGCTGATGAGAAAGCACATGAAGAACGCCGACGGACTTTTTCTCGACTGCAATCTCAAAGAGGGAAAATTAAGTCCGGTATTCTCTGCGGCGTCGTACTATCCGCTGTTTGCCGGAGCTGCCGATAAAACCGAAGCTGAGGCTGCCGCAGGCGCTTTGGGTCGCCTTGAGGCTGGGTGCGGAATTTACTCCTGTGCGCCGAACCACGGAGTGCCGGGGGATTATCAGTGGGACGCGCCGAACGGCTGGGCGTGCTTGCAGTACATGGTGGTTTTCGGGCTTGCGAAGTACGGTTTCCGTGCCGACGCCGAACGCATAGCGGCGAAGTATCTGCGCCTTGTTGACGAAAACCTCGAAAAGACCGGCGGCATTTGGGAGAAGTACAACGTCGCCGACGGCAGTATCACTGTAAAGAACGAGTACGAAATGCCGCAGATGATGGGCTGGAGCGCCGGCGTCTACCTCGCTCTCGATAATTTCTTGAATGGTTGATGTCTCCGACGGGCGAGGGTTACGAGGGTGTTCTTTTCTGAAGAAAAGAACCAAAAGACTTTAAAACGCAAAACTCCGTTTTGCATGGGACAGATTACATTGTAATTTGAAGATACTGCCGCACGACGTCGTCGACGACTCCGTCGTGAAGTGAGGAAAGACTCATCTAACCGAATACAGTACGGCGACCCGACGCCATATATTCAAGCGTCGGGTCGTGATTTTTTTGACATCAGACTCTATGGGAACTGTAATTCGGGCAACACCGTTTGCGGAATTTTGCGGTGGCGTAAGTCTCGCAAAATTGCGTAAACGGACGAGCGCAGAAAATTTAGTCCCCACAGAGTTTGATACGAAGTAAATCTAAGTCGGCGACTTGAATATATGGTCGCCGACTTTCGTACTTTCTTCGATAAGATGAATCTGCCTTATCTCGTTCGGCGACTTGAATATATGGCGCGCATATATGCGCACCGAACGCGGTACTTTCTTCAAATTACACCAAAATCCCTTCATTTCAAAGCGATAGCTTTGAAATCGACAAAGTTCTTTTGGTCCTTTTCTTTCAAGAAAAGGACATATACCGCGTTCTTTAGCGAAAGCAACTTTGTTGCGTCGCCTGAAAGCAACTTTGTTGCGTCGCCTGAAAGCAACTCTGTTGCGTCGCCTTGTAGGGCGGCGGTTTGACGGGCATATATTCATGCAACCTACTCAGATTGTGGTCAAGGCGTTCAAATGTCTGCAAATCGCGCATGATACCGTTTTTTATCAATTGAAATTTTGTCATTTTGTCTATTGAAGTTCTCGTTAAAATCCGGTATAATACGGCTGACACTGAATGCCGCTTAACCAATGTCGGACGGTTAGGCGGCATTTTTGCGTTTAATATCGATATTCGGAGGTTTTACCACACCCCACAGATAAATCGTTAAACTGTGCGGGAGATTATGAAAAAGTATGCCCCCAAGAAACCGTCGGCAGCACATGGTTTGTACTGCCGACGGTTTTGGTTTATTGCGCCGGATGATTCCTTACAATCCTGCGCTTTTACTTTGCTTGGCTGCTGCGGTAGAGTAAGGTCACGATCTGCGCTCTTGTGCAGTCGTTGCCGGAGCCGAACAGGCCGCCGCCGATACCGCCGGTGATCTCGTTCTGCTCTGCCCACGCAACTGCGTTTGCATAGTAAGCGTTCGCCGCTACATCGCTGAATGCGCTGCCGCCGCTGACGGCGGGGGGAACCTGCCGCACGATACAGGAAGGCTACCGCCTGTTCACGAGTGCAGGTGGCGTTCGGGCTGAACTTGCCGTTGCCGGTACCGCCGGTGATGCCGTTCTCCACAGCCCACGCAACTGCCTTGGCATAGTAGCTGTTGCCGGAAACATCCGTGAAGCTGTCCATGCTCTTGGGTTCGGGAGAACCGGCCGCACGCCACAGGAAGGTGACGATCTGACTGCGGGTGCAGGGAGCGTTCGGGCTGAAGTGCACAGCGTCTGTGCCGCTGGTGATGCCATTCTGTGCCGCCCACAAAACTGCGTCATAGTAGCAATCCGCCGCCTTGACATCCACAAAGTAATTGAGCATGGTGTTGTCGTCCATGAAGGTGACCTTGACCTTCACCTTGCCGGCAGGCATCACAAAGGTATACCGGGTGTGCTCTTCTTGGTAACCGTCAGTTTCTTGCCGTCCTTGTCGGTAACGGTAATGGTTTCCGGTATATAGCCCTTATCCGGGGTGACGGTGATGGTTACGGTGTCACCCTGCTTGGCGCTCTTCGGGTTGACAGAAACCGAGCCGTTATCGGTCTTGTCAGGCGCTGTGACCGGATAGGTGGTCTGGTGGCTGAAACCGCCGCCGCCGGAGCCGTCGCCGGAGGGACGTCTGGAAATTGTCAGCGTGCCGTTCTGAACAGCAACTGTGTAATTGTCCTCCATACCGGACTTCAGTTTTGTATCCGTATTGGTCGTGATGGCAAATGTACCGGTTGTCTTGCCGTCCACCTCTGCCGCAATAGATGCCGTTGCATCCTTATCAACGACCTTGTCCTTGGTGTCGCCGTTTACAAAGCCGGTGTAAGAAACGGTCAGAACCGCAGGTACGGTGCCGTTCCTGTACATGGATTTGTCATCCGCCTTAGCGGTCAGATGTGCCTTGCTCAGCTCAACCGGAATGTCGATGGACATCTTCTTATAGTTGGCTGTCTGAGTTGCGGTCGCTGTGATATACGCTGTACCGGTGCCGCTCTTGGCGGTAAACTTACCGTCCTCGCCCTTGGTGAGCAGCGACTCGCTGCCGGACTTGACTGCGTAAATCACCTCTCCCTGCGCCCCGGTGATGGGTGTAACTTCGAAGGTTTCGCCGTAAGTGGCGGTCATATCGGTCTTTCCGAGTGTCTGGTCAGCCCTGCCGATGGTGAAGCTTGCGGTAGCACTGCCGGTGTAGTTGCCGCCTGCCACAGCTGTAACGGTGACAGCCGCAGTACCGACAGCGGTGTTGCTCTCGTAGGAAACGGTGTAGTCCGCGTCCTTCTCCAGCTTAATTTCGCCGTACTTGACCTCCGGCTCCGGCGTGATTGCGTTGCCGGTGTAGGTCTGATCGGTGATCGCTGCAACCATGTCGGCTGTCAGCGGTTTCGGATTGATGGTGAAGATCTTGCTTACCTCATCGGTGTAGTTGCCCTTGCCGGTGATCTTCGCCGTTGCGGTACCGGCGTTGGTGTTGCTCTCGTAGGAAACGGTGTAATCCGCGTCCGCCGTCAGCTTGATCTCGCCGTATTTCACTGCAACGGTCGGTGTGATGGCACTGCCGGTGTAGGTCTGATCGGTGATCGCTGCAACCATGTCGGCTGTCAGCGGTTTCGGGCTGATGGTGAAATTCACCATATCCTCGCTGAACACCAGTGTATAGTTGCTTGCCTTGAAGGTGCCTTTGTCTGCCGGAGCCAGAGTGCCCTGTGTAATGGCATAGGTGCCGGCATTTTCACCGGGTTCTCTGCTCAGTGCGCCGATAAAGTTCGCAGTTTCGCTGTTGACTGCACCGACTGCGTTATAGGTTTGTTATTATTACAAAAGTGTCGAAAAGCCTTATTTTAAGCCAAAAAAACAATAACCCCTACTTTTTATCAAAGTTAGGGTTATTATATGGTGCGCCTGAAGGGACACAGCCGTGCTCCGCACGTCTTGCGTACTCGGCATAAATGCCTCGTACCAAAATGCTAAAAACCCGCCCCCGGCGGCTTTTCTTAACGCATTTTGCCCTCTTAGGGTTCAAGTCCCATCAAACATAAAAAATATCGCAAAGCACCTACGGTACTTTGCGATATTTGGTGCGCCTGAAGGGACTTGAACCCCCACGTCATTGACACCAGATCCTAAGTCTGGCGCGTCTACCAATTCCGCCACAGGCGCATATCAAATTTTACCTTCCCATTTTACCACACTTTTTTGCAAAATGCAAGGGGTAAGTAAACAAATTTTAAAATAAATTGAGAATTGGGAGTGGAGTTGACGTTGAAAAACGTTTTTTCAACGTTTTTCAACGAGTTAAGTCGTTCCTTCGGAACGAGAGAAGCGCAAGCAAAGCTTGCGAGAAGGGGGCTTTGCGAAGCAAAGCGTGAAGTTTGTGCTTCGCACAAGTTGAGGTAAAAAACCGCCGAAAGGCGGTTTTTCAATTGAAAATTGAGAATGGAAAATGGAGAATTGATGTCGAAAAACGCTGAAGCGTTTTTCTTCATTAAATTAT
>CAKSUT010000024.1 GCA_934502885.1 uncultured Eubacteriales bacterium | reverse complement strand
TTTTCGGTGAGAAAAGAAAAATGGTGGGGGATATCGTAAGGGGGAGCGGAGTTCCCCCTTGCGAGAAGCGGCGCAGTGCGACGCTTCAGCTTCGCCGCAAGGCGGAGTCCTTTTAATTATTCCGTCACTTTCCCCGGTTCATTTGGGGAAAGTTTTTTTCTGTTTTGCTCCGATAATTTGCTTGCGCTCATAATTTATCCCCAAAACTTTGTGATTTATTTCACCCGATGTTTTGTCACAAATATTTTGCAATTTTACACCTCGTTTTCACATTGACCGCAGACGCAGGTCACAAAAATAATGTATAATTACACAATCAGAAAAATGTCAAGCGCGTATTTGCTTTGTTTGGAGGAATAAGATGAACAGTTTGCAGGAAAAGACCGAGGACAAAACCAAGGAAAGGGTCAAGAAGAAATCAAAGAAACAGCTTGCTCTCGAAAAGATCGCCGAGGAGGAAAAGAACCTCACCGAGAGCGAACGTCAGCTGCGTGCCGATCAGCGAAAGCGCGCCGCACGCAGGAAGAGAAAGCAGCTCATAAAGTCGATTGTAATCGCTCTTATCGTCCTTTGCGTCGTCGGCTTCTTTGTGTGGCAGTATCTCATGAGCAATTCCGCCGTGAATGCCGCTCCGCAGGACGTTTACGTTGCCGGCAGAAGAGACATAACAAGCGTTCTCACAGGCTCGGGTTCGGTTCAGCCGGTCAAGACCTACAACGTTGCCGCGACCGTAACGGGCGATATCGTCTCCGCTCCCATTGCCGAGGGTACGGACGTTGAAAAGGACGATATTCTTTACGTCATTGATTCCTCCGATGCAGAAACCTCGATAAAGAATGCGAGGAACAATCTCCGTTCCGCGCAGCTTTCCTACGACCAGCTTCTCGATAAGTACTCCGACTACAGCGCAAAGTCCAAGGTGACGGGCGTCGTAACGAAGCTTGACGTCAAGGTCGGCGACAATGTTTCGTCGGCGCAGGTTATAGGTCACGTCCGCGATTCGGCGACGGTTTACGTTCAGATTCCGTTTTTCTCCGACGATATCCCGAATATCACCGTCGGCTCTCTCGCCGAAGTCACCGTCCTCGACTACTACCAGATAGTTTACGGCACGGTCAAGGAGATTTCGGTAGGTACGGATATCACCGACAGCGGCGCAATTACGAAGAATGTCAAGATTGAGGTGCAGAACCCCGGGAGCATAACCGATTCCACACGCGCGACGGCGGTTATCAACGGTATTGCCGGCACTGCCGCAGGCACGTTCGAGTACAAAGAGGACTGCGACCTTTACGCCGGCGTTACAGGCGAGGTTGCCTCGATAGGCATAGCCGAGGGTTCAACCATAACCGAGGGTCAGCGTTACATAGCGGTTTCCGTGAAGGATCTCGACAACCAGATAAAGAGCGCGGAGATTCAGCTCGACAATGCGCGCAATTCCTACAACAGCGCACTCGAAAAACTCGATGACTACACCATCACCGCTCCCATCAAGGGTACGGTCATCGAAGCAAAGTACAACGAGGGCGAAACGATAGAGCAGAACACAACGGGCAGCATTGTCGCTATAATCTACGATATGTCCGAGTACACGTTCGATATGAACATAGATGAGCTTGATATCGCCAAGGTGTCTCTCGGTCAGGAGGTAAAGATAACCTGCGACGCACGCACCGGAAGCGAATACGTCGGTCATATAACCAAGATAAGCAAGCAGGGTACGAGCCAGAACGGCGTCACAAGCTACCCCGTCACCGTCACGATAAGAGACGAGACCGCTCTCGAAGAGCTTCTCCCCGGCATGAACGTCGATGCGGAGATAGTCCTCGAAACGGTTAAGAACGTCATTGCAATTCCCGTTGGCGCTGTCGGCAGAGGAAATATCGTCAAGGTGATAAAGGCGGAGGACGTCAAGACCTACGGCGTTACGACAGAGGCGGATATGACAGCGGCGAACCTTCCGAGCGGCGCAAAGCCCGGAAACGCAGATGTTCAGACTCCTGCAAGCGGCGATAAGAGCGCAGACGGCAAGCCCGACGGTACGGCAGACGGCAAGTCCGACGCCACACCCACAGACGGCAGACCCGACAATGCGCCGAGCGATATGCCCGCACCTCCCGCAATGCCCGAAAGCGGCGGCGGTTCTTACGGCACAATTTCCGCCTCGGCACAGTATGACACGGTTCACGTAACTCTCGGAATCTCCGACGACGACTACGTCGAAATAACCGAAGGTCTCTCCGAGGGAGACGTGGTTATAGTCGAAAAGCAGGAGGCTTCCGACGGCTTCGCCATGATGATGGGCGGCATGGGCGGAGGCGGCATGGGCGGCGGTCCCGGAGGCGGAGATATGGGCGGCGGTCCCGGCGGCGGAGGAATGAGATAATGCGGCAGACGGTAAAGGAGTGTGCGGCATGATTAGACTTGAAGACGTATACAAGATATACTACATGGGCGACACCGAGGTGCGTGCGGCGGACGGCATAAATATGCACATATCGAAAGGCGAGTTCGTCGCAATTGTCGGACAGTCGGGTTCGGGTAAATCCACCTGTATGAACATAATCGGCTGTCTCGACACGCCGACCGAGGGTCACTACTACTTAAACGGCATCGACGTCAGCACCATGAACGACAACGAGCTTGCGGAGTTCCGCAACAAGACTCTCGGCTTCATTTTCCAGCAGTACAACCTCATACCGAAGCTCACGGTGCTTGAAAATGTAGAGCTTCCGCTTTTGTATGCAGGTTACGACCGAAGCGAGAGACGTGAGCGTGCCATGGCGTCCCTTGCGCGCGTCGGTATCGACTCAAAAGCGAAAAACTACCCCGCTCAGCTCTCCGGCGGTCAGCAGCAGCGTGTGTCAATAGCGCGTGCTCTTGCCGGCAACCCCTCGGTAATTCTTGCCGACGAACCGACGGGCGCACTCGACTCGAGAACCGGACGCGAGGTAATGGAATTTTTGGCGAAGCTCCACGAAGAGGGAAACACAATTGTGCTTATCACGCACGACAACTCGATTGCCGTGACGGCGAAGCGCATTATAAGACTGCACGACGGTAAAATCGTTTACGACGGTCCGTCCGACGCACCGGGAGCTGTTGTTCAGGCAAATGTGTCGTTCGACGACGACCCTCTTCTCAAGAAGCACCGCGAGGAAGCCTTTGCGGCAGAGGCGGCGAAAAAACGTGCGCAGAGCGAAGCGCAGAAGGTCGGAGGTGACGGAGCATGAATATAGGCGTAAACTTCTGGCTTGCCCTCAAAAGCCTTGCGACAAGCAAAATGAGAGCGTTCCTCACCATGCTCGGCATCATTATCGGCGTTGCGGCGGTCATTATCATAATGAGTCTCGGAAGCGGTATGCAGAACATGATGACCGAAGCCTTTGAGGAACTCGGCACGAACACCATTTCCGTAAACCTCATGGGACGAGGCTCGTCGCGTACCGTCACCGTAAACGATATGTACGAAATAGCCGAGGAAAACCCCGACAGTATCCGCTGCGTCAGCCCGACCGTGACTGTAAACGGCACTGTAAAGGCGAACGGCGACGACTACACAAACTCGACCATAACCGGCGTCGGCGAGGACTACCTCACAATAAAGTCACATAAGCTCGACAGCGGACGTTTCCTCGAATATATCGACGTCGCCTACAGAAAGAATGTGTGCGTGGTCGGTAAATTCTACGATTCCGAAACCGTTTTCGACGGCGACGCTCTCGGTCAGACCATAAAGATAAACGGAACAAAGTTCACAATAATAGGCGTTGTCGAGGGTCACAGCGACGACCCTTCGGATGAGGATCTCGGCGACAACTACATATACATTCCCTACAGCAACGCACAGAAAATGTCGTTCATGGGAAGCATAAATTCCTACACCGTACTCTCTCTCAACGAGAACACGGTTGACAAAGCCAAAGCGGCGGTCGAGTCGAAGCTCACCAAAATATACGGTTCGTCCGACTACTACGTTGTTATCAGCATGGCGGAAATGCTCGACTCCCTCACGGCTATAACAAGCACCTTCGTGCTTGTCCTTGCGGCGATTGCCGGGATTTCACTTCTCGTCGGCGGTATCGGAATAATGAACATCATGCTCGTTTCCGTCACCGAACGTACACGTGAGATAGGCATCCGTAAAGCTCTCGGCGCAAAGCAAAGCTCGATAAAGAGCCAGTTCGTCATTGAGGCTGCGACCACGAGTGCGATAGGCGGCGTTATCGGAGTTATACTCGGCATACTCATAGCGGACTTCGCCGGAGGACTTTTGGATATCAAATCCGCACCGACGGTCGGAGCAATAGCGGTGTCGTTCGGCATCTCTGTCGGAATAGGCATTCTGTTCGGCTTTTTGCCGGCAAACAAGGCGGCGAAGCTCAATCCTATAGATGCGCTGAGAAACGATTGACAGGCGTGTCGCAAAGAAAGGAACATATTCATGAAACGTGTATTAAGTATACTCCTTGCGGTATTAACGGTTCTCGGTGCATTTTCCGTGACGGCCTTTGCCGCGGAGAAAAAACAGGGTGCGTCGCTCCTCACGTCGGACAGTGACATTATAAGCGTTTTGGGAATGCTCGATATAATGGTCGGCGACGGAAGCGGAAACCTCATGCTTGATTCAAACCTCACAAGAGCGCAGTTTGTCAAGATGACCGTAAACGCCTCGGTTTACCGCGACAACGTGAACCTCGGCACGGCGTACAATCCTTACCCCGACGTCAGAGGCGCACACTGGGCAAGTCCCTACGTCTACGCCGCATCGACCGCAAAGCTTGTAAACGGCTACCTCGACGGAACTTTCCGTCCCGACAATTACGTAAAGCTCGAAGAGGCGGCGACAATAGCACTCCGTCTTCTCGGCTATACTTCGTCCGACCTTGTCGGCGTTTACCCCGACGCACAGCTTGCGAAGTATTCGGAGCTCGGACTTGACGCCAAGGTTGCGGCGAAAAAGGGCGAGTACATCACCCGCCGCGACTGTATGTACCTTATATACAACCTCCTTTCCGCAGAGACAAAGAGCGGCGCGGTTTACTGCACGACTCTCGGTTACACCGTCGCAAGCGACGGACTTATTGACCGTGCGGCTCTCACCGACTCCAAGGTTGACGGAAGCTTTGTGTATACCGACACCCTTTCGGACGGCAGAATGACCTTTGACCCGGCAAAGGGTACGGTTTACCGCAACAGCGTAAAGAACGACGTCGGCAGCATTAAGAAGTACGATTTCGTCCGCTACAGCAATTCCGCACGCACTCTCTGGTGCTATTCCGACAAGGTGATAGGAAGCGTCGGTGCGATAACCGTCACGGGCGGCTCTGCAACGGGCGTTATAATAGGCGCAAAGAGCTATGCGGTTTCCGGTGCCGACGCCGCATACAGACTCTCGACAGTCGGCGATATAAAGAAAGACGACGTTGTAATGGCGGTTCTCGATGCGAACGGCGCAGTCTTTGCTGTGTACCCGGCAACTCCCGAGATGATAGATTCTTACTCTGACGACGACACCGACCTCACAGGCGTTATCGACGGCACGCTCAAAGGTCCGTACATCTACGACGGCACGGATTCCTGGAAGAAAGAGCTTGCGTATGCGCCGGAGGAGTACGAGATTTCCTATGAGAGCGACGACAACGTGAAAGTAACTCTCGGCACTCTCGAGAAGAACGACGTCCTCTACTACTCCAACCCCTTTAAGAGAATTTACATCTACAGAAAGACCGTTGTGGGTACGCTCGGAAGCGTAATGCTGAACGCACAGCAGACCGCAATCGGAGGCTCAAGCACATACGGAAGCAGCACTGTAAGCACATCGGGCGACGGTTCAAGCACAAGTATGTCGACAAACATAAGCAGCACAAGCACCGTAGGCGGAATAAGCTCCTCCGGCACGGTCATTGTTTCAGGAAAGTCGTATACGGCGGCTACCGATAAGGTAAGAACAATGCTTTACAACGGCGTCTACAAGAAAGACGATTTTGTAACGCTCATTCTCGGCAAGGACAACGGCGTTGTTGACATAATCGACGGCGACATAACGAAGATTCTCTACGACGATGACGACACCGACATTCTCGGCATAATGGAGGCGACGGTGAAAGGTCCCATCATTGTCGGAAAAGACACCTCGTGGCAGAAGAGCATACCCTTTGACGTTTCCTCTGCAAGCATTGTTACCGCAGGCACGTCGAAGAAAAAAATAAAGCTCTCCGAAATTACCGAGAACGATATTATTTACTATTCCGTTCCTTTCAATGCCGTTTACGTCTACCGTGACACCGCAACGGGCGTGGTTAAGAATATTGCTTACGCTTCCGGTATGCCGTCTGCGGTAACTGTCGGCGCAAGTACGTATACTCTCGGCGCAAACGTGATAAAGCTCAAGTTCTACAACGGCGAGTACCGCAAGGACGACTTTGTGACGCTCCTTCTCGGCAAGGACGGCAAGGCGGTTGACGTAAGAGAGGCGACGACCGACGACATATCGAAGTACACCGAGGGCAGTCCGAAGTACTCGGAGATTCTCGAAGCGTCGATAAGCGATCCGATAATCGTAATGACGGAAAGCTCCGCTTGGCAGGACGAAATTCCCTTTGACCTTGACGAGGCGAAAATCTATAAGGACAACGCCGTTATAAAGAAGGGCGACGTCGCACTTTACAATGTTGTTTACTACTCCGCACCGCTCAAATCGGTATGGGTTTACGACGACAACGTGACCGGCATCTACGAGTCTGCGACCCCCTCGAGAATGAACCCAACGTCGGTTGTCATTTCGGGTGCGACCTACGCAATAGAAGAGGACGATGCGGCGGTGGCTCTCTCAAGCCTCGGCGAATACAAGCTCGGAGACAGTATTACCGTGCTTCTCGGCAGAAACGGCGGCATAGTAAAGGTTCTTGATGCCTCCGAGACAAAGACCGAGAACATTGCCGTCATAACGAACGTCGAAAAGGACAAGGAGTTCACCGACGGCGACGGCATTGTAACGACTCACGATGCACTGACGGTCGTTTTCATCACGGGCAAGACTGCCACCTACAAGCACCGTGTCAGAGGCTTTGAGAGCGGAGATCTTGTCAAGGTGACGATAGACAAGGGCGAGGTTTCGATAACCGGAACGGGCAGCAAGTACAAGTCCGGCACGGCGGCGACACTTGCGAACCTCTTGCATAACGGCGATGTTGACGACAACGCAAAAATTCTCGACGTGTACTGCTCTTCGACGCTCCGTGTGTATGCTTCGACGCTGAAGAACGTCACGCTCACCGAGAAGGACATTCTCTACTACGAGCTGAACGATGACGGCGACATTGAGACGCTTCTTCTCAACGACTTCACGGGCGATATGCATTCGTATATGTTCATGACCGACAAGACGGTTATGGGTTCGGCAAACGCCGTATACGAGGGTTACATGAACGGCAGAAAGACCTCCGTCAGCGGTGCGAACTATGCGAACACCAATCCCTCGAACGTCACGGGAGTTGTCGTTAAGTACGACGGCGGCGCGGTCAACAGAGTTTCCGCGATAAACGAGGCGAAGGTTGACCTTTCGGACATCACCGCCAACAGCTGCACGATAGACGGCGTTGAGTATGCTATAAGAAACGATGCTTACTTCTACGTTTACGACAGCGACACAAGCAAGTACGTCGAGGTAAAGGCAAAGGACTTCCTCGAGGGCGACTATGTCTCGGTAAGAGCCTTCTACGACCGCAAGCCCGAAAGAGGCGGCAAGGTCAGATTCATAGTGGCGAAGTGATTACGGGAGCCGCTCGCCGCAGGGGCGTTCTTTTCTGAAGAAAAGAACCAAAAGACTTCAAGTCGCAAAGCTGGCGCTTTGCAGGGGACGGATATAATGTAATTTGGATGTTGTACCGCACGACGGCGTCATAGGCGACACCGCCGCCGTGAAATGAGCAGGACTCATCTTATCGGAGAGAGTGCCGTTCGACATCGTCGAGGACTCCGTCGAAGATATGGTTGGCATCAGGTTTTGTGGGGACTGTAATTTTTACCTTCTCCCGTTCCCGAAATTTGTACCTCACTCCGTTCGACGACAAATTACGGAAAGATGAGGCTCTTTGGCGTGTGCGTGAATTGAGGTTTGCATTCTCTCCATGGTATACCGTAGGGAACGGGCTTGACCGTTCCGAAAGAACCCAACACAAGGTTATGTATATCGCCATGTAGAAAACAGACAAAACGGTAAGCACTCTACAATCATTGAAGAAAAGCGAAGCTTTTCCACATCAACTTGTGCGAAGCACAAACATCACGACGGCGGAGCCGTCACTTCACTTCGGCGAAGCCGAAACTTCTCTCGTTCCTACGGAACGACATCACTTTTGAGATACGCTCCTCGTGTTTCCCCCTTTCACGGTGAGCTGACTGTACATCCCCCATTTGCCCTCTCCGTATCATCCCCCTCGGAGAGGGCAGTTTTTTTGATTGTGCGAAACAGATTTTGCAAAAAGACCTTGTATTTCATCGCGACCTGTGATAAAATAAGAAGAGTCGGACGGAAGCCCGACCGATTGTACTGTTAAATACCGGGCGGAAAAGGAGACAAGAGTTACATGGTAATAATAATCACCGGCGCGTCGCACACGGGAAAAACGCTTCTGTCAATGCGGCTCATTGAGCGCACGTGCTTTCCGTGCCTTTCGATAGACCACCTGAAAATGGGACTTATCCGAAGCGGAGTGACATCGCTCACGCCCGCCGACGACCGAGAGCTCACTCCGTATCTTTGGAAAATCGTCCGCGAGATGATAAAGACGGCGATTGAGAACCGTCAGAATCTTATCGTCGAGGGGTGTTACGTGCCGTTCGACTGGAGAAAGGATTTTTCCGAAGAGTACCTTTCGGAGATCCGCTATGTCTGCCTTGTCATGAGCGAAGACTATATCAAAACGCATTTTGGCGATATCAAGAGCAATGCGAACGCCGTCGAAGAAAGGCTCGATGACTCGTACTGCACCGTAGAGTCGGTCCTTGCCGACAACGCCTTTTACCGCGGCGGCTGTAAAAAATACGGCTGTCCGACCTTTGATATCCGCACACGGTACGACGCAGATGAGATTGCGGAGATAATATTGCAAATGTCATAAAAGATAAAGTGAGAAACGTATATGTCGAGACCTTTCAGTGCGGTAGAAGCAAGAGGATTGCTGAAAAAATATAAAGAACTTTTGAGGAAACTTGACGAAGCTGCAATTGTTGAAGAAAACAACATTCTGCAAGTGAAGAATGCTGCTGAGTCGGTTGCGGAACAGGAAACGTATAATCTTCTGAGAAGTATACCTATTGAGGAGCTTAACCGGGGAAAAAAGGGTTATCGCGTAAAGCTTTTGAGAGATTACGGGTATGAAACTCTGGCGGATTTTTTATATGCTCCCAAAAGCTCCGTTATGGCAATCGGCGGTATTGGAAGCAATTCCGTTCATTCGATGCTGGAAACCGCAAACGAAATTGCGGAAATAACAAGACAATCAGTAAAGATAAAACTCAGTTCCGATGACAAAACACCCGAGTCGTCCGCTCTTTTGACCGCAATACTGCAATATCAGAGATTTCATGCGGTTGCGGATGAGTGCCGAAAATTACTGACGGAATACAGGAGTACGGCGGAAGAAGCAATGGAAAGCTTAAAACCAGCTTCATGGGCAATTAAGTGGTTGTTTGCGTCAAAAGTAAAAAAGCAAAAAGCGATTGAGTCTTACGGAGTACTGAATGAACTTATCAACAGCGATTTCGGACTTAAAGCCGAAGCGTGTACGGAAGATCTTGATAATACGGGATACATAAATATAACAAGAGACGAGGCTTGGGAGAGCTTTGCGTCAAACCCTGTGAGATTCTTCAACGATTTGGAAAAAATAGATCCGGGCGTGCTTGGCAATGATGATTCTGTTTACGGTTTGCCGGAGGATATCGCGGCGGCAATACAGGAAGAGGAGTTTTTATCGGAGGGACTTTTATGTGAATTAAGACGGTATCAGGAATGGGGTGTGAAGTACGCCCTTCATCAGAGAAGAATACTTCTCGGCGACGAAATGGGACTCGGAAAAACCGTACAGGCTATTGCGGTAATGGTATCATTGAGAAACGCCGGTGCAACTCATTTTGTCGTGGTTTGCCCGGCAAGCGTTCTTGAAAATTGGTGCAGAGAAGTAAGAAAAATGAGTACACTGAATGTAACAAAAGTTCATGGGGCGAGACGTACCGAAGCACTTTATGAGTGGATGAAAATTGGTGGAGTTGCTGTTACTACTTATGAGACAACCTCACACTTCCTGCTTCCTGAAGATTTTACCTTTAAAATTATGGTTGTTGACGAGGCTCATTATATAAAAAATCCTGCGGCAAAAAGGACGAGAAATGTAATTAGGCTCGGCGGTCATGCCGAACGGCTTATGTTCATGACGGGTACGGCACTTGAAAATAATGTTGACGAGATGATTACACTTATCGGAATGCTGAAACCGTCGGTTGCGGAGAGAGTGAAAAACATGAAGTTTATGGCATCGGCTCCGCAGTTCAGAGAAGCGATTTCGTCCGTTTATTATCGCAGAAAACGTGAAGATGTCCTGACAGAGCTTCCGGAGCTGACTGAGAGTGAAGAATGGTGTGAGATGACGCCAAACGAAGAAATTGCGTATGAAAATGCTGTGCTCTCAAGGAATTTTTCAAAAGCGAGAAGAGTTTCATGGAATGCCGATCGAATACAGGATTCCTCAAAGGCGACGCGTCTGTCGGAATTGGTTGAAGAAGCCGCGGCAGAGGGCAGAAAAGTGATAGTGTATTCCTTCTTTCTTGAAACTATACGCAGGGTGAGCACAATGCTTGGGGAAAAATGCATGGAACCGATTTACGGGGCTGTTGCACCGCAAAGAAGACAAGAGATAATCGATGAATTTGACAAGGCGCCTGCCGGCAGCGTGCTTGTGGCGCAGATTCAGTCCGGCGGTACGGGTTTGAACATCCAGTCTGCAAGTGTTGTTATTATGTGTGAGCCGCAATTCAAGCCGTCTATTGAAAATCAGGCAATCTCGCGCGCATATCGCATGGGGCAGACAAGGAATGTTCTCGTTTATCGCCTTCTTTGCGAAAATACGGTGGATGAGAGAATTATGAATATTTTGAATCGGAAACAGAGAATTTTCGACGCATTTGCAGATGAATCCGTTGCGGCAATGGCTGAAAAAGAGGGTGCTGTAAACGAGAAAATGTTTGGTGATGTGATGGACGAAGAATACAGGAGAATAAGTGCAAAACGCGGAGGGACAAAGCAGAGCAATTCGGAGTTTCAAAGCGGAATAACACAGTTGCAATGAGAACTTGTCCCTGATAATTGAGAATTATGACACAAAAACCCCTCACGTCGACGAAAGTCAACGTGAGGGGTTGTACTATTCACTTTTTCCGAAAGGCGGAAACGAAGCTTACTTCTTAAGAGCCTTTTCGAGGTTGTCAAGCTCTTTCCAAAGCTCCTTCGGCATTCTGTGACCGACGGAGTCGAGGGTGTTGTAGAAGTCTCTGATGTTGTCGATATCGGCGATCCACGACTCGGTATCAACTCTGAGAAGCTCCTTGATAGTGTCGAGAGTTACGTCCTTGAGACCTTCGATGTTGATGTCCTCAGGCTTAGGAATGAGACCGAACGGTACTTCTACTGCGTCTACCTTATCCTCGCATCTCTTGAGAATCCATTCGAGAACTCTGAGGTTGTCGCCGAAGCCCGGCCAGATGAAGTTGCCCTCGTCGTCGGTTCTGAACCAGTTGACGTGGAATATCTTCGGTGCGTGGGGAATCTTCTTGCCCATTTCGAGCCAGTGTGCAAAGTAGTCGCCCATGTTGTAGCCGCAGAAAGGACGCATTGCCATAGGGTCACGTCTTACAACGCCGACCGCACCGGTAGCTGCCGCAGTTGTCTCGGAAGCCATGATAGAGCCGACGAATGTGCCGTGCTGCCAGTTTCTCGACTGATATACGAGGGGAGCGGTCTTTGCGCGTCTGCCGCCGAATACGATAGCGGAGAGCGGAACGCCCGTGAGGCTGTCAAACTCGGACGATACGCAGGGGCAGTTCTTTGCGGAAGCGGTAAATCTCGAGTTCGGATGTGCGCCGCAGGTGGACTTGTCCTTCTTGTCGTACTTCGTGTAGTCCCACTTGTTGCCCTTCCAGTCGATAGCGTTCTTGGGAGGATTGTTGTCGAGACCTTCCCACCAAACGGTGTTGTCGTCAAGGTTGTGAACAACGTTCGTGAAGATAGTGTCTCTCATGCAGGTGTGGAGAGCGTTCGGGTTGGACTTTTCGTTCGTGCCGGGAGCAACGCCGAAGAAGCCGTTCTCGGGGTTGACTGCCCAGAGTCTGCCATCCTTGCCGATTCTGATCCATGCGATATCGTCGCCGACGCACCAAACCTTGTAGCCCTTCTTGGCGTAGATTTCCGGAGGAATGAGCATTGCGAGGTTTGTCTTACCGCAGGCAGACGGGAATGCGGCGGAGATATACTTGATGTCGCCGTCGGGATACTGAACGCCGAGGATGAGCATATGCTCTGCAAGCCAGCCCTCTTTTCTTCCGAGGTAGGAGGCTATTCTGAGCGCAAAGCACTTCTTGCCGAGAAGAACGTTTCCGCCGTAGCCGGAGTTAACCGACCAGATGGTGTTGTCTTCGGGGAAGTGGCAGATATATCTGTTCTCTTCGTCGAGCTGAGCCTTGGAGTGAAGACCCTTGATGAAGTCTGCGCTGTCGCCGAGCTGATCGAGAACCTTCTGTCCGGCTCTTGTCATGATCTGCATATTGAGAACAACGTAGATGGAGTCGGTAAGCTCAATTCCGTACTTTGCAAAGTCGGAGCCTACAACGCCCATGGAGTAGGGGATAACGTACATTGTTCTGCCCTTCATGGAGCCTCTGAAAAGCTTTGTGAGCTTCTCGTAGCACTCTGCGGGAGCCATCCAGTTGTTGGACGCACCGGCGTCCTCTTTCTTGGTGGTGCAGATAAAGGTTCTGCCCTCAACTCTTGCAACGTCGTTTACTGCCGTTCTGTGAAGGAAGCAGTTCGGAAGCTTTTCGGGATTGAGTCTTATCATCTCGCCTGTGGAGCAAGCCTCGTCCTGAAGAGCCTTTGTCTGCTCTTCGCTGCCGTCGATCCAAACAATTTTGTCAGGGCAGGTGAGAGCCGCCATCTCGTCAACCCACGAGAGAATATGCTTGTTGTTTGTCATATCTGTATCATCCTTTCATTATGGTATGCATTATGTGTGAAATAGGATTCAATGCGCGCACTCGACAATAACCGCCGGTCTTCGTCGCCGACTCTTAAATCCTGTTCCATTATATATTTTACCCAACAAAAATGAATAATCAAAGCATATTTTGGAAACTCTTGTGTTAAAATCTTAACACTTTCACCCACTGAAATGCAAACTGAAAAGATTGGCAAAAACCGCCGAAAGGAGGATTCGCTCCGGACTCTTTTTAAAACGTCAGTACCTTCATATCCTTTTCTCCGAGTTCAATGCGGACATTTTTTCCGTTTGGAAGAACCGTGTCGAATTTCTCTGCGGCGCATGAGAAAAAGCCGATGGCACGGTTATCCGCATAGACCGTAACGCCGCACGGAGCGTACATACGCACACCGCTTTCCTCGGCGAGTTTCCGAAGGTCGTGCGCCGTTAGCGACGGATATGTGCAAAGCACGCTTATGAAGCCTCGGAAGGTACGTTTTGCGGTTTTTATTCTGCCGTCGGAGTAGCGCGACAGCACGTTCATCCCATCCTCGGGGACTATTTCGACCGTCGGGAAGTCGAGTATTCCGGGCGCACCGCCGTAGGTTTTTCCGCAGACCTCGGGATAGCCCTCGCTTTTTATGTCGATTCCGTCCGGAGAAAACTCGCTTATCGAAAATCCGCAGGTGCGGCGCACATTCTCCGGGTTGAAGTCCGGGGCAAGTATGCCGGGGGCATAGTGATATACGACGACGGCGTCCTTTCTGATTTTGCCGATTATCCTTTCGCAAAGCTCGGAGGGAATTTTGAATGCGTCGGCAAACACTATAAGCTTATATCTGCCGAGGTCACAGTCGTCAAGGTCGGAAAGGCGGAGAACGTCAACCGGAGTTCCGATCATGTGAAGCTGTGTCGGAAGCTCAAGCCGCAGTCCGCTGTTGAGCGCAAAGGAAAGCGACATCGCAGCTATCGTGTGTTCGTCGGTCACAAGAAGCACCTCGGAGATGCTCTTGTTTTCGGCTTTTGCGCAAAGCTTTTTTCCGAATTCGGTTATATCGGAAATGACATCCATGACCTCGGGCGAATCAAAGCTTCCCTCACCGAGATCCATCCACCAGAAGCCCTGATTTCTCGTTATGTTCTTCATGCCCTCGCGCCAGAGAGTCACCTTTGTTTCGCGAAAATCCTTCACTTTTCCGTTGTTTCTCGGGTCAAGGTACGTGAGATTGTCGATTTCGTCGAGCCACACCTTGCGGCGGTTTATCGACTGCGCCGGAGACTGCTCTCCTCCGGGTTCGCCCGGCAGACATTTGTAGTAGCCCTTCGGCGACGCCGCAAAATCGATGTACGGCGACGAAACAAGTCTGTCTATTGCGAGATGACCGGCGTCGGCGCTTCTCGGAACCGTCAGATATCCGTAGAAAATGCCGGCGTAAAGCTCAGGATGTATTTCCTTGACGGTGCGGCAGAATTCCTCGGCAGCGTGTATATTGCTTTCGGAAAGAAACTCCTGATAGTCGGCGCAGACGAGGTTTTCCGCACGGTCGAAGAAAAGCTTTCGGAGAGAGGAATTGCCGTTTTCGCGTAAAGTCCCGGACGGCACGTCGATTTCACTGAAGTCGGAAACTCCGAGAGCGTCGGCGGCTTTTTCGCATGAACCGTACTTTTTGACCTCAAAGTCCCTGAACGCTTTGCGTGCGTTTACGCCGAAATCGCCGAGGGACGGCTTGTTGCCGAAGCTCCCCCACAGGACTGTTTCTCCGCACATGCCGTAGGCAATGTGATATCCGATTATCTGCCCGGCATATGGGGAGGCGTCGATGTGAGCTATTAGCCGGCGGAGAGCTTCGCAGGCGTCGGATATCCACTTCTCGGACGAAAAGCTTTGCAGACCGATAACTCCGCCGAAGTTAGGACGGTCATCCTTATAGGAATTGTATCCGCCGTTGACCGGATAGCCGTTTTGGTTGTTGCCGAACCAGTCGTGAAGCGGTGTGTCTGCAAGAGCGGCAATTTCCTCTGCCGTACTCGGACCGTTTTCATAGACGAAGGTGTCGCAAGGATTTTCGCGGCACCATTCGGGCGGCACGTTGAGCTTCACTCTCGGCATATAGTAAATGTCGGGATTGCCGGCAAGAAGAGCGTCGAGGGTCTCGTCGGTGAGTGTATAGTCGTACTTTCCCGGAGCGACCCAGCCGCTGTGGAGAATCGTGGTGTGACAGCGTATTCCGGCGTCTCGGAAGGAATCGTGTATGCGGCGGTATTTCTCAAGGTTGCGTGAGAAGAGAATCTGCTTTCCGTTTTCGTCGGCTCTCGGCGGATCGTAGCAGAATCCGAGTCTCGACCAGAAAAAGGGGTTTGTTCTCAAATCTGGTTTCATGTAAAATCACCTCGTCGGAGTTTTTATAAATATCGGAATACCGATGTGTCGATTATACTCCGCATATGTGATTTTAACAACCTCGTTATCGCTCAAATAGGTTGACAAATTACGCTTTTTGCGGTATAATTGTTCCGGGGTGATACTATGAAAAACGGCGATGTTCCGACTTTGCATGACTTCAGAGGTATGGGAGGCGGAGCTGTGAAAGCTCTTCTGTGCGATCCCGAAGACGGTGTTTGCGGTGTCGGTGTCAAGGAAATAGGCTTCGGCGTTTCTCCTGAGGGAAAGCGGAGGGTCATGGTGCGCAAGGCGTATATGCTTCAGTTTATAACCGACGGCGGAGGAGTTTTCTGCGGAAGCCGCTTCGGGTGCGGAGATGTTCTGTTTTCCACGCCTTGCGAGCCGGAGATACGTGAGACGGTTGGGGGCGAGAGGTACTCTTGTGCGTGGATATGCTTTGTCGGAGAGAACGCCGAAAGGCTTATATCGGAGTGCGGAATTGCCCCTGCCGGCAACATTAAAAACACCGTGTTTTCCTGCAAAAGGTGCGCCGAGGCGGCGGAATATCTCATCGGTGCGGTGTGCGCATCCTACGGTGAGCGGAGCGGACAGCTGCTTTTGTCGGTGCTTTACGGAGTGCTTTCGATGCTTGACAACGCCGAAGGTTTGAGGGAGGATTCATATGTTGATACGGCTCGCCGGTACATAAAGGAAAATTTTGCGTTTCCGATAACGGCTCGTGACACGGCGAAGTTTGTGTCGCTGTCGCAGAACTATCTCTGCAAGCTGTTTGTCCGTGAGTGCGGACATTCGATAAAGCGCGAAATAACGCTTACAAGACTCGTCCGTGCAAAGGAGCTTCTCGAAAGCACGAGGCTTTCCGTTCGGGATGTGTCGTTTGCCGTCGGCTTTGACGACGAGAAGCACTTTGCCTTTGTCTTCAAAAAGGAGTACGGTGTGCCGCCGTCGGAGTACAGGAAACGCAAGAATTTCGTTGACTGATCGCCGCATGGCTTACGGGGATCGCTCGCCGCGAGGCGTTCTTTCTTGAAAGAACGAACCAAAGAACTTTGTCGATTTCAAAGCTAACGCTTTGAAATGAAAAGTCTTTGATGTGATTTTGAGTCTATACCGCGTTAGGTGCGCATATATGCGCACCATATATGCAAGCCGCCTAACGAGATAAGGCAGGACTCATCTAATCGAATATAGTACGAAAGTCGGCGACCATAAACGCAAGTCGCCGACTTAGATTTTTGTAGCATCAGATTTTGAGGGGACTGTAATTCATGGCAACACCGTTCGCAAAATTTATTGCGTGCTTCGCACACGATAAAATTTTGCGAAGATGAGGTTCTTGGGTGGTGCGTGATTTTGGGATTCGCACAAACGCTCTGTAGGGGTAGGGAGAGAAATGCGAACTTGTTCGCATTTACTCTCGCGTCTGCGACGCCTCCATACTACACCCGTCCGCGCAAAGCGAAAGCTTTGCGCTTTTAAAGTTCTTTTGCTTCTTTTCTTTCAAGAAAAGAAGGCGTCGCAGACCCTCCGCCCGTCGGAGACGCCTCGCCGCGAGCGCCCCCGTAAAACCTCGCCCGTCGGGGACTCTGCGTATCACACGTCGATTCTCAGGGTTACGATTTCAAAGTTTGAGACGTTGAGCTTGACCTTGCCGTCTCTCACCTCGGCCTCGCTCTCGATATTCTCCATGAGGTCGCAGAGGTACGCCTTGCCTGCGTCAACGCCGAACGAAAGCTCGGTGCTTGCCTTGCCGCCGAGAGACTCGTAGCCTCGGATAATGAGTCCGTTGCCGTCCTCGGCACGCTTTATCGTCTCAACTACAAACGCCGGGTTCGACGAACGCACGAGTCCGTATTCGCTCGGAAGCTCTCCGCCGCCGACAGCCGCCTTTGCGATGAGAGGCATATTGAGAAGGTATCCCTCACGCACCGTGCCGGAAAGCTCACCGCCGTGTACGTAAAGCGAATATGTAAACGAATGGTGTCCCCTGTCGGCGTCGGGGTTCGGGTAGGTCGGCGCTTTGAGGAGAGATATTTTCATCACGTTTTCCTCGACGTTCACGCCGTACTTGCAGTCGTTGAGCAAGCTTACGCCGCAGCCGTTCTCGGAAATATCCGCCCATTTGTGCATACACATCTCGAACATTGCCTCGTCGAAGCGGTTGTTTCTCTGCGTGGGACGGGAGAGGTGACCGAACTGTATGTCGCAGTTGACTCTGTCGGTGTAAACCGTCGTCGGGAACGCCGCCTTGAGAATCACGTGATCCTCGTGCCAGTCAACGTCGGTCACAAAATCTACTCTCGGCGAAATTGCCGTAAGAAGTATCTTCTGAGTGATGACCGAGTTACCGTAACGGCGTATTACCTCGAAGCCGCCGACCGTACCCTCGGATATCGTCTCGACCTTCGTCAGGTCGTCCGCTGTCCACATCTTCTGACTGTAGTACTCGGAAAGCTCCCATGCGTCGTAGCTTGCCGGGTAGTCCTCGAACACCTGAAGCTCATTTGCCTTTTTGCCTTCCTCGATTGCCTCGCGGCATCTCTTTTTGTCGTATACCGATACAATCTCATACTTTTCGTTGAACGAAACTTTTACATAATCGTTTTCGATAAACCTGTCGCCGACCGTGACGGGCGAATAATCCTCGCTCTTCCTTACAACTTTCCAGCCGTGTGACGGCACACCCTTTACGACTGCGTTCTTTCCGTCCGCGCCCTTTACTATTCCGTCAGCCGTAAACGGAGAGGGGTTGTACACGAAAGTGCCGCCCTCGGAGGTGTTTGCGGCAAGGTGAGAGAGTCTGCCGTCAAATTCACGCATACCCTCGCCCAGAACCTCGGCGTACTCTATGTCACTGTCGTCGTAAACCTGCTTTATCGACGAGCCGGGGATTATGTCGTGGAACTGATTGCGGAGAATCGTGTGCCAGCTTTTGTCGATGAGAGCGGTCGGATACTCTGCGGCGGACTCGCCCAAAAGCGCTGCGTCGGCAACCGCTGCCGTCTCGAGTGCCTGATACAGAAGCTCGCTCTTGCGGTTGTTCTTCTTGTTCTTCGCGATGGAGGTGTATGTGCCTCGGTGCATCTCGAAGTAAAGCTCGCCGCAGCGTTTCGGCTCAAAGCGAAGCTCGTCTACGCTCTTGTCGAATTTTTCTTTTATCTCGTTTACCGTCTCGCCGGCAAAGCGTATCTCGGCTTTCGGAAGTCCCGGGAGTCCGTACTTAAGGCGGTCGTACTTTTCAAGCATATCCGCCGTGGGTCCGCCGCCGCCGTCGCCGTAGCCGAAGGTCTGAATCTGTACGTCGGTGTACTTTTTCGTTTTGTGACCGTCCCAAAAATACTTTAATGTGGGCGCATCGATTTTCGTTACATAGCAGCTTGCAAGCACGGCGAACACACGGCTTCCGTCTATGCCCTGCCATGTGAAGTTGTCGTCGTCGGGCTTGTTGGTCTCGTTCCAGTTGAGCTTTGTCGTGAAGAAATAATCGACTCCGCTCTTCTTGAGTATCTGCGGCAGAGCTCCGCTGTAACCGAACACGTCGGGAAGCCAGAGTATGCGGTTGTCCTTTCCGAACTCCTCGCGCATAAAGCGCTTGCCGAGAAGCAGCTGACGCACAAGGCTCTCGCCGGAGACAAGGTTGGTGTCGGCTTCAAGCCACATCGCTCCCTCGACCTCCCATCTGCCCTCGCGCACACGCTCCTTTATCTTTGCGTAAAGCTCGGGGTCGGACTCCTTGACGTACTCGTAAAGCTGCGGCTGACTCGACATGAACTTGTAGTCGGGGTACTTTTCCATGAGTCTTATAACCGTCGAGAACGACCTCTGCGCCTTTTCGCGGGTCTGCGCAAGCGTCCAGAGCCACGCAACGTCTATGTGCGTGTGACCGATGAGCGAAATGCGGTAGTCGTTCTTTCCGCAGATTTTTTCGTAAAACTCACGCTTCATGAAGTTGTGCGCTTCAATAAGGCTTCTCCTGTATTCCTCCGAGCCGAAGTGACGGAAGTCGATGATGAACTCAGCTCTTTCGAGAGTGTTCAGTATCGTGTTGTAATCGTGCGTGTCCTTTGCAAGGCAGCCGAGAGCCTCAAAGGGGGTGTACATATCGTACCAAAGAGTCTCGGCGGCAAGGTCGGTTTTGTTGAGCGTGAGACGGAGAGTCGATGTGCCGTCCGTCGGTTCAAGACCCACATAGTGATAGATGAGAATATCGTGACGACCGGGGGTGAGAACCGCCTCGGTGTGGTTTACGTCGAACGCCTGATATGCCGTCGCACCGTCAACGTAAAGTATGCTCTGCGGATTCTTGGCGTCCCACTGTCCCTCGTGTCCCGTTATTGCGGCAAGACGGTATTCGTAACCCTCTTCGGCTTCGGGAACATCGACCGTGAACTTAAACCAGAAGTGGTCGTCGGGATTTGCGTCAAGGCTCTTTCCGTTGTAGGGAGTCCATACGGCGTCGGGAGAGGGGAAATTCCCGGTCTTGTAGCCGCAGGGGGAGACGGATATACCGTCAATCGGCATACTTTCGACCGTGATGTGTCCTTTCAGAACTTTCAGTATTTCGCGTATTTTTTCATACAAAAGCGTCATTTTTTGCTTCCTTTCGTCGGTATCGCAAGCGATATTTGTAAGTGTGAACATGATACCATATAAAAATTAAAAAAACCTCTGTTTATGTGATATATTTTTTATGGTAAAATGATATTGTACGGAGGTGGAAAAATGTCCGCAGCACTTCACAGAGCAACTCTTAAGGAAGAGAAAAACGTCGATGCCGACACCGGGTTTCTGTTGAGACACGTCAAAAGCGACACAGAGCGTTTCAGTCTGCATGCCCATGAGTTCTATGAGATATTTCTCACGCTTATAGGAAAAGCCGAGCATATTGTAAACGGCGTCTCTTTTTCGGTCGAGCCGGGGCAGCTGATTTTCGTGCGCGATTTCGATTGCCATGACTACAGGCGTCTCGAGGGACGCTTTGAATTTCTGAACCTTGCCTTTTCGAGGGAGACCTTCGAGAGTATGTGTTCCTACCTCGGAGAGGGCTTTAACGACATAGCGCAGTCTCTTGTATCGGAGAAATATCCGCCGCAGATAAGGCTCACCGACAACGAAACGCAGAAGCTCCACATGAAGCTTGCCGAACTTAATTCTCCCGGCATATCCGACAGAAGGATACTCAAAATGAAGGCGAGAAAGCTCCTTGCGGACGTGTTCGCCGATTATTTCACAAAACTTTCGGAGAGGGTGGACGGCGTGCCGTTCTGGCTTGAAAACGCTTACGAAAAGATGAAGCTCCCCAAAAATTTCATCGTCGGCAAACAGCGTTTTTACGAGCTTTGCGGCAGAAGCCGCGAGCATTCCTCAAGAAGTCTTGCAAAGTACTACGGCACAACGCCGACCGAGATGACAAACGAGCTTCGCCTCGGCTATGCGGCGAACCTGCTGCTGTCGAGCAATCTTTCCGCAACCGATATCTGCTATGAGTGCGGCTTCTGCAATTTGTCGTGGTTCTACAATGCGTTCGAGGAAAAGTTTGAAATGTCGCCGATTGAGTACAGAAAGAATGCGAAAGTAAAAAAATAACGGGTATCTCCGATTATTTACAAAATATTATTCCCATGAGCCTTTTTTCGCACATTTAAAGTGATATAATAGGAAAAATCGAAGCACGTAATTTGCGTATAAGCAACCGAAAACGAAAGGACAGGTTTTTACGAAATGACAGAACCAATGAATGCGGCGTTGATTTACGCTTCACGCCATCACGGAAACACAAAAAAATTAGTTGACGCAGTGGAGGCGGAATGCGATGTAACGTCGTTCGACGCCGACAAGGCGGAAATCCCGAATCTTGCCGAGTGCGAGTTTGTCGGCTTTGCAAGCGGAATCGACTTCGGAAAGATGTACGAACCTGTCGTCGAGGCGGCAAACAGGGTGTTGACAAAGGGGCAGAAGGTGTTTGCGCTCTTCACGAGCGGAAGCGGCTCGTTTGAGAAGTACGCAAAGCAGCTCAAAGAAATTGCCGAGAAAAACGGCTGCGAGTTCATCGGTTACTACGGCTGCAAGGGCTACGATACATACGGTCCGTTCAAGCTCGTCGGCGGCATAAACAGGGATCATCCCGACAAAACCGACCTCTTCTCTGCCGTTGCTTTCTGCGGTGACTTTCTTATGCCGAAAAGAGTGGAGTGAGGGGGAAAGCATAGCTTTCAAGTGATGTCGTTCCTTCGGAACGAGTTAAGCGCAAGTTTCACTTGCGAGAAGGGCTTTGCTTCGCAAAGCGCGAAGTTTGTGCTTCGCACAAGTTTATGTTGAAAAGCTCCTGAAGTCGCTTTTCCGCAATTATTTTATTGAGAAAAGACGGGAATTTTCAATCACATTTTCCTATTCTCATTCTTCGTTTTCCGTTGTTGCAAAATCCGTCATTCCGTTATCGTACTATCTTAAATTTCGCACCGTATAGTTTATAATTATTGAAGAAAAACGACGCAAGGCGTTTTTCGACCGCAACTTGCCCGCAGGGCAAACTTCACGCTTTGCGAAGCAAAGCACTTCACGCACCGAAGGTGCATTTCACAAATCCCGGAGGGATTTATTTCACTAAAAAGCGAAGCTTTTTACATCGGTGGTGTTATTTTGAAAAAAGACAATTCACTTTTTCTGCTTGTGACCTACGGCGTCGTGCTTTACGTTGCGCTCACCAACCTTAAAACGGTCCTCGCCTTTGCGGCGAAGGCGGGCGAAATATTTATGCCCATAATTGTGGGACTCGTCATTGCATTTATTCTCAGCGTGCCGATGGGAGGATTTGAGAAAATCGTGAGACGCATTCTCTCAAACGTAAAGCTGCCGTCGAAAAATAAAAAGGACAAAGCTGCGGAAAAGGTCGGTGCGTGCGCCGTGAACGAAAAAACGGTGAGCGCAATAAGCCTTTTCCTCACTCTGCTGTGTATCGCTCTTGTTATTACAGTGGTTATAACTACCATGATACCGGAGCTTGTGTCGTCGGTTAAGAGCGTGTATACTCTCGTCGAGGACAAGTGGCCGGAGTGGATCGACTACCTCGGCAAGCTTGAAATTGACACCTCTGCCGTCACCGACTGGATGAAGACCATAAATTTCGACTCGATTGTCAAAAAGGTGATGAACGGCGCAGGCTCGCTTGTCACGACTCTTGTCGGCATTGCGTCGTCGTCGTTCTCGGCGATATCCACAGGCACATTCGCCGTTGTCATTGCGCTCTACGTTCTCATGGACAAAAAATCTATTTCGCACACGGCGAAAAGGGTACTTTATGCGGTCGTGAAGAAAGAATACGCCGACAACGTATGCGGCGTCGCCTCGGTTGTAAAAACGACTTACTCAAAGTTCCTCTCGGGACAGTGCGTTGAGGCGGTAATCCTCGGGTGCATGATGTTCGCGTCGTTCAGTATTTTCAGGCTTCCCTACGCCGGACTTACCGCTATTCTGACGGCGTTTTTTGCTTTTATTCCGTATATCGGAGCGGCGGCGTCGGGCATTATAGCGGCGCTTTTGACGCTCATCTCGGCTCCGGACAGGGTGATATGGTGCGTTGCGGTTTACCTTGTGACGCAGTTCATCGAGAATCAGTTCGTTTATCCGCACGTTGTCGGAAGCTCGGTCGGACTCTCCGCGCTCTGGACTCTTGCGGCGGTTCTTATCGGCGGCAATCTCTTCGGCGTTATGGGCGTTATCTTCTTTATTCCGCTTGTCGCCGTTATATTCACCCTCGTCGGCGGCGATATCGACAGAAAACTTGAGAAAAAAGGTATCGAAATAAAGGACGATGATAAAAGCACGTGACGCGAGGGTACGGGAGTGTCCTTTTCTTGAAAGAAAGCTCCGTTCGCAAGCGAACAAGAACAAAAGAACGCGAGGGTGTGTTACTTTCTTGAAAGAAAGTAACCAAAGAACTTCAAAAGCGCAAAACTTTGTTTTGCGCGGACGGGTGTTGTTGGAGGCGACTTCGTCGCCGAGGCTCCCCTTGTGTAACCGGTTGCAAAGCAACCTCTGGAGCTGGCGGCTTTGCCGCCTGAGGGGCTGTCAATTTAGAACTATGCTCAAAGACTCATCTAATCGAATATTATACCGAAGTCGGTCGCCATATACGCAAGCGACCGACTTAGATTTTTGTCACATCAGACTCTGTTGGGACTAAATACTTTGCGCTCGTCCGTTTGCAAAATTTATTGCGTGCTTCGCTGCGTGCTTCGCACACGATAAAATTTTACGAAGATGAGGTTCTTGGGTGGTGCGTGACTTAGGGTTCGCACTCTCTCCATGGTGTACCGTAGGGCGGCGGG
>CAKSUT010000023.1 GCA_934502885.1 uncultured Eubacteriales bacterium | reverse complement strand
TCCCTCAGTCAGCTTCGCAGTTGCTATGCTCCACCATTGAGAGAGTGCTTATCCGACAGTCCCTCAGTCAGCTTCGCTGACAGCTCCCCTTGCACAGGGGAGCCTCGGTAGCTTCGCTACCTCCATGCAACACCCGTGAGAAGGTGCTTATCCGACAGCCCCTCAGGCGGTTTCACCGCCAGCTCCCCTTGCACAGGGGAGCCTCGTCGGCTTCGCCTCCTCCATGAAACACCCAAGAGCAAGTGCAAACCTCAAAATTCGCACCACCCAAAAGCCACATCTTCGCCGAATTTTGCTGTCGAGCGGAGCGAGGCGTAAAATCGGTGAACGGGAGAAGTTCGGATTACAGTCCCAACAGAGTTTGATGCCAACCTCACCTTCGACCGAGACCTCGTCGAGGTTGAACGCTCCGACCTCGGATAAGATGAGTCCGCCCATTTCACGACGGAGTCGTTGACGATGTCGTGCGGTATTTCTCCAAACTATACAAAAGACTTTTCATTTCAAAGCGATAGCTTTGAAATCGATAAAGTTCTTTTGGTACTTTTCTTTCAAGAAAAGTACATAACCCTGCGTCTTTTGGTCCTTTTCTTTCAAGAAAAGGACACTCCCGTAACCTCGTCCCCCCGCCGCTACCTTGCGAAGAAAGCGAGGGCTGTGCCGACGACTGTGGCATAGCGGGCATTTTCGGGGAAGAGCATATTCATGCCGTACATCTCCGAGAGCTTCGTGAAAACCTCGACCGACTGCGGAATCGTCGTGAGATTACCGGTCAGAACAACGTCGTTCGTGCCGACGCGCTTCGCCGCAAATACGCCGAGCATTCCTATAGACTCGAATACCATGTTGAGTATGCCGAGCGCAACGTCCGCCTTGTGCGCAACGTCGGAGAGCTTGCCGAAATTCGCCGCCGTTGTCGTAAGCGGAAGCCCCGGAAGTATGTCCTTCGACGTTATGTCCGCAACCGTCAGGTCAATATTTCCGAGATCACCGCCGTTTGCCAGCTCCACAAGGTGTGTCACATCGGATACGCCGAGCATCTTTTTCGACATTCCGATTATCGTGCCGCCGCCGACGCCCGTTCCGCCAAGATAGTCGGTTTTTACCGTCCTTGCAGCCTCCGCACCCTTTGACATGCCGCCGTCTATCCTTGCGTGAACCATCGCAGTACCGGTTCCCATGCTCACAACAACCGCCTCGCACAGCCCCGAAAGATACAGTCCGCCGAGTCCTATGCACGTAAACTCCGTCACATGATCCGTCGGTATGCCGTATATCTCGCCGCCGATGAACGACGAACCCACACCGGTTATCATTACCCTCTCAATGTCGGATATGGCTATCCCGTTCTCGGACGTAAACTTTCCGAACGCGCCGTAAACCGACGCCACCGGGTCGCCTGCCTTTACGTACATCGGCGATATCATCTTCATGCTGTCGGCGGTAAATCCCACTATCTTCGTCGTGCTTCCGCCGACGTCTATTCCAACCACTATGTTTTTCATTGCGTCTATCCTTATCTGTGTTGTCAGTCTTCCTTTGCAAGCTCATAGCAGAGCGTCATAAGCGTGTCGCCGAGATGTATGTTCTCTATCTTCGCGTTCTCATGCTCCGGAAGCGAAAGCTCCATGTTTGAGAAATTCCAGAATCCCCTCACTCCGGCGTCCGCAAGTCTGTGCGCAACCTCGGGTGCTTCGGTCTTCGGAAGCGTGAGCACCGCTATATCGATTGACTTTTTGCGGCAGAACTCACAGCACTCGTCCATACTCCGAACCGTAAGCTCGGGAGTGCCGCACTTTGTGCCTATAACATTGGGAGATACGTCGAAAAGACCCTTTATCACCACGCCCCTCTTCTCGAAAAGAGGATTGTTCGCAAGCGCACTTCCGAGATTTCCCACACCGATAATTACGGCGCTGTAGTGCTTGTCAACACCGAGAATCTTCGATATTTCTCCGTAAAGATACTTGACGTTGTAGCCGTAACCCTGCTGCCCGAAGCCGCCGAAGCAGTTGAGATCCTGACGGATAAGAGACGCTGTTACGTTCATTCTCCTTGCAAGGTCGGCGGAGCTTATGCGCATTATGTCGTTCCGTATAAGCTCTCTAAGGTAACGGTAATACCTCGGCAGCCTCTTTATGACCGCCGGTGATATTGACTTTTCTTCGTTTTCGTTTTCCTTTTCCTTACTCATTGCAATTATCTTTCCTTCCTTGTACACCGGACGGTCCATTACACATACCGCGTCCGGCGTTTTTTATTTGCAACGTTTTTCGACTTTTCCACAGGCCGAACCGCCGTTTTTACGCAAATGTTTGCAAGTTATCCACACAATCCACAGAGTTTTCCACAGAAAATGCGGAAATTACGCCGCCGAAACGGCTTTTCAGTCAAGCGGCAGAATTTTCGACACCGTGAACCTCTCGGGCAAAAACGCCTCGCGAAGAAGCGCGTTCGCCTCGTCGAGAGTCACCGACGCTATAGTTGCAGGGTAATCGAACAAATCCGCTCCGCAGAACTTGAAGCCGAGGAACGAGTTTGCGATACTGTCGGTGCTGTTGAATACACGAATGCTCAATGCATAAAGCTTGCGCTTGACTCTCTCGAAGTCCTCCTCCGGAATGCCGTCCTTCACAAAACGCTCAATCTCCCCAAATACCGCACTGCACATCTCGTCGGGATAATCGGTGTTGCCGCCTATAATGCAGTACGAAAACCTCTCGTGAAGGTCGTCTGAGGCGGAGAAGGTCGAGTTGACTATGCCCTTTTCGTAGTACTTTGTGTAAAACTCACTGCTCCTGCCGAACATTACGTCGAGAACTATGCTGTAAACCGCACTTCTCTTTGCAAGCTCCTCGCCGTAGAGATAGCTATGAGCGTCCTTTATGCCGATGTTGACCATCGGAGAAGCGACCTGCATTTTCTGCACGATTTCTTTCTTGAACACGGCGGTCTGCTCGTCGGGGTATATTCTCTCGACTATGGGCTTTTCGACCTCGGTGTCGGGGAGATACCCGTCGCACACCTCGGCAACGTCGTCGGGGCTTATGCTTCCGCAGACGATAAGCGCCATGTTGTGGAGATTGTAGAAGCTCCCGTACGCAAGAAACAGCTTCTCGGGAGTTATCTCGGCTATCGTCTTTTCCGTGCCGGCGGTGTCTATTCTCACGGGGTTGTCACGGAACATCGCACGCATGAGGTTGAAGTAAAGCCTCCAGCCGGGGTTGTCGTCATACATTCTTATCTCTTCGCCGATAATTCCCATCTCTTTCTGCACCGTTTCGTCGGTGAAATACGGGTGCGTTACAAAATCGAGAAGTATGCCGAGATTTTCCTTTACGTTGTCCGCCGCCGAGAAGAGGTAAACCGTCGAGTCGGACGACGTATAAGCGTTGGCACTGCCGCCGTACTCCGCATAACGGCTGAAGGTGTCGGTGCCGTCCTCGTTCTCGAAGAGCTTGTGCTCAAGAAAATGCGCAATGCCGTCGGGAAGCGTCTTTTCTTCGCCGCCGAGTGAAAAGTGATTGTCTATAGAGCCGAACTTTGTCGCAAATGCGGCGTAGGACGTGCCGTGATTCTTCGGCACGACGTAAACACGAAGTCCCGAGGCGTGTGTACCCTCGTAGTAGCTTTCGTCTATCTTGGGAAATTCTTTCTTTGTAAATACCAACCTGCTCACCCTCCGTTTCACGCTTTGTCTTCTTCGCCGTCGTTATCGGACGCTTTTTCCGTACCCTCAAGAAAATAGAAGGTGTCGAGAGCGACGGTTTTCGCCGCCTCGATTACCTCTTCCTTTGTTACGGCGTTTACCGCTTCCATATATTCTCCCGGCTCGACGGGCGCCGCACCTCTGACGGCAAACCGCTTGTACCACGCAACGAGAGAATCCGGGTCGTCGTAAACCTCCATATAGCTGTTGGCGAGAGCCTTCTTGGCGTCGGTTATCTCGGAGTCGGTTATTTCGCCGGACTTCATGAGGTCAAGCTGACGGAGAATTTCAGCCTTTGTCTTTTCGCAGTTCCCGACGTTGATACCGGAATTTACGGCAATCACGCCCTTGTCGGCGTCGAAGCTTGACGAGCAGTAGTAGCAAAGGCTCATCTTTTCGCGAACATTTAAAAAGAGCTTGCTTGTGACGCCGCCTCCGAACACTGCGTTCATGAGGATATACACCGGCGCATTGCCGTCCGCCGCCGAACCGCCCGTGCGGAAGCCCATTGAAATCTTACCCTGATTTACGGGCATCTTTTCGGTGTATTCCTTTGCGCTCTTTACCGTCTTTATTACCTTCGTCTCGCACACCGGGAGAGAAAAACCGCCGGAAGACCTCTCGGGTATCGCCGCCTTAAGCTTTTCGGCAACGGCTTCGGCGTCAAGAGAGCCGACGTAGAATACCTCAAGGGGTGCGGTTTCGGTGACGTCCTTCCAGAAGCGGAAAAGCGACTGTGCGGTTATCTCGGAGATAGTTTTCTCCGTGCCGAGCTCACACACCGAATAGTTCTCGCCTGCGCACATAAGCTCCGTCATTTTGCGGCAGGCGTAGGCGTTTTTGTTGTTGACAATAGCCTTGACCGAATCGGCAAGGTTCTTCTTTTCGCTCTCGACGTACTCGGGGACAAACGCGCCGTCGGAAAGTGCGGGAGAGTAGAGAAGCTCGGACATAAGCGAAACCGTCTCGCCGAAAAGGTCGGTTTCCCGCGGCACGAGATCCTCTCTCAAAAACTCCGTTCTGAAGCCGAGAGTCTGCGATTCGCCGACCTTTCCTCCGAGAGGCGACATACTTGCGGCGTAGAGGTAGTCGAGCTTTTTCATGAGAGAGAGCATATCGGGGTACTTCGCCGTGCCTCGGCGTAAAACCGACGGAAGAAGCGACGCCGAAGCGGCAGTCTCCTCTTTCAGCGGAATGACATATGCGGCGGTGAGCGTTTCGGTTTTGAACTTGCTCTTATCGGTATACACTGCCGTGAGATTGACTCCGGGGCAGACCTTTATTTTTTTCATACGGTTCACCATTCCTTATATTTCGGCGTTTATGCGTTTTGCGCCTTGCGCCGATTTTTATTATAAATTCAAGTGTATGATTTTATTCTCTCCACCATTATAACTCATGCAATTAAATATTTCTGCATACCGCTTGTGAATTTCATGTTACAAAGCTGACAATCCGGGCAAAATACGGAAGAATTTTGCGCTTTATGTAATTTTTACTCAGCAAGGAACACAATTCCGCCGAGCTTCGGTTTTTTACCTTTTCGGTTGGGTTCGGAAATAAACCGCATGTGAAAAAAAACGGAATCCGCACCGCTCTCTTCTTTTCCTCTCAAACTTCCCCTTGACAAACGAGGCGTTATGGTGTACAATAGAGTAGGAGAATTTTACGTGTAAAAACACGGCTTTCTCTTAGACAAGCAAGGAGAAACAACGCAAATGAAGCTTAAATTGCCTTCGATAAAGATAAAGAGTGTGTCGTCGCTTCGGAAAATCGAGTGCCCCTACTGCGGCGCACGGCACATACCCTCAAGGGACGGAGTCTGTCCGAGGTGCGGCAAGCGGTATCTTCTGACAGCGTCGGAGAATGAGAAAAGAGAGAGCTTCGGAAGAAAGCTTTCGGAACGTCTCGGCGCGTTCGGCGAAGAGCTTGCGTATCTTGCAAAGCACACCGACAGCCGCCGCAGAAAGGCGATTGCCGCAATGTTCGGCTGCGTAATTGTCGCAGCGGTTCTTTTCATATCGGCGGTCGCCACTCTTTCCGGACTTGAAGCTCCCGTGTTCCGTGCGAGCGAACGCACCTACATACCGGTTATTTACCGCTCGGGAAGCAGGGACTACGTTCTTTTCCACGACGGAAAGACGGTTGAGCTGGGAATGGGGAGCGTACTCAAATACGACTGCTCGTCTGACGGCGGCATAGTGTATGCGCTCTATTCGGGCAGGATAACCGCCGACACGGAGTCCGCGCGCGAGGGAGACTACGTTGTGCGCATTGCGGGCGGCAAAAAGGCTGAGATTATCGCCAAGGGCGAAAAAGGCAGAGTGTCGTATGTGACGGGCGGCGACGGCAAGCATCTGTACTGCGTCGTGCCGAACACATCGGCGGCGGAGAAAGCTCTCGGCGGCGAAGGTATTGCGGCGGCGGACGGAGCGGTTTCCGCGGACGCCGCGGCTGAAAATGCCGTTTCCGATTCGGCCGGTGACGTGGGCGGCTATGTTTTGTGGTACGCCAAGAGCACAAGGGAGCGCGTCATGCTGTCTGACAGGGTGACGTCGTGCGACCTTGCGGTGTCGCCGAACGGCAGATATCTTTTGTACTCCGAGGTTGACCCGGAGGGTTCGCAGCTCATGAAATACCGCATATCGAAAAAGTCGGCGCAGGGTACGGGAGCGAAGAACGCCGTGCCGGCGGCGATAGACAACAAGGGAAAATTCTTCGCCTACTTCAAGACCGACGGCGAGGGAAAGGTGCATTTCAACACGGTTGAAGGCGGCATTGCCGAATACACGGTGCTTCCGCAGAACGCGCAGCTTCTTGAGGTTGTGATGTCGGCGGATATGCACTCGGCGGCTCTCCGTTTTCGGGACAGAGTTATCTTCAAGGCGCATGGGTGGAATTTCAGCGAGGTGACTTTCGACACGTCGTCCGACTTCGGCTTTCTTCGCGACGAATACGTAAAGCCGGTATACTCTCCGTCTCTTCCGTCGGTGCGCTTTTCTGTTCTCACGGGCGGAATGTTCCCGTATTTTTACTACGACTCCGACGGAAACACACTCTACCGCATACTTGAGGACGGCTCGAAAGCTCCGTACTTTGACGTTGCGGTTGACACGGCGGTCGTGAACAACGAGGGAGACATTGCGTTCACGTCCGGGGCGTCTCTCTACGTTGCAAAGCTTTCGGGAAAGGCGTCAAAGAAGCTTGCGTCGGAGAATTTCGGAAACGACTATTCGCTTATCGACATCTCTCCGGACGGAAAAACGCTTTACGTAAAGGATAAGAGCGGAAGCCGCGTATACACGCTTCCGACGGCGGGAACCGACGGCGCCGCTGCGCAGTATCTCACCGAGGATGCGGCGTTCATACGTTCGTCGGACGACTCCAAGGCACTCTTTTACACGAAGGCGAACGAGGCGTATCTCAAGCGTTCGTCGGGTACGCCGAGGCTCACCGACAGCGGCATAATACCGGAGTACACGTGCGTATTCACAAGGGATTTTTCGCAGTTTGTATACGCCAAGGACATGGGCGCGGACTCTTTGGGCAACGCGCGGCGGTCGCTGTACATATACCGCGACGGAAAGCCGATGTTCGTGACGGACGGTCTTGATTTTATCACGGTTCCTCACGGCGAGAGCTTCACAGACACGCGAAGCTCCCATATAATGCCGTCGCAGGCTGACGGCGAGGACACGTCGGGGACGCTTCTGATAGGAAAAAGCGGCGTGTGAAAGAATGCAAAAAGGGAAAAAAGATATACGAAGGCAACGGAATCAAGGAGGGTAAGCGGCGCATGAAAAAGATAAGGAAAGCGGTAATACCGGCGGCAGGATTCGGAACGAGGATGCTTCCGATATCGAAGTCCGTACCGAAGGAGATGCTGCCCATTGACGCAAAGCCGGCTTTGCAGTATCTTATCGAGGAGGCGGCGGCGGCAGGGATTACCGACGTACTGGTAATAACGGCGGCAGGCAAGGAGTCTATCGAGAAGCATTTCACGATAGCGCACGAATACGAGAGGAAGCTTCTCGAAAGCGGCAAGACCGATATGTTCGGGCTTATACGGCGTCCGTGCGATCTTGCGAATTTGTATTTCCTGTATCAGCACGAGCAGAAGGGACTCGGACACGCGGTACTCCGCGCGAAGAATTTCGTGGGCGACGAGCCGTTTGCGGTTATGTACGGCGACGACGTTATAATTTCCGAGAAGCCTGCGATAGGGCAGCTTGCGGCGGTATACGAGAAGTACGGCAAGCCGACTGCCGGCGTGAAGCACGTACCGACGGAGCTTGTGAGCAAGTACTGTTCACTGAAAGCGGAGAGCGCCGACGGCAGGGAGGATTTATTCTATGTGAGCGATATGATAGAGAAGCCGAATCCTTACGAAATTTTCTCGAACCTTGCGATACTCGGCCGCGTTGTACTCGATCCCGACATATTCGGCATACTCGAGAGGACGGCTCCCGGCGCCGGCGGCGAAATTCAGCTGACCGACGCTATGCGTGCGATTGCGCGCACGCGCGGCATGATGGCTCTCGATTTCGAGGGCAAGCGCTTCGACATCGGAAACAAGCTCTCCTACCTCATGGCTAACGTCGAGGTCGCTCTCAAAAATCCCGATTACGGCGATAAATTCCGCGATTACCTCAAAGGTCTGAATCTGTAAGGCGCAGGGGGACGAGGGTTACGGGGGTGTTCTTTCTTGAAAGAAAGAACCAAAGAACTTTATCGATTTCAAAGCTAACGCTTTGAAATGAAAAGTCTTTTGTATAGTTTGGAGAAAGTGCCGCGTTCGGCGACCATATATTCAAGTCGCCGAACGAGATGAGGCGGACTCATCTTATCAGAGGTCGGAGCGTTTAAGCTCGGCAACGCCTCGCTCAAAGGGAACATTGGCATCAGGCTTTGTGGGGACTAAACTTTTTGCGCTCGTCCGTTCACGCAATTTTGCGCGACTTACGCCACCGCAAAATTACGTAAAGATGTGGTTCTTGGGTGGTGCATGATTTGAAATTTGTATTATTCATTGGTGTATTGGAGTGAGTCGGCGAAGCCGCCAGAGAAATTGCGAAGCAATTTACTCTCGAGTTGGCTCTGCCAACTCCGGAGGCATCCCCTGTGTAACCGGTTGCAAAGCAACCTATGGAGCTGGCGGTGTAACCGCCTGAGGGGCTGTCGGACAAGAACTCTCTCAATAGTGTAGCAGAAAATTAAACAATCCCTCAGTCAACTACGTTGACAGCTCCCTTTACACAAGGGAGCCTCGGCGACGGGGTCGCCTCCAATATACCATGGAGGTAATACGAATTTCGCACAGCCTCAACTCCGCACCATTTAAACATTGAAGAAAAACGGCGCAAGGCGTTTTTCTACCACTTCTCTTCACTCTTCACTCTTCACTCTTCTCTCTTAACTTGAAAAGCTCCGCTTTTCAACCCCAATTCTCCATTTTCCATTCTCAATTTTCAATTTTTCAGGGGTGATATTTATGGAAAGAATAAGCAAAGAAAACTATTATCTCGACATTGCCTGTACCGTTGCGTCGCGCGGAACGTGCTTAAGGCGCAAATACGGGGCGATAATCGTAAAAAACGACGTAATAATCTCAACCGGCTACGTCGGTGCGCCTAGAGGACGCGCGAACTGCTCCGACCTCGGCTGCTGCACACGCGAGAAGCTCAAGATACCGCGAGGCGAGAGGTATGAGCTGTGCCGTTCGGTACACGCCGAGGCGAATGCGATAATATCGGCGTCCCGTGAGCAGATGCTCGGCTCAACGCTCTATCTTGTCGGCATCGAGGTTGCGACGGGTGAGCTTGTGGCGGACGCCTGCTGCTGTCAGATGTGCAAGCGTCTTGTCATAAACGCCGGCATCGAAAAGGTCGTCATTCGCCGCACTCCGACCGAGTATTCGGTCATCGATGTTTCCTCGTGGATTGACGACGACGACAGTCTCGGCGGAAAGCTCGGGTATTAAGGCGGCACAAATCGCAAAAAAGCAATAAGTATTTGTGACATGTCACGAAACATTTTGAAATTTTTGGCAGTTTAAATTTATTTTTTGGTAAATCTGCTTGATTTTTGCCAAAACATGTGTTATACTGTCGTCCGTCGGCAGAGGTCGGGCGGAGAATGCGGCGCGGCATAACGCACGGCGAAAACCGTTTTTCAGGGAGAAAAAAAGCGATGAAAAAGATACTGTTTGTCTGCACGGGCAACACGTGCAGGAGTCCAATGGCGGAGGCGATATTCAACGCCATGGCAAAGGATGAGGGAATTGACGCGAAGGCATACTCGGCAGGGATATACGCCGACGGTGCGCCGACGTCGCGCGGAGCGGTTGAGGCACTGCGCGAGATCGGGATAGAGCATTCCGCGCCGTCGCACAGGCTCACGGCGGACGACCTCATATACATGGACAGGGTATACGGCATGACGGCGAATCATGCGGCGTCTCTCGTGAGTGCGCTGCCGCAGTATGCGGCGAAAATCGGGGCATTTCCGCTTGAAGTACCCGACCCGTTCGGCGGCGACATTGAGGTATATCGTGTATGCCGCGACAGGATAAAAGAGGGAGTCGCGAAGCTTCTCGAAGAAATAAAGGCCGGAAAGATCTGACGACAAAAAACCGCGCGCAAATACTTTAAACTACCGAGAGCGGACCGTGTGTGAAAGTGCGCCGTGTCTGCGGAAAGGATTTTTTGCGGTTATGTTTCTTTCAAATTTTTTGTCCGACAGCGGGAATTTCCACCTTTTCCCCATGGAAAAATGCGACGTGCGCTATGCGGCGGCGCTTGAGAGCGAATACTTTTCGTTTCCGGAGAGCGAAGAGAGTATGTTAAAGTCTCTGGAGAGCCCGACGTCGTTAAACTACATTGCGTATGTCGGACGAAAGAGGTGCGGCTACATAACGTCGTACATCACGCCTTTCAACGAGGCGGAAATTTTGTCGTTTGCGGTTGAGATAAAGTATCGTGCGCGCGGCGTCGGCACTATGCTTCTCAAAAGCTACATCAAGGAGTGCATGAAGCTCGGCATAGAGACTGTGATGCTTGAGGTGAGGGAGACCAATCTCAAGGCGCAGCATATGTACGAGAAGCTGGGGTTTGTTCACGTCGGCTGGCGCAAGGGTTACTACTCCGACCCTAAGGAGAATGCGAAGCTTTACAATCTCGAGCTTGCGGATGTGGATCCGAAGATACTCGAGATAGAGAATCCCATGGTAACAGTCTAATGAAAGGCAGCACACGAAAATGTTGATACTCGGAATAGAATCCTCCTGCGACGAAACCTGTGCGTCGGTCGTTGAGGACGGGCGCAAGGTACTTTCAAATGTGGTTGCGTCGCAGATAGAAACGCACGCACTTTACGGCGGCGTAGTACCCGAGATAGCGTCGAGGGCGCACTCGGAGGCGATATGGGGGGTGACCGAAAAGGCTCTCGCCGACGCAGGCGTGAGTCTCGGCGACATAGGAGCGGTGGCGGTGACGAGCTGTCCGGGGCTTATAGGAGCGCTTCTCGTGGGCGTAAGCTTTGCGAAGAGTCTTGCGTACTCGAGCGGACTTCCCCTTGTACCGGTACACCACATACGCGCTCACGTTGCGGCGGCGTACACCGTATACAACGGCGAGGGCGGCACAGACCTTCTCGAACCGCCGTTTATTGCGCTTGTGGCGTCGGGCGGACACACGTCGCTTATCAGGGTGAACGGCTACACATCCTTCGAGGTGGTCGGAGCGACCCGTGACGATGCGGCGGGCGAATGCTTTGACAAGGTGGCGCGTCTTTTGGGATTTCCCTACCCCGGCGGAGCGAAGCTTGACCGTGCGGCGGTCGGCGGCGACGCTCACGCATACACATTCCCCGATGCGAGAGTACGTGACAGCGCATACGATTTTTCGTTCTCCGGGCTCAAGACGGCTGCGGTGAACAACATACACAATGCGTCGCAGAAGGGCGAAGAGTTGAATGTCGCCGACTTTGCGGCGTCGTTTACCGAGGCGATAGTGCACAGTCTTTCGTCAAGGCTTGAGCTTCTTTTCAGCGACGAAAAGCTTTCCGCACCGAAGAAGCTGGTTCTTGCCGGCGGCGTTGCGGCGAACGGACATTTACGCGACGCGCTCACCGAGATGTGCGGCAGAAACGGTGTGAGTCTCTATCTTCCGCCGAAGTCGCTTTGCGGAGACAACGGCGTCATGGTTGCGGCGCAGGGCTACTGCGAATACATCGACGGCGTGAAGAGAAACGCAAACTTCCGCGACCTCTCCCTCAACGCCTGCGCTACCAAAAACGTTGACGACAGGGTGCTGTGACGGAGACTTACGGGGGCTTACGAAGGGCGCTCGCCGCGGTGGCGTTCTTTCTTGAAAGAAAGAACCAAAGAACTTTAAAATAAAGCAGTTTCTCATGGGTGTTATAATGGAGGCAGCTCTGCTGCCGAGGCTCCTCTGTGTAAGGGGAGCTGTCAGCGAAGCTGACTGAGGGACTGTCGGATAAGCACTGTATTTGGAGGTAATACCGAAGTCAGCGACCATAAATTCAAGTCGCTGACTTAGATGAGGCGGACTGTGCGAAACGTTGGACATACCGTTCAACCTCGACGAGGTCTCGGTCGAAGGTGTGTTTGGCATCAGGCTTTGTTGGGACTGTAATCCGGGGGAACACCGTTTGCGGAATTTAAAGCGACGAAAAACCGCCACGTTTAAATTCCGCAAAGATAAGGTTTTTGGGCGGTGCGAATTTTAAGGTTTGCGCTTGCTTATGGGGACTTCGGAGAAAATGCAGCTCTTTGGTGTGTGCAAGCTCAAGGATAGCATTTTCTCTATGGTATACCGTAGGGACGGGGCTTGCTCCGTCCGCATGAACCGCACGCAAGGTTATGTATACCGCACCGTAGAAATATGACAAACGGTTAAGAAAATACGTATTATCCGTGGTCGGCGATTATCGATGCTTTCGGAACGAGCAAGCCCGTTCCCTACAAAACACCAATGAGCCTCGGAATAATCGCACAACCCCAAACACCAACAACCTCGGATAAAATCTATTTTTCCGTTATCATACAAGCTCAAACTCCGCACCATAAAATCAATGAAGAAAAGCGACTTCAGGAGCTTTTCAACGTCAATTATGCATTATGCATTATGCATTATGAATTATGAATTCTGCCTTTCTTTCCCTTCACCGCACAACCTCTGACTCGCACCATAAAAATTATTGAAGAAAAACGCTTAGCGTTTTTCGACATCAATTCTCCATTTTCCACTTTCAATTCTCAATTTCAAAGCGGCATAAGGAGCTTTTTCACTATGACAAACTACATTTCGTTCCCGGGACTCGGGATAGACACCTTTGCAATAAACAGAGAAGCGTTTTCGGTATTCGGACACAGCGTGTACTGGTACGGAATAATCATCTGCACGGGAATAATCCTTGCGGTGCTGTATGTGTGCTTTCGGGGAAAGCAGGAGGGTATAAGCGTTGACGACGTAACGGACTACACGCTTGTCACCGTGCCGGCGGCGATAGTCTGCGCACGCCTTTACTATGTTCTGACAAGCCTCGACGACTTTCATTCGTTCTACGACGTAATTGCGATATGGAACGGCGGCATTGCGATATACGGTGCGATAATCGGCGGCTTTCTGGCGATAGTTGCGGTGAGCCGTCACAAAAAAATAAAGCTTGCAAAGATGCTCGACGCGACCGCACCGGCTGTTATGATAGGTCAGATACTCGGTCGGTGGGGCAACTTTGTCAACGCCGAGGCTTACGGCGACATAACGAAGATAGACCTTCTCGGTCACGAGTTTGCGACTCCGCACTTTGCGAAGGATTTCTTTCTGCGTATGTGCATAAGCCGCAAAGACCCGTCGCTTCCGGGAGTCGAGGTGCTGACGGTTCATCCGACGTTTTTATACGAATCTGTGTGGAATCTTGTCGGATTTATACTCATCAACATTTACTACAAAAAGAAGAAATTCGACGGTGAGATAGTACTCCTGTACTTTTCATGGTACGGCTTCGGCAGATTTTTCATCGAGGGCTTCCGCACCGACAGCCTTTATATCGGAAGCATACGAATCTCTCAGCTTGTGGGGCTTCTGTGCTTTGTCGTCTGCACGGCGGCGATTATATGGAAAAGAACCGTGATGAAAAAAACGGATACCCTTCATTCGGCTGAATAATAAAAATAGTGAAAGGAACAATGACATGGCAAAGATAATTGACGGAAAGCTCACCTCGGCAAAGATACGCGAGCGGATAAAGGCGGAGACAGAGACGTTTGTCAAGGAGACGGGAGTGACGCCCGGTCTTGCGGTGGTTATAGTGGGCGACGACCCTGCGTCGAAGATATACGTGCGCAACAAGAAAAGAGCGTGTGAGGAATGCGGTTTTCACTCCGAAGAATACGCACTTCCGGCGGAGACGACCGAGAGCGAGCTTCTTTCTCTCATCGAGAGGTTAAACGCCGACAAGTCGATTCACGGAATACTTGTGCAGTCGCCGCTTCCGCGCGGACTTGACGAAAAGCTTATCGTTGACCACATCTCGCCCTCAAAGGACGTTGACGCTTTCCATGCGGTGAATGTCGGCAAGATAATGATAGGCGACTACGACTTTCTGCCCTGCACGCCTGCCGGGGTGATGGCTCTTCTGAGCGAATACGGAATAGACGTATCAGGCAGGAAAGCCGTCGTTGTGGGACGAAGCAACATAGTCGGCAAGCCTATGGCGATGCTTCTTTTGCACGCGAACGCTACTGTCACGATCTGTCACTCGCGCACACCCGACCTTGCCGCCGAGACACGTAATGCGGATGTCGTCGTAATGGCTGTCGGCAAGCCGAGACTTCTCACAGGCGACATGATAAAGGAGGGTGCGGTTGTAATCGACGTCGGCATGAACCGAGACGCCGACGGCAAGCTTACCGGCGACGCCGACTTTGATTCCTGCTCCGCAAAAGCGTCGTACATAACTCCCGTTCCCGGCGGCGTCGGTCCCATGACCATCACCATGCTCATGCAGAACACCCTTAACGCCGCAAGACGCTTAACGCTTACGGGGGTGTCCTTTTCTTGAAAGAAAAGGACCAAAAGAACGCGAGGGGTGTTACTTTCTTGAAAGAAAGTAACCAAAGAACTTTTGCCTATTTCAAGGCTGTCGCCTTGAAATGGGAAGTTCTCGATATATCGGAGAAAGTACCGCGTTCGGTCGCCTTATACGCAAGCGACCGAACGAGATGAGTCTTTGAGCATAGTTCTAAATTGACAGCCCCTCAGTCAGCTATCGCTGACAGCTCCATAGGTTGCTCTGCAACCGGCTACACAGGGGCGCCTCGGCGTCTGCGACGCCTCCACACAACACCAATGAGAAAACACGTATCTTAACACGCACCACCCAAAACGCTCTCTTCGTAAAATTTAATCGTGTGCGAAGCACGCAATAAATTTTGCGAACGGTGTTGCCAAAATTTACAGTCCCCACAAAGCCTGATGCGACAAAAATCTAAGTCGGCGACTTGCGTTTATGGTCGCCGACTTCGGTATTCTGTTCGGTTAGATGAGTCCGTTTTTTCGCGGCGGGAGATAAACCCCCGCCCTACAAAATACCATTGAGCGTTGGTATAACCTTTGAGAACTTTTCATTTCAAAGCGTTAGCTTTGAAATCGATAAAGTTCTTTAGCGAAAGCAACAAAGTTGCGTCGCCTCTTTCTTTCAAGAAAGAACGCCCCGCGGCGATTATCTCACCGTCACGACGAGCGAGGGAACAGAGGCTTCGGAGTCGTTTCGTGCGGAGAGACCTATGCGGCGAAGCAGTCTTCCGCCGAGGGTGACGGTGTTTCCGTCAATTTTCACCTCGTCGGTTATGTCGAGTGCCGCATCGGCAGCGTTCACATCAGCGAGAAGATCCTCGGCATATATCCGCCTGCCCTCAAGACTCTCGGAATACTTAAGCGTAAGACTTGCGTAGTAACCGAATATGCCGATAAGCGCATCGGCGCCGCCTACCGCAAACTCTATGTCCGCAAGTGCGGTTATATCGCTGTTCGGGTCAACCGTCCTCGCTATCGTCGCAATCGCATATGCCCCCGTCTCGGGATTCTTCGACGCACACACAAAAGGCTTGAGTTCACCCGTCGGCACAACCCTCGGAAGCTCACAGCCTCTCGCCATCACCGCCGGAGCTTTCTCCTCGAGATACTGACCCTTGACGTGTATCCACCAAAGAGGATCTCGGTCGAAATACATACTGTCGGTGAGTATCTCGTCGCTCTTCTTATATTCGTTTGCATATATTGAAAACGGCGGCGCTATTCTATGCCAGCGAAGCATTGCCTCGTCGTTCGGTCCGAAATACATAATGCCCGACGCCAACCCCAGTGCGGCGCAGACATATGCGCATACCTCGCCGTTGAGAATCCCCGTCGCGCCGAGCTTTCTTGAGTGCGGTGCGGAAAGCGCCTCGTCTGCACGGCAGAGCATCGACGAATCCTCAAAGGGCTTCGCCACGTCGTAAAGACGGAAAGCGTCGCTCACCGGAAGTATCGCCGCTGTGTTTCTCTTGCGGCTCTCAATGTCGCCCATCTGCGAAAACGGTGCCTGACACGCCGCGTGTTCGACAATAACTCCCGGCGCATATTTGTGAAGCACCTCGGTCATCATCGTGCGGTAGTCTGCGTCGCAGTGACGTCCCCAGTCTATCTTCCAGTACGAAATCCCTGCCTCGTTCGACTGCTTTGCACGCTCAATCCAGTACTCCCTCGCCTCTTCAAAGGGCACCGACCTCTCGTCCTCGTAGTAGGTGCGTGTCGCAACCCATATGCCTAGTCCGGCGTAACCGAGTCCCTTCGCACGCTTCACAAGTCCCTTGAGTCGTTCGACCGCCGTGTCGCCGTAAGGCCACTTCTCGGGATCCGGATCGCACGAGCCGAAGGGCTGTCCCTTTTCGTTCGGCGTGCCGTAGGGAACATCCCAGCCGTCGTCGATTATGAGATACAGTCCTCTCCTGTATTCACGGGGTACGTGGTGATAGTAGTTTACCTCGCCGAAAAGAGTCTTGTCGTCAAGCGCATCTCTCTGATCCGAGCACTTCGTGCCGACAATTCCGAGCTTGTGAGCCGTGTCCTCCTGTAATGACCATGTGCATACGTAGTCTCCGCAGGGCTTTGATGTCTTGGGTATAAGGTTCATGCCGCTTTTCCTCGCTTTCACTTTTTCACGCCGCAAAGGCGCATTTTCAAACGGCGAACCGAGAACGCTTTTTCCGTCGGGTTTCTCACGGATGTTGCCTATGAGCATATCGACGCTCACACCGAAGAACACCGCAACCGCCGAAAGCGTCGCACTCTGCGGCATGGCTCTTGCGTTTTCCCACTTCGACACAGCCTTGTCGCTCACGCCGAGTGCATCGGCAAGTGCTTTCTGCGATATTCCCCTCTCACGGCGCAGTCTGTAGAGATTGTTTCCGAACTCAAAGCCGTTCACACGATTCACCTCTCTTTATGTCATGCCTACATTATATATTACGGACGGCGTGTTGTCAAGGGCGGCATATCTACCTGAAGTAGAACTTTTATCGCACAGCGGTGAATTTGTCGCTCTCCGAAAGTCCGAGGCACTCCGATATCTTCGTAAAGTTGCGAACCGACGTCTCAAACGCCTCGGGGTGGTGAGCGTCGCTTCCGAAGTAAAATTTGCATCCGCAGTCCTTCGCGATAAAGTACGGTCGAAGCTCCCTTTCGAGATTTTTGCCCTCAAGGCGCAGGCAGTCGAAGTTAAGCTCGATGCCGACTCCGCACTCCGCCGCTTTCGCGAACACATCCTTGTACTCGCTGTCGGATATGCCGTCGATAACGTCGAGATAATCCCCTGCCGTGTAAATGAGCGGACAGGTCAGGTGCGCAATTCCCACCTTGCGAAACGGAATATCCATGCCGAGTACGGCGTCGAAGCGGCGAAGCCATAATTCCGACCGTTCTTTCGCACTCTCGTCGCCTCTGACGGTGAAGCCGCCCATGTGCATATGCGTCGTGGGGATAATAACGAAGTCGAAAAGGTCGAAATGCTCAAGTGCAATGCCGAGAGTGAGGTTTCGGTCGAGGTCGGTCTCGCAGCCGAAAAGGAAACGCACTCCCTCCGCTTTCGGAAGCGGCTTCGACCTCAAAATATGCTCGTAATTCTGCGGCGCATACCATCCGCTTGCGCCCGGAACGCCGGAGTCCCAGAAGTGGTCTGTGACGCAGATTGCCGAAAGACGGTTTTCGACGGCGTACTTCAGGAGTCTATCCGTGTTCTGCTCGGGGTCGGCGGAGCATGAGGATAAATGCGTATGTATGTGCAGGTCGTTGTCAATTATGTATTTCATGTCAATGAGTCCTTTCAGGTTTTGTCAACCGTAAAAATTCCGCACTCGTTTTCTCCGAGTCGTATTGTCGCAAATATCAATAACCTTGGCAAAAAACCGACATTCCGTCAACGCACAACATTTAAATCCGCACAATTCAAATATTGAAGAAAAACGCTTCAGCGTTTTTCGACCGCAACTTGTGCGAAGCACAAACTTCACGACGGCGAAGCCGTCACTTCACTTCGGCGCAAGCCGAGACTTCTCTCGTTCCGAAGGAACGACTTCACTGAAAAGCTTTGCTTTTCTCAAAATACGTCCCCACCGACTTCCCGTCGAACACATCGTAAAGAATCTCGGGGTCAGTGCCGTTGAGAATGAGCATGGGAATGCCTGCCATGGTCGCAATGCTTGCCGCAGTGAGCTTCGCACGCATACCTCCCGTTCCTCTCGCCGTTCCGGCGCCGCCGGCAAGCGCGGTTATCCTCTCGTCTATCTTCTCAACGTAGTCGATGAGCTTTGCGTTCGGATTCTTTCTCGGGTCGCTGTCGTAAAGTCCGTCAACATCCGACATATTGATGACAAGGTCAGCCTTCGCAAGACGTGCGACATACGCCGACAAGGTGTCGTTTCCGCCGAAGTTCATTTCCTCGAAAGAGACCGAGTCGTTTTCGTTTATTATCGGTATACAGCCCCTCTCGAGAAGCACCCTGAACGTGCCCTCGGCGTTGGTGCGCATGACGGGTCGTTCAACGGCGTCGCGCGTCAAAAGCATCTGCGCTATCTTGTGACCGTACTTCGAGAAAAGCTCGTCGTAAAGATTCATAAGCTCGCACTGTCCGACCGCCGCCGCGGCCTGCTTTTCCTCGAGAGTGTCGGGACGCGTAACGAAGCCTATCTTCGCAAGACCGGCGCTCACCGCTCCCGAGCTTACGAGTATCATTCTGTGTCCGCTGTTCTGCAGGTCGCACGTCACCTTTACAAGCGACTCTATGCGCCGCAGGTTTAACATTCCCGTCGAGTGGGTGAGCGTCGAGGTTCCGACCTTAAGCACGACCGTGCGTGCGTCCGTGTTGATTTTCATTGTCCTGTCCTTTCCGAAATCTTACCGACTTGAAAGCCGGCTTCTCAAATATTTTAAAAATTCAAGCTTGCTATTTCAATATTGTGTGATATCATTCTTCTGTATTTTTATATTGTACCACCGTACAAAGAAAATTGCAAGTGCAAAATGCGAAAATTAGCAGTAATTTAACGATGTATAATCGAGAATAAAGGATAAATCATCTCTTGAAGGAGGATAAAAATATGACCGGTATTGTACAGTTGCTTCCTCTTGAATACGATGACAGAGAGCAGTTTATTACAGACAACCAGGAAGCCTTCAATTATGGTGCTATGGAAGAGTTCGGACTTAGAGATAATCACTTTGAAGAAGAGGGACAAATCATTTCGCGAGAGACGATTGAACAATCTGTTGACGGCGGCGAAGCCTATCGCATTATACTTGACGGCAAAAAGGTTGGCGGCGTCGTAATTAAAGTTGAAGGCGAAAGAGGAGACCTTGATCTTCTTTTCGTTTCACCGTTTGCACATAGTAAAGGCATCGGATACGCTGCTTGGTGCGAAGTTGAAAAACTGCATCCCGAGGTAAAAGTTTGGGAGACCGTGACACCGTATTTTGAGCAACGTAACATTCACTTTTATGTAAACAGATGCGGTTTTCATATCGTGGAGTTTTTCAATAAATATCACCCGGATCCCAATGACCCGGAGATGAATACCGAATCTGATGAGAAGTTTCCGGATGGAATGTTCAGATTTGAAAAAGTCCTTCGATAAATCCGCCTGTCTTTTGAATCTGCCGGCAGAGCATATGTTTTCAAAATGCTCGAAAAAACTTATCTTTGGTGCTTTGCGGCATTTGCTTTATTGCTAAGTGAAATTTATTAACAATTAACGAGGGAGGAATATTCTTGGGAAAACCGCTTCTGCTTTCCCCGGCAGGGTCATACGACGCAATGCTTGCCGCAGTCGCCGCCGGTGCGGACGAGGTCTACTTCGGTGCCGGCGGCTTCAACGCAAGAGCTTTCGCAAAAGGCTTCTCCGACGAAGAGCTTGCCGACGGCATACGGCTCTGCCGGCTTCACGGAGTGCATACCAACGTGACGCTCAACACCCTCGTAAACGACCGTGAAATCCCGGACGCCGTAAACCTTGCCTACCGCCTGTGCGAAATGGGCGCGGACGCCTTCATCGTGCAGGATTTGGGACTCGCCGCAAAGCTTAAGTGCGAGATACCCGAGATTGAGCTTCACGCAAGCACACAGTGCGCCTGTCATAACTCGGACGGTGCGGTGGAGCTTGCAAGACTCGGATTTTCAAGAATAGTCCTCGCAAGAGAGCTTCCTTTTGAAAATATACGCACCGTCACCGAAAAAGGACTCACGGGCGAAGTGAAATACGAAACCGAAACATTTATACACGGCGCACTCTGCGTTTCGCACTCGGGTATGTGCCTTATGAGCTCGTGCATCGGCGGCAGAAGCGGAAACAGGGGAGAATGTGCGCAGCCATGCAGAATGCCGGGTGAGACGTGCGGAAAGAGCGGCTATCCGTTAAGTCTCAAGGACTTATCACTCTGCACACACATAAAGGAGCTTTGCAAAAGCGGCACGGCGTCCCTCAAAATCGAGGGCAGAATGAAAAGTCCGGAGTACGTCTACAGAGTAACGTCAATATGGCGGCGTCTTCTCGACAGCGGTGAAAACGCCGGTCCTGACGATATCAAGGCTCTCGAGAGCATCTTTTCCCGAGGCGGCTTTACCGACGGCTACTTCACAAAGTCGGTGCGTCGCGGCAACCGCAATATGTACGGCGTGCGGAGCGACTCCGACAAGGCGAAGACGCGCGACGAAAGCTCGGCGTTCGAGATACCGCCCGTGCCGAAGCTGCCGCTTTCCATGGACTGCCGTGTGACGGTCGGCGAACGTGCGGTTCTGCGTGCCGAGGCTTGCGGAAAGAGCGTCGAGGTTTACTCCGAAGGTGAGGTTCTTCCGGCGAAAAATGCGCCGATGACCAAAGAAAGCCTTGCCAAGAACCTCGAAAAGACCGGCGGCACGGAGTTTGAGTGCGAAAAGCTAACTTTGGAAATAAACGGCGACGCTTTCATGCCGTCGTCGGCGGTAAACGCACTGCGAAGATGCGCACTTGCGGCGCTTGAAGAAAAGCTGACGGCGCACAGTGTGCCGGTGCGGACAGAGGCGAAGCCGCCGGAACGCCGAAAACGTCGGGAGCGTTGTGCGGCGGCTTACAGGATCTACGCTCACGAACACCCGAGGTCGTGGTCGGAGGTGCTTGCGAAGCATACGGAAAAGTACTCCCCCGTCGGCTGTGTCATGCTTCCGCTTTCGGCTTTCGCCGACGGCACGGTTGACGGAAGCGGCATCTGCGGCGCAAAGCTCGGCGTGAGACTGCCGAGGGTCATATTCGACGAAGAAAAAGACGGCATACTCGCCGCTCTCGAAAATGCGAAAAACAGCGGAGTCACCGTTGCCGAGGTGTCGAACATCTCTCACATACCGCTTGCGAAAAATGTCGGCTTCGAGCTTGTCGGCGGCTTGGGACTAAACGTTTACAATTCCGACGCGGCGGCGGTTTACGCAAGGCTGGGATTAACCGAAATAACGCTCTCGCCCGAGCTTACTCTTCCGCAGATGCGTGACCTTGAAGTCCCCGACGGGGTGAGGGTCGGCGTGTTCGCAAGGGGCAGACTTCCGCTCATGGTTCTTGAGTCGTGCATCGTGCGTTGTGCCGGCAAAAGCAACTGTACCGGTGCGGCTCTCGCAAAGGGTGAGATACCGCTCTGCGGACTTTACCGTGACCGCATAGGCAAGGAGTTCCCGGTGTACGGCGAGCCGAGGTTCATGTGCGGCGGTCTTTCGCTTCCGTGCAGAAACATAATTCTCAACTCCGTCGAAACCGACCTTGCCGGCAAAGCAAAGCTTGATGAGGTGGGAGCGGAGACGAGGACGGTGGAGAATTGAGAATGAAAATCAGAGTGGAGAGTGAAGAGTGGAGAGTGGAGATGACGTTGAAAAGCTTCGCTTTTTTTCAATATTTAAATGGTGCGGAGTTGAGGTTGTGCCGTTGACGGAATGCCGGATTTTTGCAGAGGTTATGGGTGTTTGAGGCAATGCGATTTTTCCGAGGCTCACTGGTATACTGTAGGGAACGGGCTTGCTCGTTCCGTAACCTTGGATAACCACCGACATTGGATAATACGTATTTTCAACAACCGTTTGTCGGTTCTCTACATGACGAAATCAACAATCATACGTTTGGTTCTTGCGGAACGAGCAATCTACACAGATGCTTCGCATCCTGTGTGTCCCTACAAAATACCAATGAGAAAGTGCAATTATTGACAGCCCCTCAGTCAGCTTCGCTGACAGCTCCAGAGGTTGCTTTGCAACCGGTTACACAAGGGGATGCCTCCGGAGTTGGCAGAGCCAACTCGAGAGTAAATTGCTTCGCAATTTCTCTGGCGGCTTCGCCGCCTCCAATACACCCAAGAGCAAGTGCTAATCTCAAGCTTCGCACTCTCAGGAAAGCTTCATTTCACCGAATTTCCCATTAAGAACGAGCAAAGCTCGAAATTCGCACCGCCCAAGAACCTCATCTTCGCAAAAATGAAATTGTCGAGCTTTGCGAGGCGTTTCATTTGCGAACGGGAGAAGTTCGGATTAAGTCCCAACACAGTTTGATGCCGATGTTCCCTTTGAGCGAGGCGTTGCCGAGCTTAAACGCTCCGACCTCTGATAAGATGAGTCCGCCCATTTCACGACGGAGTCGTTGACGATGTCGTGCGGTATTTCTCGGATTATAGTGCTAAATTGACAGCCCCTCAGGCGGTTTCACCGCCAGCTCCAGAGGTTGCTTTGCAACCGGTTACACAAGGGGAGCCTCGTGAGCGGCTCCGCTCGCTCACTCCAAAACACCCGTCCGCGCAAAACAAAGTTTTGCGCTTTTGAAGTTCTTTGGTTCTTTCTTTCAAGAAAGAACACCCTCGTACCCCCGTACCCCACAGTAAAGGAGACAAAAAGCAATGAACAAAAAAGTAAAATCGACGATATTCTTATTCATCACGGCGGCAGTCTGGGGATTTGCGTTTGTGGCGCAGAAATTCGGAGCGGAGCATCTCGGAAAGTACGCCTTCAACGGCACGCGCTTCCTTTTGGGTGCAGTGTCGCTCATACCGGTAATACTGATTTTCGAGGGCTTCGCCGACTTCCGCGCGTCCAAAAAGCTCGTCGGTAAAACAATGTTCGCCGCGGTGGTTGCAGGAATCGTGCTTTTTGCCGCTTCGACCTTGCAGCAAATGGGAATAGAGATAACCGGGAACGCCGGCAAGGTAGGCTTTATCACAGCCCTTTACACCGTCCTCGTGCCGCTGTTCAACCTCATTATCTTCCGCAAAAAGGCAGGACGCATGACATGGGTCGGAATCGCAGTCGCCGTCGTCGGCTTTTACCTTTTGAGTATCGGAAAACCGCTCTTCGTCGCCGCAGATAACGCAGTCGGCTTTGCCTTCAACAGCGAAATCTCCATAGGCTACGGCGACCTCATCACGCTTATCGGCTCGGTGTTCTGGGCGTTCCACATTATCACAATCGACCGCTTCGCACGTGAAATACCCTCGCTTAAGTTCGCCTGCATACAGTTCTTCGTGTGCGCCGCTCTCTGCTTCATCGGCGCGGCGTTCCGCGAAAGCTTCACGTGGAGCGATATCACCGCAACCGCAATCCCGATTCTCTACTGCGGCATAGGCTCGGTCGGAGTTGCGTACACCTGTCAGATACTCGGTCAGAAGGACGCAGATCCGTCCCTTGCCGCCATAATCTGCTCGTCGGAGGCGGTGTTCAGCGCAATAGGCGGCGCAATCATACTTAAAGAGGTCATGACCGCCGCAGGCTATTTGGGCTGTGCGCTCATCTTCGCCGGAATGGTCGTAACTCAGCTTCCCGACCGCAAAAAAGCACCGAAACCGGTGGTAAGTCATGCAAAATAACGCTTCCGGGGCTGTGCGCCGTGCGCTTGCGGCGGCTTTCCACTTTACCATACCTATACTCACCGGTTTTATTCTTCTCGGCGCGGCCTGCGGAATCTATATGCGCTCGCTCGGCTTTGGTTTCCTCTATCCGATGCTCATGAGCATGACCGTCTTCGCAGGGTCAATGGAATTCGTCGCGGCGGATACGCTCGCTCGGCTTTCATCATGACTCTAAATGACACTAACTCCGCAAAGCGACACTTCACGACGGCGAAGCCGTCACTTCGCTTCGGTAAAGCCGAAACTTCTCTCGTTCCTTCGGAACGACATCACTTCTATCCCGGGGAGGTCTTAATTTGCTCGGCAACGGCTACAAAACAATATCAAAAAGAGCTTCGGCGTCGTTTATCGAGAAAAAGTCGGAGTTCATCGGCTGCGCCTCTCCGATAAAGGACGAGGACGAAGCGCGTGCGTTCATCGCCGAAATAAAGAAGAAGCACGCCGACGCCACGCACAACGTCTACGCCTACATTTTGCAGGGGACGGAAATAGCGCGCTTCTCGGACGACGGAGAGCCGTCGGGGACTGCCGGAATGCCGGCGCTCGAGGTACTAAAGCGAGAGGGACTGACGGGGTTGTGCGTTGTCGCGACGCGATACTTCGGCGGCATACTTTTGGGTGCCGGCGGACTTGTGCGTGCGTATGCGAAGACGGCGAAAATTGCGATAGACGCCGCCGGGATCTGCGAGTTCGTGCCGTTCACGGAGCTTGAAGCGGTGCTTGAATACTCGGATTACCAGCGGTTTTTGCGCGATATGCCGAAGCTCGGAGTCAAGTGCGACTCGTCCGATTTCGGAAACGACGTCACTTTGCGCCTTGCGATTGAACGCGACAGGCTTTCCGAACTCACCGACTACCTCACCGACTCCACCGACGGACGGGCGGTTTTCGAGGTCAGAGGGGAAAGGTATGATGGAAAAGCTGACGCTTTTCAAGTGAAGAAAGAAGAGTGAAAAGTGAAGAGAAGCCGTGGAAAAGCTTCGCTTTTCAGTGAAATGTTTTGCTTCGCAAAACGTGAAATGCATTCCTATCGGAATGCGTGAAATATGTCGCTTCGCGACGTTGCGGTCGAAAAACAACTTTATGAGTTTTTCCACAGTAATTGTCAATTCTCAATTCTCAATCGTCAATTATTGAAGGCGACGCTTTCCTTTGCCGCACACGCCGCAAATCCGCACTATGCAATCATTGAAGAAAAACGACGCAAGGAGTTTTTCCTCCCCAATTCTCAATTTTCCACTTTCAATTCTCAATTTATTTGTATGAAAGGTATGATGGAAAAGCTGACGCTTTTCAAGTGAAGAAAGAAGAATGAAAAGTGAAGAGAAGAGGAGAGGAGGAAAAGCTTCGCTTTTCAGTGAAATGTTTTGCTTCGCAAAACGTGAAATGCATTCCTATCGGAATGCGTGAAATATGTCGCTTCGCGACGTTGCGGTCGAAAAACAACTTTATGAGTTTTTCCACAGTAATTGTCAATTCTCAATTCTCAATCGTCAATTATTGAAGGCGACGCTTTCCTTTGCCGCACACGCCGCAAATCCGCACTATGCAATCATTGAAGAAAAACGACGCAAGGAGTTTTTCCTCCCCGATTCTCAATTTTCCACTTTCAATTCTCAATTTATTTGTATGAAAGGATGATAAAAAATGTCTTGCATCAACATTGACAGAACACTTTACTCCGGTCGTCCCACCGACGTGACGGGGCGTCTTGACAAAGAAATACGCACATACGACCTTCTCGACAGTCTCGGAATCGAGTATATGAGAGTTGACCACGACGTGACCGCAACCATCGAGGACTGCCTCGAGGTCGAGAAGCTTCTCGGCATACACATATGCAAGAATCTTTTTCTCTGCACGGCGAACAAGTCGGCGTTTTACCTTCTCATGATGCCTGGCGAGAAGCCGTTCAAGACCAAGGAGCTGTCGAAGCAGATCGGAAGCTCGAGACTCTCGTTCGCCTCTCCCGAGTACATGGAGAAGCTTCTCGACATCACTCCCGGCTCGGTGAGCATTCTCGGACTCATGAACGACACCGAAAAGAAGGTGCAGCTTCTCATCGACGAGGACGTCCTCAAGGACGAATACATCGGCTGTCACCCGTGCATAAACACGTCAAGCCTGAAGCTCCGCACCGAGGACGTGATGAAAAAATTCCTCCCGGCGGTCGGTCACTTTGCGATAACCGTAAACCTTACCGGGAACGTTGAATGATAATAAAAACAAAGAGGTAAATCCGTGAAACATACGAAAAACGAAAAGCTCACGCTCACCGTGACCTCTATGTGCGGCAACGGAAGCGGCATTGCACATACCGACGACGGAATAACGGTATTCGTCGCCGACGCCGCAGAGGGCGATAAGGTCGAAGCGACGGTCATCAAGTGCGCGAAAAGCTACCTTGTAGCGAAAATTACGAGGATAATCGAACCGTCGGCAAGCCGCGTTGAACCCGACTGCGAGGTCAGCGGAAAATGCGGCGGCTGTGTGTTCCGTCACATCGGATACGAATACGAAGCCGACTACAAACGCCGTCTTGTTGAGGACTGCTTCTCGAGAATCGGCGGCCTTGACATAAAGCTTTCGCACTTTTACGTCGCGGACTCGACGGTCGCCTGCCGCAACAAGGCGATATACCCGGTGGGCGAGGTAAAGGAGCGTGACGGCGGCGTCCGAACGGTTTTCGGCTTTTACGCGCGCAATTCGCACCGCATAGTCCCCCACGAAAAGTGCCTTATCGGCTCGCCGGAGTACACCGAGGTCTGCCGTGACACGGTCGATTTCTGCGTAAAACACGGCATATGCGCCTACGACGAGGAGAGAGGACGAGGCGTTCTGCGGAGCGTTTACATAAGGGGTGCAAAAAACAGCGGCGATATGCTTCTGACTCTCGTCATAAATGCGAAGAGCCTCGGAAATTCCGACACGGAGTCGGCGTTCTGCCGCTTCATCACCGAAAAGCACCCGAATGTGAAGTCGGTAATGCTCAATATAAACCGCAAAGCGACGAACGCCGTTCTGTCCGACGAATGGCGCACGCTCTGCGGCGACGGATACATATACGAAACGCTCCTCGGCTGTCGGTTCAGAGTATCGCCGGCGTCGTTTTTCCAGGTGAATCCGACCATGACCGAACGTCTTTACTCCGAAGCGGCACGCCTTGCGGACGTGCGTGACGGCGAAACGCTTCTCGACCTTTACTGCGGCACGGGAACGATAGGCATATGCCTTTGCGCAAGCAAGCCGGGCTGTCATCTCGCCGGAGTGGAGATATCGCGCGACGCGGTGAGGGACGCGGCGTACAATGCGGCGGCGAACGGAGTTGAGGGTGAATTTATCTGCCTTGACGCCGGGGAGGCGCTGAACTCGGAGCGAGTAAAGGCGGTGCGTCCCGACGTCGTCATACTCGACCCTCCCAGAAAGGGCTGCGGAGTCGAGGCGGTGCGGCGCATATGCACCCTCGGCATGAAGAGAATCGTCTACATTTCCTGTGACCCTGCGACCCTCGCACGTGACCTCGCAGAGTTCTCAAAGCTCGGCTATGCCGTCCGCGACGCCGTCGGCGTCGATATGTTCCCGAGAACGGGGCATGTGGAGACTATAGTGTTGCTACAAAACCGAAATATGTAGAAATCCTTGATTTTAAGCACTTTGTGAAGCATACG
>CAKSUT010000022.1 GCA_934502885.1 uncultured Eubacteriales bacterium | reverse complement strand
GGATATATCCGGAAGCTGCGCAGGCAAGCTCGAAAAAGTATACGAGGTAGCCGTAGTCCTCTTCCTCTCTCGAAGGCACTTCGATAATGATATTCGGAACACCGCCGTCAACGTGAGCGAGGATAGTTCCGAGGAACGCCTTTTCGTTTACGAAGCTGAGAGGTTTTCCGGAGAGGAAGTTGAGATTATCGACGTTCTTGGGATCGTCGGGGATAATTACCTCACGTTTCGACTTCTTTATGTCAACAACCGTTTCAAAGATATTTCTTACGCCCTCCTGAACAATCTGACCGAGAGAGTGAAGATCTGTGGAGTAGATGACGGAAGCCGGGAAGAGTGCCTTGCCGTCCTTGCCCTCGGACTCGCCGAAGAGCTGCTTCCACCACTCGTTCATATACTGATATGCCGGCTCGTAGCAAGCCATAATTTCCATTGCCTTGCCCTTGCGGTAAAGTGCGTTTCTGAGTACGGCATACTTGTATGCGTCGTTCTTCTCGATATCGCACTCGGTAAGCTCCTTTGCGGCCTTTGCGGCGCCTGCCATTATCTTGTCGATATCGCAGCCTGCAACGGCAATCGGGAGAAGTCCGCAGGCGGTGAGAACGGAATAACGTCCGCCGACGTCGTCCGGGATAACGAAGGTCTCGTATCCGGCTTCATCAGAGAAGTGCTTAAGCGTTCCCTTTTCTCTGTCGGTTGTGGCATATATTCTCTTTGCCGCGCCCTCCTTGCCGTACTTTTCCTCAAGAAGTCCTCTGAACATTCTGAAGGCTACGGCAGGCTCTGTGGTTGTGCCGGACTTGGAGATGACGTTTACCGAGAAGTCCCTGTCCTTGACTATATCGACAAGCTCTGCAAGAGACGCGGAGCTTATGGTGTTTCCGGCAAAGTAAATGTCCGGGGTATCCTTCTTAAGGTTGTTGTAAAGAGGCGACTTGATATACTCGATAGCCGCTCTTGCACCGAGATAGGAACCGCCGATACCGATAACGATGAGCACCTCGGAATCGCTCTGAATTCTCTTTGCGGCTTTCTTTATTCTTTCAAATTCTTCCTTGTCGTAATCAAACGGGAGAGAATGCCAGCCGAGGAAATCGTTTCCTGCACCTGTTTTGTTGATTATTTTTTCGTGAGCCTTTTCGAGCTCGGGAATAATAGCGTTAATTTCTTCGCTTGTGACAAAACCTTTGAGGTATTTGTCCGATACTTTTACTGACATAATGGTAAAGACCTCCTGAAATCAAAATATTTCTTCCACATTCTATACCATTTTCTCCCCCATTGCAACCTCATTTTATCTAAACAACATTAATTTTTTGAAAATTTTGTCGATTATATCTATAACTCCGAGTCTTTCGACGGTTTCTGCCGCTGTTATATCCCTCACTGCAATTTCTTCTTTGTCGATAACAAACCGCGCTTTACCTATAACTTCTCCCTCGTTTATCGGTGCGGTGACGTAATCGGGAAGCTCAAGGACAACCTCGACCTTCTTTTCCCTGCCCTTCGGAAGCAAAACCGAACAGCCGCCGTAGGTGAGACTGAGATTTTCCGTCTTACCGCCTTTTACGGTGACAGGCTCGACGGCGGTATCGTCGCACTTATACACGGAATAGTTCGCAAAGCCGTAGTCGAGAAGCTTTTTTGCGTCGGCAAAACGTTCCGCGGAAGTTTTGGACTTCATCATCGTTGCGACAAGTGACATACCGTCGCGCGTTGCGGTTGCCGAAAGGCAATATCCGGCACTTGATGTGTAGCCTGTCTTCATGCCGGTGGCACCGGGATAAAATCTGATGAGCTTATTGGTGTTTGAAAGTCCCATTGCGCCGCCTCGAAGCGAATCCATCCAGATTGTGGTGTAATTGAATATCGCATCGTGCTTTGAAAGCTCGCAGGTCATGAGCGCGATATCGCGCGCTGTTGTAAGATGTCCTTCAGTGGGAAGTCCGGTGCAGTTTTTGAAGGTTGTATTCACCATTCCGAGTTCCGCCGCTCTCTCGTTCATTCTTGCGACGAAGTTCTCCTCACTTCCGGCAAGGTGTTCCGCCATTGCGACCGTGCAGTCATTCGCCGATACGACGACAATTGCCTTTAACATTTCGTCCACGGTCAGCTGCTCGCCGTACTCGAGCCATATCTGCGAACCGCCCATCTCGGCGGCGTGCATGCTTGCGGTGACGGTATCGTCAAGTGAAATTGTGCCGTTGTCAAGAGCCTCCATTATGAGAAGAAGCGTCATTACCTTTGTTACGGACGCCGGTTCGTAGCGTTCGTCGGCGTTGTACTCGTAAAGCACCTGACCCGTTGACGGTTCGATAAGGCAGGCGGAATTTGAATTGAGAGTCATCTGAGCCGATTCCGCCATGACTTTTGCGGCATTCGACATAACCGAGTCGTTTTTTGCGGCATAAACGCCGGCTGACGAAAGCGCGGTTGCCGTCAAGAGTACCGTCGCCGCAAGCTTCTTAATCAAATTTTTTGTTTTCATACGTATCACCTTTCCGTACCGTAAGGTACATCTGATTTTCTTCGCTTTCGGATATAATGATATCCGATTTATTGAAAATTATTACAAGGTGAAATATTCATCGAATGAAAGAGTGCGGTGTGAAAAGAATAATTACAGACTCGGCGTCGAAAAGACGCGGGTCATTTACGGAAGTGAGGAAAAACAATGTTTAACAAAAGAACGGCTCTTGCCGTATTTCTCTGTGTTGCCGCGGCGGCATCTCTTACCGCCTGCAACACGGCTTACGATTACGACAAAGGTACCGGTGTAAACCACGGTGCGACCAACAATTCCACTGATATAGGCGCGGTAAACGGCACGGGCAACGCCCCCCATACCGACGACGGTCTCTCGAAAGGTACGGGAGTCGGCGCTGGCGTGAACAACGCCGTTGACGATTTCGTCGGCACTGTCGAAGGCAACGCCATGGGTACCACCAACTACAGATAAAGAAAGAGCAGTGAGGTTAATGCGCCTCACTGCCAATCTTTTACTTATCACTTTTTGTCGCGGAGAAGGTCTCTTATTTCCGCAAGAAGCTTTTCTTCGTTTGAAGGCTCGGCAGGTGCCGGAGCGGCTTCCTCGACCGCCTTCTCGGGCTTTTTGATGAGCGATTCCGCTTTTTCTCTTGCCACTGTCACGATTTTAAGCACAAGGAAAATGCAGAGCGCTATTATGAGAAAGTCAACTATCGTTTGAATGAAATTGCCGTAATTGAGAGTAACCTCAGGTATTTCGGCTCCGTCAACGACCTCAGCGGCGCGAAGTATAACCTTGCCTGCCGTATGCGACGGGTTGCCGGAAACAAGAGTTATCAAAGGAGTAATAATATCGGACACAAGCGAGGTAACGATTTTTCCGAAAGCACCGCCGACAACGACGCCGACTGCCATATCAACAACATTTCCTTTATTGATGAACGCTATAAATTCCTTTGCAAGCTTCATAATTGCAGCTCTCCTTTTCAGTTTTCGTACATTTCCTTTTTGAGAACGCCGACATACGGAAGATTTCTGTATTTTTCGTCGAAGTCAAGACCGTAGCCTATAACGAACTCGTTCTCGATTGTAAATCCCTTGTAGTCTATGTTAACGTCTATCGTTCGTCTCGAAGGCTTATCGAGAAGCGTGCAGAGTTTTACAGACTGCGCACCTCTGTTCTTGAGATGAATGAGAAGATTTGCGAGAGTGTGACCGGTATCCACGATATCCTCTATGACGATTACGTTGTAATCCTCAAGGCTGTCTGTATCAAGGTCGCAGCGAATCTTGACCTGTCCCGTCGAAACAGTGCCGTTTCCATAGGACGAAACCTTCATAAAGTCAACGTCGAGAGGGAGCTTTATCTCCTTCATAAGGTCGCTCATAAACAGAAGCGAACCCTTGAGAATGCAGATAAAAAGAAGCTTTTTGTCGGAATCGCCGAAATCTCTTTCAATCTCTCCTGCAATTCTCTTTACCGCCTCGTGTATCTCGTCCTCCGAAATAAGCACTCTCTGCACATCATTTTCAATTGTTTTCATACAAATGACCGTTCCTTTCCTCTTCCTGATTTTTTATCCGCCGCACTTTTCGTTTCTCTCTCGCTCCGCCTGTGAAGCTCGCAGATACGTTGGCGAAAGCGTTTTTCCGCCGTACTCCCCTGCTTTCGGTATTCCGTTCTCATCGCACCATGCATCGGCATGATCGAGAGCCGCCGATGCAACCGAAAATGCGTCCTGATAGATTACGCCGCCGAAAACGGCTTCATATGTAAATGTATTGTCGGTCGCCCTGTCAAAGACGCCCTTTGCGACAAATGTGCCGTCGCCTACGAGAAGCACTCTTTTTCCTGTGTATTCGCCGCAAAGCTCTGTTCGCAGTTCCTCGGCAGTGACGAGTCTGTCGCCGCAGAGACGCTTCATTTCCGTGCCGTCGAACGTAAACAGTGCGTTGTACACCTGCGACCGTCTTGCGTCCATAACAGGGCATATAACGGTATTCTCACCTATCGTAAGACGCAGGTTGTTTGCAAGACCCTCAAGCGATGATACCGGAACGCAGACGTGGCTGTTTTTCATCGCAAACGAAAGACCTTTTGCCGCTGCAACGCCTATTCTCACGCCGGTAAACGAACCGGGACCGGTACTCACGGCAATTACCTCAACCTCATCGAGAGATTTGTGAGAAAAGCGAAGTGCTTCGTCTATCATCGGAAGGAGTGTTTCGCTATGAGTGAGCGTCCCGTTGATACTCGCTCTGTAAAGCGGCAGATGCACTCCGTCCTTGACCTCTGACACGCAGACAGATGCGGTTTTCGCCGTTGTATCCATTGAAAGCAAAACCATACTTCGTATACCTTCCGCGCCCATCACTTAAGCCTTCTTCCCATGATAACACCCATTACGGACGCCATCATAAGTCCTCTTGTCCAGCCGCTCGAGTCTCCGAGGCAGTGGAGTCCCTTTACGCTCGTCGAGAGGTTTTCGTCCATCTTTACTCTGTTGCTGTAGAACTTAAGCTCCGGAGAATAGAGAAGCGTTTCTATAGACGCAAAGCCCGGCACAACGTGATCAACCGCCTGGATAAAGTTTATAATGTTGGTCATTGCGCGGTAAGGCATTGCCGCCGTGATGTCGCCTGCTACGGCATCGACGAGAGTAGGCTTGAGGTTGGACTGAGAAAGTTCCTTCGGCCATGTGCGTTTTCCGTCGAGGATGTCTCCGAAACGCTGAACGAGAATGTGTCCCGCACCGAGCATATTCGTAAGCTCACCGACCTTCTGCGCATACTCTATCGGCTGATTGAACGGCACGCTGAAGTTGTGCGAGCAAAGAATGGAGAGGTTCGTATTGTTGGACTTTTTCTCCTTGTACGAATGACCGTTTACGACGGCGAGGTTGTTGTCGTAGTTCTCCTGACTGACGAATCCGCCGGGGTTCTGACAGAAGGTACGAACCTTATTCTTGAACGGCTTAGGATAACCTATGAGCTTCGACTCATAGAGAACCTTATTTACCGTTTCCATGACCTCGTTTCTGACCTCGACGCGAACGCCTATGTCAACCGTTCCCGGCTGATGAGCGATATCGTGTTCGGCACAGATTTTCTCGAGCCAATCTGCGCCTCTTCGTCCTGTTGCGATAACCGTTACGTCGGCATAAATCTCGCTTGTGTTTCCGTGGTTGTCCTCAACTCTTACACCTATGCAGTCGCCTTCGTTGCCGAAGATTATGTCCTTGCATTCGTACTCAAACATCATCTCGACTCCCTTCGAGTGAAGGTGCTGTTCGATTGCATAGTATATCTCCTGTGCTTTTTCCGTGCCGAGGTGACGTATCGGACAGTCAACAAGGCGGAGTCCTGCCTGAATGGCTCTCTTTCTTATCTCCTTTACTTCCTCGTAGTTTCCGACGCCCTCAACCTTTGTATCCGCACCGAAATCGAGGTATATTTTGTCGGTATAGTCGATTATTTCCTGAGCAGTATTCTCGCCTATGAGCGACGGAAGGTCTCCGCCAACCTCATAGCTGAGAGAAAGCTTGCCGTCGGAAAACGCACCCGCACCGGAGAAGCCGGTGGTTATGTGGCAATGCGGCTTGCAGTTTACGCACTGCTTTGTTTTCGCTTTTGGGCAACGTCTCTCCTCAACAGGCTTTCCTTTTTCTATTATGAGTATGCTTTTCTTACTGCCGCAACGCAGCATTTCGAGAGCCGTGAAAATTCCGGCAGGACCGGCTCCCACAATTACTACGTCCTTTTTCATCATATCATCGTTCCTCCAATCCTTTCACAAAAATCAGTGCGGTATGCACCGAAAAATCCTTTTACCTCGTTACTCAACCGCACTTACCGTCACAACGTCCTCTTCGGAAATCTCATCGCCGTATTCCTCGCTTATTCCCTCACTTATTCCGAGTATCACGATACCTGCCATAACAAGGGCAACGGTCACGTACTTCATCCTTGAAAGCTTTTCTTTGAGGAAGATTCTCGAAAGTATTACGGAGAATATGCAATAGCTTGCGACGATGGGAGCTGCGACGATTGCCTCGCCCTCCATTGCGAATACATAGAAGAACTGACCGGCAGTCTCGAATATTGCAGCAAAGCCTTTATCTCTCTCTCCTATTATTGAGAACTTTTCCTTCTTAACAACCGTGAGAAAAAGGAGGCACACAACCGCCGCTATCAGGAATGTAAGTTCATATGCGATAAGAGCCTCGTCTGAGGTCATTATCTCTCTCTGGTCGAGATATACACCATCGAGAACCGTTCCGAGAGAGTCGAATATGCAGTACACAATCGGGAAGCATATTGCGACAAGACCGCTTATATACTTCTTGTTTTCACTCGTGACTTTGACCGGAATCTCTTCCTTCTTCTCGATAAACGCAAGTCCGAGAACGCCGGCGGTTATTATGAGTATGCCGACAACGTTTATCATTCCCGTAGGCGTCACAAGCTCGCCTATCTTTGCGCCGCCGAGGAAGAAAAGCAGTATTGCAGCGACCGCACCGGATGAATTCTGTATCGGAGATACGATGCTGAGTTCAAGATATCTAAGTCCGATATATCCGACCGTCATTGAGAATATGTAACAGAACGACACCGGCAGATAAAGAAGCAGATGCATCGGATTAAATTCCAGTTTGTTTATTATCATGTAAGCGATTGCGTGTATTCCCATTACGAATCCGACCATTATAACCGTTCTGAGATGGCTGTACTTATCTTCGGAATCCGCACCTTTTTTGTAAAACAAGTCGGCGCAAGCCCAGAGAAGCGTACTGAGTATTGCGCAGACAAACCAATTAAGTCCCATTTTTTCAACACTTAGTGCCGCCGACGGAACGCATCTATCAAACGACACATCTTTACCTTTCAGTTATCAAATTTATTTCTTCTGCGTTTTACCGCTGTTTTTGCATTTCTTTTGCGTTCCTTTTTATCTTTTCCGGCAGTGAATGCGGAAAGTGCAAACATCACCCCGAGACACGTATAAGGCACCCATGCTGTAAAGGCTTCGGGTACAAATACGCATGACAAAACGATAAGCACCGCCGCCATTATTCCGGCAGAACCTATGCCGCAAAGAATTCCGTTTCGACTTTTGTTTTTTGAAGCCGCAGTTTTACCGGCAAAAATCCCGGAAGCTACGGACGACAAAACAGCGCAGATGTCAAAGCCCACCGCCGGATCTTCAAGACCGGAGAGGACAAAAGCAGACACCGCAATTACTGCTGCCTGAGCGGCAAATCCTGCAAGCGCGCCGAAGAGTATTCCGCGCGGCAGTGAGTTCGCGCTCCCTCGTTCACCGTTTCTTTTGTTTTGCGTCTTTGCACCGTCTGTGTGAGTACTTGTTGTCATGACCGTTCCTCCGAATCGTACTTAAATATCAATACAATTTATTTGGAGGGACGGGAAAATATTCCGCAAACGGCGCATTTCGCACTTATTACTTGTTTTCTTCGGCCTTTTCGCTCTTCTTTACCTTGTAAGAGGTCTTCTTGGCTTCCTCGGTTTCGGTTTCGCCGAACTTCTTCTCGATAGAGCGTATAGCCCAGCGAGCGACCTTGATTCTTGTTCTGTCCGCACCGTTTTCGATTGTTATTGTATCGTCTCTAACGTTGCAGACTCTGCCTATAAGTCCGCCGATTGTCGTTACCTCGTCGCCGACAGTTATGCTGTCGCGCATCTTCTTAGTTTCTGCTTCCTGCTTCTTCTGAGGACGCATGATAAAGAAGTACATGAACGCAACGAATACAACGAGTATGAGTATCGAAGAAATTCCGCCTGCCATGGGGCTCTGTGCAGCCGTCTCGCCCTCAAGAGCCTTTGCGGACATGGTGAGAATAGTGTTGTTAAGTGCTGTGCTGAACATATTTTGTTCCTCCTGAAATATAAAAATATAATTTATTAGTCGTCTACTCTTTCGCCGAGTCTTACACGCATTTCGTTATAGAAGCTCTCGTAACGTCCCTCGTCGAGCGCAAGTCTTATCTGCTCCATCATGGTGTTGTAGAAATAGAGGTTGTGCAGGACGCAGAGTCTCATACCGAGAAGCTCTCTCGCCTTGAAGAGGTGGCGTATATACGCTCTCGAATAGTTACGGCACGTCGGGCAATCGCAGCTTGCTGATATGGGTCGGGGATCACGCTCGTACTTATTGTTGTTGAGGTTCATGTGTCCCTCCCATGTAAAGAGGTTTCCGTGGCGTGCGTTACGGCTGGGCATTACGCAGTCAAAAAAGTCAACACCTCTCCAAACGCCCTCAAGGATATTTACCGGGGTTCCGACACCCATGAGGTATCTCGGCTTGTCCTTCGGCATAAACGGTTCTACCGCCTCGATTATGCGGTACATATCATCCGCACTTTCGCCTACGGCAAGACCGCCTATTGCGTAACCGTCAAGGTCAAGCTCAGCTATTTCCTTCATGTGGTTGGTTCTGAGGTCGGCATATGTCGAACCTTGATTTATGCCGAAAAGGAGCTGACGGGGATTTACCGCATCGGAAAGCTCGTTGTTCTTTGCAACCTCCTCCTTGCAGATCTTAAGCCAGCGTGTCGTTCTTTCGCAGGAGCGCTTTGTGTAGTTATACTCCGCCGGGTTCGCTATGCACTCGTCGAAAGCCATCGCGATTGTCGAGCCGAGGTTAGCCTGAATTTTCATGCTCTCCTTCGGTCCCATAAATATGCGCTTTCCGTCCATATGCGACGCAAACGTAACTCCCTCTTCGGTTATCTTGCGAAGTACCGCAAGGGAGAAAACCTGAAATCCGCCGCTGTCGGTAAGTATCGGTCCGCTCCAGTTGAAAAATTTGTGCAGTCCTCCGAGTTCCTTTATGACGGCGTCGCCGGGACGGATATGGAGGTGGTAGGTATTGGATAGTTCGACGGTGCATCTGCAATCGATAAGGTCTTTTGTGGAAACCGCACCCTTTATCGCGGCGGATGTGCCGACGTTCATGAATACGGGAGTCTGAATCGTGCCGTGAGGCGTTTCAAATTCTCCGCGCCTTGCCGTACCCTCCTGCTTTTTTAGTGTAAACTTGCTGTTTTTCACCTTTTGTTTCCTTTCGTGTTATCCTGTATCATGACAGTTACGTTCTTGCGAACATTCTGTCAAGCTTCCCTTTCTCAAACTTTATGAGTACCGGACGTCCGTGAGGACAATACAGCACGCTTTCGTTTGAAAAGAGCTTATCGATAATGACTGCGTTACTGAGAGCTGAAGTTCTCTGTCCCGCTTTCACCGCAGCTTTGCACGCCGCGGTATAGAGAGCTTTGTCGAATATATCTCCGACGGCGCGTCCGTTGCCGCAGGCAAGTCTTCCGGCGAGAAAAACGAAGAGATCCTTTCCGTCGCTTATATCAACCTCTGGAGGAAGTCCCCTCAGAAGATAAGTATTCACGCCGAACACCTCGAACGAAAAGCCGGTCTTTGTTATGTAATCGCCGTATTCGCTTATTGCCTCGGCTTCTTTAGAGCTTACCGTAACGCTCACAGGCTCGAGAAGCAGCTGTATGCCGCCGTCGCGCTTGCCGGTTTTCATGTTCTCGTAGATAATTCTCTCATGAGCGGCGTGCTTATCGACAAGGTACATACACCCCTCCGACTCAACGATAATATAAGCGTTGAAAACCTCTCCGACTATTCTCACACCGCGTTTCACACGCTTTTCAAGCACTTCCTTTTCGGATATTCCGCTGACTCCGTCGTCGTCGCTGTCGAGCATTGAAACGGTGGTTTCAAGCGGCTTTGCCGGCGGACGCTTTTCCCTGTCGGAGGCGTTTACGGCAGGCTTTGCGGTGAATTGAGGTGCGGTTGCGCGCGATTCTGCGGAAGACTCCGCATTATCCGCATTCGGAACGGCAATGCTTTCCGGATTTTCGATGCCTTTCAGATAGTCGCTCTTATCGTTCGGAGCACCGATATCTCCGAGACTTTTTCCCATTTCCGCCATGAGCTTCTCGGCCATGCCGGGGGTTTTTGCACCGGCGTTCTCCGCACTGCCTTTCGGAATTGAAATACTTACGTTCTTTATGTATTTCATGTGTTCCTCGGCTGACGCCACGGGAGGCGGAGGTTCACGACTCTTATTTCCGTTTTCGCGGTTTTCACCGCTGTCGCCGAGTACCGTCTCGTGTTCGCTGTCGAAAATTTTCGCTATTTCTTCAATAGTCCTTGCGCGTGGTACGGTATCTGCGGTCTGCATAGGTTCCGCGGCGGTTTTAGAAGACACGCCGGCATTCGACGCCTCTTTGTCCGCGCCGATGCCCGGCACCGCGTCGGGCGGTTTCTCTACAGTCTCCGTTACCGGGAAAGCCTTTGTAAGGTGAGACGGTTTTATTCTGCGGCTTTGAAGTGAATCCTCCTCGCCGACTCTGTTTTCGGCAAAGAGTCTTGCACCGGAGGTTCCCCTTGTAAGAGCGTTTCTCACGGCATAATAGACCGCTTCAAACACCGCTCTCTCATTGACAAACTTGACCTCAAGCTTTGCAGGGTGGATGTTTACGTCAACAAGGCTCGTATCTATCGTAAGGTACAATACCGCACCCGGAAACTTACCGACCGGGCAATAGCTTCTGAAACCCTCCTCAAGAGCCGCCATCATAGTTCTCGAACGAACGTATCTTTCGTTGATGAAAAAGTTCTGCATACTGCGGTTGGGTCTGCACTTTTCGGGTTTGCAGACAAAACCGCCGACGCTTATACCTCCGAGAGAATACTCCGCGCTTATCATTCCGTCGGCGAAATCGCGTCCGAGAGCGGAGTATATGCAGTTCGCCGCTATTCCGTCCCCCGGAGTTTTCAGCTTCTGCACACCGTCCGAGATACAGCAAATCGAAATATAGGGACGTGACAGCGCAAACTTTTCTGCCGCCGCAAGAACCGCCTGTGCTTCGGTCGAGTCCTTTTTGAGGAACTTTCTCCTTGCCGGGACGTTCTCGAAAAGGTCACGCGCGATAATCGTCGTGCCGTTCGGGCATCCTGCCTCGGTGAGCGTTCCTCTTGCGCCGAACTCGCTCTCAAAGAGGGTTCCCATTCCGTCGCAGGCACGCTTTGTCATAATGGAGAGTCTTGTCACGGACGATATTGCGGCAAGAGCCTCGCCTCTGAATCCGAGAGTTCCTATTGCGGCAAGGTCGTCCTTTGTGCGTATTTTGCTCGTTGCGTGGCGGAGTATACTTGTCGGCACGTCCTCTTTCGCCATGCCGCAGCCGTCGTCGGTGACTCTTATATAGGTTGAGCCGCCGTTTTTTATCTCGACGGTGACATTAGACGCTCCTGCGTCCGCACAGTTCTCGAGAAGCTCCTTTATTGCGGATGCCGGTCTTTCGACAACCTCTCCTGCGGCAATAAGATTTGCCGTTGATTTATCGAGTACGTTTATTATGCCCATCTCACTGCCGCTCCTTTCTTTCGGATGTTACCGTTTATTCCGTATACTTTTTCAGCTCATACAGCTTTTGCAGAGCTTCTATAGGCGAGGTTGTATTGATATCCAACTTTTTGATAATCTCGAACACCTCGTTCTTTGACATATCCTCAATGGTTATATTGTTCAGTCCGCCGTCGTTCTCTGCACTCTTTTTCTTGAGCATATACGCCGGCACTTCACCCTCTCCATCGAGGCTCTTGAGAACCTCTTTCGCACGCTTTATGACGGGATTAGGGACGCCTGCAAGCTTCGCTACTTCGATTCCGTAGCTGTCATCGGCGGAGCCTTTTACTATCTTGCGCAGGAATACGACGTCGTCTCCCCTCTTTTTTGCGGCAATACTGTAATTGCACACACCGGGAAGTCTGTCCTCAAGCACGGTAAGCTCATGATAGTGGGTGGCGAACATCGTTTTTGCACCGATTTTGGACGCCGTGTATTCCGCAATGGAGCGTGCTATGCTCATGCCGTCGAAGGTTGAAGTTCCTCTGCCTATTTCGTCGTAAACGATAAAGCTTCTTTTGGTGGCGTTTTTGAGTATATAAGCAACCTCTGTCATTTCAAGCATAAAGGTTGACTGACCGGAGGCAAGATCGTCGGAGGCACCGACACGTGTGAACACCTTATCGACAATGCCTATTCTCGCACTGCTTGCCGGCACAAACGAGCCTATCTGCGCCATTACGACGATAAGCGCATTCTGGCGCATATACGTCGATTTACCTGCCATATTCGGTCCTGTAATAAGCATAAGGCTCTTTTTGGAGTCAAGCTCTGTATCGTTTGGAACGAACATAACACCGCCCGAAAGCGTCTTTTCGACGACGGGGTGACGTCCGTCCTTTATCTCGAGTTTATCCGAGGTATCGACCTCGGGGCAAACGTAATTGTTCTTTAGCGCCGCGTCGGCAAGCGCCGCATAAACGTCTGCTTCAGCTATAATCTCGGCGGTTTTCTGCACTCTAACGACCGACTTTGTGATGTACTCGCGGAGCATACAGAAGAGCTCATATTCAAGCGCAACTATCTTATCCTGTGCGCTGAGTATCTTTTCCTCCATTTTCTTAAGCTCGTCGGTGACGTATCTTTCGCAGCCTGAAAGCGTCTGTTTTCTTATGTAAGTTTCGGGGACGAGATCCTTGAATGAATTTGTCACCTCAATGTAGTAGCCGAATACACGGTTATATCCGATTTTGAGATTTTTTATGCCGGTCTTTTCACGCTCTTCGGCTTCAATTTTTGCGATCCAGTCCTTCCCCTCACCCATAAGCGAATGGAGTTCGTCAACGTCCGCGGAGAATCCGGGTCTTATTATGCCGCCCTCGCGGATTGAGAAGGGCGGATCGTCCACTATAGCCGATGCTATGTAGTCGCCGATATCGTCGAGAGTGTCAAGCTCATCGCCGAGTCTGTGAAGCTCTCCCGTCTCTATTTTCAGAAGCTGTTCCTTGATATCTGGCAGTCTCTTTATCGTCGCAAGCATTCCGACCATATCCTTGGCGTTTGCCGAACCGTATATCATCTTGGACATAAGGCGTTCGAGGTCGTTGGTCTTTTCAAGCGCGAGTGCAAGCTCTTCTTTTATGATGTAATTATCATAAAGCGCCTTTACAGCCTCCTGGCGCTTTCTTATACCGGCAAGCGATACAAGGGGATGCTCTATCCATTTGCGCAGAAGCCGTGAACCGGCACTTGTTTTGGTTTTATCGAGAACCCAGAGAAGCGTTCCTTTTTTCTCGCCTGTTCTCATCGCCTCGCAAAGCTCGAGGTTTCGGCGTGTGTTTACGTCTATCGCAAGAAACTGTTCGTTTGTGTAATACGAAATCTTATTTATGTAAGATATATCGGTTTTCTGCGTTTCCTTTATGTAGCGCAGAAGTGCGGTGAGAGCCGAGAGCGACGGTGACGCCGCCGGAATCTCATTCTTTTCCTCGAAGTCCTCGCCGAACTGCTTGCGAAGAAGCTCCGTATCTGCCTGCGGCATCTCGCATTCGAGTGATACGAAAGAGTTCAGTTTGCCGTGCAGATAATCGTATGCCGCGCCGAGATCCTCCTTTGTCATATTTGTTATGACCTCGCTCGGCGTGTACACCGCAAGCTCCGACATAAGCTTCGAATGACTGCCGTCGTCGTCAAATGAAATATCCGTTGCGAAAATATCAGCAGTCGTGATATCCGCCACCGCCATACCGACTCCGCTCATATCCGCGCAAAGTGCACAGAGGTAGTTGTTTTTTGTTTCGACAAGCAGTGAACCATCAGTCACCGTTCCCGGTGTGATTATCCTTATAACGTCCCTTTTTACTATTCCTTTTGCAAGTGCCGGATCTTCGAGCTGTTCGCAAACCGCAACCTTATAGCCTTTTTTTACAAGGCGCGCTATATACGAATCTGCGCTGTGAAAAGGAACTCCGCACATCGGCGCTCTTTCCTCCATGCCGCAATCTCGCCCGGTAAGAGTGAGGTCAAGCTCTCTCGAAGCCACAAGTGCATCGTCGAAGAACATCTCGTAAAAGTCACCGAGGCGGTAGAAAAGCAGATGATCCTTATACTGATCCTTTATTTCAAAGTATTGCTGCATCATAGGGGTATACGGCATTTACTGACAGACCTCCAAATCAAAAGCTTGCGTTCGTATTGTTAGTGGTGACAGCCGCTGCAGGTTGCGCAGTGTTCCGGAGAGCATGAACCCGCTGCTGTATGATTGTCCTCGTCGGTGATATAGGAACCGATAGTTGTGTTCACAGCACCCAAAAGCGTGTTCATCGCTTCCTCTGCGGCGTTGAACTCAACCATAACGGGGTTCTCGTTTATGCTTCTGTAAAGCTCATCAACACGGACGCCAAGGGCATCGAGAAGGCTTTCCTCTTTCTGCGCCTCGTCTTTTTTGCTCTCCATATCGAGTATCATTTTCTGTACTTTGAACTCGTTTATCTTATTCTTAAGCTCGGCACTGTTTTTAAGAGCCTCCTTAGCCGCAAAGTAGCGGAGATATTCCTCACTCTGAGCAAGCTCCTCACCGAGTGTTCTTGCAAGATCTATGATTTTCTTTGACATTGTAAATTACCTCTCTGTATCTTAAACTCTTTTTCCGAAAAGCATGGTTTTTTCGCTTCTCGTTATCTCGACGTCAACAAAGCGTCCGTAAATATTCTCGTCATTAACGCTGTTCTCAAAGCGCACGGTTCTGTTGCCGCTCGTTCTGCCTATCAAATATCCGTTACTGTCGGCGGTTTGCGACGTACACAATAGTTTCTCCCGTGTTCCGACAAGTGTTTTGCACTTTTTCTCGGAGATCTCCGATTCGAGTGCACAGAGCCTTGAAAAACGCTCCGATTTTTCCTCGTCACTTACGGGGTCCTCCATCTTTGCCGCCGGTGTTCCGCTTCTCGGCGAATATATGAAGGCGTATACCGAATCAAAGCCGACCTTCTCCATCATGGAAAGAGTGTCGCAAAACTGCTCCTCCGTCTCTCCGGGGAAACCGACAATGATGTCGCTTGTAAGCGTGACTCCGGGAATTTCAGTCTTTATCTTTTCCGCAAGCTTCAGGAAATCGCCGCTTGTATACTTTCGGTTCATTCGGCGGAGTATTTCGTCGTTTCCCGCCTGCATGGGCAAATGAAAATGCTTTGCCGCTTTGGGATTTTCGGCTATCGTTTCGATAAGCTCGTCGGACGCGTCTTTCGGATGCGAGGTCATAAACCTTACCCAGAAGTCGCCGTCGAGAGCGCAGACATCCGAAAGAAGCTTTGCGAAGGTCGCCTTTTCGCTTCCGTCAAGTCCCTTTCCGTAGGAGTTTACGTTCTGACCGAGAAGCGTTATTTCACGGTAGCCGTCGGCGATAATCTTTCTTGCATCGTCGAGAATAAACGACGGTTCACGGCTTCTTTCACGTCCTCTGACATACGGTACGACGCAATAGGTACAGAAGTTGTCACAGCCGTACATGACGGGAAGCCATGCTGAAATATCGCCGCTTCTCGCAACGTCGAGTCCCTCGGTTATGATGTGAGGGGAATCATCGACGTAATACCTGCGTCTGCCGGTTTCCATGACGTCGCAGAGAATTTCGGGGAGTCTGTGCATCATATTTGTGCCGGCAACGAAATCGACGTAAGGATAGCTCTGCTTTATCGTTTCCTTGCGGTGTTCCTGTGAGACCATACAGCCCCAGAGTCCGACGATGAGGTCGGGATTTTTCTCTTTCATATGCTTAAGCTGACCGGTCTTTGAAAGCGCACGAAGCTCTGCGTGTTCACGGACAGCGCAGGTGTTGTAAATTATTATGTCGGCGTCGTCGATACCCTTTGCCTTGGCGCAGCCCATTTTCTCAAGCTGTCCCATGAGAGTTTCGCTGTCTGCTTCGTTCTGCTGACATCCGAAGGTAGCAACGAACGCTTTGAGCTCTCTTCCTCTTGCCGCCGCACGGCTTTCGATAAGTCTTGCCGCCCTTTCGGTATACTTTTCGATTACCGACGGATCACTTGTGTTTTCGTTTATTATCATATTCTGTCCTGACTGTGTAATTTTATTTTGCCGAATCGGCGAGCTCGGAAATTTCATCGGGTGTAAATGTATAAACTCTGTCGCAAAACTGACACTTTACCTCGGTGTCCTTGCCTTCGGCGACGATATCACGAAGCTCCTTTTCTCCTATCGATATAAGTGCTTTCTTCACTCTGTCACGTGAGCAGTCGCAGTGATACGAGCAGTCGATTTCGTCGAAAATATCAAACTCGATATCTCCGAGAATCTCTTTCATAAGTTCGGCGTTTGTCTTTCCGTCACCGAACATCGACGAAACATTCGAGAGAAGCGGCACTCGCTTTTCGAGTTTCGATATAAACTCATCGTCAGCACCCGGAAGAAGCTGTATAAGTATGCCGCCTGCGGATTTGCACGTATAATCAACGTCAACAAGCACTCCGAGAGCGCAGACGGTAGGTGTCTGCTCGCTTACGGCAAAGTACTCTGTGATATCCTCCGCAACCTCGCCGGAAACTATGGGAGTCGTGCCGACATACGGCTCTCCCTCACCCATGTCCTTTATAACGTAAAGCGTTCCTTTTCCTATTGCGCCGCTGACGTCAAGCTTGCCGTTGGGTTTGAGCGGCAGATCGACTCCGGGGTTTTCGATATATCCCTTGACGTTGCCGTAGTAATCCGACGTTGCAAGAACTCTTCCGGCAGGACCGTCGCCGTGAAAAGATACCGTGAGGCTGTCTCCGCTGTCCTTGAGCATTGTACCCATAAGGGACGCCGCCGTAAGCGTGCGTCCGAGAACAGCCGCGGCAGTCGGTGTAAGTTTATGATATTTAATCGCGTCGTTTACCATTTCACGCGAATTTATCATGAGTATCCTTGCGCTTCCGCATTTTGTCATCGCTCTTGTGATTGTGTTCATAAGCATACTTTCACCTCAAATGCTTTTATGCTTTTTACAGACAAAGTATATTCTCTCGCAGGAGTTCTCGTCCGCCTCCGACATATCAAAGTCGGAGTACACGCCGAGAATTTCAAAGCCGCTCTCCGAGACATACTTTTCAATCTGTCTGCGTGTGTACATTTTTTCTCTCTGGTACTCGTCGCACCTCTCATATCTTCCATCCTCGCAGGGGAAAAACATGGAGAGATAGAAATCGCACATTCTGCTTTTTTCGTTGTAGTAATTCTGCCATGCAAGCAGATCGTCTCCGCTTTCTATGACGTAGGCATTGTCACCGTATACGTTCTCGAATTTATGCTTTGAGTTTATGTCGAAAACGAAAAGTCCGTCGTCCGCAAGCGCGTTGTATGTGCTTGCAAAGCATTCCTTCACATCGTCCGGCTTTGTGAGATAGTTTATGCTGTCGAAGAAGCAAAGCACAGCATCCGCCTTTGTATAAAGCGAGAAGTTTCTCATATCGGCTCTCACAAAACGGACGTCGGCACCGCCGTCACGTGCCTTTTTATCGGCGACCGTCAGCATTTCCTCGGAAATATCGGATGCGGTCACTTTATAGCCGCTTTTTGCAAGCTCTATCGAAAGAGAACCCGTACCGCAGGCAATTTCGCACACGTTTTTCGGTTCTTTTTCGCAATGCTCCGAAAAGAGCTTTTTTACAAAAGCGCAGAGTTCGCCGTAATCGACGCCGTCGTTAAATCTGTCGTAACACGCCGCAAGAGCCGCCCCGTACTGTTCAGTCTTCATAATCTATCCTTTCAAGAGCCTTGGCATAACCGTCCGTTCCGTATTTGAGACTTCTGTTGACGCGGCTTATGGTCGCCGTGGAAAGTCCCGTTTTCTCGGCTATTTCGTTGTACTTTGCGCCGTCGGAAAGCATTTTTGCGGCAGTAAGCCGCTTTGCCATTTCCTGAATCTCGGCAATTGTGCAAATATCCTCGAAAAAGTCGTAGCACTCGTCAATATTTTCAAGACTCATAACGGCTTTAAACAGGTTATTTATCGCACTGCACTTAAATTTTTCGTTCATTTGCGTTTCGCCTTTCACACGTAATCTGAGAATTCAAACTCTTCTCCAATCTGTACTATTCTATCATATTAAAGTACGAAAGTAAAGGCGGATAGATTTACATTTTGTAAATAAGTTGTATCTCTCGGCACTTCTCGGTTTTCGCGAGAGTCACACGGGGATTTACGGCAACGAAAAAAGCGGCTCCGCCTTATTCCGACGGAGTCGCACATTTCAAAATACTGCCTCAAAACTGCCGACAGCTTATTCGCACGGCAAAGCAAATCAAAATCTGTTTGCTCTCTTCTTGTTGAGAATATCGAACTGCTGAACGATGTTATCTATATCGTCATCGTCGTCTCCCGAGCCGGAAAACGTGGGCTTAGCGGCAGCCTTGGGGGCTGTCGGAGCGTTCTCCTTCTCCGCTGCGGGAGCGGTCTGCGCGGTTGTCTCAGTGCTCTTCTCAAAGCCGGTCGCGATAACGGTTACTTTCATAGCGTCCTCGAGAGTTTCGTCGAACGCAACACCCCAGATAATTCTTGCGTCGGGATTTGCTTCCTTGGAAATAATCGTTGCGGTCGATTCAACCTCTTCAAGGCTGATGTCGGGAGATACGGTGAAGTTGATGATAAGTCCCTTTGCCCCGGTGATCTCGGTCTCAAGAAGAGGACTCGAGATAGCGGCCTTTGCCGCAAATTCAGCCTTATCCTTACCCTTTGCAACGCCTATACCCATATGAGCAAGACCTGCGTTTGCCATTATTGTGGTAACGTCCGCAAAGTCGAGGTTAATAAAGCCGGGAACATTGATAAGCTCGGAGATGCTCTGAACGCCCTGACGGAGAACGTCGTCCGCGATTGCGAAAGCGTTCATCATGGTGATCTTTGTCTCGCTTACGAGCTTGAGCTTGTCGTTCGGGATAACTACGAGAGAATCGACGTACTCCTTGAGGTTGTTGATGCCCTCTATAGCCTGATTCATTCTCACCTTACCCTCAAAAGCGAAAGGCTTTGTAACGATACCTATTGTAAGTATACCCATATCCTTGGCAAGCTTTGCGATTACGGGAGCGGCGCCGGTACCGGTGCCTCCGCCCATACCGGAGGTTATGAAGAGCATGTCGGAGCCTTCGAGCTGCTTCTTTATCTCTTCGAGGTTTTCTTCTGCGGCGCCCTTGCCCATTTCGGGATTTGCGCCTGCGCCTCTTCCCTTCGTTATCTTCTCACCGATCATTATCTTCATCGGTGCGGTGCTCTTTCTGAGCACCATGGCGTCTGTGTTCACGGCAATAAACTCAACGCCCTTTGTATCGGTTTCAATCATTCTGTTTACGGCGTTGTTTCCTGCGCCGCCGACGCCGATTACCTTTATCTTTACTACATTTTCAAATTCTTCGTACGGCATTTGACTTCCTCCTGCGTTAACCATATTTTATAGTACCGCGGCCGCACACTGCACTTCGACCGCATATTTATATATCCATACAATATAATATCTCATTTTCTCTTCAATTGCAATAGTTTACGGTAAAAATTTAAAGAATGTTTATTTTTTTCGCACTTTTAATCATTATTTTGCGCCTATGCGCGCTTTATCCCCATGTGTGTATGCCCTTTGAGACATCGTCCGCCGACACATCGATTATTCCCTTTTTCACCTCTGCCTTATCTATCATCTGCTTTGCCATGCTGAGCTTTTCGTGTACTCTCAGCGCATTGCCGAGCTTTATTGTAAATGAACCGCCGTACTTAAGGGTGATATCGAATTTGTCGGTGATATTTATCTCGCTCACCGACTCGTTCATGCCGATTTCGCACAGCTCCGAATAAATCTCCGCCGCGAGGTGCGCTATGTCGCTGTCTGCGGTTTTAAGCTCCTCTCCGGCGATGCATCCTGTTATATCCGGGGTGTAAATTCTTATAAGTCCGTCGTTTTCTATAGACTCTATGTCTGTCGTCGAGCGCAGTACAAGCATACCGGACGACAGGATATAATAGCTGTCGCCTACGGCAACATACATTGCCGGGACGTACTCCTCAACGCTTATGACGATGGTATCCGGGAGAACACGCTTTACAGTGACATCATTTATGCCGTTGAGCTTCGTCAGAATATTCGTTTTTACGTCGCCGAGATTTACGGCGTACATATTATCTCCGACGGACACACCGCTTTTTTCTATGATATCGGCGGCGGAATAGTGGTAGTTTCCCTCAACCTTGATATTGTCTATTACGAAAAATACCTGTACGCACACTGTAAGCGCGGCGGCGAGAGCGACAAGAAGAGCGACTGCGGCGATATACTTTTTTCGTCCGGAATCGGCTTTTCGCATAACAATGCGGCGTTCGGACGGTTTGCCGTTTACGCCATTATCCGAAGCGGTACGCGGCTTTGCGCCGTTTTTATTTTCGGTACTCATACCGCACCTCACTTTCCGCTCTTTTTAAGTGTGTCCTCTATGACGCCGTATATGCGCTCAAGGCTGTTGATAACAGCGAACTTCGCTATGTTTTTCTCAAGCTCATGACGCTTTTCGGCATTTTTGCAAAGTTCCTTGACCGTATCCGTGAGAAGCTTTCCGGAAATGTCTTTTTCCTCAATAAGAACTGCCCCGTTCGCATCGGCAAGCACCTTTGCGTTTTTGTATTGGTGGTTGTTTGTGACGTTCGGCGACGGAATGAGTATTGCAGCTTTTTTCATTGCCGCAAGCTCCGAAACCGTCATTGCGCCCGCACGGCTTATCACGACGTCAGCTGCCGCAACAAGCGACGGCATATTGTATATATACTCTCTCACGGTGACGTTTCCGCGCTTCAGCGAACCGTCCTCGGTTTCTGTATATCCCCTTTCGAGAAAGTGCTTCTTCGCAAAGGCAAAGCCGCTCTTTCCGGTTGCGTGAATGTGCATTACGTCGGACTTTTCGCTGAAATTCTCTATAAGCTCATAGCACATATCGTTTACCCTGCGCGCACCGAGGCTGCCGCCGAAGGAAAGAATAAGCGGCGTTTTGTCCGAAAGACCGAGACTGCGGCGAACCGCCTCCCTGTCCGCACCGAGCATTTCGAGCTTTATGGGGTTGCCGGTGAAAACAAGCTTTTCCTTGTGCCCGAAGCACTCGCGCGACGCCTCAAAGCTTATCATAACCTTATCGACGTAACCGGAGAGTATCTTATTCGTAACGCCCGCAACGGCGTTCTGCTCATGTATCACCGTCGGTATTTTCATAGACGAAGCGGCTTTCAGAACAGGCCAACAAACGTACCCTCCCGTGCCGATAACTATGTCGGGTTTGAAATTACGGATTATCTTTTTCGCCTCGAACACCGACGTTACCGCCTCTTTGAGTGCTTCGAGATTTTCGCGGCAGAGTTTTCTCTTGAAGCCTCTTACCTTGACAAAATGAAGCTTATACCCCTCCCTCGGGACAAGCGTCGTCTCGAGTCCTCTCTCGGTTCCGATAAATTCTATAACCGCATCGGGATTCTTTTCCTTTATTATGCCTGCAATTGCGAGAGCCGGGTTTACGTGTCCGCCCGTTCCGCCTCCGCTTATGAGTACTCTCATGATGTCAACTCCCAAAATTTAATTTCCGGACGCCGTATTGCCGCCGGCGTCGCGGCGTCTTGTGCGTCGAATTTGCGAAGGTTGTTTTTTCTCTACGAGAGAATACCTCGAGATGCCGAGGACTATTCCCATTTCGCCGAGAAGAACGAGAACCGAAGAGCCGCCGTAGCTGAAGAACGGAAGCGAGATACCGGTACTCGGCAGAATGTTTGTTACAACGCATATATTGAGGATCGTCTGAATGGCGACCTGAAAAACTATGCCGAGTGCGAGAAGTCTCGAGAATCTGTCAACGGCTTTCATGGCAATTGTGACGCCTCTGTATATAAGAAGCACATACAGGAGTATTACCGCAACTGCGCCTATGAAGCCGAACTCTTCGCAGAATATCGGGAAAATGTAGTCGTTCTGAGGTTCGGGGAGGTAGAGCTGTTTCTGATTGCTGTTGCCGAGACCGACGCCGAAAATGCCGCCTGCCGAGATTGCGTAGAGAGCCTGTGCCGGCTGCCAGCCTTTACCGCCCGAAGCATCGCTCATGTAAGAGAACGGGTCACGCCAAACCTCGAGTCTTGTCACGGCGTGTGAAAGAGTCAGTACAAGAACGGCAAGTCCCGCAACCGCAAGGAGCGCCATTATGCCGATGTACTTCCACTTGGTCTCGCCCAAGAACATCATCATAAATATGATAAAAGCTATAATTATAAGTCCCGACATATGCGGCTGAAGGTACATTACCACCGCACTCACAACGCCTACCGCACCGTAAGGAAGCACGCCGTAAACAAGAGATTCACGGAAGTTGTCGGAGATAATCTTATCTCTCTTTTTCGGAATGTAGTCGGCAAACAGAAGAATTATCGCGAACTTGTACACCTCCGACGGCTGAAACGAGCCGAGTATGGGGAGGTTTATCCAGCGTTTTGCGCCCTTAATGTTGGGAGCAATGCTTTCCGGTGCAACGATTACAAAGAGCATAAGTGCAAGGCTCGCAATGAAAATCGGCACGGTGAATTTTCGTATTATGTTGGTATCGACCTTTGAGGCAATAAGCATAACGGCGATTCCGAGAACCGCAAAGAGAATTTGCTTGCGAGCGAAAAAGTAGCTGTCGCCCTTCTGCGTCTGTCTTGCATAGGTATAGCTTGCGCTGAACACCATTACAGTTCCGATAAACAGAAGTATTATGACAAGAGCAAAAAACACGTAATCGATATTTCCTCGCTCACGGTATTTTTTCATCTCCGAACCGACGGTCGGAGCGTGCCGCAGGTCTTTTCCCGAGGGATTCGTCATCTGTATACCTCCAATCAAAAATCCGCGTACCGCACGGTTTTAAGCAAGATATCCGTAAAGCACGAGCGCGGACGCCGCGGCGGTGATAAGCGAGAACACGGTTACTATCTTAATCTCGCCCCAGCCGCACATTTCAAAGTGGTGGTGAATCGGCGTCATTTTGAACACACGCTTTTTCGTGAGCTTATACACCGTCACCTGTATGATTACCGAAACCGCTTCGGCTATGTATATTATTCCCACGCCGACAAGTATAAGCGGTAATTCGAGCCAGAATGCAAGGCACACAACCGTTCCTCCGAGAAAGAGCGAACCTGTGTCCCCCATAAAAACTCTTGCCGGGTGAAAGTTGTAAACGAGAAAGCCGAGCATACCGCCTATCACAGCTCCGCAGAGTACGAGCATGGTTGCGTCGGCATAAGCGGCAAAAAATCTGTGTGCGGCAACCGAGAAGAATATTGCCACCATGAGAGTCACCGACGCCGCAAGTCCGTCGATACCGTCGGTAAGGTTTACCGCATTCACGAAGAACACAATGCCGAGTATCGCAAGCGGATAGAAGAACACTCCGAAGTCAATGCAAAAATCGGTAAACGGGAAACGAAGCACCGTTGAAAGTCTGCCGACGGCATTGAGACCGACAAGGTAAAGCGCCGCGGAGAAAAGCTGGAGTATCATCTTCTGATTCGGCGTGAGTCCCTTATTCTGCTTTTTGAAGAACTTGACGTAGTCGTCTATAAAGCCCGTAAGTCCGCACAGAAGCATGAAACCGAGACTTACAAGGAGCATTCCCAGCTCCCCCTCATGCTTCGACGCCTCGTAAACGCCGAGAGTCATTGTGCATATGAGTATTCCGCTGATAAAGAACAGACCGCCCATTGTCGGAGTCCCCTCCTTCGACTTGTGCCACCTCGGTCCTATATCGAGGATCTTCTGACCCATTTTAACACTTTTAAGTGCCGGAATAAGCAGCCGTCCGAGAACCGCCGTGACGACAAAGGACAAAACTGCGCTTATGATAAACTCCGTCAACATATACTCACCCTCATATTGTTATTCTTGTTAATCCGAAACGTCCTTATGAATGAAATCGACCGTTACTACCGTACCGGGTTTTGCCTCGGTACCGGCTGCCGGGTTCTGCTTCGACGCAACCGCTCCCGAAACACCGTCTATGTGCGCGCCGGTTATATTTATATTGAATCCTGCGTTCACAAGCGTCTTGTTGGCTTCGGACGCCGACATACCCGTGACGTCCGGCACCGGCGTATCAGCCGCCGGAACGGCGTCTCCGACGTAAATCGCTATGACTCCGCCCTCTGTGAGCTTTGCTCCGGCTCTCGGGAACTGTTCTGTGACGGTGCTTCCGTTTCCTATGACCTTTATCTTAAGATTCATCGAGGAAATGTTCCTCTTGACATAGTCAAGGCTCTGTCCTCTGTAGTCAAGAACGCTTACCGTCGTTTCCTCATCCTCGACTTCCGTAGGCTCGATACCGAGGTAAGGAAGAATATCCGAAAGGATACTTCCTACAACGGGTGCGGCTATAGTACCGCCGTAGTAGTTACCCTGAGGCTCGTCGATTATTACGATAACGGCAACCTCGGGAGACTCCGCGGGAGCAAACGCAACGCACGAACCGATGTAGAGGTCCTTTTCTCCGGTCTCGGGGTTTATCTTGTCTCGCTTCTGCGACGTACCGGTTTTTGCGCCGATGCTGTAGCCCTTGACATATGCGTTCTTTGTCGAACCCATGGTTATACCGTTTGCGAGATAGGTCATGATTTTTTTCGACGTTTCCTCAGAGCAGACTCTGCGCTCCACCTCGGTGTCGTAGCTTTCTATGGTGTTGCCGTCGTCGTCAACGAGCTTCTTTACAATATGCGGCTTCACAAGGTCTCCCCCGTTGGCAACCGCGGACACCGCACGAAGAAGCGACATCGGAGTTACCTTAAAAGTCTGACCGAAAGAGTATACCGCAAGCTCGACTTCGTTGAAGTTCGCCATGGAGGTATGGTAGATAGCTCTTGCCTCCGCCGGAAGATCCACACCGGTTCTTTCGGTGAGACCGAAAAGCTCGAAGTAATTGAAGAATCTTTCTTTGCCGAGACGCTTTGCAAGTGTCATAAACACGGGGTTGCAGGAGTTCTGAAGTCCCTGCTCGAAGCTTTCGACGCCGTGACCGTACACGTTGTGACAGTGAATAAGAGCGTCCGCAACCTGGAGAGAGCCTGTACAGGTGAAGGTCTCGGTTTCGGAGACGACGCCCTCCTCAAGAGCCATCGCTGAGGTGACAATCTTGAAGGTAGAACCCGGCTCGTAGCTCTCGCCGACGCCCTTGTTCGTCCACATTGTCATCATAAGCTCTTTGCGGTATTCGTCAAGTGTGAGGTCGCGTCCGTTGTATTTTGCCGTGAGTCTTTCCGGATTCTCCGTCGCAAGCGCAAGAAGCGCTTCGGAGTAGCTGTCAAGCTTCGTCGGGTCATTGGGATCATAGTCGGGCTTTGTGGACATACCGAGTATTTCTCCGTTTTTTACGTCCATGACAATGCCGAGGACTCTGTTTCTTGCGCCCGTATCAACAAGTGCAGCTTCAAGGTTCTTTTCAAGGAAGCTCTGAATGTTTTTGTCAATCGTGAGAACGACGTTGCTTCCGTTATCCGAGGCGATATAGCTCTCGTATTTGAAAGGCATATCCTTGCCGACTCCGTTGTGAGCGGTAACTATTCTTCCCGGAACGCCCTTGAGCACGCTGTTGTACTGCGCTTCGATGCCGTATGCGCCGTCGCCGTCGTAATTGGTGAAGCCTATCACGTGCGAGGCGAGATGTCCCTCGGGGTAGTACCTCTTGGAGTCCTCCTCGAGGTGTACGCCGGTCACGATGTTGTTGTCCGCAAGGAAGCGTCTTACGTTGTCGGCAGTGTTTCTGTCAATGCGGCGTTTTATGACCTCGTACTGACTGTGTTTCTTCTGCATTTTCGTATAAATCGTACCTTTATCGATTCCGAGAATGCCCGACAAACCTTCGGCAATCTTGCGTATATCCTTGTCGTCGATGGTAGCCGGAGAGAGGAACACCGTCTCAACCGTTTGGTTGACGGCAAGCTCATTCATGTTCCTGTCGTATATTGTACCACGTTTTGCCGTAATTGTCAACTCCGAAGTGTACTGTCTGTAAGCATCTTCTTTATAATTTTCTGAGTCAACCGCCTGAAGCCAGAAAAGGCGCAGTACGATCACCGCAACTCCGGCAAGCATTGCCGCCTCGGCAATATGTATTCTTGCGTTCGCCGACTTAAAGTAGGCTTTTATTCGTTTCAGCGGACTTCCCACGGAAAATCCTCCTTTCGGAACATACGGCGGTTTTCCAATCGCCTATAAATTCTATGCTGTGTCCATAACTAAAATGTTAGGAAGTACAGAATTTCGGCACTTCCTATCACTTAATGTATTATTTTACGTTCACGGCCGCGCCGATACGTCAGCGGCTTTTGTGAATGAGGTTGTCAAAGAGTCTGCCGACGCTCGACATAACAATCGACATATTCTCCCCTGTCGACTCTCCCGTATCGGAAATCACGACCTTATCTTCGCCGGCGATGCTTATGTAGCCGACATTCGCGCCCTCCGCCTTTACCATACCGAGTCTGTTTACGGCGATGTTCTCTATCTCGTCAAGGCTGAGCTTTTCGGATATGCGCATTTCAAGTTCGTCCTTGGTGCTGAGGCAGGCGTTTATGGAGTTTTCGAGTGATTCCTTCTCGGCAAGTGCTTCGGAAAGCTGAGAGTATGCTCCGATGAGCATTATGAAAAGAAGCGTGACGACAGCCGCCGTAGCAAAGAAAGCTATGGGAAATCTTGCCGTTTTCGCCGCCTTTGCGGTTTCTGTATATGTCTTTTCTTCGCACGAGTACGAAAGAAATTCAGCCGCTGCGGTTCTTACGTCCTCCGCAGTCATGGGCTTGGAGACGGCAGTCTTCCCAACGTGGTTTGCCGCCTGTGTGCGCTGTGCGCGAAGAGCGCCTGCGTTTGCGTTTGCGGCGGGACGTGCGTATGTGCGGCTCTGCTCTCTCATTTTGACAGCAGACGATTCTCTTACCGCGCTCTTGCCGCGCGAAAGAGCGGGCGTAACTTCAACCGCGCGCTTTTCGGCGTTTCTCGCCGCAACCTCGCGTCTTTTCGCAGCTTCCGTGTTCTCCGCGGTTTTCTGCGACTTTCTTACGCCGCTTGCGTACTTTATCTTCCTGAAATTGATGAGCATATCGCCGTTTGCACTTACGTAATCCACTTTATTCAATCCCTTTCGTTTAATTTCGTTTCGCCGTCAGTCGGCAATCTTTTCGAGGACTCTGAGCTTTGCGCTTCTCGATCTCGGATTTTCCTCAAGCTCCTTCTCGGAGGGAAGAATCGGTTTCTTTGTGATTATCTTTGCTCTCGCTTTTTTTCCGCACACGCAAACCGGAAAATCGGGAGGACAGGTACACCCTTCGGTGAACTCTTTGTATTCGTTCTTTATTATGCGGTCCTCGAGAGAATGAAAGCTTATAAACGACATTCTTCCGCCGACTTTCAGAATCGGAAACGCCGACCTTATAACCTCGGCAACCTCGTCAAGCTCTCCGTTGACCTCTATTCTTATCGCCTGGAAGGTTCTCTTCGCCGGATGAGGTCCGTCCTTGCGGTTCTTCGCAGGTATCGCGCTCTTTATTATTTCAACAAGCTCTCCCGTAGTGTTTATGGGTGCTTTTTCACGTCTCTCACATATGAAAGACGCTATTCTCGGAGCGAATCTTTCTTCGCCGTAGTCGAAAATAATGCGTTTCAGTTCACTCTCGGGATACTTGTTCACGACATCCCACGCGCTCTTTCCAACGGCTTTCGACATTCTCATATCGAGCGGCGCGTCGTTCATATAGGAAAAGCCTCTCTCGGGAGTGTCGAGCTGGAATGACGAAACACCGAGATCCGCTGTTATGCCGTCTGTTTTTGTTACGCCGACGCTTGCAAGAAGTTCGGGCGCTTCGCTGAAACGTCCCTCGAGTATAACGCTTCTCTCTCCGAAAGGCGCAAGCCTTTTCGACGCCGCCGCTATCGCATCGGGGTCGCGGTCTATACTGTAGAGTCTTCCCGTGCCGCCGAGTTTTTCGAGTCTGCGGAGTATCTCCTCCGAATGTCCCCCTCCGCCCATGGTGCAGTCAACGTAAATGCCGTCGGGCTTTATGTCAAGACCGTCCACCGTCTCTTGAAGAAGGACCGAATAATGTCTGAATTCAGTTTCCATATCACATACCCATCTCGGCAAGCTTCTGCATTACCATATCGCTTGTAATGCCGTCGGTTGCCTCCGACAGTCCCTCTTCCTTCCATATTTCCACGCGGCTCACCATGCCGACAAACGATATCTCGCCTTCAAGCTTCATCTGTTCGCGAAGACGCATCGGGATTATTATTCTTCCCTGTGCGTCGGGCTCGAGTCTCGAAGCGTCGCGGCTGAGCTTTCTTATTACGTTCGCCATGCTTATCTCGCCGTTCTCGAATATTTTGCGGCAGAATTCCTCCCACTTGCTTTCGGAGTAAAGAGAAAGGCACTTTTCGGAGGTTTTGACAAGCACTATGCTCTGTCCGAGATCTTCTCTGAATTTCGCCGGCAAAAACACTCTGCCTTTTGAATCGAGATTGTTGTAATATGTACCGAAAAGCATCCCGAACCTCCTCCTTTCTCAAATTTTCCGCCGTTTATCATCCACTATGAGGAATTTATAGGAATTTACGTCCTTTTTCATCCACCGAGGATAATTATATACCAATTTGCATGAATTTGCAAGGGGCGAAACGGCGTTTTTGAATGCTTTTACAATGATTTAACACGGCATAAACATTTCAAACCGATGTTCCGAATGTTTGTTTGCAATACGTCCTTCCGGCGTATCACGGCGCCGAAAAAGCACAGAACGCCCCGCGCCGAAAACTCGGCGCGAGGCATCCTGCGTTTATATTTTAAGGAGTGATTGGTGATGTCAGTACCGCTTTCGCGGCAAAACTCAGGTTACAGAATTACCGTGAACACGACGGACTTTTTGTCCGGGCTTTTCACGTTTATTCTTCCCTTATGATTTTCGACTATCGCTTGCGCGATCGAAAGCCCTATTCCGTAACCTCCGGTTTCTCTGGCGCGGGACTCGTCGGCGCGGTAAAATCTTTCAAAGAGATGAGAGAGCGATTTTTCGTCAACATTCTTGCAATCGTTCTTCACCTCGATTTTCGCGCCCTTTCCCTGCTTGGTGAGGGTGAAGTATATGTTTCCGCCGTCGTCGGCGTATTTCACGGCATTCTCGAGAAGTATTGACATGAGCTGACGTATCCCAGTCTCGTCTCCGCGGTACGTCACGCCGTCCGCAATATTTGCGACAAGCGTTTTTCCCTTGGCTTCCGCAAGAGTGGAAAACGTCTCGACGCTCTCTTTCGCGGCGTCGTTAAGCGAAAAGTCAACGAGAGTTACACTTCTCCCCTGCTCGCTGAATTTTGCGAGCAGCAAGAGACGCTTTATGAGTTCGTTCATACGCACCGTCTGGTGCTTTATGCTCTCCGTCCATTCGTTTGAACCCTGGGTCAGCTCAAGCACCTCGGTGTTCGCGCTGATTATCGCAAGCGGAGTTTTAAGCTCATGGCTGGCGTCGGTGATGAAACGCTTCTGATACTGTATGTTCTCGACGAACGGTCGTATCGCTATTACCGAGAATATTCTCACAAGCACCATTACGGCGACACAGCACAGAAACGCCGCGCAGAAAGAGACGATAAGGAAGCTCACCTTCATCTGCTGTTCAAGGTAACAGTCAAGGAAAACAACAATCTTCCCGTAGTCGGTATCCCGTATGAGGTACTTACACGAACCTTTGTAGCCTTTGTCTTTTCCGAGTTCGACCGCACTCACGGCACTTTCCACCGCTTCCTTGTCGGTCACGTTATTCATGTGAAGAGTGTTTACGTCTATTGCTTTTCCTTCTTCGTCAAGCTTTACCGAATAGTATCTTGTGCGGTAACGTGTCTCGTCGGAAATAACGAACTGCATAAACGAATCTCCGTCAAGTCCGTAACCGAAGAAAGTTTCCCTATCGGGATCTCTGTGAATTTCGGGAAAGCTGCCCTCATTGTTTGCTATAACGTTGAGAACATTGTCTATAAAGTGTTCGGTCTTATACATCATAACAGTGTTGAGCGGAGCGATAATAAGTATGAGTACGACAAACACGCACCCCATTACGATAAACTCAAATTTTCGTCTGAATTTGTTTATCACAAAGCCGCACGCTCCCTTTTACACGATCATTCATTGTCTTCGGTTTCTCCGCTCTCCGCAAGCGAATAACCGACTCCCCTCACCGCTTTAATCTCCACGTTTGCGCCGAGCGCGGTAAGCTTTTTTCTGAGATACGAAATATAGACCCAAACAACGCTGTTATCGGTTTCCGCGTCATATCCCCATATTCTTTCGAGAAGATTATCCGTCGTGATAATCCTGCCGCTCTCGCGCATGAGTATCTCCATCATCTGGAACTCTTTGTTTCCGAGCCTGAACGACGCGTGTTCACTGCTCAGTTCAAAGGTTGAGCGGTCAAGTTTTATATTTCCGACAGAGATAATATCCGGTGTATATTCCGAACGGCGTCTTGTCATGGCGCGCAGTCTTGCCAAAAGCTCACCCATTGCAAAAGGCTTTGTGAGGTAATCATCAGCGCCGGCGTCAAGCCCGGTTATCCTGTCATCAATTTCGGATTTTGCGGTAAGTATGAGTATGGGTGTTGTCACACCGTTTTTTCTCAGCTCCTCGAGGACTTCAATGCCGTTCTTCTTCGGCATCATTATATCAAGAATAATTGCATCGTAATTTTCGGCAACGCCGTAATCGAATGCGTCCGCACCGTCGTAGACGGCATCCACGGAATAATGGTTGTACTTGAGTATTGCGGTAAGTGCTTTTGAAAGCTCCTTTTCGTCCTCCGCCAAAAGTATGCGCATTCCGTTTAATTCCTTCCGTTATGTATATATTATGTAAGGCACGCGTCAGGTCACGATATTTCTTCCGCTTTCCGCTTATCCGCTCCGAAAACGAGATCTCTTATCGTTTGAAGATTGAGATCGGTTGACGCCATTTCATCGGCGCACCGCTTAAGCTCCGCAGACAGCATCTCAACCTCGCTGCTGTCGTTTTTGTAACGCAGACCGTGTTCAAGGCTCGCCCAGCAGTCCATCGCAATGGTGCGTATCTGTATTTCGGCAAACACGAGGTTTGCGCCGACGGGGAACTGCACAATCATGTGGTAGCTTCTGTAGCCGTTGGGCTTGGGGTTGCCGATGTAGTCCTTTTCACGCACAACATTCATTCCGCCGAGGTTGCGGAGCATATTCGCGACCGTGTAGACGTCGTCGGCATATTTGCAGATTATTCTTATACCCACCGCATCTCTGACACGGTGCATTGCGTTCTCGAGCGTGGGTTCATATCCTCTCGCTTCAAGCTTTGCTTTCATGCTCTCCGAGGATTTTATACGTGTTGTGCAATACTCTATGTAGTCTCGTCTGTACGAGGATTTGAGCATCTTACGAACAAGGTCAACCGACGCTGTAAGTTTATCGGTCGCCTCCTCCATTATCGGAAGATATTTGCCGTAAAACGCCATATCGTTGCTGTTGATATCGGATGTGTTCACGCAAAAGTTATACACTGTCTGTTACCTCCTTTGACCGGCTGAGTGCCGCAGGTTATATATACCGAATATGTATGGAATTTACATTTCATTTCTCTCGACGGTTATATTATAAACCGCATAGCTTAAATAAAACTAAAATCAAAGTGTCGGTTATGTGAAAATTTTCTGATTATTCTGCGTTTTCAAAAGGAGCGGAATCATTTTCACCCGTTCAACGGCTTCATCGGCGTTTTATGGCGACACCGAAGCGGCGGCAGGTTTTCAAAAAGTGGCTTGCGTCGTAAAACCCGACAGCGACGGCAATCTCCGTCAGGGTCATGTCGGTTTCCTCTGAAAGGCGTTGTGCGGCCTCGAGCCGTGCCTTTAGGATATACGTTTTGAGACTCATGCCGGACGCCTCTTTGACAAGGCGGTTTATGTGGTTTCTATGATAGTGAAACACCTTCTCAAGCTCCCCGGCATTCATTTCACCGGTACAGTTTTTGCGTATATATGACATAATCTCAGCACTTTTTTCTCTCGCTTTATGCGTACTCACCGGTTCCCGACGGCAAAGCTCTTCAACAATGCAGGACATAAGCAGTGACATAAGCCTTTCGGAGCGGTTCTCTTCTTTGTAGTATTCCTCGAGGATTTTCAAGCCGTAATCGGCGGCATTTTTCACTCCGTGTGCGGCAAACGCCCCATTGAGTACAGCAGCGTCGTCAAAGCAAACACGCTCACGGCAAAGCGAGGGGTCAAAGTCACACTGAAACACGGTTTTTGACACGTATTCCCTGTTGCGCTCACCGTATCCGAGATAATCAAAGCTTATGTTGAGCACCTCAAAATCACCGCAGGTATTGAGAATTCTGTAAGGCGTATTCGGTAGCAGGTACAGAACATCCCCCTTTTCGCAAACGGTATCAAACTCGCCGTTCACGCTCACAGCCGCCGCACTGCCGTGCAGAAATATCATAATTCTGCAATAGTACTGATTTTTAACCGCCTCGCTGTTGGGCGTTTTCGGAGTTGATTTAAAAGTCGAGGCTCTCAAAACCCTCGGCGATATTTCGCTTGCAAGCATATAGCGTCACGCCTTTCGATGTTTGTTTTTTACAATTTTTCGATTGCCTTTTACTATACATTGTAGCCGATATATGTTAAAATTTCAAGCAGAAACACACACAGCTTCGGAGGTAATTATGCTTTGCAATTACAATTTTTCACAGATTCGCACGATTGAATACGACACGGCAGTTATCGGCGGCGGTCTTGCCGGTTCGTGCGCCGCAATATCGAGTGCCCGAGGAGGGGCAAAAACCGTACTTATCGAAGCAGGCGGGACTCTCGGAGGTCAGGCAGGTCAGGGACTTGTGACTCCGCTTTCCTCATACCGCTCCGCCAAGGGAGAAGATTTCGGCGGTCTTGTGACCGAAATAATAACCGACGTCTCCGCACTCACAAAGAAATATGTCTGCTCCGAAAGCGAGCATGGCAAGGTTTACACCATATCGCCACACATGACAAAGTACGCACTGCTGAAGGCGGCACACAATTCCGGCGTTGACGTACATTTTCACACGGTTCTCTGCGATGCCGAAATAGATGAAGGCAGTGTTACGTCGGCAATATTCCGGGACAAGTCGGGATTTCTGCGCATATCGGCAAAAACCTTCGTTGACGCAACAGGAGACGCCGACCTTGTTTATCTTTGCGGTGACGACTGCGTTCTCGGCAGTGAGGAGGGAGTATTCGACTCACTTTACGAAGCGAACCTTGCGACCGCACACGGCGACGGTGAAAAATGCGAAGAATACAGTCACAGCGGACTCATGCAGCCGGTTTCACTGTTCTTTGTGATGCGAGGCGTCGATTACGAAAAAGCGAGCAGTCTCAACAACAAGACCATCCGTTTCGGAGACCTCGGTATAGCGAGAGAAAGGTTTGAAAAATGGGAATTTGCCGGCACGCCGGGGTTTGAACCGGTTTTCGACCATGTTCCCATGCCGCAGGACAGGGTTCTTGTAACACGAGGCAGGCACAGCGACGAAGCGGTCGTCAATATGTCACGGGTGATAAACATAAACGGTGCGGATGCAGAAGATCTTTCCAAGGGTGAAACGGCGGCTCAGCTTCAGGTTATAGCGATAGTCGATTTTCTCAAGACCTTCATTCCGGGCTTCGAGAAAAGTTATCTTGTCGAGACATCATCACGTCTCGGAGTGAGAGAGAGCCGCAGACTTGTCGGGAAATACGTTCTGAGCGGACGGGATGTAATTACCGGGCGTCACTTCGACGACGCTGTATGCAGGGCTTTTTACATGATAGACATTCACGACCCTACCGGGAAGCACAGAGCGATAGGCGGCGATATTGAAAGCGATTTTTTCGAGATACCGTTCGGGTCGCTTTGCTCGAAGAAGTTCTCAAATCTGCTTGTATGCGGTCGGTGCATTTCATGTGATCACGTTGCTCACTCCGCCGCACGCATTCAGGGAGCGTGCATACTCACTGGGCAAGCGGCAGGGTGCGCCGCGGCTCTTTCGGCAAAAAGCGGCGTTCCGGCGTGCGAAGTTCCGGCGGACGCACTTCGCAATGAGCTCACAAGGTGCGGAGTGAAACTCAGCAAATAAAAGCAAATGGACGGTGACGCAAAATCACCGTCCTCTTTTGCCGCGCTTTATATTATTTTACAAATTTTGTGTTGACAAACCGAAAGCGTTGTGGTATACTTACGGCGTTAAAAGATGTTTCCGTAGCTCAGCAGGATAGAGCGATCGCCTCCTAAGCGATAGGTCGGGTGTTCGAATCACCTCGGGAACGCCAAAACTATATTATCCGAACCCTTTGTGTTCGTGATATTGATTAAACTCCCAATCGTGTAAACGTCCGGGAGTTTTTTCGTTTTCAGCAGATGGTTACAACATCTTGCCCACGATATATGTGTAAGCAACGGCTTCGGCTACTGCTTATTTTTTGCCTTTACGTAGATGAGTCCTTTTTATTGTACATCGATTATGATATACTATATTACGCAGTAAAAAGCATGGTTCATTTCGGCGCAATGCGCATTTTGTACAAAAATTAAATCAAAAATTTGTGCAAAATTAAATAAAAAAATCTAACAAAAACTATTGACAAATTAGATTTTATGTGGTATAATATAATCACAGAAAGGGAGAGAAAAGAAAAAATCCCAATCTGAATAAATTAAAATTTTTGGAGGAACTAAAAATGAAAGCAATCGCAGAGTATGAAAGTTTTAACGAAAGACGTTACAGCAACCCGTGGGTAGCAATTGTAGCAAGCAACGGCAAAATTGATTTTAGCAAAAAGGTCGGCGGTTACACAGGCGGCTATGGCAAAGGCGAAGCGGGAACGCTGTATGTCGAAAATCCCGTTGAAGGTCAGGTGTATGCATACGGTCAAAAAGACTACCGCGGAAACAATGGCGGTTATTGGTATGTGCAATACAAAAACGGCGAATTTGTAGATGTCGAAAAAACTGACTTGATAAAGGTACTCTCGGAGCAATAAGATGTTATCCGTCACGGCTCTACTCCGTGGCGGTCGCCCAAAATAAAAACAAAAAAACAGGAGGGATACTTTATGATACGTAAGATTAAAAAGCAAGGCGGCAGTTTGATGATTGCGATACCTAAAGACTGTGTACGCGCCTTAGCCTTAGAGGAAAACTGCGAGGTAGATATATCATGCCATGGCGGCAACTTAATGATTCGCAAAGCTTCTGCCGGCGATGCCCCCAAAGGTTGCGCAGAAGCGGTCGCGAAGTTTAAGCGGCTTAATTCCGGCGGAATGTTTGACCCAACCTACGGCAGATTGATGTTTGACAGCTCGGACGGCAAAGTGTGGGTTGACAAGTTTTACAGTCTTGGGCATAATGATTTTAATGTTTACCATTCGCACTCTATTGTCGACCTCGGGAGCATTATACAAAGCGATGGGTGCGAAGTTACGGAAGAAACGGTAAAAGCCTACATCGAAAAAATATTAAATCATAAAAGCAAGTAATTTCTTCGTATGAGTCCTTTTTATTGTACACCGGTTGTGATATACTGTATTACACAGTAAAAATATAGCTTGTTTCAACACAATGCGCATTTTGCACAAAAATTGAGCTAAAACTTTGTGCAAAATTAAATAAAAAAATCTAACAAAAACACTTGACAAATTAGATTTTATGTGGTATAATGTAATCACAGAAAGGGAAAGGAAAGAAAAAATCTCAATCTGAATAAATAAAATTTTTGGAGGATCTGAAAATGAAAAACTACGTAATCACAATCAACTACAAGGAATGGAACGAAACAACCGGTTGGACTGGTCTTAACGACGGACTCGAAAGCTTCACCGCTGACGAGAGCTACATAGAAGCAATGAAGAACGGCACGGTTGACTGGGATGATATCCTTAAGTTCAGCGACATGGACAAAGACGAAATCGAAGCGACCGCGGATGCCGAAAACGACAACGAATGGACGCTTACGGCATACGCCGAGGACGATACCGACTACGAAAACCCCGTTGTAACCTGCACCGCTTGGGAGTCCGACCTTGCGAAAGAATGGCTTGCCGACTAAGCCACAAAAAAGAAAAGAACCGCTACGGGTCTCCTCCGTGGCGGTTTTTTCTTGCGTTTGCACTTTTGTGTGTACAATGCCGGGGTAAATAGCAAAAACACTTGTAGCGTTAATGTCAATTTTATTTCAATCCACGCCGCCGAAGCGAACGACAACACACGCAAATGCTTACACAAAGGATCTAAAAATGTAAGGTTTTCACCTTGGCTTTATTGTATCACAGATTTCGGCGTTTGTCAAGACTTTTTTTACACATTTTTCTCCCGTAAAAACTCCGTAAACTTCCTCATCAGCCAATAAACATTTACGTCGCTCTCGGCTTTCTTCAGCCACAGTGCTTTGTCGGTGACAATTCCCCTCTCCGCAAGCTCCCACACGAAGTCGTTTATCTCTTCGGACTTCGTTTTCGGCGGCGTGAGCTTTGCGTTTACAGCTTGCGCTATTTCTCCGTGCCGGCTGTACAGCCACTCCCCCGGACACGCTTTGTTCGCAT
>CAKSUT010000021.1 GCA_934502885.1 uncultured Eubacteriales bacterium | reverse complement strand
CGCCGCCTAAAAATATACCATTGAGAAAATACAAATTTCGCACAACCACAAACATCCATACCCTCAGCAAAAATCCGACATTCCGTCATCGCACAGCCTCAACTCCGCACCGTACAATTAATGAAGAAAAACGCTCAGCGTTTTTCCACATCAATTCTCCATTCTCCACTTTCAATTCTCAATTGCCGAAAAGCGCTTCAGCGTTTTTCCACATCAATTCTCCATTCTCAATTCTCAATTTTTTAGTCGAAAGGATGAACAAAATGGCAAAGGCAACATTCAACGAATCCCTCTGCAAGGGCTGCGGACTCTGCACGACAGTCTGTCCGAAGAAGATAGTCGCTCTTAAAGAGACGCTCAACGCAAAGGGTTATCACCCGGCAGGACTCACGGACGAATCGAAATGCATAGGCTGCGCTTTCTGCGCAACCATGTGTCCCGACTGCGTCATTACGGTTGAAAAATAATGTCCCGCGACAATAGAAAGGAATGAATATAATGAGCGAAAAGGTACTTATGAAAGGCAACGAAGCCATGGCGGAAGCGGCTATCATGGCAGGCTGTCACCACTACTTCGGCTATCCCATTACTCCGCAGACCGAGGTCGCGGCATATATGTCAAAGAGACTCCCCAAGATTGAGGGCGGCGTATTTTTGCAGGCCGAAAGCGAAATTGCCGCAATAAACATGGTTATCGGCGTTTCGTCCACGGGAAAAAGAGTCATGACCTCGTCGTCAAGTCCCGGAATATCCCTTAAGAGCGAGGGTATCTCCTACCTTGCCGGCTGCGACCTCCCGGCACTCGTCGTAAACGTACAGAGAGGCGGTCCGGGTCTCGGCGGTATTCAGCCGTCACAGTCGGATTACTTCCAGGCGACAAGAGGCGGCGGTCACGGCGACTACCACATGATAGTCCTTGCGCCGGCGTCGGTTCAGGAAATGGCAAGTCTCGTGTTCAAGGGCTTCGACCTTGCGGACAAGTACAGAATGACCTCTATGATTCTTGCCGACGGCACCATGGGTCAGATGATGGAGCCTGTAAGTCTCGATATGGGCGAGGTCACAAAGTACGACAAGCCGTGGGCACTCACCGGCACGAAGTGCGAAAGAAAGCCGAATATCGTAAACTCCCTCTTCTTAAAGCCCGAGGAACTCGAGGTTTTCAACGACAACCGATTCAAGAAGTACGAGGTCGTCGAGAAGAACGAGGTTATGTACGAGGAATATAAGACCGAGGACGCAGACATCTGCATCGTCGCGTTCGGAGTTGCGGCAAGAGTATCGCAGAATGCGGTTGACGAAGCGAGAAAGCGCGGCATAAAGGTCGGAATGATCCGTCCGATTACTCTTTGGCCGTTCCCGAAAGAGGTGCTTCTCAAAACGGCGGACAAGGTCAAGGCGTTCATCTCGGTCGAGCTTAACAAGGGTCAGATGATCGAAGACGTCGAGCTTGCGACACGCTGCAGGAAGCCCGTCCTCTTCTGCGGAAGAAGCGGCGGCATGATTCCGACCGTCGAGAACGTACTCGACGCCATAGCTGAAGCCGATAAAATAGGAGGTTGAGAAGTATGACAGTATTTGAAAAGCCCAAGGCTCTTACCGACGCACCGCTCCACTACTGTCCCGGATGTACGCACGGTATCATTCACAGACTCGTCGCCGAAGCGATAGACGAACTCGGCATTGAGGGAAGAACGATAGGCGTCGCCTCGGTAGGCTGTTCGGTGTTCGCATATAATTACTTCAATGTTGACATGGTTCAGGCGGCTCACGGACGCGCTCCGGCAGTCGCAACGGGCGTAAAGCGTTCGGATTCCGACAACATCGTTTTCACCTATCAGGGCGACGGCGACCTTGCCGCAATAGGCACGGCAGAAACCGTACACTCCGCCGCAAGAGGCGAGAACATCACCGTCATCTTCGTCAACAACGCAATATACGGCATGACGGGCGGTCAGATGGCGCCTACCACTCTCCCCGGTCAGGTAACTCAGACCTCCCCCTACGGCAGAGACGTAACAAAGGTCGGATATCCCGTGAAGGTCTGTGAAATGCTCTCTCAGGTTGACGGCGCAGCCTACCTTGAAAGAGTAGCCGTAAACAACGTAAAGAATATAAAGCACGCCAAGGAAGCGATAAAGAAGGCGTTCAAAAATCAGGTTGAGGGCAAGGGCTTCTCGCTTGTAGAGGTACTCTCCACCTGTCCCACAAACTGGGGCAAAACTCCCTCGGACGCACTTTCGTGGCTCGAAGAAAACATGATTCCGTATTATCCCCTCGGCGTTTACAAGGATAAGTACGCAGAAAAAAAGGAGGATTGACCGACCATGACAAAGACAATACTTATCGCCGGCTTCGGCGGACAGGGAATCCTCTTTTCGGGAAAGTTTCTCGCGTATGAGGGACTTATCGACGGCAAGGAGGTCAGCTGGCTTCCGTCCTACGGACCTGAAATGAGAGGCGGCACGGCGAATTGCAGCATCATCATAAGCGACGAAAAGATAGGCTCGCCGATAGTCGATAAACCCGATATTCTCATCGCAATGAACGCACCCTCTCTCGACAAATACGAGAACGCGGTGACACCCGGCGGCGAGATTTACTACGACAGCTCTCTCATTGACAAGACAGTCGCAAGAGCCGACGTAAAGGTATACGCAATTCCGGCGACAAAGCTTGCCTCCGACGAGGGACTTACGGGACTTGCCAACATGATTATCCTCGGACTTTTCGTAAAGCACAGCGGAGTCGTCCCGTCCGAGAACATCGAAAAGGCAATGCAGAAGGTCGTCTCGGCGAAGAAGAAGGAGCTTTTTGACCTTAATATGAAGGCTCTCGAAATCGGCGAGAACTACGGAGAGTAAGAAAGGAACGAACATGAACGATCAAATTAAAGACATCGGAATGAGACTCAGAATGCTCCGTGAGGACATGGAGATATCAGCGGAAGAAATGGCGAAGAAGCTCGACGTTGACGTCGATACCTACAACGCCTACGAAAGCGGAGAAATGGATTTCTCTTTCAGCTTTATATACAATGCCGCCGAAATTCTCGGCGTTGACGTGCTCGACCTCATAAGCGGAAACGCTCCCACGCTTTCCATGTGCTGTATGGTAAAGAGAGGCAAGGGATATTCCGTAAAGCGTGAGGACGAATACGACTACAAGCACCTCGCATACACCTTCAGAAACAAAAAGGCAGAGCCTTTCCTTGTCACGATAACTCCCGACAACAAGCCGCCCGTAATGCACGGTCACGACGGTCAGGAGTTCAACTACGTGCTTTCGGGAAAAATGATGCTCTACATCGGCGATATATCCTATGAGCTTTCAAAGGGCGACAGCGTTTACTTCGATTCGAGCGTGCCTCACGCAGAGGTGGCTCTCGGAGATAAAGAGGCTCAGTTTATCGCCGTTGTTATAAAATAACGCACAAATCCCCTTTTTAAAGTTTCGGTCAAGCCTTGGGGCGGCAAGAGGGGAAACCCTCGCCGGGGGTTTCCCTCAGCAAGATAAAACCATAATCAATCATATGCACATCATTCCACGGCACTGTTTTCCGTGCCGAAATAAAAAAGTCCGGAGATAGAAGAATATGGCTATATACGAAAACTTTGTCGGAGCGTCGAGAGACGATTTCCTCTCGCTAAAGGACGCTCAGAAAAACTACAAGCTTACTTACAAAGAAAATTTCAATTTCGCCTATGACGTTCTCGACGTCCTGGGCAAGACTAAACCCGATAAACTTGCCATGATTTGGGTGTCGAACGACGGCGAAGAAAAACGCTTCACCTTCTCCGATATGATGAAGATGTCCAACAAGGCGGCGAACTACTTCTCGTTTCTCGGCATCGGCAAGGGCGACAGAGTTCTTCTTGTCCTCAAGAGAAGCTACTACTTCTGGTTCTGTATCCTCGCTCTGCACAAGATAGGCGCAATTGCCGTTCAGGCGACCCATATGCTCAAGGCGAAGGACTACATTTACCGCTGCAACTTCGGAAAGATAAAGGCGGTAGTCATGACAGGCGACGGAGAAGCGACCGAATACTTCGACGAGGGCGGCGACAAGTACGAAACCGTCAAGGTAAAGCTCGTTATCGGTCACAAAAAAGCACCCGGCTGGACCGACTTTGAGGACGGCTTCGCAATGGCGAGCGACAAGTGGACGCGTCCCCACGGCAAGGACGCCACAAAGGCTGACGACACAATGCTCATGGCGTTCTCGTCCGGCACGACGGGTTATCCGAAGATTATCACTCACAATTTCAAGTACCCTCTCGGTCACATCATGACAGGTGTGTTCTGGCACAGAGTCGTTGACGGCGGACTTCACTTCACAATCTCCGACACCGGCTGGCTCAAGTCCCTCTGGGGCAAGCTTTACGGTCAGTGGTTCGGCGAAAGTGCGGTGCTTGTCTACGACTTCGACAAGTTCGACGCAAAGAAGATTCTGTCGGTCATGGAAAAATACCGCGTCACGACCTTCTGCGTGCCGCCGACGATGTACAGAATGCTCCTTGCGGAGGACGTCACGAGGTATGATCTTTCGTCGCTGACGCACTGCTGTTCCGCCGGAGAGGCGCTCAATCCCGAGATATACAATCAGTGGCTTCGTGCGACGGGACACAAGATATACGAGGGCTTCGGTCAGACCGAGACGACGCTTTGCATAGCGACGCTCTATCCGTGGACAGAGCCTGTTCCCGGCACACTCGGTTATCCCGTTCCCGGCTTCGACGTACACATTCTCGACGCCGACAACAACTCCTGCACACGAGGAACGACGGGAGAAATAAGCATCCGGGTACTCAGCGCAAAGAGAAAGTCGTGCGGTCTTCTCGACACCTACAATTTCAGCGCCGAGGACACAAAGAAGGCTGTTTACGGCGGCTTCTACCACACGGGCGACACGGCGTACAGAGATGAAACCGGCACGTTCCGCTATGTCGGCAGAAACGACGACGTCATCAAGTCCTCCGGCTACCGCATAGGACCGTTCGAGATAGAGAGCGTGCTTCTCGAGCATCCGGCGGTTCACGAGGTTGCGGTGACGGGCGTTCCGGACAAGGTCAGAGGCTTTGCGGTCAAGGCGGCAATCGTTCTCAACAGCGGTTACGAGGGAACGGACGAGCTTACAAAGGAGCTTCAGCAGTACGTCAAGAAGAACACCGCGCCCTACAAATACCCCCGTGTGGTTGAGTATGTAACGGAGCTTCCCAAGACCTTCAACGGCAAGATAAGACGTGCCGAAATACGTGCGAACGACGCAAAGAAGCACGAAGAAAGCGGCAGGTAAACCTCGGCGTGCGCCGAAAAACGAGCGGTGACGGTATTCCGCCGCCGCGGCATTTTAAAAGAAAGGCGGTCACAAGAATGGCAGTTTCACAGGATTACGAAATCGATTTTGCGGAGTTTTTCGACTGTGCCTTTGACGCATTTGCCGAAATTTATCCCGAAAGCGAAAGTATATGGCTCAGGCATTTAAGCCCTGACACGAACACAAGCGGCTCTCCCCTGCCGCCCGGCGGCAAGATGCTGTCGTTCGGAGAGGCGCGAGAATTTTTCAAAAACAGCACCTCGTTTACTGCCGACGCGCTCTGCGGACTTTCCGCAGAGAAGCTTCTGAAGATATGCTCCGACGGCAGGCGCAAGCAGAGCTTTTGCTTCACAAACGAGAAAGCGCGCGGAATTATAAGGCGGTACATTCTTTCTCTTTACGCGGTAAAGGGTCAGAAGAAGCTGTACGCGACGATCTGCGAATCCGAGGAAAGCGGCGGAGAGCTGACGCTTTCTCTCAACAAGAACGCCGTGACGTATCTGCACTCCGAGATACTCTACATCGATTACGGCAACCACAGTGTGGACGTTCACACCGACAAGGGCAAGACAAGCTTTTTCAGCGTGACCTTTGCCGATGCCGCAGACTCGGTTCTCAAAAACCGCTGTTTCCTGCGCAGCTACAAAAACTGCGTCGTGAATATGGACAGAATAAGGGACGTTGACGGCGACTCCTTCATTATGGATAACGGCGACGTCATCTCTATCCCCAAACGCAGACTCCGCGATATAAAGTCCGAGTACGGTACTTACCTCGCACTCAGACGCGAAGTCTGAATGCAGGGGGCGAGGTATGACGAGGGCTACGAGGGTCGTAGTGAACGAGGGTGTCCTTTTCTTGAAAGAAAAGGACCAAAAGAACTTTGTCGATTTCAAAGCTAACGCTTTGAAATGGGAAGTTCTCGATATATTGGAGAAAGTACCGTTCGACATCGGCTAAGCCTCCGTCGAAGGGAAGCAATACTCATCTAATCGAATACAGTACGGCGACCCGACGCCATAAAGCTAAGCGTCGGGTCGTAATTTTTTTTGGCTTCAGGCTCTGTTGGGACTGTATCCGAGCTTCTCCCGTTCGCAAATGAAACGCCTCGCAAAGCTCGACAATTTCATTTTGCGAAGATGAAGTTTTGGGGTGGTGCGTGTTAACGATTGACAATTGACGATTGACAATTGACAATTACGTCGGAGATTTTGAGGAAATGTGCATTACCAAATGTTTGTAATTGTCAGAGGTAACAGCGGCGGAGCATATATACTCGTCAAACAGCCGCCCTACGGTATACCATGGATAAAGTGCAAACCTCAAATTACGCACTGTCAAAAACCTTACCTTTACGTAATTTTGCGGTGGCGTAAGTCGCGCAAAATTGCGTAAACGGACGAGCGCAAAAAGTTTAGTCCCAACAAAATTTGATGCGAAATAAATCTAAGTCGGCGACTTGCGTATATGGTCGCCGACTTCGGTATTCTCTCGGATTATAGTGATAAATTGACAGTCCCTCAGTCAGCTTCGCTGACAGCTCCCCTTACACAGGGGAGCCTCGGCGGCTTTGCCGCCTCCATTACACCCCCCTGCAAAGCGAAGCTTTGCGTTATAAAGTTCTTTGGTTCTTTCTTTCAAGAAAGAACACCTCTGCGGCGAGCAGCTCCCGTAAGCCCCCGTAAAGCCCCGCGGCGAGCGGCTTTCGTTCGTCACAGCGCAGCCTTGAGGATATCGAGGATATCGTCTTCTGAGAGAGGCGCCCAGGCTTTGTCGAGACCCTCGTTTTCAGCGATGTGGCGCGCCATTTCGGCAAGACGCGACGAGTCTATGCCGACTTCGCGAAGAGTCATCGGCATTCCGAACGATACGAATAAATCGTGTACCGCCGCTATCGTCTTCTCGGCAATCTCTCGGTTTGTGCCGCCGTCAATGCCGAAAATGTGTCTGCCGAACGACACAAAACGCTCCTCGGTCGCGTCGTTCAGTATGTGCTTCATCCAGTGCGGCGTGATTATCGCAAGGCCCTCGCCGTGAGTTATGTCGTAGTACGCACTCAGCGCATGCTCGATTCCGTGGCACGGCCAGCCCGACGGACTGTTGCCTATCGAGAGAATAAAGTTGCACGCAAGAGAACAGTCTACCATAAACTCGCCCCTTGCGGCGTAATTTTCAGGCTCACGCAGTGCGATATGCGCATTCTCAATGAGGCTTCTTACCGCTGCCTCGCACATTCCGTCGGCAAGAGTGGTATGCTCTCCGCAGAAATACTGCTCGATTACGTGGTTTATTGCGTCCGCCGCACCTGCCGCAGTCTGCTTCTTCGATACCGAGAAGGTGTAACGAGGGTCAAGTATCGACGCCGTCGGATAAAGATGAGGGTCGAGATATCCGACCTTGTCGTTGGTCTCCGTGCGTGAAATTACGCTCGCACTGTCGTACTCCGAACCCGTCGCCGCAAGCGTCAGTATCGTAACAAGAGGAAGAGCACGCTCGGTCTTGACCTTGTACGTAATGAGATCCCACGGCTCGCCGTCGTAGAGCGCACCGGCGCATATAGCCTTTGAGCAGTCGAGAACGCTTCCGCCGCCGACCGCAAGCACGGCGTCTATTCCCTTTTCCTTGCATATCTTCACGCCGCCGAGTACGCTTGTTGTGTACTTCGGATTCGGCTCGATTCCCGAAAGCTCGTAAATTTCAAAATCAGGCAGAAGTCTCTTCACTTCATCGTAAAGTCCTATCTTCTTTATGCTTCCGCCGCCGTAGGTCAAAAGAATCTTCCTGCCGAGAGGACGAAGAATTTCCGGAAGACGCTCGATCGAGTTCTTGCCGAAAATGAGCTTTGTCGGTGTGTTGTAAATGAAATTCTGCATTGCCATAACGTTTCCTTCCTTTCAATATATGTGTCCTCGGGAGAGCCGGTGCGTATTTTCTTTGCGCAGGTCTCCCGACCGACTCTATTATATAACATTTACTTCGCAAAAAATCAGACCGTATATGTAAATTTTTTGTTTACCGCAGGCGCATATTCGAGTCAACTTTGTTAAAAAGCGCAATTTTTCGGCAAAACATCGTTGAAAAATGCTTGAAAATGCGGCGGCTATCTGCTATAATAATGTCAGTACACAAATATGCGAAAGGAATGGTCATGTAAATGAAGCTTTCATTCAGACACTACGGCGACAGCGACCCGGTGAGCCTCGAGTACATCTCTCAGATACCGGGAATGCGCTCGGTCGTTTCCGCCGTTTACTCCGTGCCTCCGGGCGAAGTATGGCCCGAAGAGGCAATCCTCGACATCAGGCGCAAGTGCGAGGAAAAGGGACTCATATTCGACATAGTCGAGTCGGTTCCCGTACACGAGGACATAAAGCTCGGAAAGCCGTCGCGCGACGGTCTCATAGACGTTTACTGCGAGAACATACGCCGTCTCGGCCGTGCCGGAGTAAAGGTAATCTGCTACAACTTTATGCCGGTATTCGACTGGCTGCGCTCGCGCCTCGACTACAAGAACCCCGACGGTTCGACCTCTCTCATTTACCGCGAGGAGGACGTGCTTGCGATGGATCCCCGAAAGGGCGACCTCTCGCTTCCCGGCTGGGACGCAAGCTACACGAAGGAGTCGCTCGGCAAGCTGCTTGACGAGTATAACGGCTTTACCGAAGAGGATCTTTGGAGAAACTGCGAGTATTTTCTCAAGAAGATAATACCCGTCTGCGAGGAATACGACGTCAAAATGGCGATCCACCCGGACGATCCGCCGTGGGGCATATTCGGACTTCCGAGAATAATCACGTGCGAGAAGAACATTGAGCGTTTCTTAAAGCTTGTTGACTCTCCGTACAACGGACTCACGTTCTGCACGGGGTCGCTCGGTGCCAATCCCGAAAACGACCTTATCGCGATGATAAAGCGGTTCGGCGGCGAGGGAAGAATTCACTTTATGCACGTAAGAAACATAAAGCTTGTGGGTGAGCGTGGCTTCAACGAAACGGCTCACAAGACCGAGTGCGGTTCTCTCGACATTTACGGAATCATGAAAGCGCTTCACGAGGTAGGCTTCGACGGATATCTTCGTCCCGACCACGGAAGAATGATTTGGGGTGAAACGGGCCGTCCCGGCTACGGACTCTTCGACAGAGCACTCGGAGCGACGTACTTGGGCGGACTTTGGGAGGCAATCTGCAAGGACGCAGAGGGCAAGTGAGCGGAGCATGGAGACAGGACGTTTTACGAAAAATGACGAGGGCTTCGTCTGCGCGAACTGCGGCTTTGAGGTCATGCCTCTCGAGGTGACGAGCCGCAACCACTGTCCGAGGTGTCTGTGTTCACTGCACGTGGATATTTTCCCGGGCGACCGTGCGAACGACTGCGGAGGAATACTCTCGCCGATAGGGTGCGAGCCCGACCCGAAGAAGGGCTATGTGATTATCCACAAGTGCCGCAAATGCGGCGCGGTCTGCCGAAACAAGGCGGCTCTGCGCACCGCAAAGTCCAAGCTCCCCCCCGAACAGTACGACGACGAGTCCCTCCTCATTAAGCTCACGAGCTTCCATGGGTGATAGGCAAGGGATTACGGGAGTTACGGGGGTGTTCTTTTCTGAAGAAAAGAACCAAAAGAACGTAAGTGTGTGTTACTTTCTTGAAAGAAAGTAACCAAAGAACTTTGTCGATTTCAAAGCTGACGCTTTGAAATGGGAAGTCTTTTGTTTAATTTGGGGATAATACCGCACGACATCGTCAAAGACTCCGTCGTGAAATGAGGAAAGACTCATCTAATCGAATACAGTGCAAAAGTCGGCGACCATATATTCAAGTCGCCGACTTAGATTTATGTATACGGAAATTTTGAGGAGCTGTAATTTATAGCTTATACCGTTCACCGATTTTACGCCTCGCACGGCTCGACTGCAAAATTCGGCGAAGAGGGGGTTTTTGGAGAGTGCGTAAATTGAGGTTGCCGCCTGCTCATGGGGAATTCGGTGAGAATCAAGCTTCCTTGAGATTGCGAAGCTCGAGGTTAGCATTTTCCCCATGGTACTTTGTAGGGACACACAGGATGCGAAGCATCTGTGTAGATTGCTCCGTCCGCAAGAACCGAATGCAAGGTTATCGTTTCCGTACAGTAGGAATGCTACAAACGGTTAAGCAAGTGCGTATTATCCGAGGTTTGCAATTTTCAGAGCTTTCGGAACGAGCAAGCCCGTTCCCTACAAAACACCAAAGAGCTTCGGAATAATCGCACCACCCCAAACCCCAACACCCTCGGCAAAAATCCGCTCTCCCTTTATCGCACAGCATCTAGACTTGCACCTTACAATTATTGAAGAAAAGCGCAGCTTTTCTACCTCAATTCTCCATTCTCCACTTTCAATTCTCAATTATTGAAAAGCTTTGCTTTTCTACTCATCCCTCGTGCTTAATCGCCTCGAGAGCGGAAACCTTAACCGCCTTGTTTGCCGGGTGGTAACCCGAACCGAGACCGATGCAGACCGAGAATATGAGCGCAAAGCCGATAAGCCACAGAGGCACAACGGAAATTCTCGCTCCTTTGGTCGTGAGAGCGGAGATAACACCGGCAAAGTCGGCAATGGGTGCTTTTGCCGAAGCGGAAACAATGTTCATAACCACCGATATTATCTCGCTTAGGACAATTCCGACGATTCCTCCCATAAACCCTATACAGCCTGCCTCAAGCAGAAACATTTTGCGTATGTCGCCCAAGAAGCATCCGAGAGCCTTCATTACGCCGATTTCCCTCGTTCGTTCCGAGATTGACATAATCATCGTGTTCGTGATGCCTATCGCCGCAACAAAGAGCGATATCGCACCGAGACCGCCGAGCATGAGCTGCTTCTGACGCGCCTCCTCCTGCATAGGCTTTCGTATGCTCTCCATGGAGGACGTCTCAAAGCCCATGCCCTTGATTTCGGTCTCAACCTCCTCAACGAGCTTTATGTCGGTTGTCTTGACTATAACCTGATTGTAGCCCTCATCCTTTTCCTTGGACTTCGTAATGCGCTTATACTCGCTTTTTATTCGCTCAACGTCGTCAACGTTCATTATGATGCCCTCGGAGGTGAGCCAGGTTTTGCTGTAGTCCTCTTTCATTACGCCCACAACCTTGAGGTCAACTGTTATCGGCTTGTTGCCCTCTCCGGTATCGACCACGAGAGTCAGCGGCTCTTTGGTTATGTCGAAGAATGGGTCTGGGACGTTTATCGGATTCCAGTTTTCGTCGAAGCCGCCGGAATAGCGGTCAACCATGTTCACCCTCTCGGGACGCTTCGAGTCCATGAAGTTGTAGGCGCAGTATTCGCCGACAAGGATCTCGTTCGGAGCCTCCGGGTAACGCCCGGAGAGAAGCGGATACTCAAGCTTTTCCGTTGCTCCCGACGCCATGCCCTGAATGCTCACCCACTGCGCCTGATATCTGCGCGTGCGCCCTGCGTAAAGGCTGCAGCCTACGTTGAGACTCGCCTGAGGCGTGACAAGCTCGACGCCCTTTATCATGCGCATTTGGTCGAGAGTCGCCTTGTCAAGCTTCGTTGTATTGTCGCTTCTGCCGTAGGAGTAGACGTTAATGACCGTGAGGTCGCCCATCTGAGAGAGCATGACCTCCTGCGACTCGTTTGTGCCGATACCTATAGATACCATTATGATAATCGAGCAGCAGCCGATAACAACGCCGAGTACCGTCAGCAGTGTTCGTGATTTTCTCCGCATCAGATTCTGAAGGCAGAGAAGAAGCATATCTTTAGTTTTCATTTTTTGCCGACCTCTTGAGTGTTCTTGACGTCGTTCGCCGGGTCAAGCTCTTCCTCCCACTTGAAGTCCGTCACTTCGTCCTTTTTCTTGCCGCGCTTCTTCTTTATGATGATGAATGCCGCCGCGCCGCCGATAATGACTATCGCTATAATTACCCATGCCCACGTCGGGAAGCCGCCGCCCTCGCCGTCACTAGGCATATCGGGGTCGATTGTCGGATCGTCCGGTAAATCGGGCATTATCATTTCATTTACCGTGAATGAAACGGGAAGCTCTATCGTCTTTTCCTTCATGTTCGGGTCTTCGTAGGTGATAACGACGTTTATATTGACGGGACCTGCCGCATACGGCGTGAGGATAAAGTCGATTGTGCCGCTCTTGCCGGATTCGAAGTTTCCGAGGTTCTGCTCCTTTTCGAGAGCCGGGACGTCGTCGCCGGTTATCTCGGCGTGTACGTTCGATATGTCCGCTTTACCCTTGTTTATGTAGTTTACGGTGACGTAGTATTCACTTCCTGCGTCCGCATATTCAGGAAGCTCCGCAAGGCTTACCTCGAAGCGGTCCTCCTGCACAAGCGGAATTGCGATGCTCTGGCTTGAGGACTGACTGCTTCTCGTGCCGTTCGAGACGTACTCGTAGCTGAAGGAAATATTGACCTTCGCCGAACCTGCCTTGGCGGTCGGAAGCGCCTGAAGGGTTATCTTCTCAGGGTGTTCCTTGCCTGCGCCGAGGTTTTCGTAGTAGTAGGTGTTCGACGCTGCGGTTATCGAAAGTCCCTCTTCGGGGTCTATCTTCATGACGATGTTCTCGACGCGGAAGTTCTTGCTCGTGTTTTTGAAGCTGAACGAAAGGTCGAAGTCGCGTCCGGTAACGACGTTGTCGCCGCCGAAATCGTACTTCGAGAGAATGATGTTCGGGGTTGCGGCATTTGCGCCGTCTGCGTCTGCGGTTACGACTGCCGGAATCTGCACCTTTTCGGACGCATTGCCCGACTGACGTGAGCCGTTAACGAGGTAGCTGTACGAAAGGTCGATGCCGAGACTCTGAGACTCGGAGCTTATCTTCTCTGCGGAAACAAGATTGATAACGACGCTTGCCGTCTCGCCGGGAGCTATGGGCTCAAGTATCTTCGACGCGGAGGTCTCGTTTATGATGAAAGCCTCGGAGGGAGAATACTGAACAACGGGGTTCTCGAGGGTCTTGCCGCTGAGGTTCTTGAGAGTTACCGTTACCGCAAAGTTCTTGCCTGCCTTAACCGCCGCCATAGGCTCACGGGAAATCTCGACAAGGGGTGCCGGGGAGTTGTCGGTGTCCTTTTCGGTGACGGTTACGGGAAGGTATATTTTCTCCGTGGACGTGCCGTTCTGACGGGACGTGCCGTCGCTGTAGGTGTACTGAAGCTCGATGTTCAGAAACTGCGTGGGTGCGGTGATGGCGTCGAGCGCCTTGAGCTTTACCGTGAACGACGCACTCTTTCCGGGAGCGATGTCGTCAAGCACTCTCGACGAGGTGCTTTCGTTGAGCATGAAGCTGTCGGGAGCGGTGATGAACACTATGGGCTTTACCGCCGCCGCACTGCCGATATTCTTTACGGTGACGGCAACGTCAACAGCTTCGTTTGCCGCAATGCTTCCCTTTATCTCGTTTCTCGTAATCTCGAATACCGGCTTCGATTCGCCGTCGTCACGGGTAACGGTTACGGGAATGTAGAGCTTTTCGGTCGCCTCGCCGCTCGAGCGTGTGCCGCCTATCGTGTAGTAATACTTTACGTTTACGTCAAGCGCCTGCTGTGCGGAGGTTATTCTCTCGGTTGCCTTGAGCTTTACCGTGAACGAAACGCTCTTGCCGGGTTCGATGTTGGCAATCGCCTCGGAGGAGGTGTTCTGGTCGAGGAGGAAAGAGTCGGGTGCTGTGAAGAACGCAATCGGCTTGTCGGCAACCGTGCCGCCGATGTTCTTGACGTTTACCGTCACGGTAACGCTTTCGCCTGCCGAAACAGTACTCTTTATCCCGCTCTTTGTTATCTGGAGAACAGGCTTTGTCTCGTCGGAGTCCATAGAGAGAACGACGGGTATGTAGAGCTTTTCGGTCGCCTCACCGCTTTTTCTGCTTCCGCCGGCGGTGTAGTAGAACTTAAAGCTTATATCGATGCTCTGCTGGGGATTTGTGATATTGCCGAGTACCTTTATCGGAACGTCGAAGGTGGTCTTGCCGCCTGCGGCGATTGTCGTGAGATACTTTGAACCGGTGCTGTCGGTGAGCATGAAAGCGTCGGAGGTCGTGATGAAAGCGACGGGGGACGTAAGCTCATACGAACCGAGGTTTTCGATTGTAACGGGGACTTTGAGTGTGTCTCCGGACTTTACGGCGTTCGCAATGTCGCCTCTCGTTATTCTGACCTCGGGGGCTGTAACCTCGCTGTCAGCAGTCTTTTCCGCCTGAATGAGGAACTTCTTCTCTGCGGTCGCCGGAACAAGGGACGAACCGTTCCAGTAGTTATAGCGCAAGCTTACGGTAATGCTCTGCTGCTCGGAGGAAACTGTGTCCTGCGCCTTGAGGGAAACGGTGAACGACGTGTTCTGTCCGCCCTTTGTGTAGGGGAGAGAGTAGGTGTCGCTCGTGTCGGTGATAAAGAGCGCCTCGGAGGGACTTACCGTCGCAACGGGGGACTCGATAGTGGGCTTCGGAGAGAGGTTCTTGATGCTGAACTGAATCTTGTAGGTCTCGCCCGCCTTGATAATCGACGGAGCGTTTGCCATGGAGATTGCAACCTCAGGCGCGCTCATCTCGTCCGATCCGGAGGTGTTGCCGCTTGAGCCTCTGATGTTGTCGTATTCGCTGACGGCAATGCCTATGACCTGATCCTCTTTCGTCGAGGGGTTGGTCACACGGATGCGAAGGTCTGAGCTTCTCTTGCTGCAAAGGAGGTTGGTGAAGCACACAGACACGGTGTCTGCGGTTCTGCCGTCTATAATGACTCTGTGGTCGAACACATTGCCGACAAAGGAGCTTTCGCTTGCGATGCGGAAGGAGCTTTCGGTGTAGTCCTCGGGAGACGTGCCGTCGAGTACTTTAAAGGTTACGGTGGCGTTGCAGGAATCGCCGGTATAGATAACGCCGAGAATATTTATTCCCGAGGTATCGGTGAGCTTGTAGCCTATGGCGCGGACAAAGTCCTTTGCCGCGAGAACATTAAAGCACGAGCCGATTATCATCATCAGCGCAAGTACTGTGGCTGTTATGCCCGACGTCAGTTTTCTTTTCATTTTTGTGAGGTCCTTTCCTTAAAATATAATAATGCGTTGAAAATTACGTACTGCGATTTACTGCGCTCCCGTACTTCCGACGAAGTCGGAATACAATCATTTCGTGTTTTTCGGTGACTTTGTTGCCGGAAAACACACCTTTGGATTTGCGAGTGCAGAGAAGTGCAGCAACGTTGACTTTGGCGACGTTGCGGAACGCCTCAAACGAGACGCGAGTGTACAAATCCGCTTCGTATCGAATTGCGAAGCTATTCGATACGCTTAACACAGCTTTCAACGTATTCGTCCTTGACGATAAGCCCGTCCACAAGCGTTACGATATGGTCCGCGTACTTCGCCATCTCCGAGTCGTGCGTTACAAGCACTATCGTCTGACGGTTCTTTCTCGCAAAGCCGCATATCATTTCCATTACCTCAACCGTCGTCTTTGAGTCGAGGTTTCCCGTGGGTTCGTCGGCGAATACAACGTCCGGATTTCCGATAAACGCTCTCGCAATGCCGACTCTCTGCTGCTGTCCGCCCGACATCTGACCGGGGTAGTGGTCAAGTCTGTTCGAGAGTCCGACCTTGGCGAGTATCGCTATCGCCGCCTTCGTCCGCTCCGGCTTCGCCACTCCCCTGAACATCAGCGGCATTGCAACGTTCTCGACCGCCGTCAGCGACGACATAAGATTGTATGACTGGAACACGAACCCTATGTGCTTCTGCCTGAATGCGGCAAGAGCTTCCTCGGACATTTTCGTGACCGATACGCCGCCGATAAGCACCTCGCCGTAGGTCGGCTTTTCGAGACCGGCAAGCTGGTTCAAGAGCGTACTCTTGCCCGAACCCGACGTACCGAAGATGCAGCATATTTCTCCTCGGTATACCTTCATGTTTATGCGCTTGAGAGCAACGACCGTGTCGTCGGCAAGGCGGTATTCCTTGCGTATATCGCGCACATCGATTATCGGATGCCGTTCGGCCGCATTTGGATTTTGTGAAATCACTTTCTCCCTCCTTCGGAAGTTTTCTGACCTTGGTGTTTTAGACGTATTTGGCACGGAAAAGTTTCGCATAAACGAGAAAACTTTCGCAGTTTTTTTCACTCCGTGCGAATACGTTTTCATAATGCCATCATTATACTTGAGAATAGAGTACCGCATATGAAATATTTCTTAAAATTACATTAAATCTGTGTCGAGCGGTGCGGCAGCATGAGTTTTTGTGAAAGTGCAACAAAACAAGCGGCGCAATATACCGCAAAATTCACACAATAAACGAAGTTATCGAAATCTCAAAAAAAGTGTTGACATTTGCCCTTATGCGTGGTATAATATCATCCGTCGAGACGAGATAAAGCTTCTCTTTCGACTCTTACCTTAAACCGAGCTTTGTCTCGAACAAAATGCTGGTGTGGCTCAATGGCAGAGCAGCTGATTTGTAATCAGCAGGTTGATGGTTCGACTCCGTTCACCAGCTCCATATGGGAGCGTTCCCGAGCGGCCAAAGGGGGCAGACTGTAAATCTGTTGTCTCTGACTTCGGTGGTCCGAATCCACCCGCTCCCACCAAAAAGCATCTGCTTGTGCAGGTGCTTTTTTCAGTTTGCGGCTGAGTGCAAAGCTTTCGAGTGAAGAGAGAAGAGAGAAAAGTGAAGAGAAGAGGTAGAAAAGCGAAGCTTTGGACAAAGCTTCGCTTTTCAAAAATTGAAAATTGAGAATGGAAAATGGAGAATTGATGTCGAAAAACGCTGAAGCGTTTTTCTTCAATATTTAAATGGTGCGGAGTTGAGGCTGTGCGATGACGGAAAAGAAAGGCAGAATTCATAATTCATAATGCATAATTCATAATTCATAATTCATAATTCATAATTGACGTTGAAAAGCTTCGCTTTTCTTCAATAATTGTATGGTGCAGATTTTGAGGCTGTAACATGGACGGAATGCCGGATTTTTGCTGAGGGTATGGATGTTTGTGGTTGTGCGAAATTTGTATTTTCTCAATGGTATATTTTTAGGCGGCGAAGCCGCCGTGCCTGCCTTAGTGTAGCCGGTTGCAAAGCAACCTATGGAGGTGGCACGCCGTAGGCGTGACGGAGGGATTGTCGGATAAGAACTTTCTCAATGGTATAGCAGAAAATTAAACAGCCCCTCAGTCAGCTACGCTGACAGCTCCCCTTACACAGGGGAGCCTCGGCGACAGAGTCGCCTCCAACAGTACCCATGAGAAAGTGCAAACATCAATCACGCACCGCCCAAAACGCTCTCTTCACCGAATTTCGCTGTCGAGCGGAGCGAGGCGTGAAATCGGTGAACGGGAGAAGTTCGGATACATTCCCAACAAAGCCTGATGCCAACCTCACCTTCGACCGAGACCTCGTCGAGGTTGAACGCTCCGACATCGGACAAGATGAATCTGCCTCATCTAAGTCAGCGACTTGAATTTATGGTCGCTGACTTCGGTATTTCCTCCAAATTACACCAAAAACTTTCCATTTCAAAGCGTTAGCTTTGAAATCGATAAAGTTCTTTTGGTACTTTTCTTTCAAGAAAAGTACACCCTCGTACACCCCTCGTACACCCCTCGTAAGCCCTCGTTCCCTACGCCCCTCGCAGCCATGCCCCTTCGTCGAGCTTCGCTGCCGCTCACATTCTGCCATCTTTATATCAAAAAGAAATATTTATTTTCAAAACGCCGCAAAAACGCTTGACAATTTTAGGAACGTAAGGTATAATCTCTGCAAAGAACAGAAATTATGAAACAGAGGTGCAACATGAATTACAGCTCCACTCGTCCGCTCACGGTGTGCGGCAAAAAGTACGCTTCGGCGAACCCCGAAATAGAAGATCCCTCAACTCCCTCCGTCGGCAAGCTCCCGGCAAGATCGAACCTTATACCCTCGCTCACCGAGGGCGTATACTATAAAAACAAAGAGGACTCCGCACTTTTGCAGTGCCTTTGCGGCGACTACCGTTTCCGTTGGTCGGAGACCGACTGCGGCGACGACTTCTACCGTCCCGACTTCGACGACAGCGCATGGGACACGATAGACGTGCCGTCAATGTGGCAGTTCAGAGGCTACGGCAAGCTCAAATACCCCAACGTCGAGTACCCCATCCCGTTCAATCCGCCGTTCGTCTGCTGTGAAAATCCCGTCGGCTGTTACAGACGCACATTCACCGCAAAGAAAGGCTTTGAGAACGCAATTCTCCACTTCGGCGGCGTCGATAACGCTTTTTACGTCTGGGTCAACGGCGAGTACGTCGGCTTCTCAAAGGGCAGCAGAGTTGTGTCGGAGTTTGACATCTCAAAGCACCTGCACGACGGTGAAAACACGCTTGCCGTCAAGGTCTTTACCTACTCCGACGGCTCTTACCTCGAGGATCAGGATATGCTTCTCGCAAGCGGAATTTTCCGTGACGTGTACGTCCTGTACGGCAAGAGCGTCCGCCTTTGGGACTTTCGTGTGAACGACGATGCGCACGGCTTCGGCATCGACCTCGAATTCTGCGGCGAAAGCTACGAGGACTGCAAGGCAGAGGTCACTCTCGACGGAAAAACGCAGAGCTTCGACGTTGCGGATAAGGTGTCCTGCCGCTTCGACCTTGAAAACCCCAAGCTCTGGAACTGCGAAGAGCCGAACCTCTACCGGCTCACGATTACCTTAAAGCATGGTGACGAAGTGCTTGAGATTCACTCGAAGAAGATAGGCATACTTTCCTCCGAGGTGAAGGACGGCAAGGTTCTCGTCAACGGCAGTCCCGTATATATAAAAGGAATAAACCGCCACGAATACGACTGCGAAAACGGCCGTGCGATAAGCGTTGCTCTTATCGAAAAGGAGCTTCGCATGATAAAGGCGAACAACATAAACGCCGTGCGGTGCAGTCACTACACCAATAACCCGGCTTTCTACGAGATATGCTCCGAGATAGGACTTTACGTCATGGACGAAGCCGACCTTGAAACTCACGGTTGCGGCGTGTCCGGCGACCAGGGATATATATCGAAGCTTCCGGAATGGTATCCGTCGTACCTTGCGAGAGTCCACAGTATGCTCATGCAGAACAAGAACGAGGTCTGCGTTTTCATGCGCTCCATGGGCAACGAGTGCGGCAGGGGCGACAACATTCTGCGCTGTCAGCAATACGCCATAGATTTCGACCCGACGATAATCACCATTCACGATATGCATGAAGACGACGCCGACCTCATGAGCGAGAGCCGCAAGTACGACTACATAAAACGCTCCGGCTACATCTCCGAAGAGGGACTTTTAAAGTACACGAAGCATCTGCCGATTTATATGCAGATCGAGTACGGTCACAGCATGGGCAACGGTCCCGGCTTCCTTGCGGAGTATCAGAGGTACGCCTACCACCTCGACAATTATCCCGGCGGCTTTGTGTGGGAGCTCAAGAACCACGGCTTCCGCACCGTTACGGCGGACGGAAAGGTCAACTATCTCTACGGCGGCGATTTCGGCGACCGACCCAACTGGAAGAATTTCTGTCTCGACGGTTATCTTCTGTCCGACGGCACGCCGAAGCCCTCGTGGTACGAGCTTGGCGAAGTCTTTGCGCCGGTATACACGGAGTACGAAAACGGCGAGATAAAGATATACAACAGCTATGATTTCACCTCACTGACAGGAGGCACGGCGAAGTGGACGATATACCGCGATTTCACTCCGATAAAGAGCGGCGAGGCAAGTCTCGGAGACCTTCGTCCGCACGAATGGGGCGTTGTTGACATTGACAAGAGCATTCCCGACTCCGAGAGAGCGGCAGGTGCGAAGTACAGGATAAAGCTTGAGTACCGCAAGGGTGACGCGAACATCGGCTGCGACGAATTTGAGCTTCTTGCCGACGAGCGGACGGAGTATGAAGCGCCGAAGACGGCACCTAACGTCGAAAGCGACGGCAGACGGATATATGTAAGCGGCGTCGGCTTCAGAGCGGAGTTTGAGTCCGGAATGCTCTGCCGGTACGAAAAGGACGGAAATGTCATTATCGACGCACCTATCGACTTCAAGCTTTACCGTGCGCCTACCGACAACGACGGCATACTCGGCATGAGGTCATGGAGCGAGCGCAACGCCGGAATATGGAACGATATGCAGCTTGACACGATGAGGTACTTTGCCGAGAGCGTCGGAGCGGAGTCGGAGGATGGGTGTGCGGTAATTTCCTCTCACGGAAAGCTTCTGCCGAACACAAAGCAGTGCGGATTCGAGCTTGATGTGCGTTTCACGGTATACGGCGACGGAAAGATACTTGTCGGTGTACACGGCAAGCCATACGGCAAGCTTCCGGACAGGCTTCCGAGGATAGGACTTCACCTGACGCTTGACGGCGCAATGAGGAACACCGAGTGGTACGGCAGAGGACCCCGTCACAGCTACGCGGATTTCAAGAAGTCGGCGCGGTTCGGGCTTTACTCGTGCGACATAGCGGACACGTATTTTCTTTACGACAAGCCGCAGGAGACGGGAAGCCACGAAAACACGGCGTTTGTGACGGTATCGGGCGGCGGAAAGTCGCTGTCGGTTATAGGCGAGCCGGAGTTTGCGTTTTCCTGCCACGACTTCACTCTCGAGGCTCTCACGTCGGCGAAGCACCGCGCAGAGCTTGAGTACGACGTTTGCAACCACCTTTACATAGACTACAAAATGAGAGGGCTGGGCAGTCTGTCGTGCGGTCCGGAGCCTGAGGAGCGTTACGAGCTTCGTCCGCATGAGTTCGACTTCTCCTTCCTTCTCTCCGACGGTCTCTCCGCAGAGGCCGCCCTCGCCGAAGCGCGCCAATGCCGCAAGAGCTGACGTCACGGGGATGACGGAGGCTGCTCGCCGCAGGGGCGTCTCCGACGGCTTCTTTTCTTGAAAGAAAAGAAGCAAAAGAACTTAAGTATGTGTTACTTTCTTGAAAGAAAGTAACCAAAGAACTTTATCGATTTCAAAACTGCGTTTTGAAATGGGAAGTTTTTTGTATGGTTTGGAGAGATACCGCGTTCGGGCGCCATAAATTCAAGCGCCCGAACGAGATAAGGTAGGACTCATCTAATCGAATACAGTGCGAAAGTCGGTCGCCATAAATTCAAGCGACCGACTTAGATTTTTGTAGCATCAGGCTCTGTGGGGAATGTATCCGAACTTCTCCCGTTCGCAAAATTTATTGCGTGCTCAGCACACTTCGCACACGATAAAATTTTACGAAGATGAGGCTCTTGGGTGGTGCGTGATTTTTGGGGCGCACAAACGCTCTGTAGGAGCAGGGAGTCTAGCGTTGGCAAAGCCAACTCAGTAAGGGGAGCTGGCTCATCGACAGCACCTCAGGCATTTTCTTTACTGTCATGCTACACCTTTGAGAGAGTTCTTATCCGACAGCACCTCAGTCCGTGCCGTTTTCGGCGCAAAAAAGTCTGTCCGCAGCCTTTGTTCCCTTTAGTTTATTTTGACAGGCACCGCCGTTTTATCCTTTACACTCTCACAATAGGCTTCGATTATTTTTCTGTCCATAAAAGCTTTGCCGCCAAATGCCGCTGTTTTTCCGATTTGTATGGATTTTTGAAGCCCCAGCGGGTGATATGGCATAAACTCCACTGATTTTACACAGGCATATTTATCGGAAAGCCTTGCAATATTTTCAAAATGCTCCTGTCTGTCATTTACACCGGGAATAATCGGGCAGCGTAAAATTACCGCCGCACCTATTCTGTTTAAGGCTTCAAGATTTGAAAGTATCAAATCATTTTTAACCCCGACATATTTAAGATGTTTTTTTTCATCGGTTTCCTTGCAGTCAAACAAAAAGAAATCGGTATATTCGGCTGCTTTGACTATTTTTTCTTCCGAAGTGTATCCCGAGGTTTCGATACATACCGTATACTCTTTTCTTTTGCACATTTTCAAAAGCTCATACAGAGCCTCAAACTGCAGGAACGGTTCACCGCCGGAAAATGTCACACCGCCGTCATTGCCGAAAAACATATCGTCTTTGGCTATATCGGTCATTATTTCTTCATAAGTATACTCATTTCCTATAATTTCCAATGCGGACGTTTTGCAGATTTCAACGCATTTTCCGCACATAACGCATTTTTCTCTGTAAATACAATGCAAGTCGTTCTCAAATTTGTGTACGCCGCAAGAGCAGACAGCGGCGCATTTTTTACATAACACGCATTTTTCGCTCAAAAACGAAAGCTCTCTTTTAGAAGCTTTACTTTCCGGATTATGACACCATGCGCAGTTTAACGGACACCCTTTAAAAAACACAACCGTACGTATTCCCGGACCATCATTCACGGAAAAATGCTGTATATTAAATATACCGGCGGTTTTTAACATTATAAACAACCTTCTTTTGCCATCGAAAGATATAATTCATTCGTTGATTTTATTCAAGAGCTTCTTATCTTTATATAGTTTGATAGACACTTCTCGATATTATTTCGTCCTGCAAGCTTTTGGGGATTGTAACAAAAAAGTCACTGTAACCGCCGATTCTTACAAGCAAATCCTTATACCGGTCGGGATTTTTTTGCGCTTCCAGCAATGTTTCGGTATCGACAATATTAAATTGCAGCTGTGAACCGTGCGTTTTCAAATATCCCTTTATCAATGCAGCAATTTTTTCGGGTTCGATTCCTTTATTGATTTTTACATTAACTGATGTTCCGCCGAGAAATCTTGACGGTTCCCATGCAACTGTTGACGCAATAGACAAAGTAGGTCCCAGACTGTCATATCCCTGCACCGGGCAGCTGCCGTCGTTCAGCGGCATACCGAAGGTTCTGCCGTCAGGTGAAGCCGGTGTTTTCTTTCCATGAATCTCATGCTCTCTGTATGAAAATGCACCCGGTATGATTTTTGCACCTCTGACCGTAGTCATAGGTTTAAAGGTGTCGAGAACCATATCCGCAACGCTTTTTGATATTGTATTTGATTCGGCATCACACGTTCCGAAGTGCGGTACTTTATTTCTGATTTGCAGAAGCAGTTCCTTATGTCCCTCGTAATTATCCTCCAAAGCCTTTTTTAATTTGTTTACCGTAATAAATTTTTCGTTGAAAACAAGCTTTTTTATCACATTAAGGCTTTCTGTCACATTTTGCATGCCGAGAATGTCCGGCTCCAGCATATTGTATTTTGCGCCGCCGCAATCATTTGATTTTCCCCTTTCAATGCAGTCGTGAATCAAAACAGATATTCTCATCGGGTCGGAGCTGTTTCTGCCCCGCTCAAGCTGCCAAAGGTTTTCCTGCAAAACCATTCTTTCGGCACATTTTTCAAACTCATGTCTGAAATTTTCAAATATCATTTCGTAGCTGTATGAATCATCGCACTTTTGAAATGAATTTAAGAATATCTGAAGCAGATTAATATACGGACTTGTTATGGATATTCCCGAGCAGCCTATCGGAGTTGTTTCAACACAAGTTGACAGAGTGAACATATTAGCCGCTTTTTCATCAAAACCGTTTTTCAGCATGGAACGGGTTACTTCGTCGCTGTTCCATATCTGCGGCTGGCAATGTCCGTCCGTTATCAGCTTTGCGGCATACAGTAATATTTCTTCGCTTGTTTCGTCCGTCACGCAAAATCCGATGTTCGGATCGGGAAGATGCGTATGCTCAATGGCTGTGAGAAAATGCCATGTAAGCTCGTTTTCGACTGCATTGCCGTTTTCGTCGCGTCCTCCGAGCATAAGACCCTCGGCAGCCCATGAGCTCATGTTTGGTATGCTTTGCAGAAAGAAACAGTCAATCAGCTCCTGTGCGGAATCCGGAGTCAGTATTTTTTTCTCTATATCGTTCCTATAATACGGCAAAAGATAAACATCAGGCTTACCGAACGAATATATCCCGTATAAACTCCATGTAAACATATGTATACTCTGCAATGCTTCCCGAAATGTCCGTGCCGCATGCGCCGGAACCTGCTTCAATACTTCGTACAGCTCCGAATACTCCCGTTTTTTCTCGCCCTCTGCACTGTCTGCAAGCATTTTAGCCTTATGTGCATAAGAATCACACATTTTTAAAAGACCGTTAAGCTCTGTCTTGCAGCATTGCAGAAATTCATAACGCTCGGTATTCCTTCCGTCAAATAAATCAAGCTTTGATATTTCCTCATCAAGCATTGCAATTATGCCGGTGATTCCCCTGTCAAGCAGAAGCTGATAGTCAAGTGCAAGATGATCCAATCTTCCTCTTTTTACAGGCATCATGTTTTCGGATTTTATGCATTGCTCATACCGAACCTGTTCATCTGCGGAAAAATCTTCAAAATCAGGCTGACCCACAATAAGCTCGCCCGGTATAATGACAGGCTTGGTATGCTCCAGCATATATGCCTCTGCGGCGGAACGGCGCATTCTTGCCGTATCCGTGTTATATGCGTTCTTTTCCCAGCCCTCAACATATAACATAAGCGAACGGTGACATTTCCAACATACTAAATTCTTATCAATCGACATCTTTGAGTTGTTCAGATAATATTCTCTCAGCTCTTCAACTCTTTGCGTTCTTTTCGGCAGATACATAATAAAATCCTCCTTTTAATATTTCATACACATAAAATTTACTTTTTACAATTTCGTTATACCCACTTGCAATTTAATGCTAACTGTAGTATAATTATATTATAACACTCACCAATGCGCGGCGCTATGTAATTATAACACAAAAAATATGAATATCTTAAACTTGAATAAAGGAACATGAATATATGTTTGTACAAAGAAACCTCGAATTTCCCAACCTTGCGGAAGATCTTTCCGCAGTATATTCCGTCAAAGAATATACCGCAGAGGACTCCGAAATAAGAATATACAATAAATATAAAATAAGTATACTTTTGAGCGACGGCTTGGCCGCTGTGACAAAAAACGCCGTTATAGATGCCGGAAAGAATAATATATTGTTTTTCCGCCCCGATGAGATACATTTCGGCAGATTTCTTCGTGCCGGTGTACACAGCTTTATTGATTTTTACATTCCTTTGGATTTTTTCAAAAAGGTTTTCGGTGATTTGGAGCTTATGTCATTCTTTGAGGACAGAGCGGAGGATCGGATAAATTATATTGTATTTGACGCAGATACTCAAAAAACCGTAATTGACATTGCAAAAAAGGCTGTCAATATACTCTGCGCGGAGCATCAGGCAGATAATGTCAAATTATTTTCTCTGATACTGCAAATTATTATCCTATGCTCTGAGAATTATGAGAAGCAGAAGAAGAATCCGCAAATAATAAATATGCCGGAATATGTTACGAAAACGCTTTTGTTCATATCCGAAAACTACAGAGAAAAGCTGTCGCTAAGCTCACTTGCAAAAAATGCCGGCTGCTCCGTTACATATCTGGCGCGGATATTCAAGCAATATACGGGCAAAACAATATATAATCATATAATTGATGTGCGAATCGGCAATGCGGAAACTTTGCTTAATCAGGGCTTCGGTGTAACAGACGCCTGCTTTTCTTCCGGATTCGACGATTGCTCAAATTTCATACGTACCTTTAAGAGCATAACGGGAAAAACACCTTTGCAATTCAAGCATGATAATGTTAGGTGCGCAGGAAAGCAAAATTAAGCCCTGACCCGTAATGCTTGCGGATACAGAGGCTTTGACCGGTTCACAAAAAAGGATTCTTCTTTGCTTTCTTACAAAACGTCATTGCGGCGCAAGAGCAAAAGGGTGCGAAAACACGGATAAGTCTTCAGCTTATCCGCATTTCCGCACCTTCGTCGCAGCTATACATTGTTTTGTACGCAGTACATACCCTTGACGCACAAAAGTCCGACAAACACAATTTGACAATATTTTTAATCCTCCGTAATGCCGTTCACCACATCCGGAGTGTATTTTTTCAAAATATCTACAGCGCATTGCACATCTTCACAGGTGGTTTTTGTATCCGGAAGAGTGTTCGCCATATTAAGCGCTTTATATCTTGAAGCTGCAAAATTATGATATTGCAAAAGCTTTACCTTTGTTATTCCCTTTAAATTCATTAAAAATTTTCCGATTTTATCACATTCCTTATCATTATATCCCATAACAAGCGGACAGCGTATTTCTATTTTGCAGTTATTTTCAGAAAGAAACCGAAGATTATTCAGTATTACCGAATTATCGTATCCGGTACATCTTTTATGCACTTCGGGATCAATAGCCTTTATATCATACAAAAATGTATCTGTATATGGAATAATATTCTTCAAAGCATCACGATTTACAAAACCACAAGTATCTATATAAACACTTATTTTGTTTTCGTATAATTTTTTCGCTATCGCTGTTGCAAATTCCGGTTGGGCTAAACACTCGCCGCCGGACAAGGTAACTCCGCCTCCGCTTTTGTCAAAAAACATTTTATCCTTGATAAGTTCTTTTACAAGCGAAGCATCTTCGTATTCATCACCATACTCAACAAGTGCTTCTGTCGGACAGGCTTTGACCGTCTCCGATGTCCTTTTGCCTTTGCATGTATTGCATGATATACATTTTTCTTGAAAAAAAGCAATCTGCTTTTCAAATGAAATGCTTTCGGGATTGTGACACCAAATACATTTTAACGGACATCCCTTAAAGAAAACGGTGGTTCTGAGTCCATCGCCATCATGTATTTCCATGCGTTTTATACCTGAAATCAAACCTTTCATTTAATTGACCTCGCTATAAATTCATCTTTTTCTTTTTCGCTCAAAGAGGAAAACAAAACATTCCATCCGCAAAGCCGCACCTGCAAATTCGGATATTTCTCAGGCTTCAACCTTGCATCCTTCAACACTTCCGTATCAAGAACATTGTAATGCACCGCAAAACCGCCTAAACCGAAGTATGTTTTTAATGTCGACACCATTGCTTTTATTCCGTTTTTTCCTTTTACCGCTGACGAATGAAGGTCAATGTCAACAATTGCTCCGTTCGGTGTTTCAGATGCGTCAATTGCGGCAACTGAAAGCAAATGAGCAGTTGCCCCGTCTTTATCCGCACCGAAGCTTGCGCTTGTGTTTTGTGAAAGTGTTTCACCGGCAAGCCTTCCGTCCGCAGAGGCGCCTGTTTTTTCTCCGAATTCCCATCGCCAATCGATTGAAAACAAGCCGAGCCTGTATACACCGCCCTTTAAATTCGGCTTTCCACCTATCGCCTCGTACATTACATCAACTATGTCCTTAACGATTTTATTGACATTTTCATCATTCAAGCCGAATTTCGGGAACTTATTTTTTATCATCAAACGAAGCGGTTTCTGATTTTCCCAATTGCTTTTTAATATTTCCGTTAATTTTTCAAGAGTAATAGCTTTATCATCATATACAAGCTTTTTTATTGCAATAAGAGAATCCGCAGCAGTTGCAAGTCCGAGTCCGTTAACGGAGGAATTGTTGTATAATGCGGTATAATCGCAGTACAAATCTCCGCCCTTTTCCAATGAAGATGTATATGCTCCCGACAAAATCGGCGCCGAATGAACCCGACTGTAGTGCATTTCACACAAATCGGTCATTTTCATCGCACATTTGCACATATAACAGAGCTGCCGCTTAAATTCGTTATACAGTTCGTCAAAGGTTTCAAACGAGCCGTCATTTTCAAGCCCGGCTTGCTTTTCTCCGAGAAATGTTCTCCCGTTATTAAGCACAAATTCCAGCGCCATCGGTATATTTACCCGTGCGTTGCAGGAGCAGGTTAATTCTCCCTCGCCGCCGCATTCATAGCAGCCTACTACATGATAATTTACCGCTTTATCATGCTCCTCCCGGAGTCTTTCGAGAGATTCTATAATTTTTTTATCGGACATAAACACTATGCTGTTGTTTCCGTTGCGAATGCCCTTAAACGCACTTTCCGTAAAATCATCCGGAGTATTATCTTCATAAAGAATATGAAATTTTGTGTTGCTCGTTCCGGCAGTCTTGTACAGCTCCAAAAAAACATATGAAAGCTCGTTTAACATGCTTTTTCCGTCTTTATCCGTCCCGCCGATTGCAAAGGGAATATTTGACTCCGCACCAAGCATATCTATTTCTTTAAAATAAGCGGCAACCAGCTCTTTTGCGGTTTCCTTGCTTTCCTTGCGATAATAAGGATAAAACAGAGAATCAAGTCTGCCCAAGGTACGCAGATTCGTGCCGTCAAACATTTGCTGCATAACATAATAAATTATACTGGTCTGCATTGCTTCAAATAAATTTTGCGGAGCATTTTCCGTCAGATTTGCAATTCCCTCAGCCATCTGTTTTTTGCCGCATTTTTTTGCTTCTTCCGAAGCCCTTTTCATAAAGCGCAAGGCAGCATCGTAAACCTTCAATATTTCGCTGTAGAACCTTTGCTTTTTCTTATCACTTTCTGCTTTTTTTGAATATTCGGATATTCTTTTTCTCAAACCCGAAATACCGAGAGAAATCACACTTTCCCATTCTGTTGAAGTATGACCGAAATCGTAGGTTCCGGTATATGCAAAGGTTTCGTTACCGACGGAAAGTCCGTTTTCGGCAAGCTCCTCGTCGTATTGCTTCGCCCTTCTATACAATACCATCCTTTGTATTCCGTCACAGTCCACGTTGACAAAAAAACGGTTTTCTTTTGGAATTGTAATTTCGCAGTTATCAAATAAAAAAACAATATTTTTACAATCCGCTTCAAGAACGTCGCAATCGTCGCCGATATCAACATTGCGAAAAGCATATTCAATTAATTTTTCTCTATTCAATGTCATAAATTCTCATCCCTTCATACAGAATATTTTACAATATTATTATACTGCATTTGTGCAGGCGTGTAAATACTGTAAAAACGATAAAATTATATTTTTCGAAACATAATCTGCGCAAAAATTGACTTGTATTACACTTTGTGTTATAATTATAGAAAATATCAAAGGCGGAACGAATATGAAAATAAATATTGAGTCAGGAAATTTTTACCTTAAAAAACTGATATGTGTTGTAAAATCGGAAATAACTAACTGCACAAACAAGCTGTATACCAACGGCAGACACAGCCATGCGTTTGTGTACATTCTCTCGGGCAGCTGCACTTATAATTTTGCCGATATGTATGAAACCACGGTTAATAAGGGCGATATATTGTATCTTGCGCACAACTCCGCTTATACAATGCAGGTTCACACAAAAACTTATCGCTTTATATTCTGCGATTTTGAACTTGATGACAACATTGTCAGAGAAAGCAAAAAATACACACCGCAGGACAGCTCCGATGCGGAAAATCGCTTTATAAAGCTTGTAAATTCCTACAATATGTTTTCAAAAACCTCATTTTCAAAATGTATGTCTTTAATATATGATATTTACGGATTGATTTTGTCAACTGCTGAAAAATGTTATCTGAATCATTCGGCGGAAAGCAGGATTTTCAAAGCAAAAGAGTATATCGATACACATTTTTCAGACAGAACGCTTAGTATCTCAGCGCTTGCAAAGCAGGCCGGAATGAGCGAGGTTTATTTCCGAAAGCTTTTCGGACAAAAATATAATTTATCGCCTGTTCAATACCTCATCTCAGTGCGGATTAAAAAAGCAAAACAGCTTCTCTGCTATGATTTTTTTAATTTAAATGAGTGTGCATTGCAATGTGGTTTTTTAACTGCTCAGTATTTTTGCCGAGTATTTAAAAAAGCAACCGATATGACCCCAACCGAATACAGGAATCAAATGCTGAATCGAGCAGGGCGAATTTAATCGCCCTCTCACACTGCCGGACGCATATATTTCACATTGCTTCTGCCGATTCCGTATTTGACAGCAAGTCTTTCCCGGTTATAAAAGCTCGACTTCTTCGGTCACAAGACTGTTTTTCTCGCCGATTTCTTCAATAAAAGAGAGCGTTTAAAAGCACTCCCCCACATTTTCTAATCCTTTATAAAATTGTGTTGAAAAATTAACTATGGTTTATTATAATCATATTGTACAGTCGCTTGGAGTCTGATTACGCAGAAATTATAGAAAAACGCTTCAGCGTTTTTCCACTGCAACTTGTGCGAAGCACAAACATCACGGCTTTGCAAAGCAATGCACTTCTCTCGTTCCGAAGGAACGACTTTATTATCGCAAAATCAGTCTCCCGTCACCGCACTACCTCAATTTTGCACCACTGAAATTATTGAAGAAAAGCGAAGCTTTTCAACCCCTTCTCTTCACTTTTCACTCTTCTTTTTTCACTTGAAAAGCTTTGCTTTTCACCCATCGGAGGCACTATGAAAAACATCATTCTTATCGGTATGCCGGGCAGCGGCAAGAGTACGCTCGGCGTGCTTATCGCAAAGGCTCTCGGCATGAGCTTTGAAGACACCGACCTCGTTATACAGAGACTTTCGTCAATGAAGCTTTACAATATAGTTGAGAAATACGGCAAAGAAAAATTTCTCGACATCGAGCGCGACTCTATTCTCTCCACCGACTACGACGGCACGGTCGTCGCAACCGGCGGAAGCGCGGTGCTTCGCGGGGAGTCGATGGCTCACCTTAAAAAGAACGGCACGGTCGTGTACCTGTCGCTCCCGTATGACGCCGTAAAACGCCGCATCAAGAATATGAAAACCAGAGGCATCGCGTTCGGCGAAGGCGAGACGCTTCTTGACCTTTACCGTGAGCGTATGCCGTACTACGAAAAATACGCCGACGTGACGGTTGACTGCCGAGGTGCGACCTCCGAGCAAAACGTCGAAAAAATAATCTCGGTGCTGAAAGAAAAAGGATACATATCATGAGCGAGCTTTTTCTGCGCAAATTCAAAAAGTACACGCCTACTCCGGATGAGCGTGCGGTAATCGGCGGCATAACCGATTTTTCGGTGCGCGTTGACAAAGAACGCCGCCTTGTCGATATGACGGTGAAGTTCTCGGAATACGTTCCTTACTCCAAGCTCTGCGAGATAGAAAACGCCATTGCCGCCGCTCACGAATGCGCAGGTGTGAGAATACGTCCGTCCTACGCCGACGCCGGTATACACTTCACCCTCGACAAAATGGGCGATGTACTCTCGTACTTCAAGCGTGACAGCGTGTTCGGCAACGGCTTCTTTGCAGGGGCGGAGGTCTCCTTTGCGGCAGTCGGCGACGGCGGTGACAGCGTAAGCATCGTTTCGTCGGACACCTTCGACGAGGTCGCAAGCGTGAGTCTCGGCAGTGCCGAGGGCGCGGAGAACGCCGACATCGACATAAAGCTTTGCAACGGCGGACTCTCCCTTTTGTCGGCGGCAGGCTGCGGCGAAAAGCTCTCGCAGATAATCTTCGACCGCTTCGGCGAGAAGCACACCGTCACCTTCTCAGGGAAAACCTCCATCGCCTACGAGGAATATGCCGCCATGGCTCCGACTCCCCCCCCGATTACGTACATTCCTCCGCCACCGGAGAGTGAGCGTCATTCGGCTGACAACAGCCGCGGCGGTGAGTCCGGGCAGGAGGAGCGCACGGAGCAGATGAACTCTCTTTCATCGGAGGCGACGTCCGCAGAATGTAACTTCGACGAGGGCATTGTGACGTCGGGAAGAATGAAATTCGACGTAAACGAACCCGAACCCATTCACGGCGCAATAAAGAATTTCAACGTTATACCGATACGCGAGATAAAGGACGGCTCAAATAAATTCACGGTGTGCGGAGAGGTGTTCTGCCTCGAAAAGAAGCTCTTGAAGAGCGGAAAGAAGTATCTTCTCACGTTTTTCATTACCGACAAGGACTCCTCCGCCGTCGTCAAGAGCATATACGACATTGAGCAGGACGGGGAATACTCAAAGCTCGCCGACGGAATGTGCGTCGCTCTCTCAGGCAAGGCGGCTTACGACGATTACGACAGCTGCGTGGTCGTGAGACCCAACGCCATAGCGGAGGTAAAGAAAATAGTCCGCAAGGACAACGCTCCCGAAAAAAGAGTCGAGCTTCATCTTCACACGAATATGTCGTCGATGGACGCGACGGGCGAGCCGAAGGACATAATAAAGCAGGTCAAGGCGTGGGGACAGCCGGCGGTTGCGATAACCGACCACGGAAATCTCCAGGCGTTTCCGCAGACGATGCTTGCCGCCGAGAAGATGGGCGACGTCAAGGTAATATACGGTATCGAGGCGTATTTTGTGGACGACACTGCGCGTGCCGTTTACGGCGAAAAGGACGCTTCGTTCGCCGAGAGCGAGTTTGTTGTGTTCGACCTTGAAACGACGGGAACCTCCATACGCACCTGCGGCATTACGGAAATAGGCGCTGTGAAGTACCGCGGCGGCAGGATTTACGACACGTTCAACACCTTTGTCAATCCCGAGACGCCGATACCCGAGAAGATAACCGAGATAACGGGAATCACCGACGACATGGTAAAGGATGCGCCGACGATAGACAAAGCGCTCCCGATGTTTCTCGAATACGCAAAGGATGCGATACTCGTGGCGCACAATGCGTCGTTCGACGTGGGCTTTCTGCGGAACTTTGCCGAGAAGCTTCACATTCCGTTTTCTCCGACCTACATCGACACTGTTGCGGTGTCGCGCTACGTAAACGCCGACCTCAAGAGTCATAAGCTTGACGCTGTCGCAAGGTACTTCGACCTCGGAGACTTCAACCACCACAGAGCAAGCGACGACGCTCATATGCTTGCGCTCATATTCGGCAAAATGATTGAGAAGCTTGCCTCCGAGGGACTTTTCTCGGTGTCCGAGACAGTGGGAGTAATGGCGCAGAAGACCGACCCGAAAAAGCTTCCGACCTTTCACCAGATAATTCTTGTAAAGAACCTTGTGGGGCTCAAAAACCTCTACCGCATGGTGTCGCAGTCGTATCTTGACTTTTATCAGCGTTTCCCGAGAATCCCGAAAACCGTACTCACGCAGTACCGAGAGGGACTTATACTCGGCTCTGCCTGCGAGGCGGGTGAGCTTTTCCGTGCAATACTCGAGGGAAAGCCGGAGAGCGAGGTAAAAGAGATAGCGTCGTACTACGACTACCTTGAAATTCAGCCCGACGGCAACAACGCCTTTCTCATTGCGGACGGCACGCTTGCGGACAACGAGGCTCTTCACGACATAAACCGCAAGATAATTTCTCTCGGCGAGGAGCTGGGAAAGCCTGTCGTTGCAACGGGCGACGTACACTTCATAAATCCCGAGGACGAGATATACCGTCAGATACTCCTTGCGGCGAAGAAGATGCCCGACGCCGATAAGCACATTCCGCTTTATATGCGCACAACCGAGGAAATGCTCGAAGAGTTTGCGTACCTCGGCGAGGAGAAGGCATACGAGGTTGTCGTGACCAATACACGGCTCATTGCCGACATGATAGAAGAGGTGCGTCCGATACCCAAGGGCAACTATCCGCCGAGTATGGAGGGCGCGGAGGAGGAGCTGTCGCACGACTGCTACACAAAGGCGAAGAGTATGTACGGCGATCCGCTTCCGACGATAGTTGAGGAACGTCTCAAAAAGGAGCTTACCTCGATTATAAAGAACGGCTTTGCGCCGCTTTACGTCATAGCGAGAAGACTTATAAAGTTCAGTGAGGACAGAGGATATCAGGTCGGCTCGAGAGGCTCGGTCGGCTCGTCCTTTGCGGCGACGATGGGAGGTATCACGGAGGTAAATCCTCTGCCGCCGCACTATCTCTGTGAAAAGTGCAAGCACTCCGAGTTTATAAACGACGGTTCGGTCGGCTCGGGCTTTGACCTTCCGGAGAAGAGCTGTCCGAACTGCGGCATACCGATGAAGCACGACGGTCACGACATACCTTTCGAGACCTTTCTCGGCTTCAACGGCGACAAGTCCCCCGATATCGACCTCAACTTTTCGGGCGATGTTCAGGGCGAAGCGCACAAGTACACGGAGGTGCTTTTCGGAGAGGGACACGTTTTCCGCGCCGGAACTCTCGGTACGCTTGCGGAAAAAACGGCATACGGCTTCGTAAAAAAGTACTGTGAGGAAAAGGGAATAGTACTCAACAAGGCGGAAGAGACGAGGCTGTCCAAGGGCTGCGAGGGCGTCAAGAGAACGACGGGACAGCACCCGGGCGGAATCATAGTTGTGCCGAAGGAATATTCGGTATACGATTTCACGCCGGTACAGCACCCTGCGGACGATGTAAAGAGCGGCACGGTGACGACGCACTTTGCGTTTGAGTATCTGCACGACACGATACTTAAGCTTGACCTTCTCGGACACGATGTGCCGACGAAATACCGCATGATGGAGAAATACGGCAAGCTGAACATTCTCGACATACCGCTTTCCGACCCGGACGTAATGGAGCTGTTTCTCTCGACGAAGTCGCTCGGCGTAAAGCCTGAGGACATAGGGAGCGAGGTCGGCACGTTCGGACTGCCGGAGTTCGGCACGAAGTTTGTGCGTCAGATGCTTGTTGACTCGAAGCCGAAGAATTTCACCGACCTTTTGCAGATATCGGGACTTTCCCACGGCACGGACGTATGGCTCGGCAACGCCCAAGAGCTTATCAAGAACGGCGTCTGCACGATATCCGACGTTATCGGAACGAGAGACAGCATCATGGTTTACCTCATTTACCACAACCTCGACAGAAGTATGTCATTCAAGATAATGGAGGACGTGCGAAAGGGACGGGGACTGAAGCCGGAATACGAAGAGGCTATGCTTGCGCACGATGTGCCGCAGTGGTACATAGACTCGTGCAAGAAGATAAAGTATATGTTCCCGAAGGCTCATGCGGCGGCATACGTAATATCGTCGCTGAGGCTTGGGTGGATGAAGGTACACATGCCGCTTGAGTTTTACTCGGCGTTTCTCACGGTAGCGCCCGGCGGCTTTGACGCGGAGATAGTGGGCAAGGGCAAGAAGTTCATCGAGCAGACGATGAAAGAGATAGAGGAAAAAGGACGCGACGCGTCGCAGAAGGAGGCGGAGCTTTTATCGACTCTCCAGCTTGTAAACGAAGCGTGTGCAAGAAAGATACAGTTCCTGCCGGTTGACCTTTACCGTTCAAAGGCGTTTGCTTTTCTCCCTGAGGACGGAGCGATACGTATGCCGTTCTCCTCCCTCGGAGGTCTTGGCGACGTTGCGGCGCAGAGCATAGAGGACACTGCCGCAAACGGCAGGTTCCTCTCGGTCGAGGACCTGCGCACCCGTGCCCAGCTCTCACGAGGCGTACTCGATATCCTCCGTGCCAACGGCGTCCTCGATACCCTCTCCGAAACAAACCAAATCTCTATGTTCTGATGAGGGCTTACGGGGGCTTTACGAGAGCCGCTCGCCGCAGGGGCGTCTCCGACGGGCGAGAGCTTACGGGAGGTCTCCGACGGCTTCTTTTCTTGAAAGAAACGTGCGACGCAACAAAGTTGCTTTCGCCAAAAGAACTTTAAAACAAAGTAGTTTCTTATGGGTGTAGCAATGGAGGTAGCGGAGCTACCGAGGCTCCCCTGTGTAAGGGGAGCTGGCGGTGAAACCGCCTGAGGGGCTGTCAATTTAGCACTATAATTCGAGAAATACCGCACGACATCGTCAACGACTCCGTCGTGAAGTGAGGAAAGACTCATCTAATCGAATACAGTACGGCGACCCGACGCCATATATTCAAGCGTCGGGTCGTGATTTTTTTCGCATCAGGCTCTGTGGGGACAGTAATTTGTGGGAAACACCGTTCGCAATGAAACGCCTCGCAAAGCTCGACAATTTCATTTTTGCGAAGATGGTCTTTTTGGAGAGTGCGACGTTTGGGGTTGGCACTTTCTCCTTGGTGTGCCGTAGGGAACGGGCTTGACGAGCATATATGCTCTGTTCCGCATGAACCGAGGTAAAGTTATGTATACCGCACCGCAGAACCGCAACAATCGGTAAGCACTACATAATTTAATGAAGAAAAACGCTTCAGCGTTTTTCCACACCAATTCTCCATTTTCCATTCTCCATTTTCAATTTTTGAAAAGCGAAGCTTTTCACCTCTCCCTATCCAGGTACATCGAAATATACCTGCGGAAGTAGACGGGGTCGTCCTCAATGCGCTTGAGAGCGGCGTCGGCATGCGCAAACGAACTGTAGAACACCGACACGCGACAGCGAAGTTTTCCACGGCTCTTGCAGATGTAATCGACGACACATCCGCCGTCCTCCTCGGAGGGGACAAGCTCGACCGAGTACGAGATTCCGTTCACGACACGGTCGTACTCGTAGCGCGCACGCTCCATTACGGCGTCAACATCAATGTAGCGAATGCTCGGCAGAGCGTCCATAGCCGCGCCCTGACCGTAGTTCGTCACGCCGAGGCACATTTTGTCTCCGCGAGGGTAGCGCCGCAAAAGCCTTGCATCTTCAAGGGATATAATGTAGTCGGTAAGCTCCATAATCGGCATTCTCATTGCCCGCGACAGTATCTCGACCGCCTCGCCGTACTCGACCGCGCCGGGAAAGTCGTTCACTATCGCAAGTATCAATATTTTGTATTCTCTGTTTTCCGTACCGTTCACCATGCCGTACCTCTGTTTCGCAGTTTCACCTTTTCCTGATATTATATTACATTTACGTCACATTTTAAACCGTAAACAAGTAAATTTTTCGGAATTTTTCGGGGAGAAACACAGTGCGTCAGTCAAAGACAAGGAGAACCGTTTTTCACATCCGTTGATCTTTGGTTTTATTGTGTTCCCACACACCATATCGATTACTGCTTTTACGACGACGTAATTTTTTACCTCTTTATTTCGGAATTTATCGCCCTCCGAATTAAAGACCGTATGCTTCACAAAGTGCTTAAAATCAAGGATTTCTGCATATTTCGGTTTTGCAGCAGCACTATAGTCTCCACATGGCACGATGCTTCCTGATTGATGTTAGAAAGCCTGCCCGTTCCCGGAAACATATCCTATCAAAGCGGAAACAAGTCCACGCTTACCAAAAATCTGAATTCACAGCGTAAATCTGTCTATTTTGTGGCAGCAAAACCGAGGTCTTAACTGTTGAAGTATTTGGGAAACAGTCGATATACACACTTTGCTATGGTGGCGCTTTTCGCCCCCAAATGGTGAAAGTGGGGGCACTTTCTGCCCCCACTCAGGAAATGTTGCTAAAATACTGTTTAGATTTATCATACATACAAAA
>CAKSUT010000020.1 GCA_934502885.1 uncultured Eubacteriales bacterium | reverse complement strand
CGCTATTCCTTTGCCGCACAAGCTCAAATTTAGCGCCGTATAATGTTGAAGAAAAGCGAAGCTTTTCAACGTCAATTATGCATTATGCATTATGAATTCAGCATTAAACAGTAATTGTCAATCGTCAATTACCGGAAATCGCAGCTTTTCACCTCTCCGTTTTCCCACTCCATATTGAGTATTTTGCCGCCGCGAAGGCGAACGCCCTCAAGTCTGCCGCTTTTCCACTCGGAGGGAAGCGCCGGGAGAAGTGCGACCTCGCCGTTTTTGTCGTAGCCTGCGAGCATTTCGAGAATGCCGCTTGCCGCACCGAAATTGCCGTCAATCTGAAACGGCGGATGTGCGTCGAAAAGATTTGGATACGTGCCGCCGGGACGCTGCCATGAGTCAACCTCGGGTAAAACGGGATTGAGCTGCATTTTGAGAAGCTTTAACGCATGGTCGCCCTCGCCGAGTCTCGCCGCGAAGTTTATCTTCCACGCAAGGCTCCAGCCTGTGCCGTTATCGCCTCGGCGCGCCATTACCTTGCGGCAGGCTTCGGCAAGCTCGGGAGTACCGTCCGTAGTGATGAGCCGCGCCGGGTGGAGTGCGTAAAGGTGCGACAGGTGACGGTGCGTTACATCGGTTTCTCCGAACTCCTCGTTCCATTCGAGAAGACGTCCGTCAGAGCCTGTCGCAAGCGGCGACATTTTGCCTATCGCGGTTTCGACCTCGTCCGTGAAGCCGTCCGATATTCCGAGAACCTTTGCGGCGCTGAGACAGTTTTTAAAGAGGTCGTATGCTATGGAATCGGACATAGCCGTATACTTTGCGACCGCCGCTTTTTTGCCGTCGCCGTAAATGAACACATTCTCGGGCGAGGTTGACGGAACAACCGAGAGCTTTCCGTCGCCTCTGTCGGTAAGAAGGTCAAGGTAAAACAGAGCCGATTCACGCATTATCGGGTACGCCTCTTCGGCAAGGTATTTTTCGTCGAGTGTGTACTCGTAGTACTCGTACAGTTCGCGGCAGAGCCAACCCATTGCTCCGTTCCAGAAGCCCCACTGCGCGTTGTTTGTGACGGCGGTCGTGTGCGCCCACAAATCGCTGTTGTGGTGCATGACGGTTCCTCTTGCGTGATAGTAGTGCGCCGCCGTCGCTTTTCCGGCTTCGCATCTGTCCTTCATGAAGAGTACAAGCGGCTCAAAGCACTCGTCAAGACCGCACATGAGCGTACACCAGTAGTTCATCTCGGTGTTTATGTTGACGGTGTAGTTGCTTCGCCACGGCGGCGTCATGCTCTCGTTCCAGATACCTTGCAGGCAGGTCGCCTGAGAGCCTTTTCTCGAGGACGCTATCGTGAGATACCGTGCAAAGTCGAAAAGAAGCGTGTAGAGACTCACGTCGCCGCTGTCCTCAGCAAAGCGTTTCAGCCTTTCATCGGTTGGCATACCCTCCCTGCCGCTCTCGCCGAGGTCAAGCTTCACCCTCGAAAACAGCTTGGAGTAATCGTTCACATGGTTCATGCGGAGTCTGTCAAAGCCGAGATTTTCCGCATTGTCAAGTGTGCGTTCAAGGGGGGCTATGTATTCGCGCCCCTCAAGGCACGGATGCTTGTCGTAACCGTTGAACGAGGTTTTCACCGAGAAAATTATTACCGCACTGTCGGCGTTTTTTACGGTAAGTGACGGTGCGCCGCCGACCGTTTCGCTCATTTCACCGTCGGTGACGATCCTTGCGCCGGCACGGAACGAAACTCCCCTCTTTTCGGGAAGGTCGGAGTACTCGTATTCCATTACGTTCCTCGGGTCGTCGGCGTGACAGGTGTAAGGACATTCTCCGTCGAGATAAACAGTGTCGTCTTCGACCGAAACAGAGCTTTTGAGCCTCGACTCAAGCGACAGCGCAAAAGACACGCTTTTCGGCTTGTCCGCACTTATTCTTACGGCAAGCGCCGAGTCGGGGTACGACACGAAATATTCGCGGGAAAAGCTCACTCCGTTTGCGGTATACGACACTGAAAGCACGCCGGTTTCGAGGTCGAGACGCCTCTCGTAGCCGGTGATTTCCGCATCGGCAAAGTCAAGGAACATTGTGCCCATGGGAAGATACACCTCGGAGTTCGTGCCGAGAAAGCCCTCGGATATAATTTTGTGCGCCTTTTCGTAGTCGCCGTCGAGAGCGGCTTTTTTACCTTCGAGGAACGCTTCGTATGCACCCTCCTTTTTTATTGCCTTGGGAAGTCCCGACCACAGCGTATCGCAGTTGAGCGATACCTTCTCTCTTTTTGTGCCGCCGTAGACCATAGCGCCGATGCTGCCGTTGCCGAGAGGCTCGGCTTCGGTAAAATATTCGGCAGGCTTTGTGTAGTAAAGGATTTTGCCGTTTGCCATGTCAATCACTCCTTGCGTTTTTATTTACCGTTTCGATTTTATCATACGTCGGTGGTCGTGTCAATAGGTTTTCGCAAAACGGTTTGTTTTTTTCAAGCGATAGTTACTTTTTTGAAAGAACAGCGGCATCGTGAAATAAGTCTTCACGATGCCGACGCTTGTGTAAACCATGTGCCGGCAGGGGGAAAGATTACAATTTCGTGTTAAACTCGAATGAGCGTAAATGAGTAAAAATATTGCCTCGGGGAGAGAAAATGTTGATGGTTCAAGGGTGAGCTGCCCAATGTTGAAGCTCGGTTAACGCTGTACACGGTCGAAGAGAGTGATTCGCTGTCGGTTATATGTGAGAAAAACGGGCCGGATTACTCGTCCGTTTACACAATTTTGCGCGACTCCTGCCCCCTTCATCGCTTGAACTCACGCGAATATGCGCATTGGAATGAATAAGGTGCATAAATATACTCTCTTGTGTGTGCCTGATTTTGCTGCATTTTGCACAGAATTTTGGGTTTTTTGGGGGAGTGATGTTGTTTTATGCGGATGCGCTGACAAAACATATAGACTCACAAAAGAATAATTGTAAATTATACATTGCGAAACTATATATAGCGTGATTCGCCCGTGAGACCGCAAAATGTTGAGTTTTTTCGCTAAATACGGTGCATAAAATTTAAATATGAACAAAAAGAAAATATCATCTGCTCAAATATTGTAAGAATTGACACTTGACAACTCAGCTCCGCAGTGGTAAAATAATGCTTGCAATTGCGAATAAGTGTCTGATAAAGTAACCGTTAGTGTACTTTATATGTCGAAAGGAGAAAATCAAAGTGAAGAGGATTTTAATCATAACGCTTGCGCTTGTTCTTGTTCTGGTCACATTACCACAGGCGTTTGCCGCTTCGCCCTTATCGCTGACGTTCCGCCTTGCGTGCGACGACGCAGTATCGATATCCGACGGCGACACGGCGTATAAAGTTACAGTTCCGACAGGAGCTGTCGTGACCGTCAAGGTTTACTTTGAAAACGAAGCGAACGACGAGTTTTCGCTCTACCGTCTGCAAAACGAGATATACTACGACCACGAATTCTTTGAGTTCGTTGCCGGAAGCGTATCGACCGACACAAACTGCTCGGGCGACATGAAGGTGTACTCCGACGGTGAGCACAGAGTGTTCATCAACACGATTGACACGAAGAATTACGAAGCGAACGGCGTTGTGGCAACGTTCCGACTCAAGGTTCTCGAGGACAAAGTGGGCGCATACAGCGACCTTGCGACAAAGCTCCCCAAGGCGTCCGACGGCGATAACAACGAAGTCGAGAGCATCGGCGTCAAAAACCTCAGAGTTGAGGTCGGCGAGCCTGTCGATTCCTACACGCTTACATACATAATTGATGACAAAACCGAGAAGGACACCTTCGCCAAGGGCAGTGTGACGAACCTTCGTCCCGCTCCCGAGAAGGAGGGCTACAAGTTTGTCGGCTGGGAAAGCGACGGCAAGACCTACGCCGCAGGAAGCGAGTACACCGCAGATAAGAGCGCAACCTTTACCGCAAAGTTCGAGGCAAAGAAGCGTTACGCGCTTTCCTTTGACGCAAACGGCGGCAAGGCGATTCCGTCCGTAACTCTCTACGAGGGCGAGGAATACGCCGTAAAGCAGACGACGACGAGAAGCGGCTACACCTTTAACGGCTGGTACACCGACAAGACCTTCCACACGAAAGTAACCGTTATCACGCTTGACAAGGACACCGTTCTCTATGCCGGCTGGACAAAGAACAGCACCGGAGGCGGCGGTGGCGGCGGTGGCGGCGGCAGCGTCGTCAACAATGTCACGCTCACCTTTGAGACAAACGGCGGCAGTGAGATAAAGCCCGTATCGGTTGCGGTCAACACCAACCTAAGCCTTGCGCAGTACGTTCCGGTAAAGGAGGGCAGCGTGTTCTCCGGCTGGTGCGGCGACGAAAAGCTTAACAATATTATAACCTCCGTAAAGCTCACGCAGAATACCAAGATTTACGCAAAGTGGGCTAAGAAGTCCGAGAGCGGAAGCGCCGGCATTGCAAACAGACCCTCCGTATTCGCAACAGAGCATTACGCTTACATCGTCGGCAGAGGCGAGGGCATGGTTTATCCTCAGGCGAATATCACGAGAGCCGAGGTCGCAACGATTTTCTTCCGTATCCTCAACGACGAAACGAGAAGCGCAAACCTCACCAAGACAAATACTTTCGCCGACGTAAACGAGAACAACTGGTTCAACACCGCAGTCTCGACACTTGCGTCGATGGGAATAATCAAGGGCAGAAGCGAGACCGAGTTTGACCCGAACGCCTACATTACGAGAGCGGAGTTCGCGACGATTGCGGCACGCTTCAGCGACAAGGAGGCGGACGGAGTTATCCGCTTCGACGACATCGCCGGTCACTGGGCTGAGGACTACATCAACCGTGCGGCAACTCTCGGATGGGTAGTCGGAGACGGCGGCAAGTTCAGACCCGACGACAGCATTACCCGTGCCGAGGCAATGACCCTCATCAACCGAGTTCTCGTAAGACAGCCCGAGAGTGAAAAGGATCTTGCCGAGGGTATGAAGACATGGGAGGACAACCCCTCCAATATGTGGTACTACCTCGCGGTACAGGAGGCAACCAACAGCCACACCTACGAGATGAAGTCCGACGACATCCACGAGCACCACACGGGACTCGCCGAGGATAAGGACTGGACGGCTCTCGAGAAGTAATTCTCACCTTACATCGTTTTCACGGAGACTGCAAACCGCACTCCTGAAATATACGGCAACAGCAAAAGACAGTAAACCAAAACCCGTGCCGACCGAGTTGTCGGACAACGTTGATTCATGGAGGGATAGGTTTTATGGATCGGAAAAAGACACTTGCCCTTGCACTTGCGGCTCTCATGACTGTAAGCTCAAGCGGCATAACGAACGTTTTCGCTGAAGACGTCGAAGAAAATGTTCCCGACTCCGCCGAGAATGCGGTAGTTGAGACAGTCCCCGAGGAGGAAGCTCCGACCGAAGAAGAGACTCCGGCTGAAGAAGCTCCTGCCGAGGAAGAAGCCAAGGCAGAGGAAGAGATTCCTGCCGAGGAAGAAGCCAAGGCAGAGGAAGAGACTCCCAACGAGGAAGAACCCGAAGCAGAAGAGGAAGCTCCCATCAAGGAAACCCCTGCCGAGGAGGAAACCGAGGAAGAGGTTGAGCTTTACGAAGAGGGAGACGGCACAAAGGAGAACCCCTACAGCTTTGAGCAGTTCAACGCTCTCAAAGAGGTAAAGGGCGAGGTTTGGGTAGATATCGGCGACCTCGATATTTCCGAAACAAGCGCAACTCTCGGCAATTACACAATGGCTGACGAACTCATTGCGTCGAACGACGCTCTCGAGGGTTATGAGCCTAACGGCAACACCGTAAGCGACGGCAATGGCGGTCAGTTAAAGGTTCAGGTTCAGACCAAGGAAGCCGCAAAGATTCACGTTGTCGGTTCTGTCACTGCTAAGGACAATAATTCCGATTACAACAAGAATTTTACGCAGTTCGACACACTCTATGTAGTTGTTCCGCACAAGTCTACCGTTATATTCGATAAGGTTGAGTTCAACGGCATTTTCAATATCAACGCAAACTACATCTATTGTTACAACAGACCCGACGGCACCGAAGCAAGAGGCGAGTCCTACTACACGAACAGATGGTACTTCAATCCCGTTGCAATCGAGAACATAGTTCTTGACGGATGTACGGTAAACGGACAGTGGTTCTCGAACGGTACTCCCGCAAAAAATGTTACCATAAAGAAGACTGCGTTTACGCATCACCCCGATACCGGCTATGCAAACAACGCAAACCCCATCTGGTGGAAGAATGTTAAGGATATAGAAAGCGTAACTATAGAAAATTCTACCGTAATATCAAGCCGCCCGATAAAGTTTGAAGGATACAGCGGAAGCATAACCGTTGCGAACAACACGTTCAATATGCTCGACGGCAACGCTTGCGGTACGACAGGCGAGAGCGACGCAAAGAAGAACGCTGCTCTTTACCTCGGAACAGGCACAGCTGACGACGGTACTACCGTAAAGGCAGGCGACATCGTCGTAACAGGCAACAAGCTCGTTACCGAAGAAGGCGTTCACACTCAGCTTATCGCATATAAGGGAACGGTTCTCAAAGACGGTGCTGAGCTTTTGGTTAAGGGCAATACCGATGCAAACGACAATGCTCTTTCCAATACCGCCGTTATCAACGGCTGGCACTCCGACAGCGCCGAATGGTCTGCCGAGGTTGAGAATTTTGTTTCCGCAAATGCGTCCGAAGACGGCGATCTTCCTCACTGGAGGGGCGAAGCCGGCACGACTGTAATGGTCGGCGACGCATACTACACCACCCTCGAAGCCGCTCTCAAGGCAGTATACGTCGGCGGTCCGTATGAGACTCCCGTTGACATTATCTGCAAGGAGAACGCAAATCTCGGCAGAATGGCGCCCCACACTCACATTGCCGACAGCATCAACATCATCGGCAACGGCGCAACCGTAAAGGGCGACCTCGAGATAGATACTTATAAGTACGCTCGTGGAAAGTACGCTCAGGACGCAAACGGCGACTACCTCACAAAGGATATCACCGTAAACGTTGAAGGTCTTAACGGCATTGCCGCATGGGGCGAGAGACATACCGATAAGGTTGTTACTCTCAACTTCAAGGACTGCAAAAACATGGGCGAGGTTTACTTCACCGGCAAGCCCGAGGTAAACGGCACGATAAACATCACGCTCGACGGCTGTTCCTTCAATGCGGCAAACGGCAGCAACGCAAACTCCTCCGTTTACACGAACAACCCCGGCACAATTTCCATAACAGACTGCGAATTTGACGGTATCGCAGTTCCCGTAAACCTCAATAACAAGTCGAACGGCAAGCAGACCGTAACCGTTAAGAACGCTACGTTCACAGACTGCGCAACCAAGGCTCTTGCGGCGGCTCAGAACGCTTCCAAGTATGCCGCTCCCATCCGTTTCGTAACGCAGAACGGCGCAACAACCGAAGCCAACGTTGAAGCCTGCACAATCACCTACTCCGAGAGCGTCGAAACAAACGGCTTCGGTGATATCCTCCTCGGCGACGGCAGAGAGGGCAAGGAGTCCACACTCAAAGCTTCCGTTACCGTAAAGGGCATGGACGCAGAGGTTCAGGTTCAGTACCCCGGCGTTTCCGAAGCTACCGTTACGACAACCGTTTCGGCAGGCGAGGAAAAGACCGTGACAATGCCCGAGTCCGCCGTTATCACAATGTCCGACTTCGTTGCGGCAGTAAGAGCCGGAAACGGCGCATTCGACGGCGAGGGCAAGACAGTTGTCGTAAAGCCGAGATCAAACTGCGACGGTTACGACAACCGCACCGATATCGCGGCGCAGACCGAGGCTGACGTAAGAAGAGTAAACTCCGACCTCGCACAGTATCAGCTCTTCGGAACCGATTTCGGCGTAGCTCTCGGAAACATCAATATCAGCAACGTAAACTTCAAGTTCGTTCCTGCGGACTTTGAAATCTGCGTAAACAGTGGCTGGAAGGGAACATTCACCGCAGAAAAGGTAAAGGTAGGTCAGTTCCACCTCTACAACACCGGCAACGTTAACTTCACAAACTGCACCTTTGACGCAGTCGTCCTCTCTCCTTGGACAAAGACCGAGCAGTCGGTTACAAGCGAAAGAACGACGACAATCACCGGCTGTACCTTCAAAAACGCATACGATTCCTATGCGATAAAGGACGTTCAGACGAACAACGTCATGATTTCCGGCAACACCTTCGATAGCTGCGGCGGCGGTATCATGTTCAGCGGCGCTAAGGTTGCGGATGTCAGCGTTACCGGCAACACATTCAGGATTATCGACTCCGAAACCTCCGCAAAGGAAGGCAAGGCAGGCACGAGAGGTCTTATCCAGATTGCCGCAAACGTAGCAACCGCTGAGGGCGGCTCGTTTACCGTTACCGGCAACACAGCAGATAACGGCGCACCCGTATTCAGATTCCTTTCCAAAAATGCGGCTCTCGATGCGTTCAAGGTTTCAAATGAAGGCTTTACCGATAATACTCTCACAACTCCCGATTCTATCGGTATTGCGCAGAAGGGCGACAAGCTCGTTGCGTGCGACATCATAAATGCTGACACCGGCGTAACCTACAGCACTCTCGCAGATGCAATTGCGGCGGCAGAGGCAGGTCAGACAATCAAGCTCTGCGCAAATGCAACGCTTGATGAGGCTGTTACTATTGATAAGAACCTCACTCTTGACCTTGGCGGCAAGACTCTCGCCGTTTCCCCCGTTACAATAAGCGGCACGGCTGACGTTACCGTAAAGAACGGTAAGATCACGAGACATTCCGGAGAGACCGCATTCTCCGTAAACGACAGTGCGAAGTTTACAGTTGACGGCGTTAAGATGGATCTTTCACAGACTGACGGTATCACAGGCAACAACTGCGGCATGACAGGTATTTTCTACTTCTCATCCGGTTCTCTTACCGTTAAGGACAGCACAATCGAATCGAGCGTTAAGGTAACCTCCGCAACCACTTATACCGCCAATGCCACTGCGGCTTACGGTATCAAGCTTTACGGAGAAACCACCGGTGCTTACGGTTACAGAGAATGCTCCGGTACTGTTACAATCGAGAACTCCGTAATCAAGGGCGGAAGCATTGTTACCGACGAGGTATGGGACAGTTATTCCACAACAAGATACCTCATGCACAACGGCGGTATCGGTCTCGGACTCTACGGAAGCCCTGTTGTAACGATCACCGACTCCGAAATTTACGGCGGTAATTCCGATTACAAGGACGCAGGAGACGCTATTTTGGTCGGCAGCAGCTTCGGCAACAAGCTCACGATCAACTCCGCAAAGGTTGTCGGCGGTTCGTCCGTTAAGGGTGCTGAATCAGGCTATGGATACGGCGGCGAAGGCATTAACTCTACGTCACAAAATGCAGGTATATCCGTCGCAATTGAAGGTTCCAAAATAGCAGGCGGCGACGGCGGCAAGAGCTGGAACGGCAACGGTATCGAAATCAGCCATGATATTCCTTTTGAGATAAAGGATACCACAGTTGCGGCAGGCGACGGCGCAAGCGCTTCCGGTAACGCATCTGCAATCAGAGTCGGCAATTACGATCTCACAAAGGCGACTCTCGAGAATGTAACTCTCGACGCAGGCGACAACGCAAAGAACAGCGTTATCAAGAATGCCGGTTCTTCCGACATCAAGCTCAAGGGTACGCTCACCGTTGAAGGCGGCAAGGCTCTTGAGAACGCAAACTTCGCTGTTGCAGAGGAAGATGCGAAAGACGTAAAGCTCGTCGGAAGCGTTGACACGACGACGGTAAAGGTTGACGGCTACGTCCTCTCCGAAAGCACGACTGCAGAAGATACTCTCGTTATCGAAAAGGCGCTCGTCGCAATCGGCGACAAGAACTACGCAACCCTTAAAGACGCATTCGCAGCTGCAAAGAAGGGCGACACCGTAAAGCTTCTCGGCGATGTCACTGTTACAGAGACGGTCAATGTTATTGACAGCAGTGTTCTCTCCGATATCACTCTCGACGGTAACAATTTCACAATCACTTACGATACCCCCGACAAAAACATATTCCGCTTCGGCGATACGACCAGCGGCAAGCAGACCTACGCTACCGGCGTTAAGGTAAAGGACGTCACCATGAGCGGTAATGCAAGATATGCATTCTTCCTCCATGGCGGCACAACCTCACAGTTTACAAACGTAAACATCAGCGGTAAATATTTCATCGCAATTAACCTCTACGGCACGCACGGCGCAACCTTCACGAACTGCAACATCACAAATGAAGCAACCGTGGAAGAAGGCTCCTACCTCGTTCCCAACAATGCGGTTTGGTCCAATGTTGCGGCGGCTAACCCCGTAAAGCTTATCAACTCCAAGATAAGCAAGATATCTATAAACGCCTACACAACCGCAAACGTACTCGCTCCGAAGATCTTCGTTGACAAGGACTCCGAGGTCGCTGTTGCTACTCTCGACGACGGTGCAATAAGCGGAGACAAACTCCTCTGCGTAAGCGCCGAAAGCGAAGGTAAGTTCACGGTAAGAGAGATACTTGACGACACCGAGAACGAGGGCAAGTACATCGAATCCGAGGCAATAGAGGCAGTGGCCGTAATCGAAAGAGGCGGCAAGAAGACTGTTCTCTGCGAAAAACTCACAGGTGCAGTTAACCTCTCCGAGGACGGCGACACAATCGCGGTTCTCGCAAACGCAGCCGCTCCCGCAGCTCTCGACAAGAGAACGGTTTGGGAGAAGCAGGGCAAGGATTACGTTCAGGTTGAGAAGGCTATAAACGGTCTCACAATCAAGGCGGCAGACGCTGTTACGCTCTCCGACGACACAACGGCTGTTCCTACGGTCGAAATCACGGGTCTCGAGAAGATCGCCGGTACGAACGTAACGCTTGAGAATCTCTACATTGTTCCGTCCAAGACGCTCGAGATAGCAGGAGAGGGCGCAACGCTCAAGGGTTGCTATGTAAGAGCAAAGAACACGGCTTATGCTGATGAGGTTGTCAACAAGAACCTTAACAACTACCTCACAAAGCTCACCGGCAAGAACGTAAAGATTGAAAACTGCGTATTCGACGGTATGGGCGCAGAGGGCGACACTCAGTATCTCCCCAACATCAAGCTCCTTCCTCCGACAAACTGCGAAAATGTAACCGTAACCGGCACAACATTCAAAAACGCACGCAGTGCAATGTATCCCGGCGCAGCTTCCGGCGAGTTTACAATCGACGGCTGCAAGTTCGAGAATATCGACACCTACAGCATACACCTCGGAAGCGGCGGCGCAAACCTCACGGTTAAGAACTCCGAGCTTATGGGTTGGACCTCTTTCGGTACGCCCACCGGCACGATAACATTCGAGAACTGCGCATTCTCCGCAAGCAAGCTTTGCGCAAACATCGTAGCTCACAACAACGCAGCATTCACAAACTGCACATTCACCAAGGAGTTCACCGAGCAGTACTACACCGATGAGGATAACTACTACCTCGGACTCCAGCTCGATCAGCCGAACCTCAAGGTTATCGTAAACGGTGCAAAGATCGTTGACGAAAACGGCGACGAAATAACAAACATCCCCGTAACAAAGCTCACAGACAGAACCAAGACCGGCGACGTTGTAGCATTCGACGCCGAGACAAACGCAGAGGGCAAGTTCACCTCCGGTACGTTCGTAGGCGACAAGGACGCTATCACGGCGGCAGCTCAGGAAGGTCTCAAGGCAACTACCAACCCCGACGGCACAAAGTCCTACGTACTTAAGGTAGCTCCCAAGGAGGGCATGGCGTTCTACGTTGACAAGGTAAGCGGCGAGGCAAACTACTTCGCAACACTTCCCGAGGCAGTTGCGGCGGCACAGAGCGGCGCTACAATCACCATGACCGAAAACGCAAACGGCGACGGCGTCGTAGTTCCCTCCGGCAAGGATCTCACCTTCGACTTTGACGGTCACGTTTACGAGGTCACAGGAACTCTCGTAGGCTCCGGCGGATCCGAGACAAACGGCTTCCAGCTTCTCGAGAACTCCACAATCGTTATGAAGAACGGTAAGATCTTCGTAAATCCCACCACGGCACAGTGGGGACCGAATACTGTCAATAGCTACGGTCTCACCGGTGCGCGTATGATCATTCAGAACTACGCAAACCTCACTCTCGAGAACATGATTCTCGACGGTAACAGAACCGCAACCGGCAAGCAGATTAACCCGATGTATGTTCTCTCCAACAACAACGGAGACATCGTACTCACGGGAAGCACAACAATCATTGCCGCTCCTGTTGCAAGACCCTATACACCTTACACATATGCATTTGACGTATGCTCTTACAGTACGTATCCGCACGTAACCGTTACTCTCGACGAGAACATGACGGGTACTATTTACGGTAATATCCAGATATCCACCGACAAGCCCGCAAGCAACAATAAGAGCAACTTCAACCTCACAATCAAGAACGGCGTTATCAACGGCAAGATTGATAAGGCATCCAATGTTTACGAAGGCTTCGGCGACATCACCGGCGGTATGTTCACGGACAGCAAGGTTGACGAAAAGCTCGTACTCGAAGAGGGCAAGAAGCTCGCAACCGTTATGGTCGGCGGCGTTGAGTACAATGCTGTCGTAACCGATTTCACCGTTAAGGCTGAGGTTTCCGGCGACGACAGAAAGACCGAGACTGCCGATATGCTCGACGTATACGTTGACGAAATTGTTACCGTAAACGTTGTGGCAAACGGCGGCGCATTCACAAACGCAGACTGGGTTCTCAAGTATGATCCCACAAAGTTTGCTCCTGTAGGCGACCCCGTATTCGCAAACGGCTATGAGGCTGTAACTTCTTCCGACGGCTACACCCTCGCAGGTAAGGTAAGAGGCGCAGGCAGTGCGGATGAATATGCCGACGGTACGGTTCTCGCAACCTACACCTTCAAGGCTCTCGCTCAGACAGAGACAGTAACCGGCGAATTTATCGTAACCTCCGCACACGTAAACGACTACGCAATGGCGGCTGTCGTTGACAGCGTTCCCGCAGCGCTTGTAAGCGCAAAGGCAACAATCCTCGCAGGTGAGGACGCTACCGAAATCGCAATCACGATGGAGGACACAACCGCTGAGTATACCGGCGAGAAGATCTACGGCAACAAGGCTTCCTCCACCACCGTTGACGCGAGCGGCAACACGCCTGCATTCACCTACTCCACAGAGGAGAACGGCACGTACACAACCGAGCTTCCCGGATTTACGGCAGTCGGCGAGTACACCTACTGGGTAAAGGCAGAGCTTGACGGCTTCAAGCCCACAAAGGCTTCCGCTAAGGTTACAATCACCGAGGCGACGGTTACCGCAAGCGTTGAGTACTCCATAAACAACATCGCAGGCGAGAAGCTCTATATCACTCCTATGATAAACAGACTCCTCGACGGCGAATTTACAGGTTCTGTTAAGATAACCGTAACAGGCGGCGGTCTCAACGAGACTCGCACATTCGCAAAGGCTGACTTCGGCACAGTCGTAAGCAACGGCACCGTTACCGCAAACGACAAGATTGAGGTAACTCTCCCGAAGAAGGCTACCTACACAATCACCGCAGTTTACGTTGAGGGTGAGAACGACAACTACAAGCCCGGCGCAAAGACGACCGTAAAGGTAAATGCCGCAAAGGCAACGGTTTCCGACCTCACGGCTGTTAAGGAAGCTATCGACGAAAGCAACACGTACGTCTACGACGGAAACGCTCACTCGATAGACCTCGACACCGCAAAGGCAAAACTTCCGACAGACGGCGACTGGACTGTTTCCGTAACACCCGACACCGCAAACTCCATTACGGAGGTCGGCAAGAACTTCGTAACGATAATCTTCACCGACGCCAACGACAAGTACAACGACGTTACAATCAACACGGTTCTCGAAGTAACACCCAGACCCGTTACGATAAAGGTTAACGACTTCGTTAAGGACTTCGGCAAGCCCGATCCCGCAGAGCTTACAAACTCCACAGGCTACACAATTGAGCTTACTCAGCCTGCAACGGCAACAGGTGAAGCTCTTGTAGAGGCAGGCGACCTCGGCACGATAACTCTCGTAAGAGAACCCGGCGAGGCTAAGAAGACCTACAAGGTAACGGCAAGCTACACGCCCAACAGAAACTACGAAGTAACCGTCGTTGACGGCAAGCTCGAGATAGGCAAGCCCGCATTCAAGGTTGAGGTTGTTGACAACGCTCTTCTCAAGGGCGGCGACGTCAAGGCTGACTATGTTGCCGGTTACAGACTCGTTCTTGTTTACACCGACGTTGACAACGCATTCTTCAACTACGGCGGCGCAAATATGTTCGACGTAACCGCAAGAGGCTATAAGTACGTTGATTACAACTACACGGAAAACACCGCAACCGAATCGACCGAAGCCTACAAGCACGTTTACGGACTCGTAGTTCCCTCGATCGGCAGATACGAAGCTACGGCAGAGTACCACGACCGGTACAAGAGCCGCGTCGGCTACTCGTTCGATATGGTTGACAAGCCCGAAAAGGTTGTATACGACAACGATATCAACCTCTCCGAGTTCCTCGACGTAAACGACTACTCCATGACCAACGGTATCTACAACGTCATCTTCAACAGCTCGAGATTCGCAAAGAACTTCCTCAAGGCTGATGTAAACGGCGATAAGATGGTAGACAGCACCGACGCAGGAGAAGTCAAGACAGCTGTAGACAGATAATTGAAAGCAGCGTAAAAACAACCGCAGGATCTTTCGGGGTTCTGCGGTTTTCTTGTGCCGAAAATCCACCCTCATGCATACAATGAAGTACGGAGAGAAATCTCCGAGTATGAAAAGAGGGTGTATCAATGGCTGCATTCACAAATACAGCGACACTGACTTATAACAACAAAACCAAGAACTCGAACGTCGTAACCGGCGAGCTTTTGGAGGTGCTGACGGCGACCAAGAGCGTTGTCGGCGGAACCTACCGCGAAAACGATATGCTCACCTACGTCGTAACCCTCGTGAACAGCGGAACGACCGCAACGGCAGGACTCACCGTCACCGACAATCTCGGCGAATATACCTTCGGCACGGGAACTCTTGTGCCGCTCACCTATGTTGACGGTTCGATAAAATATTACGAAAACGGCGTCCTTAAGACCGCACCGACCGTCACCCCGGGACCTCCGCTCACAATAAGCGGAATTACCGTCCCGGCAGGCGGCAATGCGGTTCTCATCTATCAGGCGAGAGTCAACGAGTATGCGCCGACGACGAACGAGTCGGTGATAACCAACACGGCGACGGTCACGGGCGGCATACAGACAATTACCGCGACGGCGACCGCAACCGCGAGAACCGAGACAGACCTTGCCATAACAAAGACGCTCTGTCCGCAGACGATTATAGAGGACGGCCGTGTGACCTACACCTTTATAATCCAGAACTCCGGCAACCTTGCCGCCGTCGCAGCGGACAATATTTCCGTGAGCGATACCTTTGATCCCGTGCTTTCCGACCTTGAGGTAACTCTTGACGGTATGGCTCTCGCATCGCCCACCGACTACACGTATAACGAAACGACCGGCGAATTTGCAACCGTACCCGGAAGGATAACCGTTCCTGCCGCAACACGCACGCAGAAAGCCGACGGAACGTATGTCGTAACCCCCGGAAACACGTCCCTCGTTATAACCGGCACAATCTGAAAAATACGGAACGCCGAATGCAAAAACGCCGAGCCGATGAAACGGTAAGCGCATACGGATAACGGGTAAAAAGAAAAAGTGCGTAGCCGAAAAAGCTGCGCACCGATTTTTTGTGTTGCGTATTTACTTTATGTTGGGGTTTGCAAGACCGCCGCAGGCCGCACTCGAGCGGTATATGTCCGCTATCACGTCAAGCACCTTTGCGCTCTCGGCGAGCGTGCAGTAGTAAGGCGTACTCGTGCCGTCGAGGTTGGTGTAGAAGCTGTCTATCATGCGTGCGTGACCCACTCCCCAGACAAGCTTTCCCGTGCCGGGCTTGCCGTTCTCGGCGATGGGAGTGCATATTCCGTCATGTATCATGTAAACTGCGTCGTCACGGATAAGCACCGAGCCTTTCTCGAATATGCACTCAAGCTCTATCGGAGAGGACGCCTTGTGGCAGTTGGTGGCGTAGAATATCGCCGTAACGCCGGACTTGAACGTTATCGTTGCCTCGGCGGTGTCCTCGACCTCTATCGTGCCTCTGTTGAGCCTGAGAGACGTCGTTCCCTCGACCTTTTCGACCTCGCCGCCGATGCTGCATATAAGGTCGAGAGTGTGTATCGACTGATTCATGAGAGTGCCGCCGCCCTCGGTTGCCCATGCGCCCCTCCAGCCGCTCTCGGTGTAGTATGCGCCGTCGCGCTTCCACGCAACGATTCCCTTCATGCCGAGAAGCTTTCCGAGCGTGCCGCCCTCGATTACAGATTTAAGAGCAAGCGTTGTCGGGACGACTCTGTTCTGAAACGACACGCAGACTCTCTTTCCGGTGCGCTTCTCTGTCTCGATTATTGCCGCAGCCTCCTCGGGCGTCATCGCACAGGGCTTTTCGAGGTAGACGTCGTGACCCGTTTCCATGGCACGGATTGCCATTTCGGCGTGGAGATAATGCGGTGTGCATATGTGTACGACATCTGCTCTCTTTGCGTCAAGCATATCCCTGTAGTCGCTGTAGGTCGCAACTCCCGGGAGTTTTAACGACGCCGCAAGGAGCTTTTCGCCGTTTGTGTCGCAGATTGCGACGATGTTTGAAAGGTCGCCGTCTTTTATCGACGCTATGTGTACCGCGGAGATTCCGCCGCAGCCTATTATCGCTGTCTTTAAATTGTGCTTCATAATGCTGTTCCTTTCACGGGTCACGGAAAAATAGAGTGCGGTTTTACCGCTCCGCACACGATTATATAACACTTTTCGGAAAAAATCAAGTCATATTCACGCAAAATTGTTGTTAAGACAAGTTTTTTCGGATTTTTGTTGTTTTTGTACGGTCAGAGCAGATACGACGGCATTTTCTTCCTGCCGCCGAAAGCGGACAGCACGTCTGTCACTTTCGCTTTGTCGGCGTCCGATACCGCCGCACTTTCGAGATAAGCACGCAGAAACGACGCAACATCGCCGTAAGTGAGGGAGATTTTCCCGAGACATTCTCCGAGCATAGCCTCGTCACGGCTCACGAGAGACGTCACGACGGCATTTTCGCTCTTTATCACGCCTTTTTCGCAAAGCCTTTTTATGACGGTGTACACCGTTGATTTTTTCCAGCCGAGAACCTCGGCGCACCTTTTGCAAAGCTCCGATGAATTTATAGGCTCGCATTCCCAAAGCACCTCGCAGAAGCGAAGCTCGCTCTCGTGTATTTTCACGCTGTCCATGACGCCGCCCCCTTTTCCGTGAATATTGTATCACATTTTTGCGCAATTGTCAATGTAATTTGTCAAATGTAAAAATTCATAAAAATCATGAGTACAATTAATAAATATCGTGTATACTAACCTCGGTATGTTCTCAAAACAAGTATTGATGTTTGACGGAAGGAGACAAAACCATGAGTAAATACGACGGTATAAAATCAAAGGCAAACGGAGTTCTCGGCGACGTCCTCGACGGCGCAAAGATTCTCGACGACTATGTGATTGCGAAAAACGTGAGAGTCAGAATGGGAATGTACAGGAGAAGCGACGACGAGAGAATTTTCGACGTTGACCGCACCTTCGGCTCGGAGAAGTCACTGCTTCAGATACTCGTCGCCGTCCTCGGCACAGCGGCGGCAATTGCGGCGTTTGTAATGATGAAAAAGCTTCGCCGCGCGGAAAAGAAAAGAATGAAGGAAAAGCTCCGTGCCGCAAAGGAAGCTGCAAAAAGAGCGGAATGACCCGGAAAGATAACCGCATATATTATAATTTTTGAAAGGATGTGTAAGCAATGCCGCATATCAGCGTAAAAATGATCGAAGGACGCAGTGAAGAACAGAAAAAGGAGCTTGCAAAGGCTCTCGAAAAGGCACTCACCGACACTCTCGGCTGTTCGTCGCAGTGGGTGACGGTGTCTATAGACGATTACAACGGCAAAGAGTGGCAGGAGGTTTTCAAGAACGATATCGAGGGAAGCAGTCACCTCTATAAAAAGCCGCAGTACGACCCGAAAATTCTTCTTTGAAAAGTAAAATATACAACGGAGGTTTCTATGATTCCCGAAACACTTTATCACCTTGACCCACATACTATTCACGTAAACACCGAAAAGCCGAGAGCGTATTTTATCCCCTACGACTGCGAGGCAAACGCCCGCATCGGCAAGCGCAACCGCTCACCCTACTTCAAGAGCCTTTGCGGCGAATGGTATTTCAAGTACTACGAAAACGGAATATACGACGTCGAAGAAGACCTTGACGACCCCGAGTTTGCGGTCTGCGACTGCGGCTGCTTCGACAAGATAAAGGTTCCTCAGAGCTGGCAGACCTACCTTGACAGAGGCTACGACGTCCCCAACTACACAAACATCCGCTATCCGTTTCCCTGCGATCCGCCTCACATTCCGAACGATAACCCCTGCGCCGTTTACACACGCACCTTCAGCCTCTCCGAGGGCTTCTGCGAGAGAGACCTCTTCCTCAACTTCGACGGCGTTGACAGTGCGTTCTACCTCTACATAAACGGAAGCTTCGTCGGCTTCGGAACGGTGAGTCACGGCAACAACGAGTTCGATATCTCGAAGTACGTAAAGCCCGGCGAGAACACGATCTCTCTCATCGTCATGAAGTGGTGCGCATCGAGCTACGTCGAGGATCAGGACAAGTGGAGAATGTCCGGCATATTCAGAGAGGTGTATATCCTTGCGAGAGCGAAGAAGAGAATTGCCGATATCTACATAAAGGCGGAGCCGTCCGACGACTTTAGGTCGGGAAAGCTCACTGCGGAATTTGAAACGGTCGGTCTCGGCAGCTCGAAGATTTCGTATAAGCTCACAAGATGCGGCGAAACCGTCGCTGAGGGCAAGTGCGGAAAGAAGCTTGCGACAGACCTCGAAAAGATTGACCTTTGGTCGGCTGAAATACCGAACCTCTATGAGCTTGTTCTCACTCTCGGCGACGAAACGATAATTCAGAAGGTCGGCTTCAAGCGCATCGAGATAGGGGACAGTATAATCTACATAAACGGCGAAAAGGTAAAGGCTCTCGGAGTCAACCGTCACGACTCCCATCCGATTCTCGGAAGCACGACGCCCGTTGACCACATGATAAACGACCTCAAGATAATGAAGAGGTGCAACGTAAACATAATAAGAACGTCTCACTATCCGAACGATCCCAGATTCACGGAGCTTTGCGACGAGATGGGCTTCTATGTCGTTGACGAGGCGGATCTCGAAACTCACGGCATGAACGCATACAACACCGCAAAGGTGGACTACTGCGGCGGCGATTTGTGGAGTTACCTCTCTTGCTCGCCCATGTACACCGATATCTACGTTGACCGTGCGGTACGCCTTTTCGAGAGGGATAAGAACAGAACCTGCGTAATATTCTGGTCTCTCGGCAACGAGTCAGGCTGCGGTGACAATCAGCGCAAGATGCGCGATTACATTCTCGGCAGAAAGCCCGACGCAATAGTTCACTACGAGGCTGCGTGCTACGGACACTATAAGGAACAGTTTGACGATGTGTCTCCCATAGAGAGCAGAATGTATCCGTCGGTTGACCAAATCAAGGAATACTATACCCTTGAAAAGACAAAGCCTTTCTTCCTCTGTGAGTACTGCCACGCAATGGGCAACGGTCCCGGAGACCTCAAGGAATACGTCGATTACATCAGAAGCGAGGACAGATTCTTCGGCGGCTGTGTGTGGGAGTTCACCGACCACTCGGTTGAGATAACCACCCCCGACGGCAAGAAGGGCTACACCTACGGCGGCGACTTCGGCGACACACCGCACGACGGCAACTTCTGCGTTGACGGTCTCGTTTACCCCGACAGACGTCTCCACACGGGTATGCTTGAAATGAAGAAGGTATACCAGCCGTACTCGGTTGAGCTTACCGACTTCGAGACAGGCGAGATTACAATAAAGAGCTACAGAAACTTCAAGTCTCTCTCCGACCTTGATTTTGTGTGGTCGGTTGAGTGCAACGGCAAGGTAGCCGCAGGCGGACGTATAGCTGCTCCCGATATAGCGCCGCAGGGCGAGATGAAGTTCATGCTCTTCAATGCGTTCGATTTCTCCGAGGACGGCGAGTACTTCCTCAACATTTCGGCAAAGTACAACGCGCCGTGCGACTTTGCGGACGCGGGCTTTGAGGTCGGCTTCGACCAGTTTGAGCTGTTCACGATGCACAGCGACGACGAGTACAAGGGCAACCATTCCTTCGAGGACGCCGTTATTTACACCGAGACCGAGAAGTATCTCGAAATAGACGCCGGCGAGAACGCATACCTCTTCGACAAGGCAATGGGTACGCTCTCTCAGATTCTCTCCGACGGCAAGGAAATGCTTGCAAAGCCGGCAAACCTCAAAATATGGCGTGCGCCTATGGACAACGACCGTGTCATAAAGAACAAGTGGCGTGAGCTTGAGTGGGATAAGCTTACAAGGCAGACCTACGAAACGAAGCTTATCACCTGCGAGGACACCGAGGCTGTCGTTGAAATAAAGGGTGTACTTTCGGCAAAATACCGTCCGCCGGTAATCGAGTTTACCGAGAAGTACACGATAACCGCCGACGGAAACCTCAGATTCTCCGTTGATGCAAAGCTCACGAGAGAGGATTATCCGTTCCTCCCGAGATTCGGTCTCGAGCTTATGATGCCCGAGGGCAACGAGAGAATGGCGTACTACGGTTACGGTCCCATGGAAAGCTACCCCGACAAGAGAAGAGCCGCAAGAGTGGGAGCGTTCGCAAAGACCGTTTCGGAGAACTTCGAGCATTACGTAAGACCTCAGGAAAACTCCTCGCACTTCGGCACGAGATTTGCAGCCGTCGGCGACCTTCAGGGTCAGGGACTGCGCTTCTCCGAGGCAGCGGAGGGCTGTGAGTTCAGCTTCAATGCGATGCACTACACCGCGGAGCAGCTCACCGAAACCGCACACGATTACGAGCTTGAGCCGATAGCGGAGACTGTCGTAAACATCGACTTCTACATGAGCGGAAGCGGTTCAAACTCCTGCGGACCGGCACTCAATCCCGAGTATCAGGTCAAGGAGAAGGAGCTTCACGGCGAGGTTATCATTTCGCCGTGCTGTTTCGACGGGGACGAACTATTCTAAATCGTATCGAAAAGCTTCGCAATTCGATACGGGGAGATTCGTTCGCTCGCGCCAAGCTTGAGGCGCAAGCTTTGCTTGCCTGCTTCGCTTGCTTCTCTGCGCTTGCGAATCTATAGGTGTTTTCATCGGCAAGTGAATTGCCGATAAAAACAGATTCGAATTGTATCCGACTTCGTCGGAAGAGTAAGAGGAAAGCAATATTCGCAAGGGGGAGCTCACGCTCCCCCTTGCGTTATCCCCCACATTAAGGACGTCGGCAGGCGACGTCCTCGCAAGAAAATACTTCGTAATTTCTTGCGGAAACAAATTCGTGCGTTCGCACCTCGCTCAAGGCGTTCCGCAACGCCGACATTGGCGGCGTTGCTATACTTCTCTTCGCTCCCGAATTTATAGGAGAAAAATCCGCGGCGCGTGTCCGCGGATTTTTCGGAATAGATTGTATTCCGCCTTTGGCGGAAAAAGGGCGCCGGAGCGGTACGTTCTTATCGAAAAGCTTCGCAATTCGATACGGGGAGATTCGTTCGCTCGCGCCAAACTTGAGGCGCAAGCTTTGCTTGCCTGCTTCGCTTGCTTCTCTGCGCTTGCGAATCTATAGGTGTATTTTCCGGCAACAAAGTCACCGAAAAATACGGAATAAATTGTATTCCGCCTGCGGCGGAAGGGGGAACGAGCTATCTTTTTCCGTGTTGCTTTGATGGGGACAACCTTTTTTAAATCGTATCGAAAAGCTCTCCGTTGAGTGACTTTTAAAAGCTAAATATTTCAGATTTTCTTAAAGGGAAGTGCAAGCTTCCATTTTTGTTTTTGCAAAAGCATAGTATCCGTCACCGCACACGCCCCGAATTCGCACCATACAATTCAATGAAGAAAAGCGACTTTAGGAGCTTTTCCACGTCTTCTCTTCACTTTTCCCTCTTCTCTCTTCACTGCGAAAGCTCCGCTTTTCCACGTCAATTCTCCATTCTCAATTCTCCACTCTCAATTCCAAAGCGACTTTAGGAGCTTTCGCCGTGAATACGTTGCATAAAACCCGTCTAAAATAAAGAGAAATACGAAAGGTGGGTTGTGCCACATGAAGATATTCCTGCTTTACGCCGCTTGCGCACTTCTCTCGGGAGGAAAGAGCCTTGTTTTTGCACTTCCGATGACATACTTTTGCAGCCGTGCGCTTGCGGAAACGGGAAACCCTCCGCTGACCGCCGAAAGCGGCGAAATATCGGGACGCGAGAGAGCCGCGCGGAATTTGGAGTCGGCGGTGAGGGGACTTTCGCTCGTGTCGTGCGGCTTTCTGCTCTCTGAGCTTCTTGCGGCGGTGAGCGTCGCCATACGTGTGCGCGCCGTTCGCGGAGTCTCTCTTGAGGGAGTAATGCGCACCGCGCTTTTCCCCGTCGCCGTGTATGTTCTCACTGCCGCCGTCACTCTTGCGGCGTCCGCTCATCTTCGGCGAACGACCGACGAAAGAAAGGCGTTTTATATTCGCACGCTCTCTCCGCTTGCCGTGATAATAGTCGGCGGCGTTTTCTTGCGCGGAATGTGATTTCGGTTATTGCGTTGCAATACCTCTCTCCGACGGCGTAAATTAAATGTAACTTTTTTCCGCTTTTACCACTTTTTCGCGCGGTCACACGCAAATTCTATGTGACCGATATTTGACAATGCGAGAATAATATGATATAATTATGTGATGTAATTATACTTAAGTTATATACCATATGTAAATTCAGCGATTATCGTTTGTGTGGTGGTAATATGAACAATGAGGAAAAGACCTTCGGTCGGTTTTTGAGAAGCGTTTTGGAGAGCAGGGGCATGAGCATACGCAGACTTGCCGCACTCATGGAGATGAAGAGCAAGACCCAGCTTCAGCGGATAGTTGAGGATGAAAGCTCATACCGCAGTGTCGTGCGCTTTGCGGAACAGCTTGAGCAGAGTATCGGTCTTTCGGACGCCGAGAAGCGCGAGATGACGGCGGCGATTGCCGTACACAGAGTTCCGCCGGATGTCAGAGCGGCAAGATCCGCTCTGCGCACGCTCATAATGCGTGAGCCGAAGGTTGAAAGCGTCTGCCGCTGTACCTTTATGAACGGCGAGGAGTGCCGCGAGCGCATATATCTCGAGGATCTTATCGTGTCGGCGGTCGAGGACTATCCGAACGGTGCGACGTCAATATACATAGAAAATATGACGGGTCCCGAGCTTGTTGCGGCTCTCACGCGGCTTACGCGGAGCAGAACCGTCGGTGAGCTTAAGATTTACCACTTTTTCCGCGACAGCGATGACAAGCGTGAGCTGAGTGCGCAGCTTATCGCGCTTTTCAAGCTTGCGCCGTTTATTGAGTACTACCCGTACGCGCTTCCGAAGAACCTCATAAAGAACCGCCGCGTGATGATATTCTGCGAGGACAGAGGTGCGACGCACCTGTTCAGTCTGTACACTCCCACGGGGTTCGGGTACCTCTGCGAAAAGACGAGTGCGTCGGCGCAGAAGCACTTTCGTGCCGACTACGAAAGGCTTATCGAGAAGTCGATGTCAATGACAAAGGAGCGGTTCAATGTGCCGCTCGAGAATCTTCCGGACTTCCTCGACGAACAGAGAAGCGATGACGACCTTACGGCGGTTTCACTCGAGGGTACGCCAAGCTTTATGACGATTCCGTTTCACATACAGAAGCGGCTCTACGAGGACTCGGACTACATGGGACTCGGCAAGGACGCACCGATAATTCAGCGAATGTACAAGGTGCTTAAGGCGCGCTCCGAGAAGCTTTACGTTTCGGGAATAAACAAGCTCTGCGTATATGACCGCAAGGCGATAGCGAGATTTCTCGAAAGCGGAAGGACCGACGATTACTTTCCGTTTTTCCGTCCGCTCACTAACGAGGAACGCATTGAAGCTCTCGAGGCGGTGCTTCGTGTGCCGGGCTTGAGCATACACATATTGAACGAAGAATACAAAGCCGGAGAGCTTCTGCTTGTGGCATACGAGTCGAAATTCATTTCGGTAATGGATCCGCGAGGCGGCTATTGGAAGAACTACAGTCAGATAACGATAACCAACCGCAACATGGTGAGACTTCTCCACGACTTTATAACCGACGACGTCGTTCCGAATTGCTGTCTGTCCGAGAAAAACAGCCGCAAACTCATTTCCGACCTCATCGAAAAGGCGAGAAACGAAAGTATATAAAAACAACCCACCGCAGGGGTCTCTTTGCGGTGGGTTTTGTGCTGCGGGGTTATCCGTCCTTTTCCTGTTCGCTTTTGCGTATGGCGCGCCTCACCCTATTTATATGTCTCTCGAAGTCGCCGCCCGAGATAAGCTCTGCAAGGACGTACTGCTCGAAGGTGGGGACGGTGCAGGAATAGAAGCCGAGTTTTTCGTAAAAGAGAGCGGTGAGCTTCTTCGGCAGAACCATGTAGCCGACACGCATAGAGGACGATATTGTCTTTGAAAAGGTGTTGAGGTATATCACGTTGCCGCCCTCCGAGAGGGCAAAGAGCGTTTCGGTCTGACGCGCGGTAACGGCAAATTCCGAACCGTAGTCCGACTCTATTATGAATCTGTCGGCACTGTCCGCCCATCGTATGTACTCGTGCCGCTTCGAGGCGGACGCAGTGATTCCGCTCGGGAAGCTCATGTACGGCGTTACGTGAAGTATATCCGCGTCCGACGAAAAGAGCGCGGTGCTGTCGATGCCGTCGTCCGTGAGCGGAAGCTTCTCGTACCTCACGCCTGCCGCCGCGTATATCTTCTCGATTTTTTCATACGACGGCGTTTCAATCGCGTAGGTTCTGTCCTTGCCGAGAAGCATGACTATGAGTCCGTAAAGGTATTCCGCTCCCGAACCCACGATTATCTGCTCCGTATCGACCGATATTCCCCTGTTTCTCGCGAGGTATTGCTTTATCGCGCCGCGAAACTCCGGGCAGCCGGCATTCGGCGGCTTTTCGAGAATTACGTCGTACCTGTCCGAAAGCACGCGCCGCATGGTTCTGCTGAGAACCGAGACCGGAAAAACGGGGTAGGGAGAGGGCTTTACGGACTTTTGCGGTCTCTGCGAAAGCTCGGCGCGCGTTTCGCCCGGGGACACAAACCCGTCGCTCTGCCTGAAAATCACGCGGAAACCGCTTCTTTCGTGCGCCTCCGCGTACCCCTCGTCGCAGAGAAGTGCGTAGGCGTGTTCGACCGTGACGGTACTCACGCCGACCTCCTCGGCAAGCGTGCGCCGCGACGGAAGCTTTGCGCCGTAAGCGTATGCGCCGCCTATTATGTCGTCCCGTATCTGCCTGTATAGCTGTAGGTAGACGGGACGTTTTGCTTTGTCTGCAATGTATTTCACCGATTGCACCGCCTTTCATCTGGCTATATAATTTTCTTTGCTTCTGTCTATTTAATATGTGCAGAGAATATTATATACTTACTTCACAGTAAATTCAAGGGGGAAAATGCAAATGAAAGAAAAAAACATGAGAAAAATGACGCTCAGAATCTGCATAACCGCCATGTTCACGGCACTCAACGTCGCAATGAGCTCCTTCGGCGTTCCCGTTCCCGGCGGACACCTTTACATGAACGACATAGTAATCTGCCTTGCGGCGATACTTCTCGACCCGTTTGCGGCGTTCACGGTCGGCGGAGTCGGAGCGTTTCTCGGCGACTTCTTCTTTTATCCCACGCCGATGTTCGTGTCTCTCGTAACCCACGGACTGCAGGCGGTTGTGATTTCGCTCTTCTCGCATAAGGTAATGAAAAATCGCCCGGTTGCGGCGTCCGCAATAGGCGTGACGGTGGGCGCGGTCATAATGGTCGTCGGCTACTCAATCGGCAGAGCTTTTATCTACAGCACACCCGAATATGCGCTTCTCAAGCTCCCCTTTCAGATATTGCAGGCGGCGGTCGGCGCGGTTTCCGGTATGATCCTCTGCTGGAGGTGCGGCGTGCATAAGCTCTACGATAAGTATGTGAAGTGAGCTTGCGCAAAACGAAAAAAGAGTCTGACTCTGCGGTCAGGCTCTTTTATTTTTCTTCGCGCCTTTTTCGGACGGCGGATTCTCGCATATTTTGCGGTATTTTGCTTGCGTAAACGGCAGGTATTCGGTCTCGCAGAAAGCGTCGCCGCCCTCGCACCGGACGATAATTTTGACCTTTACACCGAGCCTGCGGCACTTGTCGATAACGTATTTTGTCCCGTGTGATTTTCCGTCCCAAAAAGCGAGAATGATATCTGCCGCCTTTATGATTCCGTCGTTGCGCACAAGGGGAGCGGCTCTGCCGTATCGCTCGTATTCCGGCAGAAATTCCGTCAGCCGCAGACCGTGAAGCTTGGCGTACTCCCTTGCAAGCGTGTCAACTCCGACAGCGCCTCCGGAGATTATTTCGTCGGTTTCCTTGGGGATGTAGTATTCGAGATTGACGTCCGTTATTGCGCGCGAACCTATTATTGCTGTTTTCATTGCTTTACCTTTCCTTTTTGTATGATGACACATTGTACCACAATCTGTAAATTATTGAAACGCAAATGTATTGCAGATAATGTAAACAATTATGCATACAATAGTATATATAATTGTAATGCAAAGGTGATGCTCAGTGAGAAAGTTTAAAATACCGTCGATACCGCCGACGACAAACAAGAGCATACGTTTTCCGAACGACGTGATTGAGGCAGTCGAGAAAGCGATTGTGGGAAAAGACTGCACATTTACTGCGTTTGTGGTAGAGGCGGTGCGTGTTGCGCTCGAAAACCTCGACTCGGCGGAAAGTGCGGAGAACACGGATGGCGGCGAACGGCACAAGGACGGAGAATGAACATAAAGCCGGGAGGACATGGGCTTCGGAGAGCGGCATGAGCCGTTCTTTTTTTGTCAGAATATAAATTTACCGTTTAATCACAGAAAAAGCGATACAGGGTTTCTTTTGGTTGCGGACTTTTCATTTGTTTTAAGGTAAAATATACGGTGACGGCATACCGGAATGCTTTTGAAACGGTGTGCGGAAAATCGACCCCGCAATTTTCGACGAGACAAAAGAATAAGGTCTGCTGAATTAGACTGCATAATCAACGCCGCACGGTTTTATCGCTGTGCGGATGTTTTTTTGCGTGAAAAATCTCCGCTCAATCATATGCGAAAGAGCGGAGTTTTTATATTGCGATTGGTCTATCTTGTTCGACCTCACATTCGTATTTCAACCGACGCATACGGCTTTACGGTGAGCTTGCCGTTTTCGATTGTGCCGCCGACGAGGGTGTGCATATATTCGCTGTCGGTGACAACGACCTCGGCGTCCGAAAGGTCGGCTCCCTTTACGTCAAATTCGACGGTCTGCGGCTTGTCTGTCATGTTTGCGAAAACGAGAACCTTTTTTCCGTCCTTTGCCGCACCGCCTACATAGAGGTTTTCGTCGTCGGAGGAGGTTTCAATCTCGTTTTCGAGCTTGTACAGGCTGTTGAACGAAACGAAGGAGTAGTAGGTCTTGTAGGGGGTGTGAGTGTCGGGGTTGAACATTCCGCCGTAAACGCTCGCACCGATTCGCGCGTCGTAGTAGCAGAGTACCGAAGGACTTCTCTTCTGCATACCGAGCATGAAAGCAAGGCTTGCCGCCGCCGCATACGCACTCGGACGTTCTTCGACGGACGCCGCACAGTTCCATTCGTTGAGTATGTCCGGAACGTCGTCGTATCCGTACATATTCATTATCTTTCTCATGTAGTCAGCAATGAGGAATGCTCCGGGGAAATCCGTAAGGTCGGGTTTTACGTAGATGTGCCACGAGAAGAAGTCGATGGGCGAGCCGTGCGCCTTTATGTATTTGAAGAAGCCGTGCATGAATTCGAGGAAGAACTGAGTGAAGTTTTCCGCTTTCTTGCCGCCTGCGAAAAGCGTACCGTCGGGGTCGTCACGGAACGCAAATCCGCCGCAGGAGGCGTAACCGCCGACCTTGATGCTGTCGCCGAACACCGCTTTCAGGTGCTTTGAAGCGACGTCGTAAAGTCTGTAGTATTCCTCGGGTGTGCCTCGCCACATGGAGGAGGTCTCTTCTTTATAGCAGTCGTCCGGCTCGTTCCAGATTTCCCAATAGGTTATACCGTATCGGAAGCCGTCTGCCCAGCCTTCGTTGTAGTGACGTATAACGTGCTCGCAGATTCTCGCCCACTTGCCGTAGTCCTTCGGCGGAAAAATGCGGAACGGACGGAGCATATGCTCGTTTTCGATTGTGACTCCGAGACGGAAAAACGGCTCGACTCCGTTGTCGTTGAGAAGCTTCAAAAGGCGGTCGGTGTACGCAAATTCGTAGTTTTTGGGGTCGGTTTCGTCGGCGTCGAAGTTCGGGAAAAGGTTGGGGATATCGACGAAAAGTCCCTGACCCATCCAGCCGCCCACGTCGTGCAGACGGGAATAGGGAATGCCTGCGTCCTTAAGATACTTGTAAAGGTAACTCCACGATATCGACGGCGGCTGTCCGACACCGTGCATGGGCTTTATTTTTCCTGTGATTTTGTTAAAGTCAGCCGTAATTTTCATAACATTGCTTCCTCCGGTGTGTTTTTGCATTTCAGCTGTATCGATTGTACCACAGGCGCTCCGAAAAGTCAACAAATCCGGGCACGAAACTTTTTCGTAAAATCACAAAATCATCGCCGCCGAATAGAATAACGGTAGGGCAGAGTATTTATGCCCGGAAAGGAACGGCGAAAACCAAGAATGAAAGGTAAGAAACTGTTGTGTCTTTCCGACATAGTGCCGGGAGAAAAGGCGTATGTCGAGAAAATAGGGTCGGAGACTCCGGACGTCTCCGACAGCGTTGTCGTGGACGCCGCCATGAGAAAGCGGCTTATGGATATAGGACTTATAAAGGGAACCGAGGTCGAGTGCGTGGGCGAAAGTCCTCTCGGCGACCCGAGAGCGTACCTCATACGCGATGCCGTTATCGCGATACGCCGAACCGACGGCTGCGGAATATATGTCTCGGGAGGTGACGGCACGTGAAAAACGAAGATATCCGCAGCGCCGAAAAGACCTGCGGCGGCTGTGCGTCGTGTACGTGCGAAAACAAATGTAAAAAATCTCACCGCACCGACTGTGACGTGACAGCATCGTGCAAAAGGACTAATTGTATAGACCTTGCGGAGGCAAAGGATAGTGTGCCGTGTAGAAGTACTAAGCTTATAGCCCTTGCGGAGGCGAGGCGTAGTGTGCCGTGTAGAAGTACTAAGCTTATAGCCCTTGCCGGCAATCCCAACGTCGGGAAAAGCACGGTCTTCAACGCGCTTACCGGCATGAAACAGCATACCGGCAACTGGACCGGCAAGACCGTTGCGAGCGCGAGGGGCAGATTTGCGGTCGGAGACCGTGCGTTTGAAATAGAGGACATACCGGGAACATATTCGCTGAACGCACACTCGAGCGAGGAGGAGGTGGCGCGCAATTTTCTGTGCTTCGGCGGCGCGGACGCCGTTGTGACGGTCTGCGACGCGACCTGTCTTTCAAGAAACCTCATTCTGGTGCTTCAGATATTAGAGGTCACGGGAAACGTCGTCTGCTGCGTCAACCTCATGGACGAGGCGCGGCGAAAGGGAATACATCCCGACCTTGACCTGCTCTCGGAAAGACTCGGAATACCGGTTGTGGGAGCGTCGGCACGTGACAAAAGAACGCTTTCGGCGCTCACGGAGACCCTCGCCGCAGAAGCCGACAGAGATTTCGGAGAACGTGCGCCGCTTTCGGTCGAATACAGTAGACCTATCGAGGAAGCGCTCTCCGCTCTCACTCCGACCGTGGCACGTGTGTGCGGACTGCGGATAAATCCACGGTGGCTTTCGCTCAGGCTTTTGGAAAGGGATGCGTCGTTTGAAAGTGAGCTGTGCCGCTTTTTCGGCTTCGGACTCTACGAAAACGAAGAGATTGCCGCCGCTCTCGACGACGCCGAAGCACTCCTTGAAAAGGGCGGAGTAACCTCACCCGAAAAGCTCTCGGAGCTATGCGCCGAAACGGTGGTGAAGCACGCCGAAAGACTCTGCGAGGGCGTTGTCGTATCCGACGAAGCGTCATGCGGAAGCTACTCCGCACGTGACCGAGCCGCCGACCGCATACTTACGGGAAAATTTACGGCGTTTCCCGTTATGGCGCTGTTCTTTGCGTTTATCTTCTGGCTGACGATAAGCGGCGCAAACTACCCCTCGCAGCTTTTGTCCGAGTTTTTCTTCTCGGTCGGAGACAGGCTTCTTGCGGCGCTTACCGCACTCGGTACACCGGCGATTGTCACCGACATACTCATAGGCGGCGTGTACAACGTCCTTGCGTGGGTGGTATCGGTCATGCTTCCGCCGATGGCGATATTCTTTCCGCTGTTCACGCTTCTCGAGGACGTCGGTTATCTTCCCCGTTTTGCCTACAACCTCGACCGACCGTTCAGAGCCTGCCGTGCCTGCGGAAAGCAGGGACTAACAATGTGTATGGGCTTCGGGTGCAACGCCGTCGGAGTTACAGGGTGCAGGATAATCGATTCTCCACGTGAGAGACTGCTTGCGGTTTTGACAAATGTGTTCGTCCCGTGCAACGGCAGACTCCCGGCACTTGCGGCGGTTACGGCGATGTTCTTTACCGTGGGAGTCGGCGTCGGTGCGTCGGCGGTGTCGGCACTTGTGATGACCTCATTTATAGCTCTCGGAGTCGCTGTGACCTTCGGCGTCACATATATTCTTTCGCGGACGCTTCTTCGCGGTGTGCCGTCGTCGTTTACCCTTGAGCTTCCGCCCTACCGCAAGCCGCAGTTCCTGAAGATTCTGACGCGCTCCGTGTTTGACCGAACGCTCTTTGTCCTCGGACGCGCCGTGTGCGTTGCCGCTCCTGCCGGACTTGTCATATGGATTCTTGCGAATGTTTCGGTAGGCGGCGACAGTCTTCTGCACATCACCTCGGAATTTCTCGATCCGCTCGGCCGCATAATGGGGCTTGACGGCGTGCTTCTGCTTGCGTTTATCCTCGGCTTCCCGGCAAACGAGATTGTTCTTCCCATTGCAATAATGGCGTATACCGGAACGTCAACTCTCGCGGAGCTGTCGTCATACGCCGAAATGAAGGCTCTTTTCGCCGCCAACGGCTGGACGTGCGTCACTGCGGTGTGCGTGCTTCTCTTCACGCTCTTTCACTTTCCCTGCTCGACGACTCTTCTCACCGTGAAGAAAGAGACGGGAAGCATGAAGTACACTCTACTTGCCGCCGTGATACCGACCGTGTGCGGAATGGCGCTTTGCATTGCGGTAAATCTTGCGGCGCATCTGCTCGGTGTGGTCTAATGAAGTAGACTAACTGCGTAATTACCGCCGAGAGCAGCAAAAATGTCCCCGACGCATTGTAAAATTCTGCGTCGGGGATAACTTTACACACTTAGTATAACATATTAAATCTTACCGTCCGTATTTTTCCTCACGTTCTCGGAGTACTTTTTCGGCGTTGTTCCGAAGGTGCGTTTGAAAAGGCGTGAGAAGTACTCGACGTCCGCAAAGCCCGAAAGCTCCGCAAGACGTGCAACTCCGAGAGAGCCGCCGTAAACCGAGATAAGCCTTGCGGCATGTTCCGCTCTCAGACGGTTTACGTACTCCACCGGCGTTTTTCCGAGGCGGCGTCTGAAGCATTCACGTATGTAATCGACAGCATATCCGCTCTCCGAAAGAAGCTTCGACACACGAAAGTCAGTGTCGGCAAACGAGTATAGAATCTTTTCCTTTATTGCGTCAACCGCCTCGTCAACTCCGCTCTTGCGCTCAAGCCCCCGAACGAGAAATGCGGCGTATGCCGACATAAGCGCCGACGAAAACGCACCGCCGTCGGAGTCTGTACAGTCGGAGTTGCGGTAAATCATTGCGGCGAGAGCGTGACCGTCGCCCGACGAATCTCTTATAACGGTGACATCTGCGAAGACCGAAAGACCGCCGCCGGTTTTCTCGAAGCTCACCGAGATGTTTCGGAAAGTGCCGTCCTCGGCGGCTGAGCTGTGAACCACGCCCGGCGGAACGACGATTATCGTCTTTTCGTCGAAAGGATATTTTGCCGTCGGAGTTTCGAGAAAGCCGTGTCCTTTTACATAGCACATGACCTCGAAAAAATCGTGCCTGTGCATCACCCACTTTTCGACTCCCTCCGGAGTGAGAGAAGCGGAGAATTTCACGTCGTATCACCTCGTATAATATAGGTTTTGTACGGTTTTGCAGAGCTTTGGTTCTTGCCGTGTGCGGCGCAAAGTACTATAATCGTTAATGTAAAGAATACACTGTGCAAGAAAAATAAGACTATGCACTGAAAGGAAACACTATGAAAAAATTCACAGGCTTTGAACACGGAATGGGAATGGGCGGATGGCTCACCAACTATAAGCGTCTCGGCGTACTCCCCGAAAAATGGAGACTTACGGTAACCGAGGGCGACCTTGAACACTTCGACAGCTACATCACTGAAAAGGATATAGAGTACATCGCCTCTCTCGGCATGGATCATATCCGTCTCGGCTTCGACCAGATTGTAATGGAGGAGGAGCCGTTCAAGTACCGTGAGAGGACATTCCGCTGCATCGACCGCTTTATTGAGTGGTGCGGGAAGTACGGTCTCGGAATAGTACTGAATATGCATAAGGCTGTCGGCAACTACTGCGACGTAAAAGAGGACAAGGAGCTTCTCGACGATGAAGAGCTTCAGGAGCGCTTTATCGCAATGTGGGTTTACTTTGAGAAGCGTTATCACGGCAAGCCCGACGTTATCTTCGAGCTTCTCAACGAGGTGCGCAACGTATCGCCCGACAAGTGGAACGACCTCGCCGAAAAGACGATAAAGGCAATACGTGAGCTTAACCCCACACGCCGCATTATCGTCGGCTCAACCTGCTGGAACTCGCCCGACACCCTGAGCGAACTTCGCCTTTACGACGACGAGAACGTAATCTACACGTTCCACTTCTACGAGCCGTTCGAGTTTACGCATCAGAGAGGCGTGCTTCAGCCGCCCTGCGCCTACTACAACCGTGAGATGCCGTACCCGGGCGACATCGAGAGATACCGTGATTTCCGCCGCTTTGTGAACGGTGAGGAAAACCCTTACCCCGATGATACCGCAGTAAACCGTGATATGCTCCGCAGAAAGCTTAAAGCCGCACTTGATTTTGCCGACGCCCATCCCGACAAGATTTTGTGGTTCGGCGAATTCGGCACGATACGCCACGCAAACATAAAGTACCGTGAGGCATGGATGCGGGACGTCATTTCGATCGTCAAGGAAAAGGATATACCTTTCTGCGTCTGGAACTACCTCAGCACGCCATACGACGGCAACCGCTTCAGCCTTGTGGACGACGACAACCGCCGCATCGTGAGCGAAGAGATGGCGAAGATAATAAGAGGCGAGGTATAATCGAGCCTCTCGCCTTCGTGACGTAAAAAATACGCACATTTTAAATATCGGAGTGCTGAGACTGACTGCGGCACTCCGTTTTGTCATCTGTAATACTCAAATTCCGCACCGTAGATAGACACAATCTGTCCCTCTTGTATTCCCTTTTCCTCGAGTGCGTCTATGACTCCGCTCTTTCGGAGTATTTTCTGGAAGTATGCGACCGACTCACGATCCGTGAAGTTTATGGAGTTGATGACGTTGATTATTCTCGGTGCTTCGACGAAGAAGGTGTCGTTCTCGCGTGTGACGGTGATTTCCTCGCTTGCTTCGTCCGAGAACAGCTCCTCTTCGGGAACAACCTCCGTCTCGAATACCTTGAGAGGGGGAAGAGCCGAAAGCTTCTCGGCAATCATGCACGCAAGCTCGTCCGTACCCTCGGCAATCGCCGCACAGATGAAGATTATGTCCCAGCCGTGCGCCTTTGCATATTCGGTGAGCCGCTTTTTGGTGTCCTCTTCGGTCATGTCAAGCTTGTTTCCGACGAGTATTCTCGGTCTCTCTGCAAGCTCAGGACTGTAAAGCTTAAGCTCCTCGCTTATCTTCTCGACGTCCTCTATGGGGTCTCGCCCCTCACAGCCGGAGGCGTCAACAACGTGTACGAGAAGACGGCAGCGGTCGATGTGGCGCAGAAACTGATGACCGAGTCCGAGTCCCTCAGACGCTCCCTCAATAAGTCCCGGGAGGTCGGCGAGAACAAAGTTTCCGCACTTCGTCGATACCACGCCGAGCATGGGGGCAAGCGTTGTGAAGTGGTAGTCGGCAATCTTCGGCTTTGCGCTGCTGAGAACCGAGAGTATCGTCGATTTTCCGGCACTCGGCATACCGACAAGACCTGCGTCCGCAAGCATCTTAAGCTCAAGCTCAACTTCAAGCTCACGTCCCTTGATACCCGACTTTGCGAAGTTCGGAGTTTGCCTTGTGGGCGTGGCGAAATGCGTGTTGCCGAAGCCGCCCTTGCCGCCGGAGAGAAGAGTAAAGCCGCCTTTTTCGTCTGCGCCGCTGTCCGACATATCCTTAATTATGCGTCCGCTCTCGGCGTCTTTGATTACCGTACCTCTCGGCACGGGAATGAGAAGGTCGGGAGCGTTCTTGCCGTGAAACTTCGCAGCTTTGCCGTCCTCGCCGTTTTCGGCAACGAACTTTCTTCTGTATTTGAACTTGAGCAGCGTGTTTTCGCCCTCGTCTATGACGAAAATTATACTGCCGCCCTTGCCGCCGTCGCCTCCGTCCGGTCCTCCGTGGGAAACGTACTTCTCACGTCTGAACGAAACGCAGCCGTTGCCGCCGTTGCCGGATTTTACGTATATTTTTACCTTATCTATAAACATTTTTCCGTCCTTTCTCTCTTACAAAGAAATAAGGCTGCCCGGGATAGTTGCGGACAGCCATTTGGACTTTGTTTTGCTCGGCAGCGGACTTACGCCTCAGTGTGAACGCTTACGCACTTTCTTCCGCCTGCGATATGTTCAAACTTAACAACGCCCGCTTCAAGAGCAAAGAGCGTGTCATCGCTTCCGATACCGACATTCTTACCGGGGTGAATCTTTGTGCCGCGCTGTCTTACGATGATATTTCCGGCGAGAACGGGCTGACCGTCTGCCTTCTTAACGCCGAGACGCTTGGACTCGGAATCTCTGCCGTTCTTGGTAGAGCCGACACCCTTTTTATGAGCAAAAAACTGAATTCCCAATCTCATCATTGCAGTATCTTCCTTTCTGTAATTTTTACGTTTTCCGGATAGAGCGAACCCAAATCCGAAAGACGACCGCGGAGTGTGGTGAGTATCTTTTCGATATCGCGGCCTTTCGCCGCATTTGCGGCACAGTCCTCAATAACGCACTCAACGCACGCCGTGTCCTCCGAAACATCGAGCCTTGCTTCGATTCCGTATGCGTCGCACAAAAGCGACAGTGCAAACTCGACCGCCGACGAAATATAAGCGCACACAATGTCGCTTCCCTCGTCCGCATAGCCTGAGTGACCGCTTACACGGAACGCCGAATAGCCGTACTTTTTATCGGGGACAAATTCGATAGTCGTCATGTGAATCAAAGAGAGATCTTCTTGATCTGAAGCTTTGTATAGGGCTGTCTGTGACCCATCTTCTTCTTCTCGTTCTTCTTCGACTTGTACTTGATGACAGTAATCTTCTTAGCCTTGTCGTTCTTTACAACGTTTGCCTCAACCGCACAGCCGTCAACATAAGGAGCGCCGACCTTGATACCGTCATCGCCGGAAACTGCAAGTACTGTATTGAGAGTTATGTCGGAGCCTGCTTCAACGCCGAGCTTTTCAACGTAGATTACGTCTCCTTCGGAAACCTTGTACTGCTTTCCGCCTGTTTCTACAACTGCAAACACGAAAAGCACCATCCTTTCTTTCTGTCTCGCTGAATCGGGATCGACCGGTGCGTGACCTGCCGAATTTTTCTGCCCTTATCACGCGGCGATTTATTATACCACTTTAAAAATGCCGTGTCAACTGAATATCCGTAAGTTTTCCGCAGGTTCACGCTTTTTTTACATATCGGCAACGCCGTACGCTTCCTCGAGGTTGTTTACGGTGTAGGTTGCGCCGTTCGGTTCGGGAAAATTGCGTCCCCATTCGACAAGGCACGTATCAATGCCGAACGCATCCCCACCCTTGATGTCGGTTGCGGGTGAGTCGCCCACCATGAGTGAGCGGTTCTTGTCGAAGTCACGTATGCGCTCTGCGGCACGCTCAAAGAAGCGCACGTCGGGTTTCCGCTCACCAAGCTCTTCGGAGGTGAATATATCCTCGAAATACTTCTCCGTGCCCGACGCCGCAAGCCTCGAACGCTGAGTTTTTCCTATGCCGTTCGAGAGGATAAAGAGCCTGTGGTTTTCCGAGAGCTTTTCGAGAACCTTCGCCGCACCCGGCATAAGGTCGTGTCCCTCGGACAAAAGACTTCTGTAGTATGCGTCCCACGCCGCACCGTCAACCGTGTGACCGAGACTCTGCATTGTGAGCGTGAAGCGGTTTGCAAGAATATCGGCGACCTTGATTTTGCCGCATTCGTAGTCGTGCCAGAGGCGCGAATTTATACTGCGGTAGAGCTTTTCGGTTTCTGCGTCGAACGGAAAACCGAACTTTCGGAATACGCGCGGAAGCGATTCGCGCTCGCTCTTGTCGAAGTCGAGAATTGTGTTGTCGAGGTCGAAAAGAAGTATAGGGTATTTCATCTCAAATCCTTCCTTTCATCACGGACGCATATGGCGCGGAGTCTTGCGATAAATTTTTCCGCCGAAATGACGTCGCTGTCTCCTATCACGGCAATACCCATGTTTTCGGCTCTTTCGATAAGTGAGCGGCGTGCCGATTCGTTTGCGCGGTCGGAGGTCGTCACGAGTATCTTTACTGCGTGTTCGCCGCCGTAGTGATGAGCCACTGTGTCAAGCTCGTAGAGAGCTTCCTTTTTTGCGCCGCCGTTTTTGCACGAGATAAACACCGGCACAAGACCGTGCATTGCAACGACGTCAATTTCGTTTTTCGTTCCGCTCTGCGGTGCTCCGTCCCAGTCTGCCGAAACGCTGACCGCAATGTCGCCGAAGAAGCCGGACTCTCTTTCGGAGAGCATGACGGCGCACATATACACATAGTTTTCGAGTATATTCCCGGCTTTCGACATACAGGCGCGCACCCATTCGTTTTTGTAGCGGTAGGATATTCTGCCGTCAAAGACGCGGTAGCCGCTCACAAGACCCGAGAGCATGAGATCCGACATAAAGTTCGGCGACGGAAGCTCGATATTCTTGAAACGCTCGCTTTTTAAGTAGATGTTTATTCTGTTTCCGCTTCTGCCGTACTGTTCGAGTGAAGAGAGTACGGAAATCTGCTTGTTCCAGAGTCTCGTGTTTCGGCGGCAGATGTCCCACAGAGCGTTAATGTCACGCCTGTCATTCTCGGAAAGCACTCTGCGGCAGTCGGAGTCGCGCTCGCTTATGACCGCTCCTCCGTAAAGAGCAACCGATTCTTCGACCGAGAGCTTTACGCGGTGAATACGCTCTTCGGCAAAGCCGTCCGCATTTTTGAGCGGCAGCACCGTCATGCTTTCGACATCGGTCTTGACCATGCAGAGCTTCATCACCTGCGCCACGGCACCGAAAGCAGCCGCTATAAGCTCGTCGCCTCCCGAGAGGTCGAACACGCACCCATCCGTACAATCCCCGGCGGCGTACTTGTTTGCGATATAGGCGACGGCACGCTCAATTTCCGTAAAATCGCCGTGCGGCACATTGACGAACTCGACAGAGTGAGTGCCGGCATTCCTTTTGAGAAAGCGTGTGAGAGCCGAACGGCGAGACTCCGTCATTTCGTCGGCGTAGCCTATATATACCACACGTTCCGGACGCAGAAGCATTACGCCGGCGGCGTTTTCAAGCTGACAGGGGTCAAAAAGTTCGATAAGTGTCATAGGACCTCCGGGGGGAAAAGCGGACGCTTTTCAAGTGAAGAGAGAAGAGAGAAAAGTGAAGAGAAAAGGTAGAAAAGCTGCGCTTTTCAAAAATTGAAAATTGAGAGTGGAGAGTGGAGAATTGATGTGGAAAAACGCTGAAGCGTTTTTCTTCAATATTTGAATGGTGCGGAATTTGAGGTTGTGCGGCGACGGGAAAGAAAGGCAGAATTCATAATTCATAATGCATAATGCATAATTGACGTTGAAAAGCTTCGCTTTTCTTCAATATTTGAATGGTGCGGAATTTGAGGTTGTGCGATAAAGGGAAAGCGGATTTTTGCCGAGGGTATTGGTGTATTGGAGTGAGTCGGCGAAGCCGCCAGAGAAATTGCGAAGCAATTTACTCTCGAGTTGGCTCTGCCAAC
>CAKSUT010000019.1 GCA_934502885.1 uncultured Eubacteriales bacterium | reverse complement strand
CGAGCGAACGAATCTGCGAGGGGGATAGCGTAAGGGGGAGCGGAGTTCCCCCTTGCGAGAGTCTTACGAGAGTTTTACGATTACCCCCGGCTCGGCGGTTTCTCCGTCGGTGTTCATCTCGGTGCCGACGGCGGTGATAAGCTCGCCCGGAATGATAAGCTTGCCGCCGCTCACCTCGCAAAGCTCCGTGACGTCATACGCACTTTCGGCGCAGAGGTCCTGCATGAGTATGCGTGAGGAGGACTTTACGGCGGTGCTTTTAAGGGTGAGACTCTTGTAGTAGCCGAACACACCTATAAGCTCTGCACCCTTTACGTCCTGCGTAATATTGCAAAGCGGCGTGAAATACCGTCTGCCCTGTGTTCTCGCAAGAGTCGCTATCGACGCCGCGCCGCACGGATGAAGCGCACTCACCGCAAAGGGAACGAACCCCTCGCCGTCAGGCTCAATTTCGGCAGGGGAGAGTCCTCGGCAGATGCGCGCCGGACCTTCACGCTCTATTCGGTCTCCGTCAACGTACTTCCACCATGCCTCGATCTCACTCTTCTGATCTGCAACGTCCCAATAGTCGCGGAGCATATTCGTGTCAATAAAGGTCTCGCTTCCGTTTACGGAAAATGCCGGCGCTATTCTGTGCCAGCGAACGGTTCTCGTCACTTCGCGTGTCTTTGTCTTGAGCCTTCTGTGCAGATTCGGGAACGAAGGGTCGGGTCTGCCGTCGGGGAGTATACCCGTGCCGTCAGCACCCGTCATATCGTGACGCGTTACGTCTATCGCACAGCCGAGAGCCGCCGCTGTGTACACCTCGTCCATGCAGTTGATGTATCCGAGATGTCCCGGGGCGACGTCGTAAACAAGGTCTGCCGCAAGCTTCTGCATGGTTATCGGTATCGCAAGAAGCGTGAAGACGTCATATGTCCTGTAGGCGTCGGAGTAGGGAATAATATCGACGGTCATCGCCTGCTCGACGGTGAGATTCTTGGCATACTTAAAGCGGAGGTCGGTAATTAGCTTGCGTATTTCGTAGCGGTTGCAGTCTGCGCCCCAGTCGCACTTCCAGTAGAGCCACCCTGCGCGGTCGGACCACTTGAGACGTTCGCTCCAGTATTCCTCGTCGGTCTTTTCGAGCGCAAGCGGCGACTTTTCAACGCATATCCAGCCGCCTATTCCCCTCCATCCGAGGGACTTCACCTTTTCGGAAAGCTTTCTCATCGCCACAACGTTTCTTTCGGCGTCAAAGTCCTCGCCTTCGCCGTAAAACGACGGAAATTTGTCCTTCATGAGAATCTGACTGCCGTACATAGGGTGCTTCCCCTGAAGTCCGCCTATCGGCACGTCCCAGCAATCGTCCATGAGGTAAATGAGGTCTTTTCTCGCCTCTTTGTAAAGATGCGACGCCCATCCTCTGCCTATGAGACGGTCAGACTTTTCGTCTCCCGTGCCGAATACGTCGGTTTCCGTCATGCAGTCACGCTGACCCTGAGGACCTGCGTCGCTGCAGCGGTAAAGCTGTGCCTGCCATGTGCAGAAATAGTCGGGGGAGGTGTTGACGGTGTCGGGAATGAGGTTTACGCTTGTCTTGATAAGCTTTGATGTGTCCATTTCCGTTCTCCTTTGCTTGTTGTCGTTAACTGACACAAGTTTACCACGAAACACTCAGTCGGTAAATGCACGCATTCTCACTCAATATGGATTATTTCCGCTTTTTTGCTTGACAGCACCTGTTTTGTGAGGTATAATACTTGCAAGGTAAATACGGGTGTAAAGGAGATTTTTGCGGATGGCGTATATTTATCACAAAAACGACCTCATGGAATTTATCCTTGATATCGACGCAAAAGACTCGGCGAACGGAGTGAGAGTCGCCGAGGTCGGGAGAAGCGCGCCGAAAAGCGGAAAGGTAGTGACAAAACGCGCCGAGTGCAATCAGCTTCACTTTATCCTCGGGGGCAACTGCACCTTTTCCTGCGGCGGCGCGACTGCCGATCTTTCCTCCGGAAGCGCGGCGAGTGTCCGTAAAGGCGAGGAGTACCGCGAAACGATGCTCGACTGCGGCGAAAGCCACCGTCACCTTTGGATAAATTACACCGGCGATCCGTACCCCGAGCTTCTGAGATTTTTTTCGTTTGCACCATACAAAACGAAAGTCTCGGACGATTTTGACGAGCTGTTCAGAAACCCGGACGGAGCGTCGGAGTTTCGGTTGCTGTCGGTGTTCTACGGCTTACTTGCGCTCATAAAGAACGGTTCGCCGGTACAAAGCAACGAGAACGCCTACGTCGCGGAGTGCCGCCGGTATATCCGTGCACACTATGCGGAAAAAATCGGTCTCTCCGACGCCGCAGACCGTCTCGGAATCACGCCGAAGTATTTAAGCCGCATTTTCCGACGCGAAACCGGAGTGACCTTCGGTGAATATCTGACGCACACAAGACTTGCCGTCGCAGAGGCGGAGCTTTGCGGAAACGAAAGCACGGTTGAATGCGTCGCGCGAAACGTCGGCTTTGACGATCCGCTCTACTTTTCCCGCGTGTTCAAAAAGCACTGCGGAGTGCCGCCGTCGCGGTACGGAAAATAAAAAACCGTCGGAAAGACGAATGCTCTCCTACGGTTGTACTCTGATTGTCAATGCGCCTGCATGGTGTTCTCCGTTTCGCCTTTTGGAGTATACTCTCCGACAACGAAGCATGCCTTTCCGCGGCTTTTCGCTTCGTAAAGGAAACGGTCGGTGTCGGTGATGAGGGCGGTTGTGTCAACGGGTGGGGTGAAACGGCACGCGCCTATACTGCAGCTTACTTTGCGTCCGTCGGGGAGAATCCCGGAGATGCTTTCAAGAAAGCCGCGAAGTCTGTTTTCAAGTTCGTCACGCGGAATTTCTCTGTCGATTATCGCCGCAAATTCGTCTCCGCCGACTCTGCCTACCTCGCCGCAGTCCGAGAAAGTGTCCTTGAGAGCCTCTGCGATTTTCTGAAGAACCATGTCGCCGACCGGATGACCGAGAGTGTCGTTTATCGCCTTGAAAGAATCGACATCAATGAATAAGAGCCATCTGCCGAGTTCGCTGCTTTCTCCGCCGAGGAGATTTTCACAGCAACGAAAGAACATTCTGCGTCCCATAACGCCCGTGAGCGGATCAAGCTCGCAGATATACTCTTTGTAGGTCATGTATCTGTATACGGCGGTGAGAAGCATGAATACTATCGCCGTCACCGAGAGAAGAGCCGCAAGAAACTGTATCTGGAGATGCATGAGATCCGTATAAAGCGGCAACGAAGCGGATATCCCGTGCTTTCCGAGCATATAGAGAGTGCGTTCCGCAAAATAGAACGCCGCAGAAAAACTCACGGCAAGCAAAAGAACCGACGTTGCTGCAAAAAGCTTCCATTTGTGAGTGTTTACGAAAGGATAACTGTCGTATCTGTCAAGTTCCTGCTTCAGTTTTTTGAACCCGGTTCTTTTCGAGACGGAATATGCTGCCTCGCATACGATGACGTTTACCGCAGCGAGAAACACATCATTGATGCCGAAGCGGTATACCGCAAGATATTCGCGCGCCATCTCGGGAAACGTCACAAAGAGTGCGGCAAGGACAATAAATCCCTGAACTCCGGCACCGGCGGCAGATATAACTCCGATGAAAAAACGTGGCTTTGGCGATTTCTTCGCAAAGTAAAAGGCGACGCCGACCAAAAATCCGAAAAGTGTGCGCGAGCCAATGCTCAGAATTATACTCCCGACAGGTCTTCCGCTAAAAAAAGGTGAGAAAATCATGTCGGCGTATATCACATATGAGGCAGACGCTTTGTACATGCTTGTGAGCCCGAACACAAAGCCGAGGACGGTTGCATGAAACGGTTCGAGAAGGCATCCCGCAAGAAGAACCGGGATGTACGCCGTTGTCAGCGTTATCAACGGAAAATGAATGTATCCGAGAAAAGTGAACGACAAAAGTGTTTCGAGCAAAATGAGCAACACAAAAAGGTAGCGGTTAAACGCAGAGACCTTGTGTACTTTGTTCACAGGCAGAGTTCATCAGTCCTTTCCCGTAAAGTACAAACCGAAATGACGAAATATAGGAATGTGCGGATTATTTTGCAAATATCGGCTGTCAATTGGAATTATAACCGAAATGTTTGAATTTTTCAAGCGGCTTTCTTTAATAATAACAATCAGACTCATACCTTGAGAAAACACACTTGCGACTTTTAGTTTGAACCGGTGCGGTACAATACGGTGCGGTATATTTATTTTGCACAACAGCAGAGTTAGTCTTGCCTAACTATATTGTCGAAACGCCGAAATTTCCGTATATCGTCAAAAAATGCGAAAAAAGCCTTGACAAATCAACCCGGCGGTGCTACAATATCATGTGGTTAGTGAGAGCTAACCCAAAGCTTGCCGTTTAGATTAGTCGCTTCTAACCAAAAAGCGGCGACGGAAAAAGAAGGAATCCTCGAAAAAACGGTGTCGGTGCGCCGCACGAAAGGAATGAACAGCATATGATGCCTTTGGTATTGGCGAATGTCGGCGAGGAAAACACGATAAAGAAAATCGGAGGAACTCCCGAAGTAAAGAAGCATCTTGAAAATCTCGGCTTTGTCGTCGGAGGAACCGTGACGATAATAAGCACGCTTGCGGGAAACATTATTGTGAACGTCAAGGAAGCGAGAATTGCCATCAGCGAGGAAATGGCGAAAAAAATCATGGTGTAATTACGCGTGTCGCAAAACTGCGTTCTACGACACGGAACGGATTTGTGCGCTCGCGCCAAGCTTGAGGTGCAGGTTCCGAAGAGCTTGCTTCTCTGCGCTTGCAAATCCAAAGGTGAAAAAATTGCGGCACGTGTCCTCAATTTTTTCGGAACGATTCAAACGGGCTTTGCCCGAAAAGGATTTTGCGGCGAGCCGGTACTTATCGACGTATTTTTTAAGGAGGTAAATATATAATGAAAACACTCAGACAGGTTGCGATCGGCGACAATGTAAAGGTCGTCAAGCTTCACGGCGAGGGCGCCGTAAAGAGAAGAATTATGGATATGGGAATCACCAAGGGCGTTGACGTACACGTCAGAAAGGTAGCTCCCCTCGGAGATCCCATTGAAGTAACGGTCAGAGGCTACGAGCTTTCGATAAGAAAGGGAGACGCCGAAATGATCGAGGTTGAGTAAGATCCGAAAACACAGCAAACGTACATCCTGCGGCATCTGCCGCGAGAAATTTTATGCGGCGGTTAGTCGAGAATAACCGTCGCGGAAAGAGAGGAATCCGTAATGGATATAAGAATAGCACTTGCCGGAAACCCCAACTGCGGTAAGACTACACTTTTTAATTCACTCACGGGCGCAAATCAGTTCGTCGGAAACTGGCCCGGCGTTACCGTCGAGAAGAAAGAGGGCAAACTCAAGAAGCACGACGGCGTTATCGTAACCGACCTTCCCGGTATCTACTCGCTGTCTCCGTACACGCTTGAAGAGGTTGTTGCGAGAAACTATCTTATCGGTGAAAGACCCGACGCAATCCTCAACATCATCGACGGTACGAACCTTGAGCGTAACCTTTACCTCACGACACAGCTCACAGAGCTCGGCATTCCGGTTGTCATAGCCATCAACATGATGGACGTTGTCCGCAGGAACGGCGACAAGATAAACACCGCAGAGCTTTCCCGTCAGCTCGGCTGTAAGATAATCGAAATCTCCGCTCTTAAGAACGAGGGTATATTCGAGGCGGCAGAGGCTGCAATCGACGCCGCAAAGAACGGTAAGACAATTCCTCAGCATACATTCTCCGGCACGGTTGAGCACGCAATAGCTCACATTGAGGAGGCGGCTGTACACGGACTTCCCGAGGAACAGCAGAGATGGTACGCAATAAAGATCTTCGAGAGAGACGAAAAGGTTCTCGAGAAGCTCAAGATGGATTCCAAGGTTCTTGCTCATATCGAAGAGGACATCAAGGCCGCAGAGAAGGAGCTTGACGACGACGCGGAGAGCATCATCACCAACGAGCGTTACGTCTACATCGCTTCCCTCATGAAGGCTTGCTACAAGAAGAAGGCAGCAGGAACTCTTACAACCTCCGATAAGATAGATAAGGTTGTTACCAACAGATTCTTAGCGCTCCCCATCTTCGCAGTTATAATGTTCCTTGTTTACTACATATCCGTATCGACCATCGGTACAATAGGCACAGACTGGGCAAACGACGGTGTGTTCGGCGACGGCTGGCATCCCTTTGATATCGGTCAGGCTGAATACGACGACGCAATAAACGAATACGCCGCAGAAAACCTCTTCACACCCGAGCTTACCGAAACGGTACAGAATGCGGTTGACGCAAACGTTATCGGCGCCGAAGACCTTCTCGGCGCAATTGAAGAAGACGACTTCGGCGCTTTCGACGAAGCTTACGGCACATATGCCGATTCTCTCGCTGAGGCAGGCTATGATATCTCCGAATATTACGAAGCTGCTGTCGGTGAAGACGCAGAGGGTGTTCCGGACACCTCTGAGTACGGTATCTGGATTCCCGGTATTCCTGTTTTCGTAGAACAGGGTCTTGAGGCGGCGGGTACTCCCGAGTGGCTCAACGGACTTATCCTCGACGGTATCGTCGGCGGCGTCGGTGCGGTTCTCGGCTTCGTACCTCAGATGCTCGTCCTCTTCCTCCTTCTCGCATTCCTCGAGGCGTGCGGCTACATGGCGCGTATCGCATTCGTAATGGACAGAATCTTCCGCAAGTTCGGTCTTTCCGGTAAGTCCTTCATACCGATGCTCATCGGTACCGGCTGCGGAGTTCCCGGTGTTATGGCTTCCCGTACAATCGAGAACGAGCGTGACCGCCGTATGACGATAATGACAACAACCTTTATCCCCTGCGGTGCAAAGCTTCCTATTATCGCACTTATCGCCTCCGCTCTGTTCCACAATGCATGGTGGGTAGCGCCGAGTGCTTACTTCGTAGGTATCTTTGCAATAATCGTTTCCGGTATTATGCTTAAGAAGACAAAGATGTTCGCCGGCGACCCCGCTCCCTTCGTTATGGAGCTTCCGGCTTACCACCTTCCCACAATCTCCAACCTTCTCCGTTCCATGTGGGAGCGTGCCTCCGCATTCATCAAGAAGGCAGGTACGATAATCCTTCTTTCCTCTATCATCATCTGGGCAGGCTCCGTATTCGGATTCGTTGACGGTGCATTCGGCTTCGATCCCGATATGGAACTTGAGAGCAGTATCCTCGGCATAATCGGCGATGCCATCTGCTGGATTTTCAGCCCGCTCGGCTTCGGCAACATCAAGGCTACCATCGCAACCATCATGGGGCTTGTTGCAAAGGAAGAGGTTGTCGGCGTATTCGGAGTCCTCGACTTCGAGGGTATGTCTCAGCTTGCGGCTTACTCGTTCCTCGTATTCAACCTCCTCTGCGCACCTTGCTTCGCGGCAATCGGCGCAATCAAGCGTGAGATGAACAGCGCAAAGTGGACATGGTTCGCTATCGGATATCAGTGCGGCTTTGCTTACTGCATGTCTCTCGTAATCTACCAGATAGGCTCTGCATTTACAGGAAACCTCAATGTTATAGGTCTTATAGCAGCTCTTGCCGTAGTCGCTGTTATGGTATATATGCTCTTTAAGCCTTACAAGGAATCCAACAAGCTCACACTCAGCGTAAACGCAAAGTAAAGAGTCTTTCATAATTTGTGATAATCTCGTTCGAAGAAAGGAGTATGTTTTATGATTACATGGATTGTACAGAATGCGCCAACAATAATCATTTGTGCGGTGCTTGTCATAATCGTTGCGGCGATACTCCGCTATATGTTCGGTAAGAACAAAAAAAACGGCGGCTCCTGCGGCGGCAACTGCGCCGGCTGTTCGATGGGCGGTATGTGTCACAAGAGTTAAACCGTAAGACGGTTTAAAGAAAAAAAGATATAAGCGTCCGAAAGACCGAAGTCTTTCGGACGCTTTTTTATGCGGCAAAGCTTTTCGGGAATATTGAAGCCTCCGCACTGTACGCACGGAGGCTTGTTTTTTTCTGCGTTTTATTCCGCGAAAAATTCGCGGCGAGTCCGGCAAAGCTCTGCAATAAAGGTGCTGTCAAGCTCTGTCATGCGGTAATCCTTCATCCTTATTATGACGTCCTTGTACTTTACGCGGTTCTCGGGGCAGGATTTTGTGACAAGTCCGAAGGCGTCCTCAAACTTTTTGCCGATCGGCGTTGACCACATATACGTCATGGTGTTGTGCGACAGAATGTCGAACTGACTCGATCGTTCGTTTATAAGAATCCTGCTGTGCGGATTTTCGTGAAGCTCTTCCTTTTTTTCTTCGGCGAACGAAAGCGGCACGAACGGTTCCGTGTACGCAAGCTCCGTAAAAGCTCTCAGGTCGGCGTAGGTAACGGTTTCTTTTGCCGCAAGCGGACTTTCGCGGCTTACCAAAAGCCCGTAACCGAATTCTCCGAGCAACTCAAAGGTCATGCCCTTGTCCTCAAGCATGGATTTGCAGAATTTGTCCGCTTTCTCGGGATAACGGACGATGCCGAGTTTGCACTCGCCGTCGAGTACGTGCTTTACCGTGCTTTGAAAGTCGGTTTCCTCACAGACAAGCTCCGTGTCGCCGTTGCCTCCGACTTCAGCCGAAAAGCGTGCGAAGGCATGGGAAATGTAGACAGTGCGCGGTGCGGAGACCGAGAAGTGTTTCTTTGCCGTGTGACCGACTTTGAATATCGTCTCTACTTCGTCAACCTGACTCAGAATTTTGTCCGCGTGCCGAAGAAAAACCTCGCCGTCAGGCGTAACGGTCATACCCTTTGCGCTTCGCGTGAAGATTTTTGTACCGAGAGAATCCTCAAGCTCGCGTATGGCGCGGCTTAAGTTCGGCTGATTCATGAGCAGTATATCCGCCGCCTTGTTTATCGAGCCGCACTTTGCCACCTCGACAGCATATCTTAAATGAAGAATGTTCAAGTATCTCACCTGCGTTTGTTATATTATGTAGATTATAGCATAACATACAGTGATTTTCTGTATATCTTCGAATAACAAATGTTGAATTTTACCGTAAATCTGCCGTTTTTATGTCAATCTTCACACTCACTTAATTTCGCGGGAAGAAAAAACACTTGACATATACCGATTGTGTATGTTAAAATAGGATAAAACAGACACGGAGAGAACGCAAAGTGAAGATTCTTGTCCCCGAATACTACAAATCTTTTCACTGTAAGGCTGACCGTTGCCGTCACAGCTGCTGCGTCGGCTGGGAGATAGATATTGACCCTGAGAGCCGGGAACGATATGCCGCCGTCGGAAATGAGACGGAATTCGGAAGAAAACTCAGCAGAAGTATTTCTCGCGACGGTACGCCGCACTTTGTCCTCGGTGCCGGCGAACGCTGTCCCTTTCTTGCGCCGAACGGGTTATGCGAAATATACATAAACCTCGGCGAGGACGCTCTCTGCGAAATCTGTACCGAACATCCGCGTTTCAGGAATTTCTTCTCCGACCGCACCGAGACGGGACTCGGACTCTGCTGTGAAGAGGCGACGGGAATTGTGCTGTCGAAACCCGTCGGAATGCGCTTCGACGTTTTGTCGGAGGACGGTGAGGACGATGATTCAAAGTCCGATGAAGAAGAGTTTTTCGCATTGCGTGAAGAGCTTTTCGGCATAATTGCGGATAAAAGCACCGACGTGAACGTGAGACTCGAAAGTGTTCTGAGTCGTGTCGGCGCACATTTTCCGCAAAAAAGCACGTCCGAATGGTGCGGCGTGTTCGGAAATCTTGAAATACTCGATCCTCGGTGGAAGGATATGCTCCGCGACCTCGACAAAAGCGGCTGCTTCGGAAAGCTTGCGGACGTGGAGGACGCTCCCGACTTTTACGCAAACCTTGCGGAGTATTTTATCTTTCGTCACTTTGCCGACGGTTACTTTTCCGAGCGTATCCGCGAGTATGCGGCGTTTGCCGTTCTCGGCGTGAGAATTGTCGGCGCACTCTGCACGGCGGAGCTTGAAAGAAGCGGCAGACTTAGGTTTGATAAAGCGGCGGATATCGCGAGAATGTATTCGTCGGAGATAGAATATGATGAAGATAACGTCGAAACGCTGATTGAATACATTGAGGATAACCTGAAATGAGAGAGCTTTACGCGAGATACAATGCAAATTTCCCACGACTCGGCACGGACACCTTTTTCGCCGACTCTAAGAACACCTACCGTTATTCCGGTACAATTGAGAATGCTATGCGCTTTGCCGAGGACGAACAGCTTCTGAGAGCCGACCTTTGGAAACGCTTTGTAGATCAGTACCGCGAAAAGGCCGACAACGACGGCGGTTGGCGGTGTGAATACTGGGGCAAGATGATGCGCGGCGCGTGCCTCGTGTATTCGTATACGAAAAACGAAAAGCTCTATTCCGTGCTTTGCGATACGGTGCGCGACATGATGAGTGCCGCCGATGCGGACGGGCGCATAAGCACCTACGACAGACGCTGTGAGTTTGACGGCTGGGACATCTGGGGCAGAAAGTATGTGCTTCTCGGAATGCAGTATTTTCTTGAAATTTGCGAAGATGAGAAGCTTTGCCGTGAAATAACCGAGTGCATGAAGCGTCAGGCAGACTGCATTATAAAAAGGATAGGCAATGCTCCCGATAAAATACAGATAACAAAGGCGACACGCCACTGGAAGGGACTCAATTCCGCGTCTCTTTTAGAGCCTATAGTGCGCCTTTACTCGATTACTGAGGATAAAAAGTACCTCGACTTTGCGGAGTACATAGTCGGTACGGGCTTTACGAGCATAGAAAACTTTATCGAGCTTGCGTATAAAAACGAGCTTCGTCCGTATCAGTACCCGGTAACGAAGGCATACGAGATGACCTCCTGCTTTGAGGGACTTCTCGAGTATTACAGAGTCGTGAAAAACGACCGTTACAAAACGGCGGTTCTGAATTTTGCCGACCGCATACTTGAGAACGATTTCACGGTCATAGGTTCAAGCGGCTGTACGCACGAGCTTTTCGACCACTCGACCGTAAGACAGGCGAACACGACGAACGGAAAGATAATGCAGGAAACCTGCGTCACCGTCACGCTCATGAAGTTCTTTTACGGTCTGCACCTTTTGACGGGAGACTCGAAGTATGCCGATGCGTTTGAAATATCGCTTTACAACGCATACCTCGGTTCATTCAATACCGAACACGTTATCGAGCCTATGATAAAAGAAAAGTATCCCGAAAGCAAAGTCGAACCTCTGCCTTTCGACAGCTACAGTCCGCTTACCTCCGGAACAAGAGGAAACGGAATAGGCGGTCTTAAGTTCATGAGCGGAGGCACTTACTACGGCTGCTGTGCCTGCATAGGCGCCGCCGGAATAGGTCTTGTGCCGAAAATGCAGGTTCTTTCGTGCGGGGACGGTCCGGTCATGAACCTTTACATCGACGGCACGGTCGAAACCTTTACACCGTCCGGAAACAAGGTGACTCTCAGAACGGAAACAGACTATCCGAGAACGGGTTATATCAAAATAACAGTATTCCCCGAAAAAGAAGAGTGCTTCCGTTTGCTTTTGAGAAAACCCTCATGGAGCGAAAACACGGAGATTTCCGCCGAAAACGCGAAAATCACTGTCGGAAAGCAGTACATCGCGCTTGAAAAAACATGGAGAAGCGGCGACACTGCCGAGCTTTCTCTCGATATGCGCACAAAGGCGGTTTATCCGATTCCCTACGGAGAACAGATTTTGATGAACAAGGTCACATGGGGAATAGATCATGCCGTTCTCCCCACTTTCGACAGAGAAGACTCCGAAGCGAAAAATCACGTTGCGCTCAGAAGAGGCCCCGTTATGCTCGCCGAGGACTCACGCCTCGGATACGATACCGACGAAGCGGTCGGAATATGCGTCGGTGTGGAAGGATTTGTCGATGCGAGGGTCGGCTTGACGTCGGAGGATACGGTGCCGTTTGCGCATATTGTTGAGGCTGAGATACCCATTGGGAACGGTGAGAACATAAAGCTCTGCGATTACGCCTCTGCCGGTAAGCTGTGGGACGAAAGCTCAAAGACGGCGGTATGGATAAAAACAAAGCGAATCCTTTGATTATATGATTTTTGATATACCTATATGCGAAATAAACAATTCCCAAACGGCGAAAAGTATGTTAAAATATTGTCAATCAAGAAAAGCGGCGCAGTTATGTGACTTCGTCCGCACCGAAACAGTCAATCGGCATCTCATCAAAACGGTGATGTCAAATACATTAAGGAGGCAGATTATGTCGGAGAAGGAAAGAAAGATCATTGACGGTGTGGAAGCTTTGGAAGAAGCTCTCGCAAACATCAAGAAGGCGCAGAAGGTGTTCTCGACCTATACGCAGGAGCAGGTCGATAAGATATTCCTTGCGGCTGCAACGGCAGCAAACAAGCAGAGAATACCGCTTGCAAAGATGGCTGTTGAAGAGACCGGTATGGGCGTTGTTGAGGATAAGGTCATAAAGAACAACTACGCCGCAGAGTATATTTACAACGCATACCGCCACACAAAGACCTGCGGAGTTATCGAAGAGGATAAGGCATACGGCATACAGAAGATTGCAGAGCCTATCGGCGTAATTGCGGCCGTTATCCCGACCACAAACCCCACCTCCACCGCAATATTCAAGTGCCTGCTTGCGCTCAAGACGAGAAACGCAATAATCATTTCTCCTCACCCGAGAGCAAAGAAGAGCACCGCGGCGGCGGCTAAGATAGTTCTCGACGCAGCAGTTGCCGCAGGCGCACCCGAGGGAATAATCAACTGGATTGACGTTCCGAGCCTCGACATGACAAACCTCGTCATGAAGGAAGCGGACATTATTCTCGCAACGGGCGGCCCCGGCATGGTTAAGGCGGCATATTCCAGCGGTAAGCCCGCAGTAGGCGTCGGCGCCGGAAACACTCCCGCAATAATCGATGACACAGCCGATATCGTTCTCGCCGTAAACTCGATTATTCACTCAAAGACCTTTGATAACGGTATGATCTGCGCCTCCGAGCAGTCGGTAATCGTTCACAAGAACGTATACGATCAGGTTAAGGACGAGTTCGCCGCAAGAGGCTGCTACTTCCTCAAGGAGGACGAAATCGAAAAGGTCAGAAAGACCATACTCATAAACGGCGCACTCAACGCAAAGATAGTCGGTCAGAGCGCACACAAGATTGCCGCTCTCGCAGGCGTCAATGTTCCCGAAAAGACCAAGATCCTCATCGGCGAGGTTGAGTCGGTTGACATCTCCGAGGAGTTTGCTCACGAGAAGCTTTCTCCCGTACTTGCAATGTACAAGGCTGAGGACATTCAGGACGCATTCGACAAGGCAGAGCACCTTATTGCCGACGGCGGCTACGGTCACACCTCGTCCATCTACCTCAACGACGTTACAGAGCGTGCAAAGCTCGATGAGTTTGCGGCAAGAATGAAGACCTGCCGTATCCTCGTAAACACTCCGTCGTCTCACGGCGGTATCGGCGACCTCTACAACTTCAAGCTTGCTCCGTCGCTCACCCTCGGCTGCGGTTCGTGGGGCGGCAACTCGGTTTCCGAGAACGTCGGCGTAAAGCATCTTCTCAATATCAAGACAGTCGCTGAAAGAAGGGAAAATATGTTGTGGTTCAGAGCACCTCAGAAGGTATATATGAAGAAGGGCTGTCTGCCCGTTGCGCTTGACGAGCTTAAGACCGTTATGGGCAAGAAGAGAGCGTTTATCGTAACCGACAGCTTCCTCTATCACAACGGCTACACAAAGCCCATAACCGATAAGCTTGACGAAATGGGCATCGCTCACGCAACCTTCTTCGACGTTGCTCCCGACCCGACCCTCGGCTGTGCATTGGAGGGCGCAAAGCAGATGACCGCATTCGCTCCCGACTGCATCATCGCTCTCGGCGGCGGTTCCGCAATGGACGCCGGCAAGATTATGTGGGTTCTCTATGAGCATCCCGAAGCAGACTTCATGGATATGGCAATGCGCTTCATCGATATCAGAAAGAGAGTATATACATTCCCGAAGATGGGCGAGAAGGCTTACTTCATCGCAATCCCGACTTCCGCCGGAACAGGCTCCGAGGTAACTCCTTTCGCCGTTATCACAGATGAAAAGACCGGCGTTAAGTATCCTCTTGCAGACTATGAGCTTCTCCCGAACATGGCGATAATCGACACCGACTACCATATGTCCGCACCTAAGGGACTTACCGCAGCTTCCGGTATCGACGCCGTAACTCACGCTCTCGAAGCGTATGCCGCAATGCTTGCAACCGATTACACCGACGGTCTTGCACTCAAGGCGCTCAAGACAATATTCACATATCTCCCCAGAGCTTACGACAACGGTCAGACCGATGTCGAAGCAAGAGAGAAGATGGCAAATGCCGCAACAATGGCAGGTATGGCATTCGCAAATGCATTCCTCGGCGTATGCCACTCCATGGCTCATAAGCTCGGCGCATTCCATCATCTGCCGCACGGCGTTGCAAACGCACTCATGATAGAGGAAGTACTCCGCTTCAACGCAAGCGAGACTCCGGCTAAGATGGGTACGTTCTCGCAGTACGATCACCCGCACACCCTCGAGCGTTACGCAGAGGTTGCGGACTACCTCGGACTCGGCGGCACGACCAACGAAGAGAAGCTTGAAAACCTCATCGCGGCTGTCAACGCACTTAAGGAAAGAGTCGGCATAAAGCCCACCATCAAGGACTACGGCATCGACGAGAAGGACTTCCTCGCAAGACTCGACGACATGGTTGAGCAGGCGTTCGACGACCAGTGCACGGGTGCTAATCCGAGATATCCTCTCATGAGCGAGATAAAGCAGATGTATCTCCACGCATACTACGGCAACGGTCATTTCAGCGATACCGAGACTCCCGAAGCTATCCCCGAAAAAGAAGCAGAGGAGAACGACGAACATAATTTCAAGCGTGCATACAACAGATCAAAGAACGGTCAGAAGAAAGCGTAAGGAGGGGTAAATATGAATCTTGACAGAATTATAGCCGTAAGAAACAATAAAACCGTATACCGTGACGGAGACCTTTGCCTTAAAGTGTTCAACGAAGGTTTCTCCAAGGCGGACATACTGAACGAAGCTCTCAATCAGGCAAGAGTTGAGGAGACCGGACTCCGTATTCCGGAGCTTAAGGAAGTTACCGCTATCGAAGGAAAGTGGACGATTGTTACCGAATACATCAAGGGCAAGACCCTCGCTCAGCTTATGAAGGATAACCCCGATAAGTACGACGAGTACCTTGAAATGTTCGTTGACCTTCAGCTTGAGATGCACTCCAAGACCTGCCCCATGCTCGGAAAGCTCAAGGATAAGATGAACAGAAAGATCGGTCAGACCGACCTCAGTGCAACCGTAAGATACGACCTTCACACTAGACTTGAAGCAATGCCGAAGCACAATAAGCTCTGCCACGGCGACTTCAACCCCTCCAACATCATCGTTCCCGACGACGGCGGCAAGCCCTACATTCTCGACTGGTCGCACGCAACTCAGGGTAATGCTTCCGCAGACGCCGCAAGAACCTACCTTCTCTTCTGGCTGAGCGGAGACATCAACGGTGCGAAGAAGTACCTCGACCTCTTCTGCGAGAAGAGCGACACCGCAAAGCAGTACGTTCAGAAGTGGATGCCTATCGTTGCTGCGTCGCAGACAGTCAAGGGCAACGAGGCTGAGAGAGAATTCCTCCACAGCTGGATAGACGTCGTAGATTACGAATAAGATACATTCCCGGAACGACACCGCGTATTACGGATAATCCTTTTACGGAAACGGCGGCAATGTTCGGGACGTAATCGGACATAATAAGATTTTCAGATCCCCACGGTACAGAGCAAGCACATCGTATAAGCGGTCTTAGCCGAAAGGTTTGTGTTACGCATTGCGCAGTGGGGATCTTTCATGTAAATGTGATTTTTTGACAAAAAGTGCCGCGTTTCGGCACGAAATTTAAAAAAACATCAAGGAAAGAGGACACGGAAAATGAAAGTAACGGTTTGTATAGGTTCTTCATGTCATATCAAAGGCTCGAGACAGGTTGTTGAGCGTCTTCAGTATCTCATCTCCCACAACGGACTCGACGATAAGGTCGAGCTTGCCGGAACCTTCTGCATGGGCAAATGTCAGTACGGCGTCTGTGTAACGGTTGACGACAAATTCTGCTCCGTAACCCCCGAAACCACCGACGAATTCTTTGAAAAGAACGTAAAAGGAGCACTTAAATGATAATCCAGATCTGCGTCGGAAGCTCATGTCACCTCAAAGGCTCGCATGACCTTGTCGAGCTTTTCAAGGACGCTATCGAAAAGAACCGCCTCGACACGGAGATCACTCTTGCCGGCTGTTTCTGCACGGGAAACTGCAACCGCGAGGGTGTGACGGTCATAGTGGACGACGATACGTTTACGGGACTTACAAAAGAGAAGTTCGACGAGTTTTTCGAGAAGAACGTGCTTGCGAGAATAGGCAAGGAGTAAGCAAAAGACATTATACCGTTTAAAGAAAGGCGTGAACCGGATATGTCGGATTGCCTGACATTGAAAAAATCAAATTGTAAAAACTGTTATAAATGTATCCGTCATTGCCCCGTTAAGTCGATAAGATTTTCGGGCAACCAGGCATACATTATCGGAAACGAGTGTATTCTCTGCGGTCAGTGTTTCGTAATCTGTCCCCAGAACGCAAAGCAGATTGTTGACGAAACCGAAAAGGCAAAGGTGCTTCTCAACGGCGACGCTCCCGTTTACGTAAGTCTTGCGCCTTCGTTTATTGCCAACTACGACGGTGCGGATATCGCCGTGATGAGGGAGGCTCTTAAGCGTCTCGGTTTTGCCGATGTTGAGGAAACGGCAAGAGGTGCGACGATAGTCAAGACCGAATACGAGAGAATGCTCAATGAGGACGGCAGAGACATAATCATTTCGTCCTGCTGTCACAGTATAAACCTTCTCATTCAGAAGTACTTCCCGGCGGAGCTTCCTTTTCTTGCAAACGTGCTTTCCCCCATGCAGGCACACTGCCTTGAGATAAAGGAAAAGCACCCCGGCGCAAAGACCGTGTTTATCGGTCCGTGCGTTGCGAAGAAGGACGAGGCGGCGTACTACGAGGGCTTTGTCGATGCGGTACTCACCTTTGACGAGCTTACGGTGTGGCTGAAAGAAGCAAAAATCGATCTTGAAGCGATATCGTCCGAGGTTGCGCCCGAGGGAGGCGACGACGGAAGAGCACGTTTCTTCCCGACAACCGGCGGCATTCTTAAAACAATGGCGCAGGATAATCCCAATTACACCTATATGGCTATGGACGGCGTTGAGAACTGCATTGCCGCTCTGCGTGAGATAGAAAACGGAAGCATTCACAAGTGCTTTATCGAGATGTCGGCGTGCGTGGGAAGCTGTGTCGGAGGTCCCGTCATGGAGAAGTATCATCGTTCTCCCATAAAGGACTACAAAGCAGTATCGGATTTCGCCGGAAAGCGCGATTTTGAGGTCGGACAGCCGGACAGCTATTCGCTTCGTAAGAGCTTCTCCGTTATAGAGAGACGTTCCGCTATGCCGTCCGAACTTGAGATAAACGATATTCTCCGTCAGATGGGCAAGTACAAGCCGTCGGACGAACTCAACTGCGGCTCCTGCGGCTACAACACCTGCCGTGAAAAGGCGGTTGCGATATATCAGGGCAAAGCTGAGATTTCAATGTGTCTGCCGTATCTCAAGGACAAAGCCGAGAGCTTCTCCGACAGCATAGTAAACAATACTCCCAACGGTCTTATGGTTCTCAACGAAAAGTTAGAGGTTCAGCAGGTCAACGCCTCCGCACTCAAGATAATGAACCTCAGAAGTGCTTCGGATATCCTCGGCGATCAGGTTGTAAGAATACTCGACCCCACGCTCTTTATGGAGGTACTCAACACCGGAAAGAGCATAAAGGACAAGAAGGTTTACCTTGCGGAGTACGGCAAATATGTTGAGCAGACCATAGTCTACGACAAGAGCTACAGGCTTCTCATCTGTATAATGAGGGATATCACCGATGAGGAGAACTCCCGTGAAAAGAAGGAAAACATAAGTAAGCAGACCGTCGAGATTGCCGACAAGGTCGTCGATAAGCAGATGCGCATAGTACAGGAGATAGCGTCGCTTCTCGGAGAAACTGCGGCGGAGACGAAGATTGCGCTTACCAAGCTCAAGGAGACGATAGCCGATGAATAATCTGTGCGCCGACATAGGCTACAAAAGCATAAATCACTATGGCGAGCAGCTTTGCGGCGACCATGTGGATATCGTCGAGAGGGGAGAGGATTCGTCGGTCATAGTGCTTGCCGACGGTCTCGGAAGCGGCGTTAAGGCAAGTATACTTTCAACCCTCACCTCGAAGATAATCTCGACCATGATGGCGGCAGGGCTGTCTCTTGAGGAGTGCGTTTCGACAATAGCGGCGACGCTCCCGATATGCAGTGTGAGAGGCGTTGCGTATTCGACTTTCACAATTATAAACCTTATAAACAACACCCAGGCGGAGCTTATACAGTACGATAATCCGCAGATAATCCTCATCCGCGACAACAAGAATTACGACTACCCGAAGTCAGAGCTTAACATCGACGGCAAGAAAGTGTATAAATCGGTCATCGACCTTCGCGAGAACGATATAATCGTTGCAATGAGCGACGGCTGTCCGCACGCCGGTATCGGAATTGCGTACAATTTCGGTTGGAAGCGTGAGGATATAATTGACTTTCTCGAGCCGCTCACATACAACGATTTTACCGCAAAAACCTTTGCCACAATGCTCGTTGACGAATGCTTCAAGCTCTACGGCGAAAAGCCCGGAGACGACGCAACGGCGTGTGTTGTGCGCATAAGAAAGCGCTCACCCGTAAATATTCTGTTCGGTCCGCCGTCAAACAGGGACGACGCAAACCGTATGATGTCGCTGTTCTTCTCGAAAGAGGGAAAACACATCGTCTGCGGCGGTACCACATCGTCAATAGCGGCGAAGTACCTTAACAAACCGATAAAGCCGAGCCTTGTTTACGAAAGCTCGGATGTTCCGCCGACAGCGGAGATAGAGGGTGTCGATCTTGTCACGGAGGGCGTCATCACGATAAACAAGGTGCTTGAGTACGCCAAGGACTATCTCGCCGGAAACGAGAGCTACGTTCATTGGGGTTACAAGCGTGACGGCGCGTCTCTCATCTGCCGCCTTCTCTTTGAGGAAGCGACCGATATTAACTTCTACGTCGGAAGAGCAATAAACCCGGCGCACCAGAATCCCGATTTGCCTATCAATTTCAATATAAAGATGAACCTTGTTGAAGAGCTTTCAAAGTGTTTGAAGCAAATGGGAAAGAAAATTAAGGTAAGCTACTTCTAAGGATAATCCGCAGAAAGGAAAAAATATGAGAAAATTCGATACAAAGGTTCAATATCTGAAATATAAGGTGCTTCGCGAGGTTGCGAGAGAGGCGTGGAAGGGTACGATAATCGAGAATCTCTTTGACATTCCTAAGAAGATTGTCCCCGGAAACACTCCGACAATGCGCTGCTGTGTTTACAAGGAAAGAGCGATAGTTGCGGACCGTGTACGCCTTGCAATGGGCGGCAACAAGGAAAATCCCAACGTCATCGAGGTTATAGAGACGGCGTGCGACGAATGCCCGATGGGCGGCTACGAGGTCACAAACTCCTGCCGAGGCTGTCTTGCGCACAGGTGCGAGGACGTCTGCAAGAGAGGCGCTATCTCCTTTGACCACCAGCACGTGGCGCATATCGACAAGTCGAAGTGCGTTGACTGCGGTGCGTGCGCCAAGGTCTGCCCGTTTACAGCTATTGTCAACAGAAAGAGACCCTGCCAGAACGCCTGCAAGATTAAAGCCATATCCATGAACGAAAACAAGGCGGCGGCTATCGACAACAGCAAGTGCATTTCGTGCGGAGCGTGCGTATATCAGTGCCCGTTCGGTGCGATAATGGACAAGTCGTATATCCTCGACGTCATTGACATCATCAAAAAGAGCGAGGACAACAGCAAGTATAAAGTCTATGCCGTTGTCGCACCGTCGATTTCGAGTCAGTTTACCTACGCAAAACTCGGTCAGGTAATAAAGGGACTCAAGGAGCTCGGGTTCTTCACGGTTATCGAGGCGGCTCTCGGTGCGGATATGGTCGCATACGCAGAGTCGCGTGAGCTTGCCGAAAAGGGATTCCTCACAAGCTCCTGCTGCCCGGCGTTTGTGGAGTACATACACAAGTCTTTCCCCGACCTTGTGCCGCTTATTTCGCATAACCTCTCGCCCATGGCGACAATTGCAAAGTACATCAAGGAGACCGACAAGACTGCGAAGATTGTCTTTATCGGTCCGTGTACGGCAAAGAAGATGGAGGCGCAGAAGGAGGAGGTAAAGCCCTATATCGATTCGGTTATCACCTTTGAAGAGCTTCAGGCACTCTACGACAGCCGCGACATCGATATTATGACTCTCGGCGAGGACGTTCTCGACAATGCGTCGTACTACGGCAGAATCTTTGCGAGAAGCGGCGGACTTTCCGACGCCGTGAAGCAGGGACTTTCCGAACAGAACATCACCGACTTCGAGGCAAAGCCCGTTGCGTGCGACGGCATAGAGGAGTGCAAGATAGCTCTTGTAAGAAAGAGCAAGAACCTCCTTGACGGCAACTTCATCGAGGGTATGGCGTGCGTCGGCGGCTGTATCGGAGGAGCAGGATGCTTAACGCACGGCGAAAAGAACAAAGCCGAGGTCGATAAGTACGGCAGAGAGGCTCTCGAAAAGACCATTTCCGATGCGATTTCGGTGCTTAAATAATCGAAACGTAATGAGATGTAATTTAAGGCGTATCGCTTTTTTGCGGTGCGTCTTCTTTTTTGTCGGCATGAAAATCATGCCAAATTGTGTATGTGCGTATCATCGCACGGCTAATGTCAATGCTATTTATCGTGGAAAATTTCTCGCTTTGTGAATGCAAATAACGAAACACGGCAGAATATTAAAGACGAATATCCCTGCCGCAGACAAGGTGTAATTTTTCAACCCACAACTGAATAAAAAATTGTACATTCTCAATAAAAAAATCTATTCATTTTTTGTGCGTTATATATTATAATAGTGCCAACGACATAAGGTTGAACGAAAAAATGTCGAAATTAAAAGGAGGCAACTCAAATGAAAAAGCTACTCGCAATCGTATTAACACTTGTTTGCATCGTAAGCCTTACGGCGTGCAACACAGGCTCCGGCTCGAACGACGGTGAGATATCCGTGTTCTATTACACCTACAGCGACACATACATCTCGAGTGTTCGTTCCGCAATGGACAAGATTCTCAAGGATGCCGGAAAGACCTTCAACAACTATGACGCAAACGGCAATCAGACCACGCAGACCGAACAGGTAACGACCGCAATCGCAAAGGGCTCAAAGCTTCTTATCGTGAACGTTGTCGATACCGGTTCCAATGACGCCGCTCAGAATATTATAGAGCAGGCAAGAGCAAAGGACATTCCCGTAATCTTCTTCAACCGTTCGGTAGACGAATCGGTAGTAAGCAGCTACGACAAGTGCGTATTCGTCGGCACGGACTACGAAATGGCAGGTCATATGCAGGGCGAGATGATAGGCGACTACGTTCTCGAACACTATGACGACCTCGACCTCAACGGCGACGGCAAGATAAGCTACGTTATGTTCAAGGGTCAGGAGGGCAACATGGAGGCTATAGCACGTACTCAGTACGGTGTTGAGGACTGCAACAAGGTTCTCACCGCAGCCGGCAAGCCCGAGATTGAGTTCTACGACTCCTCCAACAGCAACAAGTACCTCGTTGACCAGAACGGACTTTGGTCGTCCGCGGCGGCTAACGACTATATGAGTACAATCCTTGCACAGTACAGCGAAGCAAACAACAACATGGTAGAGCTTGTTATAGCAAACAACGACGAAATGGCTCTCGGCGCAATCTCCGGTCTCCAGTCCGCAGGCTACAATACCGGAAGCGGCAAGTCCATCCCCGTATTCGGTGTTGACGCAACCGACGCCGCAAAGGACGCTATCGGCAAGGGTACCATGGTAGGTACGATAAAGCAGGATGCGGACGGCATGGCAAGCACTATCGCCGCTATCGCAGACAACTTCGATAAGGGTGTAAACGCTCTCGACGGTCTTGACGCAGACGCTGTCATCGGAACATGGAGAGTAAACATCCCTTACGCAACCTATATCGGCGAATAATTCTCCAACACAGGTAATCCTCCACACTCCTAATCCGCTGTCCGAGACGGCACTCCATACGCCTCGGGCGGCGGAAAACCAAGATAAAGGACGAGTTCTTATGACCAATAATACAGGCAGCTCAGAAAAGGTTCTCCTTCGTATGGAGAACATAGAAAAGACTTTCCCGGGCGTCAAAGCTCTCGATAAAGCCAATCTCACCGTCAGAGCAGGTACGGTTCATGCACTCATGGGCGAAAACGGAGCCGGTAAATCGACTCTTATGAAGTGTCTGTTCGGCGTGTACAATAAGGACGGCGGCAATATATACCTTGACGGCAAAGAGGTAAACTTCGCAAACTCGAAGGAAGCCCTCGAAAACGGCGTTGCGATGGTTCACCAGGAGCTTAATCAGGCGCTCAAGCGCAACGTAATGGATAATATGTGGCTCGGACGTTTCCCCACGGTCGCAAAGGGACTTCCGTTCACGAGCGAAAGCAAGATGTACCGTGCGACCAAAGATATTTTCGATGAACTCGGAATAGACGTTGATCCGAAAACAGTAATGAGCAAACTGCCGGTTTCAAAACGTCAGATGGTTGAAATAGCAAAGGCGGTATCGTACAATTCAAAGATAATTGTGTTCGACGAACCCACCTCCTCCCTCACCGAGGAAGAGGTCGAACACCTTTTCAAAATCATAAATATGCTGAGAAGCCGCGGCTGCGGAATAATATATATATCACACAAAATGGCGGAGATTCTCCGTATATCGGACGACGTCACCATAATGAGAGACGGAAAGTGGATAGCGACAAGAGAGGCGGCAACACTTACTACCGACGAGATAATAAAGCTCATGGTAGGACGCGAGCTTACTAACCTTTATCCGCCGAAGGACAACGTCATAGGCGACGAGCTTTTGAAGGTCGAACACCTCACGGCGATGTATTCCAAGCTCTCCGATGTTTCCTTCACCGCTCACAAGGGCGAGATACTCGGAGTCGCCGGTCTTGACGGTTCGGGAAGAACGGAACTTCTCGAGAACATATTCGGTACGGCGACAAGAAAGCAGGGTGCCATAACTCTCGACGGAAGACAGGTTCACAACAGAAACGCACGAGAGTCGATAAAGAACGGATTTGCGCTTCTCACCGAGGAACGGCGTGCGACGGGTATTTTCGGTATTCTGAATATACGCGAGAACACGACTATAGCGAGCCTCAAAAACTACTCGACAGGACCGTTCTTAAGCAAGAAAAAGATGAAGGCAAGCACCGATTGGTGTATAAAGTCGATGCGTGTAAAGACGCCGAGTCAGGAGACAAAGATAAGAAGCCTTTCGGGTGGCAACCAGCAGAAAGTAATTCTCGGACGGTGGCTTCTTACAGATCCTACGGTTCTTCTTCTTGACGAGCCTACAAGAGGTATCGATGTCGGCGCGAAGTATGAAATATATCAGCTGATAATCGACCTTGCAAACAAGGGAAAGACGGTCATTATGGTGTCGTCGGAGATGCCGGAGCTTCTCGGCGTGTGCGACCGCATACTCGTAATGTCGGGCGGAAAGCTTTCGGGCGAGGTTGACGCAAAGACAACGACTCAGGAAGAAATCATGGCTCTTGCCGCAAAGTTTGCTTAAAACGCACGGCAGGCACGTTCAAAATATGTAATGGTTAGGGGAAATGACATATGTCTGAAATTAACGTAAAAGAAAGAAAAGGCATATCCGGACGCATAGCCGATTTTCGTGAGCTGTCCGGCGCCGACAAAAGAAGAAAGATAACCGACCTCATTTTCAACAACGCGATGTATATCATAATATTCATCGCAGTAATCTACATTACGGCAAGAGTCCCGGCGTTTCTGGGGCTGTCGTCGATTGTAAACATCATATCGCTCACAGCCGCAAAGCTTCCCATAGCACTCGGCATAGCGGGCGCTATAGTACTCACCGGTACCGATATTTCGGCAGGACGTTGCGTCGGACTCACGGCTTGTATTGCGGCGTCTCTCCTTCAGATTACAGGCTACGCCAACAAGATGTTTCCGAATCTTGCGGTAATGCCGCTTTGGCTTGTGCTTCTCGCGGTTATGGCGGTCGGTGCGATTGTGGGTCTCGTAAACGGTTTCTTCGTTGCGAAGTTTAAGCTTCATCCGTTTATAGTTACCCTCTCGACTCAGCTTATCACCTTCGGTCTCGTCCTCATGTACCTCATGATAGGCACGAATAACGGTCAGACTCTCTCGGGACTCGACGAATCCTACAAGGAGTTTGTAATGGGTACTCTCTTCTCGATAAACGGAGTAAAGGTTCCCAAATACGTCCTCTATTCGGTCATCCTCACGGCGATTATGTGGGTCATCTGGAATAAGACAAAGTTCGGAAAGAATATGTTCGCCGTAGGCTCTAACGAAGAGGCGGCAAACGTATCGGGCGTAAACGTATTTTGGACTATCGTTCTCGTGTTCGTTCTCGCCGGCATTATGTACGGCATCACAGGCTTCATCGAGGGTGCAAGAATCGCCTCCTGTTCGGCGAACACCGGTCTTAACTACGAAAGCGACGCCATCGCGGCGTGCGTAATCGGCGGCGTGTCGTTTGTAGGCGGTACGGGTAAAATAAGCGGTATCGTCATAGGCGTGCTTCTTCTTCAGATTATTTTCGCAGGACTTAACTTCCTCTCCGTTGACGCAAATATGCTTTACGTCATAAAGGGTCTCATAATCCTCGTTGCGTGCGCTATCGATATGCGCAAGTACCTTGCAAGAAAGTAATTCCACCCCGAAAGGAAATGACTCCATGAATAACGACAGCCGCAGTGGCGGACTTTACTCAAAGGTGAATATGTCGGTGCGCAGTGCGAATATCCTCGTTGCGGTGAGCGTGCTTGTCCTTGTCGCGGTGAGCGTGTTCATAGTGAAGCACGGCGGATTTACAGTAAACTTCGACACAGACGGCGGCTCACAGATCGAGAGCGTCAGGGTTATGCACTCCGAGACTGTCCCCGATCCCGGAATACCCGTAAAAGAAGGGTCGGTTTTCACGGGCTGGTATGCCGACAGAGAGCACAGCGTGCCGTGGAATATAGAGGCCGATACCGTTACGGGAAGCATGACGCTGTACGCCGGCTGGAGCGCAAAACAATAAGCCAATACCTTTTTCACATCCCTATACGCCCGTTCTCCAACATCATGCTTGCTCACGGAGAACGGGCAAAATTTTGCACTTTTGCGGTTGATTTTTCGGCGGTATTGTGTTACAATGAGTCAGTACATAAAATTCGGAGGTCGCAGTGACAATGAAGTATACGGTCCTTGTGGTTGAAGACGAACAGAATCAGCGCCGCGCCATAGTGGAAAGAGTTGATTGGAGCGCGGCGGGGTTTGAGGTAATAGGAGAAGCGGAAAACGGAGCGGAGGCACTCGATCTCGTCGAGACTCTCGAACCCGATCTTATTATGACGGATATCAAGATGCCGATGATATCGGGACTTGAGCTTGCCGCAAAGGTGAGGGAGCTTCGCCCGGCAACGCAGATAGTCATACTCAGCGGATACGACAGCTTTGAGTATGCGAGAACCGCAATAAACTACAACATAATAAGCTACCTCTTAAAGCCGATATCGTCCTCGGAGCTTACCGAAGAGCTTTACAATATTCACCGCAGAATGGACGAACGCATAGCCGGCACTGTCGGAGGAGAAAAGAACGACACCGAGAAAGAGCTGCGGAAGCTTTCCGCCGCGGAATTTCTGATGCCGCTTATGCTCGGCGGAGGCGAGAAACAGCTTGATGACGCCGAACTTGAAAATAAGGCTCTCGAACTCGGTATAATCGATAAACCGCACTGCCGCTACGGCGTGCTTGTGTCAAAATTCAAGAATGCCGCCGGAGAAAACAGCATTACTCCGGAGTCGGAACACGCGGAGTTCATAAACAATGTCATTCACCGATATCTTCGCTGTGAAACCTTTATATCCTACGGCAGAGCCGTGACTCTCGTCGCAGTCCCGGAGGGAGAGCCGTTCTCCGCTTCGCTTGAACTTCCGCTCAGAGAGCTTGTTCAGAGTGCAAAGCGTCTTTTGAATGAGACCTGCACGGTCGGAGTAAGCCGTGAGTTTACGGGACTTTCGCACTGTGCGTCGGCGTACTTTCAGGCGATAACCGCAAGACGCTATACCTCGGACGGCGCGGGCGAGGTTCGCTTCATCGCCGACCAGGAGCATGACGGTGAGTTTGAGTTTGAGTACGTCGAAAAAACGGTCATGAAGCTCGAACAGCTGCTCAAAGTCGGCGACGGCGACAGCCTTACAGAGTTTATAAACGAGCTTTACGAGAACAACACTCCCGAAAACGCAAATCTCCTTGTGGTTCAGATAATCGCAAGTGTCTGCCGTGTTGTGAGCAACGCCTCCGATAAAACAGAGCTTGCGCACCTTGTGGAGTCGAATCCCATTTTTGCGAGAATCACCTCGTACAGCAGTGAGAGCGGTATGCGAAATGAGCTTATCGATTTCTGCCGTGCGGCAAAGAGCATTATCTCGCAGTCGCAGAGGCGCGAATCCGAAGTGCTTTGCGATAAGGCGATGCAGATAATCGACACAAGGTACGGCGACGAAAATCTGTCTCTTACGGGAATAAGTGCGGAGCTTGCCGTCAGTCCGAACTACTTAAGCACTCTTATCAAAAAAGAGAAGAAGAAAAACTTCATAACGCTTCTCACCGAGCGCAGGATGAAGGCGGCATACGATATGCTTGTGTGTTCGACGATGAAGGTTCTCGAAATTGCCGAAAAATGCGGCTACAGCGATCAGCATTATTTCAGCTACTGCTTCAAGAAGTTCTACGGAGAGTCGCCCAACAAGGTCAGAGGGGCAAACAAAAACGATACGTAAGCAAAGGAGACGACCATGACCGTTAAGAAAAAAGCGAATGCCGGAAGAGCTGCCGGCGTGCGCCTTTCAACGCTGACGATAGCTCTCGTCGCAGTGGCTATATTCTCCGCCGCCGGCATATGTATAACGCTTTTTACGTCTGTTTACGGAGACGCGCTGATGAGGGACGCGAGAGTAAACTCCGAGCAGTCGGTAAGGCAGACGACGCTTGCGGTTAATAACTATCTTGAGTCCATGAAGAGCGACGTTGAGAGTGTCGGCGAGATGGCGTCGGGGTGCGACACCGTCGAAAAATTTGCCGATTACGCAAGACTTTACACCAATCTCCGCAGCGATATTTACGCCGTTTCGGTTTACGGCAGCGGCGGCGAGCTTTTGATGTGCGTGAGCGGCGAGCTTTCGATGAAGGAGGCTCTGAATGATATAAGCTTTGCAGAATCCGTAACACCCGTTGCCGACGGAGAGTTTGCCGTCTCGAAACCGCACGTTCAGTTCACGTTCGAGGGAATGTATCCGTGGGTCGTTACCGTGACGGAAAAATACTGCGGTGAGCTTTTCGGAGAAAACGTGTACATTGCCGTTGATTTCCGCTTCTCGGAAATAGCAAAGTACATCGACCATGTCGGCGTCGGACGCCACGGCTACTGCTATATCGCGGATCCCGAGGGCAACATCATATACCACCCGAAGCAGCAGCTTCTCTACTCGGGACTCAAGACCGAGAATACCTCTGCGGCGCTTATGAGCGACGGCGTACACGTAAAGGGAGACGTTATATACACGATAGCCTCGACCGACGACGGACGCTGGAAAACCGTGGGCGTGAACTTCACGGACGAGCTTGCCGTGGAGCGGCGAACGCAGGTGATCAACGGGCTTTTCATATCGCTTGCCTGCTGTGCGGCGATATCCGTGATAGTGCTTGTGCTTTTCTCGGTGACGGTAAGCACTCCCGTAAACGAGCTTATCGCCGCGATGCGCGACTTTGAAAAGAGCGCGGACAGCATAGGAGAAATCGGAAATGCCGGAGTTGCGGAGCTGAATGCTCTCGGAGAGTCGTTTTCACACATGGCGCGCCGCATTATGACGCTTATGGACGATGTCCGCCGTGAGGAAACCGCACTTCGCAAAACCGAACTGAAGGCGCTTCAGGCGCAGATAAATCCGCACTTTCTCTACAACACTCTTGACTCCATTCAGTGGATGTGCGAGCAGGGAAACACGGCGGACGCCGTGAAGATGGTCGGCGCGCTTGCGAAGCTTTTCCGCATAAGCATAAGCCGCGGAAAAGAGCTTATACCGATAAGCGACGAGGTGAAACACGCCGAAAGCTACCTTCTTATACAGAGCTTCCGTTACAAAAATCAGTTCTCATACAGCTTTGACGTAGAACCGGGACTCGAAAACTGCCTTTGCAACAAGATAACGATACAGCCGCTTCTCGAAAACGCAATATACCACGGCATCGACCGTATGGTTGACGAGGGTGAGATAAAAGTCACCGTAAGGACGGCTGAGGACGACGAAAACGACATAATAATCAAAGTGTCGGACAACGGCGTCGGAATGACTGAGGAGCAGTGTAAGAAAATTCTCCGAAAAGAGAAGAGCGATTCTCAGGGAATAGGCGTGAAGAACGTAAACGACCGTCTTGTCATATATTTCGGCGAGAAGTACGGACTCTCGATTGAAAGCGAACTTGACGTCGGAACGACCGTCGCCGTGAGAATACCGAAGATAGACAAGGAGGCAGAGCATGAGATACATTAAAGCGATAATTGCCGCATTCTGCATTTTGACACTTACGGTTACTCTTTTTTCAGGATGCTCCGAGAGGGAAAACGCCGGCGAAACCGGCAAACGTGTGGCAGTTATTGTAAAGTCTGTTGACTCGGACTTTTGGCACAGCGTCAAGGAGGGCGTGAATTCGGCTTCGACTGAGTACAATGTTTCGGTCACGTTTGAGGGACCTGCGAACGAAGAGGACTACATGACGCAAAACTCCATGATAGAAAAGGCGGTAGAGGAAAAATACGACGCCGTTGTTCTGTCGGCAATCGACGAGGAAAGAAGTGCGAAATACGTCGAAGAGGCGGTGAGAAATGGGCTTCGGGTCGTCGCTATAGACAGCGGTGTTGACACGGGACTTGTCGATATGTTCATAGGAACCGACAACGTTGCCGCCGGAAAGCTTGCCGCAAGTGCGTCGGCGGAGCTTTTCAATCCCGATAAAGCGCACGGCGGGAAAATGCGCATAGGTCTTGTCACCTGCAATGCGGAAACGGAAAATATAAGAAGTCGAGTGAACGGTTTTAAAGAGGCGGTCTCACAGCTTCCGAATGCGGAAATCCTTTCGGAGGTCAGTGTGAACAACAACACGCAAAGCGCAATGACGGGTACTCTCGAACTGATGAGGAATTACCCGGAAATCAATGTGCTTGTGGGGTTTAACGAGTGGACGACCCTCGGTGTGGGGGACGCTATCAAATCCATGTCCGCCGGGGAGAGCATTCTCGGCGTGGGCTTCGACACGAACTTCGTTTCGGTGGGAATGATAGAAACCGGCGAAATGGATGCGCTTATCGTGCAGAATCCGTTTGCGATAGGATACCTCGGAGTTGAGTATGCGGCGATGCTGGCGTCGGGAGAAGCGGTCTCGGAAACCGAGGTTTACACCGACGTAACCGTCGTGACACGAAATAACCTCTATGATGAAGAGATACAGAAGATGGTTTTCAGGTTTGAGTGAAAATTCCCGGATACACGCCTTACAGTCTGAAGCTTTTCCTGTATTGCGTCGGAGATACACCGGTTCGTTTCTTAAAGCAGCCGCTGAAGTAGTAAACATTTTCAAATCCGCACAGCACGGCTATTTTGTAAACCGGGAGTTCACTGTTCGCAAGAAGCGATTTACCGTGCTGAATACGCAGAGTGTTAAGGTATTCAATCGGCGTGCTGCCGGTGTGCTTTTTGAATTTAACGATAAGCCACTGCTTTGATAAGTGTAATTCTTCGGCAATCATGTCAAGAGTCAGCGGCTTTTCAAAATTGGCACTGAGGTAGTTTATACACTGCGCCGCGGTGTCGGCGGCATCACTCCTTTTTACCATAACGAAAAGATCCTCGACAAAATGGTTGATGAGATATTCGTTTGAAGCTTCTATTGCTTTTTTTAGGTACTCAACCGTGCTTTTCAGCCGTATTCGGTCTTCGATTTCGATTATGCCGTTTTTTAAAGAGAGAGGAAATTCATCGAACTGGAGGTATATACACTCTATCGGGGTTATAACATTTCGCACAAATGCCGATTCTTTGCAGAAAACGACACAGTCGTCCGTCTCTGCGACATATTTTGTTTCCGAAAAGGCGCATTTAAATTTCCCGGACAAAACAATTATAATACTGTTTTTCGGATGATATCCTCTTTCAACATAGAACTTGTCTCTTTTGATTATTTCGTAATTCAACATGGCAGTCTCCGTTTTACATTATTGCGTGTACGTTTAATATTTTATAAATTGTCGCTAATTCATTGCATTTACAATGATGAATTGCTGATTTATAATATAATTGATTATAACACAGAGATTTTATAATGTCAATACGGAGGAGTGCAAAAATGGAAATCGGATTAAAAAAGAGGTATTATGCCGATGTTGCGGTTATCGGCGGAGGAACGGCCGGGGTGTTTGCCGCAATTGCGGCCGCAAGAACGGGAGCAAATACAATTCTTGCAGAGAAAAACAGCATCTTGGGCGGAACAATGACGGTTGCCGGAGTTAATTTCCCGGGTCTGTTTTTCGCATGGGGAAAACAAATCATAGACGGTCCTTGCTGGGAAGCGGTAAAGCGCACGATAAGTCTCGGAGGCGGAGTGATGCCTGAGATTAAATTCAAACCCGAAAGGCATTGGTATGAGCAGATTGTTTTAAACAAGTTTGTTTACACGGCGGTGCTTTTTCAAATGTGCGAAGAGGCAGGTGTTCGGCTTATATGCAATTCAATGATTTCCGATATAAAGGAAAATGACGAAAATACAGAAATCGTTATAACCGAAAAAACCGGAATGTCGCTTATAACGGCAAAAAAGGCTGTTGATGCAACGGGTGACGCAAACCTCATTCAAATGGCAGGATATGATGTTGTAAAAAGCGCGGTTCAACAGCCTGCCACGATGCAGAACCGTATTTCCGGATATTCCGCAAAAGATGTCTCAAAAGATGAAATAAGGGAAAAGTTCGGAAAATGGAATTTCCCGGAGTACCTGAGCGCGGACGATATTATCCGTTACATTGGCGCCGGGAAACTTGACATACATATTCCCTGCAGTGACGCGGACACCTCCGAAGGAAGAACACAGCTTGAAAAACGTGCGTACTCGGATATGCTGAAGGTATACAGATTTTTAAGGGGAATAAAAGGTCTTGAAAACCTTGAAATTGACTATTCGGCAGAGGAGACGGGAGTAAGGGAAACCAACAGAATTGTCGGAGAGAAAACAATTACGGCGGAGGATTATATAAACGGCGTTCTGTACGAAGACTCGGTATGCTACGCGTTTTATCCCATCGATTTACACGTTATGAACGGAATAGAGCAGGTATTTCACAAGGAGAACGTGGTCGGAAAAATCCCTTACGGCGCGCTTGTCCCGAAAAATTCCAAGAATATACTTTGCGCAGGAAGATGCATTTCCTCCGATACATATGCCAACAGCGCGGTTAGGGTCGAAGCGGTTTGCATGGCGACGGGACAGGCGGCAGGGTGCGCTGCGGCATTGGCGGCGCAGGATAATATTTCCGTTAAAGATGTTGACTCTGAAAAGCTACGTGAGGCATTGGGAAAAATAGGAGCGATAACGGATCTCAGATAAAAAGCTCTTAAAAGAAATAAGCAGTGCGCAGAAATATGCACCTCAAAATGTGTTATTTTGAGGTGCATATCGTTTTATTTACGAAGCCGATTAACTCTTTCCGAGAAGTCTTGCTATATTCGGGAAAGGTTCTACGCTACGTGAAAGTATTCCGTGCATATGCGCTATTGCGATGCCGTAATTCGTTATAGGGACGCCTGCCTCTTTTGCGCGTGCGATTCTCGATTGCATCTCACGCTCGTTGAGCATACAGCCGCCGCAGTGAATGACAAGTGCGAAGTCGTCGGGCGAAAGGTCGCTCGGAAACTCCGTTCCGGACGTGAACGAAAATTTTACGTCTTTACCCGTGTGTTTTCTTACCCAGTCGGGGAGCTTTTCGGTGCCTATGTCGCCGCACTGACGGTGGTGGGTACAGCCCTCGGAAATCAGAATGCGGTCGCCGTCGCAGAGTCTGTCTAAAACAGCCGCACCTTTCACCGCTTCGGCGAGATCGCCTTTGTATCGTGCGAAAAGAATGGAGAACGACGTAAGAAGAACCTCCGGCGGAACTGTTTTGTTTACGATACCGAATGCCTGCGAGTCGGTTATCACAAGTTTCGGCGGCTCTTTCAGAGAGGCGAGTGCCGAGGCAAGCTCTGTTTCACGGGAGACGGTACAGACAGCCCCGGCTTCGAGAATGTCGCGGATTGTCTGCTGTTGAGGAAGTATGAGTCTTCCCTTGGGAGCGGCGGCGTCTATGGGGATTACGAGTACGACGTTGTCGCCGGGGGAAAGAAGGTCGGCGACTATCCGCTTTTCGTTTTCCTCGGACTTTCCGACTTTTCCTATAAGCTCACGAAGCTCTTTTATGTTCGTTCCTTTTTCGGCACTGACGTATATTTCGTTTTCGGCGGCGTCGGGAATTTCCGTGAGAAGGTCGCACTTGTTGTATGCCGTTATATACGGTATGTTTTTCTTTGCGAAAAGCCCGGTAAGCTCACGGTCTGCGTCGGTAAGTCCCTTTACGGCGTCAACTACGAGAACGGCGACGTCGGTTTTTGAGAGTACGTCAAGCGCACGCTTCACTCTCATTTCACCGAGTGTGCCCTCGTCGTCAATGCCGGGCGTGTCGATTATTACAACCGGACCTATCGGAAGAAGCTCCATTGCTTTATTCACGGGGTCTGTCGTCGTACCTTTGATTTCCGACACGAGAGAGAGCTTCTGCGAGGTGACGGCGTTTACGACGCTTGACTTTCCGGCGTTACGGAGTCCGAAAAAGCCTATGTGAAGTCTGTCGGCGGAGGCTGTGTCGTTGAGTCCCATGCTTACACCTCCGTCAGAATCTGAAATCGCGCTTGTTCGAGTTCTTTATGTCTTCAATGTGCTGTTTCGCAATCTCCCGAACCTTTTCCTTGGGTATCGTTTCAAGCTCCTTTTCGATGAGGGCATAGCCTGCCTTTTTGGTGTCCTCGCTTGCGTAGTCAACGAGGTATTCGGTGAGAGTCATGAGCGCATTCGGGTGACAGCAGTTCAGAATCTGACCGCTCTTGCAGAGACTCATGAATCTGTCTCCCGTTCTGCCCTCGCGGTAGCACGCCGTGCAGAAAGACGGAACATAACCGAGCTTCATGAGCCAGTTTACAACCTCGTCAAGCGTTCTTTGGTCGGATACGTCGAACTGTTCGGAATCGTGCGGACGCTCCTCCTCCGTGTAGCCGCCGACGGAGGTTCTCGACGCACCGCTTATCTGCGATACCCCGAGACGGAGCATTTTTTCTCTGACCGCTTCGCTTTCTCTTGTGGAGATTATCATGCCGGTGTAGGGAACGGCAATTCTGATACAGGCGGCAATTTTCTCGAAGGTTTCGTCGGCAAGAGAGTTGTCGAAAGCGTCGGGGTCGATGTCGTCTGCGTGCTTTACACGAGGAACGCTTATTGTGTGCGGACCTACGCCGTGTACCGCTTCGAGGTGTTCGGCGTGCATGAGAAGCCCCGCAAATTCGTACTTGTAGCCCTCAAGCCCGAAGAGAACGCCGAGTCCGACGTCGTCGATGCCGCCATCCATGGCTCTGTCCATTGCTTCGGTATGGTAGTCGTAATCGTGCTTGGGTCCGGTGGGATGAAGCTCGAGGTAGCTCTTTTTGTTGTAGGTCTCCTGGAAGAGAATGTACGTGCCGATGCCGGCGTCCTTGAGCTTGCGGTAGTTTTCCACCGTCGTCGCGGCTATGTTTACGTTTACGCGGCGTATGTCTCCGTTTTTGTGATGTACGGAGTAAATGGTGTTTATGCATTCGAGTATGTACTCGATCGGGTTCATTACAGGGTCTTCGCCGGATTCGATGGCGAGTCTCTTGTGTCCCATGTCCTGAAGCGCGATTACCTCGGCACGTACCTCCTCCTGCGTGAGCTTCTTACGTGCAATGTGTTTATTCTTCATGTGATACGGACAGTAAACACAGCCGTTTACGCAGTAATTCGAGAGATAAAGCGGCGCGAACATGACTATTCTGTTTCCGTAGAACGCAAGCTTTATTTCCTCTGCGAGCCTGTACATTTCCTCAATCTTTTCGGGAATTTCGCACGCAAGAAGAACCGACGCTTCTCTGTGGGTAAGACCTGCACAGTGAGTCTCTCTGCCGTCGGCACTCTTCTTCGGGCGCGCCTTTTCAAGTATCTCGTCAATGAGCTTTATGTTGTTCTTGTTTTCCTCGGCGTACTTTATCGTTTCGAGAATTTCCTCGTGGTTGATAAATTCCTCCGCCTTGAGTGATTTGGGATTATAGATTGCCATACTGTTTTTCCTTTCTTTTGAGTGAGCGCGTATGCGCTTTCTCATGAGATAAAATAAAGACCGCACCCCGAAGCGGGACACGATCCGAAAAGCAGAAAATATTCGGTATTACGTGCGCCGCCTCCACGCAGAAAAACGCTTGGTCTTTCTTAAGTGTCGGGAGCTTATGCGGATTTTGCGTGAAGAAAAGCTTCGATTCGGCGAAACGCGCAAATCTTGGATGCCTCACATCTGTATTGTACCACAAAGACGCCGTGAATGGATTCTTTTATTATAAGCAAAGTGTTAATTTTTCGGCATGACGACCGATGCTGCGCCTCAAAAACGCCTTCGCACCGCCGTGAATCTGCCACAACGGTGCGAAAGTGCGGAACATATATTATCATCAGGTATGCAAGTTTGTGCTTTCGGACGCAACGAAATGTGCCGGAAGCTCTGCTTTTGTACCTTAAGTACCGATTCCATGTACGGTACGATTCGATTATATCATTTTATGTTCGCGCAAAAAAGATAATTGTGTAATTAAAATGTTAATTTTTTACACTTGTGTGTAAAACAATCAGCTCCACGCAAGTTCCGAGAGAATGCCTTTAAGGTTTGCAAGACCTCTCTTTATGCCGGCGATACAGTCCTCACTGCCCTCGTATTCGACGGAAAGACAACCGCTGTAGCCTGCCTTTTTGAGTACGGCAAGGCATTTCTTTACGGGAATATCACCCTCTCCGACGACCGCTCCGCAGAAGTAGTTGCAGCCTCGGGTTGCATTGCGGCAGTTTCCGATGGGAGTTTCCCGTATTATCATGTCCTTGACGTGTGCGTGAATTGCGTATGGGGCGACTCTCGATACGGCAGTCACGGGGTTTTCGTCAACGCAGATAAAGTTCCCGATGTCAACGAGAAGTCCGTAGTTGTCGTGCGCAACCGCATTGAAAAGACGCTCCACTCTGTCGCTGTCCTGTGCGATTATGCCGTGATTCTCCGTGCAGGTGCGTATACCGAGCGTTTCGGCGTACTCCGTGACGGCACGTGCGTTCTTCGCTATTGTCGGGAGCATGAGATCGAAGCTTCTCGCTTTTCCGCTCTTGCCGAGAGTGCGGCAGACGTCGTGGCGCATCAGGGGCGCACCGAGAATTTTTGCGATGTCGAGCTGACCCTTGAGACGCTCAATCTCCGCCTTGTCCGCTTCCTCGCTTCCGCCGAAAAGGCAGGCGCTTATCGTGTAGGCGTTTATCATGATGCCGACTCTGTCCGCCTCGGCTCTTATTTTCTTTGCGTTTTCTACCTTCTCTTCATAGGTTTTTCCGTCTATGTCGATAAACTCTATTGCGTCAAAGCCTATTTCCTTTGCTTTTGCGACGCTGTCGAGCTGTGTCATCTTTCCGGCGCCTATGTACTGCTGGAAGGAATATGAGCTTACGGAAATTGTCATGCCGTCCACCTCACTTGATAGTCACTTCGTGTCCCGTTTTTGCCGATTCGTAGATAGCGTCGAGTATCTTCATTACGACAACGCCGTCCTCAGCGGGAGCTTTACACTCGCATCTGCCGAGACAGCAGTCAACAAAGTGGTTCATCTCCTTGTCGAAGTAGTTGCCGCCGCCTTTGAGGTTGCCGGTGTGTATCTTTGCGTCTGCGATGTAGTCGTTTATCGTGGTGTAGAACATGAGGCTGTCGGCGGTATCGGAGGAGACGTCAAGACCTCCCTTTGTGCCGAAGAGCTGACGTTTTCCGGAGTCCTCGCCGTTTAAGCTGTAGGTTGCTTCGAGAGATACGACCGCACCGTTGTCATAGCGGATGAGAGCCGTTGCGAAGTCCTCGACGGTAAAGGGATCGGAGGGCTTTGCGTTTTCGGGGGACCAGCCGACGTTTGTCTTAAGATAGTCACGCTTGCCGAGCTTGTCGTTGGTGACGGCAAATACGCTTACAGGCATGGGATTACCCATGAGGTATCTTGTGAGGTCGAGAGGATGAACGCCGATGTCGATTCCGGGACCGCCGCCTGCAAGCTCCTTGTTGCAGAACCAGCCGCCGGGCGCGCCGTGACGTCTTACGTACTGTGCCTTTGCGGAGTATATTTCGCCGAGATATCCCTTGTCGATAAAGTCCTTTGCGACAGTTGTCGTGTTGGAGAAACGGCATACGAAGCCGACCATGAGAAGCTTCCCGACTCTCTTTGCGGTTGCAAGCATTTTCTCAGCCTCGGCGGCACTGTACGCCATGGGCTTTTCGCAAAGTACGTTGAGACCCGCTTCGAGAGCCTTTATTGTACACTCTGCATGGTTGCAGTTCCATACGCACACGTCGGCGGCGTCGAGCTTTTCGTTTGCGAGCATATCGTCGATGTTTGTGTAACGCTTCTCTATGCTGAATCTGTCGGCAGTTTTCTTGAGGCGAGCTTCGTCTATGTCGCAGATTGCGGTAATTTCAGCTTCATTGTTTTTCATGTAGCTTTCAAGATGTACGTTTGCTATATTGCCGGCTCCTACGAGACCTATTCTTATCTTTGCCATAATGTTGCTTCCTTTCGCACGGCGCATAATCAGCCGTTTATTATTTTTTTGAGGAATGTGTACGCAGTCTTTATGTCTGCCGCCGGGTTTGCTCCGACTTCTCTTTCGATTGTGAGGAAGCCCTTGAAGCCCACTTCGTCGAGTGCGGCGAGATACTTCGGAAAATCAACGCTTCCCGTTCCGAGAGGAACTTCTTCAAAAGCTCTTTCGCTGTCCTTCGCAAGATCCTCCGGCATGGGGACAACGTGGTATACGACCTCGGGGTTGTATTTGCGGAGCTGTATGCCATCCTTTGCGTGAGTGTGAACAATGTAGTCCTTGAGGGTGTGAACGGCGTGTACCGCATCCTCGGCAACGACCATCGCAAGATTTGCCGGGTCAAGGTTTACCGCAACGCCCTTTGAGCCGAGAGAATCGAGAAATCCTTTGAGAATGTCAGACTTTTCGGGACCGGTTTCTATTGCGAAATGAGCGTCTATGCTGTCTGCATACTCGGCAAGCTCGGAGCAGGCTTCTTGCATTATTTTGTATCTGTCGTTGCTTTTGTCCGACGGAACGACGCCTATGTGGGTCGTGACGATGTTTGTCTCGAGATCCTTTGCGAGATCTATTATGCGCTTCGACTTTTCTATAAGCTCGGGGTTAAGCTCCTTGTTGCCGAAGCCGCGGCCGAGGTCTCCGCAGAGCGCGGAAAAGCAAAGTCCGTTTGACTTTACCTCGTCCAAAAGTGCGCGTTTTGCGGATGCCGAGAGATTTTCGGGGGAATTTTCGCCGGAGGTTGCATACATCTGTATTCCGTTCGCGCCGAGATCAGCCGCCGCTTTTATTGCTTCGCTTCTCGGAAGCTTGAACGATTCGAGGATTACTCCTATCGGAAAATTGTACATTATGAAGTCTCCTTTCAATTGACAATGTTAATAAAATACTGTTGCTTATTCTACAAGGCTATTGTATAATATATTTAATGATATGTCAATATACGTTTTTGCGAAAAAATAACACAATTTTGCTCTGTGGGGTGATCTGATGTATAAATCGTTGTACGAAACGCACGTGATGAGTGACCCTCTCCTGCCGTTTATTTTTCACAGGAGTACACGTTTAACTCCTACGGGACTCACTGTTTTCTCAAACTGGCACACAAATCTCGAGCTTCTCAACTGCGTCGAAGGCGAGGGAACCGTTATCCTTGACGGAAAGAGCGTTGAGTTTCGTGCCGGTGACACGGTCTGCGTAAACACCAACGTAATTCACCGCGTTGTCACGGACAGCTTTGTGAGGTATCACTGTCTCATAGTCGGAAACGATTTCTGCGAGGCAAACGGAATAGACACCGAAAAACTGCGCTTTGAGGAACGCTTCTCGAGCGAAAACATAGACGCTCTTTTCGGGGAACTTATCTCGGAATATACGTCGGACGAAAGCGTGAATGTGTGCAGGTGCGCGAGAATACGCAGTGCGGTACTCAGAGTAATGATAGAAATGCGCGAAAAACGCACCGTCGGCTTTGAGAACGGAAGCGAATCGGAGAAGAAAAACCTCGACAGAGTAAGAAACGCTCTCAACTACATTCACACAAATTTCTCAGAGGCAATTACTCTTGATGACCTTGCACGGAGGGTTGGAATAAGCCGTTTTTATCTTTCGAGAACTTTCCGCAGCGCAACAGGCTTTTCTGTTGTCGAGTACATAAACAACGTGCGCTGCAAGGAGGCAAGGCTTCTGATTAACGGCGGAAGCCCCGTTTCGGAGGCTGCCCGTATCTGCGGTTTCGAGAATATGTCGTACTTTACCAGAACCTTCAAAAAATGTATGGGTGTTCTTCCGTCAAAGTTCCGGGAGGTGCATTCTTCCACTCCGACGGAGTAAAACCGGTGAGCCTTTTGAAGTCGGCGGAAAAGTATTTCTGCTCCGAAAAACCGCAAAGCTCCGCCGTTTCCGACACGGTGTAATACCCCGATCGAAGCAGCTCTTTTGCACGCTCCGTGCGTAGCGCGGCGATATACCTCGACGGCTGAATGCCGAAGTGACGCAGAAAGATGCGTCTGAAGTACACCTCGCTCACGCACGAAATAGCCGCCGCCTTCGATACGCTCAAGCCGCTGTCGGAGAAATTCAAGCGCAGATACTCCGTTCCTTTCCTTATTGCCTCCGGAAGACTTGGCAGAAAATCGTCTGATATGGCAGTCCGCAGAATTTCGTACAGCACCGACATACACTTTGAGCGAAATCCCGGCTCTTTTTTCTCCCACGCCTCGAGAAGTCCGAGAAACAGCTTGTCAAAACGTTTCGGATTTTCGGAATGCAGTACGTCTATACAGTCGCACCTTCTGCCGTCGATTACGTCGAAATGCACAGCGATTATTTCCTCGCCCGGCGATTCCTGCGAGTACTCGGTGTCGTTTCCGATAAGCACCGCACAATGCTCCGAAACATGGCGGTGCGCACCGTCGGCAAGATAGAAATCCGCACTTCCCGAAAGCCTGTAGCCCATACATATAAAGTCTCTTTTGGGTGTGCGGTGGTCGGTACAGCTTTTTCTTTTTACTCTGTGTACTCCGTAAAGTATGAGCGGTTCTCCGTCTTCGATAAACACACAATCGCCTCCTTTGCTTTCATGATACACGAAGAGAGAGCATATTTCAAGTTTCGATTTTTAAACCTTTTGTATCATATTTGAGGTTGTTCGGCGGTGCTTGGGGTGGTATAATTGCAGTACAAAAACGATACGGAGGAAAACAAAGTGAATCTTCTTGTAACCAATCCCGATACCGAATATCTAAACAAATCCGTTATGTATCAGATGTTTCTGCGTGCTTTTACGCCCGAGGGAACTCTGAAATCCGCCGAGAGAATGCTCCCGTACCTTGCCGACCTCGGCATCGATATAGTCTACCTCTGTCCCTGCTTCAAGGAGGATGCAGACACCGACGAAACTCACTGGAGCAACCGTCAGCGTGCGTCAAAGACCGGCAACCCCAAGAACCCTTACCGAATTTCGGACTATTTCAGCGTTGACGAGGAATACGGCACAAATGAGGATCTTGACAGCTTCGTGAAAAAGGCGCATTCCCTCGGAATAAAAGTTGCACTTGACCTTGTGTACTTCCACTGCGGACCGAGAGCCGTGTTCCTCGAGGAGCATCCGGAATTTGTTATGCACGACGAAAACGGCAATATAGAGATGGGCGAATGGCACTTTCCGAAGCTCAACTTTGAAAACGACGGACTGCGTGAGTACTTGTTGGAGAATATGTGCTTTTACATAAGGGAGTACGACATAGACGGCTACCGTTGCGACGTCGGTCCGGGAGTACCTCTCGATTTCTGGGAGGAGGGCAGACGGAGAATGAATGCTCTCAAAAAAGAGGCGTTTCTTCTCGACGAGGGAACGGCACCGCACTATATCGAGTCCGCTTTTGACCTCAACTACGAGACCGGCTGGGGCATGATGCTCTTTAAGTGCATGATTGCCGATATGCGTGACAAAAAAATTCCGAACGGCAGAAAGTATATAACCGGAGAGTATGTTGGAGAAACAACTCTCGGAGAACAGTTCATGCTGTGCGAGGAAGAACAGTATAAGTCGAGCAAAATCCCAGAGTTCTGGCAGTACAGACTGGACGAGTATAAAAAGGAGGGCGTGGAGGTTTACCGTGTAATAAGAGGCGTTGACAATCACGATACCGTGAGCGACGAATATGAGCTGCGAAAGGACGCCTTGACCGATCACAACATACTTTTGGCGTCGCTTGCTTTCTGCATACTTATCGACGGCGTTCCGTTTCTTTACAACGGCGTTGAATTTGCCGACAGCGCACGTCACAGCCTTTTCTCTAACAGAGAGTACGGAGCTATGGGAATAGACTGGTCAACCCTTGCGACTCCCGAGGGACAAAAGAGATACAGTGCCGTAAAAAAGCTTATCGATATACGTCACAGAGTGGACGAAACCTCTCACGGAGACACTGTGTGGCTTGACGTTTCGGACAAGGATGCGGTGTGTGCCTTTGCGAGAACGAAGAACGGAAACAGAACCGTCGTTTACGCAAACTTCACTTCAAAGCCGCTTGAAGTCGTGATAGACTGCGGCGGAGAATACACCGAAACTCTTTTTGAAAACGATTGCAAGGTAATATCGCACGGGGAGGGAAAAATCACCGTTTCGCTTCTTCCGCACGGCTGCGGCGCAGTGAGAGTAAATCTTTACCAGTGAGAGTAAACTGAGTTTTGCGACACGCTTACACACCGGGTACTTTACATTCCCGGTGTGTTTTTCTGTCGGCGGCGCGCACAGCAGAAAAACACATATTATTGTACAAATTGGCACAAAACACGGGAAATTTCTGCCGACATTTCAATTTATACTTGCATTTTTGCAAAATGAGATGTATAATATAATACGAACGGAGGCGACACTGATGAACGAGGATTTTTCTCTGCTTTACGATACGTATTTTACGATATCCGATATTTTTCCGATGTATCAGCGCGGTACGGATACCGATCAGTATTTCTGCGGCGAGCCGAGACTTACCGACGCACTTTTGATGTTTTACGACGCCGAGGGGATTTGCACGCAGAGGGGAAGAGAGCCTTTTACCGTTCCGAAAGGGTCGGTGGTGTATCTGCCTCGGGGAAGCGTGTACAGCTGGGAGACCCATGCCGTCGAGGGCAAAAACACGATGGTGACGCTGTTGTTTGAATTTACTCTGCGGAGAGTCGATGTTTTCGGCGGAAAAAAGAATGAGCTGTCGCATACAGAGCCCTACGGAGATCCGATTTCTTTCGGCAAAAATATACGTGTAATAGAGGACAAACGCACCGGACTTTACCGTGATATGTTCATGGCGCTCATCGAAGCTTACGGCAGAATACCGTGTTCGCCGCTCGAGGTTTACAACCGTGCGTATGAGATACTCGAAAAGGTCGCCGAATTTTACCGCATGAAGAAGATAGAAAAGGCGGATATCGGAATAATCTCCAAGGGAATACACTGCCTCGAAAGCGATGCAAAGGGCGATTTGAGTATTGCCGACCTTGCGGCGATGTGCGGAGTGAGCATTGGCTATTTCGAACGCCTTTTCAGAAATTACGCCGGCGTTTCTCCGTCGGAGTACCGTCTTTTAAAGAAGCTTTCCGCCGTGAAGCAGTGCCTTGCCGCAACGGACATGAGCCTTGAAGAAATAGCGACAAGCCACGGCTTTTTCGACAGTGCGTATCTCTGCCGCACCTTCAAGAAGAAAACCGGCATGACTCCCACCGAGTACAGACGTGCCGCAAAATCGATGTAATCAAATATGAAAAAAGCCCCGACGATCAAAAGAGCGACCGACGGGGCATTACTATTTCGTTTTGCGGATTTTGCGGCTCAGTTGAGTACCTCCGATTTGAAGGTTTCTCCGTTTACGACTTTTCTTATGTTGTCAAGCATTTTCACGATGTTGTCACGGTTAACGCAGAATTCGCCCTTGCCGTTTACCGTGAAGAAGCAGCGGCGTGTCGTGAGGTCGTAGAACACGTACTCATAGCTCTCTCCGCTTCGTGTCGTTACGTAAAACGCCGCCGTTTCCTCGGGATTTTCGGGAAGCTCGGCATAGTCCTCGATGGTCGTCATAAGCACGTCGATGTAGAACTGACGGAAGCTGTAGGTGTCAACCGCCTTTCCCTCGGTTGTGTCGGTGACGACAAGATCCTTACCCTCGCCCGTGAGACGGAAAGTGCGGTCGAAGTCCTTGGACTTTATGCGCATGGTGTCGATGCTGTCTATCTTCATCTGGAATATGGAGCTGTTTACAAAGCGTATGAGATCCCAGTCGAGGAAGTATACCGTGTCCTTAGGCACAATTATTATCGTGTCGTGAGAGGGGTTGTAGGCGTATATCGACGCACCGTCCTCCGTGTCCGAGCCGAAGATTACTCTGCGCTCGTTGCCGCCGTAGGTAAAGATTATTTCATACGACGGTTCGGCAAAGCCGTACTTTTCCGCTTTCTCGGCGTCAAGTCCCGCATCAATCACACGGTCGCCCGTGAAGCCGACGAAAAGATTGAGTATGCCGTCAAGCTCGCTTGTGGGAATGTACTTTCCGGGGTAAATCATGCTGTGAGACGACGATGCACTGTTTTCGTTTCTCTGCTCCTCTGTTTCTTTCTCAAATTCGACGAAAAGCTCGCCGTTCTTTACAATCTTGAGGTTTTCTATGTCGTAGTAGCTGTCAGAGGGGACGGGAGCGCAGAGAAGCGGCGATATGTAGGTGTAACGGTCGGAAAGCACCGTATCCTGAAGAAGCGTACTTATTACGTAAACAAAAGGCTTGTCCTCGTATTTGCAATAGTAAGCCGCACCTGTGGGGAGAAGATCTCCGATATACACGGTATAGACCTTTCCGGAGGTGTCTGTAACTTCAAAGTAGTTGCCGTCACGCCCCTTGTCAAGACCGTATACCGAAAGGTCTTCCGCATCCTCTACCTTCGCCATTGCAAGCATATTGCAGGTGCAGACGTAAAGGTAGGAGAGCTTTTCCGCATCGAGCGAGAGGTTTTCTCCGCCGACGAGTACGAGGCTGTCGCTGACCTTGTCCATTTTGAAAGTGTAGGAATCGAGGTCGTTTTTGACGAAAATCTGAGCAACATTGTCGTGGTCGATTACATCGTATATGTACGGACGGCCCGAGGTGCCGAGTCTGTCGCCGTCGGCGTCGAATTCCGCTTTGTCCTCGGCAGGCTCCGAAAGAAGCGGTTGAATCGCAAAATACACGCCGACAAGTACGGCGACCGCCGCGAAAAGCGCGATTATTATTTTTATCTGCTTAGATATCATGCGTACCTCCTCTTTCTCCAAACGAGAACGCCGACTGCGAGAATTATGAGCGGAAATACGACGGACATCACGGCAATGCTCTGCTTAACGGTTTCGCCCGTCGCCGTCGTTTTGAGAGATGTGTTCGCAAGAACCTTCGATTCTATGTTAGAGGTCGCTGTGGAGCTTCCGAAATATTTGAGCGCACTGTAGAGGATTTCGGCGTTTCCGTAGGTCGGCACGGACGCAATGGAGGCGTCGAAGAAGTAGGGGGAGCCTACCACGAAAAGGTTGCAGTAGCCGAGTTCGCCGTCAGTGTTGTTCTTTGGAAGAACCGAGAGAGCCGCAAGAGGAACTTCACGTCCTGCCGCGGTGGACTCCTCGCTTGTGGATATGTAGGCGTCCTTTGACGAGGTGATAACCGCTTCGACAACCTTTCCCGATACCTCGTTAAGTGTGAGCGGAACGCTGTACATCGCAATCGGACGGGGAGACGAGGCGGACTCGGACACGCCCTTGTGAAGCTGGTAAGCGTAGCTGTCGGTCTCGCCGGCGTATTTTCCTATTACGTAGAAGCCGCTGTCGTCGAGTGCGTTTGCCGGAGACTCGGTGACTATAGCTCCCGGCGTGTAGGAAATTCCCCATTCCGACATGAGAGCGGAAAGCTCAGAAAGCTCGGTGCGTGTTGTGGGGGAGAGAATTACCATCACATTTCCGAAATTCTTGAGGTAGTCGTTGAGCTTTGAAATTTCGTTTGCACCGCCGGCTTTTTCGGCGTCTATGCCGGCAAAATCATACTGAGGGTAGTAAATCACGAGAAGCTCCGTATTTTCTCCGATATCCTCGTTTGAAAGGTTTACGGTCTTTACGTCGTAGCCCTCCTTTACGAGAGCGTCGCCTATCCAGAGAGCCTCCGGCGACGGCTCGCCGTGACCCGTTGTGAAGAGTGAGGTGGGAGTTTTTGCCCCGGCAACCTGCTTTACGCAGGCGGTTATTCTCTTTTCGCCGTCGAAGCTGTGGACGGTTCTTTTGCCGGTGGAGGAATTGGACATAAATGTGAAGAAGCCTTCCTCTTGGACTATCTTGGACGCTCCCGTCGCTTCGCAGTCGAATATGACTGTGGTCTGGGTGACCTTGTCGGAGCTTGTCTTCTTATATTTGTTTGCGGCGGCAGGCTGACTTACAAGGTCTATGTACTCGACGTGTATGTTCGGGAAGCGTGCTTCGTATTTTTTCGCAAGCTTGCTTATCATGTCGAGAGACGAACCGCCGACCTCGGAGAGCTTGTCCTCCTTGGCGAAGAACATAATTGTGACATCGTTCGTGATGTCCGCAAGCTCCTCCGCCGACGCCTCGGAAAGGTCGTAAAGCTCCTCGCTTGTCATGTCGAAATAGAGGGGATATTTCTCCGACGCTGCGGAAAGTATCACGTTGAGAACAACGACGAACACTATGAAAAGCACCGTGAGTACCGCTGCAACCGTGCCGTACTTTAACTTTTTTGACAACGCTTTATTTTTCACGTTTTTATCTTCCTTTCTTGTGTGTGCGTAAAAACCGTCAGGACCATCTGCGTTTTTCGTAAACTCTCACCGTGAGAAATACGAAAATTACCGAAAGGCTTATGTAGTAAAGCACGGACGGAATATCGAATATGCCGTAGGCAAACGGCGAAAAACGGCTGAGTATGCTTATCCATTTGAGCGAAAGGCGCAGGAAGTCGTTTGCAACCGAGTTTGCCGCAAAGGACATACATACGAGAAGTATTATAGCACCCGTCGTCGTTATCGCCGCAACCACCTGACTCTCGGTGAGCGAAGAGAGGAAAAGTCCTATCGCAATGAATGCACCGCCCACAAGGCATATGCCGATGAAGTTGCCGAAAATTTTGGCGTAGTTAAGTTCCTCGGCGTATACCGAAAGGAACGAAAAGTGTATTATCTCGGAGAGTGCGAAGGTGATAAAGAACATAACGTATGCAGCAAGGTATTTTGCGGTGATAATGCCGCCGATACTAACGGGAGATGTGAGAAGAATCTGCTCTGTTCTCGATTTGCGCTCTTCCGAAAGAAGCTTCATTGTAAGTATCGGTATTACTATTATGAAGACGAACAACAGGAACATGAAGTAGGTCCCCGTGTCGGAGGAGCTCATCATGAAGGTTGTGAAATTAAATATAAGTCCGGACAATGCCATGAACACTGCCATGAATATGTAACCCGTCGGGGTTTTGAAGTAGCTCGCAAGCTCCCTTTTGAATACTGCCGACATTTCAGTTCTCCTTTCTCTGCGCTTCCGACTTGTTTCCGCTCACAAGCGAGATGAACACGTCCTCAAGATTTGCACTGCAAGGCTCGTAAGAGTGAATGACTATTCCCGAAGCCGAAAGCACAGTAAACATATTCGCTCCGGCGTCCATGTCTTTCTCGCATCTTATTATGAAGGTCGTCGTTCCGCCGGAGGTGTCCTCGGTCTCGACGCTCGCAATGCCCGCAACGCTTTCGAGCGCCTCCTTCGCCGCCTTTTCGGAAGCGCCGGACACCTTTACACGGTAGCGGTTTTCGAGAGCGGTGATGTTCTCGAGAGAGGCGGCGTCCTTGTCGGCAACGATTTCGCCCTTGTTTATGATGACTATTCTGTCGCATACCGCCTGAACCTCGGGAAGTATGTGCGTGCTGAGAATTACCGTGTGGCGGCGTCCGAGAGATTTAATGAGGTTTCGTATCTCAATTATCTGCACGGGGTCAAGCCCCACCGTCGGCTCGTCGAAAATGAGTATCTCGGGGTCGCCTATGAGCGCCTGCGCAATTCCTACTCTCTGTCTGTAGCCCTTGGAGAGGTTCTTGATAAGACGGTTTGAAACATCGGTTATCTTTATCACGTCGCAGATTTCGTCAATGTGAGCCTTTCTGCCGAGCGTACACTTTTTTAAGTCGTATACGAAGTTTAGGTACTCACGCACTGTCATGTCGAGGTAAAGAGGCGGCTGCTCCGGGAGAAAGCCTATCTTCTTTTTTGCCTCTGTCGGGTTCTCGAGAATGTCCGCACCGCCGACAATACAGGTTCCCTCGGTTGCCGAAAGATAGCCGGTGAGAATGTTCATTGTCGTACTCTTGCCGGCACCGTTCGGACCGAGAAAACCCATTATTTCGCCGTCGTTTACGGTGAATGAAATGTCCTTTACGGCGTAGTTTTTGCCGTAACGCTTGACAAGGTTTTTGATTTCAATCATTTTTTGACCGTCCTTTTGGATATTATGATAAGTGAATTGCACAAAATAACATCATGCATTATAGCATAATATTATTAACATTGCTTGAACAGCGATACAATAGTTTTTTAGCGTGCGTCAATATCCTCAAAAAACACTTACAGAATGACTTTGTAGTCCTCAAGGAACAGGTCAAATTGTAAAAGCCACGCAATAAGCTGAGGCTTCGACATGAGCTGACCGAACCAAGTCTCGTCCTCGGAAAGAAGCATCGCACGGAACGCCTTTTCGTTCAGTATGCAGCTGAGCGGCGACTTTGCGCGAAGTCTCTTGCAGAGCATATCGGTGACGAGTCTCTCGTATTCCTTTGCGTGGGTCTTGGGGTAAGGACTCTTTTTGCGGTAGAGTATTTTTTCGGGAAGATATCCTCTCATCGCCTTTCTCAGAAGTGCCTTCTCCACGCCGCCCTCGAATTTTATTTCCCACGGTACGTTGTAAACGTATTCGATTATCCTGTGATCGGCAAACGGCACACGCACCTCAAGGGCTGAGTACATACTCATTCTGTCCTTGCGCTCAAGGAGCGACGTCATAAAGCAGTCAACCGACAAAACCGTCGCAATTCTCGAAGTACGCATGGAGTCACTGTCGTCGCCGAGACAGTCCGCACTTGATTTTATGTCCTTGTACAGCTGCGACGCATACTCAAAACCCTCGTCGGCTTTCGCAAATGACGGATCGAAAAGCGAGGGGCGGAGAAGCGGGTCGTGAATCCAAGGGAAAAAGTCCCGGTGAAGCATCTCCGGACGGTAAAACCACGGATATCCGCCGAAAATTTCGTCAGCACATTCTCCGGAAAGAGCGACGGTGTGGCGTTCCTTTATGCGGCGGCAGAAATAGAGAAGAGAGGAGTCGATGTCCGCCTGCCCGGGAAGATCCCTTGCGTGTACGGCACTGCGCAGACAGTCGGCAACCGCTTTTGTGGGTGCGGTGAGAACCGTATGCGACGAACCTATCTGCTGTGCGGTGTAGACGGCAAACTCGTCGTCGCCCTGCGGCTGGAAAAGGGAACTTTTGAATTCGCTCTTGTTGCCCTCGTACTCAAAGGAATAGGTGGAAAGTATCTCGCCATTTTCCTTGAAGTATTCGGATGCAATCGCACTTATCGCAGACGAATCGAGTCCGCCCGAGAGAAAGGTGCAGAGAGGAACGTCCGAAACAAGCTGACGCCTTACCGCATCACGGAGAAGAAAACGCACTTTCTCAGCCGCCGTTTCGGCATCGTCGGTAAAAGGCGCGGCGCGAAGCTCCCAATACTTGCGAAGTTTCAGACCGTTTTCGTCGTATACTCCGCATTCACCCGGCAGAAGTTCCTTTATGTTTTTAAATACGCCGCTTCCGTTAGCCGTGACGGGACTCATAAACAGAAGCTGCCATATTCCCTCGCTGTCTAAAATGGGCTGTACACGTTTGTCCGCAAGAAGAGCCTTGACCTCTGATGCACATAAAAGCGTCGTACCGACCTGCGTATAGAAAAACGGCTTTACCCCGAGCCTGTCACGCGCCATAAAAAGCTTCTTTTCGCTTTCATCATATATAATAAAGGCGAAAATTCCGTTCAGATGCGCCGGACAGTCCTCACCGTATACGACATACGAGTAAAGAACCGCCTCGGTGTCGCACGAAGTCGAAAGAGAAATTCCGCTCTGCGCAAGCTCTTCTTTAAGCTCCGGAACATTGTATACCTCGCCGTTGTATATAATGGAATAGTATCTGCCGCCGTGATTTATCCGCATCGGCTGATGACCGTTGTCGGGATCCATAACCGCAAGTCTGTTGTGAGCAAGGCAAACGTTTTTGTCGCAGATAATGCCCGAGTCGTCGGGACCTCTGCTTTTCATCGAGGCATTCATTTCCTGCATCGAGAGAAAATCCGGAGTGCAGGAGAAATCCGCCGCCGAAAGTATAGAACACATAGTGATCACCTCATATTTGGTTTCAACAATTATTATATGCAGACAAACGTATTGTGAAACGGTATGCGCGGATGAAAAAGGAGTAAAGACGTGGATTTGAGATAATATACACAAAAACAAAGCCGAAAATCACAGAAAAAGAGCATTTATTACAAAATTCGGAAAAAATGAAGAAAATGCTTGACAAATAGCCGTTCTTCTGCTATACTTAACAAGTCGCCGAAAGCGAGCGGAGGTTTGAAAAGACGGTTGAGAGGAAGAGAAGTTGAAAAAAACTTCGAAAAAAAA
>CAKSUT010000018.1 GCA_934502885.1 uncultured Eubacteriales bacterium | reverse complement strand
CTACAAGGCGACGCAACAAAGTTGCTTTCGCGAAAAAATGCTTCGTAAACTCGCATTTTTTCCACATACCATGGAGAGAATGCGAACCTCAATTCACGTACACGCCAAAGAGCCTCATTTTCACCGAATTTCTCCTTGAGAGAATGCTTGTCCGACAGTCCCTCAGTCAGCTTCGCTGACAGCTCCCCTTACACAGGGGATGCCTCCGGAGTTGGCAGAGCCACCGGAGTTGACACGGTCAACTCGAGAGTAAATTGCTTCGCAATTTCTCTCGCGACTTTGTCGCCTCCAATACACCCATAAGCAAGTGCCTATCTTCAAGCTTCGCACTCTCAAGAAAGTTTCATCTTCGCCGAATTCCCCATAAGCAAGTGCAAACCTCAATTCACGCACCGCTCAAAAGCCTCATCTTCGCAAAAATGAAATTGTCGAGCTGTGCGAGGCGTTTCATTGCGAACGGTATTTCCCCGAATTACAGTCCCAACAAAATTTGATGCCAATGCTCCCTTTGAGCGAGGCGTTGCCGAGCTTAAACGCTCCGACCTCGGATAAGATGAGTCCGTTTCTGCGGCGGGAGACAAGCCCCCGTCCTACAAGGCGACGCCGCAAGCGGCTTTCGCGGAAGAAAATGCTTCGTAAACTCGCATTTTTTCCACATACCATGGAGCGTGGGTATGATCTCTAAGAACTTCCCATTTCAAAGCGATAGCTTTGAAATCGATAAAGTTCTTTTGCTCTTGTTCGCTTGCGAACGGAGCTTTCTTTCAAGAAAAGAAGCCGTCGGAGACCTTTCGCCCGTCGGAGACCCTACGTAACCCCTCACCGCTTTTTCACGGAATTAAAGGCAGAGAGGCCGTACTCGAGAGCGCGGTGCGCGGTGGCACGCTCCGACTCGTCGGAGGAGAGAAGCTTCGGCTTAAGAGCGCGGTAAAACTCACCCTTTATGCCGCTGTCGCTCTCGAGCTCCGCCTCGGAAAGCTCAGCCGCCGTCCTGTCGTCAATTTCAAGAAAATACGGCAGAGGGACAGCCCTCCGTACCGCTTCCTCGGATACGGAAACCGCAGCCGAACGTATCCCCTCAAAGGTTATCCTCAGTGCCGTGTCGCGCCCGTAACCCGAACATAAGTCGCCGAGCGCCTCCCCGAGCTTTGCGGGATTCGCAATACCCGTAACGTCAAGACTTGCCTTTTCGTAACGCCTGTTGGAAAAACGCCGCGTCTCCGCCTTTATCCCGGCGTCGGTAATCTCTCCGAAAATCGCTCCCTTGTGTCCGCATTCGCCGAAGTCGCGCCCCTCAAGACAGCCGCTGTAACAGTAAACCGTGTTGCCGAGACGATGTATGCCGTCGTGCGCGTGTATGTGACCGAGAGCAATGTAGTCAAAGCCGGTCCTTGCAATGTCGGACTCCGATATCGCGGAATACGGCGAGCGCGAGTCGGTTATCACCGAGTGAGTCACAAGCAGCTTCTTCGAGTTTCCGAGATCCTTCGTAAATCCCGTGAGCGGACGTATCCCCGGGTTCGGCGTGTTGTAGGCGTGACCGTATACGCGCATGTCGAGCTCCTCAAGATATACGTTCTCTATCTGTTCGGACGTGAATATTCTCACATTCCCCGGCATCTTCACGAGCGCATACGGCGACATTCCGTTGTACGGGTCGTGATTGCCCGGCGTTATGAATACACGGCAGTCCCCGAGACCCTCAAGCTCACTCGCTATGAGAAGCATAGTGTCCTTTGTGACGTACTCTTCCTCGAAAAGGTCGCCCGCTATAAACATTATATCCGCACCGTAACGCTTCGTCTCCATTATGAGCGACGCAAACGCGCCGCGAAGCTCCGTGCGCCGTTTTTCGCCCTCTCCTATTCCGGAAAGGGCGAAAGGTGAATCAAGATGTATATCCGCGCAGTGGACAAATTTTACGTTCATATCTTCGCTTTCGTTTTGCCTTGCGGCGTTTTTACTTACTGTGCGCCGTCGGTGTAGCCGCCCTCGGTATCGCCGACAACGCCTCCGACATAACCGCCGTAAGAGCCGTAAGAGCCGTAAGAGTATTCGTATTCGTCGTCATCGTCTCCGTAGCCGTGATCGTAGCCGCTGTAGCCGCTGTTGTGAAGCGTGCAGTAAGCGTTTACGGGAGAAGCGACGCCCGACGAGCCGGAGTATGTTCCGCCGAGAAGATTGTCGTATATCGGCACGGTGTTGAGCGTGGGGTATACATAGTCAACCGGCAGTTTTCTGTATGTGTACTGTGCGTCCGAAATTGTTATCTGCTGCGAGAACGCACGCTTGTTTTCTTCGACGAGAGCTATGGTCTTCACACTGTCTCTCGGACAGCCGGGACCTGCAATGTTGCCCGACGTTACGCACCACTCAACCGGCACGTGCTTGTCGCACTGCTCCTTGGGTTCTTCACCCTTGGCGTACCAGCCGGTCGCGATTCTGCCGCCTCTCGGGTCGAGCGAGCAGTACGGTCCGGGAGCCATGCCCGAATCCCGGCAGTACGACGCCTGTACAATCTCGCTTGTGTCGAACTCCTTGAGCGGTTCACCGGAATCAACTATGCGCTTGTGAATCTTGCTCATGACCTTGCACCATGCAACCATTGCCTGGTTTGTGCCGAACTTCGTAACCGAACGGTTTACGTCGTAGCCGAACCACGCCGCACCGACATAGTAGGGAGTGTAGCCGGCGAAGTAAACGTCGTAGTCGTCGTTAGTCGAACCGGTCTTGCCGGCAACGGGAATCTGCGAAGCGTAGTCGAAGAGGGACTGCACTCTGCCGCCCGTACCGGTGGTGACGACGCTCTGAAGCATCTTTGTCATGACCTGCGCCGTGGACGCCTTGACCGCCTTTGTGCGGCCGGTGCTGTTTCTGTTTTCGAGAAGAATCTTGCCGTTGCTGTCAAGCACCTGCGTGTAGAGACGGGGCTTGCAGAATACGCCGTTGTTGGGGAATATCGAGTACGCACCCGTGACCTCCTCAACGGTACAGCCGTAGGTAAGACCGCCGAGAGCGAGCTGTGCAAGTCCGATATCGCTTTCGACGAGAGTCGATATGCCGAGCTTGTTCGTGAGAAAATCGTAGGAATACTGCGGCGTTATCTCGTTGAGAACCTTTACCGCCGTTGTGTTTTTCGATTTGAGCACTGCGTAGTTCGTGGAAATGAGTCCCTCGTATCTCGACGGTGCGTTCTTCGGCCAGTAGCGACCCATCGACGGCATATAGATGAACGGACTGTCGTCGAGAGCCGAGCCGTAGTTGATTATACCGAGGTCGATTGCCGGTGCGTAGGTGCTTATCGGCTTTATCGACGAACCTATCTGACGCTTACTCATCGTCGCGCGGTTCCAGGTTCTGTTCTGCGATTTTTCGCCTCGTCCGCCGACCATGCCGAGAACGTCGCCGGTGTACGGATCCATAACGACCATCGCCGACTCGGGCTGGAGACCGTCGTCAATCTTCGCAAAGGTCTTGGGGTCTTGGTATACCTCCTCCATTGCGTCCTGAATGAAGGGATCGACCGTGACGTAAATCTTGAGTCCGCCGGAGGTGAGAACGGTTGACGCCTTTTCGCGGGAGTAGCCGTACTGCTCCATGAGGTCTTCTATGACCTGATTTATGACGGCGTCGGTGAAGTAAGAGTTTGTCTCGACGACGCCCTGAGTTGCGTTTATGCTGAGTACGAGGTCGGTGTTCTGCGCCTCTTCGCACTCCTCCTCCGAGATGTAGCCGAGCTCCGCCATCTTCATGAGAACGACGTTGCGTCTTTCCTTGTTGTTTTCGGGGTTTCTGACGGGGTCGTACCTCGTCGGCGACTTCGGAATTGCCGCAAGGGCTGCGCACTCAACGAGAGTAAGCTCCGAGACGTCCTTGTCAAAGTAGTAATTCGCCGCCGCCTGCACGCCGTAGTTTCCTCTCGAGAGCGAGATTGTGTTGAGGTACATTTCGAGAACCTCGTCCTTGGTGTGCTTTTTGGTAAGCGTTATCGCGCGGAAAATTTCTGTAATTTTACGCTGAATTGTCGAGTCCTTCTCGCCGGTTACGTTCTTTATGAGCTGTTGGGTAATCGTCGAGCCGCCGTAGCTTCCGTCGCCGAGGAAAAGCTCCTGCACAGCACCCAGAGTACGCTTTACGTCTATACCGCTGTGAGTGTAAAAACGCTGATCCTCTATCGCCACAAAGGCAAGCTGGAGGTTTATGGGCATTTTCTGAATCGAAGCCCAGAAGCGGTTTTCGGTGTTGTAAATACGCTGATCCTCAAGCTCGACGTAGCGCACGAAGTTCTGACGCTCTATGTCCGAGTACTCGGAGTAGTAGAACGACGTGGTCTGATCGAGGGTGTATTCGAGGTCGGTTATGTCAAAGTCCTCGTCGATGAGGTTGTTCTTGATGTACACCGCAAACACTCCGCCGACGATAATGCTCACGATGAGTCCTATGAGAACGCACGTGAGAACAACGCTCAATACGAAGCTTACCGCAAGCTTTATTGCGTGAAGTATCGCGGAAAAAACTCTGCCGACGGTGCGTCCGACTTTTCTGATGTTCGGCTTTTTGCCGCCTGCGGTTCTTTTCTTTTCCGCACCTTTTACCTCTCCGGTCTCGAAATGCCTTGTCTCGCCGGAGGAGGAATTTATATCGTTGTTTTTGTTGTCCAAAATTACACTTCCCTTCAATGAAATGGAGAATGGAGAATAGAGAGTGGAGAGTGGAGAGTGGAGAGTGGAGAGTGGAGAGTGGAGAGTGGAGAGTGGAGAATTGATGTAGAAAAACTCCTAAAGTCGTTTTTCCTCAATGTTTGGGTTGGTGGTGAATTAATGCCTGTGCGGCAACAAAAGGCTGATTAAACCGAAACATCGGGTACCGCAACAGAAAAATTTGAAAATAATGCGAAAAAGCTCCGGCAGTTATTTTTATAATTCTCCGCTTTCCGTTTTAAATTTGCTTCAGCTGCAATCTTTTGATTTTTTAACTATACTGACAAGCAACCTTTTAAGTTCGGTGCAATCTACAGTAATCGATTCATACTCCTTGTCGGAGAGAAATCCGCACTCTCTGAGAAGCTTGAGCCAGTAAATCGTTTCGACGGTTTCCTTGAGCGCAATACTCATCTTTGAAGAAAAATCAGCTCTGCTCTGCGCCTGTTCGGCTTCGGCAATATTTGCCCCTATACTCGTTCCGCTTCTCAGCAATTGTTTTGAAAGCATATATACTTCCGTTCCGTTGTCATGATTCAGATAACGGCACAGTTTAAAAATTCTGACGGCAAATTTTATGCTTTTTTCCTCTATGACGTTTTCCATAACATCCATGCTCTCCGCAATTCTCGGTTTTCGATTGTGAAAATCAGTTCTCCTGTTAACGTTTAGCCTTCAAATTCGCACCATATAATAAACGGAGAAAAACGACGTCAGGAGTTTTTCCACATCAATTCTCCATTTTCCACTCTCAATTTGCTTCAGCGAAGCCTTTCAATGTATAATCATTATTATAACCGCCGATAATAACACTAATAAGAATAATATTTGAAGGAGATGAAAAATATGATTAAAAAGAGCAAGAATTTTGACGACTTCGAGGAAAACGGCAGGGAAATTTATCCGTCCGGAGAGTTCTGCGGCGCAAAGAAAAACGCACTGCCGCATAAGGGAACGCCGCACACGAAAAGGGCGATAGCCGACGGTTACATCATACCTCTTGCGATTCTTGCGGCGGTGACGGTCGTTTTCGCCGCGTCGCTCTTTATTCTTCCAAAGGTCACGGTCTACGAGGTCGGCGCAGTTTCGGAGAGAACCGCCGATACGGCGGACGACGGCGGAAAGTCCGGCAGCGAAATACGCATTTTCCGCGAATACAACGGCAAAGTGGGAGTCTTTAAAGAGTCGGGAGAGCTTGACTTCGTAATCGACGTCCCGGTTTCGTCGCTCCCCGAATACGACCGCACCCTCATCTCTTCCGGGATAATCGCCGAGGGCGCGGAGGATATCGCCGCCATGAGAGAGGCGCTTTCGCCGTAAATGCGCACAAAGAGCACCGCAAAGAAAAAGATGCGAAGCACGTATTCCGCCGAATCCGTGCTTCACACAAGAAGTTAAACTTACATTTACCTCTCCACCGCAAAGCCTTTCTTTGCGATAACGTCAACGACGCTTCCGCTGAAGGTCTCGCAGTCTTCGGTTTCGGGAGCTTCGACCATTACTCTGATAAGAGGCTCGGTTCCGCTCTTGCGAAGAAGTATTCTTCCGTTTGTGCCGAGACTGTCCTCGACCGCTTTCTTCGCCGCCAAAACATCGGGGTCGGAGAGAACGGCGTCCTTGTCCGCAACACGGACGTTCTTCGTCACCTGCGGATAAATACGGAAGTCCTCGACGAGCTTCGATATCGGAAGCTTGCTTTCTATGAACGCCTCCATTATCTTTATCGCCGTGATAAGACCGTCGCCGGTCGTAGCATACTTCGAGAAAATTATGTGTCCCGACTCCTCGCCGCCGAGACGGTAGCCGTTCTTCTGCATCGCTTCGTATACGTACTTGTCGCCCACGTCGGTCTTTACATACTCAATGCCGTTTGCGTCGAGTGCCTTGTAAAGTCCCATGTTGGACATGACGGTCGTCGCAATGGTGTTCTTGGAGAGTTCGCCTCTCTCTTTCATGTACTTTCCGCAGAGGTACATTATGTGGTCGCCCGTCAGCACGCTTCCGTTTTCGTCAACGGCAAGACAGCGGTCGGCGTCGCCGTCGAAAGCGAAGCCTATGTCAAGCTCCTTTTCGCGCACAAGCTCACAGAGACCGCCTATGTGCGTCGAGCCGCAGTTTTCGTTTATGTTGAAGCCGTTCGGCGTGTTGTTTATAACGTAGGTCTTTGCGCCGAGTGCGTCAAAAATCGCTTTCGCAAGCATCCACGTACTGCCGTTCGAGCAGTCGAGACCTATGCGCTTTCCCTTGTAGGAGTTGCGCGCAAGGGAGATTATGTAGCCCGTGTAGCGGTTTCTGCCGACGGCGTAGTCAACCGTACAGCCGATGTTCTCGCCCGTTGCAAAGGGAATTTCTCCCATCTCGCCGTCAAGGTACGTCTCAACGTCCGCAATCATAGATTCGCTCATCTTCTCGCCGCTGCTGTTGATAAGCTTAATGCCGTTGTCGTAGTAGGGGTTGTGACTTGCGGAAATCATAATGCCGCAGTCGAAATCCTCCGTTCTCACAACGTATGAAACCGACGGAGTAGTCGTTACGTGCAGAAGATATGCGTCCGCGCCGCTTGCGACAAGTCCCGAAACAAGCGCATACTCAAACATATAGCTTGAGCGGCGCGTGTCCTTGCCTATGACTATCTTCGCCTTGTGTTCCTTGCAGTAGTGCCAGCCCAAGAATCTGCCGACCTTGTAGGCGTGTTCAACGTTGAGCACCTTGTTAGCTTCGCCTCTGAAGCCGTCCGTACCGAAGTATTTTCCCATGATTTGCTCCTTTTCTCGTGATGATAATATCTTCTTTCTATGTTCCGACACGCCTGCCGCCGATTGACGGGGCGTCATTTTCTCATTGCTTTTTTGCGCGCACAAAGGCAAATACCGCAAATATTGCGCACACCGCTCCCGAAAAGTCGAGCCATACGTCGGCGACCTGAGAGCCTCTGCCGGTGAAAAGCTGTATCGTTTCGTCCGTTAGAGCTGTCGTAAGCGACAGAAACGCCGCATTTGCAAAGCTCTGCGTCTTCACGGCAACCGCCTCTCCGAGCTTCGCCGAAGCGTATTTCGCACGCAATGCCGCACACACCGCCGAAAGTGTGCCGAAGACGAAAAATTCCGCAAAGTGCGCCGCCTTGCGCACAAGGTGATCGCTTACGTTTCCGCTTCCGAGGAAGAGCTCGAGAAACGGCGCGATTTTCGAGGTCACACCGACGCTTATCTCCTTCGACGCTTCCCTGTCGGGAAGCGACTGCGAAAAAATGAAAAGCGCGGCAAAAACAAGAAGCGCGTGAAGTAAAACCAAAAGCGCAAACGCCCGATCCTTGACTGCCTCTGCGTTATCAGTGTGCTTTGTCATTTGCCGTTTACCGCCCCCAGTTATTGTACATATTCCAATCAGCGCTGTAAAATTTATGAAATACCGTTCCGCAGCGGTGTCCGACAGCCCCTCATTTGCATCTGCGATGCGACAGCTCCATAGGTTGCTCTGCAACCGGTTACACAGGGGAGCCTCCGGAGTTGGCAGAGCCAACTCGAGAGTAAATTGCTTCGCAATTTCTCTGGCGGCTTTGCCGCCTCCAATACACCATGGAGAAAATACAAATTTTAAGCCTCTGCAAATACCAACAGCCTCTGATAAAATCCGTCTCCCCGCCGTCGCACAGCATTTAAATCAGCACCATACAATTCAATGAAGAAAAGCGAAGCTTTTCAACACCAATTCTCCATTCTCCACTCTCAATTCTCAATTCCGAAGCGACTTTGGGAGCTTTTCTACCTCTTCTCTTCACTCTTCACTCTTCACTCTTCACTCTATTATATGTCTTCCTCCGTCCCGTATTCCGACGCCTTGAATTCCGGCACGAACCTTTTCAGCACCGCAAGGACAATGTCCTCTTTGCCGTAGCTTTCGGCGATTGAAATGAGACTTATGTTGGTGCGCAGAGCGCGCTCCGACATCTTCACGGGATAGTCCTCAATCGAGAAAATCTTCCCGTCGTACATCGGAGAAAGGTCTCTTGTGTCGGAGACGATCACCTCGTGAAGCTTCTCACCCGGGCGAAGTCCCGTTTCGACAATTTTAATGTCGCGGTACGGCTCAAAACCCGCGTCGCGAATCAGATGCTCCGCTATGCCGAGTATGCTCATCTGTCTTCCCATGTTGAGAACATACGTGCCGCCTCTGTCCGAGAAAGCGCACGCCTGCATGACAAGCGCTACCGCCTCGGATACATCCATGAAGAAACGCGTCGCACGGGAATCGGTTATCGTCACCGGACCGCCTTTTTCAATCTGACGGCAGAACAGCGGCACTACCGACCCCGCGCTTCCCACGACGTTGCCGAAGCGAACCGTCGTGAAGACAGTCTTTTCTTTCTTCGCGAAAAGCATTGCCATAACCTCGCAGGCGCGTTTTGTCGCACCCATGACGTTAACCGGGTCTACCGCCTTGTCGGTCGAGATGAGAAGAAAGCGTTCCGTACCGCAGCGCATCGCGGCGTCCATACAGTAAAAGGTTCCGCAGACATTGTTTTTCACCGCCTCGAGAATGCAGTTTTCCATAAGCGGTACGTGCTTGTGCGCCGCGGCGTGGAAAACGATTTCGGGACGGTATTTATCGAATATTCTCTCAAGAGCCGGCACGTTGCATATCGACGCTATTTCAACGGAAATGTCCGTGCCCGTCTCCCTTGTGTCGCACACAACATCGTATGCGCCGTTTTCGTTTATGTCGAGAATGATTAACTTTTTCGGGTGTGCCGCGGCAAGACGGCGGCAAAGCTCGCTGCCTATGCTTCCTCCGCCTCCCGTGACGAGAATCGTCTTTCCGGTGTAAAATGAGTCGTCGGGAAGTTCAAAAAACGAATAAAGGTCTTCCGAATTCAAATTCTCAGTTCATCCCTTTCAATGTCATTCCGATCCAACGTAATTTTATCATATTCCGTCCGTTTTGTCAATAGTCAATTACAATGAGCGTTTTTCTTACTTTTTTTCGCAAACTATTGCATTTTACAAAAACTTGTGATACAATGTAGAAGGAAAATTTTGCTCGCCGCACTCGAAAGGAAAAACACCGATGTACAAAAGTCTGAATACAAAGCTCATGCTTATCTTCATAGTTTTCATAATTCTTGTAATGGCGTCTGTGGGAATAATACTTCTCAACAGCGTTTTCGGCTTTTACAAGAACGACTTCACAAACCAGATAAGCGAGGGCTTTTCGGTGCGGCTCACCGAGGGACTCCGCGACAATCTCCTTTACGACGACTACGTTTCCTCGCAGAAGTCGCTTCTCACCGCGTATTCAAGCTCCTTCGGCTTCGACGGCAACCGCAATTTCTACATTCTCGACATGGACGGCAACATTCTCTCGGGCAGCAGCGACGACACCACTCCGCTCGTCAAAACTCCTAATATGCTCTCCGCGATGAACCGCCGTCTCGGCGACAGCCAGACTCTCGGCGCGGACTACATGGACTACGCTCTCTACCTCGAAAACGGCGGACGAGAGTGTATAATCTACATAAGAGACGACCTTACGCGAATGAAAACCCTCTCGTGGATGCTCTTTTCGATTATCATTCAGGCGCTCATCATAGGTCTTGTAATCGCGGTTCTCCTTTCGTTCTTCCTTGCGCGCGCGATAACCTCGCCTATCTTAAGCCTCACGAAAGGCACGCGTAAAATAGCCTCCGGCGACTACTCGCACCGTCTCGAAACAAGCTCGCGCGACGAAATAGGCACGCTCACCGAAAACTTCAACACCATGGCGCAGGTTATCGAGAACACCCTCGACGCCGTTTCGGGCGAAAAGGACAAGCTCTCGAAGATAATAGGATGTCTTCGCGACGGAGTTGCGGCGTTTGACAAAAACGGCGACCTCATGTTTATAAATTCCGCCGCTCTCGGTATGCTCGGCATAGAGAAGAACGCCAACATAAAATTCGGCTGGTTCGCGGCGCTTCTCGGAGTGTCGGTGACGACGTCGGAGCTTTCCGAAGCGCGCAGTCTCAGCATCTCCGAACAGCGCATTACCGGCATAAGAAAGGGCGATTTCATCGTCGATATAGATTTTGTCACATTCACCTACGACGGCACCGAACCCGGTTATATCGCCGTCGTGCAGGACGTCACGGAGAAGTCGCTTCTCGAAAAGAGCAGACGCGAATTTATCGCGAATGTGTCGCATGAGCTCCGCACGCCGCTCACAAGCATAAAGGGTGCGACAGAAACCATTCTCGCAGACGACGATATGCCGCTTTCGTTCAGAAAGAAGTTCCTCGGCATCGTGATAAACGAGTCGGACAGAATGACGCGCATAGTCAAGGATCTTCTCGTTCTCTCGCGCTTCGACAACCGCCGCATGACGTGGCAGCCGACCGCCTTCTCGACTCTTTCGTCTCTCGGACAGATGTGTACCGCGCTCAAGACCTCCGCGTCGCAGAAGTCGCAGACGATAAACCTCAACGCACCCGACGACCTTTACGACATAACCGCCGACAAGGAGCGAATAGAGCAGGTTGTGACGAACATAATAGGAAATGCCGTGAAGTACACGCCGGAGGGCGGAATAATAGACGTAAACGCCGAAAACAGCACGATAACCGTGGACGGAAACGAGGAAAAGGCGGTAAAGATAAAGATATGCGACAACGGAGTCGGAATACCGGAGGCGGACATATCGCGCCTGTTCGAGAGATTTTACCGCGTTGACAAGGCGAGAACCTCCGAGATGGGCGGCACGGGTCTCGGCCTTTCGATAGCGAAAGAGATAGTGGACGCCCACAGAGGACTTATCTCGATAGACTCCAAGGAAAACCTCGGAACGGCAGTCACCGTCGTAATACCGACCGAATGCCATATAAAACCCGAGCCTTAACCGCAAATAATCCGCAGAGGTGAAGCCTTATGAAAACGAAAATCAAAGATATATTCGAGATGCTTCTCGGCGTTATGACAGTCAGCGGTTTTGCCGCAAGAAACGCCGAAAAGGTGCGTGACGCCGTGCTTTCGTACACGAACGGCTTTTTCGCGAAGGAGGATGTCTCGATATCCGCATACGGAAGCGTGACCTTTGAGAGAAAGCCCCAAAGTGAAAGCTGCGGGACGCTTCTCATCGACGCGCACATTGACACCGTCGGCATGGCGGTGAGTGAGCTGCTGCCGGGAGGCTTTCTTGCCTGCACGGGCGCCGGGGGAATCGACGCGCGTGTTCTTCCGTCGCTTGCGGTGAGAATACACGGCAAAACCGAGACGGTGAAAGGAGTGTTCTGCTCCGTGCCGCCGCATCTCTCGGACGGAAAAGAGCCGAAAGCGCCGAAGATGTCGGAACTTTATATAGACACCGGAAGAAGCACGGCGGAACTTGAAAAAATATGTCCGGTCGGCACGCCGATAAGCTACGTGACGGAAACCGTCACCTTTGCCGCAGGAGACGGCGAGCGCATATGCTCCCCGTACCTCGACGACAAGATATGCGCGGCGGCGGCGATTGCCGCGATCTCGGAGCTTCCGCCCGACGGCGTAAAATGCGGAGTGATACTGAATCTCTCCGCGAACGAAGAGACAAACGGAGAGGGTGCAAGGTGCGCCGCGCGGAGAAAGGCGTCGGCGGCTCTTGTTCTTGACGTCAACTTTGCGCGCGGAAAAGGCGTTCCGGAGTACGTCAGCGCGCCGATAGGCGAGGGAGTGAGCATTTCCTGTTCCTCGGCGACAAGCAGAAAGCTCACGAAGCTGCTTGAAGGCACGCTCACCGGAGAGGGTTTGCCGTTCACGCGCATAATCGAGACCCGCGACACGGGAACGAACGCCACGCATCTTGCGTTTTCAAATCTCGCGACGCCCTGCGCCGTTATGTCGGTTCCGATATCGTATATGCACACGCCCTGCGAGTGCGCGTCTCTCGGCGACGCCGAGGTTATGGCAAAGGCGGTTTTGTCGTTTGCAAGGTCGTTTTGCGCCGACGGCGTTTTCGAGGACAGGCACTATATAAAGAGACTTTCGGGAGGTGAGGCGCGATGAGTGAGAAATTTGACCTGACGGAGAATTCTCCGATAGAGGAATATCTGCGCGCTTTCTGTGAGTGCGACGGCGTTTCGGGCTTCGAACACGAGGGTGAGGACTGCATTGCCAACCTCATAATCGAAAAAATACGTCCGTACTGCGACGAGGCGTACATCGACCGTGCCGGGAACATTATCGCTCTCAAAAAGGGAAGAGAAAGCGGCGGACAAAAGCTTCTCTTTGCGGCGCACATGGACGAGGTCGGCTTTGCCGTGAAGCACATAAACGACGACGGCACGCTTCTTTTCGACGACATAGGAATATCCGCGTCGGCGATGCCGTGCAGACGGGTGCGGATAGGCGAAAGGAAAATCCCCGGGATAATCGGCATGACTCCCGTTCACCTTGTGACGAAAGCGGAGCGCGAAAAGCCGGTGAGTGCCGACTCGCTTTACATCGACATCGGAGCGAAAAGCAGGGAGGAAGCGGAAAAGCTTGTATCTCTCGGCGACTGTGCGGCGTTTGACGGCGAATACGAGTTTCTGTCCGAGAGCCGTGTTCGGAGCAAGGCGATAGACGACCGCATAGGCTGTGCGGTGCTTTGCCGTCTTATCGCGGAAAAGGCGGAGTATGAAAACGACGTATATTTTGTGTTTACGGTAGGCGAGGAGCTCGGGACTCTCGGTGCGTGCGCCGCCGCGAACGGGATAAACCCGGACTGTGTTTTCGTCGTTGAGGCAACGACGGCGTCGGATATACCGGGCTGTGAGGGGAGAGACAAAGTCTGCTCTCTCGGCATGGGTGCGGCTGTTCCCACGATGGACGGCGGCACAAGCTACGACAAGGTTCTCGGTGAGTCCGTGCGGCTTCTTGCAAAGGAAAACGGAGTTGCCGTGCAGAACAAGCTGAAGGTTGCCGGAGGCACGGACGCAAGGAAGTTTCAGCGTGCCGCCGGCGGAACGAGGGTACTCGGCGTGGCGCTTCCGTGCAGATACATTCACACGGCGTCCTGCGTTGCCGACGTCGGCGATATGCGCGGAGTCGAAGAGCTTATTCGGCTGATTGCGCGGAAATACGGCAACGAAAAGCTTGGTTTTTGAGGGAAAGGTGAGGTAAGAAAATGGAAGACAACAGAATATCATACTTTCTCGGCGCGCTCGCCGAGACTTTCCCCGTGACCTGCGGTGAGGCGGCGTGTGCGGAAAAAATAAAGGAGCTTCTTGCGCCAAGCGGCGCGGAGGTACTCATTGACGCCATGGGAAACGTCATTGCGCGCAAAACTGCGAAGCGCACGGACGGAGAAGTACCGAAGAAGCGTCTTTACTGTGCGAACATTGATGTTCCGGGCTTTACGGTACTCGGCGTCGAGGAAAACGGGCGAGTGAACATTGCAAAGCTTGGCGAGCTTGACGTGGGGAACATTCTTTATTCGACGGTGTTCTTCACGAACGACACAAAGGTCTGCGCCGAGGGAAAGGTATTCAAAAGCGGCGGCGACGATGCGGCGTCCTTTTATGCGGAGACGGGCATAACCGACAAAAGCAAGCTTGAGGACAAGGTGCGTTGCGGCGGCAGTGCGGCGATAAAGAGCGGTATGACCTTTTTCGCCGACGGCAGCATTTACGGTCTCGGAGCGGCGAATCTTATGTGTGCGGCGGTGCTTATCGATATGTTTCTCTGCATGGACGCCGGCAAGTGCGGCTGCGACCTTTATGCTCTTTTTGCGGTGCAGAGCAACCTGCGCGCGAGAGGCTTCGAAGCGGCGGTGAACGCGGTGCGTCCCGACGAGGTTATTCTCATAACGCACAGTCACGGCGACAAAAAGCTCGGAAAGGTATCGGACGGTGCGAAGCTCATTATGAAATACAGAAGCGGTTTTGCCTGCGAGGAGCTTACGGGTGAGCTTTCCCGTGCCGCCGGCGGCACGCTCGGAGTATGCGTTTCCGACCTTGACGGACTTGAACTCGGCATGGCGGTTCGTGCCGGTGCGCGCTTCGCGGCGGTGTGCGTCCCCTCCGCCAACTGCGGCTCGTTCGGCGAGACCGTGAACCTTAAAGACGGCGATGCGGTGCGGAAAATCTGCGGCAATTGACGGTTGCGCGAGGTTACGGGGGCGTCTCCGACGGGCGAGGGGTTACGAGGGTGTCCTTTTCTTGAAAGAAAGTTGCGACGCAACAAAGTTGCTTTCGCCAACTCCACTCTTTTAATTGCCAATCGTCAATCGTCAATCGTAAATTCTCAATTATCTGCCGCCGTTTCCGAAAGGAGTACAGACTTGTCATTATACGTTCTCAGCGATCCTCATCTGTCGTTTTCGACGGACAAGCCGATGGACATATTCGGCGCAAGGTGGATCGACCACTACAAAAAAATTGAAGAAAACTGGAGAGCGCTTGTCACGGACGAGGACACTGTCGTGCTTCCGGGAGACATATCGTGGGGTATTGACCTTGCGGACGCCGAGGCGGACCTTGCGTTTCTCGAAGCGCTCCCCGGGAAGAAAATAATCGGCAGAGGCAATCACGACTACTGGTGGACGACCGCCGCCAAGATGAACCGCTTCACTGCCGAAAAGGGCTTTTCCACGCTGTCGTTCCTCTACAATAACGCCTACCTCTGCGGCAATATCGTCGTCTGCGGCTCGAGAGGGTGGATGTACGAATTCGGCGTGAAAACCGAGGACGCACGAATAATCGCCCGTGAAGCGGCAAGACTCAAGCTGTCCCTCGACGCCGCCGCAAAGCTTGCCGAGGACGCTCTCGGTGCGGAAATCGTCGCCTTTACTCACTACCCCGTCATGTTCGCCGACTTTAAGAACGACGCCGCAATAGAGCTTCTTTTGGAGTTCGGCGTCCGCCGGATTTTCTGCGGTCATATCCACGGTCTGCCCCCCTCCGCCGTCCCCGGCGACGTTTACGGTATGTCGCAGACTCTTACGTCGTGTGACGCATTGGAATTTTGCCCAATCAGAGTGAGCGTGTAACGGAAAGTATTGGTCAAACATACAATTATTTGAAAAACACCTTGACATATTGAAAAAAAGGTATAAAATAGAATAGATACAGTATTCAAATATCACGTTCCGCACGGGAACGTATACGGAGGAAACAGACATGAGTTTGAAAAACGCAAAGGAAATCGAAAAAAACAAGGTTGAACTTGAGATAAAGATCGACCGCGACGTGTTTGAAAAGGCAGTCGAGAAGGCATACAAGAAGCAGGTTAAGAATATTCAGCTCCCCGGCTTCAGAAAGGGCAAGGCTCCCCGCACCATCATCGAAAAGTACTACGGCAAGGGCATATTCTTCGAGGATGCAATAAACGACGTTCTTCCCTCTGAAATAGAGGCAGGCGCAAAGGAAGCGGGCTACACGGTTATCGATACTCCCGAAATCACCGACGTTGACTTTGAAAACGAAGAGGGCGTTATCGCGAAGGTCACATTCATCAGAAAGCCCGACGTTAAGCTCGGCGACTACAAGGGCATTAAGCTCACAAAGAAGACCGTTAAGGTTGAGGACAGCGAGGTTGACGCGGACCTTGAGATCGCGCGCAAGAGACTCGCAAGAAGCATTGCCGTTGAGGACAGAGCCGCAGAGACAGGCGACATCGCAAACATCGACTACGAAGGTTTTGTTGACGGAGTCGCATTCGCAGGCGGCAAGGACGAGGGTCACAAGCTCACTCTCGGCTCCGGTCAGTTCATCCCCGGCTTTGAGGAGCAGATCGTCGGCAAGAAGCCCGGCGAGGAGTTCGACGTAAACGTAACCTTCCCCGAAGAGTACCATGCAGAAGACCTCAAGGGCAAGGCTGCCGTATTCAAGGTAAAGCTCAACTCCCTTGAAAAGGAAGAGCTTCCGGCTCTCGACGACGAGTTCGCAAAGGACGCATCGGAATTCGATACTCTCGATGAATACAAGGCTGATATCAAGGCAAAGATAGAGAAGAAGCATGACGCGGACGCTGAAAGACGTCTCGGCGAGGAGCTTGCGGAAGCTCTCTGCGCGCTTGTTGAAGCTGATATTCCCGAGGTTATGTACGACAAGGAAAAGGAAAACCTCGTAAGAGAATACGACGCTAACCTCCGTCAGCAGGGCATGAACCTCGATATGTTCATGAAGTACACCGGCATGACCAAGGAGTCGCTCAAGGAGCACTACTCCAAGGCGGCTGAGGTCAACGTAAAGCGTTCTCTCGCTCTCGAAGAGATAATCAAGCTTGAGGGCATTGAGGCGACAGACGAGGACATCGAAGCTAAGTACAACGAAATCGCTTCCGCTTACGGCATGAAGGCTGACGAGGTAAAGAAGGCTCTCACCCCCGACTACCTCAAGGACGAGATAACCTACGAAAAGGCTTTCGCAAAGGTAAGAGAGTATGCGGACATCACCGAAGAGACCGTAACCAAGGAGGAGCTTGACGCAGAAGCCGCAAAGGCAGCGGAGGAAGCAAAGACCGAGGAAAAGCCCAAGAAGACACGTGCAAAGAAGGCTAAGACCGAGGACGGTTCCGAGGAACCCAAGAAGACAACCAGAAAGAAGAAGACCGAAGACGCGGAGTAATAATCCGGTTTCCGTGCGCGGTCTGTGACTTGTATCCGAAAGGAGGCAGCATTATGCCGCTTGTACCTATGGTCGTTGAACAGGACGGAAGAGGAGAACGTTCCTACGACATATATTCCAGACTCCTCAATGACAGAATCGTGTTTCTTGCCGATGAGGTAAACGACGCAACGGCGTCCCTCGTTGTGGCGCAGCTTCTTTACCTTGAAGCGAAAGATCCCGATAAAGACATAAACCTTTATATAAACAGCCCCGGCGGCTCTATTTCCGCAGGCATGGCGATTTACGACACCATGAATTATATAAAGTGCGACGTATCGACCATTTGCGTCGGTATGGCGGCTTCGATGGGAGCGTTTCTTCTCTCGTCGGGCGCAAAGGGCAAGAGATTTGCTCTCCCCAACAGCGAGATAATGATTCACCAGCCTCTCGGCGGAACAAGAGGTCAGGCAACCGACATCAAGATTCACGCCGACCACATACTCCGCATCCGTGAGAGAATGAACAAAATCCTCTCCGAGCAGACGGGCAAGCCCCTTGAGACTATCGAGAACGATACCGAGAGAGACAACTTCCTCACTGCCGAAGAAGCTTGCAGCTACGGTCTTGTCGATAAGGTCATCGGAAAGCGTGAAAACTGATTTCCGAAAGGGTCGTTTTACAAACAGGTAAATTTAACCGCCGGCGGAACACACAGTGCTGTCGGCGGCGTTTTAATCCGAGGTGCGCCGCGCTTTGCGGTGCGATGGAAAGGATCGGTTTTACAGTATGGCAAAGAAACCCGATATAATCTGCTCGTTCTGCGGAAAGAGCGAACGTGAAGTGAAGAAGATAATCCAAGGTCCGGCAGGCGTCAACATCTGCGCGAACTGCGTCATGCTCTGCGAGGGCATTATCAACGAATACGACGCAGAGAATCCCGAGACCTCGGCTGAGGGGCTTTCGTTCGACAAGCTTCCCCGTCCGCACGAGATAAAGGAGCATCTTGACAGATACGTTATCGGTCAGGACGCCGCGAAGAAGGCGCTTGCGGTTGCGGTATACAATCACTACAAGAGAATACTCTCCGAGGACAAGAAGAAGGCTGACGACGTTGAGCTTCAGAAGAGCAACGTGCTTCTTCTCGGTCCGACGGGTGTGGGCAAAACGCTCCTTGCGCAGACGCTTGCGAAGATACTGAAGGTGCCTTTTGCGATAGCGGACGCCACGACTCTCACCGAGGCAGGCTATGTGGGCGAGGACGTCGAGAACATTCTGCTGCGCCTCATTCAGGCGGCGGACTATGACGTAAACCTTGCCGAGAGGGGAATAATCTACATCGACGAGATTGACAAGATTTCACGCCGAAGCGAGAACCGCTCGATAACGAGAGACGTTTCCGGCGAGGGCGTACAGCAGGCGCTTTTGAAGATACTCGAGGGCACGGTATCCAATGTTCCTCCGCAGGGCGGACGCAAGCACCCGAACCAGGAGTTTATACAGATTGACACCTCGAATATTCTCTTTATCTGCGGCGGTGCGTTTGACGGAATCGAGGACATAATAAAGAACCGCACGGGCAAGCAGGCACTCGGCTTCGGCACGAAGCTTGTGGGTGAAAAGGAGAAGTCGAACGGAGCACTTCTCAAGGAGCTTACGGCTCACGACCTTGTGAAGTACGGACTTATCCCTGAGCTTGTGGGACGTATACCGGTTGTTGTGTCCCTTGACCCTCTTGACGTTGACGCGATGGTGAAGATACTGACCGAGCCGAAAAACTCGCTTGTGAACCAGTACAAAAAGCTTTTCGCGATAGACGGCATCGACCTTGAATTTGAGGACGAGGCGTTGAGGACTATTGCCAAGCTTTCGGAGGAAAGAAAGACAGGCGCGAGAGGCTTGAGGTCAATAAGCGAGGGAATAATGCTTCCGCTGATGTACGACCTCCCCTCGAGAGGCGATGTTGCCAAGGTAATTATCACAAAGGCTCTCGTCGAAAAAACCGGCGAAGCAAAGATTATCACAAAGTCCGCCGAAAGCTGAGCAAAAGGCACAGGGACGAGGCTTACGAGGGCTGTTCGCCGCGGTGGCGTCTGCGACGCGTTCTTTCTTGAAAGAAAGAACCAAAGAACTTTAAAACGCAGAACTTCGTTCAGCGTGCAAACCTTCGCTTTGCAGGGACGGGTGTTTTGGAGTGAGCGGCAAAGCCGCCGAGAGAAATTGCGAAGCAATTTACTCTCGAGTTGACCGTGTCAACTCCGGTGGCTCTGCCAACTCCGGAGGCATCCCCTGTGTAACCGGTTGCAGAGCAACCTATGGAGCTGTCGCATCGCAGATGCAAATGAGGGGCTGTCAAGTCAGCACCATACTCCGAGAAAATATCGCATTCGGTCGCCTTATACGCAAGCGACCGAACGAGATAAGGCAAGACACATCTAACCGAATACAGTACGCAAGTCGTCTGTGCGGACACACTTCGTAGTCCGCACGAGAGTAAATGCCGAGTGTTTTCGACGCTTTGCGTCTGCACTCGGCATTTCTCTCCTTGTTCTACATAGCGTTTATTTGAATTCAGACTTTGTGGGAACTGTATCCGAACTTCTCCCGTTCACCGTTTTCACGCCTCGCAAAGCTCGACAGCGAAATTCGGTGAAGAGAACGTTTGGGGGTGGTGCGTGATTTGGGTTTTGCACTTTCTCAATGGTATGTGGAAAAAATGCGAGTTTACGAAGCATTTTCTTCGCGAAAGCCGCTTGCGGCGTCGCCTTGTAGGGCGGCGGTTATCGTTTTCTCTCCGCAGAACCGCAGCAAACGGCAAGCACTATACGGTAACCTTTACAAAATGTCCTTGCTTTTTGTCGATTGTTGTGATAAAATAAAAAAAAGTCGGGTGAATACCCGGTCGGAAGAGGATGAATTGAAACAGTTTTAAACCGGGCGGCAAACAGGAGTTAAGTGTGACTTCGGCACGTGAGATGTTTTGCCAAATCCGAGAGTCTGCTTCGCTTCGGCGAAGCCGAAGCTTCGTGCAAACCCCAACTGCCAAGTCTGGGCTATCTTATAGAGAAATACAGCTCTGAAGCGGCATAACCGTTAAGGTTCGCCTCTTTCACTTATGTTGTACCACATCGGTGCGGATTTGTCAAGTACAAGCCGGCACTTTTTTAATTGAAAATTGAAAATGGAAAATTGAGAATTGTGTCAAAGACTCCGAGAGAATGCGCATTATTCGTGGTCAGCGAAAATCCGGCATTCCGTTGTCGCGCAACCTCAAAATCAGTACCACATAATCAATGAAGAAAAGCGACTTTCAGGAGCTTTTCAACGTCAATTATGCATTATGAATTATGAATTCCGCATTCCGCATTGCCTCTCTCCCGTTATAGCACAGCCTCAAAATCCGCGCCGTTCAATCACGCACAAACGCTGTGTAGAGAGCGGAGAGAAATGTGAGTGCGCAAGCACTCAGCGAAGCGTACATTTTCTCTCGAGTTGACCTCGTCAACTCCCCATTCTCCATTCTCAATTTCAAAGCGACTTCAGGAGCTTTTCCACAGCTCTTTTCACTCGAAAGCTTTGCTTTCGTCCATTTTCAATTTTCCCGAAAGGACAACATCGAAATGAACTCATCATCGGCCGTGACCGAGAAGGTCATCGTACTATTCATAGCAATGCTCTGCGGCATATACGCACGCAATCGCAAATTTCTCGACGCAGGTTCAACGACCGCTCTTTCCGCACTGCTCGTGAACATAACGAATCCGCTTCTGACGATATATGCATTTCAGAAGCCGTACACACCCGTGCTTTTAGAGAGAGGACTTATGGTTTTTGTCTCGTCGGTTGCCGTACATCTTGCCGCAACGGTTCTTGCGTTTCTGTTTTTGCGTCCCGTTAAGGGAATCGACAAGCGCACGACGCTCACCTTCGGCACGATTTTCTCGAATTGCGGCTTTCTGGGATATCCGGTACTCATGGCACTGTTCGGCGCGATGGGCGACGAAAACGGTCTTTTTTACGGTGCATTTTTCACGCTGTTTTTCAACGCTTACTGTTGGACCTACGGAGTTTACCTCATGAACAACGGCATGGGACTTCCTATGCGTGAGCTTATGAAGAAGGTATTTTTGAATCCCGGCATACTTGCGACGGTGATAGGCTTTTTGCTGTTTATATCTCCGATTACGCTCACGGAGGGCGTGCTTTACGACGCATTTAAGATGGTGGGCGATATGACGTTTCCGCTTTCGATGTTCATCACGGGAAGTCTGCTTTCGCAGGTGGACTTCAAGGCGATGCTTTGCGACAAAGCGCTTTGGCTCTACTCCTTCGTGAAGCTTCTCGTTTTCCCGGCGATAGGACTTGCGGTGTGCGTGATTTTCCCGATACCGAAGCTTTACGCATATGTGATAGTAACGATGTGTGCGATGCCCGGTGCAAGCAACACCGCCATAATGTCCGACCTTTACCACAAGGACCGCGACACCGCAGCGCGCTGTGTCGGACTCTCCACCTTCCTCGCTATGTTCACCATCCCCCTCACAATGTTCGCAATAAGCCGCTTCCCGGCGTGATGATACGGGGAGGGGGTGTCCTTTTCTTGAAAGAAAAGGACACCCCCTCCCTTCGCCGTTGCGGAAGCGTGGAGTTAAGCTCTCTTCATAGCGGAGATGACCCAAGTATGAGCACCGCTCGAGATGACAGAGCCGCAGTAAGCGCACTTGCCGGCAGCGGTAACTTCAAGAGGTGCGCCGCAGTTCGGGCAGTTTGCAGCCTTTACGCCGTCGGTATCGTCCGTAATTTCGCCGACCGTGCGCATAAAGGTGATAACGTAGTTAATGTTTCTGTATTGATTCTGCGAACCCTCGAGAACAGCCTTTGTCTTTTCGTCGATGATGTAGTCCTTCTGCTGTGCGTTGAGAAGCACGTCGATGTACTCCTTGTCGCCGCTTATTCTGTGCTCGAGAAGCTTTACGTCGTTTACGGCAACTCTTTCCATAACGTTTATTCTGCCCATGCGCTTGTACTCCTCAATCTGCGTCTGCGACTGCGAGAACAGCTCCTCGGACTGAATTACGCGAAGCTCTTCAAGGTCACGTGCCGTCCATGCCGACTGAAGCTTGAGGTAGCATTCCTTGACAAAAGCAATGAAGCGTCCGGACGAGAAGTGCTCGTCGGTCTTGCGAACCTCCTCTTCAACCTCGGCGGTCTTGTCGGTGTAGGTTCCCTTCATCGGTACGTTTACCGTTCCCGTCGCTCCTGCGTTCGGGTTGTTTACGGCGCCGCTGCCGCCCTTCTTGTTGCCCCTGTTCGCCCAGATTACTACGGCGATTATCACAACCGCAACGATTATATAGCCGACTATGCTTCCCTCTCTGTCGTCGTCTGAGGAGGAGTCGGAATCGTAGTAGCTTCCGCTGCTGTAATCGTCATCGTCCCAGCTCCAGTCGGAGGACGAACTGCTGTCCCAGCCGCTGTCGTAGGAATCATAGTTGCCGAAATCGGCAATTGCGGGGAGTGCGAGAGCTGCCATAACGGCAAAAACAAGAGCAAGTGCAATAAGGTGCTTTTTCATGGTGTTTCTCCTTTTGTGTATGTATTTATGTATTTTTTGTCGGCATCCGCCGAAGATTTACATTGTCGCATTACGGCTGAATACCGCTTACTTCTTCTTTACCAAAAGATAAATCAGCGCAGCAATGCCGATAACGGCACCCAAAACGCCGCCCTTGGCGAGTATGCCGGCAATCACTCCGGCAAGAAGCCCCGTTATAAATCCGTCGTCGGGATCCTTTGCCCCGGCGTGGTCGCGGTAGTAGTTGTCGTAGAAATTGCCGCCGTCGCTGTAATCACGGTCGCTTCGGTCGCTGTCGTCACGGTCGCCGTCGTCGTAATTGTAATCGTCGTCGTAGTCGTCCCACGAATCGTCCCACGAGTCTCCCCAATCGTCCCACGAGTCTCCCCAATCGTCGCTGTTCCGGTCGTCCCATGAGTCTCCCCAAGAGCCGAAATCCGTGTCTCCCCACGAATCTCCCCACGACGAACCGTCGTCGTAGGAGTCGTAGTTTCCGAAATCCGCTCCCACGGGGAGGTTTACAATAAGCGTGACGGTGAAGACAACCGAAAGAATGAGCGAGAGTATTTTTCTTTTATTCATGTTTTAAACACTCCTTTTGACCTTCGTATAAAACGCCTGCCGCTCCGCTCACTTCACTCCGAACAACAGTTCAGCGTAAGTCGGGAAAGGCCAGAAGTCCTCGCCGACTGACGTTTCAAGCTCGTCCGCACTCTTTCTGAGAGAGAGCATATCGGCGCAGATTACTTTTCTGTAGAAGAGGGACTTTTCCTCAAGGTCTGCGATATTCTCGGCGTCGGTAATAGCCTTTTCGAGCGACTTTACCCTGTCCGACATTTCGCCGCAGAGAGCGACGCACTTCGTCAGAATCTCTTTCTCGGTCTTGTCCTCAATGCCTATATTCGACTTTGCCTCCATGCCCTCGGCGAGTGAGTCGGTGTACTTGAGAACCGCCGGGATAATCTCCTTTTTCGCCATATCAACGGCGGTGAGAGCTTCTATCTTGACCACCTTGCAGTAGTTTTCGAGAAGCACCTCGGTGCGTGAGAGAACCTCTTCCTCGGAGAAAATCTTGTGCTTTGTGAAAAGGCGCACGTTCTTTTCGTCCGCAAAGAGCGGAAACGCCTCACAGCTGCTCTTGTAGTTGAGAAGTCCTCTTCTTTCGGCTTCCTCGACCCACTCTGCGGAGTAGTTGTTGCCGTCGAAAATTATGCGGCGGTGTGCGGTTATCGTCTCTTTGACAAAAGCGTCGGTTTCGGCTTCAATGTCTGCCGCCTTTTCGAGCCTCTCGGCGAAATCCTCGAGAACGTCCGCAACGGCGGTATTGAGTACAATGTTGCAGTCGGCAATCGACGACGCCGACCCCGGCATTCTGAACTCGAACTTGTTGCCGGTGAACGCAAAAGGCGAGGTGCGGTTGCGGTCGGTCGTATCGCGCTTGATATTCGGCAGGACGTGAACTCCCGTTTCGAGCATTTTGCGCTCCGTGCCGTTCTGTTCGTGACCGGACACTATCGACTCGACGACCTCGGAAAGCTCATCGCCCAAGAACATTGAAACGATGGTTGGCGGAGCCTCGTTTGCACCGAAGCGGTGGTCGTTTCCGGGACTTGCGACGGAGATTCTGAGAAGATCCTGATTTTCGTCAACGGCACGTATGACTGCGGCGAGGAAGACGAGGAATATTTTGTTTTCACGCGGCTTTTTGCCGGGCTTTAATATATTTATGCCGGTGTTTGTGGAAAGCGACCAGTTGTTATGCTTGCCCGAACCGTTCACTCCGGCGAAAGGCTTTTCGTGAAGCAGGCAAACAAGGTCATGACGCAGAGCGACCTTTTTCATAATCTCCATGGTGAGCTGATTGTGGTCGTTTGCGATATTGGCGTTCGAGAATATGGGCGCAAGCTCATGCTGTGCCGGAGCGACCTCGTTGTGCTTTGTCTTTGCGAGTACGCCGAGTCTCCAAAGCTCGCGGTCGAGGTCTTTCATATATTCCGCGACTCTCGGCTTTATTGCTCCGAAGTAGTGGTCGTCCATCTCCTGACCCTTGGGCGGCATTGCGCCGAAGAGAGTGCGGCCGGTGAAGATGAGGTCCTTGCGTCTGTCAAAGTATTTTTTATCGACGAGGAAGTACTCCTGCTCCGGACCGACGGTGCAGTTTACCTTGGTCACTTCCTTATGACCCATGAGGTTGAGTACGCGCACCGACGCCGCGCCTATAAGCTCAATCGAGCGCAAAAGAGGGGTTTTTTTGTCGAGAACCTCACCGCCGTAGGAGCAAAACGCCGTCGGAATACAGAGTGAGCCGTCCTTGATAAAGGCGTAGGACGTGGGGTCCCACGCGGTATAGCCTCTTGCCTCGAAGGTTGCTCTGAGTCCGCCGGAGGGGAACGACGAAGCGTCGGGTTCGCCCTTGATAAGCTCCTTGCCGGAGAACTCCATGATTACGCTGCCGTCGGGCTGAGGGTTTATGAAGCTGTCGTGTTTTTCGGCGGTGATGCCGGTAAGCGGCTGGAACCAGTGCGTGTAGTGGGTTGCGCCTTTCTCTATTGCCCAGTCCTTCATGGCGTTCGCCACGACGTTGGCGACTCCTATGTCGAGGTCAAGACCCTCTTCTATCGTCTTTTTCAGCGAGCGGTAGGTCTCCTTGGGAAGCCGTTCTTTCATTACGTTGTCGTTGAATACAAGCTCTCCGAATATATCGGGCACGTACTGTGCCTGCGTTTCGTTGTTCATGTGCTCCGTCCTTTCATGCACAAATAATACTGTTCCATATATATTATACACACTGCGCGCAGTTTGTCAAGGGACAAATGAAAAAGTTTTGATTAACTTTGTTCCGTAAACTAAGACGTAGGAGACGACGGGCTTACGAGGGTGTCCTTTTCTTGAAAGAAACGTGCGACGCAACAAAGTTGCTTTCAGGCGACGCAACAAAGTTGCTTTCGCTAAAGAACGCGGTATATGTCCTTTTCTTGAAAGAAACGTGCGACGCAACAAAGTTGCTTTCGCCAAAAGAACTTTGCCTATTTCAAGGCTGTCGCCTTGAAATGAAAAGTCTTTTGTATAGTTTGGAGAGAGTACCGCGTTCGGCGACCTTATATGCAAGTCGCCGAACGAGATAAGGTAGGACTCATCTAACCGAATAGAATACGAAAGTCGTCTGTGCGGACACACTTCGTAGTCCGCACGAGAGTAAATGCCGAGTGTTTTCGACGCTTTGCGTCTGCACTCGGCATTTCTCTCCTTGTTCTACATAGCGTTTATTTGAATTCAGGCTTTGTGGGGACTAAACTTTTTGCGCTCGTCGGTTCGCAAAATTTATTGCGTGCTCCGCTGCGTGCTACGCACACGATAAAATTTTACGAAGATAAGGTTTTTGGGTGGTGCGTGATTTGGGGTTTGTACTCGCTCTTTGGTATAATCGCATTGCCTCAAATACCAACGACCTTGGATGAAATCCGACATTCCGTCAACGGCACAACCTCAACTCCGCACCACTTAAATATTGAAGAAAAGCGAAGCTTTTCAACCCCAATTCTCCATTCTCAACTCTCCATTCTCAATTTGAACGCACGGCGTTCGTTTAAGTCGCGAACCCTGCGTACTGCGTTTTATAGAGGTCGTAGTAGAAGCCGCGCTTTGCGAGAAGCTCGTCGTGGCTTCCGGATTCCGCAACCTTGCCGTCGGCTACAACGATTATCATGTCGGCGTCCTTTATCGTGGAAAGCCTGTGAGCGATAATGAGGCTCGTTCTGCCCTTCATAAGCTCGATCATTGCCTCTTGAATGTGCATCTCGGTTCTGGTATCGACGGACGAGGTCGCCTCGTCGAGAATGAGAATCTTCGGGTCGGCAAGAACAGCACGCGCTATTGCAAGAAGCTGACGCTGACCCTGGCTTAGGTTGCTGCCCGATTCGGCAAGCTCGGTGTTGTAGCCGTCCGGGAGTCTCTCGATAAAAGCGTCGGCGTTTGCGGTAGCGGCGGCTCTCATAACGTCCTCATGCGACGCCGACTCGTTTCCGTAGAGAATGTTGTTCTCGATGGTGTCCGAGAAGAGGACGGTGTCCTGAAGCACGATTGCGATATTTCGGCGAAGCGACTTCTTGGTTATCTCGGTTATGTTGCGTCCGTCAAGGAGAATTTCGCCACCGTCTATCTCATAGAAACGCGTGAGGAGGTTTGCGACGGTGGTCTTGCCTGCGCCGGTCTTTCCGACTATCGCTATTTTCTGTCCGGGCTTTACCTTGAGGTTGAAGTCGCAGAGCACCGGCTCACCCTCGACGTAGGAGAACTCGAGGTTGTTGAACTCAAGCGCGCCGACGACGCCGTTTTCGGTGATATCGTATGTACCCTCGTCGATTTCGGACGGAGAGTCCATTATCTCAAACACTCTCTCCGCACCGGCGACGGCGGTCTGAATTGCGGCGTACTGGTTCGCTATTTCGTTGATAGGTCTTGTGAACTGCTTCGAGAGCTGAATGAACGCCTGGATTATACCGACGGAAATTGCGCCCGGAGTACCGTAGGTTTTGATTGCGAGATATCCTCCGGCGGCGGCGACGCAAAGGTAGCCCACATTGCTTATTACGTTCATGAGAGGCCCCATAACTCCGCCGAAGATATTCGCTTTGATGCCGACGCGGCGCATTCTCGTGCTGATATCGGCAAAGTCGCGCACCGCAGTCTTTTCTCTGCCGAAAGCGATTACTGTTTTGTAACCCGAGACCATTTCCTCGACCTCGCCGTTGAGTTCGCCGAGAATTTCCTGCTGCGCCTTGAAGTACCTGCGCATGAACTTCGACATATACATCGACACGATAATTGTGAGCGGTATTGTTACCATGCTCACAAGGGTAAGCAGCGGGCTGTACCAAAGCATGATAACGAGAGTGCCGATTATCGTGATAACTCCCGAGAAGAGAGAGCCTATCGACTGCGAAATCGTCTGCGAGATATTCTCGACGTCGTTGGTCATACGGCTCATAAGGTCGCCGTGCTGGTGCGTGTCGGTGAACCTTATGGGGAGGTAGGATATCTTTTTGAAGAGATCCTTTCTCATTACATACACCGTTGACTGCGAGAGCTTTGCGGCGTAGATATTCTGCAAATACGTCAGAAGCGAGGACATACCGTAGGTGAGAGCCATGAGAAGAAGCACGACGCGCAGAGTGCCGAAGTCAACTCCGACCTTGCCCGAGCCGAAATCGACCGACAGCGCATCTATTGCCTTCTGCTGGAGAACGGGACCGGCAAGGTTCAAGAGAGTAGTGAAAATCATTACGAACAGAAGACCTATGACGAGGTACTTGCTCGAGCCTATATATTTTACGAGCTTTGCGACGGTTTTTTTCATGTTTTTCGGCTTTTCACGGGTCATCATCGCGCCGTGAGGACCGCCGGGACCTCTGCGTCCCGGACCGAAGCCGCCCGACTGGCGGTTTTCGCCGCCTTTTTTAGGCTGATTATTCATCTTTTCCGTCCTCCTTTCTCATCTGCGAATCGTAGATATCGCGGTAAACCGCGCTTGTTTTGAGAAGCTCGTCATGCGTGCCGCACGCGGCAACCTCTCCCTTGTCGAGGACGATTATTCTGTCCGCGTTCATAACGCTCGCTATTCTCTGCGCTATGAGAATTACCGTCGTTCCGGCGAGGTCGTCCCTGAGTGCCTTTTGCAGACGCGCCTCCGTACCGAGGTCAAGAGCCGAGGTGCTGTCGTCGAAAATGAGAACCTCCGGGCGCTTCATAATGGAGCGTGCTATCGAAAGTCTCTGCTTCTGACCGCCCGAGAGCGACGCGCCCTTTTCGCCGATAACGGTATCGTAGCCGTCGTTGAACGAGGTGATGAAGTCGTCCGCCTGCGCTATTCTTGCGCACTCGCGCACCTCTTCGTCGGTGGCGTCCGCCTTGCCCCAGCGGATATTGTCGGCGATCGTTCCGGAGAAAAGCTCACTCTTCTGCAAAACGTAGCCGACCTTGGAGCGGAGCGAATCAAGGGTAAAGTCCTTGACGTCGCGTCCGTTTACGAGTATCTCGCCTCCGTTTGGATCGTAATATCTTGCGATAAGGCTTACGAGAGAGGTTTTTCCGGCGCCGGTTGAGCCGAGAATCGCGACTGTCTCGCCCTTCTTTATCTCGAGGTTTACGCCGCAAAGCACGGGTCTTCCGCTTGAGCCGGGGTAGCTGAAGTCAACGTTGTTGAACTCGATTTTGTCGATGCCGCCGTCGAGAACGTCGCTTCCGCTTGCGATAACGGGGTGAGTGTCAAGCACTTCTTCGATACGCTTTGCGGACGCCATGGCACGGGACACCATCTGGAACATCATCGATATCATCATAATCGACATGAGTATATGCGTGACGTATGTAATCGCCGCCATGACCTCGCCTGCCTGCATTGTGCCTGCGTCCACGCGGCCGCCGCCGACGCGGATAATCGCGATAATCGTGAAGTTCATGACTATCATGACAAGCGGCATCATGGTCGCCATAATCTTGGATACCTTGTAGGTCATGTCGCACAGATCCTTATTCGCCTTGTCGAAGCGGTCGATTTCGTGCTCCTCTCTGACATACGCCTTGACGACTCTTGCACCCGAGATGTTCTCTCTCACAACCGAGTTTACGCGGTCGAGCTTATCCTGAACGACGCCGAAGAGCGGACTTGCCTTGCCCATAAAGAACACGACGATAATGAGCTGAATGGGAAGCGACACGAGAATTACGAGACCGAAGTTCACGTCAAGCTTGAGAGCGTAGTAGATACTGCCGCCGAAGAGAAGGAGCGTTCTCACGCACATTCTGAGCGCCATCGAAACGAAGTTCTGAACCTGGGAAATATCGTTTGTGATTCTTGTGATGAGAGAACCCGTCGTGAATTTATCGGTCTGTTCGGGCGACATGAACATGACTCTCGAGAAAGCGTCGCAACGCAGCTCATTTGCGAAGTACTGAGATGATGCGCTTCCGAAGCCTGCCGAAGCAACGCCGCACAGTCCGCCGAGAGCCGCATAGAGAACCATCTGTGCGCCGTATATGCCTATCGCCTGCATATTGCCCTTTCCAATGCCCTCGTCAATAATGCTTATCATGAGCTGGGGAAGCTTAAGGTCAACCCATACCTCGCCGAACATAAACAGCGGTGCGAGGATTGTTACAAGCCAATACGGCTTTAAGTATTTGAGTATCTTACCCATATTTGTCTCCTTTAATTTTGTTATGTGCGGTCAGTCCGTCTTGCAGTTTATGACCGCTTCTCGCACACGAAGCAGAAGCTTTTTGAGAGTCGTCCGTTCCTCCGGCGACAGCGCATCGACTATTGCCCTTTCCTGAAACTCAAAGACGCGGCGGACTTTATTGTCGAACTCACGTCCCTTTTCGGTGATATAGACTCTCGTTTGCCGTCTGTCTTTCTCGTCGTCGCGACGCACAACGTAGCCGTCCTCCTCCATTTTACGGAGGGTCACGCTCACCGTCGGCGGTTTTAGGTGAGTATAATTCGACAGGTCAAGCTGAGTGAGACCGTCCTCGTGGCACAGACAGAAGAGAATGTTCCGTCCGCTCGGCGTGAGGTCGGGAGGGTCTTTAACGCTCTTCGCTTTGCCTCGGGTTATGTGCGATATGTCGCCTATTAGCATATTGAGCGGCATTTCCTCGGGGGAAAGCTCTCTGAATTTTCCGTTTTTCATGCAATTCTCCTTTCCTTTATACTTCCGCGGCGTCGCTCCGGCATATTTCCCGATTTTTCCGCGTCGGCTACGCACACTGCATAAAATAGTTTACTAACTAACTATCTGCCTACAGTATACTCCGATTTTGTGAACAAATATACCGTGCAGTGTGATTTTTGAGCGAAAAAGAAAAGGACGCAAGGGGACGAGAAGTACGAGGGGCTCCGACGACTTCTTTTCTTGAAAGAAAGCTCCGTTCGCAAGCGAACAAGAACAAAAGAACTTTATCGATTTCAAAGCTAATGCTTTGAAATGGGAAGTCTTTGATGTGATTTGGAGAAAGTACCGCGTTCGGTGCGCATATATGCGCACCACATGTGCAAGTCGCCGAACGAGCTAAGGCAGGACTCATTTAATCGAACAAAATACGAAAGTCGGTCGCCATATGCGCAAGCGACCGACTTGGATTTTTGCTGAATCAGACTTTGTGAGGACTGTAATTCAGAAAAACACCGTTCTCAAAATTTACAATATATATATTTATTTAATTTCAAATCTGTTGACCCAAACAAACACAAGCTGTATAATGTACGTATATCAGTACCGCTTTTTGCGGCAATACGGAGGTCGGCATGAAAAGAAAAAATGTATTTGCGGCAGTGATTACCGCAATCGCCGTTTTGACGGCATATCTCTGTTCAATGTGCGTTTTCGCAGAGGACATACCGCAAAACAGCGGCGCCGCAGGTAATTTCTCGTGGAAAATCGAAAACGGCACGCTCTTTATATCCGGTCACGGCGATATGCCCGATTATGGTCCGGTTACTCCGCCGTGGGACGATTTGCACGATACGATTACTGCCGTTATCGTCGAAGAGGGCATAACGAGAATAGGCAGCAATTCCTTCTCGGGGTTCGCGAACCTTGCGGACGTGAAGCTCCCCGAGAGCCTGAAAAGCATCGGAAGCATGGCGTTTTCAAGCTGTTCGTCGCTTTCCGATATAACCATCCCCGACGGCTGTTCCGATATCGGCGGTGCGTTTGCGTACAGCGGCCTCAAAAGCATAAAGCTCCCGAAAAGCCTTACGGAGATCGGCGGCGCAACCTTTCGTGAATGTGTAAAGCTTGAAAGCATAGTCATACCCGAAAATGTGACAAGCATAGGCACTATGGCTTTTATGGGAGACAACAGCCTTAAAAGCATAGTCATTCCCGAAAGCGTGAAAAAAGTAGGGACTGCCGCATTCTGCTCCTGCCCGAAGCTTTCCGATATAAGTTTTCCCGACGGTCTCGAATATGTCGGTATGTCGGGCTTTTACGACACAAAATGGTACAGGGACCATGCGGACGGCATGATTTATATCGGTAAGGTCGCATACAATTGGAAAGGCGATATGCCGGAAAACACGGTCATCGACATCAAGCCCGGAACCGTTTCGGTTTCATACGGATGCTTTTCAGGCTGTGAAAACCTTGTCGGCGTGACAATTCCCGAGGGTGTTGTCGATATCGGCTGGGATGCTTTCAGCGGCTGCAAAAATCTTAAAAGTATAATCCTGCCGAAAACCGTTGAATTTATCGGTCCATGGGCATTTAAAAATTGCACCGGTCTTTCCGAGGTTATTCTCTCCGAAAACCTGAAAGAGCTTTACTACGGGGTCTTTGCCGGCTGTACCTCTCTTACAGGCATAACTCTTCCGGGCGGCGTAACAAGCATACCTCCCTACACCTTTGACGGCTGTACAAACTTAAGCGATATCCGCACAGGCGGAAATATTGAAAGCGTCGGCAACGATGCTTTCAAGGACACGGCGTGGTACAACAGCCAACCCGACGGAGTGGTTTACTTCGACAGAGCCGCCTACGGCTGGAAAGGCGATATGCCGGAAAACACCTTCGTGACGATAAAGCCGGGGACGGTGTCGCTTTCTCCGTACTGTTTCGGTTCGGAAGCCGGAGAGGATCGTTACGACAACCTTGTGGGAATATCGCTTCCCGACGGCTTGAAGATTATCGGCGAAAATGCTTTTACGAGGTGTGGAAATCTCCGAAGCGTAACCGTTCCGGACGGCGTCGGGGAAATAGAGAATTTCACTTTTGCGTACTGCTTTGGTCTTGAAAGCGTAACGATTCCGAACAGTGTGGAAAAAATAAGCAGCTATGCGTTTTACTATTGCAATTCGCTTAAAGGCATTAATTTCAAAGGCGCTGAGGCGGAGTGGGAAAAAATCGGTGTGGAATTTGCGGAAGAAGAACCGCCCAAAACTCTCGCCGTACACTTTGTCGGGCAGAACTCATCGTCCGCCGCAGAGGAAATGATTGCGTCTCACCGCAGTGAAACCGAAAAGGTGATAAACGGCATTGTCGGAGTTCTTCTCCGAATGATGACTTCGGACAAAAAATGACCCCGATTTACAGGCATTCGGGTCATAATAAAAGGGACGTTTCGGCGTCCTTTTTTGCTTTGTACGGCGGTCGGTTCGGGGTGAAAGCACCTCATTTTTTCCGTGTTTTCAAAAACTTTACAAATTATCCTCCGTAAAAACCATTTAGACGGTTGATTTTTTTCACGTTATGTATTAAAATGATATGGTTAATATTATCACAAACAATAATGGAGAGGATTTTTCGTTTTGGGTGCGGAATGTGCGCCCGAGCGGATTTTCGGCGTCCGTGAAAACGTTTGCGCAAAGCTGACGCAGGCATATGACGGTCGTGCGGCGTATGTGAATATTAACTGCTTTTTATGCGGATATTATACTTGCGGCGGCACAGTGCAAAGCATACTGACGCAGTTTAAAAACGAAAATATTACCGAAAGGACGATGATAAATCATGGTAGAAAAGAAATTCAGAAGAATAGGTGTACTTACCTCCGGCGGCGACTCTCCCGGAATGAATGCTGCGATAAGAAGCGTTGTAAGAAGCGCAGACAAAAAGGGCGTCGAGGTCATGGGCATTTACGGCGGCTACAGAGGTCTTATCGACAACGATATGAAGCTTCTCCACCCGAGAGACGTTTCCAACATACTGAGCCTCGGCGGCACTATGCTTTATTCCGACCGCTGTCTCGAATTCAAGACCGAAGAGGGTATGCAGAAGGCGATAAAGGTTGCGCGCGACAACAAGATTGACGGTCTTGTCACGATAGGCGGCGACGGCACCTTCAGAGGTGCGCAGGACATCACGAGAAGAGGTCTTCCCTGCATAGGTCTTCCCGGCACGATAGACAACGACATTTCCTCGACCGACTACACCATAGGCTTTGACACTGCGATGAACACCGTTGTCGAGATGGTTGACAGACTACGCGACACCTGCGAGTCTCACGCAAGATGCAACGTTGTTGAGGTTATGGGCAACAAGGCAGGCTACATTGCGCTCCAGACAGGCGTTGCGGTAGGTGCTACCGGAATTGCGCTCATGGAGATTCCTTTTGACGAAAAGGGCTGCATCGAAAAGATAAAGGCGTCGAGAGCCGCAGGCAAGAGAAACTTCATCGTTCTTGTTTCCGAAGGCCTCGGTCACAACTACGGCGAAGAGCTTGCGAAGAAGATTGAGGAAGGTTCCGGCGTTGAGACAAGATTTGCACGCCTTGCGCACGTTCAGAGAGGCGGCAGACCCACTCTCAGAGACAGACTCGTTGCAAGCCTTATGGGCGACTATGCGGTAGATCTTCTCCTTGAGGGCAAGTCTAACCTCGTCGTTTGCCTCAACGACAACAAGGTCTGCGCTCACGACATCGAATGGGCACTCATGTACGACAGAGTTTACAAGGGCAAGGCGACGGCGGAGGAGCTTGCGGCACTCGCACCCGACGTAAGAGAGGGTATGCAGAAGCTTGCGGCGGCAAAGCACGAAGCGTTCAAGAAGATATACGACGTTGCGAACGACATCAACATCTGACGCAAAATCACACTGCCGCCGGGCAAAGGATGACGCTGTTCGGCGGTGAAACGCACGTATACTGCACGTTACGGTATACACACATATGAAGAAAGGAACGGTAATTGATATGGACTGCCTTTTCTGCAAGATAATCGCCGGTGAGATTCCGTCAAAGAAGGTATTCGAGGACGACATGATCCTCGCGTTTCACGACATAAGCCCGATGGCGAAGGTACACGTGCTTGTGATACCGAAAAAGCACATAGAAAGTGCGAACGGTGTGACTCCCGAGAACTCGGAATACGTTCGTCACGTTTTCGAGAAGCTTCCCGAGATTGCGAAGACACTCGGCGTTGCCGACGACGGCTACCGGGTTATAACGAACTGCGGCGAAAATGCGGCGCAGTCGGTGAAGCATCTTCACTTCCACATACTCGGCGGAGAGAAGCTTCCGGCGTCGCTTGTATAAGCTGCGGCGAACCGTCAAATAACATATGAGAGGAAAAGTACAATGAGCGAATACTACAGACTTAAGGTTGCGGGACTCGAAAGAGATCTACCCATCTGCCCCATAAACGAACACCTTGACATAGCGGGCTTTGTGATTTTCGGCGACTGCGAGCTTACGATTGCCTGTGCAAAAGAGCTTATCAAGAAGCTTCCGGAGCACGACTACCTCATCACCGCCGAGGCGAAGGGCATACCGCTTGTATACGAAATGGCGCGTCAGCTCGGCGAGAAGAAGCATTTCATCACGCGCAAGAAGTCGAAGCTTTACATGAAGGATCCGATAAGCGTTGAGGTGAAGTCGATAACGACCGCGAATGTTCAGACGCTCTATCTCGACTCAAAGGACGCTGAGCTTATGAAAGGCAAGCGTATCGTCATAGTTGACGACGTAATAAGCACGGGCGAGTCGCTTGCGGCGATTGAGAAGCTTGTCGAAGCGGCGGGAGGAAACGTCGTCGGCAGGGCAGCAATTCTCGCCGAGGGCGACGCCGCTGACAGAGACGATATCATATACCTCGAAAAACTCCCCCTCTTTGAACACTGAGACGGGGGATGCGAGGGGCGAGGGTTACGGGAGGTCTCCGACGGCTTCTTTTCTTGAAAGAAAGCTCCGTTCGCAAGCGAACAAGAGCAAAAGAACTTTTGCCGATTTCAAAGCTATCGCTTTGAAATGGGAAGTTCTTGCATAATTTGAGGTTATATCGCGTTCGGCGACCATAAACGCAAGTCGCCGAACGAGATAAGGTAAGACTCATCTAATCCAAGAAAATACGAAAGTCGGTCGCCATAAATTCAAGCGACCGACTTAAATTTTTGCCGAATCAGACTTTGTGGGGACTAAACTTTTTGCGCTCGTCCGTTTACGGAAATTAAAGCGACGAAAAAAACGCCACGTTTAAATTCCGCAAAGGGAGCGTTTTGGGGTGGTGCGTGATTTAAAATGCGTGTTCTCTCCTTGGTGTTTTGTAGGGAACGGGCTTGCTCGTTCCGCATGAATCAAAGGCAAAATTATCGTTATCTCCCCACAGAACCGCAACAAATGGTAAGCACTGTACAATCAATGAAGAAAAACGGCAGAGCCGTTTTTCCACGTCAATTCTCCATTCTCCACTCTCAATTCTCAAATAAAAAGAACCGCCGAAGCGGTTCTTTTTTTCACCATAGAAAATGTAGAGGGTAGGATGATAGAACAAGGAATATCCATCTTTCATGTTATCACTAAAAGACATCGGTTCAGCGTCTGACAAAACTACACCTTTGAATTAAACTATGATCGGTGCGCGCCGCCGGCATTTGCCGTCCGCGCCACTTCACCCGATGATTACTCAGCGGCTCTCTTAGCTGCGAAGCACTCGCTGCAGTAAACAGGTCTGTCGTTGCTGGGCTGGAAAGGAACCTTTGCTTCCTTGCCGCAAGCCGCGCAAGTTGTTACAAACATTTCTCTCGGACCCTTAGCGGCGTTCTTTCTTGCGTCGCGGCACTCCTTGCATCTCTGGGGCTCGTTCTGGAAGCCTCTGGAAGCGTAGAACTCCTGCTCGCCTGCTGTGAAGACGAACTCCTTACCGCAATCTTTGCATACCAATGTCTTGTTTTCGTACATTTGATTTCCCTCGCTTTGGAATTAGAATTTTTTGTTTGCCCGATGCAGTGATAACCTGCATGATGAATACCATCGCCTCTTTCGGCTCGGACATAAAGAGCGTTTTTGCAACCGCACGCCGTCGTCTTTCGTTCAGCCTCCCGACGCGGAAAGCTTCGCTTTTATCCGGTTAAGTGCGTTTTCGACCGACTTCTTCGACTTTCCGAGACACTCGCCGATCTCCGCCGGAGTCATATCCTCGAGATACAGCAGAAACACGCACCTTTCGTACTCAGACAAAAGCTTCATTGCACGTTTCTTAAGCTCGCTGCAGAAAATCTTCGACACAACCTCTTCCTCCGGAGTCGCGGAGGTGTCGTTCGGAAGAGCGTCCTCGGGGAGGTCGTCTATCGACACGCTCGGCATGCCGTTCTCCGGGTTTCCGCGCTGCCACGAAAGCATTGCATTCTTCACGCAGACCGACGCATACGCCGCGAAAGGCACTCCGCCTCTGTATCCGCACGAAGCGCGGTACAGCGCAAGCATACCCTCCTGATAAAGGTCGTCGAAATTCTTGCCGTCAGAATCAAACTTCTTCGCGCAGTTCACGACAAGTCCTCTGTACTTTGCCGCGATGCTGTCGAAAAGCTCCGCATTGCCGTTTCGGAACTCGCTCACGAGAGTCGGGTCGTCCGCTTCGGTACGTATGTTTTTGTTCGATTTTGAAGCCATCTGAAATCCGCCGATACTGTTACAAACTCACTATCACACATTATAGCAAGTTTTTAGTGATTTGTCAATAGCTTTTGCAAAACAAATGATAATTTCCTCAATTTCCCCAAAAACCACCCCCTATGTTATGTCGAAAATGCACAAATATTTTAGAAAAAATTGTTATTCTTACGCTTTGAGTGCAGAAATGCAGGTAAAATGATGTCGAAAAACGCACTTTACATATCTTGACCGAGCCAAAAACCGCGGTCGGTCGGCACTTTTTGTGTGTAAAATCGTCATTTCGGGCTGTGCAAGATAAATGTTTACAAAATTAACCGTTCGTCAACTTGCAAAAGGTGTGTTCCTTTGGTAAAATGTACTTGCAAATCAGACGGAAAGAGGGATATCAATGAAAGGCATATACGCCTCGTGTACATACAACAGGGAAAAGACGCTTGAGTTTATAAAGAACACGCTTCAGACGGGTTATCACTGCGTGTCGGCGATAAAGGACGGCAAGCTCCTCTCGAAATTCGCGCTTGCGCCGTATGACACAAGCGACGCTCCGCAGGTATTCTCGCTGAGCAAGAGCTTCTGTTCGACCGCCGCAGGTTTTGCATACGACGAGGGACTTTGGAAGCCCGACGACCGCATTTCGGATTATTTTCCCGATCATCTGCCCGAAAATATTTCCGAGCGCGCAAGGAGCATGACCGTCGGGAACGTCCTCACCATGGGTACGGGACACGGCTGCTGTGCGATGAACGCGTGCATAAACTCCGACGACCCTATAAAGGCGTTTTTTGCGCAGGCGACGCCGCACGAGCCGGGAACGAAGTTTGTTTACAACACGGGTGCTACGCTTATGATTGCGGCTCTTGTCGAGCGGCTCACGGGAGAGTCGGTTTACTGCTACCTCAACCGCAAGCTTTTCGGACACCTCGGCATACGTCCGAAGAAGTGGCAGAGAGTGGCGCAGATGTCGGCAAACGGCGTAAGCGACGGCATTTGCGAAGGCGGAGTGGGGTTGCACACAAGTCTCGACTGCATAGAGCGTTTCGGCGAGCTTTACCTAAACGGCGGAGTGCTTGACGGCAAGCGTATTCTGAGCCGCGAGTGGGTAGCTCTTGCGACGAACAAGCGCATTGACAACAGTGTGAACGAGACCGTCACCGCGTGGATTGACGGCACAAAGAGCGACTGGGAGGCGGGCTACGGCTATCAGTTCTGGATAAACGCCGTCGGCGGCTACCGTGCGGACGGAGCGTACGGTCAGTTCTGCATAATCATTCCCGAGGAGAGGATTATTGTGTCCGCGCTTGCAGAGGCAGACAACACCGAGCGTGAGCTTCGTGAGCTTGTTGCGTTCGCGCGTTCTCTCGACGCCGAGTCGGTCGAGGGCGAGGGGCGCTTCACCGACGAATACGCCGACAGCATCTATGCTGTTCCGGCGTTCAAGGCGGAGGGACGGTTCGGCGGTTTCGGCAGGCTTTACGGGCTTGAAAAGAACATTTCGGATTTCACCTCTGTTGAGGCTGACGAAGAGGACGGCGGTGTTCGGGTATCGTTTACCGACGGCGAGGGCACTGAGAGCTTTTTCGCGCCGTTTGAGGGAAGCGAATACTGCCGCATAGTGGCGAAGGGATTTCGTCCGACTCTGGCGTCGCTCTGTCAGGTGCGCCGCGAAGAGGTACTTTTCAACGCCGCGGTTGAGAGCATGACGGAAAGCGAGCTTGTGATAAGCATGCGCTTCCGCAACTGTCCGGCGTCAGGCCGCATGATTTTCACTCTTGACGGCGATTCCGTCGATATTTACGCGAACTACGACTGCGACAAGTGGACGCTGAGAAGCGAGTACAGCGTGTACCGCGGCAAAAGCGCGGAATAACGCGCACGAGGCGTGGGTGTCCTTTTTTTAAGAGAAGGGTGCAAGGGTGTTACTTTCAAGAAAAGGACACCCTGTAATCTCCGTCACCACAACCTCGCCTTCACGGCCGCCGCAAGTTTCGGCAGGTAACGGCGCAGGTAGCCCTCGGTTTTTGCGGAAAGAGAAAGAGCTTCGCCGAGCGACGACAGTGCGGAGTCGAAAACCGCGCACAACTCACTCTCGGGTGACGTGTCAAAATCACGGCGGAACTTCTCACGCTCACTCTCCGTCACGTCAAGTCCGCGCGGCGAACGTCCGAGTAAAATAAGACAAAGAGCGGACGTAAGCACCGGCTCGCACAGATTCACCGGACTCTCGGCGTAGCCGCCGCCGTATGCGGTGCTCAAAAGACGGTGTACATTCTGCGGCGAAAACGACAGCAAAAACCCGTTCTCAGCGGCAATTCCTCGCAAATATGCGGCGATAAACTCGATTCCGTCAAGACGCGGATTCGTCCCGAGAAGCGGATAATCCGCCGTTATGTGTACCTCGTGCGCTCCGAACTGCGGACGGTACAGCCTGAAAAAGCCGTCGATACCGCCCTTTACCGTGCCTCGGTAAAATACATTCGGCGTGTCGAATAAACTCTCCGTAACGCTCTTTTGCAAACGCCGCGCCGCCGCCATCATGCGGCGTATATCGTCCATGCCCTCGTCAAACAGCCGTTCAATCGGAATATCTCTCAAAAGCACCGCCGCCCTGTCAGGTATTCCCTCGCGCTTGAGACGTATGCCCACCGTGAAAAATACGCTCTCGGTGAGAGTTACCGCTGTCTCCGCGTTCACCGAACTGCTCTCGCCGCGCGTGAGCTTGTCCGCTTGCCGCGCCAAAAGCGCGAATACCTCCGACTGTATCCGAATAAGGTCGGCGTCGGTGAGTATGCCGACTCTTACCGCGGCTTCGGAAAGCGTTAGAAGATACCTGCGCTCGTCAAGCTCCGAATCGAAAATCATGCGCGTGCGGCGCGCAACACCGCCGACCGCCGCATTTGTCCGTGCGGCAATGCCGTTTTCCATGCTCATACCTCGCTTTCCTCTTCGCCGCCAGGCTCGCGAATGTCGCCGTCGAAGTCGCAGACCGCACCGCCGCCGTTTATGTGCCGCACCAACCCCTCGACCGTGCCGCCGAGACTGTCCGCATCGCCTCCGCAGACCCCGTCAAACGCACGGCGCAGAAACTCCGCAAGCGCACGGTCGCTCACCCTGTCGGCAACAGCGTTTTTCGCCTCGTAAAATACGCCGATAACGACGCTCATCGTCTCGGTGAAATTCTCGTTCGAGAGGTAGGGAGAGTCGGCGAAAGCCTCTATAATCACTGCGGCGGCACTCTCGCCGAACTCCACTCTCCCCGAAACGCCGAGAGCCTTTGTCTTTGCTTCGGCAAGCGCTGCGGAGCACCTTTCGTCTATGACAATGCCGTGTTTCTCGGTAAAAGCTCCGCAGGCAAGTATGCTCTTCTCGGCAGACGCCCTCGCCGACACAGCGCCGAACGTCAGGAAGCTCATTATTTCCTCCGACACAAAACCACCTCCATTTTATACCCATTGTACGCCGTTTTCTTAAAAAAATCAAGGCTGAGAGTATAAAAAGAGTCTTAAATCGTTTCAGTCGGCGTCGATATACAGATTTTCTCCGATACGCTTCGCAAGCTCTTCCACGGACGGCGCATTTTCCTGCTCAAACCACACCGCCATGCGGTCGTCGCCTGCCTTTTCCGGAGTGCGTGAACACCATTTGCGGTACGGAATGAGCTTGAAGCGTTTGCCGTCGGCACGAAGACCCACGACGTTTTCACCGTCAAGCGAAAGAGACGGCTTTTCCGCAAGTCTGAAATCCACCTCGCCGCCGTTGTCGTATCCCTCGGCGCACATGAGAGTCTCGCCGTTCATCACCGCCGCCTTGCCGAGGTCGTCACGCACCTTCGGATTTGCGAAAACACGGCGAAGCTTCTTTTCAAAGCGAAGCTCGTACTCACCCTCGGCGTCACGTATCACGGCGTAACCGTTTTCCTCCGTGTATTCGGCGGCTTTGCCGTTTTTGTACACGCCGAAGTCCTTCACGTATTCGGGTATTCTTATTTTGAGCGTGAGCGGACGGGAGTTTTCGGAGCTTACCGTGAGAATTCTGCCGTCGAGATGCGCAGAAAGTCCGCCGGCGCAAAATTTACTTCCGATGAACATATTCACGAGAAGCACGTCGCCGTAGGAGTCGCCGCCGTATGAGTAGATGTAGCTCGGAAGCGACGCAAAAAGCTTGAGAAGCATAGGCGGACAGCACGGACACTCGTGCCACTCCCAACGTGTAACTCCGCCGTTCGAGACAAGCGGATTTTGGTAGAAAAAGTGCTTGAAATCACTGCCGACGGCCGAACCGACGTTGTTGTAAAGCGCCCTCTCGAAGCAGTCGAAATACTCGCTCTTTTCGCCGAGAAGGTTCATCTCGCCAGCCCAGAACGCAAGAGCTATCGCCGCACAAGCCTCGAGATATGCGTCGTTCGGAAGAACGTAGTCGGCGTCGAAGCCCTCTATGTCGTGACGTGTGCCTATGCCGCCCGAAATATGCATCTTTCTGCGGCAAACATTTTTCCAGAGAGCGGCAAGAGCTTCCTCATATCTTCCGTCGCCGTACTCCCTCGTTACCGCCGCCGCACCCGTATAGCAGAGAGCCGCTCTGACCGAGTGACCGACCGCCTTGCGCACCGTTTCAAAGGGAGCGTTGTCCTGATTGTACTCGAATGAGAAACGCTCACGTGCCGAGTCTGCGGCTCTGCCTTCGTGATTTCCTCTCGCACGATACCAGAAATCGGCAATTTCAAGGTAATTCTCCGGAACGACGCCGTGCTTCTTTGCAAAGCCGTCAAGCTCCCTTGTGTCACGGAAAAGGCGGTAGAGCTTCACAAACGCCTCCTCGGGCAGTGAGTGACCGGGAATTATGTTGTGCTTGGGTGCGTCGCCCATGTATGCGAAGATGAGATTTGCCGCTCTGACAGCGCACTCCAGAAGCTCCGTTTCACCGAAAGCGTTGTAGTGACTTACCGCCGCTTCGACGAGCGCACCGTGGTTGTAGAGGTCGTGCTGATATATTAGGCTTCCGCCGTTTTCGCCCCAGCGATGCTCAGGCTCTTTTTCAAGGGTGAACGTGCTTAAAAAGCCGTCTGTTACACGTGACGCCGCCGCAGCTTTTTTCACGAGAGAATCGATAATAGCTTTGAGGTCCTCGCCGCCGTATTCGGCAAAAAAGTCGCAAGCCGCCCTGAGCGTTTCGAAAAGCAGTCCGTCAGAGAAATGAGGTCCCTTGTGAAAGCCCGTAAGCCCTGCTGCGACAGCGTCGAAGTTTTCTGTGTAGCCGTCGCCCTCCATGCGCTTCACGACATACGGAAGCATTGTATCCTTCGCCTTTTCGATATAAGGTGTCCAAAAGCTGTCTGAAACAGCAACATTCTTAACATTCGGGTAGGTAAGCGTGTTTTTCATGCATAATTCCTCCGGTTTACTTGACATTGCACCGTTTTCGTGGTAAAATCATACGGTGTATGAGGCTATTATAGCACCCGAAAGAGTGTATGTAAACACACAAACAACCCGAAAAGGTGGAAATTTCCTATATGACGAGCATTATTTTCGACCAATCTCAAATACGGTATTTGTCCTCCGGAAAATACGAAGCTCCGGGGACGCCGACTCACCCTCGGAGAAAGCTTCAGAGTACGGTGCTTCTCGTCGGCTGTGACGGAGAGTGTCCCATTGCGCAGGACGGCAGGGAGTATATTCTTTCCGAGGGGACGTATATGCTTCTTTTTCCGAACTGCGAGCATTACGGCACGGCGGCGGTGAGTCCGGGGCAGTCGCATATGTGGTGTCACTTCGTCATGACCGGCGGGGTTTCGTATTCCGACGGAGCGGCGAATCTTCAGAACGGCACGAACGCCGTCGCACTGCCCGAATACGGTGCGCTTCTTCACCCCGAGAAGTTTCTCACATTGTTTCACAGCCTGACCGACGCCGCAGAGAGGTCATACCTTGACGCTTCGTCGAGAGAGCGCATATGCGGAATGTACCTCGGCATAATTTTGAGAGAGCTTTACGAAAACGCCCTTGAGGCACGGCCTCCGCACGGCACGTCAAACGAAAACGCCGCACGGGGAAAAGCGGCGGCGGCGAGACTGAGGGAGTATCTGAGAATGCACTGCTCCGAGGACATAGAGCTTTCGTCGCTTGCGGACGCCTTTCGCTACAGTACCGACTACCTGACGCACGTTTTCGGCAGAGAGTACGGCATGACGCCCTGCGCATATCTGAACACCGTGAGACTCGACAAGGCAAAGCGGCTTCTTCTCGACACGGACATGAGAGTTTCGGATATTTCCGAGGCGGTCGGCTTTCACGACGCAAAGTACTTCATGAAGGCGTTCAAACGCTGCACCGGCGTCACACCGTCGGAGTTTCGGGGTGTGTGCTTCAGAGTGCATTTCAACTCCGAGTGACAGAACGCACAAAAATCCCCCACCGTCACGGAGACGGCAGGGGGAGTACTTATTATTTGTCGGTTTCCGCATCAGGACAGCGTCATTCTGTCAGATGCCTGGTTCTGACCGGCAATTTCGGCGAACTTTGCAAGAAGATCCGATTTCGTGAGGCTCTTCTTTTCTTCGCCCGAAACGTCGTAGATAATCTGACCGGCGTTCATCATGATAAGACGGTTGCCGTGCTTTATCGCGTCGTTCATGTTGTGGGTTATCATTATCGCCGTGAGGTGATTCTCGTTTATAACCTTGTCGGTGAGGCGCAAAACCGTCGCCGCCGTCGCAGGGTCGAGAGCCGCCGTGTGTTCGTCAAGCAGAAGAAGCTTCGGATTCTTCATCGACGCCATGAGAAGCGTGACCGCCTGACGCTGACCGCCCGAGAGAAGTCCCATCTTGGAGGAAAGACGGTTTTCGAGTCCGAGGTCGAGAAGAGAGAGCATTTCTCTGTATCTTTCTCTGTCCTTTTTGGTAATCGCCCACTTTACGTATCTGCGCATTCCGCGTCTTTCCGCTATGGACAGATTTTCCTCGACGAGCATATCCGCCGCCGTTCCCATCATGGGATCCTGGAATACTCTGCCTATGTACTTTGCTCTCTTGTGTTCGGGAAGCGGAGAAATATCTTTGCCTCCTATTATAACCTCGCCGCTGTCTATGGGGAAAACTCCGGCGACCGCATTGAGCATTGTGGATTTTCCGGCGCCGTTTCCGCCGATGACCGTCACGAAATCGCCCTCTTCGAGCTTGAGAGAAAGGTCATTGAGCGCAACCTTTTCGTTTATCGTTCCGGCGTTGAACACCTTGCGTATGTTTTTAAGTTCAAGCATTTTTCTTCACCCCGGTTTTCTTCTTTCTGTTGCTCCGCAGGTAGGGAATGCCGAGGAATACGGCAACGACCATTGCGGAGAGCATCTTCAGGTATTCGCTCGGAAGTCCGAGGAAGATGACCGTCTGGAATATTATCCAATATACTATCGCGCCCAACACTATGCCGATGAGTCTTACATAGAAATTCGTGCTTATTCTCGACACGATCGATTCTCCGACGATGACCGCCGCAAGACCGATGACAATTGCGCCTCTGCCCATGTTGATGTCAGCCGCACCCTGCTGTTGTGCAAGAAGAGAACCGGCAAACGCCACTATAGCATTTGACAGCGCAAGTCCGAAAACCGTCGTGAAAGAGGTGTTGATGCCCTGAGCGCGGCTCATGTGAAGACTGTTACCCGTCGAGCGCACCGACATTCCGAACTGCGTGCCGAAGAACCAGTAAAGGACGGTGATGATGACCGCTATTATAATGAAAAGCACGGCGAGGGTACGCACAATGTTTATCGAGCCGCTTGAGATGAGAACCTTGTCTCTGTACTTAAAGCCCGAGAGCGCGATATTCGCCTTGCCCGACATAATGAGAAGGTTTGCCGACCACAGCATGAGCTGTGTGAGTATTCCCGAAAGAATTGCCGGGATGCCGAGCTTTGTGTGAAGAAGTCCCGTGACAAGTCCTGCGACAGCACCCGCAATAAAAGCCGCCGCCATTGCGACCCACACGTTGAAGCCCCGTGTAACAAGAACCGTACAGACCGCCGCACCCGTGCATATCGAGCCGTCAACGGTAAGGTCGGCGAAGTCGAGTATGCGGAAGGTGATGTAGAGTCCGAGAGCCATTATTCCCCAGACGAAGCCCTGTGCGACAGCTCCGGGGAGGGTGTTTAACCATATTATGATGTTCATTGACGTACCTCTTATAAAACGGGACTGCCGTCTGCCCCTGCGGACAAACGGTGCCCCTTGCTTTATTCGTTTAAAATCCGCGGTCAGTCGATAGCGACATATCCCTTTGCTTCAAGGTCTGCGGTGTCGATGCCGAGCTGTTCGCACTTTGCCTTGTTGTACTTCTTTACGGCGGTTGTGTACTCAACGGGCATATCCTCGATCTTCGCTTCGCCCTTGAGAATCTTTACAGCCATTTCGCCGGTGGTCTTGCCGAGGTCGTAGTAGCTTATAGAGAGGGTTGCGACGCCGCAGTTCTTGCAGATACCCTCTTCGCCTGCGATTACGGGAGTGTCGCCGATGACGCCGTCAATTGTCGTGGCGCAGCTTGCCGCGGTGTTGTCGGTGGGGATATAGATTACGTCGGAGGCCGCCGCCTTGGAGGCCGCCGCGGTAACGTCGTTCGAGTCGGTGAAGCCGCATTCCACAACCTCGATGCCCTTTGCTTCAAGGAAGCTCTTTACGTTCTTGACCTGGTATGCGGAGTTTGCTTCGGAGGTGCAGAAGAGAATGGAGACCGTCTTTGCCTCGGGGAAAAGCTCCGCTATCATATCAGCCTGCTTATCGAGAGGCGCGAGGTCGGAGGTGCCGGAAACGTTGCCGCCGACAGTGCCGTCGAAGTCCTCGATGCCGAGAGCCGTGCCGTATTCGGTGATGGACGTTCCGAGAACGGGAATTGTCGCCGTGCCGTTTACCGCCGCCTGGAGAGCGGGAGTTGCGTTTGCGAGGATGAGGTCAACCTTCTTGTTTACGAGGTTGTTGATGATTGTCGTACAGGTCTGCACGTCGTTGCTTGCGTTCTCGTTGAGGAATGTGATTTTATCGCCGAACTCGGCACTCAGAGCGTCCATGAAGCCTTTGGTTGCGGCGTCGAGTGCGTCGTGCTGAACGAGCTGGCAAATGCCGACGGTGTATGTGTCCTTTTCTGCTGTATTTGCGCCGGAGCAGGCGGTGAGCGCGAGTATCATTGTGAGTACCGCCAATATGGAGATAATCTTTTTCATGGGAAAAACCTCTTTTCAAATTTTTAGTATGCCATATTATACATCGTAAAGTGTTAGAAGTCAAGCGAATGATTATAATGCTTACAATAAGAAAAACTTATGACAAACAGTTTACACCTACACACTTGACAGAAATTCAATAAATGATTATAATAACAGTGATAAGAAAAACTTATATCCGGAGACGTAAAAATGATAAAGTACAGAGTGTTTCTTTCGGTGACGGAGACCGAGAACTTCACGAAGACGGCGGAGCTTTTCGGTTACACGCAGTCGGCGGTGAGTCAGATGATAAAGTCGCTTGAGGAAGAGCTTAACGTGACGCTGTTCACGCGAACAAAGCACGGAATACATCTGACAGCCGACGGAAAGGCGATGCTGCCGTTTATAAGGCGTCTTTGCGACGACTACGCAAGCGTTTTGGGGCAAAGCTCGGCGATAAACAATCTTGAGGGCGCCGAGATAAGGATAGGCGCGTTTGCGAGCATTTCGGCGAATTTCCTGCCGTATGCGATAAAGAGGTTCAAGGAGAAATATCCGTCGGTAAAGTTCAAGCTTTTGCAAGCGGACTACGAGACGGTTGAGTTATGGATAAAGGAAGGGATTGTGGACTTCGGTTTTCTGACGGTAGACGTTGCGGACAGACTTGAGAAGGTATTTCTTCTCCGCGACGAGATGGTAATGATACTGCCGCCGAATCATCCGAAAGCGAAGAAGTCTGTGCTTAAGCTCAGCGACTTTGTCGGCGAGCCGTTTATCTTTCTCGATCAAGGCAAAAAGAGCGAGCCTACGGAGTACTTCAAGACAGCCGGCATAGAGCCGAACCGACAGTACCGCGTTTACGACGACTACACGATAATGAACATGGTTGAGCAGGGATTGGGAGTGTCGATACTGCCGAAGCTTGTGCTTCACCGGCATCACCAGAACATTGAGGTGCGTGCGCTGACTCCGCCCATTTTCCGCGAGGTCTGCGTTGCGTACAACGGCGGCGACGTCATTTCTGTCGCCGGCAAAACCTTCATGGACTTTGCAGTTGCCGTCGCGCACGACGGGGATTTTCTCACCGAAAGCTGACGGTAAGCTGCGGGGACGAGGGTACGGGAGGTCTGCGACGCCTTCTTTTCTTGAAAGAAAGATCCGTTCGCAAGCGAACAAGAGCAAGAGAACTTAAGTATGTGTTACTTTCTTAAAAGAAAGTTGCGACGCAACAAAGTTGCTTTCGCCAAAGAACTTTATCGATTTCAAAGCTATCGCTTTGAAATGAAAAGTCTTTTATTTAATTTGGGGATAATGCCGCGTTCGGTGCGCATATATGCGCACCTTATACGCAAGCGACCGAACGAGATGAGGTGGACTGTGCGTGTCGAAGGATATTCCGTTCAACCTCGACGAAGTCTCGGTCGAAGGTGAGATTGGCATCATATTTTGTGGGGACTGTATCCGAACTTCTCCCGTTCGCCGATTTCACGCCTCGCTCCGCTCGACAGCGAAATTCGGCAAAGAGAGCGTTTTGGGGTGGTGCGTGGTTAAGATACGTGTTTTCTCATTGGCGTTGTGTGGAGGCGTCGCAGACGCCGAGTCGCCTCCAACAACACCGTCCGCGCAAAACAAGTTTTGCGCTTTTGAAGTTCTTTTGGTCCTTTTCTTTCAAGAAAAGGACATATCCTCGTGTTCTTTGGTTACTTTCTTTCAAGAAAGTAACACACCCTTGCGCCCTCACCCCCGGTAAATCTGTATAAAGGAGAACGATATGGAATACATCACATCGAAGCTGTTTGAGCGGTACGGCATACCGCACGGATTCATGACGCGCCGCGGCGGAGTGAGCGTCGGCGAAGCGTTCGGAAGCCTAAACGTAAGCTCATCGCGAAAGGACGCCGGCTTTAACACCGACCTGACGGCAAACGTCGATGAAAACTACCGCCGCATATTCGCCGAGTTCGGCACTGTCCCCGAAAGGTGCGTAAACGCAACGCAAACGCACTCCGATATAATATTGGAAGTAAAAAGCGCGGACGGCGGACTCGGAACGATATATTCGCGCGGCTATATGCCCGAGTGCGACGGACTTCTTCTGCACCCGAACTCCGGCATTGACGCCGTGTGCGTGAAAACCGCCGACTGCACTCCCGTGATTTTCGCCAACACGAAAACAGGAAGCGTCTGCGCCGTCCACGCCGGATGGAGAGGGACGGTCAAGGGTATTTCCGCAAAGGCGGCGGCGCTTTTAGGCGAGGAAAGCGACGTTCGGGACGTCATCGCCGCCATAGGTCCGTGCATCGGCAAATGCTGTTACGAGGTCGGCGAAGAGGTGAGAAGTGCGGCATACGAATACTTTTTGTCGGAAACGAACGACGCATCATTTTCCGAAGCCCTCACCGCAAAGTGCTTTGCGCCCAAGCCCGGCGGCAAATTCATGGCAGATCTCGTCGCGCTCAACCGCGAAATGATCGCTCTGTGCGGCGTGCCGGAGGAAAACATCGACTCCGTCGGACTCTGCACCTGCTGTACGCGCCGCGACGGCGCACCGCTCTTTTTCTCCCACCGCGCAAGCGGAGGTCATTCCGGGGGAGAGCTGACATTAGTGCAAAGCTTCGCTTTGCAGTGAAGAGTGAAGAGTGAAGAGTGAAGAGTGAAGAGTGAAGAGTGAAGAGTGAAGAGCGAAGAGTGAAGAGCGGAGAGCGGAGAGCGGAGAGTGAAGAGCGAAGAGTGAAGAGTGAAGAGTGAAGAGTGAAGAGCGGAGCTTTCCGGTCGAAACCGTGTTTCGCAACTGTAACATAAGTTACAGTTAGGTTACAAAACGCAAAAACCCCTTGCAAAATAAGAAACGTTGTGCTATTATAATAGCGTAGTCAAAACGAGTTTTGACACAAGAATATTTTTTTAGGAGGAAAAGCATTATGAGAAAAACAACAAAGTTTCTCACACTCGTACTTGCGGTACTCATGACAGTTTCCATGTTTGCCACAGGTGCGTCCGCAGCTTTCGAAGACGTTGACTATACAACGGCTGAAGGCGACGCGGTAAATCTTCTCGTATCCCTCGGTATCACCAAGGGTACAACCGAGACCAAGTTCGGCACAGACGAGCTTGTTACTCGTCAGCAGATGGCTGCTTTCATCTACAGATTGATGAAGGCCGGCAAGTCTCAGGAAGGCGGAGTTAACCAGACTTCTTTCACCGACCTTGAAGACTCCACATTCTTCTACATGATTTCCTGGGCTAACCAGACCGGAATCATCAAGGGCGTTTCCGAGACAAGATTCAACCCCAAGGGCAACATCACTCTCCAGGACGCTTACGTAATGATCACCAGAGCTCTCGAGTATGAGAAGGACGGCGCAATGTCCTACCCCTTCGGTTACATCCAGAAGGCAGAGGAAATCGGCCTTGACGAGGATCTTCCCTCCACTCTCGGCTACACCGACGCTCTTACAAGAGGCAACGTTGCTGTAATCCTCGCAAACGCATTCTACGCTGACATGGCTACATATGAAGTTGCATATGAGTCCCTCGGCTACGATGTAGTTTACGATCCGACTACCGGCGACGCAATCGGTATCCACTCCAAGGGTACAAGACCGTACAACAAGTACGACACGGTTGCTTCCAAGATCTTCGACGTAGAAAAGGTTACACAGTACATCGTTGCAACCCCGAGCTACACCTTCGACGGCTATGAAGCAATCGACAAGAAGGACGGCGAAATGGTAACATTCGCTCCCGACAAGACCGGCGTATTTGCAATCGATCCCGATGACGATGCACTCAATGTTGACGAGTACGTTCTCGGCACTATCGAGTTTTCAGACCTCGGTCTCGAAGGCAAGGCTGACGACTACTTCATGGCAGGTATCGAGCTCTTCATCAAGAAGGACGGTTCCGACAAGAAGGTTATCGGCGCAACCTCTCTCATGACAAAGAAGACCGTTAACGGCAAGGACGTTAAGTTCGGTACCGTTTCCGGCACAGCAGACAAGAAGTACTACACCAACGCTGAGTTCGACACTCTCAAGCTCGACAGAGATAAGGATGCAGAGGTCGACGCTAAGTCCGATTACAAGAGACTCAACGGTCTTATGACAATCGACGGCGTTGCAACCTACATCTTCAACGCTCCTTACTCCTACGCTAAGCCCGAGAAGCTTGCTGATATCGATTCCGATAACGCTAAGTTCATCTCCCTTGGCACATACGACGGCAACGCTGAAGAAGAGGACGAGGATCTCGAAGAGAACTACCTTTACAACTTCAACGGCGACCTCAATGATAACTACGTTAAGGACGACGCAGACCATGCATTCCTTGCAAACTTCAAGGCTCCTTACGTTGGTTCTTCTCTCTACGAAGTAGTTGTATATGATATCGACGGCGACGGTCGTTACGAGCTCATCGACTACAGACCCTACAGCCTCGCACAGGTTAACGACGAAGAGGACGCATACCTCTCCAGCGGTTCTCCCGCAGGTGCGGACTTCGACGCTGACAAGACTCTCTACATCGACAGAACAATCGTTAAGGGCGAGAAGGCTTCCGATGAGGATTGGGTAATCGCATACGTTAACACAGCAGCTAACTTTGCTGACATCAAGGCAGTTCTTAAGGGAACAGAGACCTATGTAAGCAGCGAAGCTACAAAGTACGCTAAGTTCGCTACAGGCGAGAAGCACTACTTTGAGAACGCAAAGCTCGTTCTTGCAAACGCTGAAGCGGATATCGCTGACGGTAAGAACTTCAAAGCTGATTCCGACGGCACATTCTACTTCTACGACGGCAAGCTCGTTCACATGGAAGATGTATCCTCCAAGATCAACTTCAATGAGGACTGGGTTGTTGTTCTCGAAGCAGATACCACAAAGACCACAGTTAAGGACGGCAACAAGATCATTACCGACGACTATGTAAACATCTACCACGACGGTGCTATCATAGACGTAAAGGCAAAGAAGATCGAAGTAGGCGGCTCCAAGTATGACGCAGTTACAACTCCTGAGACCTACAACGGCTCCGACTTTGACTACACCGAATATGTTGACAAGCTCGCTACAGCTAAGACCGACTCCAAGGGCGCTTACTACTTTGAAATCGTTAAATACGCCGACAACGCTGACAAGTCCGTACTCTCCGACAAGGACGATGAGGATCTCGTATACATCGTAACCGGCGACGGCATCGGTCTCAAGAAGGAAACAGGTTACACCTACAACCTCACCAACTGCGCTGACTACAAGAACAAGCTCACAATCAAGTCCTACACTCAGATTATCATCAAGACCGTTGACAAGGACGGCGACGATATCGTAGAGGTTTACGGCTACGACAGACTCCCCGACTTTGACAAGGCTCAGACCTATGACAGCGTAACAGTTATCATCGGCAACAACAAGAACTCCACACGTACGGAGAACCTCGTAGCATTCTACGGCAGAACCCATAAGGAAATTAAGGACAACAAGGGCAGCACCGCTGACTACAGAATCGTTAAGTCTTACGAGAAGGTTAAGAACACCAGCGACGAGACGGTTCTCACCTACACAACCTACGATCCTTACACCGGCAAGACCGAAGACCTCGAAGCTACAGACAGCGACCTTGCCGCAGCTTCCGCAGGTACAATCCTTGCTAAGACCACAAACGGCTTCCTCAACAACGAGGACGTTTACGGTACAATCAACCCCAACACCGCTGCAGGCGCAGTTGACCTTGACACGGATAAGGACGACGACAAGTACGGCAAGCTCGGCTGGGTTGAGATTGAGAACTACGATAGTTCCTCCAAGATCATCGAAGTTAAGGGCAAGAAGATCGACGGCACCAACGATGAAAATGTTTACACCGTTACCAAGGATACCGTTGTAACCTTCTGGGATCAGTCCGAATCCAACCTCAAGACTGTAGACGCTTCCGTTCTCGGTTCCACCTCCACAACCTACAGATATAAGGGTCTCAAGAGCAACAACCTCAGAGCCTTCATAGCTGCAGAAGAGGATGACGACGCTGACGAAGAGGGCTACTACAACGTAACATTCGTTATAATCGTTCGTGACTAATTCTCCTAAAAAGATATAGTTACCACTCGCAAGGGAGCTTCGCCGCAAGGCGGAGCTCCTTTTAATTATTCTGTCACTTTCGCCAATTCATTTGGGAAAAGTGACACCTATATTTTTCTTTTCGGTGAGAAAAGAAAAATGGTGGGGGATATCGTAAGGGGGAGCGGAGTTCCCCCTTGCGAGAAGCGGCGCAGTACGACGCTTCAGCTTCGCCGCAAGGCGGAGCTCCTTTTAATTATTCTGTCACTTTCGCCAATTCATTTGGGAAAAGTGACACCTATA
>CAKSUT010000017.1 GCA_934502885.1 uncultured Eubacteriales bacterium | reverse complement strand
TCCTCCCGATAAACTTTCTCTAACTTGTCCGACAACGCTCTTTGTTTATTCGGATAAATATGTGCGTAAACATTCATCGTTGTTTCCACTCGCTCGTGTCCAAGACGGTCAGCAACCTCAAGCGGTGTAGTGCCCATTTCAAAGAGAAGTGCGCAGTGTGAATGCCGAATATCGTGGATCCGAATACGCTTTACGCCGCTGTTTTTAATACCTCGTTGCATTTCGTGTTCCATAAAATATTTGGTAAATCCAAACAGCCTGTCGGTATCCTCCAAACAATATATCGAACTCATATAATCCTTAATATCTGCCAGCAAGAAGTCGGGAACGGTTATTATCCGTTTACTTTTCGGCGTTTTTGGAAGTGTTATAACATCATCTCCGCCAATTCTCTGATATGACTTTGAAATACTTATGGTCTTGTTATCAAAATTCACATCTTTCGGAGTTAATGCAAGCAGTTCTCCCAATCGCATACCCGTCCAAAAGAGCGTCATAAACGCAACATACGATTTTTGCTTGTCCATAATGCCGTCAATGAATTTGTAAAACTCATCTTTTGTCCAAAATTTCATCTCATCAGCCTTGTTTTTGCCCATACCTCCGGCTTTTCGGCAAGGATTGTTTTGTAAATCATAGTACCGCACCGCATAATTGAATACCGCCGTAAGCTGATTGTTAATTGTTCTGAGATATGTCTGCGAATACCCTTTGGAAATCAACTCGTTCTGCCATTTGCGTATATCAGCAGCCGTTATTTTGTTCATACTCTTGTTTGCGAAATACGGCAAGATTTTCAAATCTATTATGTACTTCTTATTTCTCATAGTATTTTCACGGAGGCGTGGTGCCATATCTTCATAATAGAGCTTCAAAAATTCTTGGAAGTTCATATTAAAATCTGCCTGCTGCGATGCAAGAAAATTTCTGACATACTCCTCAGCCTCTCGTTTTGTAGCGAAACCACGCTTTGTTGTTTTTCTGCGAACACCCTGCCAGTCCGTATATCGGAACTGAATTAACCACTTTCCTGTTTTCTTATCTCTTTCTGCTTTCATAAAGTAGCCTCCTTTGCATTGTAACCATACCAACGCTTTTCAAAATACCTCTTCGGTATCTTTCCAGCGATTATTATAAATCCTTCTTTCTCAAGCTCATTGTTCAGCTTTCGTATTATTTTATATGCATATCCCATAGATACGCCCAACATATCCGAAAGCTCGTGAGCCGTGATATAAATTTTGTTCTCCGCCATACAAATTACCTCCTTAATTTGATGTTGCGGTGTCGCTACATTTATATTATAGCGTTATCGCTACACCATGTCAAGAGTAATTTTGAAATTTAATATTTTTGTAACATTTGATGATTTTTATTTTTTGGTATGGACTTTTTCATTTTTATGTGTTATAATGATAGCGACTAAACTACAAAAGGAATGAATATCTATGACAATAGGTGAAAAAATAAAGTATTTCCGCACACGCATAGGCATAACACAAGCAAAATTAGCCGAGCTTTCCGGAATACACCCGGTGTCTATCCGAAAATACGAAACAAATAAAATGGTACCGCAAGCTCCGCAGATTGACAGAATAGCTGATGCTCTCGGCATAAGCTCGTTTGCGATTGCCGGAATTGAGAATAATATACGGCTTGAAACGGTCGGTGATTTTATGGGACTTATGATTATGCTTATAAAGACAAAAATCATATCATTACACGGCGAAAGAGAAGAAAACGGTATGCTGAACTCCCAAACTGTCAGCGTTGAAATAAATCCGTTTATCTCAAATTTCTTCAATGCAAAAAATGATAGTGCAGAGATTTCTGCAAATAAAATCATGTACTACTTAAAATCCGATAAAATAGTGAGTGATATTTTGAAATGGGAGCGGATAAATCACAGATATGAAAAATGTGCCGCTGAAATTCACGGCACATCAGATAAAGAGCTTATAAATATTTTGAACAACTTAAAAGAACAAAAAGAAGTCATTGAGCTTGAACTTCAACACTCGGATATTATGCTCAATACTGGCGGTGGTATATCGGTTAAAATTCCGCCAATAATATAGTGTGATACTATTCTGATACTGTAATTTTGTACTCAAAATGTACTCAAAAGGCAAAAAGAATCCCCGAAAATCCGCTGTTTATGCGGACTTCAGGGATTTTTCTGTTTACTCCCACTCGACAGTAGCCGGCGGTTTACCGGTAACGTCGTAGAGAACGAGGGAGATTGTGTCGCCGAAGCGTTCTGTGATTTCGTTCTTTGCGTTCTCGAGAGCGGAGAGCGGGAAGTCAACGCCGGGGACTGCCGACTGTGCGGTCATGAAGTCGCTCGTGCAGACGGCTCTCATCGCGACCGAGTACTTCTTTCCCTCGTGCGCCGTTATCGGCACAAGCACCGCAAAGCACTGTGCGATGTTCTTGTTCATGAGGTTGCGCGTGGTTATGTCGTCAAGCTCTCGAAGAAGCTCCGCCGTCTCGTGAACTATGTGCGTCGGCGTACACTCAAGCGGCTTTACCTCATCCGAGGTCGCATTGAGGCAGTAGGTAACTCTGTTTATGTAGTTAAGCTCGTTCGGTATTTTCTTAGCAAGGTCGTAAAGTGCGTCGATATCCGTTTCAAGCGGATTCTTTTTTTCGTAGAGAACCGCCATGTTCTTGTAAGAACGGTGGTCGCCCTGCACGCCAACGCTCTGTATCGGCGCAAGGTCGCTCGTCTTATCCTTTGCAAGCGACTCCACAAGCGCGCCAAGCTTCTTATTCTTCTCGTTGTCCTCGGCGTCAAACGCACGTCCGCTCTTGTCGGTGCAGAGGATTCTCACTCCGAGTCCCGGTCCCGGGAACGGCTGACGCGACGCTATAGCTTCGTCAAGTCCGAGCATTCTCGCAACCTGTCTTACCTCGTCCTTGTGCCAGTCCCAGTTGGTCTCTATGACGTGACCCTTGTCACGAAGCGCACGGATTACTCCGACGTCGTTGTGGTGAGTCTTTATCTTGTGTGCGTAGCCGCTGACATCGGGATTTCCGCTCTCGATAAGGTCGGGACGAAGTGTTCCCTGACCGAGGAATGCCGTATCAAAATCGAGGTTGAGGCTCTTTGCCGCCTCCTCCGTTACGACGAAAAACATATGTCCGATTATCGCTCTCTTCTTCTCAGGCTCGCAGGTCTTTGAGAGAGGCTCATACTTCTCGCCGTCGATAACAAGAGGCGTGTTGAAAAACTCCTCCTCGGCGTTTATTCTTCTCATCTGCGTAAGTCCGAGGTCGGCAAGATTTTGACATATGAGATCCGACTCATTCTTTCTCATCATACCGTGGTCGATATGTATGCCGTAAACCTTGTCCGAGCCGAGAGCCTTGACAAGGAGAGCCGCCGTAACAGCGGAGTCAACGCCGCCGCTCACAAGAACGATTACCTTGCCGTCGCCGACCTTTTCTCTTATCATCTTAACCGACGTCTCTATTCTGTCCTCGAGAGCGTACTTCTGCTTGAAGCCGCATATGCCTCGGAGAAAATTTTCGAGCATCTTGAGACCATGTACCGTCGGATCAACCTCGGGATGGAACTGAACGGCGACAATCTTCTTTTCGGCGTTGTATATGCCTGCGGTAACGCCCTCGGTGTCTGCGACCTCAATGAAGCCGTCGGCAAACTTTTCGACTGCGTCGCCGTGGCTCATGAGAACCTTTTCCCTCGGAGAAAGTCCCTCAAACAGCGGACATGATGTGTCGATATTTATCTCAAGCTGACCGTACTCGGTCTTATAATTCGGCACAACCTTGCCGCCGAAGTTTTCGTTAATAAGCTGCATACCGTAGCAAATGCCGAGGGTGGGAATGCCGAGGTCGAATATCTTCGGATCATACTCCGGCGCACCTTTTTCCCAAACGCTCGCAGGTCCTCCCGAGAGAATCATTCCGCCGAAGCCCTCGAGCTTTTCCGGAGCGACGCCTATCGGAAATATTTCGCTTTTTACACCAAGCTCGCGCACTTTTCGGTCAATGACCTTGGTATACTGTCCGCCGCAGTCGAGTATCGCACATCTTTCTGTCATATTCGCTGTCTCTTCCTTTCAATCGTTTCAGTCGTTCGGTTGTACCGTACAGGTACAAATACAATATACGGATTGTAGTATTTTATCAGAAAACAGGAGAAATTGCAAGAGCAAAGTTTTACAATATAATCCCGGTATATGTAAATTTTCTTGTGAATTTGCGAAGTTCCGACATTTGCGCCGACTTTTCGGCGCAAGTTTACAGATATCGTGAAAGTTATACACCGCAGGGTCACTATTTTGTGGTAAAAGTAAACACAGAAAAACATGGAGGTAATCATCATGGCAATAGAAAAAGTAAAAGAATATTTCGCAAAGTGCGGCATTGCGGATCGCATGAGGGAATTCGATGTGTCGAGTGCGACTGTTGAGCTTGCGGCGGCGGCTCTCGGCTGCGAACCGTGCAGAATAGCAAAGTCGCTGTCGTTTTTTGTGGGCGACAAGCCGATACTTGTCGTTACCGCAGGCGACGTCAAGGTTGACAATGCAAAGTACAAGACACGCTTTGGGGTCAAGGCAAAGATGCTGACCTTTGACGAGGTCGAACCGACTATAGGTTACGGCGTGGGCGGTGTGTGTCCTTTTGCCGTAAACGACGGGGTTGAGGTCTATCTCGACGAATCGCTCAAGCGTTTCGAGACAGTGTTCCCGGCGTGCGGAAGCGCAAACAGCGCAATTGAGCTGACTATCCCCGAGCTTGAAAAGTACTCCGGCTTTGCGGCGTGGGTAGATGTCTGCAAGGCGAAGTGAGCGGCGCATTTCCTTCAATCGGAGACACTGTCCGTGTAACGGTTGACCGTCCCGTCGGCAGCCGCCATCCGAAACACCATGACACAATCTACACTGTCAATTACGGTTACATCGAGGGAACGCTCTCCCCGGACGGTGAAGGAACAGACGCTTACATTCTCGGAGTTTGCGAACCCCAAAAACCTTTTACGGGGAAAGTTATAGCAGTTATCCACCGTCTCAACAACAATGAGGATAAGCTTGTCGCTGCACCGTTCGGATTGACTTTTACGGCAGACGAGATAAAAGAAATGACTGCGTTTTGCGAGAAATACTTTGAATCGAAAATAATTACCGAATAACTCAAACCGCCGAAGAAACCCAATCCTCGGCGGCGTTTTTTATACGCAATTATTCCTTTGCCATAATCACTGCGGCATGGGCGGCAATGCCCTCTTCCCTGCCGGTGAAGCCGAGGCGTTCCTCTGTTGTCGCCTTTACGCTCACACGGTCAATATCGACGCCGACGGCTCGTGCGATGTTCTCTCGCATTCCGTCGATGTGCGGCGCAAGCTTCGGCTTCTGTGCAAGAACCGTCACGTCGCAGTTTGAAAGTATGTATCCCTTTTCACGGCAAAGTTCCGCTACTCTTTCGAGAAGAATCAGACTCGATATGCCGAGGTAGCTGTCGTCGTTGTCGGGAAAATGACGTCCGATGTCGCCGAGGGCAAGTGCGCCGAGCATGGCGTCACAGAGTGCGTGGGTAAGCACGTCGGCGTCCGAGTGACCGTCAAGCCCCCTCGCGTGCGGAATATCGACTCCGCCGAGAATAAGCCGCCGCCCCTCGGTCAGTCTGTGGACGTCGTAGCCGTGACCTATGCGTATATCGCTCATATTCATTATGCTTTACCTCTTTCTCTTGCGGCGAGTATTCCCTCTGCAACCGCTATATCCTCAGGGTAGGTTATCTTTATGTTGTCTGCGCTTGCTTCGGAAAGCATTACCGTAAAGCCTGCGTCGCCGAACATCGTGCTGTCGTCGGTGAAATCTATCGGCGAAGAGCCGTTCTTCTTTGCGCTTGCGACCGCCGCCGACAATGCCGCATGGTAATGGTCCGTCGAGAAAATCTGCGGAGTCGAGATGAGCCACAGTCCCTCACGGTCGATATTCTCCGTGACCTTTCCTCCCCGGCTTGCACGTTTGACGGTGTCGCGCACCTTTGAGGCGCACACTCCGCTTCCGTAGACTGCGGCAAGCTTTGCGGCGCGCTCTGTTTCTTCGGGAGTTATGAGCGGTCTTGCACCGTCGTGGATCGCAACGAAGTCGGTCATGCCGTCGCGCATTGCCGCCGTAAATGCGTTTGCGACCGACTCGCTTCTTGTTCCGCCGCCCTCGACCACACCCGAAAGTTTCGGGAAGCGTCCGCTTTTCATTATGCTCTCGTAGCTCGGTATGTCGTCCGCTTTGGCGGCTATAAATATACGTCCGACACATTCGCAGGCAGAAAACGCTTCAAGGCTGTACTCTATAACCGGTTTTCCGCGCAGATTGAGAAGCGGTTTCGGCACGCCGCCCATTCTGCTTCCCGTACCGCCTGCGGCAATAATCACCGTGACCTCGCCTTTCGGATATTTTTTCAGTTTGTACGCCGCTTTTTTGAATATGTTCATGTGCCCCTCCCGTACTGTCTTCACAAGTGATTATAATACATTTATTTCACGTCTTTGTAACGATGATGTAAACATATTTGCGTTTGGAAAGTACCGCCGTCCCTCAAGCATATAATGTACCATTCGTACAAGAGAGGTAAACAATATGGACACACACGAAAAATTTTCGGTTTCGACGCTCATAATATTCGGACTTTTCGTCGCACTGATGCCGTTTTTTCGGCTTGCGGTCGGGACAGCCGAACCGAGAGAGACGCATTCCTCCGTGCCGTCGGCGGTACTCACGGAGGTTGACATAGGCGCGGCGACAGCGGAAAGCACGGCACCGACCGTATACGCCGAGGGAGCCGTACTCATCGACGGAAGGAGCCGCGAGATACTTTTTTCGCACGGCTGCGACCGCATCCTCCCCATGGCAAGCACGACGAAGATAATGACGGCGCTTGTCGCCGCTGAGCTTCTTTCTCCGGACGATTATGTGAAAGTCCCGAAGGACGCCGCCGGAATTGATGGAAGCTCTATTTACCTTGAAGCCGGCGAGACGGTGAGCGTAAAGACGCTTTTATACGGTCTCATGCTTGAATCGGGCAACGATGCGGCGACGGCTCTTGCGGTACTGTCATGCGGAAGCGTTGACGCATTTGCGGAAAAGATGAACGAAAAGGCGCAGAGTCTCGGACTTACCTCAACGCACTTCACCAATCCCCACGGACTCCCCGACGACAGTCACTATACCACGGCATATGAGCTTGCGGTTATTGCGTCGGCGGCTCTCGAAAATAAGACGGTTGCCGAAGCGGTATCGACGCAAAATGCGATTGTCGGCGGAGAAAACGGTGAAAAGAAGCGATACTTCACAAACCACAACAAGCTTCTCCGTCTGTACGACGGTGCGTGCGGAGTGAAGACAGGCTTCACCAAAGCGGCAGGGCGGTGTCTTGTGAGTGCGGCGGAGCGTGACGGAACGCTTCTTATTGCGGTGACGCTCGGCTGTCCCGACGACTGGAACGCTCACACGGCGATGCTCGATTACGGCTTTGACAATTTCAGGAGCGCAAGCATTCTGCCCGACGGCGGCATTGATCTTTCACCGTTCGGTCTGCCGTGCGAAAAGCAAAAAGCCGTTTGGCGCACGCTGTCCAAAAACGCTTATCCCACCTTTACCTACCGCGTAAGGTACGAGAACGGGGAAACGGAAGTGGAGGTAAAGTAGAAAAGCAGAGCTTTTCAAAAATTGAGAATTGAAAGTGGAGAATGGAAAATTGACGTTGAAAAGCTCCTAAAGTCGCTTTTTTTCATTGATTGTATGGTGCGGATTTGAGCGTGTGCGATAAAGGGAGAGCGGATTTTCAAAATTGAGAATTGAGAGTGGAGAATGGAGAATTGGGGTTGAAAAGCTGCGCTTTTCTTCAATTTTGAATAGTGCTTACCGTTTGCCGCATTTCTACGGTACGAAAACGATAACCTTGCGTTTGGTTCATGAGGAACGAGCAAGCCCGTTCCCTACAAAATACCATGTGGAGAATGCGAACCTCGAGTTTCGTACACATCCAAGAGCCGCATTTTCACCGAATTTTCCATGAAGAAAGCACTTATCTGACAGCCCCTCAGGCGGCTTTGTTATCGCCTTGCTATACCATTGAGAGAGTTCTTATCCGACAGCCCCTCAGTCAGCTTCGCTGACAGCTCCCCTTACACAAGGGAGCCTCGGTAGCTTCGCTACCTCCATTACTACACCATAGAGATAATGCTAATCTCGAGCTTCGCACTCTCAAGAAAGCTTCATTTTCACCGAATCCCCCATAAGTGAGTGCCAACCTCAATTCACGCACTTTCCAAAAAGCCCCTCTTCGCCGAATTTTGCAGTCGAGCCGTGCGAGGCGTAAAATCGGTGAACGGGAGAAGGTGGAAATTACAGTCCCCACAAAACATGAAGCCAAACACATCTTCGACCGAGACCTCGTCGAGGTTGAACGGCACTATCTTGGATAAGATGAGTCCGCCTCATCTCGTTCGGTCGCTTGCTTATATGGTGCGCATATATGCGCACCGAACGCGGTATAACCTCAAATATACAAAAGACTTTCCATTTCAAGGCGACAGCCTTGAAATAGGCGAGAGTTCTTTTGCTTCTTTTCTTTCAAGAAAAGAAGCCGTCGGAGACCCCTCGTAAGCCTTCGTAAGCCCTCGTAAGACACAAAACCCCGGCGGCTCACACGCGAACCGCCGGGGTAAATTTTACTTGTTTTGATTATTCCGCTTTATCGGAATCACCGGGCTTAGCTTCGTCCGCAGACGTTTCCTCTTTCTTCTCCTCCGGCTCGGACTTGTCCGCACCCTCGGTCTTTTCGACCTTGGTATAGACAACACCGCCGTCCTTGAAGTCGGCAATTACGCTGTCGCCTTCTTTGACCTTGCCCTCAAGAAGCTCGGTTGAGAAGGAGTCCTCGATCTGACGCTGAATTGCACGGCGAAGAGGTCTTGCACCGTAAACGGGATCAAAACCTGCCTTTGCAAGCTGCTTGCAGAGTTCGTTGGTGAAGGTGATCTTGATGCCCATTGCGTTGATACGCTTGGTAATCTCGGAGAGCATGAGCTTTGCAATCTTTGCGATATCCTCGTCGGAGAGCTTGTTGAATACTACGATCTCGTCGATACGGTTGAGAAGCTCGGGACGGAACGTTCTCTTAAGCGCCGCCATGACTGCCTCCTTCGCACGTTCTCTTTCGTCTTTTGCTTCCTTTTCGCCGTCTGCCGCACCCTCAAATCCGAGAGGCTTCCTGTTGTCGGCGATATCGGAAGAGCCGAGGTTCGAGGTCATAATGATAACGGTATTCTTGAAGTCAACCTTTCTGCCGTGAGAATCCGTGAGCATACCGTCCTCAAGAATCTGGAGGAGAATGTTGAATACATCCGGGTGAGCCTTCTCTATCTCATCGAAAAGGACTACCGAGTAGGGCTTACGGCGTACTTTCTCGGTGAGCTGACCGGCTTCATCATATCCGACGTATCCGGGAGGTGCGCCTATAAGCTTAGACACGCTGTGCTTCTCCATGTACTCCGACATATCGATTCTTATAATTGCGTTTTCGTCTCCGAAGAGAGCCTCGGCAAGAGCCTTTGAAAGCTCCGTTTTACCTACGCCCGTAGGACCGCAGAAGATGAATGAACCCTGAGGTCTCTTGGGGTCTTTTAGTCCGGTTCTGCCTCTTCTTATCGCTCTTGCGATTACGGAAACAGCCTCGTCCTGACCTATGACACGCTTGCGGAGTATTTCGTCGAGGTGAAGGAGCTTTTCGGATTCGTCGCCCTCAAGCTTCGATACGGGAATACCGGTCATGCTCGTGACGGTCTCCGCAATATCGTTCTCTCCGATTGACGGATAGTTTGCACCCTTGCCGCCCTTGGCGTCTTTCCACTCGCTCTTCATCTTTTCAAGCTTTGCGGAAAGGTTCTTTTCCTCGGTGAGAAGCTCCGCCGCCTTTTCAAAGTTCTGCGACTTTACCGCTTCCTCCTTTTCGCCCTTAACGCTCTTGAGCTTGTCTTCGGTGTTTCTTATGTCGTCGGGTTCGGTAATCTCGTGAATACGCTTTCTCGATGCGGTCTCGTCGATGAGGTCGATCGCCTTATCGGGAAGATATCTGTCGGCGATGTACCTTACCGAGAGATTTACTGCGGCGTCGATTGCTTCGTCGGTGATCTTTACCTTGTGGTGAGCCTCGTACTTGTCGCGGAGTCCCCTGAGTATGAGAACGGCTTCTTCTTTCGTAGGTTCGCCTACCATTACGGAGCCGAAACGGCGTTCGAGTGCGGCATCCTTTTCGATGTGCTTTCTGTATTCGTCGATGGTCGTCGCGCCTATCACCTGCATCTCGCCTCTTGCAAGAGCGGGCTTTAAGATGTTTGCGGCGTCAATTGCGCCCTCAGCACCTCCGGCGCCGATAAGGGTGTGGATTTCATCAATGAAGAGGATAACGTCGCCGGCGTTCTTGACCTCGTCCATTACGCTTTTGATACGCTCCTCAAATTCGCCTCTGTACTTTGCACCGGCTATCATACCGGAGAGGTCGAGAGCAACGACTCTCTTATTCTTGAGCGTTTCGGGAACGTCGCCGGAGGCAATCTTCTGTGCGAGTCCTTCGACAACCGCCGTTTTGCCGACGCCCGGTTCACCTATAAGGCAGGGGTTGTTCTTTGTACGTCTCGAGAGTATCTGGATTACACGCTCGGTCTCCTTGTCACGACCGATTACGGGGTCAAGAGAACCCTCCTTTGCCGCCTTTGTAAGGTCGGTGCCGTACTTATCGAGAGTCGGGGTTTTGCCGCCGCCCTTCTTTGCACCGGCAGGAGCGGACGAGCCTGCACCGCCGTAAGCATAGCCGTCGTCGTCCTCATCGTCGTCAGCGGCACTTCCGTAAGGAGCGGAGAAGCCCATTGCGGAGGCACTTGCCTTTGAGTAGAGATTATCGACGTCAACCGAGAGTCTGCCGAGGATGTCTCTTGCCACGCAGTCCTCCTTGAGAAGCGCCATGAGAAGATGCTCCGTGCCGACGTAACCCTGATTCATGGAGTTTGCTATCTGAGCGGAGAGATCAATTATCCTCTTCGTTCTCGGAGTTACGGCAAGTCCTTCGCTGCCTGCCGACTCACCCGTGCCGGATTCGGAAACCACCATACCGTGAACCGCATCGTAGTCGGCGCCGGCGTCGGTGAGAAGCTTTGCCGCAATGCTGTCGGTACGGCTGAGAAGCCCGAGGAGCAAATGCTCGCTGCCGACGTAGTTGTGTCCGAGTTCGCCCGCTGTCTTTTGTGCAGCCGTTATAGCCGCTGCCGCATTGGTTGTAAATCTAAGCATATATATCATTCCTTTCCGTGAGATGAAGATATCAAATACCTTCGTGGGAAGAAAAACCTGTTGTTCTGTTCTTTGTAAGTCTTGCCGAAGCCCGTTAAAGTCCCGGCAGAAGTTAACGCTTTACTTTACCGCAAGAGCTTCTCTTACCTTTGCGGCTCTTATCTCGTCGCGTCTTGCCGGATTCTTCGCTTCCGGCGAGAGATCGATTATGTGGCACGGCATCGAGGTTATGAGAAGAGAAGTGAGGTTCTTGCTTCTGATACCCGTGATAATACCGCACGAAACACCAAGCCTTACGTCCGACCAAAGCGATACAAATTCCGAGAATGAGAGTTTTCTTGCGTTTGTAAGTATGCCGTAGGCACGCCAGAGTCTGTCTTCAAAGGCAACCCCGCCCTGAGTTTTCATCTTGCGGCGAAGCTCCGTTTCCTTATCGACGACCTTCGCAACGGCGTCCGAGAGCTTTTCGATGGTGTCCTTTTCGGAGATACCGAGCGTTACCTGATTGGATATCTGATACAGACATCCGTCCGCCTCGCTGCCCTCTCCGTAGAGTCCTCTTACGGTGAGTCCTATTTTCGTCATAAGATTTATGACGCTCTTTAAGTAACCGCACTCCTTTATTGCCGGAAGATGAAGCATTACCGACGCGCGAAGTCCCGTACCGAGGTTTGTGGGACAGCTTGTGAGGTAGCCGAGCTTTTCGTCGTATGCGTAATTTACGCCCTTTGCGATTATATCGTCCACCGCATTCGCTTCCTCATACGCCTTTTCTATCGCAAGTCCCGGGAGAATGCACTGTATTCTCAGGTGATCCTCTTCGCCTATCATAACGGCTATCTTGCCGTCCTCGTCGGTGACAAGGGTGCGCTTTACGCTCTGCGGCATATCGCAGAACTCGCGGCTTATGAGGTGATCCTCGACGAGAACCGAGTTCTCGTTCGCCGTCCTCTCGGAGAGGTCGGTGTAGGTGTAGTTTTCCGTGCCGTACTTTTCGAGTGCCGAACGAACCGCGGCGATTATCTTTTCACGTCCTTTGCCGTCGAGTTTCGGCGGAAACGGGAAGTTTTCAAGGTTTCTCGCAAGTCTTACACGAGAGCTTATTACAATGCTGTCCGGTGAAATTTCACTCTGATACCATTTCATTGTACGTCACCGTCCTTTTTCTCAAGGTCTCTTATCCTGTCACGAAGCTTTGCGGCTTCTTCGTATTCCTGTGCCTCTATAGCTTTTTCGAGTCTCTTTTTCAGCTCATCAAGCTCGTTCACCTTTTCCTTGTGTTCCGCATAGCCTTTCGGCGACTTGCCGGTGTGAACCACGTTGCCGTGAATCTTTGCGACTGTCGGCGAAAGGAGTCTTCCGAAGGTCTTGTAGCACTCGGCGCATCCGAGCTTGCCGCCTCTCTGAAGCTCCGCCTCCGTCATGCCGCACGACGGACAAACCGTGTTCTTGCCGAGAAGTGTATTCTGTCCGATAGAGGGGACGTTCTTTCCGAGAAGTCCTCCGAAGAAGCTGCCGAACACATCATCGTCGGAAAGAAAATCCGAGAAAATATTGCCGGTCGTTTTTCCGAAGATCGACTCCGTCGAAATGCCCGCTTCCTTTGCACAGTCACTGCAAAGGTGTGTTTCGGTTACTTTACCGTTTTCAGATACCTTATAATGGAAGGTTGCTTCCTTGGTTTTACATTTATCACAAAGCATATATGTCATTCCTTTCGTCGATTGATATCATTGTTTCTTCGGTGCGGGGAGTGAGCCTACGAAAAGTTCATCACTCCGAATATTACCGATTTGAGTATATCGGCACGCAGAACCGCACGGTCGCTTTCGGCGTTCACCTTTTCAAATGCCGCTGTGGAAAACGCACTGTCGGCTATCTGCTTTTCCCTTTCGGTGATGAAGCCGCCCGACATAAGCGTTCCGGTTATCGACTTTGCGTCCTCGTAGCCTATGCTGTCTCCGACCGCTCCGAGCATATGACAAAGGAAAGCCGAACGGTCAAGTCTCAGTTTCGTTATGCGGACGTAACCGCCGCCGCCTCGTCTGCTCTCAACGATGTAACCTCTGTCCTTGCCGAAACGTGAAGTTATAACGTAGTTAATCTGACTCGGCACACAGCCCATTCTGCTCGCAAGCTCGTTTCTCTTAAGCTCCAGCGTACCTCCGTTTTCATTTAACATTTCCTCGATAGCCTTTGCTATCATTTCGGACATCAGCATTTCGTTTACCTCTTTTGGTTTTCTTCAGGTTCTCTCGGTCTCTTTCTCTCTGACCTTTCCCGACCTTGTGCCTGTATTATAACCCAAAAGTCAGAGAAAGTCAAAGTCAAAGAAAGTCAATTGCAACCGATTTTGTCGGACTTTTGAGGTGTTTTCTCCGTTTTTCTCGTTTTTTCTCACTATTTTAAATTTTTCAAAAATTTTTTAGATTATTTTTTCTTTGACTTTTCGTGACCCTTTGCGCCTCTGCGGAGTGCCGACGGCGACGGTGCTTTCCCGTTTTCGCCGAAGAAATCGTCGGCGGCTTCGTTTTTGAAGTAAAGGTTTTCCTCGTAGGTCGGCATTTCGTCGTCAAAGCCGCTCGGTTTCAGGTAATTCGGCTGACTGAATCTGTTTTCTTTCTTCATAACGCGCTTGCACCTCCAAAATGTTTACCAAATAGACGTTGAATTTCGTCGTATAATGTCATATAATAAGAATGGATAATTGAAAGGAGAATGCGGAATTGCGATTGAAAACGCTTGACGTCTTTTTTCTCCGAAACGGAAATCGACACATTTTTTCTGCTCACCGCAAATTCTCGTATGCACAACACCGGGGAAAAACGGAGCTTTCCATTAATTCTCCATTTTCCATTCTCCATTCTCAATTTCTATTATATCCTGTTTTCATGCAAAAAAATGCGGAAAGAGGCACATATGAACAATAACGGTAATAAAAATAATATGCGGCGCAACATACCGCAGCAGAATACACCGCACAATCACCCGGCAAAAAGGCAGAATGCCGCTCCCTCGGCGAACGCCGGAAAGCAGGCGAACACACGCGTACCGTCGCAGAAAGCCCCTGTGGCAAAAAAGAGAGTGCCGACGGCAAGAGAGCTTGCGGCAAAGGCCGAATACGAAGCAAAGGTTCGCGAATACAGAAAGAATATGCTCATGTACTACGCCCGTTTCGCGCTCACGGCGGTGCTTTTTGCGCTGATACTTGCCGGCGTTCTTTTCGGAATCGTGTCCTGCAATTTCTTCTCGGGACTCGGAAAAGGCGGTTCGGAAAACTACACCTACACCGTTGAGCTTTTAAAAACGGCGTCGGACGAGGATAACGAAAAAACCGTACTCCACAACGACACGGTCTGCATTGACGGCGCGGTATACGTTCCCCTCTCGGCGCTCAAGATATACGGCGACTACACGGTTGCCGGCGACTCGGACAGCATTTCCGTAATCTTCGGAAGCACGGGCGGCGCGTTCTCGGACGGCGACTGCGCGGAGTTTCTTCTCGGATCGAACTGCGTCAGGGTAAATAAAAACAGAGTCACCCTCGCAGAGCCTATCGTATACAAAAACAAGGAGCTTTACATTCCTTATGACTTCATAAAGCTTTATATGTCGGGCTTCAACTGCACCGAAGAAATCAAGGGCTCGAAGCAGATTATAAAGATTGAGCCGTCAGGCGAGGCTATCGGCTTCCGTCTTGCGGAAAGCTCTGCGGAATATCCGCCGATTGAGTCGGAGTACTTCCCGGATGCCGTGCCGATGAACGAATTCGTTCTCGACCTTTCCGCTTACGAGGAGTATATGACGCCTGCCGACGAGAGCAAATATCTCGTGCTTGCAAACAACAAGAATCGTCTGCCCGAGGACTACGACCCGGGTGAGCTTATCGATATCATCTACACCAAGAACGACGGCAGAGAGACGCAGAAGCTCGAGAAATATGCGGCGATGTCGCTTGAAGCGATGCTCAAGGAGGCGTCCGCCGAGGGATGCAAGAATCTCGCGGTGACGACGGGCTACAGGAGCTATGCCGTACAAAAGGGAATTTACGACGCACGCTACGAAGCGAACAAGGCGGCGCACGGTGCGAACGCCGAAGCGGAGACGATAAAGGCTGTATCCTATCCGGGTGCAAGCGACCACCAGACAGGACTCGGAGTTGACCTTCACAACCTTGCGTCGGCTGATCTCTCGTTCACCGAGACGTCGGAGTACAAGTGGCTCATCGCACACTGTGCCGACTTCGGATTTATCTTACGCTATCCCGAGGACAAGGAGAGCGTGACGGGCGTTGACTTTGAGCCGTGGCACTTCCGCTTCGTCGGACGCTACAACGCTCAGAACATCATGCGCCGCGGTCTCTGTCTTGAAGAGTACGTCGCTTCGCTCTCGCAAGGGGAAAACTAAGTTCCCCCTTGCGGTATCCCCCCTCAGATTTGTTCGTTCGCACCTCGCTTGAGGCGTCTCGCTTCGCTCGTCTTCTCTTCGCTCGCAAATCTATAGGTGTTTTCATAGGCAATTGAATTGCCTATGAAAACGTAAGTTAAATTATATTCCGCTTCGTCGGACGCTACAACGCTCAGAACATCATGCGCCGCGGACTCTGTCTTGAAGAGTACGTCGCTTCGCTCTCGCAAGGGGAAAACTAAGTTCCCCCCTTGCGGTATTCCCCCTCAGATTTGTTCGTTCGCACCTCGCTTGAGGCGTCTCGCTTCGCTCGTGTGAAATGTTTTGCCTTGCAAAACGTGAAGTGTTGCTTCGCAACGTTGATGTGGAAAAACTCCTGACGTCGTTTTTCCACGTCAATTTTCCGTTTTCAACTCTCAATTCTCAATTGTCTAAACTCCACTCTCCACTCTTGCGAAAGCGAAGCTTTCGCCAACTCCGCTCTGACGAAAGCTCTGCTTTCGTACTCTTCCAATCGTCAATTGTCAATTATTCCCGGGAGGTTTCAGCATGAACATCGCGATATGTGACGACAGCAAAAACGAGCTTGAGAACATCTCTCGGATTGTATCGGAATACGCGGATGCGCATTCGGAGCTTACGATTAAGGTAAGCTGTTTCTCAAATCCTCTCGATATGCTTGACGACATGGCAAAAAACGGCGTTCCGGACATTGCACTTCTCGACATTTGTATGCCGGGCATACTCGGAACGGAGATTGCGAAAGAGATTCAGAGCAAAAGCGAGGACAACACCGACATCGTCTTTTTGACAACAAGCTCCGATTTCGCGGTCGAGGCGTTTGCACTGCACGTAAACGACTATCTGACAAAGCCCTTCAAAAAAGAAAGGCTCGTCGACACTCTCGACAGGCTCATTGAGAAGCGGAAGCAACAGAGGCTTGTACCCGTGACCTGCGGCCGCGAAATACACAGCATCGATTTGTACGGTGTTCTGTACATGGAATCGAAAAACCACAACGTGGAAATATACTTAAAGTCGGGAAAGAGCGTCAAAACGCACGCGACTCTCGCCGACATGAAGAGTCTGTTTTACGGCATGAACGGATTTATAACGGTCGGCGCGTCGTACATCGTGAATCTGCGGCGTGTGCAGAGCATTCTCGGGTCGGAGCTTATTATGTCAAACGGTCAGAGCATACCTGTTCCGCGGCGTCTCAGGAACGACATCAAGGAGCAGTTCTTTGATTTTTACCGTGAGGAGGCGACGAAGTAATGATACACATATTCGCGGCAATGGTTTTGCTCGGAATTTCGCACCTTATTTCGTTTTGGGTGCTTACGGAGCCGAAGTACTCCATACGCAAAACGGTGCTCATCTATTCCGGTTTTTTCGCCGCATTCGTGTGTCTCGCGCTGCTTTCCTATGCCGTACTCGGCGACAGCCCTGCGTATTATGCCGTATCCTTTACAAGCACGATTGTCGTGGCGTTTTTCGTTTTTCTGTTCACCTCGGCAGATCCCGTATGCAAGAAAATTTTTCTCTTTATAAGTTACGCCGACTTTTTCAGTGTCTTTGTGTCGCTGTCGCTTATAATTTGCAGCGTGTTCTTTAAGAACTCGCCGGGGCTTTTCATCTATTATGCAAGGAACATCATAAGGACGGTGTTATTCGTTTCGGCGGCTCTTATATACCTTCGCTTTCTGCGCCCATATGTGAGAGCCGTTCCCGGGAAAAAAAGCAAGACGTGGTACTCGATATCGGCAGTGTCGGTTCTGTTTTTGATAATCTTCGCTCTGTTTCTCGTGATATTCAATTCCGAATACGGAAACATCGACAGGTATATCCCGTTCTTTTCGGTATCGGTTTTGATTTACTTATCAATACTGTGGGTCATATTCGGCACGATCCGTCAAATGATAGACGAAAGCAATGCGGAGCTTATAAATCAGAATGTTGCCTACCTGCAAGGTCAGCTCAAAACCGCAAAGGAAAACGAGCTGGCGGCGAAGACGATACGGCACGATTTAAGGCATCACATTCAAAACATCGAGGCAATGCTCAAAAAAGGCGAGACCGAAGAGACTCTTGGGTATCTCAAACATTACAGTGAAAGTCTTGACGCCGCAAGAGTCAGCGACTTTTGTCCGAATATCACCGTAAACGCCATTCTGAGCAGCTTCTGCGGCAAGGCGAATAAAAGCGGCATCAGAGCTTGCATCGAAGCGGACACAAAGGAAGAAACCCACGTAAAGGATATGGATTTCGTCGCCATACTGTCGAACCTTCTGGAGAATGCGGTAAACGGCTGTATCGAGTGCGGTTCCGACGGAGAGATAAAGGTAAATATAAGAACTGTTGCGGACAAAACGGTCATCGTATGCTCAAACCCGTGCAGAAAAGATATTCCCATGGAAAACAACATGATAAAGAACCGCGGAATAGGAATTGCAAGTATGCTTTCGGCGATAAGAAAGTACAACGGCGACATGAAGTACAGCCTTGACGGCGGAGTGCTTACCGCCTGCATTATACTCAATTCTTAAGTCTCAATCTCCGAGACCAATTACGCTTCAAAAACGACCAATTACGCCCCGAACCACCCGAGAGGGTGGTTTTCTGTTATAATAGAGATGTAACCGATTCATCGGAGGTGAAAACGGTGTTTTTCAGGAGGAAAAAGGTGACGTTTGACACGGTGGCAAAATTCAACTACGAGTTGGACACCAACGACAGGCTGAAAGAAAAACTGAAAAACCTCGCATTGTGCAAAAGCAGTATGAGCAAAACCGAGTATCTTTCGAGGATGCTCGCTCTTTTCAACGAAGAGGGACTTTGCATTACCCTCAAAGAGCTTGATATGCTTCTTCTGCTGCGCAAGAAAACGGATCAGCTGCTTTTGGAGAAGCGCGACTCGTGAAAAACGGCAATCACAGACAAGCGGGGTGAGCTATTATGAAAGGAATAATCTTAGCCGGCGGCAGCGGAAAACGCCTTTATCCGGCAACGAGAGCTTTGGTGAAACAGCTTTTGCCGGTGTACGACAAGCCGATGATCTACTATCCGCTCTCGACGCTTATGCTCGCCGACATAAGGGACATTTTGATTATCTCGACACCGGCGGATCTGCCTGCGTTTGAGCGGCTTTTCGGCACGGGCGAGAAACTTGGACTCAACATATCGTATGCGAAGCAGGAGGTTCCGAGAGGACTTGCGGACGCCTTTATAATCGGCGAAAGCTTTATCGGGAACGACGAGGTGTGTCTCGTCCTCGGCGACAACCTGTTCTACGGGCAGAACCTCACCGAAAATCTGCGGTCCGCCGTGCGCGAGCTTGACGGAGCGTTTGTATTCGGATATCCGGTGAACAATCCCACGGCTTTCGGTGTGTGCGAGTTCGACGGAAACGGAAAGGTTATCTCGATAGAGGAAAAACCGAAAGTGCCTAAGTCGAATTACGCGGTTCCCGGACTTTACTTCTACGACAACGAGGTCGTGGAAATCGCGAAAAACATAAAGCCGTCGAAGCGCGGCGAGCTTGAAATAACCGACGTCAACAACGAATACATAAAGCGCGGACGTCTGAAAGTCAAGCTTTTCGGGAGAGGAATGGCGTGGTTTGACACGGGAAATCCCCATGCGCTCCACGAAGCCGGGGAGTTTGTCGGAATGATACAGGAAAAGCAGGGCTACTACATCTCGTGTATCGAGGAAATCGCCTGGCGCAGGCACTTTATCGACGACAGTCAGTTCTACGCTTTGGGAAAAGAATTTGAAAACAGCGAATACGGAAAGTACATTTTAAGGCTGGCAGGAGATATGGCATGAAGCATTTGATAACCGGCGGCGCAGGTTTTATCGGCACGAACTACATAAGGTACATACTTGAAAGATACCCGAACGACGAGGTTCTGTGCGTCGATAAGCTTACCTACGCCGGAAATTACGACAACATATCGGAGTTTATGACCGAAAGCAGATTCCGTTTTAAGAGGACGGACATATGCGACAGAGAGTCGGTTTATGAAACGGTCGGAGAATACGAGCCGGACTGCATTGTAAATTTTGCGGCTGAAAGTCACGTTGACCGTTCGGTCGAAACCCCCGAGGTTTTCCTCGAAACGAACATTCTCGGCACGTCGGTTCTTTTGGATGCGGTGAACAAATTCGGCATAAAGAGGTTTCACCAAGTCTCAACCGACGAGGTTTACGGCGATCTTCCGATTGACAGACCGGATTTAAAATTCGATGAAAGCTCTCCGATAAAGCCCTCAAGCCCATATTCGGCATCAAAAGCTTCGGCGGATATGCTGTGCCTTTCATATCACAGAACCTACGGCACTCCCATTACGGTCTCGCGGTGTTCAAACAATCTCGGACCGTATCAATTTCCGGAAAAACTGATTCCTCTCATGATTATCAAGGCACTCGGCGATGAGGCTCTTCCCGTGTACGGCGACGGAAAAAACGTGCGCGACTGGCTGTATGTGACGGATCATTGCAGGGCTGTCGATATGATTGTGAGAAACGGCAGAATCGGCGAGGTCTACAACATAGGCGGAAGCAACGAAAGATCGAATATCGATGTTGTGAGAAGAATACTCGATGAGCTCGGAAAGCCGGATTCCCTCATAACCTACGTTAAAGACCGTCTGGGACACGACAGGCGGTATGCGATAAACTCGGAAAAGCTTCAAAAGGAGCTTGGCTGGAAACCGACGGAGGATTTTTCCGAGAGTATAGGAAAAACGGTAAAATGGTATTGTGACAACCCGGAATGGACCGAAAGAATCCTTACCGGCGAATATAAAAATTGTAATAATGAGGTGTTATTATGAGTAAGAGAATCAAAAGCTATGTGTCTGTTGTTATCAGCATACTTATGATACTTCAGATACTCCTCCCGACCGCTGTTTCGGCGGCAGATACCGACTACGTATGCTATATCGGTCAGACAGGCTACGAATCGCTTGCGGCTGCGGTAACGGCGGCAAATGCCGGCGACACAATCTGGATGACGGCGGACGACGGGGTCACAAACAACATCACGATCGACAAGGATCTTGTCATCGAGCTTGACGGTCACACACTCAGCGATGCGGCTATCAAGTTCTCGGGTGACATAACCGTAAAGCTCAATGACCGCGTCGGCACGGCAAAGTTCAACACAAGCCGTGACTGCGGCTTCAATGTTACCGATTACACAAAGGACTCAAGGCTCCGTGCTCCGCTGTTTCTCTCGAACGGTGCGAACGTCATAATCACCGGTTCGACAAGCGGAACGGAATTTTTCGGCGGTGCAACGTGTACGGACGGCTTGAGGATTCTTGAAAAGGTGGCTGCCGTCGGAAAGAATTGCAGTCTCACCGTAAACGGTGCAAGATTCGTATACTCGGGATATACCGGAACGGACGGCGTGTTTGTGTGCAACAACGGTACGATGACGCTTAACGACATCGAAATTGCACGTTCTTCGTCAAGCACCGGCGGCTGTTCCATATCGTATGCAAGCGCACCCACAACCGACAACCCTCTCACGATAGCCAAGGGTCATTTCTACGGCGGTATGTGGATGGAGTCCGCTTCGACGATAAACGGAGTTACATTCTCCTCCGGAAGACTCTCCTTTGAAAAGATTGAAAAAGCGTTCCTCTATACCTCCGAGGGAAGCTATATAGACTACGACAAGTCAACCTCCTCCGGCGGCTGGGAAATTTACATTGCAAGCAACAAGCTCTCCACCGATACCGACATCGACACCACCGTTGACACAACCGAAGCCCTCAGAGTAAGCGCAGGCGGCGACGTCACGGCGAACGAGGGGCAAAAGGTCGTATTCGAGCCGCAGGTAACGGGCGGCGACGGCGAAAGCGCTATCACCTATTCATGGGATTTCAACGGTAAAAGTACAGGCACTTCAACCGCAGACTACACAATCGCCTCCGCGGCAAGCGGCGATGCAGGAACCTACGTATTCACGGCGTCTCAGGGAAGTGCGACTGTTTCGTGTACCTACAATCTCGCGGTAAATGCGGCAAGCGTCACGTCAAAGCTGTTCTCCACCTCCGACACGGACAATCTTCTGACCCGTGCCGTTGACAGCAAATTTACAAACACGGTTGAAGAAATAAAAGGCGTTTCCTTTGTAGATCTGACCGATTACGACCTCTCGGGGAAAACGACTGCCGACTATTCCGCAGACAACGACGGAAGCGTTCTCGCATGGTATGACAATGAGTCCGCCGCACTTTATATCGGCGGTTACGGAGAAATTATTGCCGGCTCGTCGCTCAGCGGCGCATTTTATCACGGAGAAAGCATCGACTATATAAATGGTCTTGACCTTCTCAACACATCGAACACCGCAAACATGGCGGATATGTTCCTCATGTGCGGTGTTTCAAGCACGGTTTTCTCGCTTGATTTGGGAAGCAATTTTGATACCTCGAATGTCACCGATATGTCGGGAATGTTCAACCGCTGCGGTGAGGACTCGGTTTACTTTCAGCTGAATCTGGGAGATAAGTTCGACACCTCTAAGGTTACGGATATGAACTGCATGTTTGCAAGATGCGGATACACGAACACCTCCTTTACGCTTGATCTCGGCGACAAATTCGACACCTCAAACGTCACAAATATGTGCAATTTGTTCTCTCAGTGCGGCAGATCGAGTACCGTCTTTACGATGAATCTCGGCGACAAGTTCAACACCGAAAAAGTAACCGATATGTCCTATATGTTCTGCAGTACCGGCGAGGCGAGTGAGGCATTTACGGTTCTTGACCTGAGCGGTTTTGAGGTCAACAGCATTACGAGAAGATACAACCTCAGCCGTTTTGCGGCGGACTCTCCCGTTACGACGATTGTTTTCGGCGAGGGCTGGGCAAACGCACCTCTCCCCCCTGCCGGAAGCGCATACGGCTTTGCGTATACCGTCTCGAATATTGATACGACGATTATCGGCGCACCTAAGAATCTTCTCTCCTACGACTGGGCTAAAGACAACAGAACGGTAACATTCCCGGGCAAAACGTATTATACGATAACCGCAGTTGCGGAAACCGGCGGCTTCGTCTCCGGCGGCGGCGAAAAGGTTGAAGGCTCAAGCGTAACTCTCACCGCAACGGCAAACGACGGCTACACCTTTGACGGCTGGTACGACGGCGATACAAAGGTTTGCGACACGAAGTCGTTTACCATAGACACCGTAACCGAGGACAAAACCTACACGGCAAAGTTTGCGGTAATAGTGGAAACCTACACAATCACCTCCGCATATCTCGAGGGCGGTACCGCCGAGGGCGGCGGCGTGGTCGAAGAGGGCGGTTCGATCACTCTCACGGCGACGCCGAACGAGGGCTATGTCTTTGACGGCTGGTATTTCGGCGAAACAAAGGTTTGCGACACCGAAATATTCGTTATCGAAAATGTAACGTCGAACGGTCTCTATACCGCGCATTTCAAGAAGATAGTTTATTACACGATAACCGCAACTGCCGGCGAGGGCGGCACTGTTTCCGGCGGCGGTGAAGTACTCGACGGAGAAAGCGCAACGCTCACCGCAACGGCAAACGACGGCTACACCTTCGAAGGTTGGTACGACGGCGACACTAAGGTTTGCGACACGGCGGAATTTACGGTTGAAAACGTCAGCGCAGACAAAACCTATACGGCGAAGTTTGCAAAGGCTGTATCCCGTCTGTTCAGCACAAACGATTTCAAGACACTTTTGAGCAAAGTAAAGGACGACGGTGTAACAACATATGACGTGACAGCGTTTACCGCCGTGCATTTTGTGGATTTGGTGGATTATGATTTGACGGATATCAGGTATTCCGACTATTCCGCAAACAAAGACGGCAGTGTAAAGGCGTGGATGGACGGCACAGAGCTTTACATCGGCGGCTACGGAGAAATCATAGCCGGAGAACGACTCAGAAGTGCATTCTGGCACGGCGACAGTATTAACAGCATAACCGGACTTGAAATGCTTGACACATCAAATGTAACCGATACATCGTTTATGTTCTATGCCTGCGGTCTTAACTCCAAAGTGTTCACACTGGATCTGGGCGATAAGTTTGACACGTCAAAAGTAACGGATATGTCGTATATGTTCTATTACTGCGGCTGTTACTGCGATGCATTTACTCTTGACTTGGGCACTAACTTTGACACATCGAAAGTTAACAATATGGCTTGGATGTTCTTCAGATGCGGTGAAAACTCCAAAGCATTCACAACTCTTGATCTGAGCTCCTTCAAAGTGGTTGCAAGTACAAGCATTACCAATATGGCAAGTCAGATACCGGTGACAACATTCATTTTCGGCGAAGGATGGGCAGGCGCTAAGCTTCCGACAGCCGGTTCATCAAAAGGTGCTTTTTATGCGCCGAGTAAAATCGACACCGAAATTGTCGGCGCAACCGAAAATCTTCTTAACTATGATTGGGCAAGCGACAACAGAACCCTTGGCGGTTCAAAGCCGAAAACCTATACCGTAACAGCCACAGCCGAAACCGGAGGCACGGTCTCGGGCGGCGGCACGGTACGCAAGGGCGAAAGCATAGTGCTTACCGCAACGGCAAACGACGGCTACACCTTCGAGGGTTGGTACGACGGTGAGACAAAGGTTTGCGGCACGGCGGAATTCACCGTTGAAAACGTCGGTGCGGATAAAACCTATACGGCGAAGTTTGCCAAAGATGCGACCGAAGAGCCTTCCGAATTTGATTTCACGACAATAAGAACCCTTCGTGCAAAGGATATTGTCGTAAACCACAAGGACAAAACCATTACAATGACGGCAGACGGAAACGTCAGAAACATCGCCGTTTATCACGATCAGTTGTCGGTTATCCCGGGCGGAAAAATAAAGCTTGCCGACGCAAAGGAAGCATCTGTAAAGCAAAACTCCGGAAGCTTTTACATCATAAGCAATGCCGGAACCTCTGTTGTGACGGTTGACGTGACAATAGGAGACGTGACAAAGCAGTATACCCTTTCCGTCAACTTCAACGAATTTGTTGCCGAGAACCTCAGAATGTATCAGAGAAAGCTCGGTTCCACACAAAAGGATATAGTTTACGGAACCGATGTCGGCTACGTGGTCGGAAATGAAATATACATCACACCCGACGCCGGAATAGAGTATATCGGTCTTACAAAATATCAAGGCACTCCCGGAAATTACAGCGGAATTATAACCCCCGTTGCGACTTATCCCACATATTCGACGTTTGAAGAGTCGACAACCTCCGATGACCCCGTATTCGTTGACTGGCAGGGATGCATATTCGTCAAGAGACCGACCGACGGCAAAACCGTAGAAATTGACGTAAACTACACGCTGGGAACCGAAACGAGTGTGTACAAAGTAATCGTCGATTTCTCAGAAGAACCGGTATTCGCATTTACTTCTATCCGCACCGCACGTGCAAAGAACATTGTTGTGGACCATTCCGCAAAGACAATCACTATGGACTCTGACGGCAGAGTTGCGAATATTGCCGTGTATAAATATCAGCTTGCAGAGCAGGGCAATATGCAGATAACTCTTGCCGATAATCTTGACGCCGACATTACCCGGAACACAAGCAGCTTCTATATCAAGAACAACGGCACGGGTACTGTTTCCGTTTTGACGGACATCACCATGAGCGGCACCACCTTACAGTACACGCTCACCGTGAACTTTGAAGACGGTTTCGACTTCACCGATATAAGAACACTCAGAGCGTCCGGCACGGTTATTGACCATGAAAACAAAACAATCACCGTTAATTCCGACGGCAGAGTTGCAAATATTGCCGTTTACAAAGCGCAGAACGACGTAATTAAAGGCGGCAGCATTGTTCTTGCCGATCCGATGAACGCCGACGTTGTACAGAATGCGGGAAGCTTCTATATCAAGGACAGCGGAACGGGCTCTGCGACGGTTTCCGTTGACATTACGATAGGAAAGGTAACAAAGCGGTATACACTTACCGTAAACTTCTCCGACGGATTTGATTTTGACAATATACGCACTCTGAGAGTTTCCGAAATCGAGATAGACCACAACGCAAAGAAAATCACGGTGACTGCAAGCAAGGGAGCTAAAAACGTTGCTCTCTACATCTCGCAGACAGGCGTCATTTCCGGCGGAAGACTTACAATAACCGACGAGAAAGACTCCAAGGTTCTGAAGAATCCCGGAAGCTACTATATCATCAAGCAGGACGAAAACGGTAAATCTTCGGTTTCTGCGAATATTACGATAGGCGGAAAAACAAAGACCTACGAAATAACCGTTTGTTTCGCCGACTAAACCAATATGCGGCACTTCGCTTAGTTTATCGCATTTTAAGCGCGGTGCCGTTTGATTTTAATTATAACGGGGTGAAAATTTGCGCAAGTTTTCTTTTTGCATACTCCTTTTTGCGGTGAGTGTGCTGTTCGGTATGAGTGTCGGTGCGGAGTCGGTTTCTCTGTTGAAGGATCTGGACGTTGCAAACGGCTGCATGATCCAGTTTGACAAAGATACCCCTTTTTACACTGTGGAGCTTGACGAGGGTGAAAGTCTGCCGCAAATTATCGCTGTACCGAAAAGCGAGGACTGCACGATTAAGATTGACGGTGCGGACAAAAAGATTTACCCCGGTACGGAAGAAACGGTCACAGTGTCGGTGAGCGACACGAAAGGCAGTTTTGCGACGTACACTCTTAAGGTTTACGCAAGAAGCGAAAAAGGCGGCTTAGAGTTTTTGCGGTGTCTCAACGGAACAATGTCTCCGCAGTACCGTGACTCGGCGAGGAATTTCTATATTATTCTTCCGAACGAATGCACCGAAGCGGAGCTTGATATCAGGACGATTGACAAAAATGCGCACGTCAGTGTTACGGGAAACGAAAATCTTCCGGAGGGCAAGCGGAAAAGGGTCGTCATGACCATAACCGACTCCAACGGGACGGCGTATGAATATGCTCTCTTCATTTACCGCGAGGCAAAGGTATCGTCAAACATAAACCGCTCATTTCTGCTGTCAGGCATTCAGATAAACGGCGGACTTGTCCCCATTGATTTTGAACAGACAAAAGGTTATTACAGGATTTGCGTTCCGGACGATCACAAAAAGCTCACCGTCAAAGCATTGGCGGAGGAACGAAACAACATAGTCGAAATTTCCGGGACGGATACCGTTGCCGACGCAGAACACAACATAATGACGATAACCGTCAGCGACCCGGACGACGAAACTCTCGGAAAAAGCATTTACGTTCTCGATTTTTACCGCAGCTCCTACATGACAACGCCGGCATTCAGCGCGTTTCAAGCGACTGTGCTTATTTCAGTTAGCGTGTTTTTCACCGTTGCAGTACTAGCCGCAGTTTACGTGTTGGTCATAAGAAAAAAGAAGAAGGCGGCCGACAATACAGACATAAAAGCAGAAGTTTCGGAGAAAGAAGACACTGCGGTTGCGTCCGAAAAGGATTTGTCGGGAAGGTGTTAGGCATATGGATATAGCTTTGAAAAAGAAAAAAGTCATTATTGCGGCATTTTCACTGTTGCTTAACACGGCATTATTCTTACTGAACTTTGCCTTTTTGGGTTCCGCCTTTGCAACTAATGACGATTACAGAATGAGCCTCATTGTTTCCGGTGCGTACACGGGAGAGCCGAGCGACACGCTTGTTTTTATGAAATATCCTGCCGCATGGGTTTTATCGGGACTTTACCGAATAACTCCCGCCGTGCCGTGGTATGGGATTGCCTCGGTACTCTGCATACTCATTCCGTCGAGTATTATTCTTTATTTCATTCTGCTAAAATCAAGCAACGCCGAAAACACAAAATGCGGACTTGCGCTCTACCTTCTTTTTTATCTGTTTATCGTTCAAAAGCACCTTATTCTTCCGCAATTTACTCTGACTGCGGCGTTTACTGCGGTCGGCTGGCTCATTCTCCTTTGGTATATGCCGAAAAGAGGGCGAAGTACGTTATATCTGCTTTTCGCAAGCGTTTTGGCGGCAATATCGTTTTCGATACGCATGAAAGTGTTCATGATGATATTCCCCGTTGCGGTGCTTGCGGTTGCGGTAAAGCTTATAAACGACGGGCTTGCCGACAAAAAATACATTATCAAGTATATGGTTTCGTTGTTGCTTACTGCTGCTCTCTGTTTTTCGGTGCAGATTATCGACAACGGACATATCGACGCCGAGTACAAGTCTTTCAACACCGCACGTTCGATGGTTTATGATTTCGGCGCTATTCCGCCGTACAACGAAAACAAAGCTTTTTACGACGAAGCCGGCATAGACGAAACGGTATTCTACGACATATCCGCACGATACCTTGACTTGGACGGAGAGATAACGACCGAAAAAATGAGATCCGTTGCGGAAATTGGAAAATCACGCCGACACGGCTTTCCGCTCATCTCGAGAATTGTGCGCTCCGTCCTTGAAGCGCCGTCTTACTTTTTGCAGTCGGGAATGCTCTATCAGACCGCCTTCTGCGCTTTGCTTCTTGTTTGCGCTTCATTTGTGCTTCTGCGAAAGAAAAAATATGTTCACGTGACATTTATTCTGTGTACGGCGGTCGGAATGCTCCTTGAAATGACGTATCTTTGTTATATTTCAAGAGTTATGGACAGACTCACAGAGGTTATGCTCCTTGCAATATCCGTCTCATGCATACTCGCACTGAGCGACATCTTCCAAAAGCCGAACGCCGAAAAGCGTCCGAACCTCCGTTTATACAAATGGACTGCGAAGCTTTGTGTTTTTGCGCTTGCGGCTTGTCTTGCGGCAGTAAACCAAAAGGCAGTCTGCGCAAAAGCGGATGGACAGCACCTGATAAATTCGCGGCTTGAGGTTTTGAATTCGCTTGCGGCAACAGACAGAGAAGCGTTTTACTTTTACGATGCCTATGATTTTATAGCCGCTTCGTCTGACACATTTGCAGTCTACGACGGCATTGTAAACACCGATTCTCTCGGCAACTGGTACATAAATTCGGAGGACTATTTCAAGCGCAACGAAAAATACGGAATAAAAAACTCCGTTGACGGACTGATTGACGGCAACAAAAACATATACTACGCGGCAATCGGAAATCTGAAAAACGGAATTATCCTGACGATGAAAGAGCGTTACAACATGGAACCGTTCGTTGTCCGAACCGTACCTTACGAAAACAACAACATCTGCATATACACCTTTATTCCGTGCAATTAGGGGGGACAAATGATGAATAACCAAAAAATCTCCGTTGTAATTCCCTGCTACTTTGCGGAAAAATCGATTGCGGAGGTTGTGGAAAAAACGGCGGCGGAGCTTGACGGGTACTGCGACTACGAATTTGTCCTCGTAAACGACGGCTCGACCGACGGAACCTACTCCGAAATAAGGCGGCTCGCCGAAAGGTACGGCTCCGTAATAGGAGTTGACCTTGCGAAAAACTGCGGTCAGCACAATGCAATTCTTGCCGGTATGAAGTACGCAAGCGGCGATTACATTCTCGGCATGGACGACGATTTTCAGACACAGCCCTCTCAGATAAAGAAGCTTATCGGCAAGCTTTCCGAAGGGTATGACATTGTTTACGGAAAATTTCCGAAGCGTCATCACGGCTTTTTCAGGAATATTTTAAGCCGCCTCAGCCACATTTCCGTGTGCTACCTTTTGGACAAGCCGAAAGAGCTTTATGCGTGTCCGATGTACATAATACGCCGCTTTGTGCGCGACGAAATTATAAAGTGCGAGAGCAGCTTTTCAAATTTGCAGGGACTGTTTCTGCGCACGTCGTCAAGAATTGCGAATGTTGACATAGAGCATTTCGACAGGCGTTACGGCAAAAGCGGTTACACCTTAAAAAAGCTCATACACCTTTGGGCGTCGCTTCTCAATTATTCTCTGAAACCCGTAAGGCTAATATTGAAGTCGGGCTTTGCGATTTTCGCCGCAGGACTTATATACCTGATTCCCGCTCTCATTTTCGGCGGCTTTGAGCACCGGGTTTACGCCGAAATATGTACGTTTTCGGGACTTATACTGTCGGCAATAGGGATTGTGGGCGAGTACGTTATGAGAATGTTTATGACAGTCACGAAACAGCCTCAGTATATTATAAGGCAGGACACCTTGACGGGAGATGCTATACATGAAAAAGAAATTGCTGATATTGGGTGCAGGTAACGCACAGATTGATTTGATCGAATACACGAAAAGTTCGGGACTTGAGGTTTACGTTTGCAGCTACTCAAGCACTGATAAGGGCGTGCCTCTCGCCGACGTTTTCGCCGAGATAAACATTGTTGACACAGACAAAATAGAAAGCTTCGTCAAAGCCAACGGGATAGATTACATATATTCCGTCGGAAGCGACATTGCCGTCCCTACTTTCTGCCGCGTGGCGGAGAGTCTCGGTATGTTCAGCTTCGTGTCGGGCAAAACCGCCGAAATCTGCTGCAACAAGCACCTAATGCGTGAAGCTCTCGGGGCTGACAACCGCTTCAATGTACCTTTTGCAGTCTGCGAAAAGCTTGACGAGGCAAGAAACGCGGACTTTTATCCGCTTGTGATAAAGCCGGTTGACTCGCAGGGTCAGAGGGGCGTTTTCAGAGCTGAAAGCTTCCCAGAGCTTGAGGAATATTTCGACCGCGCAAAATCTCATTCGAGATGCGGCAAGGTAATTCTCGAAAAATACGTCTCGGGAAGCGAGGTTTCGGTCAACGCCTATATGAAGAACGGCGAGGTTGTTTTTTCCATGCTCTCCGACCGTGAATCGTTTGCTAATTTTCCCGGCGGCATCATAAAGGCTCATCATCTCCCCTCCGTGTTTGAGGGGACGCCGACGCATGAAAAAATCGGCGAGCTTGTGCGTGAAACGGTGAAAGCACTCAAAATAGAAAACGGTCCGGTTTACTTTCAGATAAAGGTATCGGAGGGACATCCGTACCTTATAGAAGTCACTCCGCGCCTTGACGGCTGTCATATGTGGCGGCTTATAAAGGAATACTGCGGCGTTGACCTTTTGGACATGACGGTGCGTCAGCTTCTCGGCAAAGACATAAATGTGCCGAAATACAAGGTGAGCCGGGTTCCCATGCACACGGAATTTTTCTGCGAGCCGCCGGACACCGTATTCGACGCCGAAAAATATGAGAAGTGTGCCGCCGATTATAAACGTATGTATTACGGCACCGGAAACACCGTCAAAAGAATGAACGGCTACATGGAAAAATGCGGCTACAGAATTTTCGGATCGCCGAAGAGGGTGGGTTTGGTCGGCGGAAGCGGCTTCATCGGAAAGTGCTTTCAAAGTCTTTACGGCATCGAGACGGAGCTTATCGAGGTTTCAAGGACGAACGGCACTGTAGACGAATACTCCGCAGACAGGCTTGAAGCGGCGCTTTGCGGCTGTGACAGCGCGGTAATTCTTGCGGCAAAGAAAGTATCGAAAGACGAAAAGCAGTCGCTCACACTCTACGAGGACAACGTAAGGACGCTTGAAAACACGCTCATCGCCTGCGTGAAGCTCGGAATAAAGAATATCGTGTATCTCTCGTCACGGTGCGTATATTCAAACACGCAGAAGTCGCCCGTCGGCGAGGACGGCGTTATCGCACCCATAAATCACTACGGAATCTCGAAGTATTCTTGCGAGCTTCTCTGCGACTATTACAACCGCAATTACGGAACGAACATAAAAATTCTGCGGCTTTCCCAGGTCATCGGAAAAGACCCGAACGGATATCTTGTGAGTACTTACACCGAAAACGCGGTGTCGGGAAAGCCTCTTGCCGTATACGGTGAGTCGGTCGGAAAGCGTGATTACATTTACGTAAAGGACGCCTGCCGTGCAATATGGCTTTCACTTCAAAAATATGCTTTATGCGGCGTTTACAACATAGGCTCGGGAGTCGGGACAACTAACGCAGAGCTTGCAAAGGCGGTTATCCGAGGCTTTGATTCACCGTCGAAAATCGAGATGCACCGCGGCAAAAAAGAGGACACGACAGTTTGTTATCTCGACACATCAAAGGCAAAAAACGAACTCGGCTTTGAATGCGGATACAATCTGACGGAAGCTTTCGCTGATATGAAAAACAAAAAATGAGGCGCTAATGCAATGATTACGAAAATACCCTTTAACATACCGCCTGTCGTCGGAACGGAAGCGGCATTCATCGAAGATGCGATAAAAAAGCGCAGGCTGTGCGGCGACAATTACTACACCAAGGAATGCAGCAAGCTTATAGAGGAAAAGTACCGTGCGAAGAAAGCGTTTCTTACTCCGTCGTGTACGCACGCTCTTGAAATGGCGGCTCTTCTATGCGGCATAAAGCCGGGCGACGAGGTTATAATGCCGTCGTTCACGTTTGTATCGACCGCAAACGCATTTGTTCTGAGGGGTGCGAAAATCGTGTTTGTCGATATCCGTCCGGACACGCAGAACATAGACGAAAAGCTTATCGAGGCGGCTGTCACCGACAAGACCCGTGCCGTAGTCCCCGTTCACTATGCCGGAGTCGGCTGTGAAATGGATTACATATCGGCCTTGGCAAAGGAATACTCGCTTAAGGTGGTTGAGGATGCCGCACAGGGCGTCAACGCTTACTACAAGGGCACGCCTCTCGGCACTATCGGAGATTTCGGAACGTACAGCTTTCACGAGACGAAGAATTACACCATGGGCGAGGGCGGAGCTTTGCTTGTAAGGTCGGAGGACGACGCCGCAAGAGCCGCAATAATACGTGAAAAAGGCACGAACAGAGCGGAGTTTTTACTCGGTGCGACCGACAAATACACATGGGTTGACTGCGGCTCATCGTATCTGCCGAGCGAACTCGGCGCGGCGTTTCTGTATGCGCAGTTAAACGAGGCGGAGAAAATAAACGAGGCGCGCACGGCAATGTACAACCGCTATTACGACGGCTTGAAGGAGCTTGAAAAAAGAGGCTGCATAACGCTTCCCACCGTTCCGAAGGAGTGTACTCACAATGCGCATATGTTTTACATAAAGGTGAAAAATCTCAGCGAACGATGCGCTTTTATCGAACATATGAAAAGCCGCGGCATCACCTGCGCTTTCCACTACGTTCCCCTCCACTCCTCCCCTTTCGGCGTGAAATGCTCCCGTTTCTGCGGCGAGGACAGATATACGACGAAAACCTCCGAAACTCTCGTGAGACTTCCCATGTACAAAGAGCTGACGGAGGCTGAGGTCGATTACGTTCTGGAAAACATCTACTCGTTCTTTAAAGGTGAATAACATGGAGAAAACGAAGCGTTTATTCATTCTTCACGTCAACATACTTGTGTTTTCGTTTACGGGGATATTCTCGAAGCTCGCCGCGAACAGCGTCCGCGAAAACGGAGTGTTCAGCGTTTACACTCTCCTTTTCGCCGTGCTCATTCTCGCAAACTGCGCCGTGTACGCCGTGTTCTGGCAGCAGAATCTGAAGCATTTTGACGTAAACGTCGCATACGCGCACAAATCGGTTTACAACATATGGAGTCTTTTGTGGTCGGTGCTTATATTTTCGGAAAGTGTCACGATCGGAAACATTTTGGGAACGGCGCTTATTATCGCCGGAATTTGGGTGATGCAGAGTGAATAATTACATTTTTTACATTTTAATGGCGGCAAGCGCGCTCATTACCGCATTTTCGCAGATAATTCTGAAAAAGAGCGCGAACCGAAAGCACAAAAGCATATTTTTCGAATATCTGAATCCGTATGTAATATTTTCGTATATGTGCTATGTCGGCGTGCTTATACTGAACGTATACATATACACAAAAATCGATTACCGCTTCGGGGTCGTGATAAACTCGATGTCAACGGTGTTAGTAATGCTTCTCTCGCGCATTATTCTCAAAGAGAAAATCACGCGGAAACGAGTTCTCGGGAACGCAATAATCGTCTGCGGCATTTTGGTATTTATGCTTTTTTAAAGAAAAACTCACCTCCGCGCTTCACGTGTCGGAGGTGAGTTTTGCGTTTTGTCTTATTTTCTGTCGTATTCGGGGTTTACGGCGTAGAAATTCTTGCTGTCCATGCGCGATTTCGCAATTTCGAGTGCTTCACCGAAACGCTGAAAGTGGTTTATCTCGCGCTGACGCAGGTACTTTATGGGGTCGCGAACGTCGGGGTCGTCCACGAGGCGGAGAATGTTGTCGTAGGTCGTGCGCGCTTTCTGCTCCGCCGCCATATCCTCGGTGAGGTCTGTTATGACGTCGCCTTTCGACGCAAAGGGAAGCGCCGAGAACGGTATTCCTCCGGCAGACTGCGGCCAGAGTCCCACGGTGTGGTCAACGAAGTAAGGCGCAAGTCCGCCCTCCTCTATCTCCTTTGTCGAGGCGTTGCGCAAAAGCTGATATATTATCGTGCAGACGAGCTCCATGTGCGCAAGTTCTTCGGTGCCGATATCGTTGAGTATACCGACGACCTCGTTATAGGGCATGGTATACCTTTGAGAGAGATAACGCTGAGACGCCGCAAGCTCACCGTCAGGTCCTCCGAACTGAGATATGATTATTTTTGCCGCCTTGGGATCAGGGCGTTTTATTTTTATGGGGTATTGAAGCTTTTTCTCGTAATTCCACATATCTTATCCCTCCTGCCACGGCCACGGTGCGGTCGCCCACGTAAATGTGTCGTCCGCAGTGTACATTTCGGTCGTTATGGGCCCGTACATTGCGGTATATTCTTCGGTAAGTCCCCGGCGGAGCGTATTGTACTCGTTAAACCTTGCCATGCCTGCCTCGTCGCCCGGGTGCGAGTCGAGATACAGCTGTGCGTCGTACATCGCAAAGCTCGCCTCTTGGATCTGCCGCATAAGTCTTTCTCTCGATACATTGCATTTTGTCATATGCACATATCCTCCGTGTTGTAAGTTGTTCCGCCTCTTAGGCGGTTTTTTGTTATCTTCCGCTGCCGACAAAGGGAAGATCAAGCTCGGGGAAAAGCGTACCTCTCGCAAGTGCGTCGCCGAGTCCGTATACCTTATTCCAGTCGGCGTTCTGCATGGGAACCGTCGCAATGGCAAGGTAGCATTTGCACGGACGCAGAACGCCGCCCGTATTCGCTTCGCCAGAGCCGCAGCCGCATCTTCCGGTTCTGTTTTCGTTTGCTGTCATATTTTCCACTCTTTCATTCTCTCCTTTCGCTTCGGACGAATATTTCCGTCCTCGGTCTATTATATTCGCCGTGCGAAAGAATGTGAAAAGAGTCGAAAAAAGACCGGAGATTTTTCCCCGGTCGTTTTATAATTATATGCGTCATCTTTTTCTGTACTCAAGCGGCGTCATGCCCGTTTGCCTTCGGAACTGCTTTATAAAATCAACGTCGCTGCCGTATCCGAGTTTTTCGGAAATACGGCTCACCGAAAACGCCGTCGAATCGAGAAGCTGCTTTGCGTACTCGGTTCTGTTGTGTATGATGTCAGCTGTGGGCGGCACACCGAAGCACTCCTTGTATATGTGCTGAAAATAAGATTTGCTCAGATGAAGCTCATCGGCAAGAGACTGCACCGAAAATCTCTCGGAGGGGTTTTCGTATATCCTCTCACGCAAACTTTTAAGCTCGCCGAAATACGGTTTATCCGCCTTTTCCGCACCGAACACATTCGAAAGCTTTTTTAGTATCAGCCGAAAAAGATCGCAAAGCATGTCTTCGTCTCCGGTGCGGCTTTCTGTCTGCATAATATGTATAAGTTCCGAACACATTTTGACTCCGTCGCCGTCGGCAAAACAGTCAAGTGGTATCCCCGAGAGCAAATGCTTCTCGCTTTCGTTCGGCGTGAACGCCACCCAGTCGTTGACGTAGGCTTCGCCGTCAGCACCGAAAATCTGCGGTGTATTCGGAGCAAAGACGACGAGTGACCCGGGATTTAAGCTCACCCTCTCGTCTTTCCGTTCGCAATACGCTTTCGACCTTATTATAAGAAGCAAATACCAATCAAGTCCGCAAGGTCTCACAATTCTGAAATTGCTGTCGTGACAAAAATTATACCCTATCGATTCAAATTGCATTTTTCGCTCTCCAAAGCACTATATGACAGTTTTATAACATGATATCACATTGAATTCCGTTTGTCAATATGTTAAAATAAGAAAAAACGAATCGGAGGAAAAGCAATGTACAAGTACCCAAAAAGAGCTTTTGACGGCGGAGATGCGTTCACTCTTCGCTTCGGCGGAAAGTATTACACATATTGCACTACGGAAAACGATATGCCGGCTTTCACAAAGGAATACCCGTTTTTCGAGACTTGCAAGAACGGCAAAGACGGCATAGAGGTTCATATCTCGGAAAATCTCACGAATTGGGAGGATGGAAAGTACTGTCTCTTAAAGGGCGACGTTCTCGGCACTCACGGCTTCTGGTCACCGGAGGTATCGTTTCACGGCGGAAAGTTCTGCATGGTCTACACTGCCGACGAACACATCTCAATAGCAGTATCGGACAGTCCCGAAGGTCCTTTTGCGCAGTGGTCGGACGGTTGGCTTATTGATCGTCCCTCGATAGACGGACACCTGTTTTTCGACGACGACGGAAGCATATATCTTTACTACGTATTTTTCGACCATGCGAACATAATAAGCGTCGCAAAGATGTCGAATGACCTCAAAAGAGTCGAGAAAGACTTCGGCACAAGACTTATCGAAACGGCAGAGCCTTGGGAAACGGTTGACTGCCGTATTGCCGAAGGACCGTTTGTGCTGAAGCACGGCGGACTGTATTATCTCACCTACTCCGCAAATCACACAAGAAACGCCGCCTATGCCGTTGGGTATGCGGTATCCGACTCGCCGATGGGACCTTTCGTAAAATATGGCGGCAACCCGATTCTGCACAGATTTGACGATATCGTCGGAACAGGACACCACAGCTTTATGCCTGCCGACACTCCCGATAAATATCTCTGCACATATCATTGTCACGGCAGCCGGAACGGCGATTTCAAGCCGAGAAAGGTATGCTTTGCCGAGGCAGAGTTCGTAAAGAGCGGCGACGGAAGCCCGGATATACTCAAAATCACGCAATAAAGAAAGTGCCGACCGAAGAGCTTCCTCAACGGTCGGTTTACCTATCTGTTTACCTATCTGTATATCTCGAACCCGTATCCGCTCACCTCGTTTGAGAGCAGGTTTATGATGAAAGCGTCGGGATCTGTATTTCGTGCGGTGTCGTAAATTCTCGCAACCTCGCGGTTTTTGACGCAGATGATAACTATGCCCTTGCGGTCTCCCGTATACGCCCCCTTTCCCTCAAGAAGCGTCATTCCTCTCTCGCTCGCCTCTAAAAGCGACTGCCTCACCTCGTCCTCACGCTCGGTGACTATCATGAGAGTCGAACAGCGATTGAAGCGGCGTATCACGATATCCACGACTCCCGTCTCGACAATAAGCGTAAGCATTCCGAAAAGCGCAAGCTCCCTCTCGCGGAATATGAGAAGCGACGCAAGAATCACACTGCCGTCGAGAACAAGAAGAAACGTCCCTATCGGGAACTCCGGACGCTTATTCTGTACGAACCTCGCTATTATGTCCGTGCCGCCCCTCGTCGCACCTCTGCTCATTATGAGAGCCGTGCCGATACCTCCTATTGCTCCGCCGAGAAGACAGCACGTGAGCCGGTCGTCGGTTATCGGTGCGGCAGACGAAAAAAGCTGTATCGCAAAAGAGTAAGCGAGGTTTGTGACGGCGGTTTTCACTATGAAGCTTTTGCCGAGAGTGCGGAGAGCAACAAGCGACACTGCGAGGTTGAGTATGGGAACGACCATCGCCGGAGGCAGGCCCATGGTGTTGAAAAGAATGTTGGCGATACCCGAAAAGCCGCCCGACACAAGCTTCTGTCTGAACAGGAATATTCCCTCGGCAAAGCCGCAGAGCGCCACTCCCAGAAGCACTATCGCACTGTCCTTGAGTTTTGTTTTCATGCCGCACCTCCGTCTGCTGTAACAGCTGTATTTATATACGTGAACTGTGTATATTATATCACCGCCGCCTTGGAGAGTCAATGCACATTCCGATAATTATTATATCCCAAATGTGCTTTTTTACCAAACAAACACTCTGACTGCCGACAAAAAAGCACCGCACGCATTTTCGCGTGCGGTGCTTCTCCCTCGTTACCTGCCGCGTTTTACTTTCACGGCTTTGTGATTATAACCTTTCTTTCGCCCTCGTTCCACTCGGCTTCCGCGCCGAGGTTCTCCGCGATGAAGCGGACGGGGGTGTAGGTGCGGTTGTTCTCGATAAACGCCGCGCTGTCAAGCTTAATAAGCTTGCCGTTCACCTTTGCGTGGTCGGAGCCTATGGTAATCTCAATCGTTACCGCCTCGCCTGTCTTGAGGTGTTTGCCCGTAATCGTCACAACTCTGTTCTCTGCGTCCCACTCGACCGCCGCACCGAGATTTTCGGCAACGAATCTTGCGGGGAGCATTGTGCGGTTGTTTCTGATTATCGGAGCTGCGTCGTTTGTCTTCTCAACGCCGAATACGAGAGCCGTCTTTTCACCGATGGTGAGAATTATCTCGTTTGCGGTGTTCGACGCCTTCTTCCATGCGGCGTAGAGAGTGAGGTTCTTTGTTACCTTCTCCGCAAAGTCGTACTTCGTCGTAAGCTTTTCATCGGTGTACCAGCCGCCGAATACATAGCCCTTCTTCTCGGGAGCGGTCGGCTCTTTTACAAGAGCCCCCTCGGAAACCGTCTGAGAGAGTATTGCGCCTGCGCCGTTCGTCTCAAACTTTACGGTATAGCGGCTGACGGTCGAGGTTCCGTTTCCGGGACGTGAGAACTTGACGGAGAGAGTCTTGTTGGTAATCTCCTGCGCTGCGTCGGCAACCGCGCCGGTGAAATCAATCTCAACCGTGTACGGCGTACCGTATCTGAAGCTTCCGTTCAAGGTGTAGGTCATGTTGTCGGAGGAAGCGAATACCTTTGTGAGAGGAATCTCGCCGTTTTCGTCGGTTACTTTGAAGTTAGCCGCCGTAAGACCGACAACAGCCTTGTCAAACTTGATTGTGATGTACGAGCTTCTCGAGGTTCCGGTGCCTGCCGTGACCTGAATCTTCGTTATCGTGACGTTGCCCGGGATGAACTCTATGGCGTAGTTTTCGGAGGTGAGTCCGGAGGCAGTCGTTGCATTTTCATGAGGTCCTACCGCCGTCGTTTCGTTTATGTCGTCGTTGTACCTGAGTACAAGCGTGCCTTCGAGAACGCTCTCGTCCTCACCGTCTATGAAACCGTCGTAGGAAACCGAAAGCTCAGGGTTGGGTTCGCCGTAGATGCGGCTCACGTCGTTTACCGTGATTGTGAGCTTTTTGGGTACAACGGTGAGTATTCCCGTGCCGGAAAGCGTAAGAATGAGGTTGTCGGTTTTGTTCTCGGCAAGCTCTGCCGTGATTTCATAGCCGCCGTCGATGACCTTTGCGGTCTTTGCCGTACCCTCGCTCGTAAACTTTGCGGAGGAAGCGAACGCCGCAAGCTCTTCCTCAGTGATGAGGTCGCTGTCGCTTTCAAGCTTAAATTCGGGTGCTGCACCGTAAATCTTGAAGATGTCCTTGGGCTTTATCGTGATATTCGCCTTTTTAATCTCAAACTCGCCCGTGCCGTTTACGATGTAGTTGCCGCCCTCGGCGTTGGTTATCGCAACCTTTGCCGTTCCGGCGTTTCTGTTGTCCCCAAAGCTTACCGTGTATTCGGTGTCGGGGATTATATCCTCGCCGTCCTTTACGGTAATGTCGGCAGGTTCGATGTCCTTTCCGTTGTAGACGTATTCGCCGCCGACCGTTACGCTTGCCGCCTTGACTTCTTTCTTGGCTATCGTAAACTCAACCTCACGCTCGCCCTTGAAGTTGCCTGTGCCGATGACCTTCAGCTTGTATGTGCCGGCGTTTGTCGCACGGTTGTTTTCGACGTCGTAGGTAGCGTTGAATCTCTCGAACTTGGCATGGAATACCGTCTGCACCTGTTCCTTTGTGTTGTAGGTGAGAGACGGACCGAGAACGATATCCGCATCGGCAATGTCCTTGCGTTCGATTGTCACCTTGACGCTCTTTTCGCCTGTGTCATTGTGGTTGCTGTCGCCTGCGACTTTATACCAAACGGTGTACTCTCCGGCATCCTTGACTTTGGGAATATCTCTTACCCAGCCGCCGTCTCCGAGCTTATACTTGAAGCTGCCGCCGGTCGCCTTGCCCTCAATCAAGAGTCCGTGCGAGAGAGCGTCATAGGTAAAGCTGTTTGACGCAGGCTCGGTATCGATCACGGAATCGGCCTTTGCTATGCTGAAGTATCTGACAATCGGCTCAAAACCGTAGTTTCCTTTGGCGGTTACGGTAACCTTTGCGCCGTCATTGGCGTTTCTGTTGTTCGAGTAAGCAAGCTCATAGTCCTTGCCCTTGGTAAGCGCTGTGCCGTTAACCTTTACCGTTGCGGACGGCGTCTTATCGGTTCCGTCATAGACGTAGCCGTTCTCCGGAAGCTCAAGGTCAATAAGCGGAGTCTGAGTACAGGGGGTAATCTCGTATTCAAGCTCTGTCGTGCCGCCGAAGTTGCCGTGACCGGTTACGGTTATCGTCTTCTTGCCGACGTTCGTCGCATCCTCAGGGTATGTCAGCGTGTAGTCATTGTTCTCGACAAGCCCGAGCGCCTTGTTTTCATCGTATTTGTATTCACCGTCAATATACGGAATTATCACCTTTCCGGTGTACACAAAGGACTCGCCGTATGTGAAGGTAATGTCTTTGTCGCCGATGTCTCTCGGGGTGACAGTTACATTTACCTGTGCGGTTGCGCCGTAGTAGAGGTGCGAATCTGTCGGCTCGAACAGGACGGTGTATTCTCTGCTATCCGACACATTTGTCGGCGATTCGCCGTTCTCCCAGCTCCATGTACCGGAGATCTCGTGTCCGTCAATCGTCGCAGTACCGTCAATGAGGCTTGCCGGAACAGGCTTGTTGTTGTAGACGGTCCTAATCTCCTTGACGTTAAGATCGGGGGTAGCCTTGTCGATAAGCTTAACCGTGAATGTAAGCTCCTCCGAGCGGTAGTTGTGATCCTTGGAGTAAATGTTAAACTTCACCGTGACGCTCTTGCTGACGGCGTCTCCTTTGAGTCCATCTTTGACAGCAAAGTTGAAATAGGAGTTGTCGACAAGATCAATCTTCGAGAGTATATCATTGTTGCCGACATCCATCGTCGAAACGATTTCGCAGTTCAGTTTGTCCGCGCCGAAATAGGTGAGAGTAACGGATCTGGGGGTGGTTTCGCCGTAGCAAATCTCGTAGGTGTAGCTGTTGAAGTCGATACCGGTAAATGGTGCCGGGGTAATGAGACCGGATGCTGTGCCGTTATCGGCAAATGCGTAATTGACTGCGGTATCGCCGATGAGGCTGAGTGTCACCGTTGCGTCAACAGGCAAAGTACCGAGGTTTCCGCCGACGTTTGCACTCTTGTATTCGATTTTGTCCACCGTGTAGTCGGTGCCGTTCACGAAACCGGTCATTTCCTTTGAGCTGTCAGCATCGCTGTAGAACTTTACGTTATCGATTTTCTTGGGATCGCCGTTCGTCGTGCCGTCGTAAACCTTGGGCAGGCACACAACGCTGTACGTAAGCTTATACTTTGCAATGCTGCACTTTATCTCGCCGTAAGCCGAGTCAAGGTGGTTTTCGTCGCCGAATATCTTGTAGTATACCGTATACTCTCCGGCATCGCGGCTTGCAACAGGCTCTTCGGACCAATCTGTGTCGGCACTTTCGGGGTCGCCCAGTGTGTACTTCATAGTACCGAGATTGGGCTTGATTTTGCCCTTGGTGTGAAGCGTCTGAGGCGTTGAGATGTCGATCTGATATACAAGATCGGATATCGCCGCCGGAACTGCCGTTACAGCGTCCTCGGGCATCGCCGCCTTTTCTACGTTAAATGTAGAAGCTCCTTCGACCGGCGCATATGTACCGGAATCCGCAGGCGTAAATGTCCACCCACTCATCACACTGCCCACACCCGGAACGAAATCAGCACCGTTCCATGCAAACGTACCTTCAACATCAACATTATTTGTATCGTCATGCATAGTGCCTGACAGCTTGATACTGCTTCTCGGCTCGCCGTAGGTGATTGTGTCTCTGCTGAGCGTGGGTTCGCCTGTCGGTTTTATGCGGTTTGCGGCTGTTACGTTTACGGTGACGTAGAAATCATCGTAGTTCTGCGTGAGCACTCTTACCTTTACGGTGCCTATGCTTCCCTCCTTGGTGACTTTGACTTCCTTTATGGGAAGCGTGAGTATGCCGTTCTCATCAATGCTTGCAGTGCCGTCGTCAATGTATCCGTTGTCTACACTGCCTATGCTCTCCAGTTCATAACTCGTTGTTCCGTAATTCAATCCGTTCGGCAGCTCTTTCAAAAGCTGCGAAACATCATATGTGTATGTGTGTGCAACGCCGTTTCTGACAATCAGTCCGCCGTTATCGGGTTCATAGCCCGTCGGCAGAGCAGCTTTGTTGATCTTGAAGGTATTATCCTCCAGCTCCGCGCCGTTCAGCGTAAAGTCCTTTTGGGTCGTGCCGTCTTCAAAGACATAGCCCTCATTCTTCAGCTTGACGGTGAAGGAGATGGTCTTTTCCTCTTCGCCGGCATCGGCGTAATCATAGCGGGCGTTGAGCACCTCATAATCTGTGCTCTTCAACGGAAGCACAGCACCGGTATAATAGCTGTCCGCACTCTTAAATGTGATTTTCGCATTTGCAGGCAGGTCCGTCGTTCCGTCGTATGTCTTAATGATGTCTCCGACCGAGACTGCTGCTTTGAGCGGTCGGACATTCCATTGGGCAGACTTGCTTCCGGTATAATCGCCGCTGTCTGTTGCCTTGATGGTCAGCGTACAGGGGCCTACACCGGAGAAACTATCGCCGCCGGCAATGGTGAAATCCTTGTCCTTTTCCAGCTCTTTGCCGTTGTACATCACGATAAACGTCGGCACACCGGTCGCGATCACATAATTAAAGGCAGCTTCATTGCCATCGGGAAATGTAATCTCGGCATTGCTGAGGTCCAGCTTGGTGACGGTCAGCTTTTTGGTGGTGCTCGTCACCGTATAGCCGTCCTTGGTAGCCGTGAAATAAATGCTGTATTTTCCGATCGTATCGAAGGAGTAATCTTTTGTATACTTCCCACCGGCATAGCTCGGCTCCGTCAAGGTGATGGGAGTCGTTTCGCCCGTCTTCAGGATGGAGAATGTCACCGTCACGTCCTTCGCATTGCAGCTGGCGCAGAGCTGGACGGTCGTGCCGCGCTCCGCCTTCGGCGAGCTGCCGGTCAGGTTCTTGCCATCGACCTTCAGATACAGGGTCTTGGATGTGATGGGCAGTCTATTGATGATAACATTGTTCAACTGCGAGCCTTTGACATCATCCCGGGCATACCACTTGTGGGTGCCGTCCGTGTTGAGCACCTTGTATCCAAGTGCTGTGTCATTCAGAATCGTTTTCCACGTCGCGCCCTCTGCCAACGTCAATGTGCCGATCACGGCAGGATAACCCGACCCGGCGAGTTCCGCACCATCGAAAGCAACGACTTTATCAATGCTGGCTGTGGTCGTGTTTTGCGTATTGCTCAAGGTGGTGGTGATATAGTCACCCTTGATGCCCTTGACCGTCACCGTGCCCTTGATGGAATGGCCGTTCAGGTCAAGTCCCGTGTCCTGCGTGCCGTCGATGGTGTAATTTCCGGTCACGTCGGTCAGTAGCCGGAGTTCTGAGCCACCGTCTCTGTCTGCATCAATGGCCGTTTGTAAATTGGCAAATCTCCGCCACAGACCGCCGCCCTCGCCATTGTTCAAGGCTGTTTCAGCCACCGCAGGCGCGTTGCAGTATGGACAGGTAGTGGCGCTTTCGTCAAAGCCATTCTTGCCGCCGTGGCTGCACGACTTTACCACCAGATCGCAGGTCTGGGAAGCGGCTTCCTCCAGCGTGAGCTGCGTGTCGCCACGGTAGTAAGTAAGCCCCACTTTTCCGGGAAGCAGATTGCCCAATGTGATGTTATTATTCAGCCGCAGACCGTTTCTCGAAATCTTTCCGCCGTACAGCTCGACTCTGCCGCCCCAAACCTCCAGCTGGAGCAAAGTGGTATGGTCATTCTCCGGATTGAATACCAGCGTACCGCCGTCCCGCACGCTCACTCCCACCGCGCCGTTGCCGCCGCTGCTGTCAATGACCGTCAGTTTACCGGTGCGAACCTGGCTCGTAGCCGTAAGGCCGCCGACATTCAAGCTGTACCCACTCAGACTACGTCCGTTCAGATCCAGCGTGAGAGTCTTGCTGACATATATGCCGTCAGGCAGCATCCCGTTTGACAGCAGCTTGACGGTTTGACCGTCAGTTGCCGCATCCAGCGCAGACTTCACATCGGTATAATAGGTTTCGCCGATGACAGCCGCGAGCAGCATCCCACAGTCCTTGCACTTGCCCTCATCAGTAAAACCGTTTGAATGGTCGCAGGTATAGCCGCAGGCACACTTGTTGTCTACCATGGTGTGGGTGTGCTCCTTGACGGTTACGTCGGCCAGCTCCGTTGCATTGCCGTCCTGCACTGTATTGTCCTTGTAGAAGGCATGACCCGGCGCCAGCAGGTACATAGGCGCAATCAGGTAGGAGGCGTTGTCGAAGTTCTGAAGCGAACCGAACGTGCCGCCGCTGATAGCGGTTTTTCCGCTGATGTTATGGAAGGTTACATTGGTGAACGCACCGCCCGTGATCGTCAGCGTACTGTAGTTGTACCAGTGCCCCCCGTGTTCTGAGCCGCCGGAGACGGTGACGGAAGCGCCCTCGCCCACCGTGAGGCCAAGCACCGTGCCGCCGCTGATGGTCACGCTGCCGCTGTTCCCGTTACAGGTAAGTCCCCCTTTAATGCCGTCTTCATAATATCCAAGCTGGCCGCTCTGAATCTCCAGTGTACCTTTTACAAAATTGAGATCGTTGATTGTGCCGGGGGTGCCCCCCTGGCTGGTATCTGCGATGGTCAGGTTGCCGTCGGTGGATTCAAGGATTCCGCCCTCCTCGTCAGGAACCACCTCGCCCACTTCGAGATAATCCGCCGTCCTGCCGTTCAGGTCGAGCGTCAAGGTTTTCTTGATGACCGCCAAAGTGGAATACTCACCCGCTTCGACATCGCTCCAATTTGTCGTATGGTTCGCCAGCAGCTTGACGGTGTCGCCGTCCTGTGCCGCGTCCAGTGCTGCCGGGAGGGATTTGTATGTGACTTCATCCGTGCCATTGGCTTTTATCACCGAAGCAGCCGCAGGTTCGGTGACCGTAAGTTCCACGGTTGTTGACCGTTCCTCTTCATAGTTCCGGGTCGGGCCGGTCTTGGCGTAGACATAATATGTGCCGGGTTCGCTGATTGCAGTGTTCTCGTTGATCTCAGGAACGATCTCAGTGCCTTCAAATTCCAAATATCCGGAATTCAACGGAGCATAGTAGTACGTCACCGCAGCATCTTCCTGCACACCGCTTATGGACAACAGCGGCAGGAGCGTTTCGCCCACCGTGCAGGTCGTCTTGGAAAGAGATACGGTCAAGTTAGGATAGGCCTTGTTGATGGTACCGCCGATCGTAAACGTTTCTTCACCTGCCTTGAGCTTGTACTTATTCGCGGCTTCGCCGATCAGCGCAATTTCCACAGTGACGGTACGATCACCTGCGTCCGCAGAATCAAACGTCCTCTTGGCGGTAAAGTCTGTTCCTTCCGTGAGCGTATACGAATTTTCGCCGTCTGTGAAACCCAGCGTGCCGAGCGAAATTGTGTCGCCGTTCGTCGTGCCGTCATAGCTGCGGCCAATGGAATCGGGCTTGCTTACGCACCAGATCTCCGTCCGCGTGTCTTCTCCGAGAATATACGTGCCGCCGCCTTCGCCGGTCGAACCGCCGGGCGGTACAAGGACTCCACCGCCCTCGCCACCGGTCTCACCGCCGCCGATGACACCGCCCGATATTCTCACGTCCTCTCCCTCGGCAAAAGCCGCTGTGGGCAGAAGCGTAAGACAAAGTACGAGCACCATAAACAAGCTCAAAACTCTTTTGTTCATATTGTATTTCTCCTTCTTGAAAAATTTATTTATATCACAATGAATTGTATTTGCCGCCGGTTACGGTAAGCGCCCCGCCGTTAAGCGTTACACTTGATAATATACCGTTTTTAATCTCCGAGCTGTCGGTTATCGTAAAGTCGCCCTCGGCGGTAACATTTCCGTCATCGTCTCTTGTTCCGCCGGAAATCTCAGCGCTTCCGAAAGCAACGTCAATAACAGCCGCAGAATAAGCTTCGGCGTTGTATCCGATGCGTTCAAGTGTACCGTCATAGATGTTGAGCTTTGCATTGGTTGAAGCAACACGAATAACCGAGGTATTGCCGTTTCCGCTTTTGTTTGTGATTTTGCCGTCACTGCCTCCGTATGAACTCGTTATCGTGAGCGTAATATTCGGATTGCCGTCGCCGCCGAGAACAATCATGCCGTCCTCCTCTTCTCCGTAGGAGCCGGAGAGTATATATCCGTTGAGGTCAAGGTAAATTTCGCAGTCCTTGGAGATGACGATGTTGCCTGTGCCTAAATCAGCAAAGTCTTCGAGTATTATTGTGGAGGGCATAGTCGAACTCTGCGCCGCATCAAAAGCCTCGACAATGTCGTAGTAAGATTTTACTGCGCCGTTAATTTCTGCCGTTGCGGCCGCTGCCGCAAGAGAAACCTCGGGGTCCTCGTCGGCGTTCTGTATGTCGGCAGAGTCTTCGGATTTGCCGTTTTCGCCGCTTGCTTCGGAGACCTCGGACTCTTTCGTTTCTCCGGCTTCTTTGTCGGAGCTTTCGGGAGTCTCGATTGTCTCGGACTCTTCCGGAGTCTTTGTGTCCTCGGGGTTTGCTTCTTCAGTTGCTTTGTCCTCGGACGGCACTTCTTCGACGGTTTCGACTGTTTCCGCATCAATGTGTTCGTCCTCTGCCGATGCGCTTATCGGCACAAGTCCGATTATCATCGTGAGTCAAAGAAGCATACTGAGAATTCTTTTCTGCATTGCGTTCATCCTTCCTTTGGTAAAAAATGTTTCCTATAACATATGATACCGATGGCACCGTATCATTGTATCACACTATTTCCGCTTTGTCATCATACCAAAGTATGATTTGTTAAAATTCGGCGTTCTGCACAAAATACTGCCATGCTTTTACTGCTGTTGTTTGCGGTGTGAAGGAGGGGCGAAACGCCTTATTTTTACCGTTTTGTAAAATCCGCATTCCTGAAATTTTCGGCTTGACAACGGGGAAGAATAATGGTATACTTATGGCATGAACGGAGAACGTTTACAGAAGCTTTTAAACGAAAGGAATTGATGAAATGGGAAATACCGTAAACGGTGCAAACAGAATTGACATAAGAAAGCTTACGCAGTATGCGATACTTGCCGCAATAGAACTTATACTTGCCTTTACTCCGCTCGGATATCTTAAAGCCGGAGCGATTGAAATAACATTTATGATTATACCCGTCGCAGTGGGAGCGGTCGTACTCGGACCTGTCGGCGGCGCCGTCCTCGGCGGCATCTTCGGAATAACGAGCTTCATTCAGTGCTTCACGGGTTCTGCGTTCGGTGAGTTTCTTCTCGGACTGAATTTTCCGCTGACCCTATTCACCTGTCTTGTCCCCCGTATACTCTGCGGATATCTCGCAGGTCTTATCTTCAGAGTACTCACAAGAAAAAGAGGAACGAACGGTGTGCTTCCGTACGTTGCCGCCTGCCTCTCCACAGCGCTCCTCAACACGCTCTTTTTCATCGGCTGCGTAGTCGTTTTCTTCTGGAGGAACGACGTCTTTCTCTCTCAGATGGGTTCTTGGGGTGTCGCCACCGATACGATATGGGTGTTCTTTATCGCTTTCGTCGGGCTCAACGGTCTTGTCGAGGCGATTGTCGGAGCGGTTGCAGGCTCTGCCGTTTCAAAGGCGGTAATGACCTTCCTCAAAAAGTCCCGCCTCGCTTAAATTTTGACGATTCCTTTGCGCACGCACGGACTTAATATTCTGTACAGTATCTGCGCCGGGCTTCTTGCTCGGCGTTCGGCACGGAAAGGCAGCTCATCATGAGTCACGCAAAGCATACTCTCAGCCTCACCGAGGGCGGTCTCGGCAAAAATATACTCATCTACAGTGTCCCCCTCATGCTCACAAACCTCTTGCAGGTTCTCTTCAACATGGCGGATATCGCCGTCGTCGGCAGATTTTCCAGTGCGGCGGCTCTCGGCGAAGTAGGCTCAACCTCAATAATGGTCGCTCTCTTCACGGGCTTTCTCATAGGCGTCAGTAACGGTGCAAACGTGCTTGTGGCAAGGTTTCTCGGTGCTGACAGAAAGAAGGACGTCCGTGAGGCAGTGCTGTCGTCATCGGTTGTCTGCCTTTTCACGGGTATACTCATACTCGCCGTCGGGCTTGCCGTCTCAAAGCCGCTCCTTGTGCTTATGGGGACAAAGCCGGAGCTTTTAGACGGTGCGGTGCTTTACATAAAAATTTACTTTCTCGGCATGCCGGCTCTTGCGATGTACAACTTCGGAAACGCCGTCTACAGTGCCGCAGGCGATACCAAAAAACCGCTTATCATTCTCCTTTGCGCAGGAGTGCTCAACGTAATGCTCAACCTCTTTTTCGTAATCGTCTGCAAAATGAGCGTTTCGGGAGTTGCGCTTGCGAGTATCATATCGCAGTACCTCTCGGCGATCCTTGTCGTGGTTTTCCTCGTGCGTTCGCACGGCGACTATGCACTGAAAATTGCACGTGAAAATTTCAATTTCAAATACGTGAAAAAGACGGTCATACTCGGTTACCCCTCGGGACTCCAGAATGCAATATTTCAGATTGCAAACCTCTTTATACAGTCGGGAGTCAACACCTTCGACGCCGTTATGGTCGAGGGCAACTCTGCCGCGTCCAATGCGGATAACGTCGTCTATGACGTAATGGCGGCGTTCTATATGGCTTGCTCAAGCTTTATGAGCCAGAACTACGGCGCAGGAAAGAAGGAAAGGGTAATAAAGAGCTATCTTATCTGCCTTGCGTATTCGTTCGGCATAGCGGCGGTTCTCGGCGCACTTTTCGCTGTGTTCGGAGACATATTCCTCTTGATTTTCACGCCCGATAAAGCGGTTATTTCCGCCGGCATGGAGAAGCTTCGCATAATGGGCTTCTCGTATGCGGTGTCGGCGTTTATGGACTGCACCATCGCCGCCTCGCGCGGACTCGGAAAGACAGTTGTACCGACGATTATCGTTGTCATGGGTTCGTGCGTTTTCAGAATAGTGTGGGTCTATACGGTGTTCGCTTTCTTCGGAACGATAGCGTCGCTCTATCTTCTCTATGTGTTCTCATGGTCGATAACGGCGATTGCCGAGATTATCTACTTCAGACACTGCTATAAGCAGCAGATGGCTCTTCTCGACTGACCGGATAGAGATTAGGTATGTACCGCCTTTGCGGTAAAAAACGGAGGTGAAATCGAAATGAGAAATGTGCTGAAGCTTGCGGATATAGGCGAGGTTGCCGACTATATCGACGAAAAGGTCTTCTCATACATCGCCGAGAAGCAGATAGAGAGCTTTGAGTGCATGGAGAGCTTCGACCTTTTGGCGTTCGACCTTTGCGACATAAAGGGAAGCGACGTGCGGTCGCCGAAAGTTATAATTTACCTTGACAGAAGAGACCTTTTCTTCTTCTGCGAAAGCGACGACGCAAAGGGACGCGTCGAAAAGCTTTTGTCACAGGTTCTTGCCGACGAAACCGAGACTTGCGAAAACGAAACGCTTCTCTACGCTTTCTTCGTGCGCCTTTTAAAGGGCGACATGGATGTTCTCGACAAGTACGAACTGGAATTCGGCATAAGCGAGAACAGAATTCTGTCAGAGGACGAAAAGGAAGCTGCTGAAAAGATAACGTCGTACAGGAGAAAGCTTCTGCGCTTCAAGCGGTACTACGAACAGCTTGACTCGATTTTCGACGAGATGACCGCGAACGACAACGACCTTTTCTCCGAGAGAACCGTAAACCGCCTTTCAATACTCGGACGCCGTACCGACAGATATCTGCGTGAGATCGAAAGCCTCTGCGAGATAGTTGACCGAATGGGTGAGTCGTACAGATCTCAGCTCTCGATAAGGCAAAACGAGCTCATGAAAGTCTTTACGGTCATAACGGCGATCTTTCTTCCTCTCACTCTCATCACCGGGTGGTACGGTATGAACTTTGCCGGCATGCATGAGCTTGAGTCTGAATACGGCTACCCTGCCGTGATAGCGGTCAGCGCGGTTATCGTGATACTGCTTGTGCGGCTGTTCAAAAAGAAGAAGTGGCTGTAAGAGTGCGCGCCGATAAGACGAAACGTCACTTACAAAAGAATAGCATTGATTTGCGCCGCCGGGATTTTGCGTTCCGGCGGCGATTTCGTTCACAAAACGTTTACAACCGAATTTTCAAATTTCTCTTGACAAATTACAATCTTTGTGTTATTATAACGTTGTACTAAGTACAAAGCAAAATCAATTGCAGAGAGGCGGTGCGAAATGTGGAATATATGACGATGCTCACAGAGAAGAGCGTCAAGCCGTCCCATATCCGAATAAAGGTTCTCGAATACCTTGACAAAAACCGAATACACCCCACGGCAGACGAGATTTACGAAGGACTCGAAAAAGAGATACCGACGCTCTCGAAAACCTCGGTGTACAATACTGTGAAGCTGTTCAGGCAAGCCGGTCTTATCGCGGAGCTGACCATAGAGGAGGACAAACTGCGGTACGATTTCAATACGGCGTTTCACGGACACTTCAAGTGCGAAAGGTGCGGCAAGGTATACGATGTACCCGAAAAGGATTCAGACAACGAGAACCTCAAAGATTTTCTCGTTAAAGAAAAGAACGTGTACTACTCGGGAGTCTGCAAAGGCTGCCTTGGATACAATAAATAAGTAAATCAAAAAAAATATATTGTAAAGGAGAAAACGATTATGAAAAAGTTTGTATGTCCCGTATGCGGTTATGTTTACGAAGGAGAAAATCCCCCCGAAAAGTGCCCCCAGTGCGGAGTTCCCGGCTCCAAGTTCACCGAAGTAAAGGAAGGCGGTCTCAACTACGTCTGCGAACACGTCATCGGCGTCGGCGCAAAGGACAAGGTAGATCCCGAGGTTTACGCAGGACTCAAGGCAAACTTTGAGGGCGAATGCACGGAGGTCGGAATGTACATCGCAATGTCCCGTCAGGCAATCAGAGAGGGCTATCCCGAGGTAGGCGCATTCTACCTTCAGGCAGCACTCGAAGAGGCTGAACACGCAGCAAAGTTTGCGGAGCTTCTCGGCGAGGTGGTAACACCCTCCACAAAGAAGAACCTCGAGCTCAGAAGTGAAGCTGAGTGCGGCGCAACAGCCGGAAAGTTTGAGCTTGCAAAGAGAGCAAAGGAACTCGGCTACGACGCAATTCACGATACCGTCCACGAAATGGCAAAGGACGAGGCAAGACACGGAAAAGGCTTTGAGGGAATGCTCAAGAGATACTTCGGCTGATTTTCTAACGACTGCAAAGGAGAAACACTATGGAAAAATACGTATGTCCATGCGGATACGTCTACGATCCCGAGATTGGCGACCCCGATAACGGAATAGCTCCCGGCACGCCTTGGGAGGAAGTACCCGAGGATTGGGTATGTCCCACGTGCGGTCTCGGAAAAGACGTTTTTGAAAAGGAATAAAAGCGCGAAACACGATTAGCTGATTTTAACTAATCGTGTTTTTTGTATTTATGTGTATTTTTGCTCCTTGCGGGCAAATGAAGACTTTTGATAAAAATGCTTGCCCGCTGCCCACAAAAAAGCTCAAAACCCTTGGCTTAACAGTGATAAGTTTGAATTAGTTCCTTATCACTGTTAAGCCAAGTTTTTGATGAGTTTATTACAACCGAAGCTCCGGCAACGAGAGCCTATGCAACAATTAAGCGATATAATTCACTTTACAGAAATCATTATCAAGGAAAATTCGGTGGGTTATTTGTATATCAAATATCAGCAAATATGGTAAATGACTTTTTGAATGAAAAGAGATTGAAGTACCAATATACACCATTGGACAGGGTAAAAAGTTTTTTATTTAATTTCGTGCGTTCTGCATCTAAAGCCAATCAGCTCTTTTATATTTGCAAAAGTAATATTTCTAAAAAAAAACAGTAAGATAATTATAGATATTATTTAAAGATTATGCTATTATGTTTATAAGAAATTAAAAGAAGGAGTGTGTATATGAAAATCACATGGCTGGGTCAGGCAGGACTGATGTTTGAAACGAGCGATAAAATTATCATGATCGACCCGTATCTTTCGGACAGCGTGGTAAAGATAGAACCGAAAAACAAACGGCGTATTGCGGTTGACGAAGCATTTTTAAAAATCAAACCCGACATCATTGTACTTACACATAATCATCTTGACCATACAGACCCCGAAACGCTTGCGCATTATCTTGGTGAGAATTCATCGGTATGCGTATTGGCATCGGGGAACGCATGGAAAGAGGTTCGTAAGTTCGGCGGAAACAATAATTATGTTATGTTCAACCGCCATACTCAATGGACGGAGGGCAAAGTACGGTTTACCGCCGTAAAAGCCGAACATTCGGACGATTGCGCAATAGGTTTTATTCTGTGTGCAGAGGGAAAAAAATATTATATTACGGGTGATACGCTGTACAATATGGAAATATTTGATGATATTCCGAACGATATTGACTGCGTGTTTCTGCCGGTAAACGGAGTCGGAAACAATATGAATATGGCAGATGCAAAGCACTTTTGCGAAAGGCTGAACATAAAAGCCGTTCCGATGCACTGTGGGTTGTTTGATGATATAGATATGAACGAATGGGAGTATACAAATAAAATTGTACCCGAAATTTACAGGAGGATTGAGCTATGATAAGCAAATTGAAAAAGGTCGGTCAAATAATACCGAAGAATTCAAAGGATATAAAAAAATCAAAAATCGGCTTAGGGTTTGAAAAGCTTGACCGTGACGTTTTTGACCCCGAGAAGGCATATGACAAGGTGGCCGAGGCAGGTGTAAAATGGGCAAGGCTTCAAAGCGGCTGGGCGAGAACCGAAAAGGAAAAGGGGGTTTATGATTTTGAATGGATTGATAAAATCGTAAATAACTTTGTCGAAAGAGGAATTGAACCGTGGGTGTGCCTTTGCTATGGGAATGCCATATACAACAAAGAAGCCGAAAAGGTATTCGGAGCCGTGGGCTGTCCGCCAATTTTCACGGACGAGCAGAAAAAAGGCTGGGAAAGCTATGTTAAAGCGTTTGTAAAGCACTTTGAGGGCAGAGTTAATTATTACGAGGTATGGAACGAGCCTGACGGCCAATGGTGCTGGAAGCACGGTCCGAATGCAACGGAGCTTGGTCTGTTTACCCGTGATACGGGCAAGTACATCAAGGAGGTAAACCCGAATGCAAAGGTTATAGGCGGAGTTATATGTTCAAAAAATTTGGCATATTTAAGCGAGGCATTTGAAACGGGCATGGGTGATTATCTTGATTTCGTATCGTTTCATGAATATACAAACGATGAAACAAAGGTTTTTGAAACGGTAGAGGCATTTACAGAGCTTGCGCATTATTACAATCCGAAAATCTGTCTTATTCAGGGCGAGTCAGGCTCACAGTCAAGAACAGGCGGTCACGGTGCACTATGTTCTGCCGGCTGGACGGAGGAGATTCAGGCAAAACAGCTTGCACGTCATACAATTGCGGATTTGATGTCGGGAGTGCATTTTACATCATATTTTTCGTGTATGGATATGATTGAGGCTCTGAACGGAACTGTAGGTGATACAAACTCATATCTTGATTACGGCTATTTCGGAGTACTTGGTGCGGAGTTTGACGAAAACGGAAAATCGGTCGGTACATATTATAAAAAGCCGTCGTATTATACGTTGCAGAATATCTGTTCGATATTTGCCGGAGATTTTGAACTGTGCAAAATGCCGCTGATGTTCTGGAATATGGAATCCGCTTTAACAATGGATCATGACTTGAAAAGAACTCAGGTTGTTACGGGAGGATTTAAGAATAAAAGCGGAAGAGTATTTGCGTATTGGTATCCGTCAAATATTCTCACAACATCGGTTGACACGGTAACAAAAATGGTATTCTTTACGGAATATGATAAATTCAGGGTTGTTGACGTTATGGACGGAAGTATTTACGAAATACCCGAGGAAATGATTGAAAGAAAGGGGCACGGAGTATATCGGATTAACGATATGCCCGTTAAGGACACACCGCTTCTGCTTGTAACGGGTGATTTTATATAAAGGAGATGCTGAGAGTTTACGCGACCGATGATGAAATCCTCGCCTTTGGTAACTGCATTGACGAAAAGACGGGGGTACCCGTCACGGCACAATGGGTTAAGCAGAATGAAAGATTAAATGAGCTTATGGAAATTTACAACGAAAAATTCTGTAAGTAACGCCTATCACACTTTTGAAGTGACCCCCAAAGTTCAGAAAAAATTAAATATCACCTTGCTAGTGAATGAGTTCGGTATTGCACCGAACTCATTCCTTTTTGTTTCATAGAAATTCTTTTGTTGTTGTAATAATCGATATATCTTTTTAATTCATCAATGAAAGAGTTAACGCTTTCAAATTTCTCGCAATAAAACATTTCAACCTTTAATCTGCCAAAAAAGTTCTCCATAGCGCCATTATCCATACAATTACCATTTTAATTATACCGTGCCTTTGAAAATATTTCAATGCCTAATCAAAAATTTCTGTTCTGAATATATCTTTTTTTAT
>CAKSUT010000016.1 GCA_934502885.1 uncultured Eubacteriales bacterium | reverse complement strand
ATCCTCGGTGTAAACCCGTTCAATCAGCCCGGCGTTGAGGCGTACAAGAAGAATATGTTCGCACTGCTGGGCAAGCCCGGCTATGAAGACGCAAAGAAGGAACTCGAAGCAAGAATGTAATCGCATAAACCAAATGCTCCGTGACGCCGGAGGACATTTCGTCCTCCGGCGTTTTTATGTATTTTGTTACTTAAATGTTAAATGTCAAAAATCGCATTCAATTTTGACAAAACCTATTGATTTATTTTACTTTTGGGTGTATAATGTAGTCAAGATACAGGGAATGTATCAAATATCACTTCTAAGGAGGCAGCATTATGCTTAAGGTATTCGCAGGTCTCAAAGGCTCGGGTAAAACCAAGAATTTGATCGCTATGGTCAACAACGCCCAGAAAGACACAAAGGGAAACGTTGTTTGTATTGAAATGGGTACAAAGCTCATACATGAAATTGACAATCAGGTAAGACTTATAGATGTTTCGGAGTACGGGGTTGACGATTGGGAGAAGCTTTACGGCTTCGTATGCGGTGTACTTGCTTCCAACTACGATTTGACGGATGTGTTTATAGACTCCGCGCTCAAGATTTGCAAGAACGACATTGAGGGCTTCGACGCTTTTGTTGAAAAGGCAGCGCCTCTCTTTGAAAAGCAGAGCGTAAACTTTGTTCTTACGGCTTCCGTTGAAGTCGAGAAGATCCCCGCAAATCTCAAGGCTTACCTCGCATAAAAGACTGCGGCAAAGTCAGAACATATTTCAGAGTTTTAGTTGTACTTCAGAACCATTTCGCCATTGTGCGGAGTGGTTCTGTCGGTTGTAAACGGAGCTTGGAACCCTTTGGAGAAAATATGAGTAAAAATGAGTCAAAAGAAGAACTGTTTGAGCGAAAACCGATTCCTCTTGCCGTGGCATCGCTTTCCATACCGACGGTAATAGGCTCACTTGTTGCGATTTTGTATAACCTTGCCGACACCTATTTTGTCGGTATGCTGAATATGCCGGTAGAGACGGCGGCTGTCACTCTTGCCGCACCCGTTATTCTCGCCTTTAACGCCGTGAATAACCTATTCGGCGTCGGCGGCTCAAGCATGATGTCGCGTGCTCTCGGACGAAAAGACTTTGAAACTGTAAAGAAAACCTCGGCTTTTTCATTCTATGGCGCAATAGTCTGCGGTTTGCTCTTCTCGCTCGGCTGTACGGTTTTCAATACGCCGCTTTTAAAGGTTCTCGGCGCGGATGCCGCCACGGCAGAGGCAACTCGTGAATACCTTATGTGGACGGTTTGTGTGGGTGCCGTGCCGTCTATTCTGAACGTCGTAATGGGATATCTTGTCCGTTCGGAGGGAGCGGCGCTTCACGCAAGTATCGGCACAATGAGCGGATGCCTTATGAATATTGTACTCGACCCGATATTCATTCTGCCGTCGGGACTCAATATGGGCTCTGCCGGTGCGGGACTTGCAACTTTCATTTCAAACTGCTTTGCGCTTTTGTATTTCTGCGTTTACCTTATGGTGAAGCGCAAATCCACCTGTATATCGGTTTCGCCGAGGTATATGACACTTAACGGAGCAATAGTCGGCGGTGTGTTTGCTGTCGGTGTGCCGGCAATGATACAGAATCTTTTGAACGTTGTCGGTAGCACCGTTCTCAATAACCTTGCCGCACCCTATCAGGCGGAGGCACTTGCCGCAATGGGAATATGCTCCAAGATAAATTTAGTCCCCATGTACCTCGCAATGGGCATGACGCAGGGAGTAATGCCGCTTATCAGCTACAATTACGCAAGCGGCGACCGCAAGAGAATGAAGTGCGCCATGACATTCACTCTCGTGATTTCGGAGGCTGTGCTTGTGTTTACCGCTCTCGGAATGTTCTTCTTTGCCGACGGACTCATGCACGCATTTATTGAAGATTCAGCAACAGTTGCTTACGGCGTTGCATTTTTGAGAGCATATTGCTTTGTTCAACCCCTTCTCGCAATGGACTTCTTTGCAGTTCATGTTTTCCAGGCGACAGGTTACGGAGTACAGTCGCTTATCTTTGCAATACTCCGCAAGCCCGTGCTTGAAATACCGCTTATGTATATTCTCAACGCCGCAATTCCGCTTTACGGACTGCCGTATGCTCAGGTTATAGCAGAGGCTGTAATGGCGGTTGCCGCCGGAATAACGCTTGTCGTTCTGCTGAAAAGACTTGACTCAAAATCACCGGAAATAAACCGCGTGTCCTCCGAAACAGGGGAGTAAAAGGAGGCTTGAATATGAAATATCGCAGATACAGTGTTTGTTGTATCTGCGATATTTGTCTTTTATGTTTCGGACGGCGGAAAACCAAAGTGCTTTTTGAAAGCTCTGCTAAAAGGGTATACGTCCGAATATCCGACTCGCACCGCAATTTCCTTTACAGGCCGTTTTTCAAGGCAGAGAAGGTAGGCGGCATTCATGCGGACGGAGGTGAGAAACGCATACGGTGATTTACCGACAAGGCAATTAAACAGTTTGCGCAGGTATATTTCGCTTACTCCGCAGTGACAGGCAATGTCATTAACCGTGAGTGAAGGTTTTTCGTAGCTTGCATTTATGAAAGAGATAGCCGAATTAACTATGCTTTTCTGCGGCGACGAATGCGTGTCGTCCTTTAGCAGCAACGCCGCAAGCGAATAAAGCTCACTGTAAAGTAAAAGCGAAGAATCGGAGGATTCAGAGTAGGTGCATATTCTTTCGCTGTATTTTAACGCAACGCTTTTTTCAATGCGGCGTAAATTCCGCGGCATTTTGTCTGTAGCCGAGGTGTGGAAATTCACAACTATGCTCTCTGCGCTTTCAAGACACGTGTTTCTGTATTTCAGCCCTTTGGGCAGATAAACCGGAGTGTTAATGTCGGCGATAAGCGAGGTATTATCGAAGGTGAACTGTATTTTTCCGTCAAGCGTTATAATAAAGCAGTCCGAGTAACGGCTCTCAAATTCCGTAACACGTCCCTTATCGTCGTTTACATTGAGAATACTTACAAAATCCATAATAATAAATCTGTCCAAGCAATCACCACCCGATGCAATTATACAAAAAATAACGCTCATTGTCAATACCGAATGCCGCTCTTTTATCAATATTGATAAACATTATATCGGAATTAACCTTTACAGAACAAAAAGAATGTGATATCATATTCACGAAAAATACAACGGAAAGGGTTGAAACTATGGATTTTTCAGATAAGGTTGCGTTGGTAACAGGAGCGGCGGTAGGAATCGGCAGAGCAACAGCCATGTTGTTTGCCGCAAACGGCGCAAAGGTTGCCGCGGTTGATGTGAATGAAGAGGCTCTTTTTAAACTTAAAACGTCAGGTGATTTTCCGGACGGAAGTATTGAAACCTTCACCTGCGACGTGTCAAAGGAGAACGAGGTGTCAGCTACTGCAAAAAAGGTTACAGAGACTTTCGGAAAGGTTGATATACTCGTAAACAATGCGGCAGTGTGGCGTTGTTGTAACTCATTCCTTGAGGTTTCAAACGATGAATGGCGGCGCTATTTTGACATAAACGTAATGGGAACGGTGAACTTTACCAAAGCAGTGCTTCCGGGAATGATTGAACGCCGTTTCGGACGAATAATAAATGTTTCCTCCGTTGCCGGAGTGTTCGGTAATGCAAACATGGCACATTACTCGGCAACCAAGGGGGCGATTAACGCTCTTACCTCCGCTCTCGCAAAGGAGTATGCCGAATACGGAATAACCGTTAACGCAACAGCACCGGGAACCGTAAGTCCGTCGGAAAATTCTGATATAAACCACACAATCGAAAACGAACTGTCTTATATGGGGCGCACGGGCAGTGACCGTGAAAATGCTAGCCTGATATGCTATTTGGCAGGTGATGAGGCGGCGTACATATCCGGACAGGTCATACGCATCGACGGTTGCAGAAAGAGAATATAACAGTATTAAAAACCCCCACCGAGCGGAATTGACCGTTCGGTGGGGGTAAACTACGTATCATAAGCTTATTTTGAGGAAACAGCCTCTGCAAGGGGAGCGTCGTCGGGCTCTTCAACGGAGTGCTTAACGTTTTCATCGTTCTCGGCCTCTCCGGAATCCTCTTCGTCCGTATCAACCTTGTTGACTGTGAGCTTTACCTTTTCGGCACGTCTGTCCTTTACTTCAAGAACTTCAACCGTGAGGTTTTCAAAATCGAAGGTGTCGCCGACCTCGGGCATTTTCTGAAGGTTTTCGAGAACCCAACCGTTCACCGTGACGTTGTCGTCATACGTTTCCTCGGGGAATACGTATATGTCCTCAATGTCCATGAGCGACGATGTGCCGTTCACTATGTAGGTGTCTTCGCCTATTTTTTTGTAATCGGGCACAACCTTGTCGTGTTCGTCCCAAATCTCACCTACGAGAATTTCGAGAACGTCCTCGAGAGTTACAAGACCGGCAGTTCCTCCGTACTCGTCAACAACAATTGCTATGTGCGTCTTTTCGGATTGCAGCTTGCGCAGAAGCTTTGAAATCTTCGTGCTTTCCGTGATAAACAGGGGCTTATTAATTATGCTCTTTATGTTTTTGCGGCCCTCGTGGAGAAAACGTCCGAAATCCTTCTCGTGAATAACGCCTATAATGTTGTCTATGGTGTCATCGTATACGGGAAGTCTCGAAAAGCCGCTGCTTTTGAAGGTTTTCATAATGTCTTCAAACGGCATATCAACCGGAACTGCAACGATATCGACTCTCGGCTTGAGAATTTCCGAGACTTCAAGATCACCGAAATCAATCGCGTTTCTGATAAGCTCACCCTCGTGTTCGTCTATCTCGCCGTCGTTCTGAGCTTCATCAACCATGGTTATTATCTCATCTTCGGTTACTGTCGCAGCGTCGCCCTTCTTGAATACCTTGGAAAGCAGAGCCTTCCAGCGCGAGAAAGCGAAAGTAATGGGAGTGAGTACAATCATTAGAAAGCGCACTATTCCGACAACTTTCATTGTCCACTCCTCAGAAAAGTCTTTTGCAAGGCTTTTAGGGGAAATTTCACCGAAAATCAGAATCAGTATTGTCATAACTACAGTCGAGACCGTAGCTCCAAGCTCGTTGCTTCCGTGCAGCCACTTAGTAAATGCTATTGTGGCGATTGAGGATGCGGCAATGTTTACGATGTTGTTTCCGACAAGCGTCGTAGAAAGAAACTTGTCGTAGTTGTCGCATACAAGCATTACCGACTTTGCTTTTTTGTTTCCGTCCTGAGCAAGCGTCATAATCCTTGTTCTGTTTACACAGGTAAACGCTGTCTCTGTTGCGGAAAAGAAGGCTGACATTGATATGAGAATAATCAAAATGATTACCTGTAAACTGTCATCGCCCATAAAAGAAGATCAACTCCCGAATAAAATATTTCTGCTTAATATTTCTATGCAGATTAGTCATTATTATATCATATAGTGCTCCGAAAATCAAGAGCTTTTCCGAAGAATTAAGAAATAGTTCAAAAATAACGGCGGCACAATAACTGCACCGCCGAAAATACTTATCCGAATTAAAGAACACACTGCAAAAACTGCTTTGTGCGGTCGTTTTGGGGAGATGTGAAAATCTCTTCGGGTGTTCCTTGCTCGATTACACGTCCGTCGTCCATGAAAAGAACCCTGTTTGCAACCTCGCGCGCAAAGCCCATTTCATGTGTTACGACAACCATCGTCATGCCGTCCTCGGCAAGCTCCTTCATGAGGTCGAGAACCTCGCCGACCATCTCGGGGTCGAGAGCCGATGTAGGCTCATCAAAGAGCATAACGTCGGGATTCATAGCAAGCGCACGCGCAATTGCAATACGCTGTTTCTGACCGCCGGAAAGCTGAGACGGAAAAGCGTCTGCCTTGTCGGGGAGACCTACTCTCTTGAGAAGCTCCATAGCTTTCGCTTCGGCTTCAGCCTTGTCTGTTTTGAGAAGCTTTATCGGAGCGAGAGTGATGTTTTCAAGAATGGAAAGGTGAGGGAAGAGGTTGAAATGCTGGAACACCATTCCCATTTTACGGCGCAGCTTGTTTATGTCGCATTTTGGTGAGGTTATCAGTGTGTCCTCAAACCAAATCTCGCCCTCAGACGGCTCTTCAAGACGGTTGAGACAGCGCAGAAAGGTTGACTTACCGCTTCCGGACGGACCGATGATAACCACCTTTTCGCCTCTTGAAATGTGCTCGGTTACACCTTTAAGCACTTTTATTTCGTCGTGCTTGCCGAAATTCTTGTAAAGATCTTTAACGCTTATCACCCTTGTGGAGCCTCCTTTCGAGTATCGAAACGCACTGCGAAAGACCGAGTACGAGTACGAGGTAGATTATAGCTACCGCAAGAAGCGGCATATAGTTGCTGTAGGTTATCGAACGGATCTTAAGACCTCCCTGCGTGAGATCCGCAACTCCTATGTAGAATGCGACCGAGGATTCCTTCAAGAGAGCGATAAACTCATTTGCAAGCGAGGGAAGAACTGCCTTGAATGCCTGCGGAATAATTATATAGAGCATGGTCTGCATATAAGTAAAACCGAGGCTTCTGCCGGCCTCCGTCTGACCTTCGTCAATCGACATAATACCGCCGCGGACGATTTCCGAAACATAAGCGCCCGAGTTGAGGCCGAAGCAGAGAACCGCCGCCGGAAATTTTTCAACGCCTATCGGGAGAAGAACGACGAAGTACACGATAAGAAGCTGTACCATAACCGGCGTACCGCGCATAACCGAGAGGTAAATCTTGCATATGCTTGATATAAATTCAAGCTTTCCGGTTTTCTGATTCGTGCATCTGATAACGGCGACAAGGAAACCTATAAATATACCGAGAAGTACGGCAAGAAACGTAATCTCAAGCGTCGTGAGGAGGCCGTTTGCAAGATATTTCCACTGATTGTTGTAAATAAAGTTTCTGGTAAAATCGAACTTTACCGCATTCCATGCCTGAATAAGAGGAATGCTTGCGTCGGGCTTTGTACTGTCGTAGTTTGTTAGCTTGAGACAGTCGGATATGCCGGTTCTGAGCGTGTTCTGATTTACTATCGAAACCTCTTCTCTGTCATATGTCACCGTATCTACGGCGGCAATTGCCTTCTGCGCGTCGAGTATTCCGCCGAAAACGGTGTTGACCGTCTCGTCGCTGAGATAAAGATTGTACTCGCCATCAATGTCGAATATTTCGAGAACAACGTCACCGCTCATTTTTTCGGCAGTGTTCGCGTCTTCTTCAAGCATCGTCGTAAGGCGGAGCTTTATCTTTGTCGCATTTGTCTTTACGCCTCTGTTCTTGTTGTCGATATAGAAAGAGTAGGCGTCGGACACGTATTTTTGAACATTTGCCTTGACGACTGAGCCTATATCGAGAGTTTCATACGTGCAGTCGAGTATGATGTTGCGCTCGTTGCCGTAAGAAACATTGTTTACAGTTACTTTCGAGTTTTCGGCAACATACTTTGCACCTGCGGCAACACTGTTCGGAAGTTTTGCCAGTTCAGCGTCAACGAAGCTCTGCGCTTCCTCGACGGTCATGGTTCCCTCGAAACGGTTGTTTGCGGACTGTACGGCGTATGTTACCGCAAGCGCGATTATAGCTACTATGATAATTACCGATGCAACTTTCAGGGAATGATACTTACTCTTTTTTTTCATTATTGTGCTCTCCATTGTGCCGGTGTTTTGGATATGCCGATAAATGCATATATACCGCAAACGGGAATGGAGACCATTCCCGTAAGACTTTATGTTTCGCTTTCGTTACAGAACTCAGCCGATGTACTTTGCAACGATCTTGTCGATTGTGCCGTCAGCGGTAAGCTCATCAATTGCCTTGTTGAGCGCATCGAGAAGCTCGGTGTTGCCCTTCTTTACGCAGATAGCGTAGTCCTCGTCAGCGTAGGAGGTTTCAAGAATCTTGAGACCTTCGTTCTCGGCAACAAGTGCCTTTGCAGGCTCGTTGTCAATGATTACGCAGTCAACGGAACCGCCTGCGAGTGCGAGAACAGCCTCGTTTGCGTTAGCATACTGAACAACACGGTCTGCGCCGAGGTCACCCGAAGCGTAGGAGTCACCGGTTGTGCCGAGCTGAACGCCTGCCTTGTAGGTGCTGCCTTCAGCGAAAAGGTCGTCAACAGTTGTGATGGGGGAGTCCTCCTTAACGATAACAGACTGAATGCCGTTAGCGTAGCTGGAGGTGAAATCAACGCTCTCAAGTCTCTTTTCAGTAACGGTCATACCTGCCATACCGAAATCAACAGCGCCCTCGTTAACTGATGTGATGATGGAATCGAATGCCATATCGCTTATTTCGAGCTTCTTGCCGAGCTTTTCAGCGATTGCTTCAGCAATTTCAGCGTCGATACCGATGATCTTGTCGCCTTCGTAGTACTCATAGGGCTTGAAGTAAGCGTTGGTTGCCATTACGATAACGTCGTCGGTTTTGTCGTCAATAGCGTCGTCGCCCTTGGTGCCCTTGGTTTCATCGTCTGCAACGTCGGGAGTCTCTTCGCCGTTGTTGTCGGGAGTTTCACCGTTTACATCGGTGTTGTCTTCAGTGTTGTTTTTGTTGTCGTCTGTGTTTGCATTGTTGTTGCAGGCTGCGAAGCAGAACGTAAGCATAAGAACTGCAAGCGCAAGCGCAAGAATCTTTGTGAACTTCATGATAAGTTCCTCCATTATAAATAAATTCAAAAAGAACGCTGCACCGCATATACGTAAACGATGCATAAAAATTCTTTTTATGCGGCTATTATACAACTCTTTTTTCTGTTTGTCAATAGGAATTTTAAATTTTGTATAGATAAACAAAAATCCCCACCGCAAAACGGTGCCTGTTGAACACATTTTGCGGCTGGGAGAAGTTTATGCATTTAAATGTATATTATAAGTCGTCGTCGGCGTCAAAAGAAGCAAAGCCCTCGGTGCTTGTAACCGGAACAGAGATGACAAACGAGTGCGCTTTTGTGGTAATCCCCGCATCTCTGCGTATAGCTTTCATTATGTCGTTTCTGAGTTTTACGGACGTTACGATAAGCACGAGCTCCTTTTCTTCGGCGATCGACACGCCGAAGAATTTCTCGGCGCGCTTTGCTCCCGTGCCTTTCGCTTTGATTGTCGTTCCGCCCGTTGCGCCGGCGGTGCGCGCCGCATCCATTACAAGGTCCGTGTATCCGGCTTCGCATATTGCTATAATAAGTTCATTCTGTATTCTCATGGAATCCTCCTCGTCCTTATCGATCAGTTCCTCGTCGTGTGAAATATATTCAAGAGTATGCACGCTGTCGAGACTGCTTATCGGCACTATAAACGTCACCCCGGTGTCGGGAAGATGAAGAAGGAGATTGTCCTTCAGTGCATGGCTGAGCTTTTCCGCTTTTGCCTGCGTTGTCACCGTAATTATGAGCGACTTTTCCGTGTGCTCAAGTCCGAAAAGACTGAGCGTCGGCATCGTTGCCGTTCCGTTGCATGGCGAAACATAGTTTACGTGCGCATCAAGCTTTGAGAACATTTCGAGAACCTCCTCGGTGCTGTCACGCCGTATAATTGTGAACAATAACGATATCTCTTTCATTTGTATATGTTGTCCTTTCATTCGTGTCGTACACAGCGTGCCTTTAAAGCTCCACTATGTCTTCATCGTCGGAAACCGTATTTTCGCTGACGGCAGCAACCGTCTCGTTGGTCTGCTCGTTCTTGTGCTGACGGTCGAGCTTATACTTGTAAACAAGGCCGAGAAGCTGAATTGCAATAAGAGGAGTCATCGCTACCATAGCCACAACGCCGAAAGCGTCGGTTACGATGTTCCCTCCGACCGCCTCGCAGGCACCCATTGCAAAAGCGAGAAGAAATGTCGCCGTCATGGGACCGGACGCTACTCCGCCGGAGTCGAACGCTATCGAGGTGAATATGCTCGGCACGAAAAACGTGAGTATAAGGGAGAGCGCATAACCGGGGATTATTATCCAGAGTATCGATATTCCCGTGAGCACGCGCATCATCGCAAGTCCGACCGACGCCGAAACGCCGAGTCCGAGAGCAATTGAAAGAGCTTTTCCGGGAATTGCGCCGGCGGTTACTTCCTCAACCTGCTTTGTGAGAATATGTACCGCAGGCTCGGCATCGACTATAAAGTAACCCATGAGCATACCGAGGGGAATTATTATCCAGTTGTAGCTGAGTTCGCCTATAAGCTTTCCGATATAGCTTCCCACCGGCATGAAGCCAACGTTTACTCCTGTGAGAAAGAGTATGAGTCCGATGTAGGTGTACACAACGCCTATGAGAATCTTCGCGAGAGTCTTGCCCTTTATTCTGCCGCTCGCAAACTGAAACAGCAGGAAGAATACGACTATCGGCGCAATCGCAATTGCAACCTCTTTCATATAGTCCGGGAAGCTTTCGAGAAATATCTTTTTGAGGTCGGTTGACGTTTCAATGCTTAAGTCCGCAAAGTTCTCTGTTGCCTGACCGGAGGGTTTGTAAATCATTCCGAGAATAAGCACCGCAACAATCGGTCCGATTGAGGAAAGAGATACAAGACCGAAGGAGTCGTTTTCTGCGTTGCTGTCGGAACGTATCGACGAAACGCCGACGCCGAGAGCCATGATAAAGGGGACTGTCATGGGACCTGTAGTAACGCCGCCCGAGTCAAAAGACACTGCGAGAAAATCAGGCGAGACAAAGTACGCGAGCGCGAAAACTACGGCATAAAAACCTATAAGAAGATATGACAGCCTCACCGCAAATACAATTCTCAGCATTCCTATAACAAGGAAAATGCCGACGCCCAGCGCGACCGAAAGTATAAGCGTCATATTTTCGACATTCGGCACCTGCTCGGCAAGTACCTGAAGGTCAGGTTCTGAGATTGTGACCATAACTCCGACAAAAAACGATACAAGAATTATCGTGAGTATGTTCTTCGACTTTGTGATTCTTGCGCCCACGTATTCACCCATCGGCGTCATTGACAGTTCCGCACCGAGAGTGAAAAAGCCCATACCCACCACAAGAAGTACCGAACCCGCAATAAAAGCGAGAAGAGTTCCGCTTGAGACGGGAGCTATCGTGAAGCACAGGACAAGGACGATAAGAGTAATCGGCAATACCGAGGCAAGCGATTCTCTTATCTTGGCTTTCAGAATGGTTTGCTCTTTTTTGATAATGGAATTCCCGAATTTCAATTAGTTGCCTCCCACATATTTCTTATATTACATATTATACACGAAAAATGCCGTCCTTTGATTTTCATACAGTGGAATTTTTGTTAAATTAATGCAAAGATTCATGGTTTTCTCTTGATATTATCTTAACACCGTGGTATAATCGTGGAGCTGTTAACAAATAGAAAGGACAATGAAAAAATGGATCTGCAAAGTATGGTAAGCGTACTGTATGAAAACCTGTTTGCAATAACATGGCAGCAGTGTGTAATGTGGCTTATCGGAGGTATACTCATTTACCTTGCGATAAAGAAAGAAATGGAGCCTTCGCTTCTTTTGCCGATGGGCTTCGGCGCAATCCTCGTAAACCTCCCAAATTCCGGCGCAATTACGCAGGCAGTAGCGGAGAGCATCGGCGAAGAGGGAATTGTGAGCATTCTCTTTAAGTCGGGAATAGCAAACGAACTCTTTCCGCTTCTTCTCTTTGTGGGAATAGGCGCAATGATTGACTTCGGACCGCTTCTCGCAAACCCGAGACTCATGCTCTTCGGTGCGGCGGCGCAGTTTGGTATATTCTTTACCTTCAGTATGGCAAGACTTTTCGGCTTCTCGATTGCGGACGCCGCTTCCATAGGTATAATAGGCGCGGCAGACGGTCCCACATCGATTTTCGTTGCGAACGTGCTTAAATCGAATTACCTTGGGGCAATAGTCGTTGCCGCATATTCGTACATGGCGCTTGTGCCGATAGTTCAGCCTCCCGTCATAAAACTTGTCACGACAAAGAACGAGCGCCTTATAAAGATGCCTTACGCCAAGGACGGCGTTTCCAAGACGACAAAGATTCTTTTTCCGATAATAATCACGATAATTGTCGGAATAGTATCCCCGAAGAGCGTCGCTCTTATAGGCTTCCTTATGTTCGGAAACCTCATAAGAGAGTGCGGTGTGCTTGACAGCCTTTCGGATACCGCACAGAAGGTTCTTGCAAACCTTATCACTCTCTTCCTCGGTATCTCAATTGCTGAGAGAATGCAGGCGTCGGAATTTCTCAATCCGCAGACGCTCCTTATCCTCGGACTCGGTCTTATCGCATTCATTTTCGATACGGTTGGCGGAGTAATGTTCTGTAAGTTCCTCAACCTCTTCCTCAAGCAGAAGATCAACCCCATGATAGGCGCGGCAGGTATATCGGCATTCCCGATGTCCGCAAGAGTCGTACATAAAATGGGTCTTGCCGAGGACAGCAGTAACTTCCTCCTTATGCACGCAATCGGTACAAACGTTTCCGGACAGGTTGCGTCGGTAATTGCCGGCGGTCTGCTTCTCGGATTCGTCCAGAGTATGTGACGGGAATAGGAGGGATAACTTATGAAATCTAAAATAATTGCTGTTACAGCTGTTCTGCTTGTACTTTTCTCCGTTCTCGGAACGGGTCTTGTCCTCGCGGAAAATGCCGAGGGCGAAGTTGTTACGCCGTCCGTTGCTGCCGACGCTCCGGCGATTGCGATGCCGGTGAGTGCCGATATAGAAGTACCCGAAACGGCAGCGGAAAATGAAGACGACGAAACGGCCGAAACTGCAGACGCTGAAAAGGCAGTGACCGAGTTTAAGATATGCGTACCCGAATTTGTTGATTCGCTTAAGGTTATGCTTATCGGACTCGTCGGTATATTCGCAGTAACCGGCGTTATAATCCTCTGCATATGCCTTCTCAATAAATTTACGGCAGGCAAAGAGGAGTAAGCAAAAAACTCACACAATACGTATAAAGAGCTCCGGAACATGGTGTCCCGGAGCTCTTTTCTTCATGTATTCACTTTTCCGCGACTTTGCCTATAAGCATCATTCCGTCGGGCGATACATCGGTTATAACGACGTCCACAATCTCGTTTTCCACCGTGACACCTTTGACATACGGCATTTTTGTTTCTATAAAGTTTTCTGTGTGTCCGTATGCGGCTTTTCCGTCGTTATCCTCCATAAGCACCGAAAAAGTGCGTCCCGCGTATTCACCGAGAATCTCGCGTCTTACAGATATCATTGCGTTGTGCAGTTCGGCAGCACGGTGCTTTTTTTCCGCCGCCGTAAGCTGACCGCGCATTTTTGCCGCGGGCGTCCCTTCGCGTTTGGAGTAGGGAAAAATGTGTGCGTAAGCAATTGACGCTTCGCGAAGCATACGTCTTGTTTTGTCGAAGCTTTCTTCACTTTCTCCGGGAAAACCGACGATTATGTCCGTCGTGACTGTCAGATCCTTGAAATACGTGCGCAACAGCTTTACACAGCGTAAAAACATATCGGCGTTGTACTTGCGCTTCATCAGCGCGAGTACCTCACTGCTTCCCGATTGCAGGGAAATGTGGAAGCTCGGCATTACCTTCGGAATACGGCTCAGATTTGCCGTGAATTCCTCCGTAAAGAGTGTCGGTTCAAGCGAGCCGAAGCGTATGCGCTTTACACCGTCAATTTCGGATATCCTCTTCACAAGCGAGAGCAGGGCAGTGCCTCTTTTGCCTTCGAGATCGGTTCCATATGCCGCGGTTTCGATACCGGTGAGAACTATTTCCTTGTACCCGACCTTCGCAAGTCCCTCGGCTTCCTTGACTATATCGTTTTCGGCGCGGCTTCTCACATGACCTCTGACTTTCGGAATAATGCAGTATGTACAGTTGTTGTCGCAGCCGTCAACTATTTTGATAAATGCCCTCGTTCGGTCTGACGCCGTGACAGACATCTTTTCGCATTCGGTTACCTCCGATATGCTGGCAACGTCGATTTTTGCCGCAGTACTTTTCGAGTCTTTTTGCCTTTTGCTTTCCAAAAGCTTAAGCGCCGACTCGGCAACGCGGCTTTTTCCGTCCGTGCCTATTATGAGAGTTACACCGTCAATTTTTGCGATATCCTCCGCCGACTTCTGCGCATAGCAACCGGTTACGATAACAATTCCCTGACCGTTCGAGTTGTCGCAGGCGCGACGTATCACGCTTCTGCACTTTCTGTCGCTTTCAGCAGTCACCGTGCAGGTATTTATGACGTAAACATCGCACTTTTCGTTAAAATCGCCGAGACGGAATCCGTGAGAGATGAAGTCCTCCTCCATGGCACGTGTTTCGTATTGGTTTACTCTGCACCCCAGAGTGAAAAAGGCGGCACTGAGGCCGCCCTTAACATCAGCATCGGTTCTGCCGTTCATCACTTTATCTTTATCATGGACTTATCCCAGAAGTCGGGAGCGTTGTAGCCCATGAGATTTACGAGAGTTGCCGCAACGTCGGAAAGACCGTAGTTGCCGTCAACAACCTCGTAGGTGTCGGCAAACTTGTTGTCGTAAATGAAGCAGGGAACAGGGTTGAGGGTGTGGCTTGTCTTTGCCTTGTAGTGACCCTCTTTGTCAACCTTAGGTTCATGCGTCTTCTTGTCGATTTCGTACATCTCGTCGGCATTTCCGTGGTCAGCCGTGATGATAGCAACACCGCCCAATTCGTCAACAACCTTGAGTATTCTTGCAAGGCAGAGGTCAAGAGCCTCAACCGAGATTATTGTAGCCTGATAGTTGCCGGTGTGACCTACCATATCGCCGTTCGGGAAGTTTACACGCATGAAGCGGAAGTTGCCCTCCTTTGCACGTGCTATGAGCTTATCGGTTATCTCGGCGCACTTCATCCACGGTCTCTGCTCAAAAGGTACAACGTCGGACGGAACTTCTTCGTAAAGCTCTGTCTTTTCGTCAAACTTGCCGCTCTTGTTGCCGTTCCAGAAGTAGGTTACGTGACCGAACTTCTGAGTCTCGGAGAGCGCATACTGAGTAACGCCGGTGTTTGCAAGGAACTCACCCATTGTACCCGTTATTTCGGGGGGAGAAACGAGGTATCTCGACGGAATGTGAAGGTCTCCGTCGTATTCGAGCATTCCTGCGAAAATTACCTTCGGGTATACGACTCTGTCGAACTTGTCGAAATCCTTTTCATCGAAAGCACGGGAGATTTCTATGGCTCTGTCGCCTCTGAAGTTGAAGAATACGACACTGTCGCCGTCAACAATCTTGCCTATCGGCTCGCCGTTCTTTGCGATAACGAAGGGAGGAAGATCCTGGTCAATTGCGTGAGTCTCTTCACGATATACCTTTACAGCCTCAGCAGCGGACGCAAACTGTCTGCCCTCGCCGAGAACGTGAGTGTGCCATCCCTTTTCAACCATGGGCCAGTTAGCTTCGTATCTGTCCATTGTGATGCACATTCTTCCGCCGCCGGAAGCTATTGCAGCATCAAAGGTGTCGTCGTTTATCGAAGCGAGAAACTCCTCGAAAGGATTGATGTAATCGAGTGCCGAGGTTTCACCGACGTCTCTTCCGTCGAGAAGAGCATGAATTCTTACTCTCTTGACGCCGTCTTTCTTGCAGTGAAGTATCATTGCCTTGAGGTGGTCAATGTGAGAGTGAACGTTACCGTCGGAGAAAAGACCGATGAAGTGAACGGTGTTGCCCGTGATGACTTCATTCCATGCCTTCGACTCAAAAATCTTGCCGGACTCTATGGAGTTCGATACAAGCTTGGAACCCTGTGCGAAAACCTGACCTGCGCCGAGTGCGTTGTGACCTACCTCGGAGTTGCCCATGTCGTCATCGGAGGGAAGACCGACAGCGGTTCCGTGAGCCTTGAGCTTAAGCATGGGGTATTTTGCCGCAAGCATATCGAGAACGGGTGTGCGTGCGTGCTTAACCGCATTGGCGGCGTTGTCGGGCGCAAGTCCTATACCGTCCATTACTATGCAGAAAACGGGTCTTGTGTAAATCGAAGCGTCGTCGGTTTTGAATGTAAGCTTTGTGAGCTTGTTTTCCTTATTCATACCTTCATATCCTTTCTTTTTACTTCTGTATATTTTGCGTACTTAAAGCGTGATTATTCTTCGTCCGGTTCGTCCCAGTTGTGCCATACGTTGGTAACATCGTCGTTGTCGTCGAGCATTTCCATGAGCCTGCCCATCTTCTTGAGGTCCTCTTCGTCGGTGAGCGTTACATAGTTTGAAGGAATCTTCGTCTGTTCTGCGGAAACGAACTTGTAACCCTTTGCCTCAAGAGCGTCGCACACCGCGGAAAAATCCTCTGTTGCGGTGTAAATCTCAAATATGCCGTCGCTCGAAAGAATGTCCTCAGCCCCTGCCTCGAGAGCGTCCTCCATGAGCTTTTCCTCGTCAACGCCTTTTTCGTCGATTACGATAAGTCCCTTGTCCGAGAAGAGGTAGGAGACACAGCCTGTCTGACCGAGGTTGCCGCCGAACTTGTCGAAATAGTGACGGATGTCGCCTGCGGTTCTGTTGCGGTTGTCGGTCGTCGTTTCAACGATTACGGCAACTCCCGACGGACCGTAGCCCTCGTACATGATAACTTCGTACTTTACGTTGTCTCCGTCGCCGGCGGCCTTCTTTATGATGCGGTCGATGTTGTCGTTCGGCACGTTGTTGGACTTTGCTTTCGCGATAAGATCCTTAAGCTTGCTGTTGGAAACCGGGTCGGGACCGCCCTCGCGAACGGCAATCGCGATTTCCTTGCCTATCTTCGTAAAGACCTTGGCTCTCTGCGCGTCGGTCTTTTCCTTTTTGTGCATGATGTTCTTCCATTTGGAATGTCCTGACATACTGTATTCTCCTTACATTTTTATTACAAATTTAAACTCAGATGTTGTTCGGCGTCTTGAGACCGATAAGACGAAGTCCTCTGTTGAGAACGTTCCGCGTTGCATTTACAAGAGCAAGTCTCGTGTTTACGGTCGTGTCGTCCTGCGCCTTGAGGACGGGGCAGCTCTGGTAGAAACGGTTGAAGCACTGGCACACGTCGAGAAGATATCTGCTGATAACCGACGGCTCAAGCTCGTCTCTTGCCTGCGTAATCTTTTCGGGGAATATATTGAGTACTTTTACAAGTGCCTTTTCGTAGTCGTCCGTAAGCTTTATGTCCGCAAGATTAATTTCACGGTTCGCCTTGTCGAGAATGCCGGCACAGCGTGCGTGTGTATACTGAACATACGGTCCCGTGTTGCCCTCGAAGCTTAGAGCCTCCTCCCAGTTGAAGTCAACGTCCTTTATGCGATTGTTGGAGAGATCGTTGAATATTATCGCACCGACGCCGACAGCCGTCGCAACCTCGTCCTTATTTTCAAGGTTGGGGTTCTTCTCTTCGATTATCGCACGGGTATTCTCAATCGCTTTGTCGAAAATGTCTTCGAGAAGCACCATGTTGCCGGAACGTGTCGCAATCTTCGCGCCGTTGAAGGAAACGGTGCCGAAAGGTACGTGCTTGAGATCCTTTGCCCAGTCGTAGCCGAGAAGCTCGATTACCTTGAAGAACTGCGCAAAATGTAGGCTCTGGCTTGCGCCGGTCACGTATATGCACTTGTCGAAATCGTATGTGTCCTTGCGGTAGAACGCCGCCGCGATGTCACGGGTTGCGTAAATCGTCGAGCCGTCCGACTTTAAGATAAGGCAGGGGGGCATTCCGTATTCGTCGAGGGGAACAATATAAGCTCCGTCGTCGTACTTGAGAAGTCCCTTGTCCTTAAGCTCCTTTATTACACGGTCTGTCTTGTCGTAGTAGAAGCTTTCACCTTTCCAAGACTCAAAATCCGCACCTATAAGGTCGTAGGTCTTCTGGAATTCCTTTATGCTTACGTCCATGAACCACTTCCAAAGCTCGAGAGCCTTGGGATCGTGCTGTTCCATCTTCGTGAAATTCTCGCGTGCTTCATCCTCAAGCTCGGGGTGATTTTCCGCTTCCTTGTGGAACTTTACGTATATCTCATTGAGAGCCTTGATACCTCTCTTTTCAATGTCCTCTTTTGAACCCCAGAGCTTGTACGCCGTTATAAGCTTGCCGAACTGCGTACCCCAGTCGCCGAGGTGGTTTACACCGACGCACTCATAGCCGGAGAATCGGAATATGTTCTTTATCGCCTGACCGATAACAGTCGAACGAAGATGTCCGATGTGGAAAGGCTTCGCAACATTGGGGGAGGAGTAGTCTATGACTACAGTCTTGCCCTTGCCGATGTCGGACGAACCGTAGTCAAATCCTTTGCGGCACATTTCGAGAACATTCTCCGCAAGAGCCGCTGCACTCACTTTGAGGTTGAGATAACCCGAAACGCTTTCGATGCTGTCGAAAAGCTCGGAAGCCTCCGAACCGACAAGCGCGTCCCGTATGCTGTCGGCAATGGCGGGCGGAGCTTTTTTCAGCGTGCGTGAAAGCTTGAAGCAGGGGAGTGCAATGTCGCCGAGACTTGCGTCCGGAGGATATTCGGTCATGGCTGCAAGCTCGTCAACTCCGATCTCGGGATATATCTTGTGTACCTCCCGTGCCAAAGCAAACTTGTAGTTGTACATATTTAAAAATCCTTTCTGATTATAGATCCGAAATGCCTTGTCGGCTTCTGCCGAACTTACTCGTCGAGACTGCAGACAACCTCCGCGTCGTCGGGAGCTATCGCAATGTAGGACTTGCCTGTGTTGATCTTAAGCTCAGTTGTGCCGTCGGCAAGGTAAAGCTTGTACGGAGTCTCTCTGTCAGCTTTTTTCCAAACAATATCAACCATCTTGCCGTCGGTTATGTAGTGACCCTTTCCTTCGCCGACAAAGTCAACGGCGATTCTGCCCTTTGCGTCGCCCTTGATTTCGTACTGGTTCGCCATTAGAATTATGACGTTCTTAAAAGCAAGCTGTTCTTTGGTGTTGCCGTCTATCTGCGGAGAGTTTTTCTTGCCGAGAGAGGACGATGTGTTGAAGTACTGCCCCTTCTTGTAAAGTCCTGTTTCGCTGTCATAATCAAAGTACGCCTGAACGTAGTTGCTGAAATGTATGTAAACGTAGTTGCAGTCAATGGAGTTTTCGTAGCTTACGGGTGTGTCGCTGAAAGAGAACGGTCCTTTGAAGCCGGACTCGACGTCGGTTCTGTAGCCCTTTGCCCCGATCGCTTTTGCAAGACGCTCACCGTCGGTCATCATTGTGTGTTCGACAGCCATTGTCTTTCTGCGCGCGGCGCTTCTGTAGTATGTTCCGGAGAGAAGATTCTTGTCATTCGTGCCGTCAAGATTGTTTATGCCTCTCGACTGAAGAGCGGAGTATGCGTCGGGGCTTCCGCCGCAGTGTGCGTAAATCGCATCGTGTGCTTCCGCGAGGTCGATGTAGTAGTCGCGTGACGATCTAACCGAACCCGTTTCGGGAAGACTTGCGTAGTCAAGGAAAAGTGCAAGATATCTCGTTATACCGCCTTCCGCACGCACCTCGTAGAGAATGTCGCAGTTTGAAATGCCCTGCTGGGGAAGAGCGGCACGGATGTTGTTTAGCATAATTCCGACAGGACGCTTGGTAGAAAGCTCCTTGTCGCACTTTTCGCCGGTGAGAAGACTGTAGTAGCCGTCCGTGTGTTCGGCGGTGTTATCGTCCTTCTTTTCGTCGTCATTTATCACGGGAACCGTGTCGCCGTCGTTATCCTTGTTATTGTTGTCGTCAGTCGGCGTAACAATGTCGCTTATCGGGGGATTGCCGGTGTTTTCCTTTTTGCCGCACGACGAGAACATCGCGGTAATCGAAGCGGCGGCGAGCATGAAGCACATTATCGAAAGTGCCTTGGCTTTTGCGTTTGTTTTCATTTGAGATACCTCCGAGTTGTGTCTGCGCTGTGCGCAAACCGAATAGTACGGCGACGAAACTGTCTGATGTATGCACGGATTTTGTATATCTGCAACCCTATCATTACATTGTCACCATAACTATGTAATTATATCAGAATATACGTTATCATACAACCTGTGAATGTAAATTTTTCTCCAATATTGATATAACAAAGTGTTCCGTGAGCGCGGTTTATACTCGGAAAACACCTGCAAAGCACTGCGCAAAAAGAAAAAGCGGCATACCGAAGTACACCGCATAATTTCACTTAAAATGTATTGCTCACAGAGCGGCCTTTGCCTGCTCAACAAGCTTTGCGAATGCTTCTTTGTCAGCAATTGCGATCTCGGAGAGCATCTTTCTGTTGAGAGTAACGCCTGCCTTCTTGAGCCCGTTCATGAACTTGGAGTAGTTTATGCCGCAAGGCTTGCAAGCCGCGGAAATTCTTGTGATCCAGAGTCTTCTGAAGTCTCTCTTCTTGAGCTTTCTGCCGGTAAAAGCGTAGTTGCCGCTCTTCATTACCTGCTGCTTCGCCATCTTAAAGTGCTTGCTCTTGGAACCCCAATAACCCTTAGCTGCCTTTAATACTCTGTTGCGTCTTTTTCTGGTCGCCAACGCGCCTTTAATTCTTGCCATTTTATATTACCTCCGTTAATTCAAAAAATAAGAAATCGGTTTACGCATAGGGGATAAGCTTCTTAACAATGGGTGCGAAGGACTCGCTCATGTATGCGTTACCGCGGAGCTGACGCTTTCTTTTAGCGGTCTTCTTGCCGAGCTTATGGCGTCTGTTGAGGTGGTTGTACTTAACCTTGCCGTTCTTTGTGATGGAGCAGCGCTTAGCTGTAGCTCTGTGTGTCTTCTGTTTTGCCACGATGAATACATCCTTTCAAAATAAAATACCGAATGGTTTACTCCGCTTTGCCTTCATTGGGGGCGGCAGGAGCGGATTTCTTGCCTTTTTGTCCCGCAGCGGCGGTCTTTGGTGCCAAAAACATAAGCATCTGGCGTCCGTCGAGTACAGGGGGCTTTTCAACAGTGCCGAACTCGGCACATTCTTCACCGAACTTCTTGATGATTTCAAGACCGATGCCTGTGTGAGCGAGCTCTCGACCCTTGAACTTTACGGACACCTTGACTTTGTCTCCGCCGGTCAGGAATCTCTTTGCGTGGTTGAGCTTGGTGTTGAAATCATGAGTGTCGATTCTGCACGAAAGCTGGATCTCCTTGATATCAACCGTCTGCTGTTTCTTCTTTGCTTCCTTCTCCTTCTTTTCCTTTTCAAAACGGAACTTGCCGTAATCCATGATTCGGCATACGGGAGGAACGCTTGTTGCGGCGATTTCTACGAGATCAAGTTCTTTGTCGTAGGCAAGATTGCGCGCGTCGTTTATCTTCATGATACCAAGCTGCGCACCGTCGGAGTCAATGACTCTGACCTCTTTTGCCCTGATTTGTTCGTTGATGGAAAGCTCCTTTGCGCTTATACTGAACACCTCCAAAATATCTTGACAGTAAGACGTTTGCGAAACAAAAAAGCAGGGCACAAACCCTGCAGACAACAAACACACCGCCCATTCGGACGTAATACTCCCTTTGACGGGAAGATATTAACCTTGCGTTATTCGCGCCGGGTGAGATACTCGAAATCTGCTTCTTTGTTGCGTCACATTATAACACGGTGCGGTGTGTTTGTCAAGAACTTTTTTACATTTTTCTCTGATTTAACATTTTGTCAACATATTTAGACAGTGAAGCTTGAGATAAGGGGAGTGCTTTCACCGCCGAGAACGTCACTTGCGGTTATTGCTATAAGGTAGGTTTCGCCGTCATCAAAGCCGCCGAAACGCGCATATTGCTTTTTCGGCATATCGGACGTATCGGTGAACATATGCGGATAGGTTGTGAGTGTGTACGAGCACTCTTCGGCATCTGAATCGGAAAGCTTTTTGAAGCGTACCGTGTAGGTGAATACCATGTCGGAGCTTTCGGCACTGTTAAATTCAACATCGACGAAGCCGTCTCCGAGAACCTTCACCGCAACCTCCGCATCATCCGCAAATGACGGAGCTTCAACCGGAAGATTATTGCGGACAACCGCATTTTTATCGTCAAAGTCCGAGAGAATCCACGGCTTCCTGATGAATACCGCACGATCCGTCGGTTCGGAGGTGCGCCTGAAATAAGGGTTATCGATTATCCAGGGAGAATTTTTCTCTATTTCACCGCCTACGGTAGGAAGAACCGAGAGCCTTTCGTAGTCGTCGTATATGCCGATACCCTTGTATATGTCGGATTTTCCGTAATCGGTGCTGTAGGAGCGGTAAAGGTCAATTCTGTTTATTCTCACATTGTATTCCGAATCCACTTCCGCATAGCAGCCGTTTCCGAAGTTGTGCGATTCCTTTGTCGGCAGATTGTACGGGTGTTCTGTTTCACTCATGGAACCTATAAGGCTTCCGTTTGAAAGATATGCGCCCACGGAACTGTCAATGCACGTAAAACCCTTGCGCCAAATCGCATTTTCAAGGAAAAGGGGAGTGTGAGTGTGTCCTGACCAGATAACGACCTGCGGATACTTTTCGAGGAGCGGACGGAGGCTTTCAAGCCCGTCGGAACTCTCGAATATTGTGTTTCTTACTCTGTAGTGAGTCATTGCGAAAATCGGCTTTTTCGGGTCTTCGCTTACCGACTCGGCGCAGATTTTTTCAAAGAACGATACCGTTTTTTCACTGCACGACGTTTCGAGCGCGGCAAAGTGAATGCCGTTTATGACAGTGTGGCGGTTGCCGTAAAGCAGTGCATCATCGTCTGTGGGAGCAATGTCGCGTCCGTAATACTTTTCAAAGAGAGCGAGAGCGTTGTCGGCGTTTACTCCGTACTTCGCCTCAAATTCCGCCTTGGCGTTTTCTTGCTTACTTTCGCGAAGTGCCGTTAGGTCGCGGATGTAATCCTCAAATTCCGTGTTGTCCTCACGTACATCACGGCACTGCCAGCCGCAGAACACCGCCGCGAATATTGCCGCAGAGTGCATGGACGGATATCCTGCCTTTTCGGGGGTGTAGCCTGTCCTGCCGCAGCCGGACTCGTCGTGATTGCCGAGAGAGTAGAAGAAATATGTGCTGTCGTCTATGCCTCTGCCGACTCCGCCGAGAGCTTCGCCGTGTATACAGTCGGAAACGTGAGTTATTTCCCTTACGTTCTGTTCGAGCTTCGTGCCGTAGTTTTTGAATACGTTGCCAATAGAGTTTACCGAATCAACAAGGTCGCCGTTTATGAGAAGAGCGTCAAGGCGTGCGCCGCTGCCGTCCTCGGCAACCTTTTCAAACACATCGATTATGTGTGCAAGCTTCGCTTTGGATCTCGGCTGGTTCCAGCTTCCGCTGACGTGTACGTCGCTTGCGATGCCGAAACGCAGAATAATGCTTTCATCGTTGAAATTGCTCATGATGATAATGCCCTCCGCTTGTTTTAGTTTTCAGACTGTATTATTATACTACCAAAATGTCAATTTGTCAAGAGCGCGTTCCGTCTTGGGCAAAAGTTTAAAATTATGTCTTGAATTATACCTATATGTGTGATATAATAAAATGCTCAAATTGTAATTATATAAACGAAAAGGAAGATAGATTGATGGCTGAAAAAAAGAACGGCGAATACGGCAACCAAAGCATAACGAGCTTAAAGGGTGCGGACAGAGTAAGAAAAAGACCTGCCGTAATATTCGGCTCCGACGGTCTTGAGGGCTGTGAACACTCGTTTTTTGAAATACTGTCAAACTCGATTGACGAAGCGCGTGAAGGCTACGGAGACAGAATACTCGTAACCGTAAAGAAAGATATGACCCTCGAGGTCGAGGACTTCGGACGAGGTGTTCCTCTCGGATGGAACGAAAAAGAGGGAAGATACAACTGGGAGCTTGTCTACTGCGAACTTTATGCCGGAGGCAAGTACAACAACGACGACGGCGAGGCTTATGAGTTTTCTCTCGGTCTCAACGGCCTCGGTGCGTGTGCAACGCAGTATACCTCGGAGTTTATGAACGTCGTGAGCTACACCAAGGACGCAAAATCCTCGATATCTTTCGAGAAAGGCGAACCGATAGGGGAACTTGTCGTCGAGCCGCCTGTGAAGAAGCGTACCGGAACAAAAGTGACGTGGAAGCCCGATATTAAAGTTTTTACCGATATAATGATGCCGCGTTCGTTCTTTGAAGATATTCTCAAAAGACAGTCGATAGTAAACGCCGGTATTCATCTCTGCCTCAAATTTGAGGAGGAGGACGGCAGTATCTTCGAGAAAGAGTACTACTACGCAAACGGCATACGTGACTACGTAAACGAAATAATAGGCGCCGAAACCGCAGGAGAGACCGAAGCCGACTACAGCGACGATGCGGAGGTTTCCGAAAAGCTTGACTCCGACGATGACGCCGAACGAGAAGAAAATATCTCACGCACATATGCGATAAGCGCGCCGAGATATATAAAGACCGAGCGTCAGGGAAGAGACAGAGGCGACCTTGACGAGTATAAGCTCCGTGTTGAGGCGGTGTTCTGTTTCTCAAACCGTACAAGTCTGCTTGAGTATTACCACAACTCGAGTTTTCTCGAACACGGCGGCTCTCCCGATAAAGCGACGAGAGCTGCGTTCACAAAGGCGTTCGACAACTATCTGAAGAATAACAACAAATACGCAAAAAACGAATCGAAGATCTCGTTCAACGATATACAGGACTGCCTTATATTCGTCGTAAACTCGCACTCGACGAGAACCTCCTACGAAAACCAGACCAAAAAGGCTATTACCAATACGTTTATCACCGAGGCGATGACCGACTTCTTCTACCACTCTCTCGAAGTTTTCTTTGCGGAGCGTCCCAAGGAAGCCGAAAGAGTCGCGGCGCAGATACTCGTAAACAAAAGAAGCCGTGAGTCCGCTGAGAGCGCAAGGCTCACGATAAAGAAAAAGCTCACGGGCAATCTCGATATATCGAACCGCGTCGAAAAGTTCGTAAACTGCCGAAGCCGCGATTCCGGCAAGCGCGAGCTTTATATAGTGGAGGGCGACTCTGCACTCGGTTCGGTAAAGCTTGCGCGTGATCCCGACTATCAGGCGGTAATGCCGGTAAGAGGAAAGACGCTCAACTGCCTAAAGAGCAGCTACGACAAGATTTTCAAGAGCGATATCATAACCGACCTTCTGAAGGTCGTCGGCTGCGGAGTCGAGATAAAGTCAAAGGGCAAGTCCGGGCTTTCTCAGTTCGACCTCGACGCTCTGCGTTGGAACAAGATTATAATCTGTACCGATGCCGATGAGGACGGATATCAGATAAGAACGCTTATCCTCACAATGTTCTACCGACTTCTCCCGACACTCATAAAGCTCGGAAAGATATATATCGCGGAGTCGCCGCTTTATGAAATATCGACTAAGGACAAGATACGCTTTGCATACAACGACAAGGAAAAAGCCGAAATACTCGCTGAAATAGGAAACGCAAAGTATACTATACAGCGCTCAAAGGGTCTCGGCGAAAACGAACCCGAAATGATGTCGCTCACAACAATGGATCCGAGAACGAGAAGGCTTATTCAGATAACGCCGGAGGATGAGTATAAAACCTCGGTTATGTTCAATACGCTTTTGGGCGACGACATAACGGCAAGAAAGGACTTTATCTCGGCTTACGGCGCAAAGTATCTCGACCTTGCCGATATTTGAGTAAGACTCTGTAAAACTTATGAAAGGCTGACACTGTAATGTGGAAATCCGATAACTGGAAAGATTACGAACTGATAGACGCCACAGACGGCGAAAGACTCGAACGCTGGGGAGATACTGTACTTGTTCGCCCCGATCCGCAGGTGGTTTGGAAAACGGAGAAGAAAAATCCGTTCTGGAGAAACTGCGGCGCAAGATATATTCGCTCCTCGAAGGGCGGCGGTTCGTGGGACATAAAGAATATCTCGCCGAAACACATGGAGGACGGCTGGAAGATAGCCTACAAGGACCTCACCTTTAAGGTCCGTCCGACAGGCTTCAAGCATACCGGAGTGTTCCCGGAGCAGGCGGTAAACTGGGATTACGCTTCGGAAAAGATAAGAAACGCAGGACGCGAAATATCCGTCATAAACCTCTTCGGATATACGGGATGCGCAACCGTTGCGTGCGCCAAGTCAGGAGCGTCCGTTTGCCATGTTGACGCCTCTAAGGGCATGGTCGCATGGGCAAGGGAGAATGCCGCGGCATCCGGACTCTCGGATGCACCGATAAGATATATTGTGGACGACTGCAAAAAGTTTCTCGAGCGTGAGATACGCCGCGGACGCCGCTATGACGGTCTCATTATGGATCCTCCGTCCTACGGCAGAGGACCGTCGGGCGAGATATGGAAGCTTGAGGACGGAATAGACGAGCTTATAGCACTTGCGCTCCGCGTACTCTCGGATAATCCTCTGTTTGTTATTGTGAATTCGTACACAACGGGACTTTCCGCTTCAACCGTCGGTTGTCTTCTTGAGCTTCGCATGAGGGAGCGCTCCTTCGGCGGAAAGGTGACGAGCGATGAGATAGGAATACCGATAAAGGAATCGGGACTTGTTCTTCCTGCCGGTGCTACCGCAAGGTGGGAAGTAAAATAAGCCGCTTATAAACCTACAGAACGAAAGGTGTTTCGTGACCCAATGGATGCAATTATCAAAGTAAAGAATTTAAAATACGCATATTCCTCCGAGGATGGCGGCACGGGCGACGTAATAAAGGGAGTAAGCCTCGAAATAGAGAGGGGAAGCTTCACCGCAATTATCGGCCGCAACGGTTCCGGAAAATCAACGCTTGCAAAGCTTATGTGCGGAATATACACTCCGTCCGAGGGATGCGTTGAGGTGAGCTGTTCCGACGGCGGCACTTATTCCACCTCGGATGAGAGCCATTTCTTCGATATCAGAAAGACGGCAGGCATGGTGTTCCAGAACCCGGATAATCAGCTTGTCGCAACCGTGGTTGAGGAGGATGTCGCTTTCGCACCGGAAAACCTCGGCGTTCCCACCGCGGAAATACGGAAAAGGGTGGATGATGCTCTTAAAGTCGTCGGACTCACGGAGTTTGCACAGCACGATACGCACAAGCTCTCCGGCGGTCAGAAGCAGAGAGTCGCAATAGCGGGAGTTCTCGCGATGCTTCCCGACTGCATAATTTTCGATGAATCCACCGCAATGCTCGACCCGAGAGGGCGTGAGGAAATAATGCGCACCGTCGAAAGACTCCGCCGCGAAAGAGGCATTACCGCCGTTATGATAACTCACTACATGAACGAAGCGGCGCTTGCCGACAGAGTTGTGCTTGTTGACGACGGAAAGATACTTGCTGACGGTTCTCCGCGCGAGATATTCTCGAACACGCGCTTGCTCGCGAAAACGGGACTTGAAGCGCCGCAGTCAGCCATGCTCACGCTTCGACTTGCAAGTGCGTCGGGACGAAAGGTGCGCACTCCGCTGAATGCCGACGAAGCCGCTGAGGAGATATTCGGCATGACGGAAACCGAAAAGAGCGGAAGCTGAGATACTCTCGCATTTACCTACGAAAGGATAACACCGCATGATAGAATTTCAGAACGTGACATACGTCTACGGTGAAAACACACCATTCCGACGGGTCGCAGTCGATGATGTTTCATTTAAGATAGAAGAGGGTACGGTAACGGGCATAATAGGTCATTCGGGCTCCGGAAAGTCAACTCTTTCACAGCTGATGAATGCTCTTATTCAGCCGAACGCCGGCAAAATACTTCTTGACGGCAAGGATATAAACGAAAATGCCGCTTCCAGAAGAAAGACACGCTTTGATGTCGGACTTGTGTTTCAGTATCCGGAATATCAACTCTTTGAAGAAACAGTGAGACGCGATATCGCCTTCGGACCGACAAACATGAAGCTTTCGGAGAGTGAAATCCGAGACCGCGTAGCCGAAGCCGCAAGGTTTACCGGAATAACCGAGGAAATGCTCGATAAGTCCCCGTTCGACCTTTCCGGCGGTCAGAAGAGAAGAGTTGCCATCGCCGGCGTTATTGCAATGGATCCGAAGGTGCTTGTGCTTGACGAACCTGCCGCAGGACTTGACCCTGTCGGACGCCGCGAAATACTCGGCGGACTCATAAGCTACAGAAAGCAGAGAGGGAATACGCTTGTTATAATTTCCCACAGTATGGAGGATATCGCCGAATACTCGGACAAAATTCTCGTCCTGAACGAGGGAAAGCTTCTCATGCACGGTACGCCGAGAGAAGTGTTTTCCGAGGGAGAGAAACTCCGAAACGCCGGACTCAGTCTCCCCGAGGTCACGGAGCTTATGACGGAGCTTTCGGAAAAGGGAATGGACGTCGAAACCTCCCTTTACACCGTCGATGACGCTTTCGACGAACTGATACCTAAGATAAAAAGGAAATAGATATGCTTAAAGATTTGACTCTGGGACAGTATTTCCCGGGAAATTCCCCAATACACAAGCTTGATCCGAGAGTGAAAATCGTGTCGGTTATGGTGTACATTGCCGCCGTGTTTTCCGCATCGGGTGCGTATTCGTATATTCTTATCGCAGCAGCACCGGTATTGTTTGTTCTGCTTTCGGGAATTAACGTAAACACGGTGCTTAAAAGCGTGAAGCCGCTTGCGTTCATCATCGTTTTCACTGCGGTAATCAATCTTTTCTGGACGTCCGGCGAGACGCCTCTCTTCTCTTTCTGGAAGATAACGGTGTATGCAGAGGGCGTTGCGACCGCATTAAAAATGATTGTGAGACTTTTGTCTCTCGTGATAGGAACTTTTGTGCTTCTTACGTACACAACGTCCCCCGTCGCTCTCACCGACGCCATAGAAAGTCTTATATCGCCCCTCAAAAAGCTTGGTGTGCCGACGCATGAGTTTTCCATGATGATGTCTATCGCTCTTCGGTTTATCCCTACGCTTATTGAGGAAACCGACAAGATAATATCCGCACAGAAGTCGAGAGGCGCAAACTTTGAAGAGGGAAGCCTCATTGACCGCTCAAAGGCACTTGTTCCGGTGCTCATACCGCTTTTTGTTTCGGCATTCAGACGCGCTGACGAGCTTGCGTGTGCTATGGAGTGCAGACTATATCACGGCGGAGAGGGACGCACAAAGCTTAAGGTTTTCAAAACCAAACCGTCCGATATCGCGGCGCTCATAATGTTTCTGCTTCTTCTTGCCGCTGTAATAATTCTCAACAGAATGTAAAGCCGACGGTGATGTTATGGGAAAGATTGCATTTACGATTATGTACGACGGCACGTATTTTCACGGCTGGCAGGTTCAGAAGAACGCCGTAACGGTGCAGGAGACCTTGCAGAACGCCTTTTTCAAGGTTCTCGGATTTCGTCCGGATGTTTCCGGATGCAGCAGAACCGATTCCGGCGTCCATGCGAATATGTATGTCTGCCACACGGACGCCGAGGGTATACGTATACCGCCGGATAAGCTTCCGAAGGCGCTTAACGCACAGTTGCCGCCGTCGGTTGCGGTTTGCTCTGCGGAGCTTAAGGACGACAGCTTTCACGCAAGATATTCGTGCCTCGGTAAAGAGTATGTTTACAAAATATGGAATGCACACTACAGAAACCCTTTTCTTGACGGAAAATGTATGTTCGTTCCGAGGACTCTCGACATTGAACGTGCGGCTTTCTGTGAGCGTGAGTTTGTCGGAAAGCACGACTTTTCCTCGTTCATGTCGCAGGGTGCAAAGACCACAGTCGCCGAAGACCCCGTGCGCACCGTCAAGTATTTTAAGGTGAACCGTGACGGAAATCTTGTGACGGTAACTGTCGCGGCAGACGGCTTTCTTTACAATATGGTGCGCATAATGGTCGGAACCTACATCGACTGCGCTCAAGGACGTCTCGGTGAGGGGGCTGTCGCAGCCATAATTGAGAAAAAAGACCGTTCTTTTGCCGGAGATACCGCGCCCGCGTGCGGACTTTACCTTAATAAGGTGTTCTACTGATTCCGCAAAGGAAGATTTAACGATTGGAGGTTATTTCCGAATGGGATATAAGATATCCGATAAGGACTACTACGCGCTCGTTGCCTGGGTGTTCAAGATATTGCGTTTCGGCTGTCTTGCTCTGATAACGGCAATAGTGATACTCTGTCTTACCGTGTATAAAAACGACGTAACCTCGGAAAATTTCAAATATATACTCAGAAATATAGATTTCGACGTTTCCTCCGTTTCGATGAGCGACTCAATGCAGGTTTCGTTCAAAACCTCGGGAAACGTTTGCGCGGCGTACCTGCGCGGAGATATCGCGCTTCTGTCGAGACAAGGGTATGAAACCTATGACTTCAACGGTCTGCGCGTTATAAGCGACACGCACTCTTTCTCGAACCCGGCGCTCAAAACCTCGGAGAGGTTTGCGCTTGCGTATGACGTAGCCGGCACGGAGCTTGACATTTACAATGCCTTTTCAAACGTGTACGAGGGAAAGTTTCCTTACGGAGTTTTCAGTGCGTGCATCAACAACGACGGTTCGTTTGCCGTTGTAACGGCTGAAAGCTCGTACAGATCCGGTGTTGTTGTATACAATTCTTCCTTTGCGGAGGTTTTTAGGTGGATGTCCGCCACGCAGAACGTAACCTGCGTCGATATGCCGGGGAACGGAAACGAGGTTCTCACTGCCGGAGTCACCGTCGAGAACGGCGAGTTTGTCACCGAAATAAACATCTTTGACACCTCAAAGGAAAAGCCGAAAGCGACGGTAAAGCTGAATGATGAGTTTCCTATGGCTGCCGAGTATACGGAAAACGGCTTTTTCCTGCTTTCGGACAGAGCACTCAGCGTTTTTGACTCCGACGGAAAGCTTTTGGCGAGAAACTCTTTTGTCAAAGGCTCTGTGATGAAATACTTCAACTGCGGCCGTTTTACGGCAATAACCGTTTCGGAGGGAATATCTGACGCGGAAACTCTCCGTGTATTTTCCGAAAGCGGAAACGAGTCCTACAGCGAAACCTTCGCCGGCGGCGTACTCGATATGTCGGTTTTCGGAAGCACGGCGTACATACTCGAACCGGGAAAGCTTAACTTCAGAAATATAACCTACCGCTCCGGAGAGGCGGAGCTTAAAGAAAAGAACGTGCCGAGTATTTCTGTCGATACGCTTATATTGAGAGTTTTCGCATCGGGTACGGATGAGTACATACTTATGTCGTCGAACGGCGCCGGAAAATACAGATAATACATCTATGTGAGGAGTGATACCGTGGCTTTGATTCTTGATGCAGTGACACTTGCGATAATTCTGCTGTGCTTGCTTGTAGGCTACAAAAACGGCTTTGTTAAAACCGCATACAGGCTGTTCAGAACGATAATATCGTTCGTTGCTGCGCTTGTTTTCGCAAAACCGTTTTCCGCTTTTATCGCGTCAATGGACATTTTCAAGAGCTTTGTCGATAATCTTTACGGCAAGGTGGATAAGATAGTTTTGGATATCCCGGTGACGGGCGACGTGCCGCTTGACGGCGCACTTTCCGAAAGCTCTGTTACTTATCTTGCCGATCTCGGCGTGACGCTCTCCAAACTCGGAGAAAAGATATCGTCGCTTATAAGTGCCGGTGAAGAGAATATACGCGCCGGAATAAAGGAGTATGTTCTCGCGCCCGCGGCGGATTCGCTTGCGTATGCAGTCGCTTTCGTTCTCTTGTTTATCGCGGCATCGCTTGCACTGCGGATTATATGCGCGGTGCTTGAGGGAACGGTAAAGGTCGCAGGCCTCGGCGGTGTGAACAGCGTTTTCGGACTTTTGCTCGGCGCCTGCGGCGGCGTTATATACGCGCTCATTTTCTGCTGTATACTTACTGCACTCATGCCTTACATTTCAACCACAGATATAGGAATTACCGCCGAAACAGTACAGAACACATACCTTTTCAAGAGGCTGTCGGAGTTCGGAATGAGCCTTTTGTTCGGCGCATAAAACAAATAATTGAGAGGATAACGTAAATTCATGAATACACAGCTTTGCTCAAGATGTAAAAAGAACGTTGCCGTTGTGTTTATACAGCGTCTCGACGGCAGCGGAAATTCGACCACCGAGGGACTTTGCCTCAAGTGTGCGAGTGAACTCGGCATAAAACCTGTTGACGACTTTCTCCAGAAAATGGGGATTGACGGAGACGACCTTAACAATGTTTCGGAGGAAATGATGTCGGCAATGGGTATTCAGCCGCCTGATGCTGACTCGGACGGCGACGAACCCGGTAATGAGGGACGTGCGCCCTCGTTTGATGTTGCGAATTTTTTCAAAAATCTGCGCAACAAGAATGAGGAGCAGACAAACGACTCCGACGCGGAGCTTAAAAAGAAAGCAAAGAACGCCGCAAACGAAAAAAAACGCAAGAACCTCGAAGCATTCTGCGTAAATCTTACAAAGAAAGCCGCAAACGGCGAAATAGACGAGGTTATCGGCCGTGAAACAGAGCTTGAAAGAATTATGCAGATTCTTTGTAGACGCCAGAAGAACAATCCCTGTCTGATAGGCGATCCCGGAGTCGGAAAAACCGCCGTCGCGGAGGCTCTTGCACTACGTATTGCTTCGGCGAATGTTCCGCACAAGCTCAAGTCGAAAGAGGTCTACCTTGTCGATATGACGGCTATCGTTGCCGGAACTCAGTTCAGAGGTCAGTTTGAGAACCGCATGAAGGGACTTATCGAAGAGGTAAAGAAGCTCGGAAACATAATCCTCGTTATAGATGAGGTTCACAGCATAGTCGCCGCCGGCGACGCCGAGGGCGGCATGAACGCCGCAAACATTCTCAAGCCCGCTCTTTCGAGAGGCGAAATACAGGTTATCGGCGCAACCACGCTTGCGGAGTACAGAAAGTATATCGAAAAGGACGCCGCACTCGAACGTAGATTTCAGCCGGTCATAATAAGAGAGCCGTCCGTTACCGATACCGTGAAGATACTCAAGGGCATAAAGAAGTACTACGAAAAATTTCACGGTATAAAGATTCCCGACGAAACGATAGAAAAGACCGTAACCCTTTCGGAACGCTACATCACCGACAGATATCTTCCCGACAAGGCTATAGACCTTCTTGATGAAGCGGCGTCGTTTGTTGCGCTTAACGATTCCTGCATAGAAAAGCTCGCGGAAAAGCGCGACGAACTCGAAAAGGTAAAGTCGGAACACAGTGCCGCCGAAAATAATACCGAGCTTCCCGACGAGGAACGGTTCAGAATCATGGCGGAGCTCAAGGCAAAACAGCTTGCGCTTGAAAGCGAATGCGCACAGCTTGAGGGCGAGTGCGATAAGGTTGAGCTTCGTCCGGAGCATCTTGCGAGAGTCATAGAAATCTGGACGGGAATACCGGCAAGCACGATAAACGAAAACGAGTTTATACGTATAGACAAACTTGAAGAGCGCCTAAAAACCCGCATTATCGGTCAGGATAAGGCGGTCGCCGCGGTGGCAAAGGCAATAAAACGCTCACGCGCCGGAATTGCCGCGAAAAAGAAGCCGGTGTCGTTTATATTCGCAGGTCCCACGGGTGTCGGAAAAACCGAGCTTGTAAAGACTCTTGCCGCAGATCTTTTCGATTCTCCCGAGTCGCTTATAAGACTCGATATGTCCGAATTTATGGAAAAGCATTCCGTTTCGAGAATTATCGGCGCACCTCCCGGATACGTCGGCTATGACGAAGCCGGTCAGCTCACCGAGAAAATACGCAGACGTCCGTATTCCGTCGTTCTCTTTGACGAAATAGAGAAAGCGCATCCGGATGTTCTCAACATTCTTCTTCAGATACTTGACGACGGCCGCATCACCGACGCACACGGCAAGGTCGTAAACTTTGAAAACACAATGCTTGTACTCACGACAAACGCCGGTTCAAGCACCGGAATGAACGCCGCCGGCTTCTCAAAGACCGAGGAGAATATCTCAGAGGAGAGAATAATGAACGCTCTCAATGCATTCCTCCGTCCGGAGTTTATCAACAGAATAGACGAAATAATCTTCTTCCGCAGACTCTCGAAGGAGGATTTCAAGTCGATTGCCGCCATAATGCTCGGCGACCTCAGAAAGTCCCTTGCCGAAAAGGGCATTGCGTTTTCCTATTCCGACGAAGCTCTCGGCTTTATTGCCGATAAGTCGTACAGCGTAAAGTACGGCGCGAGAAACCTTCGCAGATTTATTCAGACAGAGGTTGAGGACAGAATAGCGGAGATTGTGATAGCGTCGTACAACGAAAAGCTCGAGAATCTGAAACTCGAACTTGAAGACGGTGCGCTCTGCATTCGCAAGTGATTTTCCACTCAAAAATTCGTGATTGAAAAAGGAATGTTCGCAAATGATTAACTGGTATTCTTTCACAAACGCCGAGCTTGAGAAGCTTTTGCGCGTGCGTCTCTCAAAGGGGCTGTCAAACGCCGGCGCACTTGCAAGAGCGACGATGAGAGGAAAAGCTGCCGACGCCGCAAAGGGGAGAATAGCACCGATTAAAAGACTCCTCGGCTGTTTCGGAGAAGTGCTTTCGTATATTCCGTTAACGCTTGCGCTGTGTGTGTGCTTTCTCGGCATATTTTTCGGAGAGGACTCCGGCTGCGGAATTGCCTGCACGGTTCTTGCGCTGTTTACGGCAATCGCTTCTCTTCTGAAGTTCTTCCTGCCGATGCTCTCCGATAAGCTCACCGGGCGCAGTGCCGCAAGCGAGGTTAAAGTCATAAGACACGGTATTCTCACTGTCGTTCCACATGATATGCTTGTCCCGGGTGACGTCGTTGTCCTTTCGGACAGGGACATAGTCCCGTGCGATATAAGGCTTGTAAGCAGTGAAAATCTCTATGTTATGGAGCTTTTCTCGGATAATCTTCGCCGTAAATACAGACCCGTTGCGAAGAATGCCGAGGTTATCACGCGCACCGACGTAAAGCTTCCCGAACGTCTCTGGAAGAACTGTGTTTTCAAAGGCTCGGTCGTCACCTCCGGGCGCGGTATAGGCGTGGTTATAAACCCCGAGCTTACCCTCGATGAGGCGATGGTAATACTCCAAAGACCGATTATCGAAGGCAGAGAATCCGAAATGCTCTCCAAAACTCCGTCGATGCTTCCTTTTCTGAAGCGTTTTAACCTTTCGGGAATGTCAGCAAAAGAGAGCGAATCCGAAATGCTTTTGAGAGAAGGAAAGTTTCTCTCAAATAACCGCGATGGTCTTTCGGCGGTGATATCACTCTTTGAAATAACGGCAGCGGCAGTACTGTTTGCGGTCGGAGTGTTCAGCGGAGCAAGCGTTTACGATACCTTTTTGTTTGCGTCTCTTGTTATGGCTTTTCCGTTCGGCACGGTCTGCGACCTTGTGGGAGAGACTGCTTTCTGTATCGGCGCATACGAAATGTCGAAAAACGGCGTCTCCGTGAAATCATTGCAGAGCGCGGAAAAGCTCTGCGCGGCTGAGAGCATTTTCTGCAAAAAGAAGTCCGTCTACAGAGTGAAGTCCGTTTCTCCCGAGAGAGTTCTTATAGGCAGAAGGAGCTTCGAGGCAAGCTCCTATTACAAGAACGAGCTTGCGGAAATTGTCGGGTGTGCGTGCTATGTGTCCGACGTGAAAAGCAAGAAAAACTCCGGAAAAGTTACATACAGCGGAGAACCGGCGGACTTTGCAAATTTTGAGTTTGCGGTAAAGGTCGGCATTTCGAGCGAAAGAGGTCTTGAAAAGTATCTTTCGGGAAAGAGCGAGAAGCGTTCTCCCGACGGAGTTCTCGAGGGTGTGACGCTTCACGGGAAAAACGAGCTTTCGATTATCAAGGGAAGCCTTAAAAGCATTCTTCCCAAGTGTTCTTACTTTGACTCCGGAAACGGTATAGTCCCCATAGACACCGAGGCGTGCGACTATCTCATGCAGGCGTCTCTGACCGCCGAGGCTGACGACTCTCACATTGCGACCGCAGTTGCGATAAAGCGCACTGCGCCTAATGCAAATGCCGCAAAAGAGGGAGATGCGGTTGGCTACACACTTCTCGGCGTCATAATCTATAAAGTGAATTTCTGTGATGACAGCGCGGCGCCCATTGCCGAATGCAGACGTCTCGGAATATCGCCTGTCATGTTTACCCCGGATATTTCGGCAGGAATAGAGGAGAGCGCAAGAAGAATAGGCATAGCCTCATACGGTGAAAAAGCGGTTGAAGGCTTTGAGCTTGCCGGCATGAGCGACGACGCGTTCTTTAACAATATCGATAAGTATAAGATACTTGCCGGACTTTCCGACTCACAGAAGCGTGCGGTTATCGCCGCGTACAGAAACCGTTCCGAGATAACAGCGGTGTGCGCCGACAGCCTGCGCGATATAAAGTATGCCGTTGAGGGCGACGTCGTAATAACCTCCGGCAATGCCGCACCTACGCTTAAGGCAATGGCGGATATCAACTGCGCGCGTGAGGGCTTTTCGTCGGTGTTCTTTGCAATATCCGGATGCAGAAAAATACTTAAATCTCTGTCATATGCCGTAAAGTACTGTGCCGTGGCGCTTGTTTCGGCGATATCCGCACTTTCTCTGTGCTTTGTCGGCGTTTGCATGGGTACTTTCATAAATCCTTACGGCAGTATGGAGGCGGCGCCCCCCGTATCCGCACCGCTTCTCTCGCTTCTTTTGTTTGCGGTAATACCGGCGTGTACGTTTGCGCTTGTCTTTGCGGGGTTCTCGCCGAAACTGCTTCTCAGACATCTGCCGAAAGCATTCATTGACAGTGCCGTTCCGGTGAAGTCGCTTAAAAATACAGCATTTATTTCAGTGATAACGGCGTGCTATACGCTTCTTTCGATGCTGTGCGCCTTCGTCTTTGAGTCTGACTCCGCGTCGGCAGGATTTGCGGTGTTTATCACGCTTTCACTGAGTACTGTGCTTATAGCTATGAAGTCTGTGTTTGTCCGCGCACTTTCGCCCGAGAGTGCAGAAGAGTGCGTCGGAGTTCCTCCGGCACTTGCCGCAGTGTTCTGTGCTGAGGCGGCGTTTATTCTGTGGCTTTTCCTTGCTTATTCGCCGGTGTCGTTTGCCGCAGATTTCATGATTTTCAGAATAGGCTTTCTTACACTCGTACTTTCGTGCATCTGCGCACTTCTTGTTCCGATTTTCAGCGAAATAAGAAACAGCCTCATGGGTGTAATTTCAATCGAAAAGGAGCTTGAACGCATAGACGCCGAGAGCAAGACCGTTGGTGAAAAGGCAATAATATCAAAGTCAAGACGTGTTACGGCAAAAGACGAAAATAAACCATCTGCCAAAACCGCCCACGAAAAGAGTGCCGACGTTGGCAGCGTTGCCGCGAAAGAGTCGGTTAAAGTTCACGCGGAAAGAAATGCGGAGAAGGTCAAAGATGAGAAGAAAACTGATGTGAAGACGGAGGCGGCAGAACCTGTCGCCGAGAAATCCGGTGCTGACGGCAAGCCAAGCGAATCGAAGACCGAACCCAAAGATATATCTTCGAAAGAAACAACCGAAGAGGTCAAAGTGAAAGCTTCCAAGACTTCGGACGGTGACGCAAAGAAGAGGCTCAAGCTCCGCAAAAAGCTTGAAAAGCAAAGAAAAAAAGATAAGGATGACGGTTGGGACGTCATATAAGTGCCGCGCATCCGAAAAAATCCCGTTCGATCCTTTCGATCGAACGGGATTTTTATTTTATAATGTCACATCGGCATATTTCCGATAGCTTTTACAAGAGAAGCCACTGTCTCGTCAGTCGTAGCCCACGACGTGCAGAAACGGACTCTGTGCTTGTCGCCGCGTTTGTCCCAAACTTCAAAGTCGAAGTCTTTCGAGAGATACTCAATCTGCGCATCTGTCAAAATCGGGAACTGTTGATTTGTCGGCGAAGTGCCGCACATTTCCACGCCTTTATTCTCAAACGCACGGCGTATCTCAATTGCTTTCTCAACGCCGCGGCGGCATATCTCAAAGTAGAGATCGTCTGTGAAAAGCTCCTTAAACTGTATTCCGAGAAGCCGTCCTTTCGCAAGCATTCCGCCTTTTTGCTTAATAATGTACCTGAAATCTTTCTTCAGCGCGTCGTTGGTTATTACGACAGCCTCGCCGAAAAGCGCACCGCACTTTGTTCCTCCGATGTAGAATACGTCGCATAGCTTTGCAAGTTCTTCTATCGTGATATCGCATTCCGCGCACATGAGACCGTAGCCGAGTCGTGCGCCGTCGATGAATAGCGGAAGCGAATATTTGCGGCACACCGCATATATGTCCTCAAATTGTTTCTTGGTATAAATCTCGCCGTTTTCAGTGGGAAACGATATGTAAACCATTCCGGGCTGTACCATGTGTTCATTCGTGGGATCGTCAAAGTGACCGCGAACCGCATCTTCAATGTTTGAAGCGCAGAACGTTCCGTTCGGAAGTGTGGGGGAGAGCGCAAGCACCTTGTGACCGCACGCCTCAATCGCTCCCGTTTCGTGTACGTTAATGTGACCGTCATCTACGCAAAGCACTCCCTGATGAGGTCGGAGTATCGACGTAATAACAATGAGATTTGCCTGTGTTCCTCCGACGAGAAAGTGAACGTCGGAGTCGGGACAGCCTATGCGCTTCTTTATGAGCTCACGTGCTTCATGGCAATATCTGTCTTCGCCGTAACCCGGTGTCTGCACAAGATTTGTTTCCGTGAGCGCTTTTAACAATGCAGGGTGACAGCCCTCAAGGTAGTCACACATAAAACCGTATTTTTTCATAATGTACCTCCGAGAATAAAATATATCGGGGATGTTGTTAAACCGTCCCCGATTGAATACTTAATCAATTGCGTACTTCTTCGCAAAGTTGCTGTAGGCTTCTTCAAAGTCTTTATCGCCGTCGTTTTTGATTCCGCTGAGATATTCGTGCGTGTTGAATTTGTTCTTTTCAACCTCAATCATCGCAACCGCGATATTCGAGCAGTGGTCGGAAACTCTCTCGTAATTCGTGAGCAGATCCGCAAGCACAAAACCAAGCTCTATGGTGCAGTTGCCGTTTTTCAGACGTGTTACGTGGTTTGTTTTTATTTCGGCGATAAGACGGTCGATAACCTGTTCGAGAGGCTCCACGAGGGAAGCGCTTTCAAGATCGTCATGGGCGAACGCCGCGACGGTGTTGTTGAGAATTTCGAGAAGAGCGTTCGTAAGAACCGTAAGCTCTTTCTTCGCCTCGTTCGAGAAATTGATCTTCTTCTCGTTTATTTCTTGTGCAACTCCAAGAAGATTTACCGCATGGTCGCTTATTCTCTCAAAATCGCCTATCGTGTGGAGAAGAGTGGATACACGGTGGCTGTCGCTGTAAGACAGCGAACGGCTCGATATTTTGACAAGTACAGTGCCGAGTCTGTCTTCGTATATGTCTATTTCGTCTTCAAGTTCGAGAATCTTTGCGGCTGTCTTTTCGTCGTAGTGCGTCAAAAGACCTATGACGTCCGTGATTGCGGTTTTCGCCTTGTTTGCCATATCGACGGTGATAGAGAAGCACTCGTTTATAGCAACCGAAGGTGTGGCAAGAAGACGCTCGTCGATGAGAGCATACTTTTCGCTCTTGTCTGCGTCGGTGTCCTTGATTATGGTCATTGCCGCCTTCTCGAGAAGCTTCGACGCCGGGAGTAGAATTAATGTGGACGCTATATTGAAAATGCTGTGTACAAGAGCTATTCCCGTCATGTCAATCTTAAAATCGAGAAAAGCGAAATTGATAATCATACCGAGGCCGTAGAACACAACAAGGAAAATCACCGTGCCTATTATGTTAAACAATATGTGTACGACCGCAACTCGTTTTGCGTTTTTGTTAACTCCTATCGACGAAAGAAGTGCCGTTACACACGTACCGATATTCTGACCCATGATTATCGGTATAGCCATGCCGTATGTAATGCTTCCCGTCTGAGCGAACGCCTGAAGTATACCGACCGACGCCGCGGAAGACTGAATGATACCTGTAAATATCGCGCCGACGGCAACGCCGAGAAGCGGATTGTTAAACATTACAAGCAGGTTCTGAAATTCCGGTATTTCCGTCACCGGTGCAACCGCGTTTTTCATTAAATCCATGCCGCTCATGAGAACCGCAAAGCCGACAAGGATGCTTCCGATATTCTTTCTGCGCGTGTTTTTGCCGAGAATGAATATAACTCCTATAAGAGCAAGAACCGGGGAAAAATTCTCGGGCTTAAGTAAATTTATAATAGAATCGGGCTGTGCCTCAATTCCCGAAAGGGAAAGAATCCACGCCGTGAGAGTCGTTCCGATGTTTGAACCCATGATAACGCCGATGGTCTGTCCGAGCTGCATTATGCCGGAGTTTACAAGACCGACAAGCATAACGGTCATTGCCGACGACGACTGTATTGCAACCGTAATTCCCATACCCAAAAGCAAGCTTTTGAACGGGTTTGAGGTCATCTTTTTGAGCATTCCTTCAAGCTTGCTTCCCGCAACCTTTTCGAGTCCGGAGGACATGACGTGCATACCGTAGAGGAAGAATGCCAATCCTCCGCACAGCACAAACAGACTTGTGATATTCATTTTTTCACCTTTGTTCGGGTAATTCTTTGACCGAACCTTTCCTTCATCCAATTCATCTCAGCGTCAATTATCACACACACATTTTACCTCATCTTTACGATATTGTAAACATATGTCCTTGCCGGTAAAAGTTGTTTTGACGGTAAAAACACCGCCGGCTGTCCGCCGGCGGCGCGAATTATTTATGATATTATTTCTCTTTCGGTTTAAATATGAGGGCTGCAAGCAGAGAGAACAACATCGCCGCCGCAATACCTCCTGCCGTTCCGGTGAGACCGCCAGTCATAATTCCGGTAATGCCGTAGGTGTCAACCGCTTTTTCCACTCCTTTTACAAGAGAATAACCGAACCCTGTTAACGGTACCGACGCACCCGCACCTGCAAAATCGATAAGAGGCTGATAAATGCCGACTGCCGTCAGTATAACTCCGCAAACCACGTACCCGACAAGTATTCTTGCCGGCGTGAGCTTCGTTTTGTCAATTAGAATCTGCGCAATCGCACAGAGAATTCCGCCAACAATAAACGCCCATAAATAAGTCATTACATTTCACCTCCACGGTTATGTGCGGCTTTTCAGCGTCACAAGATGTGCGACAGCCGGTATCGAGAACCCCTGCTTGAGACTTTGCGGACTCATCATGGCTCCCGTGCCTATAACGGCGATATTCTTGTATTCACCGCTCGAAAGTTTTGCGTAGAAGCCGCCTGCGGTGCAGATTGCGGAACAGCCGCACCCCGAACCGCCGCAACCGACGTCCTGTTTTGTGATGTCGTACACAAGAACTCCGCAGTCATTAAGCTTTCCGCTTCCGGGAGGAACAGTGTCTTTTGTAAATTCGTGAAGAAGCCTCAAACCCTCCCAGCCGAGGTCTCCCGTCGCAATGATGTCGAAGTCGTCGGGAGTTTTTCCCGAGGTTGTAAGATAGCGCACTATGGTGTCCGCCGCTGCGGTACACATCGCCGCTCCCATGTTTCCGGCGTCCTTTATACCCCTGTCGCATACTATTCCCGGAAGAAGTTCGTCTATAAACACACCTTTTGCGTTTTCGCCGGCACGCGTCAGAATAAACGCCGCCGCACCCGTTACCGTTGTCTGTGCGGTCGGACCGCTGAACGAGCCGTATCCGAGGGGAAAACGGAATTGCCTCTCTGCCGAACAGAAATGCGACGATACGACAACCGCCGCGGAATTCATCTGACCGCTTTCAATGAGGAGAGAACCTATGAGAAGTCCCTCCGCCATGGTTGAGCAGGCACCGTATAAACCAAGGTACGGTATGTCGAAGCCGTCGAGGCCGTAGCCGGTACTTGTACACTGATTTACAAGGTCTCCGCCGAGAAGACAGTCTATGTTTTTGTCTGTGAAATTCGCTTTTTCAAGAGCGTACGAAAGAGCACGGCGGCACATTTCGCTTTCCGCCTTTTCCCACGCTCCGAGATTCATGTCGGCTTTTTCCGTAAAGTCGTCGAGATATTCTCCCATGGGACCTTCTTTTTCTTTTTTTCCGCCAACCGCGGCGGTGCTTTTTATCTGTATCGGCGTCTTAAGCTTCAATACGCCGCGCGAACCGTATACCGCATCGGAATTCATACACACAACCTCCAAATCGTTTGTCGAAGGTATTTTGTGCGCTTTGCGGAAAAATATGCGTGCTTTGAGAGCAAACGGTCTGTTTGACGGAGTGATAATATTTACAAAAAATTGCCGTAATAAGCGAAATAAATTGTTGACATTATTTTCGTGTTGTGGTAAACTTTGATAAGTCATAAAAATAAAAGGGAGGTAACATATGTCGTATTTGACCTACAGCTATGATGTACTTAAAAAATTCTGCAACGATGCGTTTGTGAAGTTCGGCTTTACGGAGAGCGAGTCGGAGATTATAACCGACGTGCTTCTTCTGTCTGACCTTTACGGAATAGAATCTCACGGTATGCAGAGACTCGCGCGTTATCACAAAGGAATAGAAAAGGGACTCATTCACCCTGAAGCCAAGCCCGAGGTTGTGTTTGAAACGCCTGTGTCCGCAGTAATTGAAGGACATGACGGCATGGGACAGCTTATCGGACATTTCGCAATGAAGAAAGCTGTCGAAAAGGCGAAAACAAGCGGAATTGCCGTCGTGACCGTCCGCAATTCCAATCATTACGGCATAGCCGGATACTACGCAAAAATGGCGTGCGACGAGGGACTTATCGGTTTTTCCTCGACAAACTCGGAGGCGATAATGGTGCCTACTTTTGCAAGAAAAGCTATGCTCGGAAGCAACCCTATCGCAATGGCAATGCCGGCGAAGCCGTACCCGTTTTTCTTCGACTCGTCAACAACCGTCGTAACAAGAGGCAAACTTGAAATGTACAACAAAATGAGTAAGCCTCTCCCCGAAGGGTGGGCACTCGATAAAGACGGCAAGCCGTCGACCGACGCCGCGGACGTTCTCGGAAACATTGTTGCGAAGCGCGGCGGCGGCATAATGCCTCTCGGCGGCTCGACCGAAAAGCTCGGAAGTCACAAGGGCTACGGCTACGGAATGGTTGCGGAGATATTCACGTCGATACTTTCCCTCGGTCTTACCTCAAACCACACCCATATTGACGGCAAAGGCGGCACGTGCCATGGCTTTGCGGCGATAAATCCCGCAATATTCGGCGTCCCTGCGGAAATAGAGAAGCACTTCTCAGTATTTTTGGAGGAGCTTCGCAACGCGCCGAAAGCCGACGGCTGCGACAGAATATACACGCACGGCGAAAAGGAAATCTTTGCGTATGAGGACAGAATGAAGAACGGAATAGCGGTAAACATAAATACCGTGAGCGAAATGCACGATATGAGTACATACCTCGGAATGGACTTCGAGTCGTATTTCGGAAAAGTCGATTTCGGCGACGGCGGAGTCAAAACCACATACTGATTGCAGAAAGGAAGATTATCATGACGGTAAAAGAAGAAGCACTCAAGATGCACTATGAATGGAAAGGCAAAATAGAAGTAACGGCAAGGGCGAAGGTCACTGACAGTAAATCGCTTTCGCTTGCGTACACTCCCGGTGTTGCCGAGCCTTGCCTCGTTATAAAGGATAATCCCGAAAAATCCTATGAACTTACCAGAAGAAGCAACCTTGTTGCCGTTATAACAGACGGTACGGCTGTTCTCGGTCTCGGAGATATCGGTCCCGAGGCGGGAATGCCGGTTATGGAGGGAAAGTGCGTTCTCTTCAAGGAGTTTGCGGACGTTGACGCATTTCCTCTCTGCATAAAGACAAAGGACGTTGACGAACTTGTCGAGACGATTTATAACATCTCCGGCTCTTTCGGCGGAATAAACCTCGAGGACATTTCCGCTCCGAGATGCTTTGAGGTCGAGAGAAGACTCAAGGAAAAGTGCGATATCCCCGTATTCCACGACGACCAGCACGGTACGGCAATCGTTGTTTCTGCGGCGATACTCAACGCACTCAAGCTTGTTAAGAAGGACATATCAAAGGTAAAGGTTGTCATTAACGGCGCAGGAAGCGCAGGCACGGCTATAGGCAACCACCTTATGCGTCTCGGTGTGGAGAATCTTATTATGGTTGATCGTTTCGGCATAATCTGCGAGGGCATGGAGGGACTCTCCGACGCTCACCGCGAGCTTGCCGCAAGGACAAACCGTGAGCATATAACCGGAACTCTTGCCGACGCAATGAAGGGAGCGGACGTGTTTATAGGCGTCTCCGCACCGAATATTGTGAGCGAGGAAATGGTAAAGTCCATGGCGGACGACTGTGCGGTTTTTGCAATGGCGAATCCCGTTCCCGAAATTATGCCCGACGCCGCAAAGAAAGCGGGAGCGAGAGTCGTCGGTACGGGACGCTCAGACTTTCCGAATCAGATAAACAACGTACTTGCATTCCCCGGGATTTTCAGAGGAGCGCTTGACGTGAGAGCCTCCGACATTAACGAAGAGATGAAAATGGCGGCGTCTTACGCAATAGCAAGCCTTGTCTCCGACGACGAGCTGAATGAGGAGTATATTCTCCCCAAGGCGTTCGACGAGAGGGTGGGAAAGACCGTTGCGGCGGCTGTCGCGGAAGCGGCACGCAAGAGCGGAGTTGCAAGAATATAAGCACCGCATATTGATTTTTTGCATTAGGCACAGAATATGAGCGTTAATTGTTGTCAATTTGTGAAAGTCGAGGAAAGCCCCTTGATTTTTAATCCGCGGCGAATTATAATATGGCTGCAAAATAAAAAAACAAGGAGACGTACAAATGAAAAACATTAAACTCGGCGCACTCGTTCTCGCACTTCTCCTTGCCGGAAGCGCATTTGCGTCCTGCGGTAAGAAGAACGACGACACAAACACAAAGGAGACCGACGGAAAAACTCCCGACAATTCCGGTACGGAAAGCACTGACGGTGAAGTTAAGGAGACCGACTCCGAAACCTTCGACCTTCCGGAGGACGTCCGTTTCGACGGCGAAACTTTCAACCTTTACATTGCTCATTCCGGCGCAAAGAGAGACTACATCGCCCAAGAAGAAACCGGCGCACTCATAAATGACGCAGTCTACGCAAGAAACGAGATGACTAAGGACAGACTCGGCATTGACCTCAATTTTGTCGTGTCCACGCTCACCACGAGCGGCGCGGATCAGAACACCGAGAAGGAGAAGATTTCGTCTCTTATTCTCGCAGGCGATACGACCTACGATGCCTATATCAACGTCCAGCATTCCGGAATGCCCGGTCTTATCAACGAGGGAATGTTTATCGACTGGCATGAGCTTCCTTACATAAACTTTGATAAGGCGTGGTGGTATTCCAACGTCGAGAGGGATATCTGCTTTGGCGGAAAAGTATTCTGCATGACCGGCGACTACAACCTCCGCTCGTTCTCAAACACGGAGTGTCTTGCATTTAACAAAACAATGCTTGATGAGCTTGAGCTTGATTATCCGTATCAGTTTGTTTTCGACGGAACATGGACTCATGACAAGTTTGTTGAGTACATAAACGCAGCAACCAAGGATCTCAACGGTGACGGTCTTATCGATGCCGACAATGACCGCTACGGTTACGGCGGATGGGGTTGGGAGTCTCTTCCGGCAGCATATGCGGGATATGGCGGAGAAACCCTCAGAAAGGACGACAACAATATGCCTGTCCTCAATATCTATTCTGTGCAGCAAAACAACGTCATTGATAAGCTTATAGAGGTATTCAATATGCCCGGCGTACTCTGTGAGTACACTACATGGGGTGTTGACGACAAGATGTTTGAAGAGGGCAGACTTCTCTTTAACGACTCTTTCCTGGAAAACATACCCGGTATGAGAAACTTTGAAGATGAGATAGGCTTCATTCCGTACCCCAAGCTAAACGAAGAGCAGACGGACTATTATTCGAGAACTGCAAACATAAGCTGTCTCACGTATATTCCCGTCACCCTCACCGAGGACAGATTCGGACTCGTCGGCGCAACCCTTGAGACAATGGCGTACTTCTCGCACACCGAGGTTCTTCCTAAGTACTTTGATACGCTTCTTACGGTTCAGTCAACACGTGACGTTGAGTCCGAGCAGATGATACCGATTATCAAAAATTCCGCAAGGTTTATGGATCAGGCTATCGGCTTCAGCTTCTCCGACATGGTAAAGTCCGGACAGAATACGCTTGCTTCTTACTGGGCTTCAAACAAAACATCCTTTGAGGAAAGGCTTGCAAAACTTACAAAAACTTATCAATGATCATCTATACCGAGAGAGCCTCTGCCGACGCAGGGGTTCTTTTTTTTTGCAAAAAGCTTTGTGAATTGCTGTTTTTAACATATATGTCCGTAAAAATATTGAAAATATGTAAAACATTTGTGTTTCTATTGACTTTTAATGCAATCTGTAGTATAGTGTAATACAATCGTAGGGATACGATGTGGAACATTTACAATACTAAGTAAGGAGAATGAAAATGAAAAAAATCAGACTCGGCGCACTTGTCCTTGCGCTGCTTCTTGCCGGCTCTTCTTTTTCCTCCTGCAACAAGAACGGCGACACAGACCCCAAGGGCGGAGATGTCAAAAACACCGACGATACAAACACCGACGATGACAAGAAAGTAGAAGACGAAAACAAAGAGCCCGATTCCTCGACCTTTGAGCTTCCCGACGATGTAAGGTTCGACGGCGAAACCTTCAGTCTCTACATCGCTCATTCTTCGAGAAAGGGCGACTATATCCGCAAAGAGGAAACAGGCGACCTTATCAACGACGCAATCTATGCCAGAAATGAGGCTACCAAGGACAGACTCGGCATTGATTTGAATTTTGTGTGCTCAACTCTTACGACAAGCGGTACTGACCAGGCGACCGAAAGAGACAAGCTTTCGTCCCTTATCCTTGCCGGCGATACGACCTATGACGCCTATGTTAACGTTCAGCATACCGGTATGCCGGGACTTATCAACGAGGGAATGTTCATCGACTGGAATCAGATTCCTTACATCAACCTCGAAAAGGATTGGTGGTATTCCAACGTCGAGCGTGATATCTGCTTCGGCTCAAAGATATTCTGCATGACCGGTGACTACAACCTCGGCACATTCGCCGATACCGCTTGCCTTGCTTTCAATAAGACGATGCTTGACGAGCTTGAGCTTGATTATCCTTACCAGCTTGTTTTCGACGGAACATGGACTCATGAAAAGTTCGTTGAATACATAAACGCCGCAACCAAGGACCTCAGCGGCGACGGTCAGCTTGATACCGATAACGACCGTTACGGCTTCGGCGGCTGGGGATATGAGCAGTACCCCGCAACCTACGCAGGTTACGGCGGAGAGACGCTCAAGAAGGACGACAACAATATGCCTGTCCTCAACATCTACACCGTACAGCAGAACAACATCATTGACAAGCTCCTTGAGCTTTATTCTCTCCCGGGCGTATTCCGCGAATACAAGACCTACGGCGTTGACGATAATATGTTCAAGGAAGGAAGACTTCTCTTCAACGACTCGTTCATCGGTTCTATCCCCGGCATGAGAAACTACGACGACGAAATAGGCTTCGTACCTTATCCCAAGCTCAACGAGGAGCAGACGGATTACTATTCGAGAAGTGCGAACATCGGCTGTCTCACATATCTCCCTGTAACGCTTTCCGAGGACAGATACGAACTTGTCGGCGCAACCCTCGAAACTCTCGCATACTTTGCACACACTGAAGTTCTTCCCAAGTACTTCGACGTTCTTCTTACCGTTCAGTCCACCCGTGATACCGAGTCCGAGGAAATGATTCCGATAATCAAGGATTCCGCGAGATTTATGGATCAGGCAATAGGCTTCGACGGAAGCAGTATAGTAAGCGGCGGTCAGAACACACTTGCTTCTTACTGGGCGTCCAACAAGACTGCATTTGAAGAAAAGCTTGCAACACTCATAAAGACGTACAAGTAATGCTTGATTCTTTGCAAATCGAGCCTTCCGAGTATATCGGGAGGCTCTTTTTTAACAAAATGTAAAAAGTGAAATACCTATTGCATTTTTGAAAAATGCGGTGTATAATGTACTCAGGCAAATAAATACACAAACAGGAGGTATTACATTGAAAAGAGAAAGAATTGCGGCGCTTGCACTTGCGATGGTGCTTGCGGCAGGTGCGTTTTCGTCGTGCGGCAAGAACGAGGACGTAAAAAAGAACGACACCAAAACCCACGACGATTCGCAGAACAGCGCAGTATCCGAAACTGACGGTGAAACAAACAACGAAGAGCCTGCCGACAAGAGCGAGGTGTTCGAGCTTCCGGATGACGTCAGATTCGACGGCGACACATTCCATGCATATATCGCTCTTTCGACGAGAGGACCGGAGTACAAACGTGCCGAGGAAACCGGCGATATGCTCAACGACGCAATCTTTGCGAGAAACGAGAGAGTAAAGGCTCGTCTCGGTATCGACCTTGACTTTGTTGTGTCCACTCTTACCACAAGCGGCGGAGATCAGCAGACAGAAACGCAGAAAATTTCGTCTCTCATTCTTGCCGGAGACACCACATACGACGCTTACGTTCATGTACAGCATTCCGGTATGCCGGGACTCATAAGTGAGGGAATGTTCATAGACTGGAACAGTATCCCTTATATAAACCTAGACAAGGCTTGGTGGTACTCCAACACAAAAAGAGACATCAACTTCGGCAACAAGGTCTTCTGCATGACGGGCGACTATAACTTAAGCTCCTTCTCGGGAACCGAGTGTCTTGCATTTAACAAAACAATGCTTGATGAGCTTGAGCTTGAGTATCCGTATCAGTCAGTTTTTGACGGCACATGGACGCATGACAAATTCGTCGAGTACATAAATGCCGCAACCAAGGATCTCAACGGCGACGGTCAGATGGACACCGACAACGACCGTTACGGTTTTGGCGGATGGCAGTATGAGCAGATTCCGGCTCTTTACATCGGCTACGGCGGACAGACGCTCAAGAAAGACGACAACGATATGCCTGTCCTCAATATCTATTCGGTACAGCAGAACAACGTAATAGATAAGGCGATTGAGGTAGTAAAGCTCCCCGGAACGCTTGCAGAGGGCAAGACCTACGGTCTTGACGACAAGATGTTTGAAGAGGGAAGACTTCTCTTCAACGACTCCTTCCTCGGAATGATAACCGGAATGAGAAACTATGAGGATGATATCGGATTTATTCCTTACCCAAAGCTTGACGAAGCTCAGGAGAGCTACTACTCCAGAACCGGCAACACAAGCTGTCTCACATACCTTCCCATAACTCTTTCCGAAGACAGATTTCCTCTCGTCGGTGCGACTCTCGAGTCAATGGCGTACTACTCACACGTGGAAGTTCTTCCGAAGTACTTCGACACCATCCTCACGGTTCAGTCCACTCGTGACGTAGAATCCGAGCAGATGATACCGATTATCAAGAATTCCTCCCGTTTCAACGACGAGGCAATCGGTTTTTCGGCTGCAAATATCATTCTCAGCGGTCAGAATACGCTTGCTTCTCAATGGATGGCGAGCAGAACCTTGTACGAAGAAAAGCTTGCAACGCTTATAAAGACATATAAGTAATACCGCAGCAAAATATTGTAAAAAACCGTCCGATTTATTTCGGGCGGTTTTTGCGCGCTTATCGTGCATTTCTCCTTTTGAGAACCTTGGTGAATATTAACAATATTTGGGTTGAATTCCGTGCTTAACTATTGTATAATAATATAAGAAGTTAAGTGTGTTCAGATGAGGAGAAAATGCAAATGAATAGATGTATTCGACCGTTTTGTACCTTTGCGGCATCTATTGCAATTCTTTCGGCTGTTGTTTCTTCGTGTGTGCATAATAACGAGACAGACGCCGTTTACGCGGAAAGGTATTCACGGGTCTGTTTCAACGGAGGCGGAGTTGTTTTCAGTTCTCCCGACGGAGCAATATGCAGATTTGATACCGAAGATAATTCGACTTCGGTTATAATCGATGACAGAAAACTTGTTTCGGCTTGCGACGCAATAGTCTGCCTGAACGAAGGTGCGACGGAGATTTACGATAACGACGGAGCAAAAATGGCAGGTGAAAATCTGCCGATGCTTTATTACGGTGAAGTGCATGACGGTGTTTTGTATTATATCGGTGAAAAAGATGAGAAGCTTCACCGATACGTGATTGAGAACGGCGAAGACACCGAAGTTTTCGGTATTTCAACCGGGGCATTTTGCGTGAGCGACGGAGTGCTTTACTGTGAAAGCGAAGAGAGTGTAACAAAATGCGATCTTGACGGAGAAAAAAGTGAGCCGGTGTTTGAGGGGCGTTATCCGATTTGGTTCTGTGTAGATAGCGGCACACTTTATGTGAGCGACTATGATGATAACTCGAAAGTGAAGGCTGTTTTCGAGGACGGAACGGTAGCTGATACCGGAGTAAGCTCTGTAAGCTTTTGCGTAAAAGACGACACAATGTACTATATTCCGTATGTAAGCGAAATCGATTTGCTTGACAGACCGGAGCGTGAGCAAACAAGCACCGAAATATTGTCGGTTAATATAGACTTTTCAGATGAAGAATGAGGTGACATCATGAAAGTGAAAAGCGATGACCCGAGAATAATGAATCAGAAAAAGTATATGTACGGTGCGCATATTGAGAGAAAAAGGTTTGAAAAGAGTGGAAATTGGGATCATGAACACTGTGCTTTTTGCTTTTTGAAGATACTTCCGGTAGATGAGGCGTATTGTACCTCTGACGGCAAGCATTGGATGTGCGAAGAGTGTTACGGCGACTTCAAAGATGAGTTCCGTTTTACCGAGACATAACGCAGGCAAAAAGCGAGGTTTTGATGATGCTTTCCATGAAATTTGACTTCGGTACGATTGACGCCGCAATGCTGAAAAAGCTCATAGCCGAAAGAGACGGTATGCTCAAATATCGTGTCAGCGGTCATTTCGTGGTATCTGTGGACAGCAGACTGTTCTTTGATGATGAGTATTTCAACATCTTTGAATTCATTGAGGACTTCCGACGGTTCGGGTTTTCGTCGGACGGTTATTCTTTCACGACGGTGGACTTTGACGGACCGATACTTGAATTTGAAAAAAGCGGCAACGGTTTTGCGCTGAAATCGGTATGGGCGGACTCGGACGCCGAAACGACAGGGGACGAGATAATGCGTGCTTACGATAATCTTTGCTCTGACGCAGACAGATATCTTGCGGAGAATTTCGGACGTTCTCTCGAATATGTTATGAAGCTGTGCGGTCTGAAAAGCTGATATAACATTTGTGTCGAATAAAAACAAAGCCCGGATCTTTCACGATTCGGGCCATTCTTGTATAAGTTGCCGTTAGTTGCCGACTTGGATATTACTTCTTTGCGTTCTTTTCCGCGAACTTCTTGAAAGCGGCTCTGAGCTCTTCAGCCTTTGCCTCGGGCGCGGTGGGGTTGCAGTGTGCCCAAACGCCGGTTTCGGAGGAAGCGTTGAACTTTATCTTGTCAGCCGCTCTGAGAGGAGGATAGAATTCAATGTGGAAGTGATAATAGTCGGAGGTGTCTTCACCGATGTTTACCGGACCGTTGTGCATACACATCATGTACGGGAAACGCATATCGAAAAGTGCGTCATACGCGCCGGTAACATTCTTGAGCATATCGGCAAGATCTGCCGATTCCTCAGCGTTGAAGTCGGTGATATACTGCTTGTGGTTCTTCGCAACTATATACACACCGTAAGGATATTCGCAGAAGAAGGGGATGTATGCGAGGAAATTCTTGTTCTCGTAAACGACACGCTTTCCGAATTCCTTCTCGTTGTCGTTCATGTCGCAGATAAGGCACTTGCCTTTTTCCTCGTAATGCTCCTTGCAGGACTCAAGCTCAAGCTGTATCTTCTTCGGAACTACGGAATAGCCGTAAATCTGACCGTGAGGATGCGGCATAGTAACGCCGACCGCTTCACCTTTGTTCTCAAATATGAAGATATACTTTATCTTCTCATCCTTGGAAAGCTCTGTGAAACGCTCCTTCCAGAGATTGATAAGCTTGCCGATGTGTTCGAGAGAAAGCTCGCAGAGAGTCGAGTTGTGGTCGGGGGAGAAGAGTATTACCTCGCACTTGCCGTAAGAGGGGCGAACCTTATAAAGCTCTGTCTCAACGTCGTCCGGAACGGGCGGATTCTGCGAAAGAGCGGGGAAGTCGTTGTCGTACTTGTATACGTCGTAATGCTCGGGGACGTTTTTCTTTTCGCCGGGCTTCGGAGGACAAAAAGGACACCAGTCCTTGGGCATCTGCGGTCTGTTCTGTCTGTGAGAGGCGATCATAACCCAGTCTTTTATAAGGGGATGCCAACGGAGTTCTGCCATAATATACCAACCTTTCCTTGCGGTCTTGACGCCGCAAATCAAAACTAATCGAATAATTGCACATCGGCACAACTACATATGTTATCACCGAACACGGTAAAATTCAAGAGAATATTGTGTCGATGTTGGAAAATATGTGTTAATGTGTGCGCCGACATATCACACAAAAATGAAATCCGTGTCCCAACACGGTATGTACCGCAGGTGACGAATATATACTTTATAGTCGGGGATAATGCCGAGAATCTGCTCGGGAATAGCGAAATAATCGTCCGTTCTGTGGTACGCCGCAATTTTAAGAACCGGTCTGAATCTTCGTATCGTGTCAGCCATGCCTTCAAGAACTTCACGTTCCGATCCCTCGGCGTCTATCTTCACAAAGCCGCACCCATCGGCATTTGCCATTAGGTTATCGACCCTGTCGGCGTTTATCCCGACCTTCTTTAAACCAAACCTATCGGTTGCTGTTGCCGCACTGTTTCTGCCGGAACGGGAGAAAAATTCGAGAGTGCGTTTTTCGTTCCACGCTGCAACATTGTAAAGACTTGCGTTGGCAAGTTTCAGCTCACCGCATTTTTTTGTAAGCTTCGCGAAGTTTTTGGCGTCCGGTTCAAAAGCGTAAATCCGGATGTCATTGCCGAATCGCGACGAAAACTCCGTTACGGTGTCGCCGTTGTATGCGCCGATATCGGCGTAGCCCTCGTTTGCACGGGACGACACGAATTTTTCGTATTGCTCTCCGATATCGCTTTCACAGCCGAAGAGGTAGCGCACGTCGCCGCTCAACCTGTAGTTTACCGCATTTACAAAGGTCTTGCGTGAAAGGTCGTCTGCCAAAAGATTGTAGACTCTTTCGAGTTTTTCGCAGTTGCTTTCAAAATACTCACTGTCAAAAAGACATCCGCCGAAAACCGGAACGTCGGGAGCGTAGAACGGCACTTTTTCGGATATGCGCATCACGTTCTCAATTACCGGTTCAAGACTTGAAGCAAAGGACATAAGCACGGTGAAGACACCGTATTTTTCGCAGATATCGGAGAAACCGACGACCTCAAAGCCGCGGAAAATCTTGCCTTTCTTAAAACCGTCGCTTGCGAAAACTCCGGACACGGCAATTCCTTTTTTCTCGAGTACGTCGAGAATTTTGTCCGCGCCGTCGCCTGTGCCGTAAAGCACAGTCGGTCTGCCGCTTTGCTTTAGCTTCTGCCACAAATCGCATTTTTTCTCGGTTATCAAATCAGTAAACTTTGTCAAAACATACCTCTCGCAAACAGTAATACACAGAGACATTCTATACCGAATTTGTAAATGTGCGATATCGTCTTTTTAAGTATTTCTTAAATTTTTCTAAATTTACGCCGTAACTGTTGAACATGAGGCGAGAATGTGATACAATGTATATGTTATTTTTTCAAAGTTGGAGGACGTTATGCATAGAAAATACATATTCGGAAAAGTGCCCGTAAGGGTATTGTCGGTTCTTTTGTGCCTTTTGACTTTCACATCCGCGATAACGGCATTTGCCGGCGGCAGATATGTGCGAACTGAAACCGTCGCTCCGGGACTCACTTATACCAAAACTTCGTTTACCGAAAACGGCGTCAGTAAGAATACTTTTACCTTTGAATACAGCTTTTCGGGCGGTACCGCTCTCAGATTTCTTCACGGCAACTATATATACGGAGTGAACACTCTCGGAAAAATAATCGAAAACGAAAAAGCGTCCTTCGCTGACGGGGAAAACATTGCAGGCGGCATGAATGCCGACTTTTTCAGCATGAAAACCGGTGTGCCGATGTCGGCTCTCGTTTCGGACGGCGAGCTTTTGAGTACGGACGATGCACGCCCGGCACTCGGAATCTACGCCGACGGAACGTCCTTTATAGGCGTTCCTGATTTCACGGCGAAGTTTGAAGGAAAGTCGTTTTCGTATTCGATAGGGCACATTAACAAATACCCGACGCCGTATTCTGTCTACCTTTTGACCGACAAATTCAGCGCGGCGACCAAAACCGATTATCCGTCCACCGAAATCGTTCTTATGCCGGTGAATGATACCTACAGCGAAGAGAGCTACGAAGAGTATGCAAACGAAGCACTTTCGTCAGAGTTCGGCGAAGGCGAGCCTTTTCCTTTTGAAAATTATTATTCCGAAACGGTACTTACACCGAGATGCAGAGTAGAGGTCGCGGTAACGCAGGTAAGAACCTCGGCGCAGAACGGTGAGATACCCAAGGGATGCTTTGTGCTTACGGCGGACGACCGACCCTACAAGGATATATTTTCCGCTGTTCGCGTAGGTCAGAAATATACCATCACTGTTGACTGCGCCGATGAATGGGCAGAAGTGAAAAACGCCGTAGGTGGAAGCACCGTTCTTGTCAGAGACGGCGCGGTTCAGCCTACGGAAAGCGATTCGCTTTATACAGCACGTCAGCCGAGAAGTGCCGTCGGAATAAAGGACGGCGGAACTCTCGTTTTCTGTGCGGTTGACGGCAGGAGGGCAGGCTACAGCAACGGCATGACGGCGACTGAGCTTTCGGAGTATATGATTTTTCTCGGCTGTACGGATGTCCTCAATCTTGACGGCGGAGGTTCAACGACTGTGTTTGCGGCTCTTCCGGGTGACGAAGAGAAGCTTGTCAACAGACCTACCGACGGCACGCAAAGAGGAATATCCGATGCGGCGGTATTTGTAAACAAAAGCACAGGCGACGGAAATGTATTTGGGATGAGAATGAACCTTTCGGATTTTTACGTTCTTGGCGGCGGAACGAAAGTAGCCGTTCCTGACACTCTTTATACTTATGACAGCGCATATAAGCCTCTCGGTACGGTGAACGTTTCGGATGGTCTGATTTTTGCTGCAGACGATTTGGGTACGGTTGAGGACGGATATTTTGTCTCAGCCGACTCTGAGGGTAAAAGCACCGTGATGTTCAGCTTCATGGACGAAAACGGCGGCACGAGCGACTATGCTGTCGCAAATATACACATCACCAATACTCCTGATGTTCTTACATTCTCCCCGGAGGACAAGAGCGTCGCGAGAGGACACTATACAACGCTCCACGTTTCTGCGTCGAAAAACACTCTTCCCGTAATTGCCGATATCGGAACTCTTTGGTTTTCGGTAAACGGAGCGGCGTTTTCTCCTCTTCCGTATTCGGACGAATACTGTTCGATTGACGAAAAGGGAGATCTCACTGTTAGCGAAACCTGCCCTACGGACAGCTTTGAAGTTGCGGTTGCGGCAGGAACCGTGTCGGCGGCAGCGAAAATCACGGTGCGCGAGGATCTTTTTGCGGATATGAGAGGACATTGGGCAAGACGTGTTTCGGAGTTTGCATACAAGAACGGCATTATGGATGGCATTACCTCCGACGGAAAACGCTGCTTCAAACCGGATTCAACCATAAATACCGCTCAGTTCGCCGCTATGACGGCAAGATACCTGAAACTTGATACCGTAAACTACAGTGACTATAATTTTGAGGAAAAGTGCGGCGTAACCTTTGCCGCAACCGATTCCACGGTTTGGTCACGACCTTATATCGCGGCTCTTGCGGATAAAGGCATTATCGACTCTCTCTTTGAGAAAGACGGCGACATCACAATAATCTCCGCCGACAGACCGCTCTCGCGTATAGATGCAATGCGTATTTTGGGAAGACTCGCCAAAGCCGATACTGAGAAAACCGTAACCTCTTCGGCATATACAGATATGGCAAAGTACGCCGACGACGCATACGTAGAATACATTGATGCGGCATTGTCCGCCGGGCTCTTCGGCGGCTACCCCGACGGAACTCTTCGTCCCGACGTCTTTCTTACAAGGGCGCAGACAGCCGCTGTTTTCATGAGACTGTATAATTAAGAAACTGTATATGTGCGCCGGTCACGGGAAAAATAGCATATGATATTTTTCTTTGAGGTGACTTGTATGTTTTTGGTGTGCATGGTTTTGTTTGCGTCTCTTTTGCTCTACAGACTGTCGTTTGAAGGAACGGAGTGGTGTTCATGCTTTATTGCAGGTTCAGCGGCGGCGGTTTTGGTCGCGGCTGTCGGTGCGGCGGACAGCACCGCATTTGCGGTTCTTCTCGGAATTTCCGCTGTCCGCCTTGCGGCAGGTTTTGTTGCGGAGAGTATGACGGAAAATGAAGCCGAATCTCGCGGTATAGTGCTTTGCGGAATCGGCGGCGGACTCTGCCTTGTGCTTTCAGGAACAAAGGTCATTACTGCGGCGGTGTCACCGGACAGCGAAATGCCGGCAAGCGGAACAGTAACCGACGTTTGCAAAAAAGAGCGTTTTGACGGTGCGAAATGTAAAAAAATCTCCGAATTGTAGTTTTGTCAATGATGTGAGACCAAAGATTTTGAAAAAACAAAAGAGTTCAAAGGGAGGTAAATTGCCCCG
>CAKSUT010000015.1 GCA_934502885.1 uncultured Eubacteriales bacterium | reverse complement strand
CATACAGTTGTCCTGACAGAAAATGAAGCTCGTGCAAAAATATGTGAGCTTGAACGTGAAAACGCAGAGCTTCGTCAAGCAAATGAAATATTAAAGGATGCTCTCGGTTTTTTCGCAAAAGACCGGAAGAGGTAAAAACAGCTGAAAGGCATCTATTTATTTTGAAACACAAAAATAGATACGCAGTAAAATTAATGTGCAAAGTCTTAAAAATCAGCGAATCCGGATATATACTATAACAGAATAAGGCTGTATACAGGAACCCCCGGATGTTTGCCGCCGAGTGAATACCGTATAAAGAGCTGTGAAAAGACCGCGGCATAAACTTTCTTTAACCGACGGCATAGATTATATTCAGAAACAAAAATCTGTCAAGGTTAATACAGAGCGCCTTGACGACCTTGACGGATTTCCGTTTCCGAATGGATTGCTAGTTATGCCGGTTGAAAAATTAAAGCGGTTTCAGAATTTTGGGTGAATTTCGACTGCACTTTTATTGACATTTCCATTCTGAAGACGATCAGATTGTAGCTGTTGCGCTATCGCAGATAGGCAATGTCGGCGGTATAATGGCTTCGGTTCCCGTGTTGAGTGGTGCGCTTGCTTCGTGAACTGGTGTGCTAACGAATGCGGTTATATCGACATCGGTGTAATTCCGAAATTTGCAGGATGCGTCAATGGTGTACAGTGGTTCGAGGATCGCGGTCAGTGGGCTTACGGAATCTTTGAACCGGCTCCCGGTATGATTATCTTCTTTGACTGGGATTCACCTGACGGTGCCTCCGTTCGCAGGACGGACTTTCTGACCATGTGGGTATTGTTCAGAAGGTTGAAGACGGTCGTGTTTATACCGTCGAGGGAAACTCCGGCGATAGTTGCCGTCAAAAGAGTTATCCTCTTGGTTACTACGAAATCCTGGGATATGGTATTCCGGCATATTAAACGCAAGCACCTCACACTGGGCTTCACTGCCTGGTGTGGGGTGCTTTTTGTCGTTTAGGTGATGAATAGAAGCATCACCTATTGGTCGAGAAGCAAAATTCATGTCGAAAACTCACGATTTGGTGCTATAATATACTTGTAGAGTCCGTTTTATGGGACACATGATGATGTAAAATAAGGGTAGAAAAGAAAAAAGAGGTGCTAAAAACACCGAAAAAGGAGTAGCGTATGAATTACATAGTATTGGATATGGAATGGAATCAGCCCTTTAATATGAAAAATATGGTCAAAAAGCCATTGATGCTTCACGGCGAAATCGTGCAGATCGGCGCGGTGAAGCTGGATGAGAATTATCATATTTTGGATACATTCAAAATCATGGTTTCTCCTAAATATTATACCAAGATGCACAAGAAGGTGTCTAAGCTAACAAAGATTACCACCGAGGAACTCCAATACGGCTTTCCGTTCCCGGTAGCATTTAAGCATTTCAAAAAATGGTGCGGCGAGGAATTTGTATTCCTCACTTGGGGCCCGGATGACATTGATATGCTTCGCGATAATATGGTTTTGCATAATTTGAACACGGAATGGATTCCGAGTACATACAACATTCAGGTTATCTTTGATGACCAAATTGCCAAAGAAAAGAGACGGGTTTCTCTTTCTTATGCAATGGAGAGAATTGGTGAACCTGCGCTGGAAGCTCACGATGCATTGAATGATGCAAGAAATACGGTATGTATCTGCTTGCATTTAGATATGGTGAAAGGCTTTGCGGAATATGCTGCTCTGCAGAAGCAGATGAAATGCTACGGAAGCCATGCAAAAGAAAGAAGTCAGTCCACAAGAACCTATTCGACACGAGAAGCGGCTCTCAATGATTCTGAACTTATCAACTTCTTTTGTCCTACCTGTGGTTCCAATGTTGAGTGTGTGGATTTTGTTCGTCAGAATTCTGATAAGTTCATTTGTATTGGAAAATGCGAAAACGGTGATGAGCTGTTTGTACGCTTTAAGTTTACTAAGTGGCCGGATGGAAAGTTTAGCGTTGTGAGAATCCTCTACGAAATGGACGAGGATAACAAAGGCTACTATTTAAGCAAAAAACAACAGGCTGAAGAAGCAGAAGCAGCATACCTGCAAAGCTTAGCTATCGCCGGATGATTGGAGGAGTTATCGTGAAATATTTAAGCATTGCCCTCGATGTTATTTCTATCTTTTTGAATATCGCTATCATCATTTGTTTGGTATCCTCATTTAAGAAGAAAAGCGAGGAAACGGAAAATGTCGAAAATAGCTAAGGAGTTTGTCAACAGACTAAAATTGTGGTTGTCGCAAGGTAAGAACTGTCACCATTGCTGTGTCTGTTGTGAGTATTACAACATGTGTAAAAAAGAAGGATAAGGTGATTAGTATGGCATTTAAGATTGGTTTTGCAGCAGAGCATCCTGCAGAAAAGCAGAACGAAGCCGCATATATTGCTCAGAAGGTTCAAACAGTTCCGCGTAAATCTGTCGTTCAGGTCAGATTCCCTGGACGCGGAATGGCGTTGGCGTATTATAACGACTTGTTTGATTTGAAGTGTGGGGATATGGTTTATGTGGACGGCAAGCTGGAAGGCATGCTCGGTCGCGTAACCGAGGTCAATTACAATTTCAAAATCAAGGTATCCGACTACAAGCGCGTCATAGCCGTGGTAGACACCACCGTACATGGCCAGTTCTTTATGGCAGGCAGTCATTTCGTGACATTCGATCGTGAAGCACTGCCGAGCAGCAAAGCAGTAACATGGTTCAAGGCACCGGCAAAGGATGACGATGAGTTCGTCAGCGGTAGCGACGATACCACATTCCGTCTGGATGACCTCAAGGGTATGAATGTCAGCGCAGCGATCGCAGAGCGCGGCCACGAATACTACATGGAGAACAAGGTCAGATACATCAGCATCGACGGCACTAAGGGCTACGCCATTGTGGAAGGCAGCAAAAGCTACGAGGTGGAGTTCGAATACCGCAACGGAGAAATCAGCGGACTGGTTTGCTCCTGCTTCTGCAGCTACAACTGCAAGCACGAATTTGCGGCTATGCTGCAGCTGCGCGAAATGCTGGAGCTGATAGAAAAGAACTATGCTGACGAATATGAGCGCACCGGCTACTTCGCAGCGGTGAACAAGGGCACTCTGTTCGCATTCGCCATTGACGGCAAAGACAGCGGCTCGTTCACATTATAGGAGGAATTCTCCATGCCGGACATGAATGACTTTCATGCGTTTCAAAGCACCAGCGGCGGTAACGGTGGTTGAGCAGGTTGCTCCGGCGGTTGCCTCACGTGGATACTGGTAGGGTTGGTAATCCTTTGGATTGTCGGAAAATTATTCGCATAAGTTTGTTATAAGCACCACAAGGCACTTGTGTCTTGTGGTGCTTATTCATTTGTAAAAACCGTGTCTTTTTCTTGAAATCCCTTGAATTCAGAAAATAATAGTGCTATAATGTAATATGTATTTTTATATCCATAAATCTGTGTGGATATGTGAGTTCGCAGGAGATACTATGACAGTTAGATATGATAAATTGTGGTCGCTTATGGGATGACTATAAAATCTACGACCAATACAGTGATGGAGATCCTTTTGAAGACGAGAAATACATAAAGCATTTCAGACTGATGCTTTCTGCTATACGGAAGGATCGACCTGTTCGAATTACTATGGTGAATCGTCACGGGAAAGAAGTGTGGGTCCGCTTTTATCCAAAGGGATTTTAGTATTCGGTAAAGGACGACAAGATCCGCATATTGGCGACCGGGTGTAAGTTTAAGCAATTTAATCTTGGAAGAGTTGTAAACTGCGACTTCTATAACGGGTATGGCCCGTGGCGCGAGAAACCGCAGGTAGAGCGCCGGAAGGATCTCACCTTGCTGATAACGGATCAGCGCAATGCTCTGGAGAGAGCCATGTTGCATTTTGCCCATTTTGAGAAGCAAGCAGAACGAACAGACGGTGACAAGTATATCCTACGCCTGAAGTATTACGAGAACGATGAGACCGAGATTGTAATTCGTGTGTTGTCTTTCGGACCGTATGTCAAGGTTTTGGAGTCACAAAGCTTTGTGAATTTAATAAAAGAACGACTAATTTCTCAAAAAAGCTGCGAACTCAAGTGAGTTCGCAACTTTTTTTCCGTGAAATACTGGAGCGTGAACCGTATAATATGGGTGTAAGATGCAGATGACAAACAGCTGCTTCTTATCAAAGGTACTCACAGCAATCATTCTGATTATTAGAAAAGGACCGGAAATCCTTGGCGCTGGCGGGCATTGTCCGTTAAAGGATGTACCTTGTCTGCAAAAGATGCATACAGCAACCAAAAAGTCGATTATGACGCGCCTCTCTTTGAGTTGGAGCGATGGTTTTGCCGAAAGGCTGCATCTTGAAAAGGCACCAACAGCAACGACGAATAGCCAAGTGGTTACAGCAGATGACTCATAATCATCGTTCGCGGGTCCGAATCCCGCTTCAAATGGTGCCTTGATTTTGTTAAAGACGCGAACAGCGATTATATATCTTATATTACTGAAACATTGGTCGGATAACCGGCGCTTGCTTTCGGGGCAAGAGTGAGTGAGGTGAAAGTCCTCGCATGTATCAAAAGAGTGCGTCTTGTATAAAGGCATCTACACCAATGAATTGGTACGATCTGACGGAGCTGGCACCTTTCGAGACCAGGAAAGCTAAGCACTGGCTTACGATTTTTACGGGTTCAAGTCCCGGTGAAGTCTTGTTACTAAAACGAAAGGAGTAGCACAATGATAGAAATCAAAGGAAAGGTAAATACAGCTATTTGTTATGCAACAGTCGTAGAGGATGAAGCTATCGAACAGATCCGCAGAATGTGTGACCATGAGTTTACAGCTGGATCTCAAATACGGATTATGCCCGATGTACATGCCGGCAAGGGATGCACTATCGGCACCACAATGACGATCACCGATAAAGCGGTACCGAATATCGTCGGCGTCGATATCGGCTGCGGAATGTACACGGTGGAACTGGGTAAAGTAGAAATTGATTTCGAGAAGGTAGACGCTGCTGCTCATTATATTCCCGGCGGAAGGGAGGTTTGGGAAGAGCGCATTGAGCGTTTTGATCTGACCGGCCTTCGCTGTTATAGAAATCTGAAGAAAGCAAAGCGCTTGGAGAGAAGCTTGGGTACACTGGGCGGAGGAAACCATTTTATCGAGATTGATGTTGCTTCGGACGGCACAAAGTATTTGGTTATCCATTCCGGTAGCCGCAACCTGGGAAAGCAGGTAGCGGAGCTTTATCAGTCCTTAGCAATCGACTTAAATGCCGGTAAGGCAGATTACTTTGAGCGCCGGGATGAGTTGATCCGTACATATAAGGAGCAAGGCCGTAGAGCTGAGATCCAGGCTGCATTGAAGGCAATGGAGAAAGAATGGGCCGCTAAAGAGCCGACAATCCCCGCAGACCTTTGCTATCTGTACGGCACCTATTTAGAGGACTACCTTCACGATGTAGAAATTTGTCAGCAATTTGCAAGGCGTAGCCGTGAAAGAATGGCGGAAATCATTTTGGAGAAGACCGGGATGACCGCGCTTTCTTCTTTCCACACTATCCACAACTACATTGATACGAAGGAAATGATTCTTCGCAAGGGTTCTATTGCGGCCCATGACGGAGAGCTTGTCTTGATTCCTATTAACATGCGAGACGGTAGTGTGTTGGCTCGTGGTAAAGGAAATCCGGAATGGAATTTCTCTGCACCGCATGGTGCCGGTCGCCTTATGTCTCGTACAAAGGCAAGAGAAACGCTGGATTTAGAAGCATATAAGAAGACGATGGAAGGTATCTACACGACATCGGTAAATGAGGCTACTATCGACGAAGCGCCGATGGCCTACAAGTCGCTTGAAGACATTATCGATGTTATCAGAGAGTCCGTCGATGTTATTGAAATACTAAAACCTATTTATAATTTTAAGGCGTTTGAGTGATAATCGCTCCCGCGCCGTCTGATTGGAGGAATTGAAATGTTAAACCATTTGAAAAATGAGGCTAATATCGCCTACACAGAAAACGGCGCAGTTACCAACGCAAGCACTATGTCTTACTGTCTGGATTTGTTCGCAACAATCGGTGCAATTCGAGCAGCTGACGACCAGGAAATCATCGGACGCTTTGTCCGCGCATATGCGGAGGACGCGGATATTGCCATGAAGATTTTGTTCTTTGGACGCGATGTTCGCGGTGGCCTTGGTGAGCGTCGCGTATTCCGCGTTATCATCAACTGGCTGGCTGAGAACAGGGCTGAGTCTCTGCGTAAGAACATCGAGCTGATCCCTGAGTTCGGGCGCTATGACGATTTGGTGTCTTTGCTCGGAACGGTATGTGAAAAGGATGCTTTGCGTACTATTCGAAAGCAACTGGAGGCCGACCTTGCGTCTGACGCAGAGGTTTCCTTGCTGGCCAAATGGCTTCCGTCTGTAAATGCATCAAACAGAGAGACAGTCCGCAAAGCAAAACGTATCGCTCGTTATCTCGGAATGTCCGATGCAGAATATCGCAAAACCCTTGTAGAGCTGAGAAAGAAGATCCGTATCATAGAGAATAATCTCCGCGAGAAGGACTATTCTTTCGATTACTCTAAGCAGCCTTCCAAGGCCATGTTCAAATACCGGAAAGCCTTCCTGCGTAATGACGGTGAGCGCTATAATGCGTTTTTGGAGGCTGTGAGCAGTGGCAAAAAGCAGCTGCATGCAGATAACCTTGCTCCTTATGAGATCGTCAGATCTGCGCTGAATGCAAACCGGTGGGACTTTAATGCCCATTTGACTGCTGGAGAGAAGACCGCCCTCAATGCGTCCTGGGAGTCACTTCCTAACTTCTGTGATGGTAGAAATGCTTTGGCAGTAGTTGACACATCTGGCTCCATGTACTGCTATGATAACGCGCTTCCGGCGGCAGTTGCGATGTCTTTAGGATTATACTTTGGAGAACACAATACAGGTATATTCCATAATCACTTTATCAAGTTTTCTGCTCGTCCTCAGTTGATTGAGATCAAAGGAAAGACATTTACTGAGCGTTTGGAGTATATCTGCTCCTTCAATGAAGTTGCAGATACCAATGTTGAGGCTGTGTTTAATTTGATCTTGGATGCTGCGGTTCGCAACCATGTCCCTCAAGAGGAACTTCCTGAGACTTTGTATTTGATTTCGGATATGGAATTCAATTCTTGTGTTCGAAATGCCTCTCTGTCAAACTTTGAGAACGCTAAGCGTCGATTTGCAGAGCATGGGTATAAATTACCTCAGACCGTCTTCTGGAATGTGGCGAGTCGAAACAGCAATCAGCCTGTGACCAAAAACGAACAAGGTGTCGCTTTGGTTTCTGGATGTACCCCTCGTTTGTTCTCTATGGTTGCAAGTGGAGAGTTGTCTCCTTATACTCTTATGATGGAAGTCCTAAATTCTGAGCGATATTCAAAAATCTCAGCATAAACCAAATATCATTCGGAGGTGATGCCTATGAGCGTCACCTCTTTTGACATTTGTGTGAACCCTATTGCAATTTTCGAAAATCCGGGTATAATTAAGTTATAAGAGCACGGATTGCAAATTTCGTTAAGGAGTGCAACGAGGTGTTGTTCTCTCTTGAACGGGATCCGTTTCAGCGAAGCAAAGATAAATGTATCAGTTGCTCTCGGCCTGGTTGGGACTATATAATTTCCGAAATAAAATACCCATGCTAAATTGAGCCAAGTCCTCCATTACTTCAAAGTAGTGGAGGACTTTTTTGATGTGCAATTTCGGGGAATGTGCAAATTCGCACATTTGTAATAGCGATTCATCTTGACTATAATTATGTTGTACTCGCAAGGGTAACGCTTTAGAAAGGAGTAAAAGTCATGGAAAAAGGTCGATTCATGGGAGTCAGTGATGTCAAGGAATTACTTGGTGTTTCTCGTTCTACAGTGTATCGGTTGATTAAGACCTTAAATGAGGAATTGAACGAGAAGAGTTACATTACAATTTCTGGGAAGGCAAGCACCGGATATCTAATAGAAAGAATCTATGGACTAAAGGAGCCTTTTGAGGTATAATAAAGGCAAACCTCCTCGAACGTATATAACATTATTCTTCATGTAAATCACTCCTTTGGCAAGAAAACAATGCGCATTGCCGCTGCCTACGGCACGGATTCAGTATAACGGTCGGGTGCGCCGTTGTCAATGTCCGAAGAAGAAAAGTTACAAAAGGCGGCATGACCGTTAAAATCACACCGCCGGGGGAAGAAAGAAATTAAGCTTGCAATTGTGTCCGTCAGCCTTTGACGGCAGGGAACTTTACCGCAATTTCCGTGCCTTTGCCGACCTCGCTCCTGAGGTCAACCGAAGCGCCGAAGCAAGCGGCTGCGTGCTTGACTATGGAAAGTCCGAGACCGGTGCCGCCGACCGCCTTTGAATGGCTCTTGTCAACGCGGTAAAACCTCTCGAATACGCGGCTTATATGCTCCGGCGGAATGCCGATGCCGGTGTCGGAAACGGTGAGTACCGCGCCGTTTTTCGATTTTTTGACCGATACAGTCACCTTTCCGCCGTCAACGTTGTACTTTATCGCATTGTCCGTGAGGTTGTAAACTATCTCCTGCGCAAGCCTCGGAATGCCTTTCAGCGTACAGCTGCTGTCAATGTCGAGAGAGAGGGAAACGTTCTTTCCGGCGGCTTTTTCACGCAGTTCGGAAACCGCCTCGGCGGCGATTTCGCCGAGGTCAACCGTCTCGTCGGGGAGGTTTACTCCCTCGTCGAGCTGAGACAGGCGTATTATGTCCTCGACAAGCGAGAGAAGCCGAGACGCCTCTGTGTGAATGTGACCGACGAAACGCGGCATATCCTCCGGCTTGACAAGACCGTTTTCGATAAGGTCGGCACTGCCGATTATCGAGGTGAGAGGCGTTTTCAGCTCGTGCGAAACATTTGCCGTAAACTCACGGCGAATACGCTCCGCCTGCGCTTTTTCGGTCACGTCGAACGTGAGAAGCACCGCTCCGACAGGCTTGCCGTCGGATTCGATGCGGCTTATGTCAATGCGGTATTCACGGCCGTTTCTCGACAGGCTTGCTTCGCCGCTTCCGTCGTTCATCGCTTTGCCGAACGCATCGTTAAGCTCGCTGTTTCGCTCTACCGTCAGAAAATCCTTGCCGACGTCATTCTCGTCAGCCGAGAAAAGCTCCCTCGCCGCGCGGTTTATGCTGAGTATCACGCCGTTGTTGTCGAGAAGAACAAGTCCCTCGTTCATGCTCTCGGTTATCTGCACAAACTCGTCCTTTTTGCGCTGAAGCTCGGCAAGCTGGGCGTCTATCTTGCCCTGCTGACGCGAAATGCGTGTGAGAAGCGGAGCTATCTCGTCGTAGGTGTCGTTTTCGAGGGGGTTCTCAAGGTCAAGCTTGTTGAGAGGCTCAACGATTTTCGTCGAAATGCGCTTTGCAAGGAAAAACGACAGAATAAGCACTATTGCCGCAACGATGAATATCGGCTGAAGCATACCTATAATGAGCGTTCCCATCGTCACGCCTCTGACAGAGATACGAAGCACCGTGCCGTCCGAAAGCCGCTTTGCGCAGTAAACGGTCTTCTCGAGCATTGTTGCCGAGTAACGGGTGCTTTCACCCTCGCCCGTGATGAGTGCGTCGCGTACCTCCTTGCGGTCGGCGTGGTTTTCCATGGACTGTCCGTCGGATTGTGTGTCGTAAAGCACGCTTCCGTCTTTCGCTATCCACGTGAGCCTGAAATCACTCTTCGGCATTTCTTCAAGATATGTTCCTCCGGAAAGCTCGACTCCTCTCACGGCAAGTGAAAGCTCGTCGTCAAGCTGCCGCTCCTTTGTGCCGCCGAAGTAGTCGTAAATACAGCCCATTATTATGATTATACTCGCCAAAAGAACGATAACCGACGCCGACATTATCGACAGAAATATTTTCCTTGTCATTTGTCCGCCTCCAAACGGTATCCGACATTGCGTATAGTCTCAATATATTTTCCGTATTCACCCAGCTTTGAACGGAGAGTTCGTATGTGCATATCGAGAGTCCTCGTCTCGCCTATGAAGTCCTCGCCCCATACCGCCGAAAAGAGCATTTCGCGTGAGAACGCTTTTCCCGGGTGCGACAGAAACATTCGCAGAAGTTCAAATTCCTTGTACGTGAGCTGAATGCGGTTTTCTCCTATACTCACGGTGTGCTCGTCAAGGTTCAGGGTAAGCTCGTGAAGAGAGAGCGTGTTCGGGGTTTCGGTTTCCTTGCCCTTGTATCTGCGCAGAACCGCTCTTACACGTGAGATAAGCTCCATTACACCGAACGGCTTTACAATGTAGTCGTCCGCTCCGAGGTCGAGACCGTGAACCTTGTCGTACTCCGTACCCTTGGCGGTCGCCATGATGACGGGAAGCTCCGCTAACGGCGAAGTTGCCCGGATTCGTCTTAACAGCTCAACGCCGTCGATGCCGGGCAGCATAATATCAAGGACAACAAGTTCCGGTTTTTCCCTCTGCAAAGCGTCCCAGAAAGAAGTTCCGTCCTCAAAGCCCCGTGCCTCAAATCCCTGAGACTCGAGTGCGTATATCTCTATGTCACGGATAGCCGCATCGTCCTCAACGCACCAAATCATACGTCAGCCTCCTTGTGAACGCCCGTTACCGAGTAAACGACCCATTCGGCGATGTTTGTTGCGTGGTCGCCTATACGTTCAAAATACTTCGCTATCATGAGAAGATCAAGTGCATATTCGCCGTTCTCGGGATTCTCGGTTATCATCTTTGTGAGGCTCTTTTTGACTTCGTCGAAATATCTGTCAACAACGTCGTCATACACTACTACCGACTCCGCAAGAGCGATATTCTGCTTTACGTAAGCCTCAACGCTGTCTGTCACCATCTTTATTGTGGCTTTCGCCATTTCCTTGAGCTTCGTGTGCTCATCGGCGCTTCTTCCGTCAAGGAACGAAACTATCTCCGCTATATCCTCCGCCTGATCTCCGATACGCTCCATATCGGTAATCATTTTGAGTGCCGCGGATATCTGCCGAAGATCCTTTGCCACGGGCTGCTGCTGTAAAAGAAGCTTCAGACAAAGAGCCTCTATCTCGCGCTCTTTCTGATCTATCTCCTTGTCTCTCGGCGCAACCTTCGCGGCAAGAGCGGCGTCGCCCGTGGAAAGTGCGGTTGACGAGAGGGCGATAACCTCCTCGCACAATGCGCCCATTTCTATCATCTCTCTGTGAAGCTTTGCAAGCTGTTCGTCGAAACGGCTTCTCATTATCCGAACCTCCCCGTTATGTAATCCTCCGTGCGCTTGTCGCTCGGATCGGAGAACATTTTCTCCGTGCTTGAATATTCAATAAGCTCACCCAAGAGGAAGAAAGCGGTATCGTCAGAAATTCTCACCGCCTGCTGCATATTGTGGGTGACTATTATTATTGTGTACTTATCCTTGAGAAAAAGCGCAAGCTCTTCAATCTTTGATGTGGATATAGGGTCGAGAGCGCTCGTCGGCTCATCCATGAGAAGCACCCTCGGCTCTACCGCAAGCGCACGCGCGATGCAAAGACGCTGTTGCTGTCCGCCCGAGAGACCGAGAGCGTTTTTCTTGAGTCTGTCCTTTACCTCGTCCCATATTGCCGCATTGCGAAGCGACGTTTCTACTATCTCGTCAAGCTTTGCCTTTGCGGTGATTCCGTGCGTTCTGGGACCGTAGGCTATGTTGTCGTAAATGCTCATCGGAAAGGGGTTCGGCTTCTGAAACACCATGCCGACCTGACGCCGAAGCTCGTTGACATTGACTCCGGGCGCATAAATATCTTCTCCGAGGTAACGAACCTCGCCGGTTATCTTTACATTCGGAATAAGGTCGTTCATGCGGTTGAGAGTCTTTAAAAAGGTTGACTTTCCGCAGCCGGACGGACCTATAAGAGCGGTGATTGAGTTCTCCGCAATGTCAACATTTATATTTTTCAGTGCCTGAGATGCGCCGTACCACAGACACAAATCGTGTGCAGTCATAATGTTCATATGCCTTTTCTCCTTCCGAAGTATCTGCCGACAAGACTGGCGCAAAGGTTCACGAGAACCGTGAGTATCATAAGAATTGCCGCTATCGCAAACGCCGTTTTGAAGTCGCCGTCCTCTTTCGCATATACGTAAAGCGCAACAGTAAGCGTTGCACCGGCACTTGTAAGTCCCTCGAATATGCCGTTCAGTGCGTGAGCAAAGCCCGCCGTGAAGAGAAGCGCCGCAGATTCTCCGAGAATGCGTCCTATCGACAGAATGCATCCGGTGACTATTCCGTCAACGCATCCCGGAAGTACGACCGTGCGTATAACACGCCATTTTCCGGCACCGAGACCGAATGCCCCCTCTCGGTAGCTCTGCGGAACTGTTTTAAGACTTTCCTGCGTCGTTCGCATTACCGTCGGAAGATTCATTATCACAAGCGTGAGACTTCCGGCGAGAAGGGAGGTTTTCATTCCGAGAACCTCGCAGAAGAAAAGCATTCCGACAAGTCCGTATATTATCGACGGTATACCGGAAAGCGTCTCGGCGGCGTATTCGATAATGCCGACTATCCTTTTGTTTTCCGCATATTCCGTGAGGTAAATCGCCGCACCCACTCCGAGAGGAAGTACTATGACAATGGCGGCGAGAATTACATAAAGAGTGTTGAGGATGTCGGGAAGAATGCCGATTTTACCGGTGAGGTAGCTCGGCTTTGTCGTTAAAAGCTCCCATGTTACATTGGGAAGTCCCTTGGCGAGGACATATCCGACCAGAAACAGCACGAGAGCCGCCGTCGCCGCCGCCGAGAGGTACATAAACGTCTTAAGGAGTACAACGTAAACCGTGCGCTTTGCGGCAAGCTTTCCGCGAATCGGCGATGAATGTTCTTCTCTTGTCGTCATGACTTATCCTGCCCCCGTCCTTTGAGAAAATAGTTGAGTACCGCATTCACAAGCATTATGAATAAAAACAGTACCAAAGCTATCGAAAAGAGCGCTTGCTGCTGTAGTCCGCTCGAGTACGACATTTCGCTTGCAACCGCCGTTGTGAGAAAACGCACGCTTTCGAGAAGAGACGGCATATTGGGAGCATTGCCCGATACCATCATAACCGCCATCGCTTCGCCTATCGCGCGTCCGACTCCGAGTACGACCGCCGCCGCAATACCGCTCTTTGCCGCCGGAACGGAAACCTTGAAGTAGGTTTCGGCAGGCGTTGCGCCGAGGGCAAGGGAAGCGTCCTCATACTCCTTCGGCACTGCCTCGAGAGCCGTTACGGAAACCTTGATTATCGAGGGAAGTATCATAACGGCGAGTACGATTATCGCCGCAAAAAGGCTTGCGCCGTCGGGAACGCCGAAAAGCTTGCGTATGCCGGGAACAAGAACCATCATGCCTACAAGACCGTATACAACAGAGGGGATTCCGGCAAGAAGGCTCACCGCGCTCTCTGTCACTGCCTTTACTTTCGGCGGCGCAAACTTCGCAAGGTAGACCGCCGTGAAGAAGCCTATCGGCACTCCTATGACGACCGCTCCCGCCGTTCCGTAGATGCTCGTGAGAATAAACGGAAGTATACCGTACTTCGGCTCTGCGGCGGTTGACGCCCATTCTTTCCCGAAGAGAAAGTCTCGAAGACCTATCTTCATAATGGCAGGAAGCCCCGCGATTATGAGGTATACCGTGATAAGCAGTACACACGCAACAGTCACGAGGCCGAGTATCAGAAAAACACCGTGTATTATTTTTTCCGTAAGCTCTTTTCCTTTTTTCATTGCCGACGCCCCTTAATCAGTTTGCGGGGACAGCACCGGCATTTGCGATTATCTCACCGGCGTCTGCGCTTGTTACGTAGTCAAAGAACTTCTGAGCGGTTGCGGAGAGCTTTTCGCCGGTCTTTGTTACGAGTACGAAGGGACGCTGTACGGAGTAGCTGCCGTCCTTTACCGTGTCCTCGGAGGGAGCGACGCCGTCAATCGTGAGAGCCTTTACCGTGTCCTTGACAGCCGCAAGGGAAGCGTAGCCTATTGCGTTCGGGTTGCCGGCAACCGTTGTTATAACGTCGCCCGTGGAGGTAAGCTCCTGTCTGTACTTGCAGTTGTCCTTGGTGTCGGTTACCGTCTCGAAGCCGTCGCGTGTGCCGGAACCTGCTTCACGTCCGATGAGTACTATCTCGCCGTCACTGCCGCCGACCTCGCTCCAGTTCGTTATCTTGCCTGTGTAAATGTCGGCAACCCGGGAGAGGGAAAGCTCTGAAACGGGGTTGCCGGGGCTTACGATTATTGCGATGCCGTCGTAAGCGAGTATCGTTTCGGTAAGACCCTCAGCCTTTTCGTCGTCCTTGAGAGCACGGCTCGAAAGACCGATGTCGCAGCGACCCTCGAGAACTGCCTTGATGCCGGAGCCGGAGCCTGTGGGGTTGTAAGTAAACTTTGCGCCGGAGTTGTCCGCTTCAAAAGCTTCGCCGAGTGCGCCTATTACCTTGGACATTGAGGTCGAGCCGTCGGTCGAAACCGTGCCGGAGTCTCCGCTTGAGGAACATCCTGCGAAGAGGCAGAGCGTTGTGAGAGCTGTGAGAATGACTGCGATGATTTTTCTTGTTTTCATATCGATACACTCCTTTAAAATTTTTCCTGTTTTTCTTTTGTGAACCGTATTTCTTATCTTTCGTTCACATCTATGAGTATACCGATTTTGTGTAAAGTCCGAAATCACCCAAATGTAAAATCCATGTCAAATGTAAAGTGAGGCTTTACAGTGCGGAGATTGGAGAGAGGCGAATGCGTCTGCGCCGTGTTGATTGTAAAGTGCAAAGTCAAACTATATCCGACCGACATCAGCCGAAAAAAGCGGCGGCAAGCACGTAAGCTCAAAACCGCCGCAGACAATACGATCCGGAATGCGGTCGGCAAGCTCGCGCACTGCACGGATTAAACCGCAGTATCAGTATTTTTTCAGAATATCCGTAAACGCCTTTGCGGACGCCGTAATCTTCTTGAAGTCGTCGCCGTCGTAGTCCTTAACGAAAGCACCGGCAATGTTTCTGCCTATGCCGACTCCGCACGCACCGGCACTCATCACCTCGTCGAGATTATCGGGACTAACGCCTCCCACCGCAATGAGCGGAATGTGCGCAAGCGGACCCTTGAGGCTCTTTATGTAGCTTGCGGCGGTCGCTTTTTCGAGGGGGAACACCTTGACAAAGTCCGCACCCCACCTATACGCCGCGCAAATTTCGGTGGGCGTGTACGCACCGGGGAGAGACACCATGCCGAGAGTGCGCGTCTTTTTGATAGCACGCTCGTCCGCATTCGGCGAAACGACAAAGAGCGCACCTGCATTCGATACCCTCACGGCGTCGTCCTCGTCTATGACCGTACCGGCACCTATTGCAACCTCGTCTCCGAAATGCTCTCTTGCGAGGGTTATGCAGTCGAGGCTGTTTGCGATTGCGCTTTCGGACGTGTGGTCAAGCGTTATTTCAACGGCATTTACTCCGCCCTCGTGTATCGCTTCGATTGTGCGTATCAGTTTGTCCTTCGGCACGCCTCTGAGTATCGACACGATTTTGTCACGCTTTATTGCTTCGATTATGCTTTCTCTTGTCATATCAGTTTGCCTCCGTTTCGGTATTGCCGCCGTTGTCCTCGCTGTTTTCACCGTCACCCTGCCACTCGACAAGCTCACGGAAGTAACGTTCTGCGGCTTCATATTGGCTGTCTGAGTCCTTTTTGGTAAATAAGTTGCCCTCGGTTCTTTTTTCGCGTATGCAGATTATGCTGTTCTCGGGGAAGCTTCCGAGGTAGGTCTTTTTGTAGGCGTCGAGCGACGAAAGGAGTATTCCGTATTCGTCAACCGCCCCCTCCGGCGTGTAGCCGAGTACGTCGGAAAGCGGAGCGGCAAGGAACTTATAGCTTTCATATATCGTCGGCTGGAATATGTAGATTACCGATTGCCCCGTCGAGGTTTCCACTTCGATTCTCTGCAAGGTCTCGGTCTGCTCCTGCGGATTGTATATTTCCTTCGTGCCGTCGGACTTTTCGACCATGTCGAGTCTTATCTGAAGTATATCGACGCTCTTTACGCCGTCGCCGTTCATGTCCTCGGTCATGATATTCTCAAGCGAGGCGTTGAAGCTTCTCACGTACTCTATCGGCATATAGTGGTCGCCGACGTAAAGAAGCATGACGTCCGGCTCACTTTTTCCCATGCACTGCGCAAGGCTTATGAGTATCATCACAAGAAACGCGAGACCGCAGAGTATGTGCCACTTGTGGTAGAACCATATGTGCGACAATTTCTCCGTGAAACGCATATCGTGAAACTTTTTTCTTTCTCCGTCCATTTCCTGTCTCCTTGTAGGTTGCTTTTTCCGTTTAGCATATTGTAACACAAATTACCCCAAATGTCAAGGGAAGTACCCCGAATCTTGCGATAAGGATGCAGTGTTCCAACAGAAGTGAGACCGGAAACAGAAAAAGTGATTGAGATCTGTTAAAACAGAATTACCCCTAACTCAAATCACCGGAAAAGACTCAATCATTTCATGAAAGATTATACCGCAAACAAATGCTATTGTCCGCTAAGCTTGCGGCACAAAAAAACGCACCCCATTTTGAGGTGCATTGATGCTTATGCAAATGTCCCTTTGCCGTGTTTGTGAGAAGCCGGAATCTTACCCATGTTCAGTACGTCACTTCGCACACGGTCGCCTCTGCGGCACGGACAAGGTCGTCGGGAGAAAGAAGAAGCACGCCGCCTCTGACGCCGGCGCTCACCGTTATTTTGTCATAAAGAAGACACGCTTCGTCAATGAACGTCGGAAACTTCTTCTTCATGCCGAGAGGTGAACAGCCGCCTCTTATGTAACCGGTCGTCGGAAGAAGATCCTTGACGTGAAGCATCTCAAGCCGCTTTTCGCCTGCCGCCGAAGCCGCCTTTTTGAGGTCAAGCTCAAGACACGTCGGTATGCAGAAAACGACGTGACCGTTCTTTTCGCCTTTCGTCACGAGCGTTTTGAAAACCTGCTCCTCGGGAAGACCTATCTCGTGCGCTATGTGTTCGCCGGAAAGGTCGCTCTCGTCAACCTCGTAAGTCAAAAGCTCGTATTCGATTTTCTGCGTCTCCAAAAGGCGCATTGCGTTTGTTTTCTTGAATTTTTCCATGTTAATACCTCGCCTTGCAGCTTACTCCCCAAGTATACATTATTTCGGTCACACAGACTTCGCAATTTTGTGAATACATCGAAAATTTTGTTACATTTTGCTCTTTACATGGAGTTTTCACGCGGTGTATTGACAAAACCTTTCTTTTGATATATAATTAGACTGAACTTAAACGTATATTGAAAGGAAAGTGCAATATGAAACCGAGAATACTTGTGGCGGGCAGTGCCAATATAGACTTTATAACGAGAGTGAAAACCCTCCCGGCGGCAGGTGAGACCGTTATCTCCGACGACACCTACGGTCTTGTCCCCGGAGGAAAAGGCGGCAATACCGCTGTTGCGGCGGCACGTGCCGGAGCTGACGTCGTTTTCTGCACAAAGGTAGGCAACGACCCTTACGGCGCGGAGCTCATGAACACCTACAAAAAAGAGGGAATAGCCGTAAGACTCGGTGAGGGACTGCCGTCGGTAAGCACGGGACTTGCTTCGATAGTTGTCGAGACGGAAACCGGCAACAACAGAATAGTCGTATATCCGGGTGCTAATAAGTATCTCACCGAAGACGACGTCGAAGAGGGACTCCTTTCATATCCCGACGTCATGCTTTTGCAGATGGAGATAAGCCGCAAGACTGTCATAGATTCGGTAAAACTTGCAAACAAGAAGAATGTTCCCGTCATTCTCGACGCAGGTCCGGCGGAAAAGGGCTTTCCTCTCGATAAACTCGGCAGACTCGAAATTTTCTCGCCAAACGAAACCGAGGCGTATATCTATACGGGTATACGTCCGCAGACGATAGACAGTATGCTCAAGGTTTCAATGGAGCTTTTCAAGGTCGTGAACACAAAGTATATTGTCCTGAAGCTCGGCGACAGAGGCTGTTACGTCTACGACGGACTCCGTTCAAGCGCTGTTTCGGCATACGATATCCGTGCCGTTGACACAACCGCCGCAGGCGATACCTTCACCGCGGCTCTTGCTGCGGAGTACCTCAGAACCGGCGGAGATATACTCAAGGCGTGCAAATATGCAAACGGCGCAGGCGCACTCAGTGCGACAAAACCCGGCGCATATTCCTCGATTCCGTACGACGCCGAGATACGCAAGTTTATGTACGAAAAGGACAACTGGAACAGATTCTGATTCCGCTTTAATGAAAGGCGAGCTATGAATAAAACAATATGCGTCCTCGGATCGACCGGCTCTATAGGCACTCAGACGCTCGAGGTTGCAAGACACATGAATATGAAGGTCGCCGGACTCTCCCTCGGAGGAAATGTTTCGCTTGCCGAAAAGCAGGTGAGAGAGTTTCGCCCGGAGTACTGTGCGGTAAAGGACGAAAAGGCGGCAAGCGAGCTGAAGAAGCGTATCTCCGACACCGGCACGAAAGTGCTTTCCGGAGAAAATGCGGCGTCCGAGCTTGCGGCAATATGTAAATGCGACACGGTTCTTGACGCCGTCAGCGGCTTTGCAGGACTCTTTCCGGCACTCGAGGCGATAAAGTCCGGGAAAAATCTCGCTATTGCAAACAAAGAATCACTCGTTGCGGCTGGAACCGTAGTTAAGCGTGAGCTTGCTAAGCACGGCGTATCGATGCTCCCCGTTGACAGCGAACACTGCGCCGTTCATCAGTGCATAGACGGTCACACGAAAGACAGCATCTCAAGACTTATCATTACGGCGTCCGGTGGCGCGTTCTTCGGCAAAACGGCGTCCGAGCTTGAGAACGTGACCCTTGCCGAGGCGTGTACTCACCCCAACTGGAGCATGGGACGCAAGATAACGATAGACAGTGCGTCTCTTGTCAATAAGGGACTCGAGCTTATAGAGGCGGTGCGCCTTTTCGATATTCCCGAGGACAGAATAGACGTTGTCGTACACCGCGAAAGCATTGTCCACTCCATGGCGGAGTTTAATGACGGCGCGGTGCTTGCGCAAATGGCGGTTCCCGATATGCGGCTCTGCATTCAGTATGCGCTCACATATCCCGAAAAGCTACCGGGACTCACTCCGAGACTGAATCTTGCGGCGGTAGGGAAGCTTACGTTTTACGACGTTGACTCCGCGGCTTTCCCGTCGGTGGATATGGCGCGGCGTGCGATAAGAATCGGCGGAGTACACCCCTGCATTTTCAACAGTGCCAACGAGAAAGCGGTTGAGCTGTTCTGCGAGGGAAAAGTGCGCTTCGTCGATATATTTACGCTTATTGACAAAGCACTCTCTCATTTTACGCCGCTTGACGGAGAACCGGAGCTTTCGGATATCGTGAAAGCCGACAGAGAGGCAAGAGCGTTTGTCGAAAAAGAAGCGGAGCGCACGGCAAAGTAAGAGCGTTGCGGAAACTCTCGGTATTAACGGAAAAAAACTGCATACAATCTAAGTGAAACTGTTTTTTCAGAGGTAAAGTTCATATGGTTTTAAGCATAATACTCGCCGTGATACTCTTCGGAGTACTTGTCACGGTGCATGAACTCGGTCATTTTATCGCGGCGAAGAAGTGCGGAGTCGGTATAAACGAGTTCTCGATAGGAATGGGACCTGCCGTGTTTACGAAGGTCGGCAGGGACGGCGTGAAATATTCCGTGCGCCTTTTGCCGATAGGCGGCTACGTTTCAATGGTCGGCGAGGACGAGAGCGTAAACGACATAGTAAATTCCGATAAGGCTCTCTCGAATAAGCCCATATGGCAGAGATTTATCGTGATATCGGCAGGCGCTTTTATGAATATACTCCTTGCCGTCGTCGTTATGAGCGGCATTGTAATGACCCTCGACTCTTTCCCCACAACAACCGTTGACCGCATAAACGTAAAGGTCGGCGAGACGGGGGAGATACTCACCGAGTATTACGGCATAAAGCCGGGCGACAAAATCGTGAAGGTTGGTACGGAGAGCGTACACGTTTACAGCGACGCCGCATATGAGATAATGCGTGTGGGAAAAGAGCCTACCGACGTGACGGTCATTCGTGACGGCAAAAAAACGGTGATTGAAGACGTTGTTTTCCCGACCTTTACCGCGAACGGACTTGTCTTCGGCAACGCCGCGTTTTTCGTGCCGACCTTTGAGGGAAAGAACGTCGGCACGGTGCTTTATCAGGCGTTTTTCCGTTCCCTCGGCACGGTTAAGATGATATGGTCGTCGCTCATTGACACGCTCACCGGACGTTACGGCACGGAGGCGATTTCCGGTCCCGTGGGAATAGTGAACGAGATAGGAGAGAGCGCAAAGAGGGGAACCTCCTCGCTCATGTATTTGCTTGTGCTTATCAGCATGAACGTCGGCATATTCAATCTTTTGCCGCTCCCGGCACTCGACGGAGGAAGACTTGTGTTTCTTCTCATCGAACTTGTAAGACGCAAGCCCGTAAAGCCGGAGTATGAGGGATATGTTCACCTTGCCGGAATGGCGGCGCTTCTCTGTCTCATGCTCTTCGTGACATACAACGACATAGCAAGACTGTTTGCAAAATAAATCAATGCGGCGCAAAGTTTTTTCTGCGGCTTTGCGCCGCCGCTCTGTGAGGAGGACGACAAAAATGTACGAGTACAGACGCAAAACAAGAAAAGTAAAGGTAGGAAACATATACATAGGCGGCGACGCCGATATAGCGATACAGTCGATGACCTTCACAAAGACCTCCGACCGTGAAGCGACGCTTGCTCAGATAAAATCCCTCGAGGCGGCAGGGTGCGATATAGTGAGATTCGCTGTTTCGAGCGAGGAGGAAGCGAAGAACATCGGTTACTTCAAGGCGCATACCTCCGCCGCCCTTGTTGCGGACATACAGTTCAGCTATAAGCTTGCGCTTGCGTGCGTAGAAAACGGCATAGACAAAATAAGGCTCAATCCCGGCAATATCGGCGGCGAGGATAGGGTAAAGGCTGTCGCCGACGCCTGCCGCAAAAAGGGCATACCGATAAGAATAGGCGTAAATTCAGGTTCTGTGGAAAAGGAGCTTCTTGCCAAATACGGCTCACCTTGCCCCGAAGCACTTGCGGAAAGCGCCGTGAATGCGGCGGCAATGCTCGAAAGGCACGACTTCGGCGATATCGTCGTGTCCATAAAGTCCTCGAACGTCAGAGACACCATTCTCGCAAACCGCATTTTCGCCGCAAAGACCGACTACCCTCTGCACCTCGGACTCACCGAAGCCGGAACGGAACGCATGGGAATAATTAAGTCAAGTGCGGCTCTCGGCTCTCTTCTTTCCGACGGCATCGGCGATACGATACGCATTTCACTCACGGCGGACGTTGAGCGTGAGGCTGCGGCGGCAAAGGATCTTCTTACGGCTCTCGGACTGAGAAGCGGAGTTAAGGTCGTGTCGTGTCCCACCTGCTCGAGAACCTGCATTGACCTTATCGGCATAGCTGACGAACTCGGAAAAAGGCTCTCCGGGTGCAATAAGAACATCACCGTTGCCGTAATGGGCTGTGCCGTGAACGGTCCGGGTGAGGCGAGAGAGGCGGATATAGGCATCGCCGGCGGCAGGGGAGAGGGACTTCTTTTCAAGAAGGGCGAGATTGTAAAGTGCATTCCCGAAAGCGAGATTATCGACACGGTAATTGGCGAGATTGAGAAAATGTAATCCTCACCGACAGACAATACAAATAAAAAGACCGCACACCCGAAAAGAGAGATGTGCGGTTATTTTTGCGCCTTATTCCGCTGTTTTCACGATGCCGTCGCCGAACGGGAATACATACGCCGGGATTTTATTGACAAAGTAAACTTCGCCTGTTTCGTCGCCGAGCATTTCACGCATGAGCTTTTCCGCGCCGAGGTCGAAGCTGTAGGGCTTTGAGCCGGAAATACCGTACTGAACGAAGTAGTTGCCGTAACCCTGAATGTAGGTGTTCCCCTCCATTTTCGGCATATACGCCTTGTAGGTTGCCGAAAGGTGCAGAAGCCGCCATGTGCTTCGGTCAAAAATATTGTTTCTTATCACGTAGTTCGTGAATGCGTTGCCGCTGTCCCATGATTTGATGTGCGCCTGTACGCCGCCGTCGGGACGTGTTGAACCGAAACCGTAGCCGGCACGACGGAGTATGTTGTCCTCTATGAGAATATTTTTGCCGTCGTGAGGGAAATTCTTGTCGGACGTGCCGAGGAAGTACTCGATGTTGTACACACAGTCCTCAATGAGATTTCCTCTGTAAACGATGTTGTCCATGTGAATTTCGACATTGGCCGAACCGTACTGATGAGTGATTCCGGCGTCGTAGTTCTGGTATACGTAGCAGTTTTCTATCGTGTAGCCGTCGCAGCCGCCGTATATCTCGACGCCGTTTCCGAAACGGGTGACGACTCCGCTTGACTGATAGTGCTGTATCGAGCCGCCTATCCAACCGAGAACACAGTTCTTCACGGTGATGTTGTTTGTTGTTCCTCCGCCTATTCCGTGGCTTCCGCCGAACATGATGCAGAGATTGTCGAAGGTTGCGCCGTTCGCCATTGAAATGATGTTGCCTTTGGTGTTGAACTCAATGTCGTCGTAAAGCTCACCCGGGTTTCCGTCGTCACAGCGCAGATAAATCTTTCCTGTCGCAGTTCCCGAGGGAATACCGTTTGATATAACGGAGTCCGCAAGATGTACGTAGCTGTAATTCTTTGTTAGATGCGTTCTGTAATCAAAGGAAATCGACTTTCCTCTTACAACGAACATACCGTTCTGATACGACGGCACTTCCTTGTAGGCGTAAACCTCCTCGTCAAAGGTTATCGCACCTACATCTACAAGATCCTCGCCGGTGTACAGCCATATCTTCTTGCCGCTTTCCGGTTCTTCGTAGTCGAGAGTCCAGAGGGCGGGATCAGCCGCATTGAGCGGAGAACCGTAGATTTTCGGCTTGTCGCCCGTGCCGTATGCCGAGTAAGTGACGCCGGATACCGCACTGAACTTGCCTCTGAAAAGACCGCCTCTTTCAAACAGTACTCCGTCGCCGTTTCCGAGAGCCGCACCCTTTAGCTTGTCTATTGTCTTCCATGCCGTTGCGGGAGAGAGACCGTCGGCAGAGTCGTTTCCGTTCGGAGATATGTAGTATGTTTTGCCGGTTATCGTGCTGAGGTCGGACGCCGATTCGAGTATAGATTTTTTACGTGCGTCCGAGAGTCTGTCAATCTCGGCAATTTTGCTGTTGCCGACGGTATAGTCTGTGTCGGAACTGTCGGCGAGGTCTTTTTCGGGAGACTTTGCCGTGTACGCCCATTTGCCGTCGGAAAGCTCCGCATGAGCAACAGCCGCTTCTGCTATCGTCGCAAAATTGTGATCGGCCGACCTTACGTCAAAGAATACGGCGTAAAAAGAGCCGTCGAGGTTCTCGTTTGCTGCGTTTCTTCCGCTTAGAGCATTGAGCATCTCCACCGTTTCGCCCCGCTTGATATATTCGCCGCCGTTCGGTATGACATCACCGACTCCTCCGCCGCCCATATTCGAGAAAGCGTTCATTGCAAGAGATATAAACTCTCTGCGTGTCATGAAGTCGTTCGGTCTGAAAGCGCCGCCTTTTTCATCGGTTATGCCATTTTCAAAGCAGTATCCGATATACTTTGAATACCAAGCGTCGCCGCTTACGTCCGAGAACGGAGACGTACCCTTTATGCTGCTGTCGCTTTCAAGTGCCTTCGCAACCGCGGTGCACGCCTCGGCTCTTGTCATATATTTGTTGTATTTGAACGTGCCGTCCTTAAAACCTGAAACGTATGGAAGATGAAGCGTGAGACCGTCGGGACGCTCCTTGAAGAACGAAACACGGCTTATGTAAAGAACGTCGTCTGTTGTGAGACTCGTGAGCGGCGTGTAGTTGAGAGGGTATATGTGCATCTGCCTCAGATTGTGGGAGTAGCCGGGCTTGAGAAGATCGCCGAGAGCCGTCATGTCGAACACCGCAAATGCCCACTCGCCAACTTTCAGAGGCTCTTCGGAAAGTGCGGAATACGACTTCGTCAGTACGTTTCCGTTGGTGAGAGCGGTGACTCTCATCCTTGTGTTCACCGGAGTCGGCGACTCATATTTGTACGTCACTGCAAACCACCTGAACTCTGCAAGATTTACCGCCGCACCGGCGTAGGTGTAGCCGTCAAGGCCGAGAGTTTTTGCCCTGGAAGATTCGGGGTTCGGGATAACCTTTACCGCCGTCATGCCGTCAAGCTCGGTGTTTTCGTAAAGGTAAGCACCGTCGGTGTGGTTGATTATGCCGTTGCCGTATTCGGTGTAGTCGAGTGATATTACGTCGGCGTCCGTCTTGTACACTATTTCCCACATGGCGGTGTACCACGCATTGAGGTCGTTGCCCTCGATTACCTCGCCCGGGGAGTGCATTTCGCCGTCAAGACTGCTCATCCAGCCGAGAAAGGTACCGTTTTTGAGAGTCATCGTGCATTCGGGGAGCGTGTAGTTTTCGCCGTCCTTGTGCAGTATTGTCTCGGGAAGCTCGCCCTCTGCGTCGGGGTTTGAGGTCTGAAAAACAGCGGAGTACAGAGCGTCCGGATTGGGGTTCTTTTTGTAGAAGGTAAACTTCGCAATGTAGATAACGTCGCTTTCCTTAAGGTTTGAAGAGTGAACGTCTCCGAAAGGGAAGAAGTGTATATGATTGAGATAGTTCTTTTCGGGGTCGTCGCCCATTTCGTAGCGTTCGCCGAAAGCAAATAACGCTTCCGTCCATTTGTTGCAGACAATGCTCTCGCCTGAGCTTGCCGACACCGTCTCTTTAAGTGCATACGAACCGCCGCCGAGAATGTTCATCTTCATCTTGCCTGTGTAGGTGGGATTGTCGGTGTCGTAGTAGTAGGTCACTCCGACGAATTTGTAATCGGGGAGAATTATCTTTTCACGGAGTCCGCCGAATGTCCATGCGTCAAGATTTATTGCAGTACTGCCGCCCGTCAGGGGAGTAGGCGTCACCTTAAGGGTGTTTATGCCGCCGAAGTCAACGTGCTTCTCTGCGGCAGCCGTCGGTTTGCGGTTACATATGCCGCCGGATACGAAGCTGTAATCAACGCTTATGCTGTTGTCGTCAACCGTAACCGGATCGGGATTTGAAGTGTAGAACGAGAACTTCGCAATGTAGATAACGTCGGAGGAGCTAAGCTCTGCCGCCTTTGTGTCTCCGAACGGGAAGAAGTGTATCTGACCGAGAATGTCGGTCGAAGCGTCGGGGTTCATCTCGTAAAGGCTTCCAAAGTCGAAATACGCCTCTTTCCACTTGCCGCAGACGATTTTTTCTCTCGAATAAGCGGAAACGGTGGATTTGAGCGCACTTTTGCCGCCGCCGAGAATGCTCATCTTCATTTTACCTATGTAGGTCGGATTGTCGGAAGCGCAGTAGTACGTCACGCCGATGTATTTGTAGTCGGGGAGAGTGACGCCCGTACTGAGATTCGGAAAATCCCATGAGTCGAGGTTCAGCATATTATCTCCTGCCGTATCGGGAGCAGGCGTGACCTTGACGGAGTTCACACCGTCAAAGACAACATTCTTTTCCGTAGTCGCCGACGGTACGCTGTTGCAAGTGCCGCCGAAAACCTTGCTGTAGTCAACCTTTATGAAGCCGCTTCCTGTTTCAACCGCAATACTCCCTGCGGCGTCCGCATAAAAGCATAAGGCTCCGAGTGTGAGAAATACCGTCAGCGCAAGACTTATAAAACGCTTCTTCATTGAATTTTCTCCTTTGCTGTCGAATTTATATACAAAAACACAGTTTACAGTATAACACACAATTGTCACACCGTCAATACAAAAGTATGAACAATGAAAAGTGCGCCCGGGAATCCTTGAGCGGAAACCCGAGCGTGTGCCTTTATTTTTGAGCTGCGGTTTTACATCGGCTCAATTGCCGTAGGGAAAGGTGTAGTAGGGGATGTTCTCGACGTAGTAGATTGTGCCGTCCGTGTCCTTGAGAACCGTTTCCATGGTGTTTTCCGCCTTGACTCCGAACTTGTAGGGCTTCGAGCCGCCCTTGCCGTATCTTACGAATTCGTTGCCGTAGCCTTGAATGTAGGTGTTGTTCTCGAATCTCGGGAGCCATGCCTTGTAGGTCGCCGAGATGTGGAGAAGGTTCCATACACTGCGGTCGAATATGTTGTCGCGGATTACATAGTTTATGAATTCGTTTCTGTTGTCCCAAGATTTAATGTGAACCTGGCAGTAGCCGTCGGGACGAGTCGAGCCGAAACCGTAGCCTGCACGGCGGAGAATGTTGTTCTCAATGAGGATGTCCTTGCCGTCGCGGATTGCAGTGCCGCTTGCCGGTGCACCGTGGAAGTATTCGATGCTGTATACGCAGTCCTCAATGAGGTTGTCTCTGTAGGTTACGTTGTACATGGAGATGTTGCCGGTGTTGCCGCCGTGCTGATGCGTTACGCCCGCATCGTAGTTCTGATAAATGTAGCAGTTTTCAACTGTGTAGTTTTTGCAGCCTCCGTAAATCTCGACGCCGTTGCCGAAACGAACTACAGAACCGCTGTCTGCATTGTAATACTGCACCGAGCCGCCTATCCAGCCGAATACACTGTTCTTCACGGTGAGATCCTCTGTCGTGCCTGCGCCTACGCCGTGGCTTCCGCCGTACATGATGCAGAGGTTGTCAATTGTTACGCCGCGATTCTGACCGACGCTTATTACGTTGCCCCTTGTGGAAAATTCAATGTCGTTGAAGAGAGAGCCGGGGTTGCCGTCGTCACATCTGAGGTAAAGAGGACCTTTTGCCGTGCCGATGCTCGGAATGCCGCCCGAGATAACGGAGTCAGCCTGATGGAAGAACTTGAGGTTTTCGTCGAGATGAACGGTGATGTCGAAGTCGGTGCCGGTTGCGGTTCTTACGACAAACTTTCCGTTTACGTAGCTCGGAACTTCCTTGTAGCCGTAAATTTCACCGTCAAATACGATGTTTCCGACGTCGGTCATGTCCTCGTTTGCATACTTCCATATCTTCGCACCTGTTTCGGTGTTCTCGTGGTAGAGAGTCCACTTGGAGGCATCAGCACCGTTTTCGGGAGAACCGTATATCTTCGGCTTGTCACCCGTGCCGTATGCGGAGTAGGTTACGCCCGGCTTTACTGTGAACTTGCCTCTGAAGGTCGCACCTCTTTGGAAGAGTACACCGTCGCCCTTGTCGAGAGCGGCGTCTGCAACCTTGGATATTGTTTTCCATGCGGTTGCTTCGGTTCGCCCGTCATTGGAGTCGTCGCCGTCGGGAGATACATAGTAGGTTTTTTTCGTTATTGTGGAGAGGTCGGAAGGAGTGGAGAGTATTTCGTTCTTCTTTCTTGCCGCAAGAGTGTCTATCTGAGCGATTTTTGCATTTCCGGGAGCAAGGTCGGGGGTGTAGAGGTCGCCGAGACGCTCAATGGGGTCAACGCAAGCACAGAGCCATTCGCCCCCGTTTTCGATGTGAGTTACCGATGCCTCGGAGATGTTTGCAAATTCGGTGTGAGTGTTGTCAACGTCAAGAAATACGGCAATAAAGTCGGGGGTGAATGCGGTGTCCGCCATGTCTCTGCCTCTTGCACGGTTTATTGCAAGAATTGCGTCGAGACGTGTTATGCTCTCGTCGGGACGGAAAGAGCCGCCGGTTGTCGTGAAGATGGGCTTACCTGCCATAGCCGCTATTGCCGCATATTTCGGGTGGTTCTTGGGAACGTCGGCAAAGCTGGCTTCTTTTATTTCGGTGTTGAATACAAGCTCGGCAAATTCCGCCCTTGTGATTGCGCTGTCGGGAGAGAATGTGCCTTCGTATGCGGAGAGAATGCCATTATCCTCGCAGTAGCCGATGTACTTTGCATAGTTGTGATTTGCCGCAACATCGGTAAATGTAGGAGCCGCCGCAGAGGAGATGTCGCTGCCCTCGAGAAGGTGGGTTATCATTCTGCAAGCTTCGCCTCTTGTGACTGTACCGTTTTCGTTGAAATTGCCGTCTCCGCTTTCGATAAACGCTTCGTGAACCGCAAGATCAGGCTCGTTCTTGAAGAACATTACACTGCTTATGTACATCGTATCGTCCGCTGAGAGCGTATTGACATTTGTGTTTCCGAAAGGTCTTATGTGCATCTGGCGAAGAACGTGGGATACATCGGGAGCGAGCTTTGCGTCAATGCCTGTCATGTCAAAGAGAGCTATCGCCCACTTGCCCTCGACTATATTCTCTGCGGAGAAGTTTCCGAAGCCGCCTGTGAGTATGCCGCCGTTTGCCATGATTTCGATTCTCATGTTGGTGTTTATGGGATTTGCGGACTCGTACTTGTACATAACCGCTATCCACTTGTAAACGTCAAAGTCGGCGTTCACTGCCGCATACGACCAGCCGTCGAGAGTAAGGAGTGTGCTCATTGTCGCCGAAGGATTGGGAACAAGCTTCATTGCCGGAATGCCGTCAAGCTCGGACGCTGAGTAAACCGAAGCCGTGTCGTGTCTGTTTACTATGCCGTTTGCGTACTTGGTAAAGTCGAGGTAGAGATAGTCGGGATATACGACCTGTTCGCTCCATACCGCACTGTAGTATACGTTGCCCTCAACTGCGGTTATTTCGTCGCCGGGATCGTAAAGCTCGCCGTCATAGCTCGATTTCCACCCGAGGAACGTGCCGTTTTCGAGAGTGAAGGGGTTTGCCGGGAGGATGTAGGTGTCGCCGAGGACATACTCTATCGTTTCGGGAGCGGTGCCCGTGGCGTCGGGGTCAGCCGCATAGAACGAAGCGGTGTAGGTCACAGCGGGACCGGGGTTGTTTTCGTAGAAGGTGTATGCGGAGACGTAGAGCACATCGTTCGCCGTTAAATTCGACGCTTTGGTCTCTCCGAAAGGATAGAAGTGAACCTGATTGATGTACTTCTTTTCCGCAGACTCGTTTATTCCCACCGATGTTCCGAACGGGAAAATTGCCTCTGTCCATGCGTTTGTAACTATTTCCTCGGTGGAGTATATCGTTCCGGACGCCGCACCTGTATTGCCGGGAAGAATGCTGAACTTCAATGAACCGGAGTACGAGGGATTTCCCGTTGCGTAGTAGTATGTAACGCCGACGTACTTGTATTTCGGTACTTCAACCTTGTCCGTGTAGTTTGCGAGAGACCAGCAGTCGAGAATGATTGGATTTGTCGCCGCCTCGTCAGTGTTAGGAGTAGGTACAAACTTGACTGCTGTTTTGCCCTCAAATTCGATGTTCTTGATAAAGGTTGCCGTAGATTTTCTGTTTACTATTCCGCCGGTGACTGCATTGAAATCAAAGGAGATAGCGCCGTCCGTTACCGTTACCTCTCCTTCGGCGAGTACGGGTGCGCCGATGACCGAGAGAAGCATCAGAATTGCGAGTAGTAGAATTGCGGTTCGTTTTGCCATTGTTTGTTTACCTTCCTTTTTCACATTTAAGCTCCTTGCGGTAGCCTTGAGAATAATATACCTTACGCAAGGCGAAAAATATATCAAAAAATGTGAATATGTAAAAATCGTGCAAATATACAATTATACTCGCAAATAATTGTATAAAATGCACAGCAATCGAAGACGAACTCTCGGTTCGCATAACACAATTTTAACCCAAATTACACAATTTGCTGAATTTGGGTTTCATCGTAAAAACGAGAGCTGATTTGCGAAATACGCAGTTCAAATTAGATTAACAATCTATACACTTTCTTTCACCGGCAGTTAATAGCTAAAATGGTAAATTGCACCAATCGAACACTGATTCTCAAAATATTAACAAACAACGAAGAAAATGCAGACGTATTGTTACAGCTGCGCCCATGCGGAAGTGCTTTCGGTCGGACTCAAAAGCTTTGTGTTTTGTTAAACCCGAAAATACTCTCAAAATGTTATTTTTTTAACTTCAGAACCTTGTCGCTGTCGGCGGTGACATACGCCGTGTAGTTTTTCTCGTAGATTACAAAGCCCGGCTTTGCCGACGACGGTTTTTTGACGTTTCTTATCCTCGTATAGTCAACGGGAATCTGAGGCGTGTCCTTGCCCTTGGAGTAGTACGCCGCTATCATTGCCGCCTCGGTGAAGTCGAGTGCGTCGGGCTCTTCCTTGCCGCACATGAGAACCGTGTGAGATCCCGGCATACCCTTGACGTGGAACCAGTAGTCGTCCTTGCCGGCAAGAGTCGTTGTAATGTAGTCGTTCTGAAGATTGTTTTTTCCGCACACAACTCTCCAGCCGCCGGACGTAACAAATTCCATGGGCTTGTAGGTTTTCTGCATCTTCTGACGGTGCGCCTTTTTCGCCTTGGTACAGGACATATGCATCGACTCAAGCTTTTTTGCGTAGCCGCCGGCGGAAAGCTCGCTTCTTATTTCCTCAAGATCCTTCTCGGTCTCGGCTTTCGTGAGGCTCTCAAACACAGTGTCGATATACTCAAGCTCGTGACGTGCGTTTTCAATCTGTACCGCAAGAATTTCCTCTGCGGACTTCTGCTTTGCATACTTTTTGTAGTATTTCTGTGCGTTCTGCGACGGCGTGAGATTGATTTCGAGAGGAATCGTTATTTCAGGCATATTCTCGTCGCTGTAGTCAATGACGTGCGCCTCGGTCATGCCCTTTTTCAGCATATATATATTCGCCGTGATGAGATCTCCCATGCGCTTCATCTCGTCCTTTTTCGCACACGCCGCAAGATCTCCCTGCTGAAGCTCTATCTTCTTGGTTATTCTCGCCGACGCATTCGACAACAGCCTCAGAACGTCCTGTGCGTGCTGTTTTATGCGCTCGCCCCTGTCCTTTTCTCCGCAGTAGCTGTCAAGAAGCTCTCCGAACGACGTTTTTTTTACGATTATCGAGTCCGTACCGTACTGACGTATCTCAATAAATGAGTATTCGATAGGCTTTTTGCTCTTGTCGTACACAATATACGGCTCAAACTCGCCCTCACGCACCCTCGAGAACACGCCGTTGAAGCAGAACCACAGTACCTCGGGATCAATTGCCGAGAGCATAGCAGCTGTGTCATGAGCCGCTTTGAACGCTATTTCTCTTGCGACAAGAGGCGATACGCCCCTGAAAAACGACACGATGAATTTCTCGATTTTCATGTCGGCACCGTCTGCGAGAGCCGCGGTGCGCTTTGCGAGAAATTCCTCCTTGCCGACAGTGAGCGTGTCGAGTTTTCCCTCCTGCACGGGAGGAAGCTCATACGGAAAGCCCGGGAGAATCTGCCGCTTTGCAGACGCCGAAAGGTCAACGTATCTCACCGCCGCCATTATTTTGCGGTTTTCGTCGCAGAGTATGACGTTGCTGTACGTTCCCATTATCTCGATTATGAGATATTTCTCCGACACAAAGCCCATTTCGTCGCGTGAGCTTACCGCAATTTCCACGGCACGTTCAAAGCCGAGCTGTTTTACCGAAAGTATGTGACCGCCTGCAATATACTTGCGAAGAAGCATACAGAACATCGGCGGATTTGCCGGGTTTTCCTTGTCGGAGGAGGTTATGCCGAGACGTGACGTACCTGCTCCTGCCGACAGAAGAAGCCGAAGTTGCTCTTTTGCGCCCTTTACAAGTAGGATTACCTCGTCTTTTTCGGGCATATATATTTTATCTATTCTTGCGCCGATGATGAGTCCTTTTAGTTCGTGAACCACCGCCGCCGTGAGACCTGCATCAAATGCCATTGCCGTTATCGTTCCTTTCCGCCGTTATTCTCCGAAGGTTATCCCTATGTACGGGGACTTTACATCGAAAACAAGCGTCTTTACGCCGAGTTTTTCCGAGAGTAGGGAGGCGATTTTCTCCGTTATGGGATTCTCCGTCGCATAGTGACCGGCGTCCACCGTGACAAGCCCCATCTCGCTTCCGTCGAGATATGTGTTGTGCGAAAGGTCGCCGCTTACAAAAGCGTCCGCTCCTGCGGCATACGCTCCGGCGAGAAAGTCCTTGCCCGCACCTCCGAGTACCGCAACACGCTTGACCGCCTTTCCGCCCTTGGGTGCGGCATACCGAAGTCCGTCCGCTCCGAGAGTTTCTGCGATATACTCCGCAAATTCGTCCGCCGACATTTCCTCGGGAAGAGTTCCGATGCGTCCCATGGGCTGTTTGTCGTCGGCACTTTCGCCATATTTTTCGATATCCGAAAGACCGAGTTTTTCCGCAAGAACATCGTTTACTCCGCCGTCTGCCTTGTCGAGACGCGTGTGGTACGACAGCACGGAAATTCCGTTTTTCATGAGCTTCTCAATCGTCGAGAAGGTGTTTCCTTTTACGCTCTTCAGCGGACGGAAAATGTAGGGATGGTGAGTTACGATAACCTCCGCACCCTCTCTGACGGCGAAATCAACCGCTTCATCGCTCACTTCAAGACATACGGCGGCGCACTTAACTTCACGTCCGACATCGCCGCAGACCATTATGCCGTCGTTGTCCCACGGCTCCGAGAGATATTTCGGTGCGATATCGCACATAAGCTTGTCTATCTCATTTATTCTTACCGACATGGTATCCCTCCTTAATTTACGAAAGCTCCGACAGAAAACGCCGGCACTCCGCACGGTTTTTGAGAATGTAAACCGACTTTCCGAAAGCCGGATCCGACGACAGAAGCGACAGTATTCTTGCCCTTTGTTTTTTGCGGAAACCTGCGACGTATTTGAGAAATTCAAGGTCAAACCGCTCCGGACAGCCGGGGGACATATCGTCCCTCACTTTTCCTTGATATTTTATTATGCGCTTTATCACGCCGAAAAGGCAGACGTGCGTGGGGTAGTCGAGAAAAATCACAGTATCGCACCTTTCAAGACGCATGGGGATAGTGCGGCTGTAATTGCCGTCGATTATCCACTCGTCCGCCGAAACCGCGTTTTCTATCCTTTTGTCAAGCTCCTCCGCCGAAACGCTCACCCAACCGGGAGTCCAAAAGAGCTTGTCGAGGTGAGTTACCGGTATTCCCGTTTTTTCGGAAAGTGCAAACGAAAGAGCCGATTTTCCGGCACCGGGAGAACCGAGTATTATCACGCGCTTCATGCTATACCTCAATATGTTCTCTCTGGCAGAGTGCGGAAAGCTCGCCGTAAAGGCGCGCGTCGTATTCGCTGTGAGAGGCGTCCTTCATTCTGTTTTTCGCATGGAGAAGCTTTCTCTTCAAAAGACTGCGGAAAAGCTCTCCGCCGCGACCGATTATGTTTTTGCCGAGTATCAGCTCCGACGGCGAAAAATCACGTTTCTTTCCGTCCCACACTGCGGCAATTACGGCGTACACACGGTCTGCGTCGGCGACAAGCTTCTCGTCGATAATCTCAAAGCCGTTTGCCGCGAGGTATTCGCGAAGCTCCGCTTCACGCGACATTGGCTGAAGAACAAGCTTGATTTTGCTGTTACGGACAAACGGAGCTCTTTCGAGTATACCCGATATAACCTCGCCGCCCATTCCGCAGATTACGACGCGGTTAATCCCTCTGCCCTCCATGGTGTCAAGACCGTCCGTGCTGTGAACCGTCACAATCTCCGAAAGAGGCATCGACCTTATCGCACCGTCAGCGCACTTCACAGACAGCGGACGGCGGCTTGCGATGTTTATTTTCGCCTTTTCGCACGGACCTTCGTTTATTTCGGTGGCGTAAACTCTTTCGCAAATTCCGCTCTCGGCAAGATATATCGAAAGGTATGCGTGGTCAGCTCCCACGTCGGCGCAGATAAGCGGTGTGTCTTCACTCTCAAAAGAAAGACGGACGGCGACATATTCAGCCGCCGCCCCGAGTCTTGAATTGTTTTCGGTATTTAAGTTTACCGTTTTGTGCATCATCTGAATTACTTCCGAATTACTTTGATGCGAGAAAAGCGTTTATCTTTTCAACGAGAGCGTCTGCGTCCACACCGTGAACCTCGCACGCCTGCTCAACAGACTCGCCTCTTGCGGACGGACAGCCGAGGCAGTGCATGCCTATCTCGAAGAAAAACTTTGCGCAGTCGGGTTCCGCATCGAGAATATCGCCTATAATAAAATCCTTTGTTATCTTATCCATGATAATTACTCCTTTTTGTCATAGTTTGCGACCGTGTACACGAAGTATACCCCGATCATGCGTTATTATAACAAGTAAATATAAATAATTCAACGCATTTATCGAAATATTTTACTAACGCCGCAGTCAGCCGACAAGAAGTGCGCCTATTTCAAATTCCTCGCCGCCGCTCTTTTCGTTTTTGCCCGTTACCTCGATTGTCACTGTGTGCTTTCCCTTCTCGAGATCCCATGCCAGAACGGCGTCCTTGGGGTTCTTGTAGTCACGGTAGGCGTCGATAACCACAGGCTCGCCTCCGTCCACACTGCACGAAACAATACCCATGTCCGGACCTATGCCGTAGCAGATGCCGAAGTCTGTTCCGTCAAATTCGAGAGTAATCCTGCTTCCGGCGGATTTTGCGAAGATTCTGCCGTTGAACCTCATGCCGAGCCACGAGAAGTTTGTCTTTGACTGATACTCGAAGCCGACGGAGTTCGAAAGGTTTATCTTGTCCGCAAAGACAAGGTCGGCGTCCTCGATAAGAGTGGGGGAGAGCGTTTCGTGGAGAACCTTTGCCGAAATTTTCGCATTTACGGGTGGGTTTGTGACAAGCTCCTCTCCGAGTACTCCGGTTATTACCGAGGCGTAGTAAGAATAGCCCTCGTCGTTCGGATGTACGCCGTCCATGTAATACTTCGAAAAATCGTCGCCGGTGCGCTCAAGCATATCGTAAACGTAATCGCTGAGCTTTATGTTTATGAGTCCGTAATGCTCCGCCACGTCACGGTGAGCACGGAGTGCGTCGTAATCGGAGGTTCCGTCACCCTTATCGAAAGTGAGAATGTAAACGATATCTATGTTCGGGTTGTGTTCGTATGCCTTTCTCACTATCGTTTCGGAAGTCCTGAGAACTTCGTCGTAACCCTGACCGTTGTACTTGTCGTTTACGGCGTACTCGATAAAGAGAAGGTCCGGGTTTTTCGGCGCAACCTCTTTTTCGTAGCGGAACGCCGCAAGATACGACCCTGTGCCGCCTATAGAACAGCGCATGCCGTTTATCTTTGCGTCGGGAAAACGCTCACGAAACCAGTCGTTTGTCTTTGCAAGCCACGACTTCGTATTCTGATCCGAAGCACCGTAGCCGTCGGTGACGGAGCCGCCGATGTACACGATGTTGAGAACCTTGTCCTCGGTGAGTTTTGCGTATGTGTTGCAGAGTCTGTTGTCCATTTCGGTTTGTACCTCACTGTTGTTGATGATTTCGTTTCCGGTCGTTTCCGTGCCGTCGGCAGTCTCTTCGCCAAAGTCGGAGACATTGCTCTTTACGCACCCGGCGGCAGTCAGAATAAGCGCCGCCGTGAGAAGATACACGGATAACGATTTGAGCCTGTTCTTCATGGCGCACCTCTCAGTGAAGCGCCGTGAGGAACGAATAAAGAAGCTTCGCAATCTTCTCATGTCCGGCGTCGTTCGGGTGGAGTCCGTCGGGCATATAGGTTTGCTTGAGAACCTCGACCTCAGGCTGCATTCCGCTTACCGCATAAAGGTCGAGAACGGGGATCGAATAGTATTTAGTTACCTCTTTGATTATGTCTGCGTACTGCGAAAGAGTCGCGACGTTGCGTATGCCCCTCTCGTTGATGAGCTTGTTTTCGGCACAGCGGTGAGTGGGTGTCATGAACACAATTTTCGCCTTGGGATACTTTGCTATGAGCTTTTCGCAGAGTGTGCGCAGAGCACCGTAGAACGTGTATACATCGTGACTCTCGAAGCTTCCGAGTGCGGCGTCGCCGTGACCGTAGTCGTTTGTGCCGCCGAATACAACGACAACATCCGCGTCGGCATCCATTTCGTCTGCGCGCATTACAAAGTCGCCGTTGTCCCACACGGGTTCCGTCGGAGTCTTCTGACGTGCGATTCTCGTACCGCCGATACCGTAGTTGCGAACCTCAGCACCGCTTATTCTGCCGAATACCGAAACGTAGCAGTTCTCGCTGCACGATGCACCCGTTCCGTGAGTTATGCTGTCGCCGAGAAAGTTTACTTTTTTACCCTGTAATTCCATTGTTTTTTCCTCCGAAAAAATATATAAAATTGATAATTGACGATTGACATTTTAAAGAGTGGAGAGTACGAAAGCAAAGCTTTCGCAAGAGTGGAGAGTGGCGTTGCCGAGCTTAAACGCTCCGATCTCGGATAAGATGAGTCCGCCTCAATTCACGACGGAGTCCTTGACGACGTCGTGCGAGCCAACCCCAAAATTACTATAGGATAAAGTCTTTTGGTTCTTTTCTTCAGAAAAGAATACCCCCGTAAGCCCTGTGCGCCCGTAAGCACTTGCGGCAGATTACTTCCAGTATTTTCTGTCGAGGCTGCGGAACTGAATGGCGAGGGCGATATGCTCTTTCTTTATCTTTTCCGACGCCTCCATATCGGCAACCGTCCGCGCTACCTTCAGAATTCTGTCGTAACCTCGCGCGGAGAGGTTCATCTTCTCGAACGCCGCCTTGAGAATAATCTCCGCGTCATCCTCGAGAATACAGTATTCGCGTATCATTGCCGGAGTCAGCGACGCGTTCGAGACAATCCCCGTTCCGGCATAACGCTTCGTCATTATCTCGCGCGCCTTGAAAACACGCTCGCGCACATACTTCGATTCCTCCGACGGCTTCTTCTGCGATAACGCCTCGTAGGAAAGAGGCGGCACTTCAACCTGCACATCCATTCTGTCGAGAAGAGGTCCGGAAACCTTGCCGAGATACCTCGCGATAGACCCCGGAGGACAGATGCACTTCTTCGTCGGATGACCGTAGTAGCCGCACTTGCACGGATTCATCGCTCCCACAAGCATAAACTCGCACGGAAAAGTGTATTTTCCGTTTACCCTCGTTATAACTATCTTTCCGTCCTCAAGAGGCTGACGCAGACTTTCCGTCGCACTCTTGTCAAATTCCGGAAGCTCGTCGAGGAAAAGCACGCCGTTGTGCGCAAGAGAAATCTCGCCTGGAGTCGGTATCCGTCCGCCGCCGACAAGACCTGCCGTTGACATCGTGTGATGCGGAGACCTGAACGGACGCCTCGTAATAAGAGTTTCGCCTGCTTCAAGCATACCTGCCGCAGAGTGAATCTTCGTCGTCTCAATAGCTTCGTCAAAGGACATAGGCGGAAGTATGCCCGGTATTCTCTTCGCAAGCATACTCTTTCCCGTGCCTGGAGGCCCGATGAGAAGTACGTTGTGCATTCCTGCGGCGGCTATCTCAATCGCCTTCTTCACCTTCTCCTGCCCTTTTACGTCCGAAAGATCCGGCAGACCGTCGTAGGAAAAACGGAAAAGCGCGTCGGTGTCAACCTTCTGCGGAGAAAGCGGCACGGCGCCCGAAAGATGGTCGATAAGCTCGACTATGTTGCTTATGCCGTAAACGTCTATTCCCTCAACTATCGCCGCCTCGTTCGCGTTTGCCGCAGGAACATATATCTCGGTGAACCCCGCCGCCTTCGCCGCAAGACACATCGAAAGCACTCCGTCTGTGAAGCGCAACTCTCCGCTGAGAGATATTTCTCCGGCAAAGCACATTTTTGAGATGTCGCACTCCGGTATCAGACTGTTCTTCATCAGAGATACAAATATCGCAAGGTCATATCCCGTACCCTGCTTAGGAATGTCCGCCGGCGCAAGATTTACCGTTATCGAGTTGTCGGGAAAATCATACCCGGAGTTTTTTATTGCGGCGTGTATTCTCGAACACGATTCCCTCACCGCAGTGTCCGGAAGTCCTATTATGTCAAAATCGCTGAATCCGTTGTCAATATAGCATTCGACATCTATTATGTAACCGTCAATGCCCATTACGGCGGCACTGTAGGTCTTAGTTATCATTGCAGACAGCTCCCTTTGTATTTTTGTTCGCTTCCGTTTTGTATTTTACCATGCTTGCGCCGATATGTCAAGCACTTTTGACCGGAAAACCGGAAAGTTATATCAATCCGTCACATATATTTCGACAGAAAACGCGAAAACTCCTTTTTCCCCGACACTCCGCAAAGCTCAATAAGACGCTTGACCCTGTATTTTACGCCGTTTGCCGACATATAAAGCCTTTCCGCTATCGCCTCGTAGGAAAGGCCTCTTACGAGAAGCGGAAGCATTTTGAGGTCCGCCGTGTCGCAGGACGACAGAAGATTGCCGAGAGTGAGAAGCGACGACACCGTGCTGTCATCGTAAAAGCGTGTTCCGCCGTTGCCGCCGGTGATCGAATGCACAGCTTCGCACACAATGCCGCTCTTTACGGAACACGGCGTGAGATTCGTCGTTTCCCCCGGCACAATGCCGCACTTCATTTTTACGCTTGCCGAGGAGAGACACGGATTCTTTAAAAGCATTGAGTATACCTCGACCGCACTTCTGCCGTATTCGTAAAAGTTCATCTCGGCACTCGTCACCGACGGCGCGCAGTTCTTTGCAAGAAGAGTACCCGAAAAGCTTGCGATTTTTATGTCGTCCGGCACTCTCACTCCGCTTTTTTCGAGAGACTTCACAAGGGACACCGCCGCATAGTCGTTGGTGCATATCACGGAATCGAAATGCTTTATGCCGCGCAGAAACTCCGCAAAGCAGTTGTCGAGCTTTCCCGAATTGAAAAAGACGCCGCTCTCCGCGCCGCCCGTCGCTTCGTTAAAAGCGGAAAGCTTTGAGAGATCTTCGACCGATGAGCGGCTTACGCCGTAAAGAGCCGTGCTTTTGCAGCCGCAGTCGAGACGCAGATACGAAAGAAGAGACGAAACCGCGTGCTTTATGTCCGTGCTCACACTGCATACGTCAGTCCCCGGCGGACATGTACCAATAAGTACCGCAACCGCGCCGTGAGCGGAATATTCCCTCACTTTTTTCGCTATCCACTCGGGACTCGACGCCGCAATAGCTACCATGTCTCCGCTTCCCGGAATACCGTCCTCCGAGACAGTGATCTTTCTTTTCTTTGCGGCGTCCGTGATTCCTCTTACAATGTTGCGGCACCAGGTGCTGTCGGTGAATTTCGGCTCGCAGATTATCTTTATCATGTGTTCTTGCCTTTCATGTCGTTCCGATACATATAATACTACCTAAAATGCCTTTCGTCAAGAGATAATTACGGAAAAAGTACAAAAACCGCATAATTTGCGCACCGTTTCTTTGTCTTGCGCTGCTATGCGAAAAGAAGTATAATGACAGTATAAAATAAACTGCTCTGCAAAAGGTGATAATATGAAAGCTAAAGTCGAAAAAACAGTAAAAACCATACCCACGTATATTCCCGGAAAACCGTCGTCTCTCCCCATGTTCTTCGAGAACAAACCCTACCAGGGCGCAAGCGGCAGACTGTATCCTCTCCCTTATTCCGACAGACTCTCCGACGATAAGACCGACGTCGAATACGACGTGTACACGCTCGAAAATGATTACATCAAGGTCGAGGTGCTTCCGCAGGCAGGCGGCAAAATACTTTCCGGCTACGATAAGGTCGGAAACTACGACTTCATCTACCGCAACGAGGTAATTAAGCCGGCTCTTGTAGGTCTTGCCGGACCTTGGATATCGGGCGGCATCGAGTTTAACTACCCTCAGCACCACCGTCCCACAACCTTTATGCCGACAGAGACGGTTATCGAGGAAACCGACTGCGAGAAAACGGTATGGACGGGTGAGGTCGAACCGTTCAACCGCCTGAAAGGCATGGTCGGCATTGCCGTGGAGCCGGGACGCTCATACATAAAGGCAAAGGTGAGAATCTATAACAGAACCCCCGAAAAGCAGCTCTTCATGTGGTGGGCAAACCTTGCCGTGTCGGTGGACGACAGCTACAAAACCATCTTTCCGCCCGATGTCGAATGGGTCAACGACCACGACAGACGCTGTGTCATGAGCTGGCCTATAGCAAAGGGAGTATATCACACCGCACGCCCCTTCAATTACGGTGCGGGTACGGATATCTCAAAATATGCGGCGGTTAAAGTGCCGTCGTCGTTCCTCGTTTCGCAGGGACAGTCCGATATGGACTTTGTCGCAGGCTACGACGGCGGAAAGAATATGGGCATCGCGACCGTCGCCGACCACCACATTTCTCCCGGCAAAAAGATGTGGCACTGGGGCAAGGGCGATTTCGGAGATATGTGGTGTTCAAACCTCACCGATAAAAACGGACCGTATATCGAGCTTATGACAGGCGTCTATACCGACAATCAGCCTGATTTTACGTGGATAGAACCCTATGATAGTAAGACCTTTGAGCAGTATTGGTATCCGATAAGAGATATCGGCGATGTGAAAAACGCCACACGTGACGCCGCAATGAACGTCGAGAAACGTGACGGCAAGCTCTTCTTCGGCTTCAACGCAACCGGCACCTTTGAGAATGCCGTCGTGACCGTTGCCGAAAACGGTAAAGCTCTTTTTACCGAAACCTCAACTCTCACTCCCGAGTGCGCATACTTAAAAGAGATACCGTTTGACGGAAACATTGACGACGTAACGGTCTGTCTCGTTTCGGCGGAGGGCAAAACACTCGTGTCGTATACGACGTACAAGAGAGGGCAGAAGAAGCCGATTACGCCCAGAAAGCCCGTTCGCCGCCCGTCGGAAATTGAAACGGTCGATGAGCTTTACATAAACGGTCTGCACCTCGAGCAGTATAAACAGCACAACTACAAAGCGACCGACTACTACCTTGAGGGACTTTCCCGCGACCCCGGCGATATCGGCTGCAATACCGGCATGGCGCGCATTTCTCTCAAAAACGGTCTCTTCGACGACTGCATAGCCTACGCAGATAAAGCGTGCGAGCGTCTTATGTCGAGAAATATGCACCCCTCCGACACGGAACCGCTTTACCTTAAGGGACTTGCGCTGAAATTTAAGGGAGAATACGAAAAGGCTTACGACGTTCTCTCAATGGCGGCGTGGGACTACTCGACAAAGAGTGCCGCAGAGTATCTTCTTGCGGAAATCGACTGCGCCGAAAAGCGGTACGCCGACGCTCTTGAGAAAATTGACGCTTCCGTTTCGACCAATGCCGAAAACCTCAAGGCATATTGCTTAAAGAGTGCGGTTCTGCGCAGACTCGGAAGAACCGACGAAGCGAGTGAGTGCGCGGAATATGTGCTTTCGGTCGATAAACTCGATATGTACGGCGAAGCGGAGCGTGTGATGCTCGGAGGCTCCTCCGACAGACTTCTCGCAGTATTCGGCGGAAAGCCCGAGAATTTTATCGACGTTGCGTATGATTACATGAACGCGGGCTTTTTCGGCGACGCAATAAAGATACTTGATGTCAGCGGACTCGAATATCCCATGTTCGACTATATAAGAGCATACTGCCTCGACGCTCTCGGCGACAAAGAGGGCGCAAAAAAGTGCGCCGAACTCGGAAACCGTGCCGACACGGGACTCTGCTTCCCGTCAAGACTCGGAGATATTGCCGTTCTCGAAAAGGCGATGACTCTCGATGAAAAAGGTGCTAACGTTTACTATTATCTCGGTTGTCTTATGTACGACAGATTCTCGTATGAAAAAGCGGTGTCGCTCTGGGAAAAGGCGGTCGGTCTTGACCCGACTCACGGCAAGGCTTACCGCAACCTTGCGCTTGCGTATTTTGACAAAAGGCGTGATTTTCTGTCGGCGAAGCACTGCATGGAAAAAGCACTCGAATACCTCCCCGACGAACCGAGACTTATCCTTGAATATGAGCAGATTCTCAAAAACATGAACTACTCTCCCGAAAAGAGGCTTGCCGTTTACGACGAATACCCGAAGCTCACCGCAATGCGAGACGACTGCTACCTCGATAAGCTCACCCTCGAGTGTCTTCTCGGCAATTACAAGAAAGCCATAGACATGGCAAAGGTTAAGCGTTTCCACATCTATGAGGGCGGAGAGGGCAAGCTCACGAAACAGCACGCATGGATGCACGTCCTTTACGGCAACGAGCTTGCAAAGAGCGGAAAGACCGACGAAGCGAAGAAGATATATCTTGACGGTATCAATATGCCGAAGTCCTACGGCGAGGCAAAAACATTCTTCAATCAGGAGGCGCACATATACTATTACCTCGGACTTCTGACGGGAAATAGGGTTGACTTTGAGTCTGCGGCGGTGTACAAGGCGGCTGTGTCGGAAATATCTCTCTTCAGAGCGCTGGCGCTGAGAAAGCTCGGGAAGTACAGCGAAGCGAAAGCGGTGCTTGATGAAATGCTTGCAAGTGCGGAGAACACTCTCGCAAACTCCGACAGAAGAACTTATTACGGCGTCGGCTCTCCGTCTCCCATGCCGTTTGAGAACGATATCGTAAAGCAGAACGGAATAAACGGTCACATTCTTGCGGCGTATGCGCTTCTCGGACTCGGTCGTTTCTCTGAGGCGGAGGAACATATCACAGAAGCAAAGAAGCTTGATCCGCATGACTTCAGAGTTTACGCCTACGGAAAAATCGAGGATTCGGTGAAAGAGATATAAGAGAATGCCGCAATTTTCGTAAATAAAACGGGTTTGTTGCCGTAAACGGTGCGAATTTTCAAAAACTCCGATAATTTTTTCAAATTACGGAACAAATTTCCTTTCTCATACGTCTAACAGTCAGAATTTCAGAGAAAGACGCAAAGAAAGGGAATTTTCCATGAAAAAGATACTGTCTCTCCTTATGGCGGCAGCCGCCGCAGTCAACCTCGGTTCATGCGCCGATAACAATACGCTTGTAAAGGACGAAGTCCCCGGCGGCGACGGACATGACCTCGGCAAGGGAACAAACGAAGTTGACAACGAAACGGTTTGCGACGAGGTTACTCTCGACGGAAGAATAGCGTTTGCCGACGAGGACGGAGTGTATTTTACGTATTCGGACAGCGTGGGAAACGGCGGCTTCCGCAGGCTTGATACAGCGGCGGCAAAGATACTGAAAGCCGACGGCACACAGGGAGATGAGGCGCTTCTCGTGTCGGGACTTCCCGTAAGTGTGGAGTTTGACGGCAATGTTTTCGAGACCTACCCCGAGAGAATAGCTCCGACAAAGATAGTTCTCGGCGATGAGTCCGAAGCGGACAACCTTCTTGAAATGTTTCTCACGGCGTTTGATTATCTTTTTGAGTCGGACGAAGGTCTTAACGACAACCTGAAATACCTCGCCTTTGACCTTTCAGACCTTGACAGATTCAATGAAGGTGAAAAAGAGGCGTTTATCTGGAAAGCCTCCGAAAAGTGCGGACTCGAACCTCTTACGGGCAACCACGACAGTCTTCTTGAGGACGGTTACATTGTGAGCGATGAGGGGTTCATGAGCTTCCCGGAGGGACTTCTCGTCTCGTTCTCAACGACCGAAGCCGGCGGAGATAACGCCAACGTCTTTGAGTTTGAAATGTCGAAGTGGAGAAGCAGTCTCGGCGCGATATTCCTCGGCTGTAAAGCGGAGAAAAACGACAGTGTATGGAGCTATACCAACGAGAGCTTTGCGATATCTTAAAATAATTGCGGTAAAAGAGCAGGACTGTATCTTTTCGGTACAGTCCTGTTTATGTTTGTATTTGCGGTATTATTATGCCTGTCAGTCTTTTTCCGAGAATCTTTCCCGTCCCCACCAATCGGGGAGAAGTTCGCCGAGCCTTACGGTTTTCAGAGTGTCAAGGTCAACGAGAATTTCGATGTCGCCGCTGTCACGGTCGAGCTGCATCATGTATTCACGGCAGGCACCGCAGGGAGAGCCGACCTTTCCGTCGGGCATCACCGCAACCACCTTGTCAATCTTGCTCTCGCCGTTTGTTATCATGTTTGCTATCGCATTTCTCTCCGCACACATTCCGAGCGTTGACGCCGTGTCAATGCAAACTCCGACGTAAATGTTGCCTTGCTTCGTAAGTATTGCCGCCGCAACGCCGCCGGCGTCGATGAAAGGGGAGACGGTTCTGTCGTTCTGAACCCTGCGTGCCGCATTGTAAAGCTTTTCCCACATTGCTATTACCTCCGTCGGAAACCGTCAGCCGAGAGTCTTGTCGTATACCGCTCTTTCGCCGCCGACGTAGGGGCATCTCGACCTTGCAAGCACGAGATTTGCAAAGCCTATCTTTTTTACCGATGTGCGCACCGGCACGACAACCGGACGTATGTGCATTCCGATGAGCGTGTCGCCGATGTCTATACCCATGTCTGCAACCACCGAGCTAACAAGCACCGGCTCTTTCATTCCCTCGTATGTCACAGTGCCGAGAGAGCCGCCGGCGTGTATCTGCGGAACGGCGTTCACTCTTGTGAGTCCGTACTCCTTCATTGCCGCTTTTTCGATGACTATAGAGCGGTTGAGATGCTCACAGCACTGCACCGCAAGATAGAGTCCTTCTTTTTCGCAGAAATCGCGGCACGCTTCGAATATCGCTTTTGCCGTATCGGGACTTCCGGCACTTCCTATTCTGTCGCCGTTTACCTCGCTTGTACTGCATCCCACGACAAGTATTCCGCCCTTTTCAACCTTTGCCGCCTCCTGAAGCTCCGTGAGAGCCGAGGAGAGGTCTTTTTTTACGTTTTCCAAAAATTCAGTCATTTTGATACGTTCCTTTCACATAATATTGTAATATTATAATGTTTTTATATACGTTCGGCAAAGCCGTGTTATTCCGAATTTCTCATGTCTCCGAGCACTCTGTTTACCGTGCCGCCGAGGAGTATTACGGTGTTCGTGATGTAAAGCCACAGCAGAAGCACGATAACCGTCGCAATAGAGCCGTATATCACGGAAAAGTCGGCGATTCTGTCAATGTAGAAAGAAAATGCGAGCGAGCAGACGACCCACAGAACCGTTACCGCTATAGCGCCCGGATAGCACTTCGAGCGGTTGTGCCTCGAGGTGGAAAGCCTCAGTATGCCGACGGCGGCAAAGTACGCAACCGCACCTATTATGATGAACCTCAGCGTCAGCCAAATATCCGGAAATGTGCCGTCAAGGGACAGCCTTTCGATGATGTAGTTTAAAAACTGATGTCCGGCAACCGAAAACATTATCGAAACTATCGACAGAACGAGAAAGATGAGTGCGTAAAGCACGGCGTAAAGTCTCTCGCGGATGAGCGAACCCTCGTTTTCCGCTCCGCTTATGCTTTTGAGCTTCTGCAAGAGGGACGCTATGTACTTCGACCCCGACCACAGCGAGAGGTAAACTCCAAAAAAGAGAAACCACATTGAGCCGCCGAAGCTTCTTTCAGTGTAGGCGGTTATGAAGTTAAGCACCGCGTGGGGGATAAGAAGTTCGAGAAAAGAGAGATTTCCGACATTTATGCGGAAAAGACCGAGTACGGAGTTTACCGTAAGCAATATCGGAAAAAACGAGAACAGCAGATAGTACGAAAGCTCTGCGGCAGAGTCCGGAATGCCGTTTGATATGAGTACTGCCGCCGAACGTTTAAAAAAATCAACGACCTTTTTCAATTCTCTCCGAACACTCCTTTCATTGTGACGTCAAACCGTCTTTATCTCTCAATAATCTTCTCGTTTCGTCCGAAAAATTCCTTGCCGACGAGGTACGAAAGTATTCCGTCGTCAGAACCCTTGGTGAACAGCACGCTGTATGAGTACAGTCTCTGGTAATTGTCCGACGCATTTTTTCCGTGTGATATACCGTATTTGCCGTCTCCGACAAGAGGATTGCCGATGTGGGCGAGGTGCGCACGTATCTGGTGTGTGCGCCCGGTTATCAGCTCAACACGCAGTATCGAGTCGGAGGACGTGCTTTTTACGACCTCGTACTTTGTCACGACGGTTTTTATGTCGTCGTCGTACTTTATGCGCATTTTCTTCTTTGCGGCTTCCTTGGTCGGAAATATGTACACACGGTTTTCCGATTTGTCCTTGTACAGAAAATCCCGAAGCACCGCACTCTTTTTCTGCGGCACACCGTGTACACGGCAGAGATACGTCTTTACTATACTGCGCTCCTTAATTTTGAGGTTCATTACACGCAGTGCCTCGGCGTTTTTTGCCGCAATTATGAGACCGCCCGTGTTTCGGTCGAGCCTGTTGCAGAGCGACGGCGCAAAACTGTTTTCGGCGGCAGGGTCGTATTCGCCCTTTTTGTAAAGATACCCCTGTATGCGGTCGATAAGGCAAATACCATCGCTCTTTTTTCCGGGCTTGCCGGACTTTGCTTCGTCGGGGGAGGAGGGATGAACCGTTTCGCCTTGCGGCTTGTCGATTATCATGATGTTGCCGTCCTCGAAAACTATCTCTTCAGGGCGAAGGTCGAGCTTTTCATCAGAAAGGTCACGTCCACCGCTCTTTTTGCCGTCGTCGAAAAATTCGTCGGATATGTAAAAGGTGAGTACGTCTCCGACATCGAGGCGCGCGTCATATGACACCTTTTTGCCGTTAAGCTTTATGTTTTTGTTGCGTAAAAATTTATACATCAGCGACTGCGGAAGATTCGGCATTGCTTTCGAGAGAAACTTGTCGAGTCTCTGACCGGAGTCGTTTTTGTTTATGTGAAGCTCTCTTATTTTAAAAACCTCTCATTCGTTCGTGCAAACACACATCGTCGTAATAAGTATACCACCGACTGCGGAAAAAATCAAGAAGTTGCACAAAAGCTTTACATTTGACGGAAACATTATACAGCTTGTGCGGTGTGAAAAATGTCGCAAAAAGTGTTTTTCGGCGTTTGTAATAATTCCGACGCCGCCGGCATATTCATATACAAATTTAACAACAAGCGGACGGAATCGGAGGTATTGCGGAGCTTCGCATAAAAGCGGGATCGCCGAGATCCGAAGAAAGGAATGGTTATATCAATGAACGAGTACAACATTTACGAGGACATCGCGACACGTTCGGGAGGGGACGTATACATAGGAGTTGTGGGGCCCGTGAGAACCGGCAAGTCTACCTTTATTAAAAGGTTCATGGAGACTCTTGTGCTTCCGAATATAGAATCCGAGGGTGCAAAGCAGCGCGCAACCGACGAAATGCCGCAGAGCGCCGCCGGAAAAACCGTCATGACGACAGAACCGAAATTTATCCCCGACGAGGCGGTCACGGTGAACCTTGACGGAAATGCGCATTTCAACGTAAAGATGATAGACTGCGTTGGGTACGTCGTCCCGGGAGCAATGGGAGTGACGGAGGACGGCAAGCCGAGAATGGTGCTGACGCCGTGGTCGGAGGAGGCAATGCCGTTTGACAGAGCCGCCGAAATCGGGACGAAAAAGGTAATCTCGGAGCATTCAAATATCGGAGTTCTCGTGACGACCGACGGCACGATAGGCGAGCTTCCGAGAGAGAGCTACGTTGCCGCCGAAAAGCGTGTCGTGAGCGAGCTGAAAGCGATTGACAAACCGTTTGTGATAGTGCTCAATTCCGCAAAGCCGGCGACAGAAGAGGCGGTAAACCTTGCGCTGTCTCTTGAGGACGAGTACGGCGTGCCGGTGGCGCTTGTCAACTGCACCGAGCTTGACGCGACCGACATAAAGAAGATACTCGAGCTTGTGCTGACGGAGTTCCCGATAAGTGAAATAGCGATAGAAATTCCGAAGTGGATAGACTCTCTCGAGGACACGCATCCGCTCAAAAAACAGCTCTACGACAGACTTTTGAAGAGCGCGGAAACTGTGGAAAAGGTCGGTGAAGTGAAAAGTGTGTTCAGCGCGATAGGCGAAAACGACTTCGGAATTACAGTCACGCCGAAGTACACCGACCTTGCGACAGGAAGCTGTCACCTTTCGGTAAACACGCCGGAAAAGCTCTTTTACAAGGTTCTCGGCGAGGAAACGGGCTTTGTGCTTGACGGCGAGGAGTCGCTTATAGGCATAATGAGTGAGCTTTCAAGGATGAAGAAGGAGTATGACCGCATATCTCAGGCGATACAGCAGGTAAATGCGACGGGCTACGGAATAGTGACGCCGTCGGTCGAAGACCTGACACTTGAAGAACCGGAGATAGTCAAGCAGAACGGCGGTTACGGTGTCAAGCTCCGTGCCTCCGCGCCGTCGATACACATGATAAAGGCGAATATCGAGACGGAGGTAAGTCCGATAGTCGGAAGCGAGAAGCAGTCTGAGGACATGGTGAAGTTTTTGCTCAAGGAATTTGAAGAGGACCCGACGAAAATATGGGAGTCGAATATGTTCGGAAAGTCGCTCCACGAGCTTGTCAACGAGGGACTCAACGCAAAGCTTGCGCATATGCCGGAGGAGGCGAGAATGAAACTTGCCGAAACTCTCGGACGCATCATAAACGAGGGAAGCGGCGGACTTATCTGCATTTTGCTGTAAATAAAGGGAAGCACAGAGTGGGGAAGCTCTGTGCTTTTGCCGTACTCCGTCATTATCTTGTCTATGACTTCGTCCGCAAGCTCCAAACCTTTCAGAAATTCTCTTTTCATGCTGAGTCCTTTCTTCCTCTACGCTTGTTGTCGGGGTCGCTCCCCGTGAGGATTGCCGTTTACGTCCGGCGGACGGATTTTTGTATGAAAAAAGCACCGGACCTTTCGGTACGATGCCTTCAACAACATATTTTTGCTTTTTACGCTTCACACTGCCGCAGTCTTTTGACCGCCTGTGCGTCCGTGATATTGAATACCCACTCTTCGGGAGTCAGCTCCGCCGACGTCACGCCGTACAAGTCGAACGGCACAGTACAGCCGTCGCCTCGGCAAAGCTCCATGCAAAGCTCAAACGCCGAGAGTCCCCGAAGCCTGTCGTCAATCGCCACGTCCCCCGGACACACCTTGACAGAGAAGCTGTTCCAACAATACCGAACGCCCTTGCAAAGCTCGGTGCATTCCTCGTATATCTCGATTTTCGGAACGCCGCTCGTGACCTTTATGCGCTCGTGGTGCGATACGGCGTATATGCCGCACGATATGCCGTCTATTGTTTCGATGAGAGTTTTCATTGGTCAGTCACCTTTGAGTGAAGGATGTTCATCGAAATAGTCATATATCCTTTTGATGTCCCTTTTGACGAGAACAAGATCCTCCGGCGTGAATAAATCGTCGTAATCTCCTGTCGAAAAATCCTTGAGTACGTCCCAAACATTGTATGCAAGGTCTTCAGGGTCGTCATCATCTATGCCGCCATGATCCATTGCCCACAGCATTCCGGAAACGAGCATGATGAATTTCTCCATGGTTCCCCTATCGAAATCATCCGAGAAAAATGTCATAAGGGTACCTACCACGACTCTGTCGGCTTTTTTGTGTATTACCTCACTTACACTGTCATATTCCTTGTTGTAAAACGCTACACTTTCCTCGTATCTCACTTCATCATAGCAGTCTGCCGCGATGTGTTTAAGCATTGGTTTTAACCTTCTTTCTGTGCTTCCATGTTTTCCCGCCGTCTGCATCGTTATTATAGCCTCTTTTGCCGGATACGATATTGACGGTTGCGTTCGGGTATTTTTCTTTAAATTGTCTAACGACGCCTTGACAGCTTTCGCAGATGTGCTTTTCGGAAAGAATCGTTACCTCAAACTTGTCCTGCGGAGATTTTTGTTTTGCAACAAACTCTAAGAATTTTGCCTCGGTATCGTATTCACGCTCAACTTCAAAGTTCTTTTCGGTGCGGAACACTTCAAATATACGGTTCTTGGAAACACCGACAATCGGATACTTGCCGGAATACGCTCTTGTACATGCGTCGTCTCCATATTCAAAGCTGCTGTGTGAAAAATATATCTGCCCGTCAAGCTCCATTACCGCCGCATTTCCGCTTTTGGAAAACTTCTTTGCTTTTCGTTTATCTTTGCCGGAAACCTTTGAAAGGTCAATTCCCGTTTGCTTTGTATACCATGCGGCATTGTCGAGTTTTATTACCTTTTCAACCGAAACCGTACCGTCCGTTTCATATCGATTGACTGTACGGTAGTTATACTTAAGCTGCGACCATCGGTCGGGAGCGTTTTCCTTAATCCATTTGAATTCATCAAGACTATCGGGGATACTGTCACCGAGGACTTCTTTGTACTTCTCGTACTGCTCCTTATCCGCAGTTTTATTATACTCTTTCTTTCTCTGTTTGTCAACCCATCCGGCACCGTTTTCTTCTTCTCTTCTGCGTTTCCACTCTTCATATCCCCCCTCAAGCTCCTTCTTCGCCTTTCCGTCGTCCCAGTCCGGGTCATATGCGACGGTCGTGCATCTGTCGTTCGGGTGAAGCGGAGGGAAGTTCACTCCCGGCTCTTTTTCGTCGAGTCTGAAGCGTTTTCCGTCGAGAGCGGCGCATTCGTCGCAGGTTCTCACGTCGTGCGTCACGACAAACTCGTAATACTCAATCCCTGCCTCGGAGTACGCCCTCATTGCGCCCTCGTTGTGGAATCTGTTCGTCTCTGTTCTCACAAGCCTTGCCGCCGAACGGAAGGAAACGTCGGTCTGCTTTGCGAGTGCCGAAGCGGTCTCGGCTGCACTCTTGCCTCGGATGAGGCTGTCGGTGAGCGTGTTCTTGAGGTTCAGAGCGAGACGGTGAAACCGTATGTGAGTGCTTTTGCAAACATCAGAGGGGACGACAGAGCCGTTTCAAATGCGGCGGTGAACAATGTTACACCCACAAGCGCAAAGCCTGTCAGTGGGGCGGAAAATAAGGTTTTGGCGGGCGATAACAGCGGAAGAACGGCGCATTCGAACGACCTTCCCGCGATGATACGCCGTTTCGGCAGTGAAGGAAGAATTCATTTTATGCACGTAAGAAACATAAAGTTTGTCGGCGAGAGAGGCTTCAACGAAACAGCGCACAAGACAGAATGCGGTTCGCTCGATATTTATGGCATAATGAAGGCTCTTCACGATATAAACCTTGACGGTTACATCAGACCCGACCACGGAAGAATGATTTGGGGCGAAACCGGCAGACCTGGCTACGGACTTTTTGACAGAGCTTTAGGCGCGGTATATCTCAACGGTCTCTGGGAAGCCATCTGCAAGGACGCGCAGGAAAATAAAAATTGATCTCGTGTCTTGAAAGGCTTTCCGATAAGAAAGAAGTTCAGACCGCGCAAAATGTGTGCGGAGCTTACCGCTACCGCTATTGAAACAAATAACAGCAAAGCCCGACGAAGAATGATTTTCTTCGTCGGGCTTTCTTTACGTGATCAATATGTGCTTCCGTCCTCAAAGATCTTGTGCTTGCCGTGAAGCTTATCCGCTTTGATAAGAAGCCGCGCGGAATACGAGCCATCGGCAATAATCTTTCCCGCAAGTATATCTTCTTCGGAAAATCTTGACATATATATCTCTCCGTCGGTGTAACGATTACGGTCAAAAGTGACGTAAGCCACTCCGTCGTCCGTCACAACTCCGGCGGGATATGACACGTTGCCCTCTTCTTTGAGAAGAAGCTTGTGCGGAAAGCTTTTGCCACCGTCACATGAAAGGAACGCGGTCATCATGACCCTGTTCTCCTCTTGCTTCCGATCCGCTCTTATTCCCGCAGGGTCGTTTGTCACAAGCAGAATATTTCCGCTCGGAAAACGAGACAAAAAGCTTCTTGACGAGGTATGATCCATGAGTTTTTCGGGCTTTGTCCACGTGCGTCCGAAATCTTCAGAGCCGCATATGGATATTGCCGCAGTGTCGCGGGTTATCATCAAAAGCCGTCCATCGTTTGTCTCGACTATCGCATTTTCATCGAACGTCGTGTCGGGATCGTCTGCTTTTCCGCGAAGCTCAAAGCTTTTGCCGCCGTCGGAAGAAGCGTATACACAGCTGTATTCAAGCTCAGGAAAATGATTAAACGCATGGCGCGTAATATTCTTCCATATCGACACAGGCAAGAGGATCTCACCTTTCGAGGTCACACACGGAGGGCAAGCAAGAACGCCATGGCAGATCCGTCTCGGCTCGCTCCACGAAAGAACATCAGCATCGGGATCTTTACATTCCATGCACCAAACACCGCCCCGAGAGTCCCAATAAATATACGATTGCGCCCAAAACAAAAAGAGAACGCCGTTCGGAGCAGTAAATACTATAGGTCCGTGTATTCGCACCGAGTATTCATGATCGATAATAAGTACGTTTTCCTTCCATGTTTTTCCGTCATCGTCACTGTACATAAGAGTGTTGTAGTTGTTCGGGCTTTCGTCGCCGACATCGGAATTATCTCCGCTAAAGGTACAGAAAAGCCTGCCGCCTCGGGTCTTTGTCACACACGGCCCGCTTTGCCAGCGACGCTTGTCACGGCAAAAAAAATCATTGTTTGTCTCATCCCCGACATAGATCTTCGGCGGTAAAAGAGAACAATCCTTGTCATCGGAAAACTTGCTGTCAAAAAACTTTTTCTTCATATGCTCACTCCTTATTTCGTTTTTCCCTCAAAGAACATATAGATCGCAAACGCAAGCTGTTTGGCGTACTTTTCAAGTCTCGTCTGACTTATGGGGAAATGCCGTTTTTCTTCGCGGTCATAAATAGCGTAATGAGAGACCTCCATGGTATGCGTTTGACCGAAGGCAAGTCCATAACCGTCGAACATATTGTCGTCAACAAGCCCCGACCAATATCTCCGCGTAGGCAGAAAGTCGCAATTTTCGTAAACAATATCTATAAACCGCCGCATCTCGCTCTTTTCCTCTTCGGAAAGGTCATCGTTAATGCTTAACGCCTGACATGTCTCCCAACAGCCGTAATTTGCAAGTCCGCTATGTATATCTATAAGAAGCAAGGGCTTGTTTTCGAGAGAATCAAGGTAGCGATGAACGGCTTTTGTTGACGGAAGCTTTTTTTCTATCCAATCGCGGTTGGGATTTATTCCCGAGGAGTGAACGTCAAGACCAAGCCGCCAGCTTGTTACGCTTACAACGGGAACAAATTGAAAAACATATTTTTTCAGAAGAGCTTTTGCCTCGGCGTTTCCGTCGGCAAAAAAGCGGAGCATGAAATCGCATATGTGTGCCCCGTTAAATTCACTGCAATGCTGAGCTCCCTGCAAATAAACGCATATTTTCTCGCTTTCAGGCACTGAGAAATCGGAAGCGGTAAATGCATAAATGTCATCTCCGCCGTCATCCGTTCCGATAATTTCGGTTTTAATATACTCGTTTCCGCGCACCGTGTCAACAAGGTTTTTGTAATTTTCCATGGTGTAATAAAGCGTAACTGTAAAAAAAGTCTCTTCCGAAGCGAGGTCCGTTTCAAAATAAAGAGAATTTCCTTCAAGCTTTACATCACACACACGCTCCCAATGTATACGGTCGGTACTTTTAAAGATGACATCCTGCGCCGGGCGCACAAACGATTCCCACTCAGCTTCATAATTCGGCATATTTTTAATTTCATCCGAAACGAGGTCAGGGTCATAAAGAGGCCATTCAAGCCTTACTTTTATGTGTTCACCCTTTTTTCCGCATGCTTTCGCACACCACATATGCCATGTATTTGTTTTTCCAAGCCGCAGCACTCTTTCCGGTACATCGGGACGGCATATGAAAACTCCGTCACGAAGCTCGGCGGGTAAACAGTTTCCTTGTTCTGTCTGACCTGTAATGTAACACATATCTATCCTCTTTTCAAAATAAATTTTATCTTCCTATCCCGATCATCTTCCATCCGCACTTGTGAGTCGTATCAGAAAGTCCTCATCGTCGTACTGCTCCTTTGGGAGCTTTGATTTTGCCGACGCAAGCGCAGCTTTGTTGCGGCGTATTTCCCCGCATTTGCGGCATTTGTGAATAATGACAAACCCCTTTTTAGGGTCGGGGAGGCATCCGGTGCAACTATATCGCCAAACACGGGATATTTCATACGTTTGCAGAAAATATAAGGTTTCAAAAGCCTCTCTGATGAGGTGGAATAAGGCGTACAACGGAACAAAAGAATCACTTATGCCCAAGTCTCATCGTCCGCACTCGCCGCACCCAAATGCCCACACCGAACAGCAGAGCGGAACACGGAGAACATGAATACTTTCGCGGTTGACTTTCTCCGTGAACTTCTCGTCGCCTTGGCAGTTTACATAATAACAAGTAAACTTTGCTAAAGCGGTGGGCGTGGACTCTCGAACCGTCTGCGCCCATGTCAAGTATATCATACCTTGAAACCTTTGTCAAGGAGGTGAACGAAAACAATGCAGGAAATAATACAGCAGATTTTTATACTCTTCGTCGCGCTCCGTCTCTCACGGCTCTGCGACAGAATCGAAGAGCTACGGCGCAAGTAATCACTTTCCCGAGAGTAAGCTGTCCGCATAAACCAACAGTTTAGCCCTGTTGACCGCTGAAAGCTTATTATAAATGTTAAGCAGTTCGGCGGCGGTGACATCTTCGGCGGCGGAAGTGCCGACATCATCGGACTTGCCCAACAGGTATTCAGGGGATACGCCGAAAAAATCCGCTATTTGTGGGATGTATCTATTATAAGATGTAGTTTTACCACTTTTCCACAGCGAATAGGCGTTTTTATTTACGCCGAGAAAATCGGTTAAATCCTTTTGCCTTTTCCCCTGCAATGCCAACAGTTCGGTTATCTTGTTCAAAGTATCCAAAATTACACCTCAAAATTTGTGCAGTTATACAAAGTTTTAAAAAGTTAGTGAAAGTTATTAACAAATCGGAAACTCTGTGCTATAATCCTAACCGTAGCAAGGAACAACGGTTCCGAACTACAGAAAGGAGTAAGCCGATGAAAAACAACAGGGTAAACCCGTTCGTGAAGTACTTCCGGGAGAACCGGGACGAAATCATAAACGGGTTGCTTGTTGGGATTATCCTAATCGTCGTCGAAAAGCTTTTAGGATAACCACCCACGGCACGGGAGCGGATAACACCGCTCTCGCCACTCCGAGTATAACACAGCCGACCAAAAAAGTCAAGTAAACAATTAAAGGAGGTTTTGTTATGACACCGTTAACGGCTGTCGCGCTGTACATCATCATCAGCGCAGTAACCAAGCCGATAATCCAAGCGGCAGCGGAAATCATCACAGAGAAAAAAAGAAAACGCAGGAAATAACCTGCGCTTTCTTCTTCCGCTACTTATTCAGTAACCCATCCGCATAAACCAACAGTTTAGCCCTGTCGACCGCCGAGAGTTTGCCGTAAATATTTAACAAAGGTACAACATCATCGGAGACATCGGAACGGCACAACAGATAATCAACACTTACTCCGAGGTAATCAGCTATCAAAACAAGGCTGCCCGAAGCAATACCTTTTTTATCGCTTATTTGATTTATAGAATTAACATTTAATCCGCATTGCTTAAGCATCTGCCCTAACGATATGCCTTTATCTTTTGCCGTTTGCTTTATCCGTTCGGCTAAATTTTGTGCATTGTACATAAAACAAACCCCTTGATTTTGTGCAAAATGCAGAACTTAAAGAAATTTCGTGAAACCTATTGACTTTAACGAAATTTCGCGATAAAATCTACCCGTAACCCAAAGAACCCCGGTTCAGGTTACAAAAAACTCCGAGAGGAGGCATACTTGCAGCACCATGCGCTCCGGCTCTCGAGGTTGTGCGACCGAATAGCAGAGCTGTGGCGCAAGTAATCACTTTCCCGAGAGTAAGCTGTCCGCATACACCAACAGTTTAGCCCTATCTACCGCCGACAGCTTATTATAAATGTTAAGCAGTTCGGCGGCGTTGACATCTCCGGCGGCGAAAGTGCCGACATCATCGGAATGCCCGAGTAGGTATTCGGGGGATACGTTAAGGTATTCGGCAATGCGATTTATGTACTTGCTTTTGTAAGATAGGCTTTTCCCTTTACGCCATTCGGAATATGCACTTTCTTTTACGCCTAAAAAAGCGGTAAGTTCCTTTTGCTTTTTCCCTTGCTTTACAAGAATGTCTGATATCCTGTCCAAAATATCCAAAATTACACCTCAAAATTTGTGCAAATGTCATGAAATTTAGAAAAATTCGAAAAATGCCTTGACAAATTAGAAATCTTGTGCTACAATCTAATCGTACCGCAGAGAACGGTAGTTCAAACGGTACGGAAAGGAGTAAGCCGATGAAAAACAACAGGCTGGACCCGTTCGTGAAGTACTTCCGGGAGAACCGGAACGAAATCATAAACGGGTTGCTTGTTGGGATTATCCTAATCATCATCGAACGGTTGTTAGGATAACCCACGGCACGGGAGCGGATAACACCGCTCTCGCCACTCCGAGTATAACACAGCCGACCAAAAAAGTCAAGTAAACAATTAAAGGAGGTTTTGTTATGACACCGTTAACGGCTGTCGCACTGTACATCATCATCAGCGCAGTAACCAAGCCGATAATCCAAGCGGCAGCGGAAATCATCGCAGAGAAAAAAAGAAAACGCAGGAAATAACCTGCGCTTTCTTCTTCCGCTACTTATTCAGCAGCCCATCCGCATACACCAACAGCTTAGCCTTATCAACCGCTGAAAGCTTGCCGCATATATCAATGATGTTTTTCGTCGTTTCGTCGGTATCTCCGGCGGCGGAAGTGTCGACATCATCGGAATCGCCGCGTAAATAATCTACGGATACGCCTAAAAAATCGGCGATTTGGTAGATGTATTTATTGTAGGATACACTTTTTCCCCGCTTCCACTCGGTGTATGCATTGCGATGCAAGCCGAGAACATCGGTTAAATCCTTTTGCGATTTCCCTTGATTTGCAAGCAATTCAGATATTCTGTTCAAAGTATCCAAAAATCGCACCTCATTTTTGTGCAAGTGTACAAATGTTAGAATTTTTGTGCAAACCCCTTGACAAGCACAAAAATTTGTGCTATAATCCTAACCGTACCGCAGAGAACAGCAGTTCAAACGGTACGGAAAGGAGTGAGCCGATGAAAAGCAACAGGCTGGACCCGTTCACGAAGTACTTCCGGGAGAACCGGGACGAAATCATAAACGGGTTGCTTGTTGGGATTATCCTAATCGTCGTCGAAAAGCTTTTAGGATAACCACCCACGGCACGGGAGCGGATAACACCGCTCTCGCCACTCCGAGTATAACACAGCCGACCAAAAAAGTCAAGTAAACAATTAAAGGAGGTTTTGTTATGACACCGTTAACGGCTGTCGCGCTGTACATCATCATCAGCGCAGTAACCAAGCCGATAATCCAAGCGGCAGCGGAAATCATCACAGAGAAAAAAAGAAAACGCAGGAAATAACCTGCGCTTTCTTCTTCCGCTACTTATTCAGTAACCCATCCGCATACACCAGCAGCTTAGCCTTATCGACCGCTGAAAGCTTGCCGCATATATCAATGATGTTTTTCGTCGTTTCATCGACATCTCCGGCGGCGGAACCACCGACATCATCGGAACGCCCGAGTAGGTAATCAGTTGTAATGCCAAAGTAATTAGCAAGTTTGATTAGCGCTTCGGAGTTCGGCGTTGCACCATTTTTCCATTTTGTACATATCGCTGTTGATAATCCTATTTCTTTTGCTACGCCGTTCGGAGATTTACCATTATTATTACAAATGGCGCTGTATCGTTCCCAAAACACTTTTTAACCTCCAGTGCAAAATATACAAAATCAAGCGGTTAAAATTGTGCATTCTTACAAATTTTAGAGAAATCTAAAAAAAGTACTTGACAATCTTACTTTTGTGTGCTATAATCCTAACCGTACCGAAGAGAACAGCAGTTCAAACGGTACGGAAAGGAGGTGATAGCGTGCGAATCAATGTAAACATACACAACCACATCCACATTGACGGCACATCAAAGCCCGATAAGGACGAGACGGATAACAAGACAGATAAAATATTAACCCTTGTTATCCGAATCATTGAACTTGCTACCGTCCTTATCACGGTTGGTTACATAATCGTCGAAAAGACAACGTAACCGCTTCGCACGAGGGGACGGAGTTCACCGCTCCGCTCTCCTTGTGCAAGGTAAGTATATCACACTTTTAAATAAATGTCAAGTGAAAGGAGAAAAAAATGTTAGAAAACGCTTTGATTATCCTGCTTTTTGGCAGAGCCATAATCGACTTAATAGAAATATATCTGCTCATCACCGACCGCAAGAACAGAAAGTAAACGAAAGGAGGCACACCGCATGACAGCAACCGAAAGAGTAACCCGGAACATCGCAAAGCTCGTGAAGGAGAACGGCACACCGTGCGCGGAGCTCGGAAAAGCGTGCGAGGTCACGCCGAGAATGATTGCATACATCATCAAGGGCGTGAAAATCCCCTCGATTCTCCTCGCCGAGCAGATAGCCGAGTTTTACGGCATCGACATCACAGAGCTTTTTAAGGCGTAACGCCGAACGCAATACCGCCCTGAAGTCGATCCTCTCGAAAGCCGTCTACACGAAAACCGTCCGCTTCGGTAATTTTAACGTAGATGTCTTCCCGAATATTTCTTTTTAGGCTTTATGTGTAACATCATGGTACGAGTTCATTTCAATCCACGCTCCCCGTGAGGGGAGCGACGATACGGATCTGTGTGCGTGCCTGTGATATCCTCATTTCAATCCACGCTCCCCGTGAGGGGAGCGACTCGGTTATTTCTTTTAATATACTTTTTGTAAAGGACGGCTTCGCCGCCCTTTCTTTACTTCTTGCCCTTGTACAGATACGGCTCTATATACTCTTTGTAAAATGTCTCGGCTTCTTCATCTGTCAATTCTGTTTCGCCGTCGTCAATAATTTCTATTTTGCTATCATCAACATTGAAAAAATTCAGCTTACCTTTAACGGGAAACGGCTTGATAAGTCTTATGTCTGTTAACTGCCATGCGTACATTTTTGTTTCGGGTTTTTCTTCAAGTTCAAAGTCTCGATAATTCTTGCTTGTCACTTCATAAATTTCATAAAGGTTAGCAATGCACAGTGCATGACCGCATATCGTGTTTTTGATTTTCGGGTTTGCGCTACTGCAAATTAGTAAATCACCTCTATAGTCGGTTTGCCATGTTCTAAACTCAAGCTCTTTTTCACCGACCATGATAAGGTGTGCATACGGGTTTCTGATTGAAATTGCTTTCATAGAATCTACCTCTCTTGTATTAAAAATTCTGCGTTTTGACTGTCGGGGTTGCAACCGTCTGTCTGCCCGCATTAAAGCGGCGGTCACGCCGCTTTGCTCTGCGCTATAGTGGTCTCACGCCGCCTATCAAGCTCTTAAATAGAACAAGCTCTTAAATAAAATTCATAAGTTTTTGCAAGTCTTTTTTTGACGTTTTCTTCGCCTGCTATCGCATATACCGTTGTGTTAAAACCTACCTGCAACTTTGATATGTACTTAATTTCAATCCATGCTCCCCGTGAGGGGAGCGACTTGTAACACTTACAGTGCAAAATTGCAAACCGACTATTTCAATCCACGCTCCCCGTGAGGGGAGCGACAAGCTGGGCAAAAGCGGAAGATGAAGAATATCCCTTGATTTCAATCCACGCTCCCCGTGAGGGGAGCGACATTTTCAAAGTCAATTTTGCTTAACGTAAAATCATTTCAATCCACGCTCCCCGTGAGGGGAGCGACTTCAACGCCGACGAATTTTCCGAGGTGCGTGAGGTTATTTCAATCCACGCTCCCCGTGAGGGGAGCGACATAAAGCAATAGGCAGAGCGATTAAAAAGTGCTTTATTTCAATCCACGCTCCCCGTGAGGGGAGCGACAAATTGTCAAGCACTGTCTTTTGTGCAAGGAAATAAATTTCAATCCACGCTCCCCGTGAGGGGAGCGACGTCCAAAATATCACGTTCCGACACCGCTTTGTACATTTCAATCCACGCTCCCCGTGAGGGGAGCGACCTGAATCGAACGTACTGTTACACCAGAAATAACAATTTCAATCCACGCTCCCCGTGAGGGGAGCGACTATTGCAGAGGAATACGAAAAGTACGCCGACAAAATTTCAATCCACGCTCCCCGTGAGGGGAGCGACGTCGAAAAGGCACAAGAAGAAAAATGAACGGAAGAATTTCAATCCACGCTCCCCGTGAGGGGAGCGACTCAACATCGATGATTACCGCGAAAGAAACATCCTCATTTCAATCCACGCTCCCCGTGAGG
>CAKSUT010000014.1 GCA_934502885.1 uncultured Eubacteriales bacterium | reverse complement strand
GTTTGCACGCTGAACGAAGTTCTGCGTTTTAAAGTTCTTTGGTTCTTTCTTTCAAGAAAGAACGCGTCGCAGACGCCCCCGCGGCGAGCGGCTCCCGTAGCCCCCGTAAGCCCCCGTAAGCCCCCGTGCTTGTCAGCCTGCATCTATTTTACACCGCAAAAGAGAGTTTGTCAAGAGATTTTGAGCGAAAAGTGCTGTTTATTGCACGAAAAGTTACTTGAAGAAAAGCGGTGTGCGTGGTATACTTTAACCAAGAAAGCGGCAGAGAGCCGCAACGAAAACGGAGGAAATAAACATGAACCCGTTCAGAAAATTCAAAGTCGCCGTGATAGGCTGCGGCATGATAAGCGATACCTACCTCGGAAACCTCTGCTCGAAGGAGTGCGGCGCAAAGCATATGTTCGAGGCGGTCGAGATTGTCGGCTGCTCGGATATCGTCCCGGAGAGAAGCAGGGCGAAGTCCGAAAAGTACGGTATCAAAATGATGACAAACGAGGAGATTTACGCTGACCCCGATATCGATATTGTCCTCAATCTCACCTACCACACCTCGCATTTTGAGGTATCGAAAAACGCACTTCTTGCCGGTAAGCACGTCTACAGCGAGAAAATGATGGCGATAACCTTTGAAGAGGGTAAGGAGCTTATGCGCGTCGCCAAGGAAAAGGGACTGCTCTTCTGCGGCGCTCCCGATACCTACCTCGGTCCTGCCGGTCAAACCGCAAGAGAAGCCTTCGACGCCGGTCTTATCGGTACTCCCGTTGCCGGAAACGCAGCCGTTGTGAGAGGCTACCACCACGAAAGATACCGCACAGACCCCGACAGGCGCTTCGCTTTCCGTCCCGGCGGCGGCATAATGTACGATATGGGCTGTTACTACCTCGGCACAATGATTAACCTGCTCGGACCGATAAAGAGAGTGTGCGGCTTCTCGCAGACGCGCGGAGCAAACGACAGAATTTACGCCAATCCGCAGAATCCCGAGTACGGTAAGGTCATGAAGATAGAGACTCCCAACAACGTCGGCGGAGTCATGCTCTTCGAGAACGGCACTATCATGACCTTCACTACCTCGTCGGAGTCCGTGAACTATACAACTGATTTCGTTATCCACGGCACAAAGGGCAGACTCACCCTCCACGACCCCAATAACTTCTCGGGCGATATAAAGGTCTTCACCGCATTCGGCGACGAGAAGGTACTCCCCGTAAACTTCCCCGAAACCTCGAGAGGCGTCGGCCTTGCCGATATGTGCTACGCCATCGCAAACGGTCGCGAACCCCGTGCCTCCGGCGAACGTGCGCTTCATATGCTCGAGGCGGCGACCGCAATTATGAACTGTGCCGACGGCGACGGCAAAATCTACGATATGACGACTACCTGCACACGTCCGGCAGCCTTTGAGAGCGGAATGAACGGCTTTGCCGAGATGCTTCTCGATATATAACAGCGTCGAAAAGTACAAAAAACGTTGCGGTATTTCACTGTAAACCGTACATAACCGAAAGGAGAATTACCATGCCCGAAATAGGACTTCAGATGTATACTCTTCGCGAGCATACCAAGACAAAAGAGGATTACCTCGAAACAATAAGACGAGTCGCCGAGATAGGCTACAGAAGCCTCCAGATACGTTCCGTGCCGTTTCTCACAGCGGAGGAGCACAAGGCTCTTTTGGATAAGTATTCGATAAAGGCCGACTCCGTTTTCCTGCCCGTCGGCGAGATAGAGTCGAGAATAGACGAAGCGGTTGCGGAAGCGAAGATTTTCGGAGTTGACGTAATACGTACGGACTCGATACCCACAGAGCAGAGAAACGACGAAAACGGCTACCGCACCTTCGCAAAGGAGCTTGACAGACTCGGCGAAATATGCAAAAATCACGGACTCAAGCTCATCTATCACTTCCACGCCTTTGAGTTTATCACGTTCGGCAAAGTGAGAGGAATAGACGTACTTCTCTCGGACACAAAGCCCGAAAACGTTTACTTCATGCCCGATGTGTTCTGGCTCACGAACGCCGGAACGGAGCCGTCGGTATCTCTCAGAATGTTTGCCGGCCGTGCTTTCTATATGCACGTCAAGGACTACGCGATAAAGAAGCTTGAGGGCGCGATAGAGGACGTTCCGTTCCACTTTGCCTCGGTCGGCGACGGCAACCTCAACTGGGACGGCATCGTCAAGACCGCAAACGATATCGGAATTACGCACTTCGTCGTTGAGCAGGATAGGTGCGAGGGCGACGTGTTCGAGGCGATAGAGAGAAGCTATAAGGCGCTTCACAGGATGCTCAACGTCTGACCCGATTTTGCAAAATCCGTTATGTAATAAGCGATAAGGCACTCCCGTTTTCTGAGAGTGCCTTACTTTTATGCCGTTTCAACCTTTAAATATCAATAGTTTAGCCGTCTCCGTAGTTTTCTCCGTCAATTACCCGCTTGAAACGCAAAGCCGACACAAAGCACTGCTCACGTGTAAAAATGCTCTGTGGGGCGAGTCGTTTTTCGCTTACACCTTTCAACACACGTATAAAATAAAGAACTTCCCATGCACCTCCGCGTGCGCATTCGTGATAATCTTCAACCCGATATTTCAAAAGCATCCCCGATTCGCCGACCTTAAATCCGTGTCTTCTGCAGACAAAGAAAAGACTTGCGAGGCAACGCGCCCCCTCGTCACGTGTCATGACCTTGCCGGGATTGAAATTTCCGTTCTCGTCAAGCGTCATCAATTTGTACTTCAGAGCGGTTCTCACGGCGTCCGTATACTCTGCGTTTTTTATTTCTGCGATATCTTTCGGCTCTTCAACGTCGATTGTGTTCATCTCGTCCGGGTAGTTCTTCGACATTTTAAGTAAATTCACCGCTATTACGGCGAACTCTTCACGTGTTATTCCCTTGCGGTAATCGCCGAGAAGCTCATCGGGAATGAGTCCGAAGTCTTTCGCTTTCTCGACTTCCTCCTTTGCCCAGTCGGATATTTCGTTGTCGTCGAGAGCAAATGACACGGGTGCCGCCGCTGTGAGCATAAGAAGCGACAGTAAAAGTGCGGTGATAATTTTAAACGCTTTTGTCATGGTATCAGACCTTTCTTGTCATTAGTGTTTTCAGTCGAATCAGCATGAAGCTCGTCAACATCAATCAATCCTATACACCTTTGCATTTTCCAAATCAATTTTATAGTTTCGCCTTGTCTCTTTGCCGCCTGTCCTGTCAACCCACGTGCAGTACAGAGATTTCCCGTCATTGCTGAATTCGTAAAGCTTCTCATCAAAGTATTGCAGAGGAATATTTTCAAGCTGCTTCACCATATTTTTTCTTCCGCCGTTTTTGTAGATGATCCAAAAGTATTGGTTGCCGTTATGAATTGCCGAAGCATTACCTACCTCTATCGCACAAAATTCGTTTTCTCCGCTGTAGAAACTCCGGTAATTCGTAGTGCCAAGCGTGGAGGCTATGCGCAAATTCTCAAAAGAAGCAAAGCAGGTATTGTCATTGTGATATCGGCTTATCAGGTTTTCGTTTTTGCAAAGCCGCATAAATGTTGCGTAGCATTGCTCACGGGTGTAAAGCCCTTTGGGAGAAAAAGAGCCGTCGGGCATTCCCTGCATTACGTCCAACGAATAAATCCTCTTCACGGACTCCTTTGCCCACTCCGAAACCTCGTCAAAGTCCTTGATATCTCCTGTGTCCTTTTCGGGAATATTGTTGTTTTCCTCCCACAAACCGCAAACTCTGTCGAGCATAACGGCGGCTTCCTCGCGTGTAATCGGAGAGTCCGGATCGAAGACTTTGGGGCTTCTTCCGTTTACTATTCCGAGGCACATGGCAAAATATAGGAGGTTCTGGTATGGGTAACCTCTTTCATAGTCGCCATCCACATCGCTGAAATAATCTCTGTCTCTATTCGTTTTTACCTTTTCTTTCAATTTTGGTGAGCTGTAATAGGAAGCCGGCAATTCACTCATATCGCCCATATCCATATTGTTCTGATACGCAACATACATAAGCGAAGTTATGGCAAACTCTTCCCTTGTGATATTGTTTCCGTAGTCGCTCCTGTATTTTTCGGGAACGATTCCGAGATTTATAGCTTCTTCAACCTCCTCCTTTGCCCAGTCGGACACACCGTCGGCGGCATATGCGGCAAAAGACGAAATTGCGAAAACGCCGGTTAACAGCGCAGATGCAATGCGCAAAAATATTCTTTTCATGATATCCCTCCAAAATAAACCATAGGCAGGGGTCAGCTTTTGAGGGCTGACCCCCAAGAATTGAGACGATTTTACATTAAAGTGTCATTATTGGGGCGGATATCCAAGCCCGGATAATTCGTTGTTTATGAATCTCGAAATTGCCACAAAGTACTGTTCACGAGTAAAAATGCTCTGCGGAGCAAGTCTTCTTTCGCTTACTCCCCTCATAATTCTGAAATAGTACACTACTCGCCATGCACCCGGGCGTGCGCCTATGCTTTCGTCCAAATCGTCAACATACTCCTCCAAAAAATTAGCGGTTTGACTGAGTTTCCAGCCGGTTCTCCATCCCCCATACAACCCTCCGAGGTAATCCGCCCCCTCGTCTCGTGTCATGACCTTTCCGGGATTGAAATTTCCGTTTTCGTCAAGCGTCATCAATTTGTATTTCAGAGCGGTTCTCACGGCGTCCGTATACTCTGCGTTTTTTATTTCTGCGATATCTTTCGGCTCTTCAAAGTCGGTTGCCGGGAAATGCGGGTCTCCTTTGTTAAACAGTCTCACCATTACTACGGCGAACTCTTCACGTGTTATTCCCTTGCGGTAATCGCAGAGAAGCTCATCGGGAATGAGTCCGAAGTCTTTCGCTTTCTCGACTTCTTCCTTTGCCCAGTCGGATATTTCGTTGTCGTCGAGAGCAAATGACACGGGTGCCGCCGCTGTGAGCATAAGAAGCGACAGTAAAAGTGCGGTGATAATTCTAAACGCTTTTGTCATGGTATCAGACCTTTCTTAATGTGAATTCAGATTTTCCATTGGATAAATATAGGGGCACAACTGCAAGTGGGGTGAGAAAAAAGGAAAGAAAATGTTTCCTTCGATCTTGCCGGTACGGTGACATCAAAGAAATTCCACTTATATGCCGTTGGGAAATCGCTGTTCGGGTCGCCCATACTGCAATAGTGTTCCTCCGAACCATATCTTATAAAGTACTTGCTTTCTCTCATGCAACGTCCGATATAAGCTTTAAAAGTCTTTTGTACAGAACTCGCCGAGTTGTCGAGAGTTGTTATTATTTGATACTGTGCGCCCCAGTTTCCCAAATTGCCGAGCGGTTTGCCTTGCCCTTTTTGCGCCGTATAATTTGCACCGGAAAGAGCAATCGGAATCATTTCATTGGTGTTTGTCGAGTTTACGTCTGCAAGTTTGTAATATACGCCGTTTCCGCTTGCCTCTGCGGCTGTTATTGTGTTATTGGAGATAAGATAGTATCCGCTTCCGATGCCCGTGTATTTCTCGGCAGGAGATTTATCTTTCGGATATGGGGCTTCGTTCTTGTCATACGGATACTGAGTTTCCGTTCCGTCCATAACAGAATGATCGGAATCTTTCCATATATACACAGTAAGGACAACGGCTCTGTTTGTTGTCAGTCTCATAATTCCGCTAAAGGGCTGTTCGTCAGGTTCAATTCCGAGTTTGTCGAAAAGATACCCTGACTTTTGTCCGTCAACACTGACCGATTTTCCGTTTCCGGCGTAAAAGCTCGACCAAGGAAGAAATTCGGCTTTTCCGTAGCCTTTGTCATAACCGTAGTTGGTTGCCGTAACCGTAGCAATTTGTCCTGCACTCGCCGGATTCCATATCAGAATCGAATAGTTGATAGCAGAGCCGGAACGATTATGGTGCGAGAAAAACAGTTGAACCGTTTCATTTGCATTGATTGTTGTCTGAAACAGCATTTTATTATTTCCGGTTGTATTGTTTGCGTAACAATTGGTGAAGGGCATAATGCTTTCGGGATAGTTTATGTATAGCAAGCGTTCGTTTGTGTTTCTTGTGAACGATAGTGATTTTAATGTGCTTCCGTCATCAGCAATGGTATGGTCGGAATCGGAATGGATTACGATATTGGAAGTGTTGGCTTCTTTGAATACAATTGACATAATTATCTCCTTTCGCTTAAATCGTCGTTGTCAATTCACGTCCCATAATGATTTACGTTTCAACAAACCACTGTCATCACCCCGCAACACTTCCGTCTGTTTAGACTTGATTAATCACAAAATGTTCCGAAAAAGTCAAAAAATCTCTACGTTTTACGAAACAAATCGGATTTTGAGGAAAAATCCGTCCTCACTCTATATAACCGTTTTCGGAGCGGTTTTGTCAGCGGTTTTTTGAAAAAAGTTTAATTTCTCCCTTTTGCACAAAAACAAAGCCTCTCTTTTGGGCAAAACGATAAGGCACTCCCATTTCGGAGAGTGCCTTATGTATTATGCTATTGCTTTTCTCACTCAAACTTACAGTTTCTGACCTCGAGGTTCGGACAATTCGTGAAAGAGGAGATGTTCTTCCACTTCGCACGAAGCTCATCGTCCGCAAAAAGGCGCACACCGTCAAGAGTGAGATCCGACACGTTCCACGCCTCGATTATCGTGTCACCGCGCATTTTGCGTATCTCGTCGGTGATCTCAGAGGGCTTGTCAATGAGGAAAATATCGATGTTTCTGAGGGTCACGTCGGCGAACGCACCGGGAACGGCGTTTGTAATGCTTATTCCTCTGCGCGAGTGCGCTCTGACATTCTGCACCGTGAGATGCTTTGCCGAAACACCGTAGTCGCCGTTCATTCTCACGACAGCGCCGGCGTCGTCAGCCGATATTCCGTCGAAGTTTATGTCGTCGAGAGGCGTGAGCGGCTTTCCGCCGTATTCCGTGCAGAAGCTTATCAGCACGCCCGACCTTTTCGAGGTTATGTTTGAAAAGCGCACGCGGCGTATAAGTCCGCTTCCCACGCCGACTCTCACCATGCAGGCGCACGCCGAAAGCACGCAGTTTGAAACGTTTATGTACTCGCAGACACGCTCTTTGTCGGTGAGTCTCTTTGCGCCGTTGCGCACGGCAATTGCGTCGTCGCCGGTATCGATTATGCAGTCGGACACCGTTACATAACGGCAGGAGTCGATGTCGATACCGTCGGTGTTGGCGTTGTAAGGCAGGTTGAAAACGCGCACGCCGTGAATGCTGACCGTTTCGCTTCCGTAAAGGAAAAGACACCACGACGGCGAATTTTGCAGAGTTACGTTCTCGATGCGTACTCTCTCGCACTCGACGAAGTTTATCATCTGACCGGGTCTTTTCGTACGTCTGAAGCCCTCTCTCCAGCCGTATGCCGTCCACGGCTCATGCTTCACCGACGCCTTGCCGAAAAAGCTTTCGGAGTTTCCGTCTATCGTGCCGAGCCCGGTTATCGCAACATCGTGACAGCCGACGGCAACAAGAAGATGACCGCCTGTCCATTCTTCGTCGGCAACGCCGAAATTCTGCGGATAAGCGTCGTCCTCACAGTAGTCTGCAAAGTCGGAACTTCCGAGAATTACAGCCCCCTGCTCGAGATGAAGCTCAACGCCGCTCTTAAGCCAAACGGTGCCGGTGAGGTATGTCCCCGCCGGGACGGTGACTCTGCCGCCGGTCTTTGAGCAATGTTCTATCGCCTTGTTTATGCTATCGGAGCAGAGCGTTTTTCCGTCTCCGACAGCGCCGAAATCGAGTATGCTTACGTTCATGCTATCGTTCCTTTCGCACGCTTATTTCAGTGTTCCTACGACATTATACAGTACCGCGCGGCGATTGTCAACGGGATTCCGAACGAAAAATTTTCGGAAAGCTCATTTTCTGAAGATAAACAAATATTCGTGGGCGATAAGTAAAAAATTATATTTTACACTGTTGGTTTTCCAATATCCCGTTGCTTTACAATTATGTTGTTCTTTTATAATAAGCTCCTTTAGTTTGAACCCTGCATCTTCAAAAATACGCATTACATCAAAAGACATAGGTATCATACAGCCCTTTTGTCTTGTGTCGCCCACAAGAACGGCGCAGAACTTGTCCTTTTTGAGTACACGGTAACTCTCTGCCGCAACCTTTTTCATTTCTTCGAGAAAATCCTTCACTTTCAGTTGTGACAAATCTCCGTCAATACCGTCATGGCAATTACATATTTTCTCATCGCAATACCTCACACTATCTTAATGTATTTACCGTTTCCTAAGAATTCTATAAACCCTTTATCTCTCAAAAATTGAAGCTGCTGTCTTATTTTAGGCTTGATATTGTTGTTTTGTGGGTGTTTGATTTGTAAAACATTTTCAAATCGATACATCTCCTCCAACGTGAATGACTCTGAAGATATCTTATTGATACAATTTAAAACATCCATGATCCACCCGCGGCTATTCAAATCATTTGTCACGAGTTGATTGCTTTTATTCACTTTATCGACAACGGCGTTAATGTTCAGTGCCTTTCCGTTTGATACTATATCAATCCTCCCTTGTTCCGGGATTTTGTCTATTAAAATATTGCATCCAACCCAACCGGCTCGTTTCGCATTTTGGCTTAAGGGTTTGCGTTTTTCTATAATATCCGGAACAAAAAAGTGTTTGGGAATGAAAATAAAATCATTGACTCTCAGCTCTGCTTTTGAATAACTCATAAAGAAAAAGTCTGGGTTGTTGTTACTTGTTATCCTTTCAATCATTGTCTCATATGCACCGTCGTTAATTTTGATTCCGAGTTTTCCGTTTTTACTCTTCAATTCATATTCATTGCGGCAAGACGGACAAAAGAAATCCGCAACCGGTTTGTTATTCGGAAAATGGTCAACGTGCATATATCCGCAGTGCGGACAATACATATTTCGGGCAACCCAATCTTCGGTTAATACTCTTGCGGTTTGAGTTCCGGAGTGATACAAAATAGCTTTACTCTCATCAAGCGATATGTTCATAGTTTACACCTCAGTTCCATGTTTCTTATCCTAACAATCACCTTCGCCGTTTTTTCGCTCATCTTGTCAACAAACCTCGCGAGTTCGATTTGTTTATCATCGTCGAATGAATTTTCCGTATATGCCGTAAAACTTGCCGTATCGGTAAGCGGTCTGTACGGAGGGTCGAAATACGCAAAGGTGTGTTCATCGATAAAATCGGCGGATAATTTATAATCGCCGCATACTATTTTCACGTTACGGAGCTTTTCGGAAACGCCGTAGAGATTCTTTTCGTCACAGATAAGAGGATTTTTATACGCTCCCATGGGTACGTTGAACAAACCCTTTCTGTTGACTCTGTATAAGCCGTTAAAACAAGTCTTGTTCAAAAAAATCATAAGCGCCGCTTTTTCGATACCGTCCTTGTCGTTTCCGGCAGTCTTCAAAGAATTGAAAACTTCCCTTTTTTGAGCATAGTACTTTTTCCGCATTTCAGTTTCCAAAGGCACATATTCGCTCTGATATTTAGACAACATTTCCGTCAATTCGTCAACGTGATCACGAACTGTTGTGTAGGCGTTTATAAGCTCCGCATTTATATCGCTTATATATACCGCTTCAAGCTCGTACTTGCCGAGAATGTCGAAAAGCACCGCACCTCCGCCGACAAACGGTTCGGCATACCTTGTAATCTTGCCGTCGCCGAACGGATAGTATTTCTCAATTTCCTTCAACAGCTGTCCTTTTCCGCCTGCCCATTTCAAAAAAGGTTTTACACTCTTTGTGCTGTCTTTATCAACGCCGGAGCATCTTGCATCAACCGGTTTTTCGGTTCCTTTCGGAATAAGCCACATATTCCCGACCATTTGAGCACCCGGTATTCTGTTCTCGGAGCAAAAAACGGCAACTCTTCTCTGAGAAATCCCCCATTTTTCCGCCGCTTCTTTTGCAGTCATTATTTCCATTACACATATCTCCTCGCAACATATATAATTAAAAATTTACGGTCAAGTAATTGACGGTATTATTATATTCCAAATCGAGAACAAAATCAATACCGAATTTGCATTATAAGAGTGTTTTGTGCGGCATAAAGTCAATGCAAAGCCGTTTTTTACTTTTCGTTAACACAAAAGCCGCAATTGCCTTTGCTTTGTGCTTGGCATCATATTCCATTCGCGGCGACAAATTACATTACTCCCACCGTTTCTTAGCGAAATCTTAGCACCATTCGACAAAAATTTTCATTTACTTAAGACTATTTTTAGGTTTGTGTGGTATGCTGTCATTATACATAAGTGTAACTTTGTTAATTATACGGCAAGGAGACATGGAGCAAATGCCCAACGAAAGCAAAAAAATGTGTCTCGGCATCGACATCGGTTCGACGACAGCAAAGCTCGTCTTACTCGACGGCGGCGAGGTAATATACGAAAAATATAAGCGTCACCTCTCAAAAGCGCGCAGTACCACGCTTGAAATGCTCCGCGACATGGAGAGCGAGCTTGCGGCGAAATACGACATCTCAAAGCTCCGCGTTGCGGTTTCGGGTTCTGCCGGACTCGGTATTGCCGAGGCGGCAGGGCTTCCCTTTGTGCAGGAGGTTTACTCGACCGGCGAGGTCGTTTCGGCTCTTGCACCCGACACGGGAGTCGTTATCGAGCTTGGCGGCGAGGACGCAAAGGTTATCTTCTACAAGGGCGGCTTCGACGAAAGAATGAACGGTACCTGCGCCGGCGGCACGGGTGCTTTTATCGACCAGATGGCGGTGCTTCTCGACATGACCGCCGACGAAATGGACGCCGCAAGCCTCAAGGCGACAAGAAAGTACCCCATAGCGTCGAGGTGCGGAGTGTTCGCAAAGACCGACATACAGCCGCTTCTCAATCAGGGCGCAAACAAGAGCGACATCGCAGCAAGCATATATCAGGCGGTCGTCAACCAGACGGTCACGGGACTTATCCAGGGACGAAAAATCGAGGGCAAGGTTATGTTCCTGGGCGGTCCGCTCTACTACTGCAACGGACTCAAAAAGGCTTTCTGCGAAACTCTCGGACTTGACGGCGAGACGGCTGTGTTCCCGGAATATGCTCTTTACGCCGTTGCTTACGGTGCGGCGATGTATGCCGGCAGAGCCGTCGGCGAATCTATCGCATTCGACGACATAATAAAGAAGATAGAGGACAGTGCGAAAGCCGAAAAGGTCGGCGCGGACAGACTCCCTCCGCTGTTTGCGAACGATGACGAATACAAAGAGTTCTGCGAACGCCACGCAAAGGCGTCGGTAAAAGTCGGAAAAATCGAGGATTACTCCGGAAACGCATGGCTCGGCATCGACTGCGGAAGCACAACGACAAAGCTCGTTCTCATAGGAGAGGACAAGTCTATCATATACTCTTACTACAGTTCCAACAAAGGAAACCCCGTAACGCTTGTCAAAGAAGTACTCACCGACATCCGCAAAAAGTGCGGCGGCAGAGTAAAAATCTGCGGCGCGTCGGTGACGGGTTACGGCGAGGATCTTATAAAGCACGCCTTTCACGCCGACGAAGGCGTCGTTGAGACAATAGCTCACTACACGGCGGCGAAACACTTCATGCCCGGCGTCGATTTCATTCTCGACATAGGAGGTCAGGACATCAAGTGCTTCAAGATCCGCAACGGCGCAATCGACAGCATAATGCTCAACGAAGCGTGTTCCTCCGGCTGCGGCTCTTTCATCGAGACCTTTGCGAAGTCGATGGGCTACGATGTTGCGGAGTTCGCCGAAAAAGGACTTCACGCAAAAGCTCCCGTCAACCTCGGCTCACGCTGTACGGTGTTCATGAATTCATCGGTCAAGCAGTCGCAGAAGGACGGCGCATCGGTCGAGGACATCTCGGCAGGTCTTTCGGTGAGCGTCGTCAAGAATGCGATATACAAGGTTATCCGCGCGGCGAACCCGGATGAGCTGGGAAAGTCAATTGTCGTTCAGGGCGGCACTTTCTACAACGACGCCGTACTCCGCGCCTTTGAAAAGGAGCTTGGCAGAAACGTTATACGTCCGTCGGTCGCAGGACTCATGGGCGCATACGGTGCGGCGCTTCACGTCATGAAGAACAAGGAAAGCACGCTTCTTTCCCTCGAAGAGCTTGAGAAGTTTACCCACACCTCGACCTCGGCGGTATGTCACGGCTGTGCGAACGGCTGTCACCTCACAATAAACAAATTCTCGGACGGCAAACGCTTCATCTCGGGCAATCAGTGCGAGAGGGGACTCGGTATTACCGACGTAAAGCCGCTTCCGAATCTGCATGAGTGGAAAAGGCAGTACATAAAGTCGCTCACGCCGAAGAAGGACGAAAAAGCTCCGCCGAGAGGAAAACTCGGCATACCCACGGCACTTTCAACCTATGAGTTTGCGCCGCTTTGGCACGAGCTGTTCACCGCACTCGGCTACGAGGTGGTATTCACGCCGCTTTCAAACCGCGCGACCTATGAAAAGGGACAGTTCACCATTCCCTCCGACACGGCGTGCTACCCGGCGAAGATAATGCACGGTCACATGGCTGAGCTTGTCGAGTGCGGCATCACGACTATATTCTATCCCGGTCTTACCTACAACATCGACGAACACGCCGGCGACAACCACTACAACTGCCCGATAGTCGCCTACTACGCAGAGCTTCTCCACGCAAACATGGAGTGTCTGAAGAACGTCGATTTTCTGCACCCGTACCTCAGCGTTGCAAGTGAAAACGCGCTTGCGCGCACGCTTTACCCGGCGTTTTCGGCGCACGACGCGACCATAACCAAACACGAGGTAAAGGCGGCGGTGAAGAGGGGCTTTGCGGCATACAGAAAGTACACGGCGGCTCTGCGTACAGAGGGCGAGCGGGCGCTTGCCGAAGCGAGGGCAAACGGAAACCGCATAATGATTCTTGCGGGACGTCCCTATCACATCGACCCGGAGATAGGTCACGGCATAGACAAGCTTGCAAATTCTCTCGGCTTTGCCGTTGTGAGTGAGGACAGCATATGTCATCTTGCGCCTGTGCAGAAGGTGGCGGTGCTTGACCAGTGGACTTTCCATTCGAGACTCTACCGTGCGGCAGGATATGCGGCGGCTCACGGCGACGTCGAGCTTGTTCAGCTTGTGTCCTTCGGCTGCGGCGTCGATGCGATAACGACAGACGAGGTGCGCGCGATTCTCGAAAGTCACGGCAAGTACTACACCCAGATAAAAATAGACGAGATAACAAACCTCGGTGCGGTGAAGATTCGCCTGAGAAGCCTTATGGGAGCGATAGAAGAGAAGCAAAGCTTCTCTAAGTGATGTCGTTCCTTCGGAACGAGTGAAGTGCAAGCTTCGCTTGCGTGAAGGGCTTTGCTTCGCAAAGCGTGAAGTTTGTGCTTCGCACAAGTTGCGGTCGAAAAACGCTAAAGCGTTTTTCTTCAATAATTATTTGGTGCGAATTTAAAGCGTGTACGACAACGGAAGAGAGATTTCCAATTTGAAAAGCAAAGCTTTTCTACCTTAACTCCACTCTCCACTCTCCACTCTCCACTCTTCACTCTGACGAAAGCTTTGCTTTCGTACTCTCCACTCTGATTCAATTCTCCATTCTCAATTTTCAATTCTCAATTATTTATTTGGTTTGGTGGTTTTATGCAAGACAGAAAGTACATACCCTTTACAAAGGAAATGAAACGGGACTACAAGATACTTGTCCCGAATATGCTGCCGGTACACTTTAAGCTGATAATCAGCGTAATGCGTACCTACGGCTTCAACATGGAGCTTCTCGAAACGACGGGGAAAGAGATTGCCGAGACGGGACTCAAGTATACCCACAACGACACCTGCTACCCGGCGATACTCGTTATCGGGCAGTTCATCGACGCTCTTCAGTCGGGAAAGTATGATCCGCAAAAGACGGCTCTCATAATGTTCCAGACAGGCGGCGGCTGCCGTGCGTCGAACTATATATCGCTCATCAGAAAGGCTCTCGCAAAGGCGGGGTACGGTTATATTCCCGTAATATCGTTCAGTCTTTTGGGACTCGAAAATCACCCCGGCTTCAAGCTCAGCATAAAGATGCTCAAGAGTATGTTCTATGCGGCGGCTTACGGCGACCTCATGATGAGTCTTGCAAATCAGACAAAGCCTTATGAGATAACAAAGGGCGACACCGACAGGCTCTGCGCCGAGTACACGGAAAAGCTCGGGCGTGAGCTTGGCGGCGGCAAAAGGTCGAATTACAGAGACGTTCTCGAAAACTGCCGCAAAATGGTTGACGACTTCGCAAAGATACCTCTCGAAAAGAGAGAGGCTGTGAGAGTGGGCATTGTCGGCGAGATATTCGTAAAGTACTCCCCTCTTGCAAACAACGGACTCGAGGACTTCCTTATTTCCGAGGGTGCGGAACCCGTCGTGCCGGGACTTCTCGACTTCTGCCTTTTCTTCATCTACAACGAGGTTGCGGAGTTCGGACTTTACAGAATGAAGGTGCTGTCGCACCCGGTGTTCAAGATCGCCTACAAAAAGCTCTGCGATTTCAAGCGAGACATAAACAATATCATAAAGGAAGAGGGTTCTTTCCGACCGTGGACCGACTTTGAGGACGTCGTGAAGATAGCGAAGAGCGTGATAAACACGGCGGTCAAGATGGGCGAGGGCTGGCTTCTTACGGCGGAGATGATAGAGCTTGCCGAGTCCGGCTGCCCGAACGTCGTATGCACGCAGCCTTTCGGTTGTCTGCCGAACCACATCTGCGGCAAGGGCATGATGAAGCCGATAAAGGAAATGCTCCCCGGAGTCAACATCGTTGCGATAGACTACGACGCCGGTGCAAGCCGAGTAAATCAGGAGAACAGACTCAAGCTCATGCTTGCAAACGCAAGGAAAGTGTCTGAGGAGAAAACCGAAGAGAATCCGTCGGCAAACAGCGACAAATCGGTTAAAGGAGTCGTAACGAATGCCGAAAACAAGCCCGAAAAGCAAGGGGTAAATATTTAAAGCGAAAGGAATTCACGCTATGAATATAGTGAACATAATGAATTTTGTCAGAGGCGTTGAGCCGAGAAATCCCTCTCTCGACCTTCTTGAGCCGGTACTCGGTCAGATTGCGCTCAACAAAAAGTTCGGCTTCGAGAATACGTTTCTTCTTCAGTACGATGCGATAATCGACAAGAAGTTCTCGGACGTTTTCCTTGCGGAGCGTGACGAAAAGACGGAGCTCGGCGTGTGGATAGAGATAGTCCGTCCGCTTGTCGAAAAGGTGGGAATAGCGTGGAGAGGCAGACCCGGCTACGACTGGGACTGGCACGTTGACCCCGGCTTTCTTCCGTCGTACACATATGAGCAGAAGACGTTGCTCATCGACGAGCTTATGAGAAAGTTCCGTGAGGTTTTCGGCGAATATCCGAAGAGCGCAGGCTCGTGGCTTCTCGATATCGACTCCGTGCGCTACATGAGCGAAAAATACGGCGTAAAGGCGTTCGGCATCTGCCGCGAGCAGCTCGGAGTTGACGCCTACACCCTCTGGGGCGGACCTTACAATCAGCCTTATTTCCCGTCGAAAAACAATATACTCTGCCCTGCCGCAACCAAGGAGAACGAGCTTCACGCACCGGTGTTCCGTCTTCTCGGAATAGAGCCAATAAGAGGCTACTGGGAAAAACGCTACGCCAACAACCCGAAGTGCGGCGGCTGTGCGACGATGGAGCCGGTCTGGAAATACGGTCAGGATAAGGACTACATGAGGTGGTTCTTCGATTGCTACTTTGACAGGGAAAACCTCGGCATCGCCTACACGCAGATAGGTCAGGAGAACAGCTTCGGCTGGGAGGCAATGAAGGACGGACTTGCGATGCAGTACGCGCTTCTCAAGGAGTACGCCGACGCAGGCAAGGTTGAGGTCATGAAGATGTGCGACGCCGGCGAGAAGTTCGCAAAAACCTACGACATGACTCCCCCGGCGGCGCTTGTTGCCGAAGAGGACGCTCCGATAAACGACAAGAGATACCGTTCGTTCTGGTACACGGGAAAATATTACCGTGCGAACGTGATGTTCGACAGAGACAGGCTCTACTTCCGTGACATACAGAAGTACGACGAAAAGCTCCGTGAGCCGTACCTTGACGCACCGTGCCTCGACTGGAAAGCGGAGTACTACGCTCTGCCCGTCGTAAACGAGCGCATTTGGTGTACCGAGAACGACGACGCCGACCTCGAATTTGAGGGAAAGTACGAATATCTTCGCACGGGGCGCGACGGCGGCGCGCTTGTCGTATACGCAAAGTCCGAGGGAAATGCAGAGGAAATTGCAATCCGCCTCGACGAAAAATGCATAACCGTAACGGGCGGCGCGGCGCTTAAGTGGAGCTTCGGAAGCTTTGACGGCGCAACGGTAAACGCCGACGGTGCGGACTTCACCTTCGACGGTACAAACTACCGTGTGGGCTTGACTGCGGACTCCGTCGCGACCGACGGCGGCAAGACCGAAATCAAGGGCAAAACCATAAAGCTCGGCATGGCTGAATAATAAAGCGCATAATTTGAAAAGGCACTCTCCGAAATGGGGGGTGCCTTGTTGTTTTGCCCAAAGTGCGGCGTGTGTTTTTGTGCAAAAGGGAGAAATTAAACTTTTTTCAAAAAACCGCTGACAAAACCGCTCCGAAAAATGTTATAATGGGCTGAGGGAGGAGTTTTTCCTCAAAATCCGATTTGTTTCGTGAAAACGCCGAGCTTTTTTGACGTTTTCGGAACTTTTTGTGATTAAGCAAGTCTGAACAAGCGGAAGAAGCATGGGGCGATGACGGTTTAGCGCTGAACGCAGATTCCGGAGTGCCTCGTAAAAATCATATAAAGAGAGGATTGATACCATGACAAAAGCATTTAAAATTATCACCGCACTTTTACTGTCGCTTCTTACGCTCACGGCAGCATCCGTGTCTTTTGCTCTTGACGACAACGATATGTCGGAATGGGCGGCAGCCGAAATCGAAGAAGCCGTCGAGCTTGGGATCGTTGCGGAAAATCTGCAAAAGGATTATTCGAAAAACATCACAAGAGAAGAGTTTGCCGTAACCGCCATGATGTTCGCCGCCTATCAAAACAATATGGATTTTGACGATATGCAGTATTTATATATAAACGGCGGAAGCTTGTCAAAGGTGCCGGCGGACGAGATCACTATGTTTGACGATCTTGCCGACTCCGAATATGCAAATTACATTATGACGGCGGCGGCAATGGGTATTGTAAAGGGAAAAGGAAATAATCTTTTCGATCCGTTTTCTCCGATCACAAGAGAAGAAGCCGCCGTGATGCTGAGCAGGGTTTGCACCATGTACGCAAGCGACAAACCCGCACCCGAAAGCGAAGTTGCCGACATGGCGGATTCGGACAGCGTTTCCGATTGGGCAAGGGATTCCGTGAAAAAGGTTTGTGCGCTTAATATTATGCAGGGTATGCCCGACGGCACTTTTGCTCCGAAAAATCCCTACACTCGCGAGCAATGCTATGCAACGTTTGTAAGACTGTGCAAAAAAGCCGTTATAAAAAGCCGCTGTCACGGAGACAAGCTTTGCTTTTGGTCGTATGATGAATTGCTCGGAAACGTCAAAAGACAGCCGAATTATGAAAGCATATACAGCTGCGAAAACGATTTCTGTTCGGTCGAAGTCGGATTTGCGTCGGCTTTTTTCTCGGGCAGAAGCGGCTTTTGGATTCTTTATAAAAACGGCGGAAGAAAAGATTTAATGGGACAGTTCGGAAAAATCAGTCCCTACAATTTCAATAAAGAGTCTTTCAAATTCAGCGACGACGGAAAATTCTTATATTGCTCGTGGAGCGATATTACCGATGGCATTGAGGAAAAGCGAGAATATCGGATCGACTTGGAAAAAGCAAGGGTGTATAAGCTTGACTGATATAACCGTTCATTTGCAGAATATATCATTATGAGAATATTTTGCGCATCACATATGCGGCACCAAAACAGATACTTTTAGATATGTTTTAGGTACAAACAGCTGTAAAGATAAAAGAATAGTCTTTACGCTCAGCTAAAGAAAAAGTAGCATAGGTGCGGTTCTCAACTGCACCTATGCCGCCTGAATTAAGCATAAATAGCATATGAAAGGAATTTCACACATGAAAAGACTGCTTTCAGCCGCACTTGCGGCAATAACGGTGCTTCTTTCGTTCGGCACGGTTTACGCCTCCGACGCTCTGTACTGTTACAACAGCGATATCGTCGCCTATATAGACGGCAAACCGATAAAGTCGTACAACATTGAGGGTAACACCGGAATAGTTGCGGAGGATTTGTACGACTACAAATTCAGAGTGAATTATTGGGACGCATACCGTTTGCTTGTCGTAAACTACGTAAAGGGTGACAGAAAAGAATACCGCGCGAATTACGTCCCCGAGCCGCTTGACGAGCCTGTCGGAAGCATTGCCGGGCAGATATATCCCTCCGACATATCGGTTCGTGTCGGCAGTACGTATGTGAAAGGGTACAACATCGGCGGAAAGACTATCATCCTCATAGACGAGCTGAAAGAGTTCGGAGAGGTAGTGTGGAATCCCGAAAAGAGGACGATAAGCTACAGTTACAAAGACTCGTGGAGTATATCTCCGCAAAAAAGCGGCGAGACCGAGAGCGGTAATATTGATGCCTTTTCTCTTGACGTCGTAAACGGCGGCGAAGGCACTTTCTCGGTTTCCGGCAAGGGAGCATATTATTTCGACGGTATTAAGCTTGAAAATTCATGGAACGGCGGTCTTGTGTTCGGCTTTTCCGTTTTACAGCGCAGCATGAACGAAACAGCCGAGCTTCGCCGCGGACTTGACGAAATAAGCACTGTCGGGTACGACGGTGCTGTTCTGCGCAAAGGTTACGACAGCGACAGAATCAAGGTGCTTTTGAACGGCAATGAGGTCGGAATCAAAGAGCTTCGGCAGACTGCCGGCAACGGCAACTTCGGATACCGCTTCACTCTCGATGTTCCGTATCTCGAAAATGCAGATATAGTGGAAAAGCTTCACATTGAGTTTAAGTGACGGAAAACAGATAAGGCACTCTCAAAAAACGGGAGTGCCTTTTTGTATACAACGGGTTGAGAAGCGCAAAGGCTGCATATTTCACGCACAACAGATATGCAAAAATTGCGCATTTTTACTTTCAAAATATGCAGCTTCGGCGATTTAACCTTTGCGCACTGCGCATACCGCTTTTGCCGACACCGCTCCGACCGTCACGGCGGCGTTCTCCGAGAGGTCGATTGCTTCCTCCGTTAGAGCGTCCGTGAAGGTGTACTTTGCGATGTTGCCGCCGAAGACTCCGCCGAAATCAAATACGAAATCGTTCTCCGATGCGTTTGCGGCGACATACAATTCCTCGCCGCTTTTTTTGTCTGTCCGCTTGAAAACATACGTGCCGTGACCGTGGTACACCGTCTCAAAGTCTCCGCCTTGCAGGCAGGCACGCTCTTTTCTCATCTTTCCGAGAGCCTTGTAGTGTTCGAGAAGCTCTCTGTCCTCGAGTCCCCACGGGTACGGCGTGCGGCAGAACGGGTCGTGACCTCCCTCAACTCCTGCCTCGTCGCCGTAGTAGACCGACGGGAAGCCGTAGACCGTGTATTGAAGAGTCGAGGCGAGCTTGAGCCGCTTTACCGCAAGCCGCTTTGCGCCGTCAGACATTTTGTGATGCGAAAGCTCCGCGTTCGAGAGTCCCGACAGGTCCTCGTCGGAAAGCTCCGTCAAGATTCTCGAAGTGTCGTGAGTGCCGAGAAGGTTCATAAGCACGCCGCAGACAGACGTCGGATAGCTTGCGTATATCTCCGTGAGAGTGTTGTAAAGAGTCTCGTCGTCGCCGTGAAGCACGAAAGCGAGAGCCGCATTGCGGAAAGGATAATTCATCACGCTGTCAAGCTGACCGCCGCCGAGATAATTTCTCAGTTTGCCGTAGGCGACCTTGTCCGCGGCGTTTTCCCACACCTCGCCGATTATGAGAGCGTCCTTGTTTGCCGCCTTGACACGACGGCGAAACTCGTCGAGAAACACCTCCGGAAGCTCGTCCGCAACGTCAAGCCGCCAGCCGTCAATGCCCATGCGTATGTACTTTTCGCAGACGCCGTCCTTGCCGGTGAAGAACGCGCGGCAGTTTTCGTTCGTCTGATTGAGCTTCGGCAGAATGTCAATGCCCCACCATGACTCGTATTTGTCGGGAAACTCGCCGAAAATGTACCAGTCGTGATAAGGCGAGTCCTCGCTTTGGTATGCGCCGACGGAGCTGTACTTTCCGTATCGGTTGAAGTAAACGCTGTTGTCGCCCGTGTGGTTGAATACGCCGTCGAGAATTATCTTTATGCCGGCGGAATGCGCCTTTTCGATAAGTTCCGCGAGAGCTTCGTCGCCGCCGAACATCGCATCGACCTTCATGTAGTCGCCGGTGTCGTACTTGTGGTTCGAGTACGCCTCGAATATCGGATTGAGGTAGAGCATCGTCACGCCGAGAGACGAGAGGTAGTCAAGCTTTTCGGCAATTCCGACGAGGTTTCCGCCGAAGAAGACGTTGTTCTTTACGAACGCTCCCGGATATTCGGCGTATTCGGTGATACCGCCGTACCAGTCCTCATTGAGAACGGCGTCGTCACGCACGGGAAACTTTCTGCCGCCGTCGGAAAAGCGGTCGGGGAATATCTGATACATCACTCCGCCGAAGCCCTCCGGGACCGTGAAGCCGTCCTCATAGCAGAGAATGCGAAATGGCGTGACATCGGTACTGTCGGAAAGGGTGAAATCGACGTTGTTTACGCTGTCGGTGAAGTATTCCGTGCCGTCGGTCAAGGTCAGCACGAAGCGGCAGCGAAGCAGGTATGACGTACATTCCGGCGCAAGCTCCGACGCAAGCATACCGAGAGCGAGAGGCTGAGAGAATCTGACGCAGCCGCCGTCGTCGTCAAGGCTCATCATCGGGAACGTCACGGTCGGCTCAAAGGTCTTCTCGCTTCCTCTTGCAAGCTCAATCCGAGCCGATGAAACGCCGCTTTCGGCGGTAATCTCGAATACGACGGTCGAGGAAATCGGAAACGCTCCGAGACGGGAGACGTCCTCTCCGAGTATGTATTTTTTGACGATAATCTCCGGGGTCTTGCATGAGCTTGCGGTATCTGTCATTGCTTCCTGTCCTTTCATTCGTGCCGATTTTAGCGATAACACAGTATACCATTTTCGGGACGGTTTGTCAAGGGCGGGGAAGAATTGTGAACAAATGTAAACATAAGATTTTTTTTGCAAAAGCTATTGACAAGTGCCGCCGACTGTGATATAATACCAGGGTACTCAAGGGAGACCGTGGGTAATCAATAAGCTTGCGTCGTTAGCTCAGCTGGATAGAGTGACTGGCTACGAACCAGTAGGTCAGGGGTTCGAGTCCCTTACGACGCGCCAACAAAGGTTGCGCACCGAATGGTGTGTGACCTTTGTTTTTTGTTAGGGACTCGAAGGGTGCGTGTTAAAAAACAGTCCGGTGGACTGTTTTTCCGCACCAGCGCCCGTCCGCAGACGGGCGAGTCCCTTACGACGCGCCAACAAAGGTTGCACACCGAATGGTGTGTGGCCTTTGTTTTTTGTCAGGGACTCGAAGGGTGCGCGTTAAGGCACAGACTGCGTCAGTGCAACAGTCCGGTGGACTGTTTTTCCGCACCGGCGTCCGTCCGCAGACGGACGAGTCCCTTACGACGCGAATGAAAGCCGAAAGTCGTTTGACGTTCGGAGTATTTTTATGCTGACGGGTTTTATCGTATGTCCGTGCGCTGTTGCGGGAATGAATTTGCGGAGGCTTCTTCACTCTAAGTGTCTTTTTTTCAAAAAACAAGTCAAAGTCCTTTTTATAGGACACACGCTGTGCTATAATTATGCCGAAATAACAGAAAGGCAGGTCTTGATTATGGACAACTATTCGGCAATAATGAAAATGACGCGTGAAGAACTCAATGCGTTTCTCGACGACGTATACTGCACGGGGCTTAACAACGGAATGTATGCGAAAGAACATCCCGAAGACGACTATGTGCTGTTGGACACAACGCCGTTTGACGAAAAGTGGCTGGCAGAGGAGGCAGAACCGGCAACGCTCGGCGTTCGCGGTAAAGACGGCGATTTCATGCTCTCGAACGCCTTTGTCGAGTCGGTCCTTCGCGGCACGGGAATTACGCCCGACGATTTGAAGGATATTACCTCGGATGACGATACCGATGATCCGGACGACGCGGAGGACGCAGACGATTTGGACGAATTTGACGATTTGATTGATTCGTGCAAGCCTGACGACGGCGGCGAGTCCGATGGCGGCAGACATAGCGGCGGCTGCCGCAGAGCTTTTCCGGGGCATTAACCGTGTGGATACATCTTTGGGGAGTTTTATTGCAGAGGCTGCGATGTGCAATTGTTAACTGTTAATATACATTGGCAGTTCTCGTGCAGGGTTTTCTACAAGCATTCTCACCCCTCCCCGGAAAGCTCCGCGCCTCTCGGCGTTTCGCCGAACTCTCTTTTGTAAGCTTTGCAGAAGTAGCTTGTGTCGCCGTAGCCGCAGGCGGCGGCTATCCGTTCAAGCTTTACGTGCGGCTCGCTTTTTAACATTATTTTTGCGTGCGAAAGGCGGATTTTTCCGAGCATATCGAATATGCTCATTCCGTACTTCTCCGAAAAGTCACGGCAGAGCTTCGATTTTGAGTAAGGGTAAAACTCCATTATGTCGCCGAGAGTGAGCGGCTTTGCAAAGTTCGATTCGAGAAAGTGGTATACGTTCTCTATCGGCGTGTACTCGACCTTCAATGCCTCTCCGAAAAAAGCGCAGACCGTTTTGTATGCCATCGCCGACAGCATCGCGGCGTCGCGGATATTCTCGCTCTTTTCGAGAAAATCTTTTATTTCGAGAGACGCCCTTTCGGCGTTTTTTCCTTTGTATACGCCGCTTTTGCCGAGGCCGTAGTAGTCGAAAATGCCGTCGCAGAGCTCTCCGCCGAAGCCCAGAAACGTCGTCTTGAAGTCGTCGTCGCCGTAGTAATAGTGCGCGGTGTCGCGGCGGACATAGTACATATCCCCTCGGTCAAGGGCGGTTTCGCGTCCCTCCGCACCCAAAATTCCGCTTCCGTCCTCGACGATGAATATCTGCTCTATCCACACTCCGTGGACACTGCACACATCCTCCTGGATATGCCGCACCTCGCAGGTCACGGGATATACCGTCAGAAGCTTCTTCGGCTCGAATACGAAGGTTTTCATCGTGTTTTTGCGCAATTGCCCGAATTGTTTCATTTTGCACCTCTTTCTGCAATATATTTATATGCCATGGACAATTTTTATATTGCAATGCAACGGTCCTGCGTTTATAATGGTATTGTATCACATAACGCACGGAAAATCAAGTGTGCGGTGGAAAAAAGGAGAGTGCAATATGAAAAAAACACGCATTTCAAACGGCTGGAAATTCTGCGAACCCGGAAAACCCGCTGTTACCGTCGATATTCCCCACGACTATGCAATACACGGAGAACGCCGTGCCGACGCGCCCGGAGGCGGTTCGGTCGGATACTTTACCGGCTCCTGCGGCACTTACTCAAAGTATATAAAGCTCGGCGGCGACGCACACACGATCCTCGATATCGACGGCGCATATATGTGCGCGAGAGTGTACTTCAACGAGGATCTTCTCACCATGCACCCCTACGGATATTCGCCTTTTCTCGTTGACCTTTCGGGTAAAGTGAGGGCGGAGCGGAATAATAAGATAGTTATACACACTCTCGGTTTACAGCCGTCGTCGAGGTGGTATTCCGGCGCGGGACTTTACCGCGATGTGTCCCTTTGGACCGGCGGCAGTGTGAGAATAGAGCCGTGGGATATGTACGTTACGACGGACGAAATATCCGAGGACGGCGGAAAAGCTGTCATCCGCATTCGCTTCTGCGTGAGCGCGGAGCTTGAGTGCAAAGCGGAAGTCTCTTTCACGGTGCGCTCCGCGGACGGAGAGAAGATTTTGGTAAAGTCGGTGTCTCTCGACGCCGCAAAAGGCAAAAACAACTCCGAATGCACGGCGCAGCTTGACTCGCCGCTTCTCTGGAGTGCCGAAACGCCGCACCTTTATAAGCTTGAAGCCGAGGTTTCGGTCGGCGGCGAGGTCACGGACACGGCTGACTGCACCTTCGGCGTGAGAACCGTTGCCGCAGACGCAAAGCTCGGACTTACCGTGAACGGAAAGACGGTGAAGCTAAAGGGCGGCTGTATTCACCATGACCACGCCGTTCTCGGCAGTGCGGAGTACCCGGCGGCGATAAGACGCAAGCTCACGCTTCTTAAAAACGCCGGCTTCAATTCCGTGCGGTGCGCTCATAATCCGCCGTCGTCGGCATTCCTCGAGGTCTGCGACGAAATAGGACTCTACGTCATGGACGAAATGTACGATATGTGGAACACTCCGAAGAATAATCTCGACTACAGTCTGTGGTTCGCCGATCACTGGCAGCGCGACATTGAGGAAACGATAAAGCGCGACAGAAGCCATGCCTCGGTAATCTCGTACTCGACAGGCAACGAAATACCCGAACGTGACGGCACGTCGGACGGCTTTGCGTGGTCGGCGCGCCTTGCGGACGAAATAAGAAAATACGACTCCACACGCCTTGTCACATCGGCGGTGTGCGGCATCTGGGCATATCCCGAGGCGGACGCTCCCGACGACTACAAGAAGGACTTCTTTAAAGGCTGCCACGACGCCGGCGACGGAGGTCCGGACACGACATGGGGCGAGAGAACCGAGGATTATATGAAGCCTCTTGATATAGTCGGCTACAACTATCTTTACAAACGCTGTGACGGCGACCGCGTAAAGTACCCCGACCGCGTTATCTGGCACTCCGAAACAATGGCGGTGAAGTTCTACGATTCGTGGAAAACCGTCGAGGAAAACGCGAACGTCATAGGCGACTACACCTGGACGGCGTTCGACAACCTCGGCGAGGTCGGCACGGGACGCTTCATGTGGGGACGTGACGGATACGTCGCTCCCGGCGCAAACGTCGCCGAATATCCTTGGAGAAGCTGTTATCAGGGAGATCTCGACCTTTGCGGATACAGACGTCCGCAGTCGTATTTCCGTGAAGCGATCTGGAATAAGCACGCCGCACCGCACATATTCACGACTCACCCCGAGCATAACGGCGACATTTTCAGCGGTACCTGCTGGCATTGGTACGACGTTTGGGAAAGCTGGACATTCCCCGTCGAATACATAGGCACACCGGTAAAGACCGAGGTGTATACGACCGCGGACGAGGTTGTGTTCACGCTGAACGGACGCGAGGTCGGACGTGCCGCACCCGTCAGGGGAATTGCCTCGGCCGATATTCCGTATGAACCCGGAACGCTTTCCGCAAGCGTTCTGCTTGACGGCGAGACTGTCGGCACAGCGGAGCTTTCAACGGTATCGGACGCGTACAAAGTGAAAATAACTCCCGAGGCCGACTCGTTTACCGCCGACGGCAGAGATCTCTGCTACTTCGACATATCCGTCACCGACAGGGAGGGAAGACTTGTCACCGACGCGGAAAACGCTCTCGAGTGCCGCGTTATCGGCGGTGAGCTTCTCGGAATATACTCCGGAAATCCGGCGAACGAGGACGTATACGGCTCCTGCAAATGCCACGCCTTCGGCGGACGTGCGCTTGCCGTCGTGAAATCGAAGATTCCCGGCACGCTCACGCTCTACGTAAAGGGCGAGAACCTTTGCGGAGACGTCGCATACGTGAGAAAGGTGAGATAATCCTTCCTGCGGCGGCAGATTTTGTGCGTTGACAAAAGAGTCCTTGCGGTGTATAATTACGTATATCAAGGATAAATCATACACGTTTTCCGCACCGTACATTCCGAGTCGCGACCTTCCGAATGCGGAGAAGAAAGGAAAGGTGACGGAATGAAACGAAAGTCAAAGCTTTTTGCGGCGGTGTTCTGCGCAGTGTGCCTTGCGGCGGCTTCTTCGGTCGGGGCGGCGGAAAGCGTCTCTGCGGACGCCGTGCTTCACGAAAGATATACCGAGGACGCTCCCGGCTTCTACATAGAGGAAAACACGGCGTTTGCGCCGGTGAGAACATTGGCGGCGCTGTGTGCGGAAAACGCATATATTGCGTGGGATCCGTCGCGCCGCACGGTACACGTCTCGGAGGAAAATGCGGATTTTTCTATGACCGACGGCGGTAAAACCGCACTCAGCCGCGGCGCGGAAGCGGCTCTCTCCGCCGCACCGAGGGTTAAAAACGGCACAATGTACGTCCCCGTGAGGGACGCGGCAAGACTTCTCGGATTTGACGTCACGTGGAATGCCGACGACAGAAGCATAAGTCTCGGCAAAGCGGACGCCGACGACTCCGAAAGTACGCTTCTGTGGCTTGCGCGCATTATTTTCGCCGAGGCGAGGGGAGAGCCGTTTGAAGGTAAAATTGCCGTCGGCAACGTCGTTCTCGAGAGAGCCGCAAGCGGGGAGTTTCCCGACACCGTATACGGAGTGATATTCGACCGCGACCCGGTCGTGCAGTTTACGCCGCTTTCAAATTTCACGCTCTTCAATATTCCGGACGACGAGTGTATCGACGCCGCACGGCGTGCTCTCGCCGGCGAAAAGGCGGTTGACGGATGTCTGTACTTCGTCAATCCCGTCACGACCTCGTCCGATTGGGTCATGAAAAACCGCGAGTTCGTCACGATGATAGGCAACCACGCCTTCTATAAATGACGCAATTTTCAAAAAAGTGTAAACTTTCGCAAGAATACTTGACTTTTAAGAGAAACTCTGTTATAATCACTCTGTTACTGTGCCGTGGCTTGCGGTGCAGGTACAGAATATGGATATTCCTCTGCAGCTGCTGCAAGAATGTCTGAAATTTAAGGAGGAAAGCACGATGAACAACATTGTAAATGCTTTTGCAAACGAGCAGCTTAAGACCGAGGTTCCCTCGTTCAACATCGGTGACACCGTTAAGGTTCACAACAGAATCAAGGAAGGTCAGAGAGAAAGAATACAGCTCTTCGAGGGCACGGTAATTGCCAAGAAGAACGGCGGTATTTCCGAGAGCTTCACCGTAAGACGTGTTGCTTACGGCTGCGGCGTGGAAAAGACATTCCCTCTTCACTCCCCCAACGTAGTTAAGGTTGAGGTAGTAAGAACCGGTAAGGTCAGAAGATCCAAGCTCTACTACATCAGAGAGCGTGTCGGTAAGAGCGCTAAGGTCAAGGAAAAGATCTGAGTTTGATTTGATGAAACGCATATCGGAGTCGGCAAACGTCGGCTCCGATTCGTTTTGGTGCAAAAAGAACATTCGCACGACGCAAAAATGCACGAGATTTGTCGGAAAGCGACAAACTTTAGATTTTTCCGAAAAAACTCTTGACAAACGCCGACTTGTGTGGTATCATAATCGCAACAAATAAATCGAACGGCAAAACCGAACGGTTTCATACCAAACCTGTGATTAAGAGTAGTAGCGATCATCGGAAACTCAAAGAGAGCCGCAGACAGTGAGATTGCGGCAGCGGAAGGGTTCGTGAATGGACTTATGAGGGCGACCGAACGCACGGAGCATTTCGTGTCAGTAGCAATCGACGGGAACCGAGCCTGTAACAAATTCGGAGCGTATCAATGACGGTACGGCAGAGAGGGCGCACGGCAGCGTCAATTTGGGTGGCAACACGGATATGATTATTCGTCCCAAGTGAAGGTAAAACTTCGCTTGGGATTTTTTGTTTTACAAATATGAAAGGAGAGGGCGTATATGAAAAATACAGACTACGGTCGATGGCGAAGAGGATATGTCCTCAACCTTATCACCGCCTCAAAAAACAAACACTATACAATTTAAAAAGGAGATAACATCATGAAAAAGCTTACATCAATTATACTCACCGCGCTTCTCGCAGCAGGAACACTCACCTTCACCGCCTGCAACGGCACGACAAACACCGACACCCCCGACAATCCCGACGACACGAAGGTCGAGACTCCGACCGATGACAAGACGGACGACAAGACAGACGATGAGACTCCGACCGACGATAAGACCGACGACAAGGTATTCGTAATAGGCATAAGCCAGTTCGGCGAACACGGTTCACTCGACAATTGCCGCGAGGGCTTCATTGAAGGTCTCAAGGAGGAGGGCTTCGAGGACGGCAAGAACATCAAGATCGACTACAAGAACGCAAGCTTCGATACCGGCAACTGCACCACAATCGCTCAGGGCTTTGTATCGAACGGCGCAGACCTCATATGCGCGATAGCGACTCCCTCGGCGCAGGCGGCATTCAATGCGGCTGTTGAAGAAGAAATTCCCGTTGTTTACACCGCAATTACCGACCCCGATGGCGCAGGACTCACAACCGGCGGCGAAGTAACCGGAACGAGCGACGCGCTCCCCGTAAAGGCACAGCTTGAGCTTATCCGTGAGATGCTCCCCGACGCAAAGAAGATAGGCATTCTCTACACCACAAGCGAACCCAACTCCCTCTACACGATAGATATTTACAAGGAGCTTGCTCCCGACTACGGCTTTGAAATAGTGGACAAGGGCGTCACCGCAGCAGCAGACGTTCCGCTTGCAATTGAGGCAATTCTTCCCGACGTTGACTGCATAAGCAACCTCACGGACAACACCGTTGTAGGTCAGCTCGACATTATGCTCGACAAAGCGTTTGAAGCGGGCAAGCCGATATTCGGAAGCGAAATTGAGCAGGTAAAGAAGGGCTGTGTAGCCGCAGAAGGTCTTGAGTACTACAACCTCGGCATCCAGACAGGCAAGATGGCGGCAAAAATTCTCAAGGGTGAAGCAAAGGCATCCGAAATGCCCTTCGAGACCGTTACCGACAATTACCTCTACGTAAACAAGGTGTCCGCTGACGAGCTCGGCATCACTCTCACAGACAAGGTAAATGAAAGAGCAAACTTCGTCGGCTGAGCAGCTTCGGAAACCGGATTGTTTTAAGTTATGGGTCAAGTCTTTTCGGAGGCTTGACCTAAATTGAAGAAAAAGACCGCATTATTTGACGTTCACCGAAAAATAACGATGTCAGGAGATATAACATGAGCTTGGGACTTATCATCAGCTCCGTCGAGCTTGGCGGCGTCTATGCCGTGATGGCACTCGGAATATACATAACCTACAAAATCCTCGATTTCCCGGACCTCACGGTTGACGGAAGCTTTCCCCTCGGAAGTGCGATAGCCGCCGCAATGCTTACACGAGGCTGCAACGTATTCGTCACGATGGCTGCGGCTGCGGCGGCAGGTGTTGTTGCCGGGCTTCTCACGGGAGTCGTACACGTGAAATTCAAGGTGAGGGATCTTCTCTCGGGTATCATTCTCATGACTGCGCTTTACTCGGTGAACAGCATGATTTCCTCCGGCAAGGCGAATGTCAACCTCACACGAGACAAGGTGACTATTTTCTCAAACAACGTTGTGACCTCGCTTTTCGGCGGCAAGAACGACGTCTCCGCACCTCTTTACTTCCTGCGTGACTACAGAAAGATTCTCATTCTCGCGGTTATCCTCATTGTGCTGAAAATCGCTCTCGACTTCTTCATGAGTTCAAAGAGAGGGTATTTACTCCGTGCCATGGGCGACAATCCCAGAGTCGTTGCGACGCTCGCCAAAAACGGCGGCAACATCAAGATAATGGGACTTATGATAGCGAACGGTTTTGTCGCTCTTTCGGGTGCGCTTTACTGTCAGTACATCAGCGCATTCAACCTCACCGACGGCACGGGCAAAATGGTTATAGGTCTTGCGTCGGTAATAATCGGCGTCAACATCTTCGGCAGATTCAAGTTTCTGAAGAGTACGACCGCGGTTATAATCGGAAGCGTTGTATACACGGCGTGCGTTTCGATTGCGCTCAACCGCTTTGACGCAAGCGTCAAGAACCTTGTCACGGCGGTGCTGTTCTTCGTGGTACTCGTTCTCGGTCAGCTTGAGATAAAGAGGAAGAAAAAGAAGAATGCCGTTTCGGAAGGAGAAGTTCGATGATAGAGCTCAAAGGTATATGTAAAAAATTCAACGCAGGCACGGTCAACGAATCGACTCTCTTCGACGGTTTTTCGTTCAGGGTAAATCCCGGGGACTTTGTTTCGGTAGTCGGAAGCAACGGAAGCGGTAAGACAACGATGTTAAACCTTATCTGCGGCACTCTCGCACCTGACAGCGGCAAGGTGATAATCGGCGGCGTCGATATGACGGGAAAGCCTGACTACGTTCGCTATAAAAAGATAGGAAGAGTATATCAGGATCCGTCGTTCGGAACCTGTGCGGAGATGACGGTTTTCGAGAATATGTCGCTTGCGGACAACAAGGGAAAGTCTTTCGGACTCACACCGGGACTCAACAAGAAGAGGTACGAGGAATACCGCAATATGCTCTCCGGTCTCGGACTCGGACTTGAGGACAAAATGCACGTCAAGGTCGGCTGTCTTTCGGGCGGTCAGAGGCAGGCTATGTCGCTTCTTATGTCGGTTATGACGCCGGTTGACTGTCTTATTCTCGACGAACACACCGCCGCTCTTGACCCCAAGACCTCCGAGGTAATAATGCACATTACCGACAAGATAGTAAAGGAAAGAAAGCTCACGGCTCTCATGGTAACTCACAATCTGCGCTTCGCCGTCGAATACGGCAACAGAATCGTCATGATGCACGAGGGAAATATTGTCCTCGAAAAGTCGGGAGACGAGAAGCATGAGACGAAAACGGAGGATCTCATGGCGATATTCAACAAGATAAGCGTTGAGTGCGGAAACTGAGTATTTTCGTTGGAAAAACTGCGGAAAGGAATGATTTACCTCTGTCTCTCGAACTTCTTGATTACACCGCCTCGGCGATACTGCCGGTGTTCTTCGTAATATTTATAGGCGTACTTTTGAATAAACTCGGATTTTTCTCGCAGAAGACCAAGGATGAGATAGTGAAGCTTGTGTTTTACGTCGGTACGCCGTGTCTTATATTTAAAAACACGTCGTCTGCGGACTTTCATGCGATTTTCGACGCTCGCTTTATCGGATTTACTCTTGCGCTGATTGCGGCGCTGATTGTGCTGTCGATTGCGCTCTGCTTTTTCATAAAGGATCCGAGAAAAAAGGCGTCGGTTGTACAGACTGCGTACCGGTCGAATTTTGCGATTGCCGGAATGCCGATTGCGATGAACCTCATGAACGAGGGCGGAGTAGCGCTTACGGCGATAACGCTTTCGTTTGTGGTATTGTTTTACAACATTACGGCGGTTACTCTCCTTTCGTACTACTGCGGAAAGAGCAAGAGTCCGAAGTCGGTGGCACTCGGGATAGTGAAGAATCCGCTCATAATAGCGACGTTTCTCGGACTTATATTCTCCGTGTTTGCGATACCGCTTCCGAAAGCCGTGGTGTCAACTGTAGGTTATCTCGGAGATATCGCTTCGAGCATGGGACTTCTGACGATAGGCGCGACGATAACGCTCTCGGGCTTCAAAAACGACAGGGGACTTATCCTTTACAGCGTATTTTTACGCAACGTATTTGCGCCTGTATTTATACTCGTGACGGCGTACCTTTTCGGCGTGCGGGGCGACAATCTTCTCGTTCTTGCGGTGATGTCCTCGACTCCTGCCGCCGTGAACTGTTTTGCGATGTCGAAGCAGATGGGCGCCGACGCCGAAATCTCGGCATACGGCGTTTCTCTCACAAGTATTGCAAGTATCGCAAGCGTCTTCCTCGCCGTCTACCTCGTGAAAGCTCTCGCGTTGGCGTAGGGGCGCAGGGCTTACGGGGGTGTTCTTTCTTGAAAGAAAGAACCAAAGAACTTCAAGTCGCAAAGCTTCGCTTTGCAGGGGGTGTAATGGAGGCGGCGAAGCTACCAGAGAAATTGCGAAGCAATTTACTCTCGAGTTGACCGTGTCAACTCCGGAGGCATCCCCTTGTGTAACCGGTTGCAAAGCAACCTCTGGAGCTGTCAGCGAAGCTGACTGAGGGGCTGTTAATTTAGCACCATAACCGAATAAAATACCGAAGTCGGAGACCATATACGCAAGTCGCCGACTTAGATTTATGTTGGCGTAGATTTTGAGGGGCTGTAATTTGTGGGAAACACCGTTCGCAATGAAACGCCTCGCATGGCTCGACAATTTCATTTTTGCGAAGAGGGGCTTTTTGGAGAGTGCGAAGTTTGAAGATAGGCACTTGTTTATGGGTGTAGTAATGGAGGCGGCGAAGACGCCGAGGCTCCCCTGTGCAAGGGGAGCTGTCAGCGAAGTTGACTGAGGGACTGTCGGATAAGCACTCTCTCCATGGGGAATTTCGGGGAAAATGTAGCACTTTGGCGTGTACATAGCTCGAGATTCGCATTCTCTCCATGGTATACCGTAGGGACACACAGGATGCGAAGCATCTGCGTAGATTGCTCCGTCCGCAAAAACCCAACGTAAGATTATGTATACCTCTTCGTAGAACCGCAACAATCGGCAAGCACCGTACAAACGATAAAGAAAAACGGCTTTCGCCGTTTTTCTTTATCAATCCTCAATTCTCCACTATCAATTCTCAATTGCATATCAGCCGACGGCTTCCTCTGTAAAATCGGGGAAAATGCTGTTGTGGATGATAGTATCTATTATTACATAAATATTCTGCTTGTAGTTGCCGTAAGAATCCCAGCTGATAGCAACGGACGTACAATCATCTTCAAGCACTGCATTGAAGAAGTCGCAGGAAACGTATGTCACTCCGTTCTTTACGAAAGGTGCGTTTATGAATTCAACAGTTTTTCCGTCAACCGTCGCAACTGTCTTTCCGATATCAAATTCTATAGTCTTGTAAGGCACGCCGTCAAGAATTTTCGCAGTGACATGACCGTTATCGTAAGTGATATTGAGGTTGTCCTCGCCGAAAACGTTGACAAGCGCCTCGCGGACTCCGAACGATATCGACTGCTCGACAGCGTTGTATATTGCGTAGTTCGGCGTATATCCGTGATAATCATAGAACGGAGAAGCTTCGGGAGCGTCAATGCCGAAGTCGCCGTCATCGGGTACGGGAACCGGGGCTGCGAGGATTTTGTCAACGAAGCTTACGCTGTTTGCTTCGGTAAGCTCGGGGTATTCGATAACGACATCGCCGCCGACGTTTGTGTAGGTGTCCGTACCGATTACGTCGAAGGAGACGTCGGAGTTTTCACGTGTAAGCCACTCGGGTATAATGTAGGAAAGAAGCTCTTCGTTTGCACCCTCGGGCATAACAAGCTTTGAAATGAGATCGTATATGTTGAAGTCAACGTCGAGTATAGTCTCGGAGGAGGCAATCGAACCGCCGGCACCCAAGGTGTACTTCATTGTGAGTCCGTCCTTGCCGAGGAGCCCTGCCGTTTCAATGAAAGAGACGATTTGGGCGGCGATATCGTTAAACTCGGCGAGTGTTTTTTCGTCATAAGCTTTGCCGCCGATAGTCTTGAGCGCATCAACGTAAATGTCGGCAATGCCCTTTACGAGGTTTGCAAATCCCTTGTTGTCAAGCTTTACCGTGACGGAGGTTATTCTCTTTGTGATATCCGCATTTTCGTAAAGAAGATTTATGATTTTGTCGGTGAGACCTTCGATATATTCGTTGGAGTACATCTTTTCAACGCCGCTGACAGCGTCGGTAACGCTCTTTTTCAGGTCGGTGTCCTCGGGAAGTGCCGCAAGAGACTCCTTGAGGTCGATGTAAATGTACTTTCTCGATATCGGGAACGCATAGATTATGAGTATATCGGGGTTCTCTGCGTCGGTGAAGTCGTACTTCATCCACACGGACGCCTCGATGTCTGCGGTGAGCTTGAGGTTTTTGTAAAGCTCCGCCGGGAGGTTGACTTTAGCATTCGTGTATATCTCGGCTTTTTTCATGTCGGGCGATACGGAAGCTTTTACGGTCGCGTCAACATTGAGATTGAAAAGCGACTCCGAGAGAAGCTTGTAATCGGGATTTACAAACGAAGCACCGAGAAGATCGTTTTCGTCGGTGAAGCTCTGGTAGTCCTCAAGGAACGTGAGCGGTTTGTTGAGCTTGAGGGTGAGAGTTGAGGTCTGCTCATAGCTTAACATGGGATTCTTGAGAAAACGGAGTGCATCCTCCGAGGCTGCCGCAAATACGGAAAGCGACATTACTGCGGCGAGAATAATGCTTACGACGCTGAGGCGTACCGTTTTTTTCATGGTGTTGTCTCCTTTATTGTTATATTTCGGGCGTTTTGTACCCACATCTAAATTTTATCACCTACTTGTTTCCGCATAGTGGATATTATATTAAAAAATACTAAAATCGGTAATTTTTTAAATTGCAAAAAAATATTTACTTTGATTGCAGCGTTTTGACACTCTCGCTTGTTTTGTAAGTGAGGACCTCAAAACGGAAAGAAAAAATTGAGCGCAGCTTTGCGGAGTCGAAAGAACTGCATGGTCTGCGCTATTGCCGTATGCGCGGAAACGAAAGAGTTTCCGAACAATGTTTGCTTACGGCTGCAATGCAAAATATGAAGAAAATTGCAATCATACTTTGGAAAAGGGGTATGCGCTTTTTGTTTTCTTCCTGCAAATATCCGTTATTTTTGATACAAACCCACCCGTTTAGGGTGGGTTTGTCAGTAAGCCGGAAGCTCGCGTTTTTCCGCGGGCTTTCGGCGTATTGAACGGTTCATTCGCACTCAAAGTATGTTGCGTTGAATAAGAGCTTGAAGGTGCCGTCGCACTGCATACGGAACTCCGGATTAAAGGTAAACAGGATGATGTCGCCCTTGCCGACAGACGTGCGGAGTACGCAGGGAGTGTCGGCGAGACGCTCATAGCCTTGCGCAATACCGTTCCGGAGAATATCCGACTTCGGAAAACGTGCAGCGTCGCGGAATTTATGCTTCAGATCGGACGGAAGAAGAATCGGCCCGGAGTTGTGAAGCACGAAGGTTTCTCTCGGCATACCGAGGGTGAGTCCGCACCTTTCGGAAATCTCAATTCGCAGAGCCGCAAGGTTTGTGGAGTAGTCCTTATCTCCGAGACCGGCTGTCATATCGCGCAGACCCAGACCGAAAACACGGTTTACGTATCGGCAGGAGTCCTCCCATGCGATAAGTCTGCCGCCTCTTTCGACGAACTCGCAGAGCGCCTTGCCGCCCGACGTACCGAGTCCGGAATGATATCTCGGCGGTTTATCCTCCGGGGCTTTGTCTCCGCAGAGAAGCGTGTCGGCGCGGTCGCCCGGAATTATGAGGACATCTATGTCGCCCGGCACGCCGCTGTCTCTTATCTCCTTGTCGAGAATCGTGCGGTAGTCGAAATCGTATGCGCGCAGAAGGCTTCTCGTGTAGCCTTCTTCTTCGTTCCACGTTGCGCTCTTTTTGAGAAGTCCGACCTTGCCGAAACGGATCTTGCGAAGTCCTTCACCGGGTGCGCCGTAAAAATTGCCGTCGGCGTCGCGGTAGACGCTCTTACCCTTTTTGTTTTCGCCGTTGACGAAACGGTAGCTGTCGTTGCGTGATGCGCTGAGCGGGTAAACAGGGATTTTTTCGCACGAAGTATACGCCTCGAGAACGGCAGCGTCTATACGCTCGTGTGCCGGCACGGAATGGAGTCCCATGCTTATCGCAAGATTTATGCTCGACGTATCCGTTACCTTAATACAGCCGTCGGGGTTGGTATTGTACTTGCCGACGGGGTAGTTGTTTTCGCCGAGAAGCGCGTCAACAACCGCGTAGTTCGGCTGACCTGTCGGGACAACAATAGTTCCCTTGGGGTAAAGAGTTCCCTCGACGACGGTGTCCTTCGACAGAGCCGAGTATTCGACACGCTGACTGTTTAGTATATGAAGAAAAAGCTCCAGCGTCGAAGCGTCGTCCTGGTACGGCGGCAGAAGATACGCCTTTACCTCAGAGGAATTGCCTCGCTCAATCTGCATTCTTGCCTTGCGGACGGTGTTTCTGAGCGCACGCTCCCTGTTTTTCGAGAGGGTGACGACAAGCGAAAGAGAGGCGAGGTACATTTGCTCGACGATATCCGAGAGGTGCCATTCGCCGCCCTCCCACGGGTCGGGACAATTTGACGAGGGTCGGAGCGTTTCGGTGCGCTGTTCGGGGTGGAGGTAGATGGGAGTCGCTATTTCGACGTCGGCGTTTTCGGTGAGAAGACCTGCCGTGTTGTGGAGAAGAGCGTTGCCGTAGAAGGTGGAAACGGGGAATGCGTTATAACGCTCGTCACAGCAGACGACGCCCTTTCTTCCTGCGGCGGTGAGATCCTCCGCCATGCTTGCGCCGTAAAAGGCGGTCTCGCGGTGTGCAAGAGGGCAGGTCGCCTCGAATATGGGGTTGTACGACTGACCGATGCTCATGCGGTTTTCCCACGGGTACTGATGGTGGTGATCCTGAAAGACTTGCGGTTTCCAGTTGCGGATAAGCACGTCATTGAGGTAGCGGCTTTCGCAGAGAATTTCACGCAGAGCGTCGCGGTTATTCGAGTGACCGGCGAGGTTGTGACGGAGGTACGGCGAGCAGACACCCTCGAAGCGCGTGCCGAGGTATTCGTTGTACCAATCGGTGAAGATAATTTCGCCGTCGGGTTCCGAGCATGGGGAGATGATGAAGATGACGTTTTGCAGAGCTTCGTACAGGTCGCCGCTCTCGGCGGTAAGAAGAGTATAGAGCATGAGCGGAACAGACTGTGCGCCGCCCGTTTCGTTTGAATGCAGGCTGTACGACTGAAAGCAGACGGCTTTGCCGTCGGCGACGAGTTTTTTCTCTTCTTCCTCGGTGAGGTTTCGGGGGTCGGCGAGTCTGAGGTTCATCAGGCGGTACTTTTCGAGATTTTTAATATTATCCTCCGACGAGACGTAAAGGATGAGGAAAGGGTTGCCCTCGCTTGATTTGCCGACCTCGGTGTACTTTAAGCGGTCGGACTTCTCGTCGAGCAGGCGGTAGTATTCGCAGAGTTTGTCCCAACGGATCATATGGCGATCCGTTCCAGGCTTGAATCCGAAGTATTCCTCCGGTGACGGGAACGGGTATCTGTTGCTCATAGCTGTCCTCCTTGCGGCTGTTTTTGTTCATCCGAACACGTCCGCACTGCCATTGTATCACGCAAACTCCGCTTTGTCAAGGAGTATTTGCACCGCCCCCCGGCCCTCACCTCATGTTTTGTATTGTTCTTTGGATAATCATCTTTTTCAGCTCATCCGACAGGCGGCAGAAATATTCGGAGTAGCCGCCGACACGCACGACGAGGTTTCCGTGAAGCTCCGGGTGGCGGTAGGCTTCCATCAAAAGCTCAGCCGAAATGCAGGTTATCTGCATCTGTAAACCGCCCATGTCCATGTACGTGAGAATGAGATTCTTAAGAATGTCGTCGTTCCAAGACTCGTCAATATTGAAGTTGAGTATCGGCGTGCCGATGAGCTTGTCGAGCCGCATTGACGCAACACTGTTGAGAAGCGCCGTAGGCCCTTTCTTGTCCTTGCCGAATATCGCACCCAGCGAGTCGCACAGCGGTGCTGCACACCCTCTTCCGTCGGGAGTCGCACCGACCCTCTTTCCGGCATAAACCTGCGACATGAACTGTATCGACGCCGCAATAAAGCCTGTTCCGATGTACGGAACCTTTCCGTCGAGAGTCGAGAATATGTCTCCGGTAAGCCTCTCGGCAAAAGCGTTTACCTCCGCATCGTCCACACCGAAAACTTTCTTTGCCGTGCGGCATTCCTTGAGAAAATCGGCGTCGTTTTCGCAAAGCTTTTTACAAAAATCCACAGCACTGTACTTCTTATCGTCAAAGACAAGCTCCCGTACCGCAAGCATCGAGTCGATAACGTTCACCGTGCCGGCAAAATTGACTATGCTCCAGCTGTACCTCGCACCTCCGGCGTAAAAATCACGTCCGTTGTCTATGCAGTCGTCAACCAAAAGCGTGCGCATCGGAACGGGACATACCTCGGCTCTCTCTTTCTGCGAAAGACTTATCCCGTCGGTCACTCTGTCGGCAACAGCCCTCACATCGGAAGTGAACGCACGGTAAAAGTCCTCGAAGCTCCCTGCGGACGGAAGACGCTCGTATATTGTCTTTTCGAGAATAAGCGGCAGATTTATCCCGGCGTCGAGAGAACCGACCGCCGAAAGTCCGGCAAACATACTCTCCGTACAGCCGCCTCCGCAGAAGCGTCCGAGGTCCTCCTCCCTTACGCCGAGACGTTCGTGCAGCTTCTCAATAAGCTTCGGACTGTAGAACGCCGGCTGACCACCGTGCGTGCGCATGAGCGAAAATGCGGTGTCCCATACCTCGCCGGGCGTGCTGTCGTCAACGAAAAGCTCAATCATCGGACGACGCTTTCCCCTCGCCGCATTGAGACACTGCAGGGTCAGCTCGTTGTAATCCGTACCGAGAGACATAGAGTAGCCGCCGTTTTCGTCGAGATTGGAAAAGAGGTTTTCGAGAAGGTCGGTGATATCCTCACCCTTAAAGAACGGGTACAAATCCCTTGCGGCACAGCCGAGATTGTCACAGTTGTCGAGGTACATCACAAAGTTCATCGAAACCGTCGCCTCGTATATGTTCTCCGCCTTGCCGAACGGCACCCTGCGCAGAGCTTCTATAAGCCGGCTGTCGGCATCTGCGCTCTCGAGATATTCGACGCACCGACCGACATAGCACCGCACACCTTCGCAGATGTGCAAAAGTCCCTCTCGCATATCACGGTCGGCGATCTTCTCTATTCTCGGTATGTAGGAATCGAGTCCCTCGCACATTATCCTGCCGTAGTGCGGTATCGAGTGGCAGAACATATCGCCTGCGACGGTGTGTTCGGACGGTACTTTCGAGCGGAATTTTCCGAAGTCGCTCTCGAACATGCCGAAAAGCTTCTTGGCCTCCTCGTCGGCACCGCCGGGAAATATCGCATAACCCTTTAAGTAGTGTGGCACGATATGCATACTCTGGTTACACGTCCCGGACGGATAGAGCGGCTTTCCGTTGTAAGGATAAAGCTTGCAGTTTTCATAATAGCGTCTTATCATGAGAGACTTTCTGTAAAAGAGACTTCTCCCCGGTTCTTCGTAAGCTCCTGCGGCGGCATATTCGCCGATTCTCTTGAAATCTTCGCTGTACATTCGGTTTCACTCCTTGACCTGCGGTAAGTTTTTTCTTAAGTATACCGCACTTTTTCGTTTTTGTCTATTGACAAATCATAACCATTCATGGTAAAATCATAACAAAGGAGTGATACTGTGAGGTACAGCGTATTTTCGAGCGGAGGCAGCGGAGTGACGGCGATAGACTGCATAGGCTACAGTGACGACATATCGGTGACACGCTTCGGTCCGACAAAGAGAAATCAATACATAATCCACTACGTTCTCTCCGGCAAAGGTTTTTTCAACGGCAATCCCGTCCGCACCGGAGAGGGCTTTCTCATTCGCCCGGGAACGTTCGAGCATTACTTTCCCGATGAGAGCGACCCGTGGTCGTTTCTTTGGGTAATCTCGAGCGACGAGGGAATGGAGAGTATTTTCGACGGCTTCCGTGCGCACAGCAAGACAAACATTTTCGCCTACAGCAACACCGACGTCGTGTTCGGCATGAGGGATAAGCTCACGTCGCTTAAGCCGGAATCACCCGAATGCTTCTTTGCGCCGACCGAAATGCTTGAGTTTTTCCTGCATATATACAACAACCAAAACCTTTCGCATACCGTCCCGGAGAGTGCGGCGGACACTTACTGCTCTTATGCCGAAAGCTATATCGGCTCAAACCTTTTCCGTCCTCTCGGCGTTTCGGAGCTTACGTCGGTTCTCGGCATAACCCAGCCTTACCTTTACAGAATTTTCCGTGGCAGGTACAACATGTCTCCGAAAAGGTACATCGACACACGCAAATGCGCCGAGGCAAGGCGGCTTCTCTCCGAAACGACTCTCACCGTTACCGATATCGCAAAGTCGCTCGGCTACGGAGAGGTGACGGCGTTTTCAAAATTCTTCAAGCAGAATACCGGCGTATCGCCGAAGAATTACCGTGAAAATGCGGACAGCGCACGCAAAAAGGAGGAAACACCGTCATGATACCGAACGACAGACAGATACAGATACTTGCGTACTTAAAAGAGGTCGGCAGAGCGTCGGTCAAAAAGCTTGCGTCGAAATTTTACGTCAGCGAGATGACGATAAGGCGTGATTTGCGTGAGCTCGAAAACGGCAGCTGCCTCAAACGCTACAACGGCGGAGCGGTATACAGCAGCGACTACCTCTCAATACCGATAGAGTCGAGACTTCTTCTCAGCGCAGAAGAAAAACGCAGTCTCTCGGAGAAAACGAAAAAGTATCTTCACGATTTCGAGACGGTGTTCATCGACAGCTCCTCGACCTGCGAGTATATAATTCCGCTTCTTGCGGACTGCGAGGGGATAACCGTCGTCACAAACTCGGTGCAGTGTCTCGCGGCGGCGGCAAAGCACGACATTCCCTGCCTTATCGCCGGCGGCAGATATTTTCCGCGCGACAAATGCACTGTAGGCTCGGACGCAGAGGAATATCTGCGCAGAATAAACATCGACGTCGGCTTTTTCTCGACCTCGGCGCTTTCCGACGACGGCATCATAAGCGACAGCGACGAAGCGCAGAACTCGGTGCGCCGTGCGGTTCTGCCGAACTGCGAAAGGAAAGTTTTCCTTTTCACGTCGGCAAAGCTTCACAAAAAAGCGACCTTCACGCTCTGCACTGCAGACTGTGCGGACGAGGTGATAATACTGTAAAAACGTGCCTGCGGCTCTTTCGGCGGCATAAATTCCGTCTGCGGTGAATAAAGTTACGAAAGAAAGTAAATTTCACCGTGAAAGGGCGGAAAGCGGAATGAACGGTACTCTTTTGAGCTGTATTTTCTTTGCCGTCGGCGTAATTCTCATAATAAAGGGCGGCGACTTATTCGTAGACGGCGCGAGCGGCATTGCAAAAGCGATGAGGATTCCGACATTTATAATAGGCGCGACGGTCGTTAGCCTTGCAACGACAATGCCGGAAATGATAGTGTCGGTAATGGCGTCTCTCGATGGCAAAAACGACATGGCGATAGGCAACGCCGTTGGGTCGGTGACGTGCAACACGGGACTTATCCTCGGTATTGCGATGACGGCGATGACGATAATCTGTCCGAGAAAGAAGTATCTGCGGCAGTGCGCACTTCTCATTGCGGCGACGGTCGTATTGTTTTTGTCCTCTCTCACCGGAGTTTTGAGTGCTGTCGGCAGTGTTGTTTTAACGGCGATATTTGCGCTTTTCATGGCGGAAAACATACGGAGCGCGAAGCTCTCCGCAAGCGAGGAAAGCGTCGGCGGTGAGCGAAGTCCGCTTTCTCCGAGGGACATTCTTTACTTTCTCTCGGGCACTGTCGGCATTGTGGTCGGCAGTCGGTTCATGGTTGAATACGGAAGCGAAATTGCGCTCTCGGTCGGCGTATCCGAGCGGATGATATCGCTGACCCTTGTCGCCGTCGGCACGTCGCTTCCCGAGCTTGTGACAACCCTCACGGCAATTGCGAAAAAAGAGTATGCGCTCTCGGTCGGCAACATTGTCGGCGCGAACGTGATAGACATAGCGCTGATTCTCCCTGTCTGCTCACTTATTTCGGGAAGTCGGATTCCCGTTTCCCGCGGAAGCGTTACGATCGATATGCCTGTTTGCATCGCGACGGTCTGCCTCGCGCTCGTCCCCATGCTCGTGCGCGAAAAGGCGTCAAAGCTTCTCGGCGTGCTCCTTCTCTTGTCGTATGCCGCCTATACCGCTCTCGTCGTCGGTGCGGCGTGAGGGAGAGTTTTACATAGATTAACCTCCGGAGGTACAAGACTCCGGAGGTTGATTTATTATTCGCCTGACTCCGCTCACCCCACCGCAATGGTCCTCGCCGCGCCGTCCCACGTGACGCCGCCGAAAGCACCGAGGGCGTCGATGCAGATGACGGTTATACCGTCAAAAATCACAATGTCGGTGAGATTTTTGCAAATGTAAAACACATTTGTAAAAAGAGCAATGTACGGTAAATTTTCAGATCAACACTCAACGAGCGATCTACGCCGCTATTTTGGCATAACGTTCACTCCTCTTCAATATAACAGATTGAATACAGCTTATAACAAGACCGGCAAAGCACGTTTTTATCTGAAAAACAGATACGGAAAATTAATTTGCCCGTGCTTTAAAAAAACAAGACCCATACTTATCAGAGAACAGGTTTCTCCGACACGGAATTTTGTTGTCACTTTAAGCATCCGGAATTGCTGTCAGGGTCTTTATACCAAGAGACACAAGCCTCGTTGAATCGGACAAGGCGCATATTGTTGATTAATAAAAATCTCGTTTTAGCTTTGCTGTGTGCGCCTTATTGTCAAGATGCATTTGTTTAACGCAAGTCCGGAATCTCTCCGAAAACACGCTCTGCTTACGAAGCAGGTGCTCTTTAATAGAGCTATTGCGCCTGTTGTTTTGCTGTATGCATCTTTTTTGTCGGGTTCGGCGAAAAACAAAACGCCGCCTTTCGGCTGTACATCAGATAAATATATCTGTAAATCGTGACGATATGCATATGCTGTATGCGTCTTTCGGCATCTCCGATCACCCGACTACGGCATTATTATACCTGAACAAAAGCTCCCTATCACGGAAAAAAAGCTGCGAACAGTTTAATGTTCCCAACTTTTTTGTTTCATCAGTCTTTCTTTTATCAGCTCGACAAATCTCTGCGGCGATGTCACCTTTACCATCGGTCCAAATGAAAGCAGTCTTATTACAATTTCGGTTTCATCATCTTTGTCATATGACACCGTAACTCTGTACTTGTCCTCCGCCGTCCTCTCCGCCTGCTTTTCAAAATGAGCAAAGTGCATGAGAACACGCTCCAAAGCGTTTCTCCTATCTGCAATTTCAAACTCCACAGTTTTTGATTTGGGACGTTTCTTTTCGTCCGGAGTGACCGCAAACAGCTTTTTGTAAGGCTTGCATCTTACAATTCCGGCAAGATTTATCGTGATCTCGTTTTTACGCCCGAGGCCTATCAGCCTAAATTTATCGTCTTTTTCGGAATATTCAAGATATTCAGGCATAAGAACAATGTGTGTGACCGTACCTTTGCGGCTTTTGCTGTCAATACTCAGCGGATAGCGGTTCTTTACGGCATCAAGTATCAACCGAAAATTCTTTATGTATGTCCTGTTCTCATAAGGATCACCGTCAGAGTATTTGTCGAACACATAAATATCATCTGCACCGAAAAGCGGCTCGACCTCCGAAAGGTCCGTCTTTTCATCAGAAAAAAGCCGTATCCTCGGATCTGACGCTATTGCCGCAAGCCACCTTTTTTCCGTTAACGTCAAAGGCATTGTCGGAGTGTGCTTAATCGGTGTAGAACCGTCAGCATGAATCAACTGCCACCTGCCTCCTTCAATGGCAGGCTCAATGGTGAGTATACTCTCACCAAAGGCGTTCTTTTCGATTATTTTCCGAAGATCTCCCTTGTCCGGAGGATATTTTATCGCCGCTGCAACAATACGCGCAACCGTGTTGTAATATGCGCTGTAAAGCTCACTGAAAATCACTTTCCTCACCGTCCTCCAAACCATAGATAGCATACATCTCGGCTAAATCTCTCTTAAATTGTTCCTCAAGCTGTTTGTTTGAAAAACTGATATCAGCAATGCGGCAGATAAAAGTTCTTATCCAAGGAATCATTTCTCCGGTATCAAATACATCTGCGGTAAACCTGCTTGTATTTTTATCAATTTTTTCGACAATGCCGCACCGCTTTTCACGCTCAAGGCGTCTGTGAATGTGCGGTTCGTCATCTGCATACTTCACTGTAAATTCGACGTGTTCCGGATATTCTCCGGAGGCGCTTTCGGTACTGACACCCCACATATGCGGAAGCATGCTGTCAAGCCTCTTTCTCAGTTCGTCAAAGTGTTCGCACACTTCCCCGACTTTAACCGACACAATATTGTCCGTTCTGAACGGTACGATACGTTCGAAGCTTTGTGTGAACGCCATGAGGTATTGTCTTCCGCTTTGAACGCCTATCATTAGCCGTAAAGGGACAACATTACTTTCAGTCTCCCTGTCCTTGTGACGGTTTACCGTCACAAGCGTAATGCTCCTTTTCTCTGACATTGCACAAAGCAACGAGCATACGATTTCACTGTCTATCGCACCCGTTATATAATGGTGCTTAAACGCAAAACACCCCTCATGCGTCCTTGTCTTATCAAGGAGATACGACCCGATAACTCCGCACGGTGCAACCTCCGAAAAGAAATCGAGAGTGTCAGCGTCGTATATCTCCGACGGTTCTGTACGTCTGTAATGCATCGTCTTTCCGCGCTTCTCCGATTCTATTATTCCCTCGATTATATACTCGTTGAGCTTTTTTCGCACTGTTGAGGCGTCAAATACTCTCGGTTCGTCGAATGAAGAAAGATACCGGTCAACTTCTTCAGTAATTTCGTTAAGCGAAAGCAAAATGTCCGGCGAGTGCAGAATATCGAAAAGGATAAAGTGGAGAGTTATGTCACCGTCAGTGAAACTTTTCGCTTTCCATGCGGTGTACAACGGATTGTGGCGTGATATGCGGCTGTCTATCGAGAGAAAAACACTTTTGCCTTCGGGAGTTCGCCTGAATCTCATATAATCCCCAAACCAACTTTCAATTCGGCGACGTTCGTCGTCATATGAGCGTGCGCTCTTTTTTGTGTATTCATCTCTGCTTTTGAAACCGTAGACGTAAAACTCACGCATATAGTCGCGGATGCGGTTGAAGTTTTTTATAAGTTCACTGTATGCCATGAGATTCCTCCATTTTGAGAGCGGCAGAGACGCTATTGACCGTTTGTTCCGCATAGAATATAAAAAACATCGCCGTAGCAAAGTATCAACTGTGCCGAAAGCTTTATTCTCAGTGCCTTTCCGCTTCCATTATACCACAAAACTTACCGAATTGCAACTCATTTTTATGCTTTATTCTCAGGTTGTATAAACTATACCTCCATAAGAACAACCGTTACCGCACCGCGCAAAAATCCCCCACTCCGTCAGTTGCTCGTTTCATATACCGTCAGCCGATTTACGGCGCGGATTACTTACTTTCCTTTAACTTTGCACCGCTCCCGATTCTAAGCTTATAAAATATCTGCAGCCACTCCGGCTGTATTTCCGTCGGTTCGATAGCCGCCAGCCGTCTTTTCCCGACCCTTCTGTCCATGAGCGCAAACATCCGCCGTATCGGATTATCGGAAGCAAGACTTTCGTCAATCGGGCTGTTTCTGTATCGTTCGAGAGCATCGCAGAATTCATCGTCCGTATATTCTGCCCTCTCGGTCAGCGGAACGCTGTCCATAAGTTCCCGGTATTCATCCCAATACTCATTTGTGCCGTAATAGCTTGCAGTTTTCTTAAATCCGTTTTCAATGAAATAGTTGTTCACCGTTTCCCACGAAAAGCGTTTTGCAAGTTTATCGTCAATATAAACCTCAAAGACGCGGCATCCGTCCATATTTACATAAGTCGTGCAGTTGTATCTCACTCTGCCCTTCAGGTTTTCCGCAAGCATTTCTTTTTCGAGGTACTTGCGCATACCGCTCCATGAACCCAATATATTGCTCATCACGACACCTCCGTAAAACTCTGTACAGCTTAATTGTACCACACTCTCGCACGCTTGTCAACAAAAATCCCCCTGCCGATTAAGGCAGAGGGATCGATTTATATGCTGTCAGCCGATTTACGGTGAAAGATTACTTGCTTTGCTTGATAGCTGCCTGAGCCGCTGCGAGTCTTGCGATCGGCACACGGAAGGGCGAGCAGGATACGTAATCAAGACCGATGTTGTGGCAGAACTCAACGGATGCCGGGTCGCCGCCGTGCTCACCGCAGATACCGATGTGAAGCTTCTCATTGGAGGGCTTGCCGAGAGAGATAGCCATCTTCATGAGCTTGCCAACGCCTATCTGGTCGAGCTTTGCGAAGGGATCGTTCTCGAAGATCTTTGCATCGTAGTATGCGCCGAGGAACTTGCCGGCGTCGTCTCTGGAGAAGCCGTAGGTCATCTGTGTGAGGTCGTTTGTACCGAAGCAGAAGAAGTCAGCTTCCTTAGCGATTTCGTCAGCCGTGAGAGCCGCACGGGGAATCTCGATCATGGTACCTACTTCGTACTCGAGGTTTGCGCCTGCTGCCTTGATCTCTGCGTCTGCCGTCTCAACGACGAACTTCTTAACGTACTTAAGCTCCTTGACTTCGCCTACGAGAGGAATCATTATCTCGGGCTTAACGTTCCAGTCGGGATGAGCCTTCTTAACGTTGATAGCCGCACGGATAACTGCGGAGGTCTGCATCTTTGCGATTTCGGGGTATGTTACCGCAAGACGGCAGCCTCTGTGACCCATCATCGGGTTGAACTCGTGGAGAGATGCGATGATGTTCTTGATTGTCTCAACGGACTTGTTCTGCGCCTTTGCGAGAGCTTCGATGTCAGCCTCTTCGGTAGGTACGAACTCATGGAGAGGAGGATCGAGGAATCTGATGCAAACGGGAGTACCCTCGAGAGCTTCGTAGAGAGCCTCGAAGTCAGCCTGCTGCATGGGAAGAATCTTAGCGAGAGCCGCTTCTCTTTCCTCAACGGTGTCGGAGCAGATCATTTCTCTGAACGCTGCAATTCTGTCTGCCTCGAAGAACATATGCTCTGTACGGCAGAGACCGATACCCTCTGCGCCAAGCTCGCGAGCTTTCTTAGCGTCTCTCGGAGTGTCGGCGTTGGTTCTTACCTTAAGTCTTCTGTACTTGTCAGCCCAGCCCATGATTCTGCCGAACTCACCTGCGATTGTTGCGTCAACCGTCGGGATAACGCCGTCGTAGATGTTACCGGTGGAACCGTCGATGGAGATGAAGTCGCCTTCATGGAAGGTCTTGCCGGCAAGCTCGAACTTCTTGTTCTCTTCGTCCATCTTGATGTCGCCGCATCCGGAAACGCAGCAAGTACCCATACCGCGGGCAACAACGGCTGCGTGAGAGGTCATACCGCCGCGAACGGTGAGTATACCCTGAGAAGCCTTCATACCCGTGATATCTTCGGGAGAGGTTTCAAGTCTTACGAGAACTACCTTCTCGCCTCTTGCCTTCCAAACTTCAGCGTCCTCTGCGGTGAATACTATCTTACCGCAAGCGGCTCCGGGAGATGCGCCGAGACCCTTGCCGATAGGAGTAGCGGCCTTGAGAGCCTTAGCGTCGAACTGCGGATGGAGAAGTGTGTCGAGGTTTCTGGGGTCTATCATGAGAACCGCTTCCTGCTCTGTTCTCATACCCTCGTCAACGAGGTCGCAAGCGATCTTGAGAGCTGCCTGAGCGGTTCTCTTGCCGTTACGTGTCTGGAGCATATAGAGCTTGTTGTTTTCAACGGTGAACTCCATATCCTGCATATCTCTGTAGTGATTTTCGAGCTTCTTGCAAACTTCCTTGAACTCTGCGAATGCAGCCGGGAACTTCTGCTCCATCTCGTCGATCTTCATAGGTGTACGAACACCCGCAACAACGTCCTCGCCCTGTGCGTTTACGAGGAACTCACCCATGAGCTTCTTTTCGCCGGTAGCGGGGTCACGAGTGAACGCAACGCCTGTACCGCAGTCATCGCCCATGTTGCCGAACGCCATCATCTGTACGTTTACGGCAGTACCCCAAGAGTAGGGGATATCGTTGTCGCGTCTGTATACGTTTGCGCGGGGATTGTCCCAAGAACGGAATACCGCCTTGATTGCGCCCATGAGCTGTTCCTTGGGATCGTTCGGGAAGTCTGCACCGATCTTTGCCTTGTATTCAGCCTTGAACTGACCTGCAAGAGTCTTGAGGTCTTCAGCGGTGAGCTCAACGTCGAACGTAACTCCCTTTTCTTCCTTCATCTTGTCGATGAGCTGCTCAAAGTACTTCTTGCCGACCTCCATAACGACGTCGGAGTACATCTGAATAAATCTTCTGTAGCAGTCCCAAGCCCATCTGGGGTTGCCGGACTTCTTTGCGATAACGTCAACAACCTCTTCGTTGAGACCGAGGTTGAGGATGGTGTCCATCATGCCGGGCATGGATGCGCGTGCGCCGGAACGAACGGAAACGAGAAGAGGATTCTCGTGATCGCCGAACTTCTTGCCGGTGATCTTCTCCATCTTTTCGATATATTCAAGGATCTCAGCCTGAATTTCGGGGTTAATCTGCTTGCCGTCCTCATAATACTGAGTACAAGCCTCGGTAGAGATTGTGAAGCCCTGAGGTACAGGGAGACCGAGAGAGGTCATTTCCGCAAGGTTGGCACCCTTTCCTCCGAGGAGCTCGCGCATGTTTGCGTTGCCTTCGGTGAAAAGGTATACATACTTCTTAGCCATGTTTTTTCCTCCTAAAAATATTAAAAGTCTTTATTTGCTTTTGCACCCGTCATTATATCATAGAATTATAAACAATGCTACACCCTCGCTTATTCTTTTAAAATATGTTTACAAAAGAGTAATGATTTGGAGATTCCGGCGTGCCGGAAGAGTATTTTTTGTAACTAAAAACAGAGACTTGGCGAAAGCCGAGGCTTTCGAGTGAAAAGAGAAGAGTGAAAAGTGAAGAGAAGCGGTGGAAAAACGTCGAGGACGTTTTTCTTCAATAATTTATATGGTGCGAATTTTGGGCTTGTGCGATGACGGAATGGCGGGTTTTTGTCGAGGGGGTGGAGATGGCACGATTATTGTTTTCACACCGTAGAACCGCAGCAATCGGTAAGCACCATACAATTTAATGAGAAGAGTGAAAAGTGAAGAGAAGAGGCGGAAAAACGCTAAGGCGTTTTTCTTCAATACTATATACAGTGCGGTATTTGAGCGTGTGCGATGACGGAATGTCGGATTTTGCCGAGAGTGTTGGGGGGATGGCACGATTATTGTTTTCACACCGTAGAACCGCAGCAATCGGTAAGCACCATACAACTTAATGAAGAAAACCGCCGAAAGGCGGTTTTCGACCATAACTTGTGCAAAGCACAAACTTCACGACGTCGGAGCCGTCACTTCACGCGCATTCCACTTGCCCGAAGGGCAAATTTTACTGAAAAGCGGAGCTTTTCTTCCTCTTCTTTTCACTCTTCTCTCTTCACTCTTCTCTCTTCACTGCAAAGCATAGCTTTGCTTTCCCCCTCACTTCCTCGCTCTGAACAGCGTGCCGACGGGCTTGCCGTCGATAATGTCGTAGAGGGAGTCGGGGTTTTTGCCGTTGGTGACGATGACGTCCCCGACTACAGAAACATCGGCGTCGCCATGAAAAGCCGGAAGTCCCTCTCCCTCGCCGCAAAAAAATTCCTCGATTACCTTAAGTACAGGAACTGAGGTGGGAGTTACGGGAGGTTACGAAAGGTCTGCGGCGAAGTACAGAAGTACAAATTTTCCGTGCGGAAATACGTCTCGTTTTGTCTTGCAAAACGGTGCGGAATGCTGTATAATATACACGTGAACAAACACAGGAACAACGGAGGGTACATTATGTCAATAAACTATTACGGCGACACGAAAACCTTTGTCCTCGAAAACAGCCGCTTCACCTACGCCATGGGAATCGATGACGACGGAGTACTCGTGAACATATACTTCGGCAACCGCATCGCCGACGGAAAAAATCTGAAAATCAAGCACCGCACCATAAAAAATTGGATAGGAAGCTCGGCGTGCAACTACGAATATATGCCCGAGTGTCCCGGAAGAGGAGGACTTACCTTTGAGGAAAGCGTTGCTGACGCCGAGTTTTCCGACGGGGTGCGCGACACTCGCCTTATCTATAAAAGTCACGCAGTATCGTCCGACGCCGACGCCGATATACTCACGGTGACTCTCACCGACAGTCACTACCCTCTCGAAGCCGACCTTGTCTACCGGCTTTACCGCAAAACGCCGCTTCTCGGCAAGAGCATCGTCTTCCGCAACGTCGGAAACGAAACGATAAAGCTCCATGCGGCAAAGTCCGGAGTCGTATATCTTCCCTACGGCAAAGATTACGAGCTTCTCGCCATGCACGGCAACTGGGCGAAGGAGTACCGCAGGGAAACGGTGAGCGTGCCGCACGGAAAAACCGTTCTCGAATCCCTCAGAGGCAGCTCGTCAGGTCCTCACCACGTGCCGTTTTTTGCGCTTCACGAAAAAGGAAAGTGCGGCGAGACCTTCGGCGAGGTTTGGTACGGCGTTGTCGAATGGAGCGGCAACTTCAAAATATGCGTCGAGAAAAATCAGGCTGAAATGACCTCGGTCACGGCAGGCATCGGCGACAAATACACAGTCATTCACATAGACGGCGGTGAGAGCTTCGAGACTCCGAATCTCACGGTGAGTTACTCGTCCTCGGGTCTTGAGAACATCACGGTCGATATGTACGACTATCAGTTCGACGTCCTCTGTCCGAGGTCGAAAGTGTACAACACGCTCCCGATAATCTACAACTCGTGGTATCCTTACGAATTCGACGTTGACCGCGAAAAGCTTCTCGGGCTCATCGAAAAGAGCCGCCGTGTGGGAGCGGAGCTTTTCGTCATAGACGACGGCTGGATGGCGAACCGACCGGGGGGAATATCCGGTCTCGGCGACTGGGACACAGACGCTGTGAAGTTTCCGAACGGTATCCGCGAAATATCCGACGCCGCGCACCGCGCAGGAATGCTCTTCGGTCTGTGGTTTGAGCCGGAAATGGTGACGAAAGACTCGAGACTTTTCGCCGAGCATCCCGACCTCGTGCTTTCGTACCCGACACGCGAAATGACCCCAATGCGTCGGCAGTACATTCTCAATCTTGCAAATTCCAAGGTTGCGGAGTATATATGGCAGGTCGCCGACAGGCTCATCTCCGAGAACAGTCTCGACTACTTAAAGTGGGACATGAACCGCTACATAAGCGAGCCGGGATATGTCGGCGGAAGCGAAAAAGAGCAGGACGAGGTGTACGTAAACTATATAAAGAATCTCTTCGGCATATGGGACAAAATAAACCGAAAGTATCCGCACGTGCTTCTCGAATGCTGCGCTCACGGCGGTGCAAGAACCGACTTCGGTATGCTCCGCTACTCGGACAGAATAAACCGCTCCGACAACTCCGACCCGGTGGACGTCGTAAAGCTTCACGAGGGATATTCGTTCCTCTTTCTGCCGAAAATGGCCGGCGGCGCAGGCAACATCGCGCTCTCTCCGCACGGACTCAACGGCAGAGTGACGCCTCTCGGCTACCGTGCCGACCTCGGCATGACGGGATCGATGAGTATCGGCATAAATCTTCTGCTCTCGGACGAGAAAGAGCTTGCGGAAATAGCACAGCGCACCGCGGCGTTCAAGAAGATACGAAGCACGGTGCAGAACTCTTATGTCTACCGCATTTTTTCCGTCGAGGAACACCCTTACGCCGTGTGGCAGTACATGGCGCGCGACGGAAAATCGGCGGTGGTCTTCGCTTTCGGCAACGGACTCAATGCGTGGGAGCGCATTCCGTACGCAAGACTCAGAGGACTTGACGAAAACGCACTCTATGAGGTTGACGGCAGAGGAAAGGTCAGCGGAAGCATCCTCATGAACGAGGGAATCGAGATAAATCTGCGCGGCGACTACTCCTCGCAGGTTATTGTAATAAGGAAAATATAAAAAGCGGGCAGGAGACCTCAAAATCTTCTGCCCATGTCGTTTATATTGCCAAGAATACCGCCATGTACTCTATGGTGTTTGGTGCGGCTGATGGGACACAGCCGTGCTTCGCACGTCTTGCGTACTCGGCATAAATGCATCGTACCAAAATGCGGAATAAATTCATCTCGGCGGCACGCACGGCGATTGAAGAAATGCGAAACGAAGTGAGCATTTTCTTCAGGAGCAAGCTTTGCTTGCTCTGACCTCTTAGGGTTCAAGTCCCACCAAAAACAGAAAAACACCGCGAAATACCAATGGTATTCCACGGTGTTTGGTGCGGCTGATGGGACACAGCCGTGCTTCGCACGTCTTGCGTACTCGGCATAAATGCCTCGTGCCAAAATGCGGAATGAATCCATCTCTGCGGCACGCACGGCGATTGAAGAAATGCGAAACGAAGTGAGCATTTTCTTCAGGAGCAAGCTTTGCTTGCTCTGACCTCTTAGGGTTCAAGTCCCCTCAAACATAAAAAATATCGCAAAGCACCTACGGTACTTTGCGATATTTGGTGCGGCTGATGGGACTTGAACCCATATGGAATGCTCCACACGCCCCTCAAACGTGCGCGTCTGCCAGTTCCGCCACAGCCGCATGCTGCGCATCACGGAAGCTCTTGCTTTTGTCCTCAGCTCCCTGCGACTCTTGTATTATATCAGAAACGCGACCGTTTGTCAAGGGGTTTTTCAAAAAAAATGGGGTATTTTTTCAATTTCACGAATTGCACAAAGAGCTTGCGTTAAATTCGGTGCTATTGAGGTATAATAACTGTTTGTCCGATGACAAAAACCTCCGCCGACATCGATAACACCGGCGGAGGTTCTGCGCGCTGCGCGCACGCTATGTATTACTTGAGGAAGCCGAGGGAACGGATGATTGCCGGCTCCTTCGCCTTGCCGCTGCAAATACCGAAGAAAGCTATAATCTTCAGCACGAAGAGGACGACGAAGAATATACCGCCGACAATCGGAACGATGAATGTCCAGACGAGAAGTGCGGTAACGATTGCGGTGAGCGCCTCGACCACAAGGAACTTGAGCGCCTGTCTCAGGTGGAATGTGACGTATGGGGACTTCTGATAGAGAAGTGCGATGATGATGCCTATCGTACCCAAAAGGTAGACGAGCATAGCGATAACCTTGTTGTCGGAGATATCCTTGGGGTCGAACTCCGCCGTGTGGTCGTAAGGGTCATACGGTATGTAGCCGGCTCCGGCACCCTGACCGTTTGCGAAGCTTGCGCCCGGTGCTCCGGCAACTGAGAATTTCAGTCCGCACTCGGGACAGAAGGTTGTGTTGTCGTCACATACGTGCGCACAGTTCGGACATTGTTTCATGTTTATTCCTCCTTAAAATATAATGCGGTTTTATGTTATAAAGACAATAAATCAAAAGAGACTTGCTATTTTTCTTGCAAACATATAAAACAGAGGAGCAATTGCCAGTATGCTGTCGAATCTGTCCATGACTCCGCCGTGACCGGGGAAAATCCAGCCGTAGTCCTTGACGTTATAGCATCTCTTTATCGCCGACGCCGTGAGGTCGCCGAACTGCGACACTATCGCAATCCCTACGCCCGCAACCGCAAGCATGGGGTAGTTCGGTTCGAGGATGACGTCTATGGGGAAGAACGGTATCACCTTTTTGATATTCGCGGCGAGGAATGCGAAAACAAGTATGCTTATCACGCTTCCGACAACGCCGCCTATCGCACCCTCGACGGTTTTCTTGGGGCTTATCTTCGGTATAAGCTTATGCTTTCCGAAAAGCACTCCCGAGAAGTACGCAAAGACGTCGCACATCCAGCCGCCGACGAAAACCATGATATAGAGCACGTATCCCGCCGGCTCAAGATTTCGCATGAGAACGATGCTTGCAAACGAAAGCGCGATAAACGCCGTCGTCGCATAGGACACGCAGGCATTCTCGGCGGTTATGTCGCCGTTTGACAGCACCATCGTAAACAGGCAGTACACAAGGTAAATTGCGACTATCGAAAGCAACGTTCCGAAGGTCATGAAGTTTGCGAGAAAAGGAGCCGTGACGGCGATAAGAAACGCCGGAATAACAAGCAGCTTTTTGTAGCTGCACCCTATCGTGATGTGCATTTCAAGCACGCACATTCCGGAAAGCACCGCAAGCACGAGTCTGAAAAACCACGTGTGCGAGAAAAACAGCACCGGTATAAACAGTGCGGCGAGAAGTAATCCCGTTATCGTTCTCTGCCTCATCGTCCCGTCCCTTTCAAAGATAATAATACGAATGCGCAGTGCGTATATACAGTACGAATGTACAGCACGGACACACAGTTTGCGTCAAAGGCTTTTGCAACGGTTTATTTGATGCCGCCGAAGCGTCTTTCGATGCCGGCGTACCTGCGCAGTATTCCGACAAGCTCACGCTTATCGAAGTCCGGCCAGAGAGTATCCGTGAAAAACAGCTCCGAGTATGCGCTCTGCCATATGAGAAAATTCGAAAGTCTCGATTCTCCGCCCGTCCTTATAATAATCTCGGGATCGGGGGAGTTTTTCGTGAACAGCTCGTGCGAGATATCGTCCTCCGTGACCTTTGTCGCGCCCCTTTCGGCAAGAGCGGAAAATGCGCGGCACAGCTCGTCTCTGCCGCCGTAGTTGAGTGCGACGTTGAGCGTATGCTCCGTCTCTTTCGAGGTTTTCTGCACAACGCACTCTATTCTCTTTCTGCGTTCCTCGGAAAACGGTTCGAGTCCTCCGATGAAAACGACCTTTGCGCAGGTCTTTGCGGAGTAATCGTCTATTTCGTCGATGTACTTGTCGAGAAGTCCCATTATGACGTCCACTTCTTCTTTCGGACGCTTCCAGTTTTCGGTCGAAAAGGCGTACACCGTCACGGTTTCGATGCCGAGCTCAAAGCAGTCGGTGACAACTCTCTTGAAAGTCTCCGCTCCCTTTGCATGACCGAAGGTACGCGCAAGCCCTCTCTTTTTCGCCCATCTGCCGTTGCCGTCCATTATAAACGCAACGTGGTGCGGAAGCGACCCTTTCGGCAGTTCGGACAGAGTCTGCCGTTTCTTTCCGAATATATCGAAGATTGACACGTCAGATCTCCATTATTTCCTTCTTTTTCTTTGCCGCAGAGTCGTCTACCGCCTTGATGTACTTATCGGTGAGCGTCTGAATGTCCTTTTCGCTCGACTTCTGCTCGTCCTCGGTCATCTCGTTCTTCTTCTTCATGTCCTTGCACTTGTCGTTAGCTTCTCTTCTGATGTTTCTGAGAGCGATCTTTGCCTCCTCGGCGTACTTATCGACGTTCTTGGCAAGCTCCTTGCGGCGTTCCTCGGTCGGCTGAGGGAATGCGAGACGGATAACCTTGCCGTCGTTCTGGGGAGTGATGCCGAGGTCGGAGATGCCTATCGCCTTGTCTATCTCCTTGAGAAGAGACGGATCCCACGGCTGAATGACAAGCATTCTCGGCTCGGGTATCTTTATCTCGGCAACCTGGTTTATGGGCATGAGAGAGCCGCAGTAATCGACTCTTATCTTGTCGAGAACGGCTGCGCTTGCCTTGCCGGCTCTTACCGTCGCAAATTCACCGTCGAGTGCGGTGACGGTCTTCTTCATCTTTTCTTCGTATTCCTTAAGTGTGATTTTCATTTGCATATCCTCCTAAAATGTATTTAAAGCTTCGCTTTAAAAGTGATGTTCGACCTTCGGTCGAGAGAAGTTTCGGCTTGCGCCTAAGTGAAGTGCTTTGCCTTGCAAAGCTGTGATGTGTCGCTTCGCGACGTTGGGGTGGAAAAGCTCCTGAAGTCGCTTTGAAATTGAGAATGGAAAATTGAGAATGGAGAATTGGGGTTGAAAAGCTCCTAAAGTCGCTTTTCTTCATTGATTACATGGTGCTAATTTTGAGGCTGTGCGATAAAGGGAGAACGGATTATTGCCGAGGTTATGGGTGTTTGAGACGGTGCGAAATTTGTATTTTCTCAATGGTATATTTTTAGGCGGCGAAGCCGCCGTGCCTGCCTTGTGTAAAGGGAGGTGGCACGCCGTAGGCGTGACGGAGGGATTGTCGGACAAGAACTCCCTCAATGATATTTTGTGTGGACAGAGAGAAATGTGAGTTTACGAAGCATTTACTCTGGTAGCTTCGCTACCTCCATTACTACACCATAGAGATAATGCTAATCTCAAACTTCGCACTCTCCAAAAAGCCTCATCTTTCCGTAATTTGTCGTCGAACGGAGTGAGGTACAAATTTCGGGAACGGCAGAACCTCGGATTAAGTCCCCACAAAGCCTGATGCCAAACTAATCTTCGACCGAGACTTCGTCGAGGTTGAACGGTATATCCTCCGATACGCACAGTCTGCCTCATTTCACGACGGAGTCTTTGATGCGCATATATGCGCCGTCGTGCGGCAGTGCCTTTAAAGTACAGTTCTTATCCGGACAGTCCCTCAGTCAGCTTCGCTGACAGCTCCAGAGGTTGCTTTGCAACCGGTTACACAGGGGATGCCTCCGGAGTTGGCAGAGCCAACTCGAGAGTAAATTGCTTCGCAATTTCTCTGGCGGCTTCGCCGCCTCCATTACACCACCTGCAAAGCGCCAGCTTTGCTCCTTAAAATTCTTTGGTTCTTTCTTTTAAGAAAGAACGCCTTGCGGCGAGCGCCCCCCGTAAAGCCTCCGCGGCGAGCGGCTCCCGTAATCGTCAATTGTCAATCGTCAATCGTCAATTCCCCTGCGTCCTCGTCAGTACGTAACGACGGTTCCGAGCTTTTCGCCGTTTACGGCACGGACGATATTCTCGGGATCGGAGAGACCGAATATAAGCTGGGAGACCTTGTAATCGCGGCAGAAGATAGCCGCCGAGAGGTCGATGATACCGAGCTTCTTTTCGATAATCTCGTCGTAGGTAACGGAGTCGAGCCTCTTTGCTGCCGGGTCAACCTTGGGGTCTGCCGTATATACGGCGTCTATGGTCTTTGCGCAGAGAATTATATCGGTTTCAAGCTCAGCCGCTCTGAGAGCCGCCGCCGTGTCGGTAGAGAAATACGGATTTCCCGTGCCTCCGGCCACTATCACAACCTTGCCCTCGGACATCGCCTTCATCGCTTTTTCCTTGGTGTAGAACTCGCAAACCTTGTCCATCTGCAATGCGCTCATGACAACCGCCGGCACACCCTCGTTTTCGAGAGCCGTGCAGAAGCCGAGAGCGTTTATCACCGTCGCAAGCATTCCTATGCTGTCGGAACGGGTGCGGTCAATCCTGCCGCCGCTTCTGCCTCTCCAGATGTTGCCGCCGCCGTTTATTACTGCTATCTCAACTCCGAGCTTTCTGCATTCCTTGACCCTTTTGCAGACCTCGGACATAAAATCGAAATCAAGTATTCCCTTGTCTTTGCCTGCCGCAAGCGCTTCGCCCGAAAGCTTGAGCAGTATTCTCTTGTACTTCGGCACTTTATCCTTCCTTTCACTCATTATTTTTCATGTACTTCACACCAAACATATTATACACAATGTAAACCCGGAAAGATACACCCAATTTGTAAAATTTCCTTTTTTTGTCCCCGCCGTGCGGAACGCCGAGGAGCCGTAATTCTTAAATCGATTTTAGTAAATTTTATCGGTTTTTTAGCAAAAACCGATAAAATTTTTAATAATTATACTGTATAATCAAGTTACCGTACAAGATTGCAAACATATCGGAAGAATTACGGGCAAAAGAAGGAATGGTAACGTAGATGAAAGCACTTATAACAGGCGCAAGCTCCGGCATGGGAGCGGACTTTGCAAGACAGCTCGCCGCCAAGGGGTGCGACCTCATTCTTGTCGCAAGGCGTGAAAACAGGCTCAAAGAGCTTGCCGCCGAAACAGAAGCCCTCGGTGTAAAAACGCGCGTCCTTGCCCTCGACCTCACCGAAAGGGAAAACTGCTTAAAGCTCTTCGACGCCGTCTGCGACGAGGATATCGACATTCTCATAAACAACGCCGGCTTCGGGCTTCTCGGAACGTTCCGTGAAAACGACCTCGACCGCGAACTTTCGATGATAGACCTTAACATCAAGGCAATGCACATTCTCATGAAGCTTTTCTTGTGCAAATTCTGCGAAAGAGGCAGCGGAAAGATACTCAACGTCGCTTCTGTCGGCGGCTTCATGCCCGGTCCGCTTCTCTCGACCTACTACGCAACAAAGGCTTACGTCGTAAGTCTCACGTCGGCTGTGCGTGAGGAGGTTCGCCGCGCCGGCTTCGGAAAGGACATTTACGTCGGCTGTCTCTGTCCCGGTCCCGTTGACACGGAGTTTTCATCGGTCGCAAACGTGTCGTTCTCGCTCAAGGGCAAGCCCTCCGAGAAGGTCGTCCGCTATGCGATAAAGAAAATGTTCCGGGGAAAAGGAATAATCGTTCCCGGTCTTGACATAAAATGCGCCGTGCTTGCTTCAAAGCTTGCGCCAGAATCGCTGAGCGCAAAAATCACCTACAACGTACAGAAAAAGAAAACGAACAAGTAAATTCTTTCTGCGAAAGGAGATGTACACATGAACAAAATTTCACGTTCCGCACTCGCACTTTTTCTCACGGCGTCCCTTGCGGTAAGCTTTGCCGCCTGCGCACCTGCGAACACCGACGGCGACGGAGACGCAGCGCCGAGCGGAAACGCCGAGGTGTCCGGCACTGACACGGAAACACCCGAGCTTCCCCCAAACACCTTCCGCCTCAACAGACTCCCCGATATAGGCAAGTACTACGAAAAGAACGAGATTTACACACGCCTTTCCGAAAAGCTTATCGACACTCTCGACCCGAGAAAGGACTACGGCACTCTTGTCCCCTTTGTCGGAAGTAAAAAGGACTACAAGATTCCCGGCAGCAATGACGATGAGGACAGCTTCTATTTCGGCGAGGAAATGAGCTACGGAAAGTACGGTCTCTGCACTCTCGGCGGCATGATAGTTCTCGATGCCGTGTACGACGGAATATACCCCGTTTACGACCGCTACGGCGAAACCTGCGGCTACTACTCCGCCGTAAGATACTACGACGTTGACGCCGAAAACCACTCCCAGAAATCGCACACCTACCTCATAAAGAGCGACGGCTCCGCAGTCTATGACATCGGCGGTTATTCGCTTATGAACGTGAGCGACGACGGCTACACCGTTTACGAGGGCGACATCATGACGGGAAATCACATCGTCTCGATGTACTTCGGCTTCGACGGAAAGCTCCGTGCCTCAACGCCCGATACTGCGGACGCCGACGACAGCTTCTCCTCCTACAGCTACATCGGATATTTTGCAAAGAACGGTCTTGCGAATGTCGTCTACTCCGAGTACAACGGCGACGACAGCTTCGACACCGCCTACTACATCGATAAGGACGGAAACACTGTCATCGAGGGCTTTCGTGACGCCATGCCTTTCTCGGACTACGGAATTGCGGTAGCCGGTATTGCGTCGGAGAGTACGGACGAGGACGGCACAAAGTACAAAAACACCGTCTACGGTCTCATAAACTCCAAGGGCGAGTGGGTAATTGCTCCGGAATACGACTACATCGGTACAAGCGAAAATCACTCTCTCGTGCTTCTCAGAAAGGGAAGCGACGTTTATCTTGCCGACACGGCAAGCGAATCGAGGATTGCGGACTCGATAAGAGTTCTTGTTCCGTCCGAGGAGGACAACCCTTACGGCGTGACCTTCTGCGGCAAGGGCGACGAAATTCTCTGCTTCCAGAGTCACCTCGACGGAAGCTGCAAATATGAGTACCTCATCGATCCCCCTGCCGGCATAAACGCAATTGCGACCGCAAGACGCGACGAAACGACGGGACTCTTCACGGTAAGAAGCAAGGAGCTTGACGTAAACGCAAACGTCACCGGCGCATACGGCGAGGATGTTTTCCTCTGCTACGACTTCGACACGAAAAAGGCGACCTTCATCGACAGAAACGGCGACACTATCGTTACATACGAAAATATCACAACCCGCTATTACAACACGCTCGGCGAACGCTTCCTCATTGTTCCCGCCGACGAAGAATACAAAAACCGTTACGTATACGATCTCAGGGAAGAGAAGTCTCTCGGCATTTTCTCAGGCTTCATATACTCAAGCATAGGCGAAAGATACCTCACGGTATACGAAAGCGACGAGAACGACCCCGCCAGCGGTTCGTTGTCGGTATACGACGCCGACACAGGCGAATACATAATGAAGGGACTCGAGACGACCTACACCTTCTCCGTTGACGGCAAGGAGTACACGCAGTATTCCGACGGAAATTACCTCTACACGGCAGACGCCGACTTCAACACGATAATCAAGCTCCGCGAAAAGAACGAAGACTGACCGAAGCCTACATAAAGAAAGGACGATGACACAATGAAAAACACACTTGCAAATCTCGCAAAGCGTCTCACCGCCGGCACTATGTGCGTACTTATCGCTCTTCTCGCCGCCTCCTGCGTACCGGCAAAGAACCCTGACGGCACAAACACTTCCGGAAACGAAATTTCCGACGATGCAAACAAGGACGTCAAGAACATCGGCGACTTCACCTTTACCGTTGACAATTACCCCAAGATGGGCGGCTCACTTGCGGCTCTTCCTCTCGGAGAGGCAGTTACGGCGACCGTACTCGGCATAGATCGTGACGCCGCAAACGAGATGATTGTGTTCGAGGGTTCGACCACCGACAACTACAAGGCGATAATCGACGGCAAGTTTGACATACTTCTTGCATACGAACCCTCCGAGGAAGCGAAGCAGTACGTTGCCGACAGCGGAAAAGAGCTTGAAATGACGCCAATCGGCATTGACGCACTTGTATTCATTTGCAGTCTTGAGAATAAAGTAAACTCTCTCACGACCGAGCAGATAAAGGACATCTACACCGGCAAGATAACGAACTGGAGCGAGGTCGGCGGCAAGGATATGGACATCATACCGTATCAGCGCAACAAGGACAGCGGAAGCCAGACCCTCTTCGACAAAATAATAAACCTCGGCGACGACCTCATGGACGCGCCGAAGGACTTGAGAATAGACTCTATGATAGGACTTCTCGAAGCGGTTGCGGACTATGACAATTCCGAGGCGGCTCTCGGCTACACGGTTTACTACTACCTTACGAATATGGAAAGCGACAAGCTCGGCACGTCGAAAATTCTTGCGGTAGACGGCGTCGTTCCCAACAACGACACGATAGGCACGGGCGAATATCCTTTCGGCAACGACTTTTACGTTGTAATCGACAAGTCTCTCCCCGAGGACGCTCCGGCGCGCATTCTCTACAACTGGATCATCTCCGATCAGGGCAAGGAGCTTGTTAAGCAGGAGAACTACGTGCCGTATAATAAGTGATGTTCGACCTTCGGTCGAGTGAAGCGCAAGCAGAGCTTGCGTGAAGTGACGGCTTCGCCGTCGTGATGTGTTGCTTCGCAACGTTTGGGTTGAAAAGCTTCGCTTTTCTTCAAAATTTGAATGGTGCTTATCGTTTGCTGGTTCTCTACGGTACGATATACATAACCTTACATTGGGTGCTAACGGCGGGAGATTACGCTAGCGTAGTCTGCGTTCCGCTCGCCCTACGGTATACCATAGAGATAATGCAAACCTCAATTCACGCACTTTCCAAAAAGCCCCATCTTTCCGTAATTTGTCGTCGAACGAAGTGAGGTACAAATTTCGGGAACGGTATAAGCTCTGAATTGCAGTTCCTCAAAATCTACGCCTACATAAATCTAAGTCGGTCACTTGCGTATATGGTGACCGACTTTCGTATTCTCTCGGATTATAGTGCTAAATTGACAGTCCCTCAGTCAGCTTCGCTGACAGCTCCCCTTACACAGGGGAGCCTCGGC
>CAKSUT010000013.1 GCA_934502885.1 uncultured Eubacteriales bacterium | reverse complement strand
GCCGCCGAGGCTCCCCTGTGTAACCGGTTGCACAAGAGGAGCCTCGTCGGCTTCGCCTCCTCCATGCAATACCCGAGAGAAAGTGCAATCACCAAGTCACGCATTTCCCCCATAACCTCGAATAAAATTCGACATTACGTCTATGGCACCGCCTCAAAATCCGCACCATACAATTATTGAAGAAAAGCGACTTTAGGAGCTTTTCAACCCCAATTCTCCATTCTCCACTCTCAATTCTCAATTCCCGAAAGGTGGTATTATTATGTTCAACGGCAAGAAAAAAGCCGTCACGTTCAGCTTTGACGACGGCGTAACACAGGACAAAAGGCTCATTGAAATTTTCGACAGGTACGGACTCAAATGTACGTTCAACCTCAATTCCGGACTCCTCGGACGAAAGAACACACTTCAGTTCAAGTCGGCGACGGTGGTTCACAACAAGGTGCTTCCGGAAGAAGTGCGTGAAGTGTACAAGAATCACGAGGTTGCGGTACACACCGTTCATCATCCGAACCTCACAGAGATTGCGGACGACAGCAAAGTTATCCGTCAGGTTGAGGACGACCGAAAGGCTCTCTCCGCGCTTGTCGGCTATGAGGTTGTCGGCATGGCGTATCCGTGCGGCGGTGTGAACAACGACGACAGGGTTGCGAAGCTTATTGCGGAGAACACCGGCGTGAAGTACGCACGGACGATAACCTCGAGCTTTTCCTTTGACTTGCAGCAGAACCTTTACCGTTTCAATCCGACGGTATATCTGCACGGAGACGGCATTGCGCGTGCGACCGAGCTTGCAAAGGAATTTCTCGCTATGGAGACCGGCGAGCCGAAGATTTTTTACATTTGGAGTCACGCATACGAGTTCGACATTCACGACACGTGGAGTGAGGTTGAAGAGTTCTGCCGCCTGATTTCGGGTCACGACGACGTATTTTACGGCACGAACACCGAAGTTCTTCTCTCAAAGTAACGCGATGAATGTGATACCTTTTTCCGAGCTTCACAAGGTTGACTTTACTTTGTCAGATGTGCTTGCGTTTCCGCAGTTCTGGCACGACGGTTCGGTTTACAGCTTTGCCGAGCGTGCAAGACCCAATCACGGCATAATGTTTTTCACGGGTTCGAGTACCGTATACACGAGAAGCGACGGTTCCCCCTGTGCCGAGGCTTCGCCGACGGATGTGGTATACGTTCCGAAAGGCTCGCAATACACCGTAACTTTCAGCGGAAACTACGACAAGGCAGGCATGAGCAACTATCTGATAAATTTTGTGCTGACCGACAGTCGCGGTGAAGAGTTTGCGCTTTCCGACAGTATTGCGGTATACACGGTCGGTTCTTCCGACGTTCTCTGCGAGAAAATCGCGGAGATATCCCGGCAGTCGATGACTGCGTTTTACCCTCCGTGCAGAGTAAAGTCGGCACTTTACGATTTGCTTTGCGACATATCGCAGTCGCTTCACGACGAAGAGACGCCGAAGGCCTCCGCGCTCATACTTCCCGTGACGTCGTACATTGCGGAGAACTACCTTTCGGGCGATGTGAGCGTGAAAAAGCTTGCGGAGATATCGTGCATGAGCGAAGCGAACTTTCGCCGCGTATTCGAGAAAAGCGTGGGTATGCCTCCGAAGGAATACGTTCTGCGCTTAAAGTTCGGGACTGCCGCCACGCTTCTCGAGCACGGCGGTTACACCGTCGAAAGGGCGGCGCGGTACGTCGGCTTCGACGATCCCTCATACTTCGTGCGCATCTACAAAAAGTACATGGGTACTTCCCCCGGCAAGGAAAAAGGTCGCGCGTAAGGGACGAGGGCTTACGAGGGCGCTCGCCGCGGTGGCGTCTGCGACGCGTTCTTTCTTGAAAGAAAGAACCAAAGAACTTTATCGATTTCAAAGCTGACGCTTTGAAATGAAAAGTCTTTTATTTAATTTGGGATAGTAACGCGTTCGGTGCGCATATATGCGCAGCAAGCTGCGCGAAAGAAAATGCCGAGTGCTTTCGACGCTTTGCGTCTGCACTCGGCATTTCTCTCCGTGTTCTGCATAGGTTTAATTGAAATTTTGCGGGGAATGTAATCCGGGGCAACACCGCTTGCGGCGTCGCACGTTTCTTTCAAGAAAAGGACACTCAGTCTCCTCGTACCTGTTACTCAATGACTTCGCAGTCGCCGAGAATCTCGGGTTTTGCCGCCATGGAGTCGGCGTCGGAGAGAGTTCGGATAACACGGCAGGGATTGCCGGCGGCAAAGGAATTCTCGGGAATAGAGCGTGTGACAACGCTTCCCGCTCCGATGACACAGCCGTCGCCTATCGTGACGCCCGGGAGAATAACTACGTTCGCACATATCCAGCATCTGTTCCCTATGTGTACCGGCTTTCCGTAGCAAAGACGCTTTTGGGTGCCGTCGGGACAACGCAGTGCCTTACGCTCGTCTGCAAGCATGGGGTGAATGGGAGTCACTATCGTCACGTTAGGTCCGAAATCGCAGTTCTCGCCTATGGTTACTTCAACGTCATCCTGACAGGTAAAGTTGAAGTTGAAAAACGTGTTCTTGCCAATCTTCGTATGGCGACCGTAGTGAAAGCGTATCGGACCGTTGAACGACACTCCCTCGTTAAGCTCTCCGAGTATCTCTCGGAGCACCGCACGACGCTCTTCAATTTCATCCTCCGTCAGGGAATTGTACTTTTGGTTCAGCATATGCGTCCTTTTCTTTATAGCAACACGCCGATCCTCATTCGGGAAAAACATCATTCCCTTTCCGTCGTTTAGCATGCCGTTTCTCCTTCCGTCAGCAGGTCTTGTATGAGGTCTCGGTTATTCCTATAGTACTGTCGGGATCCTTCTTTATAACCGTCGCACCGGTCACTCCGCCGTTTTCAATGTAACACTTTGTCGAAATATTGCTGTAGAAACAGTAGCCGTTGTCAAGCTTTACCGAAATCTTAACGCTTCCCTCGGCGTTTGCGGTGAGTATTATCTTGTTGCCGGCTCTTGTCCACTTAACGTGTACCCGGCCCTGCGGCGCATCGTATGTTCCCTCGGCAAATGCAAGTTCCTCGACAAAGTGCGGATATACGAGTATCTCGTTCGGGTCGTCAAGATGCGGATTTACGTTTATACCGCAGACCTGGCGGAGGAACCACTGCTTGATGTCTCCGAAAAAGTGGTGGTTGAGAGAGCCTGTGCCGTCAAGCCCGTCGTTTGACAGAAAGTCTTCGTCTTTGCGGAATGCCTCGGGGAGAGTCGTAAGACCGTACTTTACGAAAAGTCCGTAAGACGGGAAGGTATCCTTAGTTATCATGCGGTACGCAAGGTCGGTGTAGCCGTAGTCGGAGAGCACGTGGAAAATGCATCTCGCTCCGAGATATCCCACGCTGAAATCGCCGTTGTTTCTCTCGATAAGTCCCAGAAGAACGTCAAACGCCTGCTTTTTCTCGGCCGGGGTGAGAAGGTCATAGTATATAGCCATTGCCTGACCGGTCTGTGAATCGCTGAGAATCGTCATCGTGCTTTCGTCAAGATACTCTCGGCGCACCGCTTCTTTCATCTCGCGTCCGAGTCTCTCGGCAAATTCCGCATGGAGGGGGAATCCCGCAGCGTCGAACATCACCTTTGCCTTGCGGCACATATCCATTATCATTATTCCGTTCGTGTAGCCGAGAATTGGTGCCGCATTGGAGGTGCTTCCGCCGGTTGCCGGACACCAGTCTCCGAGTCCCCAGCGCACAATGCCCCTCTTGTCGCGCACACGGGTGATAAGCTCAAGGTAGCGCAGCATCATGTGAGCGTTTTCGGTTATCATCTCCGTCTCGCCCCTGTAAATGTACGTGTAGTACGGCAGATCGAACATGACTCTGTCCCACGCCGGACCGTTGCCCCACGCAAGTCCCCAGCCGTTGGTCGGAACTATGCCCGGAATGTGTCCGTCGAGCGTCTGCGAAAGACGTATGCTCTGCATCCACTCGCGCCAGCTTCTCTCAACGGAAAGAGTCATCACCATATGCTCCGAGGAGGCCGCCGCATCGCCCGTCCATCCGTTCTTCTCACGGTGCGGGCAGTCGGTTGGGAAATAGTGGAAGTTTGAGAGGTCGGAGTTGTTCGTCATGGCGTAGAGCTTGTTCGCAACCTCGTCTGAACAGCTGAACGACGCTCTTTCTGTAAAGTCGGAGTTTATCTCGATGTAGGTGAGAAGCTCCTTTGTCGCCTGCTCTTCGGTTATGCCGTAAACGTACAGATATCGGTAGCCGTGGTATACGAAGTCGGGAACGTATACCTCCTCTTCGCCGCCTCGGCAGATGTAAATGTCGCGCTGACAGTAACCGTTCGGGAAGAAGTTTATGTTGGTGAAGTCAAGCTTGCCCTCGGGCGTCATCCACTCGGCGCACTGGAACGAAATCTTCTGTCCCGGCTTTGCATTCTTAATCTTAAGTCTGAATACGCCGGAGCTGTTCTTGCCGAAATCGTATATGTAGCCGCCCGTGCAGGGATTGTCGTACTCGGGAATGTCCATTCCGGCGATGTAGTCGGCAACGTCCTTTCTTTCGTGGTAGGGAAGCATCTCGCCCTTTCTCACGTCAACCGGCGCAAATTCGCTGCGCACCGTTATCGGGTCGGCGTCACAAAGCTTTCTCATGCCTCGGGGATTGTCCGCCGTAAGCGGCTCGCGCCAATCGGAGTCGTCAAGACCGGGTTCCGCCCAGCCGGGAATTTCGAGACGCGCGTCGTAGTGAACTCCGCAGCGGTGGTTGTTGAAGAGAATCGGACCTTCGGTACACTTGAAGGAGTCAGCCTCAAACTCGGTTTTGCCGGAGTCGGTTTCGGCAGAAAAGTAAAGCGCAAGCTTCGGAGACGAGGTGAAGACGGTGTCGTTGAAGTCCCACACGTTGGTGATGAGGTTCTGCATACCGTCGCCGAGCATTACGCCTATGACGTTCTCGCCCTCGGAGAGAAGCGCCGTGAGGTCGTAGCAGTCGTAGTAGATGACGTCGTCGGTGTTCGAGATGTACGGCGCAAGGAAGCCCTTGGTGATGTCCCTGCCGTTTACGAAAAGGCGGTAAAAGCCGAGACCGGTGATGACGATTTCGGCATTTTTCGGCGCAGCGTCAAGCGTGAACTCCTTTCTGAAAAGGGGAGCTCTGACGTGCTTGTCGAAGGTGGAGTATTCTTTTGTCGCACAAACGTATTTTTTGGAAAAATAAAGTTCAGCCATGTTGTCTTCCTTTCATATATGCGAGATTGGTTTAATTGCGTAATGAATCATTGTACCTCAAGTATACTACACAGCGTGAAAAAATGCAAGAGTTTTTTTGAAATTTGCCGGAATTTTTTTGATAATTAACAAACGCCAATATTTGCATGGTGCTTGCCGATTGTTGCGGTTCTGCGGTGAGAAAACAATAATCGTGCCTTTGGTTCGTGCGGAACGAGCAAGCCCGTTCCCTACGGTATACCATGGAGAGAATGCGAACCTCAATTCACGTACACACCAAGAGCCTCATCTTCGCAAAAATGAAATTGTCGAGCTGTGCGAAATAATCTATCAAGCAAGCTTACCGTAGGACGTGGAGAGAAATTGCGGAGTGCAAAGCACGGAGCAATTTGCTCTCGTGCAGCTTGCTGCACAACAGTCCCCACAAAGCCTGATTCGGCAAAAATCTAAGTCGGTCGCTTGAATTTATGGCGACCGACTTCGGTATTTTATTCAATTATAGTGCTAAATTAACAGCCCCTCAGTCAGCTATCGCTGACAGCTCCCCTTACACAGGGGAGCCTCGGTGTCTGCGATGCCTCCACAAAACACCCATCCGCGCAAAGCGAAAGCTTTGCGCTTTTGAAGTTCTTTTGCTTCTTTTCTTTCAAGAAAAGAAGCCGTCGGAGCGCCCTCGTAAGCCCTCGTCCTCTCGCCCTGCGGTTTACGCTTGGTGTTTTTTCTTTTTTACGAGTTTAAGGGAGCCGAACTCTTCGCGCTCTTTTTCCTCGAGGTAAGAGGAGATATAGGCAATTTTCTCTTCAAGGTCGGGGATAACGACGTTTTTGAGTGCGTTGGCACGCTTGCGCGCCTGTTTTATCGCAAACGCAAGGCGGTACACACCGTTCTCGGTCGCCGCCTGACGTGCCGCAAGGCGCGAGGCGCGTCTGAACTTTATGTATGCGTCGTCAATCTCGGCGTCCGTGCCGAAAAAGCTGTACTGCAACGGTGTGGTTTCGGGGACTTCGACGTACTCCGGAAGCTCCGCGCCCATGACGCTCCTGCTTCGTATCGTCACGTTGTCCTCGACCGCTATTCCTCCCGCCGTTTCGCGCACTCTCTGCTGACCCATGGTGATGTTCGCGATTTTCAGTGCGTCGTAAGCCTCGAAGAAAGCTTTGTCGGTCTGCTCCTGTATCTTTGCGGCATTCTCGGCGTAGGCAAGCATTTCACGCATCATTATGTTGCGCTTTCGGTCGAGAAGCTCATATCCGAGCTTTGCGAGAGAATATTGCTTCTTAAGCGCCGCAAGATTTCCCTTGGTAGGGAACACGCCCGTTTTAGTATTTGCCACCTCTCGTTTCACCTCTCATTCCGAAATTGTGCCGCCATACGGCTTCTCTCACTCGCCCTGCTTTTTGAACTTTGCAAGGTACTTGTCTATTTCCTCGGTGCTGAGTCTGTCAAGCTCCTCTGTGGGAAGCATTGCAAGAAGCTCCCAGCCGAGGTCGAGCGTTTCCTCTATGGTTCTCGCCGTATTGAAGCCCTGACCGACGAATCTCGACTCAAACTCACGTCCGAATTCGAGGTACTTCTTATCGACCGCCGACAGATCCTCCTCGCCTATTACCGACGCAAGGCTTCTCACGTCCGCAACCTTGGCATACGACGAATAAAGCTGATTGATTATCGCCTTGTGGTCTTCTCTCGTGTACTCCGCTCCGATGCCGTCCTTCATAAGTCGAGAAAGCGACATGAGCACCGACACCGGCGGAAAGATGCCTGCCTGCTCAAGCGAACGGTCAAGCACTATCTGACCCTCGGTGATGTAGCCAGTGAGGTCGGGTATCGGGTGCGTGATGTCGTCGTTCGGCATGGTGAGAATCGGCAGCTGAGTTACCGAACCCTTCTTGCCCTTTATCTTGCCGGCTCTTTCGTAAATCGACGCAAGGTCGCTGTAAAGATATCCCGGGAAGCCTTTACGGCTCGGAATCTCTCCCTTTGCCGACGAAAACTCGCGGAGAGCCTCGGCATAGCTTGTCATGTCGGTCATTATAACAAGTATATCCATATCGTGCTCAAACGCAAGATACTCCGCCGCCGTGAGCGCACATCTCGGTGTGAGCGTTCTCTCTATGATCGGGTCGTTCGCAAGATTTAGGAACATAACGACTCTCTCGAGAACTCCGCTTTCCTCAAAGCTTCTGATGAAGTACTTCGCAACGTCGTTCTTTACGCCCATTGCGGCGAATACAATACCGTAGCTGTCGCTGTCGGCTGTGCCTGCGTGCTTTACTATCTGCACCGCAAGCTCGTTGTGGGTCATGCCGGAGCCTGAAAAAATCGGGAGCTTCTGACCTTTGATAAGCGTTGAAAGTCCGTCTATCGACGACACGCCCGTGCGGATGTAGTCGTGGGGGTAGTCACGGGAAACGGGGTTTATCGGTGCGCCGTTTATGTCTCTCTTGTCACGGCTGACGACCGGACCGAAATTGTCCTTGGGCTTTCCTGCGCCGTCGAAAATACGTCCGAGCATATCGGGGGAAACGGCAAGCTCCATCGGCTTTCCCGTGAGCTTTATGCGTGTGTTCGAGAGAGAAATACCCTCCGTACCCTCGAATATCTGCACGACCGCGCGGTCGCCGTCTATCTGTATGACACGTCCGAGTCTCTTCTCGCCGCCGCGGCAGATAACGTCCACGATTTCCTCGTAGCACGCGCCTCTCACACCGTCAACCACCATAAGAGGACCGTTTACGTCTTTTATTCCGCTGTATTCTATATTCACGAAAACCCCTCCTGTCAGCCGTTGTACTTTTCGTCGATTGCGGCGAGCGCACGGTCTATATCTGCATAAAGTGCATCGAACTTATCCATGTTGTCGGCGGATATATCGAACTTCATTCTGCCTATTTTTTCGTATATGCCGCTGTCGCGTATCTGCGACACGGGAATCTGCTTCGCTATAAGCTTTCTTGCGCCCTCGTAGAGACGGACTATCGCTCTCATCATCGCAAGCTGTTTGTCAAGCGGCGCATAGGTGTCCGACGCAACGACGGCGTTCTGCTGTAAGAAGCCGGTTCTTATGAGCTTTGCCGTATCGAGAATGAGCTTTTGGTCGTCGGCAAGAAGGTCGGAGCCTATGAGCTTTACTATGTCCATAAGCGACGCTTCCTCGCCGAGAATCTTCCTAAGCTCCGTGCGAAGCGACACAAACTCCGGCGAGAGCTTTTCCTTGAACCATGCGTCGAGAGTGCCGGAATACTCGCTGTAAGACGTGTTCCAGTTTATCGCCGGGTAATGTCTTGCGTATGCGAGCGGCTTATCGAGCGCCCAGAAACAGCGGATAAAACGCTTTGTGTTCTGCGTTACGGGTTCGGAAAAGTCGTTGCCCTGCGGCGACACCGCACCTATTATCGTAACCGAGCCGTTTGCGCCCGAAAGGGTTTTGTAGTAGCCGGCTCTTTCGTAGAACGCCGAAAGTCTCGAGGGCAGGTACGCCGGGAATCCCTCTTCGGCAGGCATTTCCTCGAGTCGTCCCGATATTTCACGCAGAGCCTCCGCCCAACGGGAGGTGGAGTCCGCCATCACGGCAACGTCGTAACCCATGTCACGGTAATACTCCGCAAGGGTGACTCCCGTGTATATCGACGCTTCACGAGCCGCAACCGGCATATTCGAGGTGTTCGCTATGAGAATGGTTCTGTCGAGCATACTCTTGCCGTTTTTGGGGTCAACAAGCTTTGAGAACTCCTCGAGAACCTGAGTCATTTCGTTTCCTCGCTCACCGCAGCCGATGTAGACGATTATGTCGGCGTCGCTCCACTTTGCAAGCTGATGCTGGAGCATTGTTTTACCCGTACCGAAGCCGCCCGGTATTGCCGCCGCACCGCCCTTTGCTATGGGGAAAAGGCTGTCGATGACACGCTGACCGGTGATAAGGGGAACGGTCGGTTCGAGTCTTTCTGCGGCAGGTCTCGGCTGTCTTACGGGCCACTTCGTCATCATGGTAAGCTCTTTCGTCTTGCCTCCGACGTTTACCTTGACTATAGGCTCTTCCACGGTATACTCGCCGTCCGGCACGGTGCTTTCGACAACGCCGCCCTCAAAGCCGACAGGCACGGTGAATCTGTGCTCTACCGACGAGGTTTCGGGGCAAGTGCCGTAAATCATACCCTCGCGAAGCACATCGCCGGACTTTACCTTAAGAGTGAGCTTCCACTTTTTCGTGAGCGATATCGTCGGCACATTTATACCTCTGCCGATAAACGCGCCGCTCTTCTTTTCTATTTCGGTCAGCGGTCGGCAGATGCCGTCGTATATACCCGAGAGAAGTCCCGGACCGAGAGTTGCCGACAGTGCCGTGCCGTTTCCGTGAACGGGTTCTCCGGGACGGAGTCCCGTTGTATTCTCGTAGACCTGTATTACGGTTTCACTGCTGTTCACCGACGTGACCTCGCCGACAAGTCCCTCGTTTCCGACGTTCACCGTTTCGTGGAGAAAGAGGTCGGTTTTGCCGAGGATCCTGACTATCGGTCCGTTTATTCCGTAAATTGAATAATCCATTGGGAAATTCCTTCCTTTCGTGTCACGTCAGATTCCGGATTTTGCAAACTCGTCCATTTTTCCGTCGAGCTTTGCGTCGAGGGTTTCGTCAACCGAAATGCCTCTGTCGTTCTGACACATACGAAGTCCGCCGAGCTTTATTGTTTCGTCGGGGTTTACCGTGCAGAGCATACCGGCGGCATCGGCAAGCTTTTCTCCGAAGCGTTCGGCGTCCTGCGGCGAAAGGTACATCTCAAAGCCCTCTCCGACGAATGCGGCGGCTCTCTTGCAGGAATTTACGAGGTAAACGAAGTATTTGTCCTCGTCCGCCGTAAACTCACGCAGCTTCCTTTCGACGCATGCTCTTATTTCATCGATGAACTTCTCCGTCGCCGAAAGGCTCTTGTGCTTTGCGTCGAGTATTTCCCTTGAGGTTTTGCCGGAAAGCTCCGACATATACTCTCCGATTTTCGCATTTTTGTAGGCGGTTATTTCGGCGGCGATATCCGCACGTGCCTTTTCAACTGCCGCTTCACGCTCTTTTTCGAGGGCGGCGTTCTGTTCCTTTTCCCGTCTGTCAAACTCGCGTCCGACCTCGCGGAAAAAGTGCGCTATTTTTTCCTCGTCCGAATACGGCATTCTTATGTTGTCCATATCTGTCCTTCCTTCGATAAGGGGATTGTTATGCAAATCACAGCTTGAGTCCTATCGAGCTCTCGATAAACTTCGCTATCGAACCGTGTTCGCGCCCTGCGCCGTGTCTGTCGGGGATCTCGAGAAACAGCGGCTCGGGGTGCTTTTTCATAAAATCCGAGAGATAGTCGTTGCAGAGTCCTTTGAGAACCGACGTTATCAGCACCACCGACACATCGTCTCTCGCCGCCGTCTCTTTTATCGTCTCTATGACGCCGGCTCTGTCATGCACGACCTTTCCCTCGACTCCGGCAAGTCTCATTCCCGTGAGAGTGTCGGTGTTGTCGCATATAACGTACATTTTCATAGAAAGTACCCCGGGGAAAATTACATAAGGTTGATAATCTGAATGGAGATAAGCATACCGTAGAGCGCAACGCCCTCTGCAAGCGCAACGAAGATCATCGCCTTACCGAATACGCCGGGGTTCTCGGAGATAGCGCCTATTGCGGCGGAGGCGGCGCTTGCAACGGCGATACCTGCGCCTATGCAGGAAACGGCGGTAGCGAGAGCTGCGGCGAACATACCGACGCCGGCGCCCATGCTTACGTGTTCGAGAGCGTAGTAGGCTTCACCTGCGGCTTCAGCTTCGCCGGCGTCGGCTGCGAATACCGTACCTGTGGTGAAGCAGAAAGCGAGAAGGCATACTGCGAATACCGATACGATGTTTACAGCAAGAGCCTTTTTCTTTGCGGATACTGTCTTTGTTACTCCGAGAAAATTAAGTGCGAGAGGAATGAGTGTCAGTGCGAAAAGAGATACGAAAACTATTGTGTTCATGGTGTGTGTCCTTTCTCATTATGTATTTATCGTTGTATGTCGCGAATGTGCGCGGTTCTCTTTGACGGTTGACCGAAACTTTATAACAACGCTGTCCGCGCTTATTGCTTTGCGCTTCTTCCGTCTCCGGAATAGAATCTGCTGAACAGCTCGTAGAACTCAAGTCTCAGAACCTGTATTCCGACGATAAGTCCCTCGACGCCGATAACGACGAGATTTCCTATCACGAGTATCACGGGATTGTAGCCGGTCGGCGTTGAAGCAAGCAGATAAACGACCGTCATCATGCCGGCATGGCTGAGTGCGAATGCGCCGATACGGATAAACGAGATGGTGTTTGTGACGTAGGAAAGCACGACCTCGAAAAGCTCGAAGAAGTTCTCGGCAACCGACTCGCCTATGTTCGACGGCAGCCAGTCGCGGCGTTTCTCGAGAAGCTTCGAGAGCGGCTCTCTCACGAAGAGAAGCACCGTGCAAACGACAATCACCGCAGTCAGCACGCCTATCGGGACTATCGATGACTCTATCATGCCGAACATACCGAGAGCGGCGACGAGTGCGGAAACGTAGAATGCGATGCCCACAAGACCGTTCGGTGAGAGCAGGTATTTATCGACCTTTTTCTGCCGTATTCCGTTTATGATGTTGACAATGCCGCACACGATTATCATGACGACGCCTATCGACACGGCGGCAAGAAGCGTTCCGTTTATGTTCTCACTCGGCACGAACAAGCCGTGTATCAGCTCCTCGTTTCCGAAGACCGAGCCGTAGAGGAATCCTCCGCCTATTGCGAACGCACCGACGAAAGCGAATATGCCGCCGAGGTTCACGTGCTTCACGAAGTAGAGGAAGAGTCCGACGAGCATTATTACCGCTCCCTGTCCGACGTCGCCGAACATAAGTCCGAAGAATATCGAGTACGTGAGAGCGAACATCACCGTCGGGTCGGTTTCGTTGTAGGCAGGTGCGCCGTACATTGTGACGAAGCTCTCGAACGGACGGAATATCGCAAGGTTTTTGAGCTTTGTGGGGGGAGTGAGGTTGGTGTCGCCGGGGTCATTCGACGTTACCGTAACGCCGCCGGCACATTCCGTAAGCTTCTTTTCAAAGTCTGCAAGTCTCTTTGCGCTCACCCAGCCGCCTATCGACGCAGTCTCTCCGTTTATGACCGTCTTTCGTCTCAGCTCAAACGCCTCAGACATCACGGAGAGTTCCTCGGAGAACGACGGCAGCTTTTCCGCAAGCTCACCGGCAAAAGTCATAAGCTCTGCGTGTACGTCGTCGTATCCCTGCTTTATCTCGGCAAGCTCTTTCGAGAAGGTCTCATACGCCTTTTCGGGATTGCCCGTTACCCTCTCGGATATTCTCACACGCTTGAAGCCCATTGCGGCAAGGGAGGCGTCGACCTCGTCCTCACGGCGTGCGATTACCGAATACATTCCCCAGACGCTGTCCTTTTCCTCGCTGAAAGGGGTAAAGATTGCGCTCTTCATGCCGCCGAGGTACATCTTGAGACGTTCGTAGTTTTCCGCCGGGATATAACCGAAACGTATTTTGAAGAACTTGAAGCTGAACAGCTCCTCTATCGGGATATCGACTCCCTTTAAGTGACCGAGCTGTTCGAGAATCTTGTTGTCCTCGTCGAGTGCGTGCTTTATGGAATCACAGGTATGCGTAAGCTCCGAGAGCTTTTCGGAACTCTTCTCTATGTAGTCCGCAACGCCGTTGATAAAACCGTCGCCGCCCGTGCCGCTGTTTTTCTTTGCCGCGCCGGACGCACCCTTTTTAACTCCGGGCTTTACGCCTATGACGTTTATTTCCTCCGAAAGTGCGGCTATCCTCTCCGCCATTGCCGAATAGGGGTTCTGTTCACCGGCGTCTGCGGCAAAGCGTGTGTTCTTTCCGGCGGCGTCGGGGGTCTCGGCGAAGAAATCACCGTCAGCGGCAAGCACCGACAGCACACGGTCGAGATTTTCCGCAGCGGTCCGCACCGTCACGAATTTTTGTTTAAGTATTGCCATGCCTTACGTTCTCACCTCTTGCATTGCCGACACACATTCGAGAATCTTTTCGGGCGGCAGCTTATACCGCAGACCCTCTATTATGTGTACGAGATTTGTAAGCTCCGTTTCGCAAAGTCCTATAAAGGCGAAAGGCACGCCGAACGAGGGCTTCATGCTTGCGAAGGCTTTTCTGTAATATTTGTAAAGGAACATATTCCTGTAGTTTGCGTCAAGGTAATTCTTTTCCGAGAAATCCGAGCCGAAACGCTTTTCGAGCTTCTTGCGAAGTTCCTCCTCGCCGAGTGAGCAGAACGACATAAGCTCCGCTCTTGTGAAGCGTTTGCCGCCCTTTTTGCAGTCGGCGGTGTTCGGCGGAAGAAACGGATATATCGCCTCTGCGCTCATGCCGAAGTTCTTTCTTGCACGGAGTATGACATCGATGCTTCTGTAATCGATAAGCGTGTCTATCATATCGGCGACATCTTCGTCCCCGGCGCCCGACGCCGCTTCGGAAAGGCTCTCGAAGTAGTGCGAATAGAGTGCAGACTCAAGGCGGTTGCAGTCGAGCTTTCCGTCACGGACGCACCGCACGGCGATATCGGAATACACCGTACCCCGAACCGAATTGAGGAAATCCTCCGTGCTCTCGGCTTTCACACCCTCCGCCGTATTTCCCGAGGCGCATATGAAAGCACGGTCGATGAGTCTTGCCACCTCACGCTTCTTGGTGACGACGCCGATAACACGTTTAAGGTCGCCGCCGGCGAAGGTAAGAAGCTCTCCGCAGATGCGGTCGAAGCCGTGAGCAAACAGCTCCTCGAGACTGCTTCTGTTTATGTATGAAAGCGAAACGCCCGAAAGCTCATCGCTGTAAAGTCCGTGCTGCGAAAGGTACGCCGCCGCCTCGGAAAGTCCCGACGACGAGCAAAGAGCAGCGTAGTCGTCGTACCTGAGAAGCTTTGCCGACATTGCACGGCACTTTGCGATTATCGCCGAATAAGGAAACGGTGAAGCCATATTGCCCGCCCCCTTAACCGCCGACTATCTCACGGAAGCATTCTTCCGCCGCAGCTTCGAGAGATTCTTTCTTTTTGCGTTCGATAAGTGAGATTTCCTCGGCGCACTTTTTCTTCTCTTTTTCGACACGTGCCGTCTGAGACCTTGCAAATTCCGCTTTGCGCCTCTCTATCTCGGCATCGGCGTTTTTGTAAGCTTCGGCTTTTATCGCCTCGATTATGCGCTTTGTCTCCCCGGCAAAGCACACTTTCTTTTCTTCAAGCTCCGAGAGGTGCGATTTCGCCGCTTTCTCGGCTTCTATTATTTTGAGTATCGCTTCGGTTTGATTCATTGCGGCTCCCTCCTGCATGTACCGATACTACGATTTTATTGTATAAGTATACCACGTTTCATTCATTTTGGCAAGTTAATTTTTCGCTAAATTTTTGACGAAGAACACTCCCGTTTTTTGTGCTATTATCGGTAAATCGCAAACATGGTGAATAAAGCATTACCTCTCATTAAAAATTACCGTCGAATACCGAAAAGTTTAAATATTTTGTCACGAAGTTTTGCAATTTTGTCGTGTTCGGACTCAGCGGTTGACAAACGGCGTTTCGAAGATTATAATCGGGACTGAAAAACCGCAGACTTACCGCAGGTATGCTGCAGGCAATAAGGAGGAAAAATCATGATTAAAGGACTCGAGGTACTCTCGGGACACTACGGCGTGTTCAATCATTTTCTCTACACACAGCAAAACAACCCCGAAAAGGCAGTAAATCAAGGAAGAGGTGTCGTCGGCTGGAACGAGCTCGTTGACGGAGTCGATACCGACAAAATCGCACATCAGCTCAATGAAGCCGGTGCGTCTTATTACGTTTTCACGCTTATGCAGGGGACCGAATACCTCGCCGCTCCCAACGAAACCTTTGACAGAATAGCCGGCACAAAGCCGGGTCAGGCTTGCTCGTTCAGAGATCTCCCTCTCGACCTTGCAAAATCGCTCTCAAGGTACGGTATAAAGCTCTTTCTCTACTTTACGGGCGACGGTCCGTGGAAAAAAGAGAGCATAGGCAGAAAATTCGGCTTCGTCGAACCGAGAGAGAACGTAAGCGAGAGCTTCGTCGAAAAATGGGCGTCGGTAGTTGAGGAATACGCCGTCCGCTACGGCAACAAAATCAGCGGCTGGTGGTTCGACGGCTGTTATAACGAAAAATGCGTGTTCAAATTTAACTACAGCGACCGCCTTCTACGCCGCTATTACGACGCCTGCAGGAAGGGCAATCCCGAAGCGGCAATTGCTTTCAATAACGGAATACGTCCCGGCTTTGAAAAAAACTTTATAGATGAGGATTATATTGCCGGAGAATACACCGACTTCAACATTTACCCCGAAAACGGTAAGTTCGCCGACGGCGCACTCTGCCACATCCTTGCTCCACTCGGTCTGTCCTCTGACGGCAATCAATTTCATGCGTGGGGTGAACCGGGATGTAAGATTTCCAAGGAGAACCTTGCAAAGTACATAAAAACGCTCACCGACATCGGTGCGGCAGTCACCGTAGAAATTGCCCTCAATTTCGATTCTACCTTTGATCCCGACCAACTCGACGCACTGCGATATGTGAAATCAGTCGTGCATAAATATAAACAAAGCGCAAATGATTGTTAAAAAACGCAATTTTTTTGCGGCAAATTGGCGTTTTTTATGTTGACTTCTACAATTTTACAGTGTATAATATAGTTACGGGTGTAAGCCTAATTTTGCAATGAAAAGGAGAAACAACATGAAAAAACACACACGTCTGTTTGCAGCTCTTCTTGCGGTATTTCTTGTCATTACCGCAATGCCTTTCGTATCTGCGTTCGATGAGAGCGATTATGAAGGCAAAATTGTTTACCTTGACGACACCGGAAACGATGACAACGACGGCTCAACAAAGGATATCCCCGTGTCCTCGCTGACAAGAGCGTTTGAAATTCTCGGTCTCGAAGGCGGCACGGTCGCAGTCGTTGACACCTACACTCCCGAAAAAGGCGCCACATGGTTTGCAAAAGAAGCCGACGGAATGAAGGAAATAACCATAACCGGTTACGACGAAAACTCAACCTTTGTCTGGAATCGCGCACTCAACCCCGACGGTCCTCTCAGAATAGAGTACATCACCTTCAGGATAACAAGAGACTATGCTTACCTCAACGCAAAGGGTCACAATCTTGTCATGGGTAAGGGAATCAGAGTCTACAGAGACGAGGGTGTGAAGACCGACTTTCTTATAAGAGGCGGCGGAGACACGAACGTCGGCGTTGACGGAGACACAAACGTCACGGTTTACAGCGGCACGTACTCATCAATCTGCGGCGGCTCGAGAAATGCCGACATCTGGGGTTCGACGCACATAACGGTTTACGGCGGCAACATCGGCTCGATAAACGGCGGCAACAACAACGGCTCCGACGGTGCGGACAAGACCGTCAAGGGCGACGCATATATCACAATACTCGGCGGCACTGTCGTAAATTGCGTGGGAGACGACTCACAGAATCGAGTCGAGGGCAAGCGCATTCTCGACGTTTCCCGTTATCCTCTCGCAAAATCCGATTGGTTTTCCAAGTTCGACGAGGTAAAGAAATACGATCCCGACGCTGCGGATGCCAAAAAGAAAATCGAAGTCAGAGCGGAGGGTGCATTCATCAACGGCTATTCCGACGGTACTTTCCGTCCGCAGAACACCATAACCCGCGCCGAAGCGATAACGATGATCTCCCGTCTTATCGCAGCAGAGGACGAGATAAAAAGCGGCAAGTACGAAACAAAGCTCACCGACCTTCCGAAAGACGCATGGTACTTTTCAAACGTTGCGTATCTCGAGAGTCTCGGACTTCTCGATTTCATGGAGAAAAAGGGCGGTGTTATCACACCGACTGCTCCAATCACACGCGAAGAAGTTTGCGGACTTCTCTATCAGCTCGGCAAATCCGATACCGTAAGAGTTCCCTCTTTCTCGGACGTCACCGCTAAGAACAACCTTGAAGCAATAGCGGCTCTCGCCTCAATCGGCATCGTAAACGGCTACAGCGACGGTACCTTCCGTCCCAAGGGTACGATAACGAGGGCGGAGTTTGTCACCATGACCGATCGTTTCCTCGGCAGAAAAACCGCAGAAAGCGCAGACTTTGCAAACAAGTTCAATGACGTTGCAACTCACTGGGCAAAGGATTACATCATTGCCGGCTCAAGTGAAAGCACCGTTGACGGAAAGACTGTTTGGACGGTTGACAAGACAGTGAAGAAGTTCGAGCTTTCCGCCGACGCAAAGACGGCTAAGGACTATATCGCCGAGCTTCGCAAGTCCGCTTCAACGCTCACAGCAGAAGCTGTTACAGAGGGAATAGATCTTATCTCCGAGAAACGTATAGACGAAATAAGAAACACAAAGACAAATATTACCGTTACCGGCAAAACCTACTATGTCGCCGCAGACGGCGACGATACTGCCGACGGACTTTCCGAAGCTACCGCATGGCAGTCACTTAAGAAGGTAAGTACGACGAGCCTCAATCCCGGAGACGCCGTACTCTTCAAGAGAGGTGACCTTTTCAGGGGTCAGATAAGAGCGAGAACGGGCGTTACCTACTCCGCATACGGCGATGGTGCAAAGCCGAAGATTTACGGCTGGGATAAGAACTCCGCAGATCCCTCACTCTGGAAGGAAACCGATGTCAAGAGCGTATGGGAGTATGCCGAAAAATACACCTTGGATATAGGTAACATCGTATTTGACGACGCAACAACCGCAAGGAAGGTTATCCGTTCGGACGAAAAGGACGGCAAGCATCTCGACTACAGAGCAAACCGCGAGTTCAATGATTACCATGACCTCACCGAGAACATGACCTTCTACCACGACTACAAGGGTACAGGCAAGATTTACCTTCGTTGCGAGGCAGGGAACCCCGGCTCACTCTACAAGGAAATCGAGATGGCAAAGAAGGAACACACCATTCAGGGCGGCACCGCAAGGAACGTAACGATTGACAACCTTGAAATCGCTTATGCCGGTTCACATGGTATCGGCTTCGGCGAAACCTCGGGACTTACCGTCACGAACTGTGAGCTTAAGTGGATAGGCGGCTCTATCCAGACGGAAATAGGAGCATATAACAGAACATGGCCGACCCCATACGGAAACGCAATTGAGATATACGGTTCTGCGGTTGATTATACGGTTGACAATTGCTATATTTGGCAGGCATACGATGCCGGTGTAACACATCAGTCCGGTGTTGGAAAACATAAGAATGTTCATTACACAAACAATGTAATTGAGAAGTGCGTATACGACATCGAGATATTCGTCGGCGAGGACGAAGACGGTAGATCGGTACATGAGGATATTTATATCGAGAACAACATCCTCAGAAAAGGCGGCGGCTTCGGTCACGATCAGCGTCCCGACACCGGAGTCACAGCAATCATCAGAAACGGCGGTATCACGAAAAACACAAAGAACTTTACCGCAACGAATAACATCTTCGACAGAAGCAAAGGAAAGATTGTTTCCGCACACACCGACGGCGGCAGTATGCTGGTTTACACCGACAACCTCTTCGTTCAGGCTGCGGGTTATGTTGTAATTCAAAAGAACGGAACGAATTTCTTTTCCGATGTCGGAATAAGATCCGGACTTGAAGCCCTCGGCGACAAGAACAATGAGTTCATAATCGTTTCGGCCGATAAGCTGAATTACTGATAAAGATGTGAATACTACCTGCCGTTGCATTTCTTTCGGCGGCAGGTAGTTTGGAGGTAGTGATATGGGAAAATTTGAGCTTTCAAAGGATGCCGTTACGGCGAAAGATTACGTAGGAGAGCTTCGCTGTGCGGCCTTGACACTCACGCCGGAGGAGATTATCGAAGGTATCGATTCCGTTGCGGCAAAGCGTATAGAGGAGATAAGAAACACGAAAACCGAGGTTACCGTTAAGGGAAAAAAGTACTATGTCAGCAATGACGGCGACGACTCCGCAGACGGTCTTTCGGAGACTACGGCTTGGCGTACTCTCGCAAGAGCAAGTACCGACGAGCTCGCACCCGGCGACGGCGTATTCTTCAGAAGAGGCGACCTCTTCAGAGGTCAGCTTGTAGTCAGAATCGGCGTGACCTATTCGGCATACGGCGAGGGAAGGAAGCCCCGTATATACGGTTGGGACAAAAACTCGGCAGACCCTGCTCTTTGGCACGAAACCGACGTCAAAAATGTTTGGGAATATGCAGACGAATACGATATCGATATCGGAAATGTTGTTTTCGACGGTGAGAATCAGGCGAGAAAGGTCATCCGCTCGGACGAGGCGAACGGCATACATCTCGACTACAGGGCAAACCGCGAGTTCAATGACTACCATGACCTCACCGAAAACATGACCTTCTACCATGACTACAAGGGTACGCACAAGCTGTATCTCAGATGTGAAGAAGGCAACCCCGGCTCACTTTACGGCGAGATTGAGATGGCAAAGAAAAAGCACACGATATGTGCCGTCAATTACAGGGCGGATAACGTGACTATAGATAACCTTGAAATCGCATACGCCGGCTCTCACGGCATCGGCTTCGGCAGTACCTCCGGACTCACCGTGTCGAACTGCGAGATGTACTGGATAGGCGGCTCTATCCAAACCGAAATAGGCGCATACAACAGAACATGGCCGACTCCCTACGGAAACGCTATAGAGATTTACGGTCAGGCGGTCGATTACACGGTTGACAACTGCTACATAAGGCAGGCATATGATGCAGCGGTTACTCATCAATCCGGACAGAAGTCGCACGTCAAAAACAGTAATATCCGTTATATGAACAATGTGATTGAAAAAAGCGTATACGCAATAGAGATATTTGTTGGCACATGCGAGGAAGCGCCTTCTTGTCAGGACGGCATATATATCAAGAACAATATCCTCAGAATGGGCGGCGGCTTCGGTCATGATCAGCGTCCCGATACGGGAGTTACGGCCCTTATAAGAAACGGCAGCACCACTCCCGACACAAAGAATTTTGAAGCGACAAACAATATTTTCGACAGAAGCAAGAACAAGCTCGTTTCCGCATACGCAGACGGCGGCAGTATGATCAAGTACACCGACAACATTTTCGTTCAGGCGGCAGGCCACATCATGATTCAGAAGAACGGCAAAAACTTCAATGCCGAAATCGAAACAAAGGCGGCTCTCGAGGCACTGGGCGACCTCGGAAACGAGTACATCATCGTCGCAGCCGAAAAAACTAATTATTGATAACGCAGCATAACACGCATAACACGTAAAAACGCAAGCACCCGGACGCTTAATCTGTACCCGGGTGCTCTTTTTATCTTATTGCGAACACGAAAGCCGCCCCTTGCGAGAGCGGTGCAAATCACGTATCAGGCGGCAGAGGGGGGAAGCGTTCAATCCTTCTTCCCGAACTCTATTTTGCCGTGTTCTTTTTCGTGCTTCTCGATTGCGTCACGAATGAGAATGAGAATTTCGCTGTTGGCGGAGCGCCCCTCATAGTCCGCAACGCAGTGAAGCTTGTCGAGCATTTCGCTGTCAATTCGTATTGTCAGGCACTTTGTAGCCATATAATCACCTCAAAAATATCTTAATGCTATTATACAATATTTCGTTGTCATTTTGCAGGTTTAGACATAAAATGTGTTCAATGTATGTTCACCGACTTCACCGAATCGGAAATTGACAGCAAAAAAGCTCCCATTCGCAGGGAGCAATCCGTCAAACTACAGTGCCGCAGGTCTCAATCATTTTTCTCCGCTTCAATTTTGCCGTGTTCGCTTTCAAATTCCGCAACACGCTTCTTTATCAGCTGTTCAAGCTCTTTGTTTTTGGTTCTGCCCTCGTATTCGGCGATGTAGGCGAGCTTATCCAAGAGCATTTGCGAAACACGCAGAGTGTAACGGGGAAGATTATCTTTCATATCATGACTCACCTTTGATGAAGTATTGACATTATTTTACCACCGTGGTATAATGTTATGCGCAAATGACGCAATAATGACGCATAGAAAGTGAGAAAAAACATGAAAGTTGCAATAATAGGGTCAAGAGGCATAGAACAGCTCGACCTCGGAAAGTATCTGCCGGAGGAAACGGACGAAATAATCTCGGGCGGAGCGAAAGGCGTTGACACGCTTGCAAGGGAATACGCAAATGCTCACGGGATAAAGCTCACGGAGTTTTTGCCGGACTACCGCCGTTTCGGCAGGGGTGCGCCGCTCAAGCGCAATCTTCAAATAATAGACGCCGCCGACCTCGTCCTTGCCCTTTGGGACGGGAAATCCCGGGGGACTCGGTTCGTGATTGAGACGTGTGAGAAGGAGGGGGTCGAGGTGAGAGTGTTTCTGGTTGACGGCATTCAGTGACAACATACCGGAGCAATGCCGAGAAATTTAACATCTGATTTACAACATTTTGCGTCCGGAAGCTTGATTCTGCAACGCAATAGGCGTATAATATAAGTGTAATTAAGTGCAAAGGAGCATACATCATGGCAAGCACGAATTTCAGTGTCCGTATGGACAGCGAGGTAAAGAAGCAGTGCGAAGCGCTTTACGGTGAACTCGGCATGAATCTTACAACGGCAATCAATGTATTTCTTCGGCAGTCGCTCAGAGTGGGCGGTTTTCCGTTCGAGGTGAGACTTTCCGAGACAGACGTTAAGCCGAATGCGAAAACCGTTGCGGCAATGCTTGAAGCCGAAAGAATTTCAAAAGACCCGAGCGTAAAGCATTATTCCGACGTGGAGGAAGCACTTAAGGAGCTTAAAAAGTGAACAGGGAGATAGTTTGGACAACGCAGTTCAAAAAGGATTACAAGCTTGCAATGAAGCGGTATTCCGACATATCACGCCTCGACGACATTATACGAGCGTTGTCACGTGGCGAGACTCTTCCTCAAAAATACCGAGACCACGCTTTAACCGGAAATTGGAACGGTCACAGGGAGTGTCACGTTCTGCCGGATCTTCTTCTCATTTACCGTCTCGACGGAGATGTTCTCGTACTCACCCTTGTCCGCACCGGCACGCACAGCGACTTATTCGGCAAATAACACCAAACCGCCCCCTTTTTACGGAGAGCGGTTCTTTTTTATGTCAACGCATTACGTTCTTCAAAAATCGCAGCCATGCGACCAAATACAAAGCTCCCCCCGACCTTAATCGGAGGGAGTTATTTTCAGATGAAAGTCTGATTACTTTGTAGGCTCGTCCTTAACTACGATAATAGCAACCGCTCTCTCGTAGTCTTCCTTCTTAACCTCTGCGGAGGAAACGAATACCTTGAGTGTCTCTCCGATGCCGTTTCTGTAGGTCTTGCTCGTAGAGGAGAGGATGGAAGATGACTTCTTGGAGAACTTAGGCTCCTTGCCCGTGAGGTCGAGGAAGGTTACAATAGTGTCGTCGTCTACAACGAACTCTGTTGCACAGCCATCAACGTAGAGGTAGCCGGAACCGGGATCGAAGTCCTCGACTATGGAGTAGCCGAACTTAACGTCACCGGCTCTTACCTTGGACATTGTAACGTCGGAGGTACACATATCACCGGTGGTGTTGAGGCTACCGGAATCGATGTGATCCGCAACCTGCTTGTTGGTGAGAAGTACGAGTCCGCCGATCTCCGCAATTTGGGAGGTGTCGTTGTTGTAGGACTTGTAGCCAAGCTCTTCTTCGCCGGTGAACGGGTCGAATACGTCGTAGCATACGGTCTTGTCTCCGTCGTCGCCGTCGCTGTTGATGTAGGAATCCTTAATAATTCTGAGGTCAAGAACCTTGGAGTTGCCGCTTTCGCTGAGCTCGTCCTCGTACTCTGCGTAGAGATATACAAGATCCTCAATCTTTGTGGAGTTCGGGTTGTTTCTTACAACATAGATGATATTCGTGAAGAGAATATCGTTGCCGAAGTTCGGCTTCTTGTCGTAGGTGTATTCGGTCCATGTAGCCTCGCCGTCGGAGTCGATAGACTTAATAACAACCTTTGTATCCTTTGTGAAGTTGAGAAGCTCGCTGGGTGCTACGGAATCCTTAACTTCGTTCGAGTTCTTCTTAACGAACTTGTAGTAGTTGCCGCTGCTCTTGATGAAGCCTGCGGAGGTAACGCCGCCGTCGTAACCGTTTAATGCGTAGTAGAGAGTATCGTCGTCGTCATCGGAGAGAACGTCGATATCGTTGAAGCACTTGATGGGAGCTACCTCGAAGGTGTAGAGACCGTCAGCGTCGGTTGTGTACTTGAGAAGCTTGCCGACATAATTCGAGAAGTCGTATCTGAGCTCGCCCTTCTTGCCGCTCGCCTTGGGTGTTGCGTAGGTCTTAACATAGTCGATACCGTTAGCTTCGCCCATGATGTCGTTCTTTATGGTCTTAACCTTGACGGATACTTCCTCGCCGTCCTTGTAGATGTTGAGGTAGTTGTTCTTGTCATCAAGTATGCCGTTTACGGAGTTTGCGGTTGCAATGGAATATGCGTAGTCACTGCCCTCATTCGGAACTATCATGACATAGTCGGTAGAGCCGATGTTAGCCTTGGACTTGCCGGAAGCGTAGACAATGCATCCGTTGTAAAGTATGCACTCTGCGCTGTCGCCGAGCTCAAATGTGAGGGAGCCGCTTGTAAAGTTGCTTACGCCGGTGTATCTGTAGCCGGTGAGCATATAGTTGGAGAGAGGATAAATCGAGCCTACCGCACTCATGAGACCGATGTATCTCATGTTTGTGCCCCAACGGTGAATTGTGCCGCCCTGGTCAAAGTAAACGGGGGACTGGTCGGAAACTCTCTTTGTAACCGTTCTCTGAATGGGGTCTGCGTCGATAATTTCGCCGATCTTGATGTAGTTTGCGGGACCGTTTACATATGCGGTTGCGAACTTCTTGTTTACGGGCTTAGGTCCTACGATGTATGCGCCGTCGGTGTATATCGTCGGATAACCGTCGTCTTCCATAATGCAGGAGTAGTAGTTCTGGATTGTGTCGCCGTGGAGATCCTTTGTATACTCACCCTCGGTAGTGTTGAGTCTGCCTATGGTGTAGGGCTTGTACCAGAGATAGTCTATAAGACCGTCGCCGTTGGAATCCCAAACGTCCATTTCATATGCTGCACCGTCAGCGTGACCGCGGCCGATTGCCGTATAGATACCCCAGTTGGAGTAAAGACCGGGAATGTAGGTGTCGCTGCTGCTCTTCGCATCAACCTTGAGTCTTGTGAAGTCTGAAGAGTCATAGAACTCAGAGCCTCTGCCGAAGGGGTCTCTGTCAGCTTCAAAGTTGAATGCGGGAGTGTAATCCTCATCGTCGGGATCAGCATCATCGTCTGCGCCGAGGAAAACGAGCTTTGTGTGAACGCTGTCTCTTTCGTTGAACGGAACATCCTTGGCAAATTTGAACGGAACATCAAAGAATGCCGCAGTAAGACCGTCAACAGTCATTGTGCCGGTAAACACTCTGTATCTCTTTTCCTTGGTTCTGTCGCTTAAGTTGGATGCGCTTGAGGGCCAGAAATCCTTGTCGGCAGAGCCTGTGGTGAGGTCGAACGTGCCCTTCACGCTTGTCTTCTTAACGAGAAGAGAGTCAGCCGCAAGAACGTCGTCGTCCTTTACGTAAACGATACAGTCTGCGAGGAAGTAGTCGTCGGGCTTGCCGGTGAGACCAAGCTCAGAGAACTCAACAGAGCCGAGAGGCTTGTCGTTCTTGTGATCCTTATTTGTGGGAATAACGTCGAAGGTTACGAAGTCGCCGCCGTCGTCTCTTGTGAGATCATAGTTGTCGAGCTTGTAGTTGGTTGTGGCAACTATTCTCTGAACGGTCTTCTTTACATCGTAGATTTTCTCTGCGATGGTGTCGTATTCCTTGTAAGGCTCTTCGCCAAGGCTGTTGATGAGGGCTGTGCCGTCAGCCTTGTAGCCTACTATCTCATAGCCGAGAGATCTGTAGCCGATCTCGTATGTAGCCATGTCGGCATAGAAAGCGTTGTGAAGAAGAATAGCAACGTTTCCTCTGGTGAGCTTGGTGGAGTAGTTTACGGAAGCGGGAAGATCCTCGTCGAGGCCAATCTTCTCAGCCTTGTCTATGTAACCGTGGGGATATACAAAGCTTTCTTCTTTCTCGTAGCCGAGAGCGCGAACGAGCATAACGTATGCGTCCTGAAGGGTGATATTGCCCTTGGGGTTGAACGTTGTTGCGCTTGTGCCCTTGATAACGCCCTGGGAGTTAGCCCAGTTAATCATGGAATAGAAAGTGGGATCGTCAAGGTCGGTAAAAGGAGAATTGTTCTCTCCGCCCTCAACGGACTTACCCTTCATCATAAGTCTGAAAATAAATGCGGCCATCTGCTGACGCGTTACGAGTTCAGACGTGCCGAATGTCGTTTCGGTTGTTCCCTTGGTGATGCCGAGGCTTGCAAGAAGGCTTACCGCATTGGAAAGAGCGGCATTGTTTGCGGGTACATCGGTAAACGCGGCCGACGTGCCGAAAGCAAACGCACTTACAAACATAAGCACAGAGAGAAGCAACGCGAGAAACTTTGTCGATTTTCTCATTTTTTGTTTCCTCCTAAGAAATATAAAACTTTGCGCAAAAAAGGATTTGCTCACGCATGTTATTATAACATATCTTTTATTTTTTTGCAAGTCTTTTTTTGATTGTAACACAATTGTAACTTAAACCGAAAAGCTGACATATTAACCAAAAAATCAAGTCAAAAAGCACCGTGACAGTCAAGAAATTTAAGCAATATTAACAATATTAAGCGTATTTCGACGTTTTATGCGCATTTGTGAATTTTGCGTTCAAAATTATTAACCGCACGTACATATTTAGCAAGGCGCGTGCGGTGTTTGTCGAAAACGGCTTCCGAAAGCTCAGAGCGGAGACTTTACAATCTGGGCATAGCGCCTCGGGTATTTTGCGGGAGTCGTTTTTTCTTTCCTTATTACGATAAGCGAGTGACAGAGCTTTTCGCCGCCGGTCTCGGGAAGCGCCGCCTCTCTTACCTCAACGACACGTCCTCCGAGGGTCGTTATCGCTTTTTTCGCTGCTTTAAGCTCATCGGCTGCCCCGGACGCCTTGTATGCGATAAAAGTACCGCCGCACCTGACAAAGGGAAGACACAGCTCGCAGAGTACCGGCAGAGCCGCCACGGCACGGGAAACCACAACGTCGTAATCCTCGCGTCGGTCGTCGGCGATTATCTCCTCGGCGCGTCCCGTGAGGCATTCTATTCTTTCCTCTCCGAGTCCGAGAGCCGACACCGCACTTCTCGTGAAGCGCAGCTTTTTATCGGTGCTGTCGATGAAGGTCATACGTATGTCGGGGCGCATTATGCAGAGCGGAAGCCCCGGGAAACCTGCGCCGCAGCCGATGTCGGCGACCCGTGCGCCCTCGGGGATAAGCTCATATCCGTAAGCGAGAGGTGCGAGCGAGTCGGCATGGTGTTTTACGGCAACGCCCTCCTCGTCTCTTATCGCGGTGAGGTTGGTGTGCGAGTTGTACTCGAGCAAAAGGCGTGTAAGCTCCTCGAACTTCGCCGCTTTTTCGTCGTCAAGCGCAATATTCGCCGACGCACAGTATTCCTTAATTATATCGTTTGTCATTTTACTTCCTCCGTTGCTTTCGGTTCGTTCTCCGTTCCGTTATCGTACATATACAAATCGGCTCTTCCGCCGCCGTCCTTGCCGCACACACGCATAAAGCCGCAGAAGCAGAGCGACCTCAGAAAGCTGTGGGCAAGTCTCCTGTCGAGTCCGAGAAACGCCGCCGCTTTTTTCACCGTGATTTTCTCCGACCGAAGCTCCTCCGGCAGAAGCCGTGCAAAGTCCGCCCCCCTCGCAAAGCGGTACTCGCCGAGATACTCCGTCGGTATGCGGTTGAGCCTTGCCGCACCGTAATGCTTGCCGTCGCGCGACCTTCCGCACTTTAGCTTGTATTCGTCGCACGCAAGAACAGGGAAAACAAAACTCAGATTCTTGCGTTCGAGAAGGTCGCCGAGAGAGTATATTTCGCGAAAAACTCCGTATATGCTCTCGTGCTTCGGACTTTTCCGAAAGCCCGAAAGCTCGCCGCTCTCGGGATCAACCCAAATGAGCGTCTTCGACTCGACTATCGGATGAACCACGGTCACTTTTAAGGGTTCTTCGCCGTCCTGTGCCGAGGTAAAAGCCGCAAGCTTCTTTCTCATCGCGCGAAAATTTTTGGTTTGCACTTCGGTTATCTCGCCGCCGCGCTTTATGTCGGCGAAAAATCTGCCGCACTTTACCTCGTGAAAGCTCTTATCCGGCTCCGTCATGTACTTGAGAATGAGGTGCAGAGTTCTCTCGCCGAGTCCGCCTATGTTTGTGCCGCCCTCTATGCCGACCTTTCGCCCCGGCGTCGGAGTAAGCTCGGTTTCGGGCGCACCGTTTTCAAGCTCTGTGACGTGTGCAAGAGCCTCGGCGAAGCTTCTCCTTTTCTCGGCATCGGGTGCAAAAAAGAATGCGCCGTCAAACGCACACGCACGTGCAGCTTCCGTAAGCGTTTCCTTTTTCACCGTTGGTTTTCCTCCCTCCGCACATTCGGCATTGTTTGCGGCGCTGCTTTTTCGGCAATATAAGCACATTTGCAAATACGTACATTTGCGCAAAATTTAATATTTTTAATATTTATTGACCGAATTCAAACAGTTTGACCCTTATTTTTTGTATGCTTTTTGAAATGTGAACACGTTTTTCATATTCCGTTGCGAGTTGCGCTTCTCGAAGCGAGACACCACCATATCTTGTCATGCGAGTGACATTATAGCACAATGCGGCAGCTTTGTCAAGTGCGGTCTTGTTACGGACATATGCTTTACAGTACACACGAAAAATTATGTGTCCTTTTGGAAAATCACGCTATAGCGTAAGATTTCGGAGCTTTTTGTATATTTTTTGGTATATGCACCAAAGTGTTAAAATTACGGGGATTTTAAAGCATGAATTTTTATTTTTGCTCCTAAATTTGTTCAAATTTACATTCCGTTAATATTAAATTCGCTTTACGTTAAACAATAGCGTTTTGAAGTGTGTTAAAATATAAAGTGTAAAAAGCGAAATCGTTAAGTCTGTTTACATTTGATTATTAAAATAAACGCTTTTTCAAGCTGTATGTTTCAGCCGAAACATTTTCTACACAAAGTAAAAAAAACAAAATCACCACCGGGAGGTATAAAAAATGGGATACAAAATTCTTGTTGCGGACGACGACAATAACGTATGCGATCTTCTCAAGCTCTATCTCGAAAACGAGGGCTATGAGCTTATCACCGCGAATGACGGTGCAAAAGCGGTTTCCTCTTTCAAGATATACGAGCCGGACATTGTTCTTCTCGACATCATGATGCCCCGTAAGGACGGTTGGCAGGTATGCCGTGAGATAAGAGAAATTTCCTCGAAGCCTATCATCATCATAACGGCGAAGGGCGAGGTATTCGATAAGGTTCTCGGACTCGAACTCGGTGCGGACGACTTTATAGTCAAGCCCTTCGACATGAAAGAGGTAAGCGCAAGAGTCAAGGCGGTTCTCCGCCGCTACAGCGGACACGACAACGACGACAGCGAGGTTATCCGTTTCGACAACCTTGAGATAAGCCTTCAGAAGTACGAGCTTAAGCTTGCAGGCAAGGTCGTTGACATTCCCCCTAAGGAACTCGAGCTTCTTTACTTCCTCACCTCAAACTACAATCGCGTATTCACCCGTGACCAGCTTCTCGACAAGGTTTGGGGCTTTGACTACCTCGGCGACTCGAGAACGGTTGACGTTCACGTCAAGAGACTGCGCGAAAAGCTTGAGGGCAAGTCCGACAAGTGGACGCTCAAAACGGTTTGGGGCGTAGGCTATAAGTTTGAACTGCTTCAGCAGTAAAGAAAACGGAAACCTTCCGGCGATGCGGCAGGCTCGGTGCTTGCTGTGTCGCCTTGTTTCATAAAAGGCGCAAAACGCAAATACAAGCGAGGAGCAACCCATGAAAGCAACGAACGCAGGCATAATGAGGGAGAAGAACAAGCGTCTGATACTCAACCTGATTCTGAAAAACGAATACTCACGCGCCGACATATCCGCAAAGACCGGACTCACAAAGGGTGCGGTGACGATAATCACGGAGGAAATGATACGCGACGGGATTATCACCGAAACGAAGGCCGAGGAAACCGGCACTGTCGGTCGCCGTCCGCTGATACTGAAGCTCAATCCGAAAGCCATGACGGCTGTAGGCATAAACATAACGAGAAGCTTCGCCGAAATAGGCGTCGTCGATATTTGCGGAAACATAATCTGCGAGGAAAGGCTCGGCGTTTTTCCGAAAGACGAGGCGCTTTTGATCCTTCGGCGCACGGCAAAGCGAATGACGGCTGAGTGCGGCATACCCCAAGAGCGCATTTTCGGCGTGGGCGTCACCTCCCCAGGACCTCTCGACTCCGCAAAGAAGGAGATACTCGCACCGACCGATTTCGACGGCTGGCACGGAGTCAATCTCGGCAAAGCTCTTGAGGGTGAGGTTTACCTTGAAAACATAGCCGGAGGTCTTGCGCTTTACGAAAAGTACTACGGTGTTGCGAGGCACTGCGACAATTTCCTTGCGCTTATCGTTGACGACGGAATAGGCGCCGGGATAATGACCGACGGCAGACTTGTACGGCGTATCTCGGAGCTGGGTCACACGTCAATCGCCTACAACGGCAAACCCTGCAAATGCGGAAACTTCGGGTGCGTCGAACGATATGCGTCGATACCGTCGATACTCGAGGGGACAGGGTATTCCTCATGGCGCGAGGTCATCGACCGTGACGACACGGCACTCATCGAAAAAGAAGCGGAATACCTTGCGTGCGCCATTGTCAACGCCGCAAACCTTTTCTCGGTCGAGAGCGTTATTCTCGAGGGCGGCATAAATTACAAGCCGGAAAAGCTCATTCGCTCGATTGAGGAAAAAATACGCCGCAACCGCATCGTACTTCGCACGCCGACGCTGTTATCCGGAAGCGAATACCGCGGCACGGTCTGTGCGGCGGTGTCGGTGTTCGACAACTATTTCGGCTGATTTTACACACAAAAAAGAAACGGGGCTTACCTCAAAAGGTGAGTCCCGTTTAAGCTTTACGGCGCGGTTAATAGCATTCCGCGACGGTAATATTTCCGCCGAGAGTAAATTTTCCCATAAGGCAGTGCGGCATAAAGAAGTAGTCGCCTTTGGTTATCACACGCCTGTATGACTCCCTCTTTATCTCTCCCTTGCCGTCGGTGACAATGTATACTCCGTAGCTTTCCGTATTCGGCGTATATTCGCCGCCGGTGAGCGTTATGCGGTTTAAGATAAAGCAGTCGGTGTCCGAGGGCTTGATGAGCTTTTCGACCTTCACGCCGTCACGGTCGAGAACAGTTTCGGGAATAATCTGCGCCTTGGGCGCTTTGCCGAAGTCGAAGCACTCCACAGCTTCGTCCTTTGTGAGTCCGATGTACATTTCCTTATCATTAAGCTCATATTCATCGCAGAAATGCTCCGGCTGAATCGTGAAGTCGGTCGGCTCCTGCACCTCGAGAATAAGACACCCTGCGCCTATTGCGTGTACGGTTTTCGCCGGGACAAGGAACACGTCTCCAACCTTCGGCTCCACGTACTCCATGAGTCTTTCCATTGCGTCGCGGTCGGTTTTGCTTGCGTCTATCGCCGCCGAGAAAATCTCTCGGGTGACGCCGTCCTTAAAGCCGAAGTAAATCTTCGCTCCGGGTCGCGTGCCGAGAATAATCCAGCTCTCGGTTTTGCCGTACTCGGACGAAAAGTACTTGCGTGAAAAGGCGCGGTCGGGGTGAGCCTGCGCCGGAAGTCGTACGGCACTGTCGAGAATTTTCACGAGAATACGCATTTTACCGTTCTCGCCGAGCATTTCGCTGCGGTGCTCTTTCAGCATATCGTCGAAATATTCGCCGTTTTCCGCTTTCGATACTCCCTCACGCTCGCCGTTCTGTATCTTGTTTATGGCGCGCACGCCCGACGCTATCCACTCCTCGGGGAAAAATCCGTCGATGGGTTCGTCACCGAAAAAGTCTGCGAAAAGCTTGCCGCCGCTGTAAACTCTGCCAACTCTGTTGCGCTCAAAAAATATGGGTTCGGTTATCATAATATACTCCTTAAATCACTCATGTTTCGGTTCGCCGCAAAAATCATTTTGTCCTTTCGGACGCACTCCGAATACAATTATTTCTCTCCTTAGTATTCGAGAGCGAAAAGAAGCCGACGCTCAGTCACGCTGATAATTTATCGTTTTCTGCGCCTCACGGGCATTTTTAAACGTCCCCTGCGCGACAAGACCGAACAGTGCCGCACCGAACGCCGCCTCCTCAAGGTGAGCCGGAATCTTCATCTTTGCGCCGAACTTTTCCTCGAATATGCCGACAAGCGCCTTGTTTTTGCGTATTCCGTTGCCTGAGCCGACAAGTCCGGTTTTGGTAACTCCCATTCCGGCGTACATATCGAAAAGCTCGTTTGCCATTCCGCAGAGAACTCCTCTTGTGAGTGCCGACGGCGTGAAATTTTCGGTCGTGATGCCGTAAATGCCGCCCGTGACGGTCGAATCGTGCCGTGTTCCGGCAAAGCGTGTGTCAACCGCGAGAGCGTCCTTTCCGTCACGGAGCATATCGTTCATTATACCGTAAACTTCGTTGTCGCCGAGCTTTTCCCTGTAGCCGAACACCTCGGAATAGAAGCGTTCCAGCACCGAATACGCTCTTCCTCCGCAGAGTGCCGCACCGACAAGGAGGTATTTTCCCTCAAAATAGGGTCTCGACTCAATGTCACGGCTCTCCGACGGTCTTTCCGACACGACCGACACCTGACTTCCCGTTCCGACGTTGACAAGCACGTCCCTCTCGTCCGCAAGAGTCGAGAAAACACTCGCCTGATTGTCTCCCACAGCGACGCTCACGGGTATTCCGTACCTTCCGCAAACACCGGCGATGCGATAATCGGGAGTGACCTCGGCGTCAAGCTCGCAGGTAAACGCACACCTTTCGAGGTCGAAGAGTCCGAGGCTTGCGGCGTCGCTTGTGTGCATCACGGGTCTTGAAAGTCCGCAGAGGCGCATGACGAAATAGTCGTGTATCGTACAGCGGCTGACGGCTTGCGGCGGTCTTATTCCGTTTTCGGCGTTGTAGAAATCAGTGACGTTGCCGTAGCCCGAAAAGCTTCCGACCCACTCCGCATAGGTTTTTCCGGAGTCTCTATACGGAAGGTTTCCTCTCTCGTCCTGCCATGTGTACAGAGGACTTACCGCTTTTCCGTTTTCGTCGGTGTAAACGATTCCGTGCATCTGTCCGGTGACTCCGATAACAGCGGTGTCGGGCGTGACAAGGCTTTCGAGTATGCCGTCGGCGACGCTCATTATTCTTTCGACCGACTGTATCTTCTCCCACGTATTCTGAGTATCGATAAAAGCGTTACTGTTTTTAGTTATCGATTTTACGGCTTTTCCCGTTTCGGAATCAAGAAGCACGCCGCAAACGCTTGTGGTTCCTATATCTATTCCGACTGCTTTCATAAAACGTCCTCCGCACTTAACAGCTCATGCAGGTTGAGCGAGTGTCAAGTCTTGTTATGATATCCTGCTGTATCTCGGGCGAGAGGTCGAGGAAGTTTACGAAAGTGCCGTGAATACGCATGATGTAAACTCCGCTCGGCGCATACTTCTTCGGATTTGCGAGAACCTTTCTGAGAGTCTCGGGAGTCGTGACGTTTACGTAAAGATAAAACGGCGAAATTCCGGGACAAAGCTCGTTGAAGAAGAGCGGCTTTATTATGTTGTCGTAAAACTCGAGTCCCTTTTCGGGGAAGGTTTCACGGCGGAAATACTTCGGGTCAACTCCGAGGTGGGAGGCGTAGCCGCCGTTGAATTCGTCAAAGGGGAGCTTCATGTTCGAGAGCATTCTGAAGCCGAGACCGTTCGATGCTTCGCCGTAAAGCGGATCGACTCCGTAGCCGAGCATATCGCGGCTCTTTCTTCCGTCGGGCGTTGCACCGACCCAATAACCGTAGGTAAGATGCGTGGACGGACTCGAAAAGTCGGGACGGAAGGGGTTGCCGAGGTAGTTTTTCTTCGAGCGGATAAGCTCCGACACACGAACGGCAATCTCATGCGCTTCATTGTCAACCGACTCTATATTGTTGCCGAACTTAGGGCAGGAGAGCAAAAACTCGTGAAGCTCGTCGTAACCCTCAAAGTTCTTTTTCAGAGCGTCAACGAGCATTTCCTTGCCGTCGGGGTACTTCTTCGCAAACTCGTCAAGCGCAATAAACGAGTCGGCAAGTACCGTAAGACCGTGAACGAGACAGCCGCTTCCGTTGTACTTCGTACCCTGCTTTTTTGTGTCTCGCATATCGCTTCCGTACTCGAGACCTCCCATGAAACAGCTGAGGAAAGGCACGCGAAGCTCCGAAAGTGCGGTTGAAGCGCCGTTCGCCGCCTCGACCATTCTGTCAACGACTCCGTCGAGCGTGCGGTAGAACACCTCTCTTATATTCGTGAGGCTGTAGTCCTCGCAGTCGATTAGCTTCTCGCCGGTAATCTCGGAGTAACCGCCGGTGAGTACCATCTCAAGCACCTTCGGCAGACTCAGCCAGCTGTTCGTGGTGTTGCCGTTGTCCTTGCCCATGATAAGCGGTTCCTGACAGCCGGCGACCGAGTAATCGGGAATATCCTCACGTGCGACGCCGTTTTTTTCGAGTATCGGGAAAAGCGAATCGTCGTTGAAGAGCGAGGGCGTGAGTACTCCGGGAGAGAAGAAGAAGCGTCCCATTTCCTCATAGAGCTTTTGAGGCGTGTTCTTGTGGAGCTTCACCGAGAGTATCGGCTGAGGGAGGTTCATATCAAAGTAGGCGTCGAGAATCGCATACGACATTTCGTTCGTGAGGTCGTTTCCGTCGTTGTCTCTGCCGCTTATGAGGACGTTCTGCGAAATTGCCCAGCTACGGTCGCCGACGTTGTAGAACACGAGAAAATGCTTGAAAAGCTCCGCCGCCTCTTCTCTCGAAAGATCTCCCCTGTACGGCTCGAATATTCTGTCGGCGTTGCCCACCGAGAGCGCATACGGGTTCGGCGCCTGCTCAAGGCACATTATCTCCCAGAGAAGAAGGTAGAGCTGAATCGCCTCGTAAAGGTTCTCCGCACCTTTCGACGAAACATTCTCAAGGGTCTTGCGAAGAAGCTCAAGCTCACGGCGTCTTTCGTCGCCGCACGAGGGGAGCTTTTCGTCTATAAGCGCAATATATCTGTCCGCAAGTATCTTTACGCCGCCGAGAGCAACCGCCGCCGCTTCGTAAAACTCGCCTTTCTTCGACTTCGCCTCGGCAATCATGGCGTCAACGCCGTGCGCAAGCGCAAAACGGAAGTCGGGGATAACGTGACCCGTCACCTGCTCGACGAAGAAAATTACCTCTTTGGTGCAGTTTTCCGCTTTGCCGTAGGTCTCGCCGAGCATCTCGACCATCTTTGATTTTGCCGTGAACGCACGCACACGGTCGATTCTCTCTTTGGGGAACTCCGCACTCGGCTCAATGTCGTTGTAAATAGCCATGGGGTCGCAGTAGCCGGAGAAGCCTGCGACGGTGAACGACGGATTGATGAGCGCATAGCTCTTTGCAAATGCGTCTCTCTGCACGCCGGCAAACACGGCGTTGTCGCTTAAGGATATCGGTATGTTCTTCAAGACCTCGCAGAGAAGATGCGCCTTTTTGACCTCAGGGTCAAGACCTGCGTATTTTTCGTCGCAAAGCATCTCGGTCTCCTTGGCAAGAAACCATCCGTCAAGACGCTTTATCTCACGCTCTTCTTTGTACAGTGCCTTTGCCTTCGCGGTGAGCGTACCGCTTTCGTATGTGCCGTATATCATAAAATCACCCTCCAGTTTAATCTGATTTACAATTGACGATTAAAAATGAGAACTTCAGTTAAAACCGTCCTCCCGTTATCGTACATGCCTCAACTTTCGCACCGACTTAAATATTGAAGAAAAACGACGCAAGGAGTTTTTCCACAACAACGTTGCGAAGCAACACATCACAGTTTTGCGAAGCAAAACACTTCACGCAAGCGAAGCTTGCACTTCACTCGACCGAAGGTCGAACATAACTTAAAAGCTCCGCTTTTCTCACGTCTCCACGCACCTCAGCCCTCTGTTCTCAAACGCCTTTCTGAATTTTCCGACCGTTTCCGCATCAACGAAGCCGTCCTTTATCCTGTATTCCTCCGTCCACTTTTTCTTGCCGTACTCGTGGTACTTCAGAAACTCAAACACGGTGTGTTCCGTCGGAAACTGTGCGAAAAACTCCGCAAAAGGCTCGGGATCTTCGGCGTTGAAGTGCTTGATAAGCGGTATTCTCACGTGATACTGACTCCTCATTTCGCACATCTCGCCGAAATTCTTCTTTATCCTCTCAAACTGCGCCTCGGTAGTGCCGGTGTACCTCTTCAGAACCTCGCCGTCGTAATGCTTGAAGTCCATGATAAGATAATCTATGTACTCCGACAGCTCCGCAAGATGCGGCGACGTGCCGTTTGTCTCAAGCGCGGTATGTATGCCGTTCTCACGCAGTCCCTTGAGTGACGAGAGAAGCTCCTCAAAACCGAGAGTCGCCTCGCCGCCGGTGAAAGTCACTCCTCCTCCGCTGAAAAACATCGGCTTGCAGCTCACAGCCTCCGTGACAAGCCTGTCGGGTGAGTAATCTTCTCCGCCGTTTTGACCCATGCCCTCCGGGTTTGAACACCAAAGGCAGTGAATATTGCACCCTGCAACGTGGTACACAAGCCGGTTGCCCGGTCCGTCTTGGGCAAAGTTGAAGCCCTTTCGGAATATCTTCACCTTGTTCGCCTCCGATTAGTTAAACGATATAACTAATATAATATTACCACATTCTCCGACGTTTGTCAAGAGTGAAAAAGTTAAATTTAGCGCAAAAAAGAAAGCGGACCGGGGGAATTGAGAGTGGAGAGTACGAAAGCAAAGCTTTCGCAAGAGTGGAGAGTGGAGAGTACGAAAGCAAAGCTTTCGTCAGAGTGGAGTTGCGGTCGAAAAACGCTGAAGCGTTTTTCTTCAATATCTATATGGTGCTTGCCGATTGTTGCGGTTCTATGGGGAGATATACTTAGCCTTGCGTGTGGTTCTTGCGGAACAGAGCATATATGCTCGTCAAGCCCGTTCCCTACAAGGCGACGCAACAGAGTTGCTTTCGCGAAGAACCTTATCTTCGTAAAATTTAATCGTGTGCGCAGCACGTAATAAATTTTGCGAACGGTGTGCGGAGACACACTTCGTAGTCCGAGGCGCAGCAAGCTGCACGAGAGTAAATGCGAACAAGTTCGCATTTCTCTCCATGTCCTACAGAGCCTGATGCTACAAAAATATAAGTCGGCGACTTGCGTATATGGTCGCCGACTTTCGTACTATGTTCGATTAGATGAGTCTTGCTCATTTCACGACGTCGTCCGCCTTTTGACGCGCATATATGCGCAGACGTGTGGTATTATCTCCAAATTACATCAAAAAACTTCCCATTTCAAAGCGTTAGCTTTGAAATCGATAAAGTTCTTTGGTTACTTTCTTTCAAGAAAGTAACACACACTTACGTTCTTTTGTTCTTGTTCGCTTGCGAACGGAGCTTTCTTCCAAGAAAAGAAGCCGTCGGAGACCCTCCGTAATCCCTCGTAAGTCCTCGCACCGACACAACGACAAAAAAACCGCACGGCAATGAAAATCATGTCGTGCGGTTTTAATTGCTATTCCGATGAACGCGCTAATCTGCGCAAAATTACTCAGCGTCTGTAGCGTCTGCGGCGTCAGCGTTATCGGCGCCTGCCGCTGCATTCGCATCTGCATCTGCCTTGGGAGCAGCCGTATCGTCTGCCGTGTTCACGTCGTCTGTCGTCGTGTCGTCAGCGGTTGTATCGCCGTTTTTGTCGGGAGTGACTACATCCTCAACGCCGCTGTTTACGTCGTCAGCGGTGTTGTCGTTTGTCTTTGCCGGCTTTGCCTGCATGAAGTAAAGCACGAGAACGAGAATAACGAATACAATCGCAACGATCGTCGTTATCTTTGAAAGGAGAGCGTCGATCGACTTGCCCTTCTGCTTGCCGAAGAAGGTCTCCGCTCCGCCCGCTATAGTACCCGAAAGTCTGTGATCCTTGCTGCTCTGCATAAGAACGGCAACAACAAGGAATACTGCCATGATCAAAAGCAATATGCCGATTACTGTTTCCATTATGTTGTTCCTCCTGAATTTGTTTTTGTCAGCCCACGGCGCAAAGCACTGTGCCGAACGGCTCAAAGCTCCACCATTATATCACACACGCGCGCAAAATACAAGAGCTTTGCGGCGAATAAAACAAAAATGTTACAATTTACTTCTCTTTGAGTTTACATTTACCCTCGTATTTTGCCAAATGTGCGCTTTCGTGAATTTTTTCGGTTATTTACGCCGCCTCGGAAGCTGTCTCTGCGGTGTCGCCTTCTGCGTCAGTTTCGCCCTCAGCGGTTGTTTCGCCGTCAGCTGCCGCGTCGTCTTCTGCCGTTGTTTCTTCATCGGCCGTGGCGTCGCCCTCTGCCGAAGTCTCACCATCGCCTGCAGTTTCATCAACTGCGGTTTCATCTCCTGCCGCGGTGTTTCCGTCAGCCGCAAGCTCTGCCGCTATCTTCTCGTTCTGAGACTTTGCGTAGCCGGAGAACTGGGCGAGCATGAAGTTGATTCTGAACACGTCAATTCCGCCGGCTGTGAGGTTGTTGTCTATGGTGTTTGCAATGCGCTCTGCGTCGTTCGGGAAGGTTTCGCTGTACTTTGCTTCAATGAGAGGTCTTACAGATTCGTACGTGTAATCGTAACCGATGTTTTCGGTTATCGAAACGAAAATCTCTCTTGCCGTCATGGCGAAAGCGTCCTTATCGGTTGTGAAGAGCTGTCTTACCTCGGAGGTGAACGCAAGGTCTATGTCTCCTGCGAACTCGTCGGTGTAGTAGTAGCCGTAGAGAGGCGCAAGCTCTGCCTTGAGTGCTTCGATGAAGCCGTCCGCAACAGGTGTGGGAACAACGGGCTCTTCCTGCTCTTCTGCGGTGTCCGCCGCGGTGTCTGCCGTCTCGTCGGTTGTCTCGTCGGTTGTATCGGCGGTATCTTCCGCTGTCGTGTCTGCGGTATCCGCTGTCTCTGCCGTATCAGCCTTATCGTCTGCCGCCGGCGTTTCGTCCTCGGTGGGAAGCGCGTCAACCGCGTCGGCGTACTCGTCGGAAGCGAGAAGCTCGTCGATTATCTCGTTTGTGCCTGTGACGTAATATCCTCTGTCGAAGGTTGCGGTGAAGTTATCGATGAACACGTCGGTAAGTCTGCCGAAAGCGGTCTTTACTGCGTCAACAAAGCCTGCTCTGTCGTCAGCGTAGCGTTCCTTTATCTTCGCGGTGAGCACTCCGTCGAGAGCTTCCTCATCGTAGCCGGGAACACCGAAGAGCTCCTCCATGCCGCTCTTGACCTCTGCGATAAAGGTGTCAACGTCCGCACTGCCGGCGAGGCTGTCAACGAGAGCGTTTACCTTAGGTGTGTAGTAGGACTTAACGGTGAGCTTTGTTTCGAGCTGAACGTCGTAAACACGTCCTCTGTATGCGCTGTTTATCTTTCTCATGAACGCCGACCACTGCGTATCGAAGCTGCCCTCACCGGTGAGAAGCTCTGCGAGGTTTTCCTCTGCTATCTTGCCTGAGCTTGTGATGACGTTCTGCGCATATGCGTCCTTGGTATCTCCCTCGACGGTTGCCGGGAAGCTGAAGGAGTAGCCGTAGAATGCGCTGAGCTTTACTCCGAGGTTCTGTGCCTTCCATGCCTCAAGCATATCGGGTTCGGAGGAAAGTCTGTACTTTATGTAACGGTTGCCCGTGTACTTGGTGTTCATCTTATAGTCGGTTCTGAGAAGGTCTATGCCGCCCTTTTCGGAGTTGAGCTCATAGTTCGTACCCTCAATACCCCACTGGAGAAGGTTTGCAAGCCGGGAGTTGATGTTGAAGAGCTTTATCATCTCCATCGCGCGCTCCTTGTTTAGGGAGTATGCGCTTATTGCGAACACGGAACCGAGAAGGTCGTCGTTGTTTGCGGCAGGAGCTCTGTAGGTTACGTAATCGTACTCACAGCCGTCCTCTTCCTCCCACTTTGCGATGCTTGCGGTGTTGCCTTTTCTGAAATCGACGGCAACTGTCTTGCCCTCTTTTGCGGCTTCGTCGGAAACGAGAAGACCTCTCTTCTGATACTCGTTTATCTTCTGATAATGAGCCTTTACGTCGGGCTGATCGTAAATGGAAATAATCTCTTCGGAGACGATTCCGTCGGATGCCGGGATACCCGTTGTGCCGTACTCCGAACCGTATGCGTCGTAGCCGAGGTGCATACCTGCGCCGCCGAGAGGAATTACGCCGGGTTCGTTTGCCTTTATGGTGTTGAGGTAAGGCTCGAGAGCTTCGAGGGTAGTCATATCCTCAGCCTTGTAGCCGTACTTGTCGAGAAGCTCTTTGTTGAAGATTATGTACTCAACCGAACCGATAGGACCGTTTACGGGAATACCGTAGGTTGCGCCGTTAATCTTTGCGGCCTCGAGAAATGCCGGGTAGATGTAGGACGAAAGTATCTTACTGTCGAGAGAAAGATACGTGTCGAGGGGCGCGAGTCTTCCGTCGTCGATAAGTTCGATGTACTTGTCGTAGCTGTTTACGAGAACGATATCGATCTGAGGATTCTCGAGAAGAATGTCGCCCTGTTCGTGAAGCGCGTCATACTCCATGTCGAGGTTCGCCATTTCCTCCTCGTCGGTAAGCTCCTCGCCATCGGTTTTCTTGTCGGAGGTCTTGCCGTCCTCACCGTCGGAGTTTGCCTTTGCCTTGTCCGCCTTTTCCTCAGCTTCGGACTCCGCGATAAGCTCAGCCGCCTTGGGGGAGTTCTGGAAAGCTATCGTCTCGGCTTCCGCTTTATCGACCGCATCCCAATACTCGTCCTCGGTGAGGTAGTTAATCTTGATTTTTGTCTTGTACTTGGACAGCGTGATCTCGTTTATTGCAAGCTGAACGTCTTTCGCCGCCTCTTCGGTCGTGCCCTCTTCGGTTATGATGAACATATTGAGGGTTACGGTCTTTTTTGAGCTTGTGTCCTCGTCAACTTCTTCTTCTTTTTTCTGACATCCCGTTGTGAATGCCGCGCCGACAATCATGAGCGAGGCGAGAGCAAAGGATAACAGCCGTTTGATTTTCATTTGATAGCTTCCTCCCAAAATGGATAAAATAACAATTGTATTATATTGTACAACAAAAACTTTAACGTGTCAAGCACAAATCATAAGTTTGTGAGAAATGTCAATTTTGCCCCATGCTTTTACAGCACTTTCACCAAAAAAAGTGCCTCTGACATCATATCACCGTCCGCAGGAAAATTGACGACGCATAGATATTCTCCTCGGTGTTCTCGTCGTCGGGGACACCCACATCGACTGTTATGCCGCCTTTATAGCCGACATAGCGGAGAGAATCGAAGAAATCCGAGTAATCGTGCGGATCGTTCACCGTGGGATAAGAGCGTTTGGTCGGGCTTGCGACGTGGACGTGCGCGATGTTGCGTCCTATTTTGCGGATAACGGTGTAGTCCTCGCCCTCGAGAACCATGTGGTAGTTTGAGCAGAGTACGCGGATGCGGTCACTGCCGATACCGTCAACGAAATCGCTGACCTCGGCGACACGGCAGAGAATGTTCGTCTCGTTCTCGTTTATGTTCTCGACAGCGACCGTGAGGTCATACTTTTCCGCCGCCGGGGCAATATACTGCACGCAAAGGTCGCGAAGCTGTTCGAGAGCCTCATCGGGAGGAAAGCCGTCAGGGACTCTGCGCGCGCTTCCGGCGCCGAACGACACGGTCTTTATTCCGATCTTCGCCGCCCTCGAAAAGGCGCGCTCAAGGTAATCGGCGACAAGGCTTCCGTTGATTATCGGTCCGGTAAGACGCATACTGTGAGACGGCGGAAAAAGGAAGTTTGCGGCAAGGCACGGAATGCCGGCGCTCTCAAGCTCTGCGGCAAAGGCGGCTGCCTCTTTCTCCGAAGCTTCGGCAAGCATCGAAAGATTGGTTTCGATATAGTCGTAGTCCGCCTCGGCGATACAGTGTATCTTGTCCCTGTCGAAAAGGTTCGCCGTACAGCCTATCGTTATGCCCGTCGGCGACGGCTCATTTATACTCTGCGGCAACTTGCTCACCTCCTTTTTTCACTTCCGTAATACTGCGGTTCAGATGTACTGTCTTAAGCACTCGACGCTCTTTTTCATCGCTTCCTCAAGAGATATACCCTTGGGTTCTCCCGCCTCGACCGACACGCGCTTGTCATATCCTATCGACTTCATTGCGTCGAAGAACGGCGCGTAGTCGTGCTTATCCTCGGGCTGAGGGAAAAGACGTCCCTCGGGGTTTGCGACGTGTGCGTGAACAAGGTTCTTTCCGAAGGTTCTGATAACGTCGTAAGGCTCGTCCTCAAGTACCATATGGTAGTTGTCGGAGAGGAGCTTTACGCGGGGAAGTCCCATCTTGTTGACAAGAGCGTTTATCTCGGCATCGGTGTTGAGGATGTTGGTCTCGCCCTTGTTGAGATTCTCTATTGCGGTATATTTACCGTGCTTTGCGCAGGCAGGCTCGACAAACTCGCGGCAGACGTATTCGAACTGCTCCATTGCCTTTGCTTTGTCGAAGCCCTCCGGAACCTTTCTCGCTCCGCCCGATCCGAAAACGACGACCTCAAAGTCTGTGTACCTGCTGCACACGTCGAAGGCACGGTCTATGTATTCCTTGACCGCCTTTTCGTCGAATTCGTTTCCGACGACCTTAAGACCGATGAAGCAGTTCATCGCTTCGCACTTGATGTCGTTCTTGCGAAGGCACTCAACGAACGCACTTCTGTCCTCGTCCGACGCATTCGCGAACGCCGAGAAGTTGGTCTCGATGTAGTCGAAGCCGACGTTCTTTGCCGCCTTTATTTTGTCAAAATCCTTGAGTCCTGCACAAATTCCGAGTTTCATGTTTTTTCCTCCAAAAATAATAATATGCAAAAAATGATAACAATCGGGAATTAAAAATTGAGAATTAGGGTGGAAAAACTCCTAAAGTCGCTTTGAAATTGAGAGTGGAGAGTGGAGAATGGAGAATTGGGGTTGAAAAGCTTCGCTTTTCTTCAATAGTTATGTGGTGCTTACCGTTTGTCGGTTTTCTACGGTGCGATATACATAACCTTGCGTTTGGTTCATGCGGCGGGAGACAAGCCGCCCGCCCTACAGTATACCAAAGAGGGAATGCGATTCTTGAGCTTCGCACTTTCAGGAAAGCATGATTTTCGCCGAATTTCCCTTGAGAGAGTGCTTGTCCGACAGTCCCTCAGTCAGCTTCGCTGACAGCTCCCCTTACACAGGGGAGCCTCGGTAGCTTCGCTACCTCCATTACTACACCCGAGAGGAAGTGCTAATCTCGAGCTTCACACTTTCAGGAAAGCTATATTTTCCCCAAAATTTCCATGAAGAGAATGCGAACCTCGAGCTTCATTCTTTTCAAAAAGCCCATCTTTCCGTAATTTGTCGTCGAACGAAGTGAGGTACAAATTTCGGGAACGGGAGAAGGTAGAAATTACTGTCCCAACAAAGCCTGAAACCAACCGCACCTTCGACCGAGACTTCGTCGAGGTTGAACGGTATATTCTCATCTTTATCAACAGCCCCTCAGTCCGACGACTTCGTCGTGACAGCTCCATAGGTTGCTCTGCAACCGGTTACACAGGGGATGCCTCCGGAGTTGGCAGAGCCAACTCGAGAGTAAATTTCTTCGCAATTTCTCTGGCGGCTCCGCTACCTCCATTGCTACACCCATAAGAAACTACTTTGTTTTAAAGTTCTTTTGCTCTTGTTCGCTTGCGAACGGAGCTTTCTTTCAAGAAAAGAAGCCGTCGGAGACCCCTCGTAATCCCACGCAACCCTCGTCCCTGCGCTCAGCCGTGCGAGCCGAATTTGCCGGAGTCTTCGAGACCGGCGAAGCCGCGCTGACGGAGCACCTCGTAGACGGCGATCGCCGCCGAGTTCGAGAGATTGAGACTCCGCAAGCCCGGGAGCATCGGTATGCGCACACAGCGGTCAAGGTTCTTCTCGAGAATGTCCTCGGGAATGCCCGCCGACTCTTTGCCGAAAATAAGGTAGGCGTTGTCGGGATACTTCACCTCGGTATATGCCCTCGGTGCTTTCGTCGAGAAATAGAAAAGCTCGCCGTCGGCATTCTTTTCGTAGAAATCTTCAATGTTTTTGTAGTAGTGTATGTCGAGATACTGCCAATAGTCAAGCCCGGCACGCTTCAGCTTTGCGTCGGTTATCTTGAAACCGAACGGCTCAATAAGGTGAAGCGACGTCCCCGTCGCCGCACAGGTGCGTGATATGTTCCCCGTGTTCTGCGGTATCTCAGGCTCTAAAAGCACAATGTTGAATTTCAAATAACCGTCTCCGTTTCGGCGCAAACGCCGCTTTCCTTAATATCCGAGTTCCTCGGCAACAAGAATAACCGTAATCCTGCCGGGCGTGGTCTGCCGCGCAAACACAACCTTGTTCGCGCAGATTCTGCCTTCGGAACGGCAGTCCGCGCAGCGACCGGTTTTCGTACACGGAGTGTTCCTGTCAAGCCTTATCGCATTCGCCGGCGCGGCAATCGCCTTAACACGCTCGTCTGCGGCGTCAAGATCCTTTACAAGCTTGCTGCAGCCGGCAATGACGATGACCTTCTCCGGTCCGAAAAGCATCGCGGCAACCCTGTTTCCCGTGCCGTCAACATTGTAAAGCTCGCCGTTTTCGGTCACGGCGTTCGCCGAACACAGATAATAATCACAGCCGAACGACTTCACGAAAACCTCGCGGCGCTCCTCGGGAGTAAGACCCGGAGCGTATCGGTCGAGGTAGTTGAAGCGTCCGGAAGAAAGAAGCTCGAGAACGCCGACCTCGGAGAGCGTAACCGAACCGCCGACAGCGACCGTCGCACCGTCCGGAATAAGCTCCTCGACAAGCTCGAGAGCCTCCTCTTTGCTGTCAACACACTCGGCGGCGAAATTGTTGCGCCTCAGCGCCTCAGCGCACCGCTCCATGCGCAGCCTTATCGCTTCGTATTTGTTCTTATCCATAGCAAAAACGTCCTTTCCGAAAGTACAGTTCCACGTGTACATTATATATCATGCGAAAGACTATTTCTACACTTTATTGTTAATTTGTAGGGAAAAGATGCGCGCTGTGACACTGAAAGTCAAGATCAACAGAGCAGCCGGAGGTCGGATGCCGATACCTCCGCCTATTTAATATGGTTTCGTAAGTGATTTGAAGCAGTAGCCGAAGCCGTTGCTTACACACATATCGCGGGTAGGATGTTGTAACCATCTGCCGGAAACGAAAAAGCTCCCGGACGCTTACACGACCGGGAGTTTAATCGATATCACGAACACAAAGGGTTCGGATAATATGGCTCTGGTGCTCCTGCGGAGAGTCGAACTCCGGACAACTTGATTAAAAGTCAAGTGCTCTACCTACTGAGCTACAGGGGCGAACATATTCGGTTCGGACAGTGCTGCGGACTGCTCCGCGCTTCGTCACCGAGTAATAGTATATCACAAAACATCGGCGTTGTCAAGAACTTTTTTTAACATTTACATTTTCGATAAACAGCGGAGCGCAAAACGCCGAGCGGCTGTGTAATTGCAACAATTATATATATTATACTTGACACGGCGAAAAAAAAGTGCTACAATAGTATCGGGTAGGTGCGGAATGACATGGTGAAATTGCACCGTCGGCACTTGATTTTTACGCAGTATTGGTGTAACGGCAGCACGCCGGCTTCCCAAGCCTGAGGCGCGGGTTCGACCCCCGTATACTGCTCCAAAAGGTTTCCGTGCGGTTTTGTGCCGATAGCGAATTGTCCGATTCTTCAAGGCGGAGGTGATTAGCCGTGCTCGCAAACTACTATATTTGCGCACTTATCTTTTATGCGTTACCCCTGTTTACGGCGGTTTCGGTGGTTGTTTTTGCCATATGCCTTGCAAGGTTCATTTGGGCGAAAGTCAAAAACAAGAAAGCTCCCGGCACGTTTGACTGTGCTGTCATGAAACGGAGAAAAACGGCGTCCATTGTGTCGGCTGTCGTTGCGGCAATTCTCGTTGCGGTGTTCGGCGGCTTTGTCGCTCTGCTGATGGCGGCACTCTCCCATATGTGAGGTGCGGCGTGAAGGAACGTACTTTTACTCTGCTGCTGCTCACGGTCATAGGCATATGCCTTGCTTTGACGGTCGCTCATTTTGTTTACGCCGTATACGCATACGGTCACAGCTCGATAATTTACTTCATCGGAAAGGAGCTGTGGTGAGGATGAGGCTTGCGAAGCAGATTTCGGTTCTCACGGCGGTTGTTCTGGCGTTTGCGTTGTTCAATTTCAGCGCATATGAGCTTCTCACCAAGAGGCTCTCGAACAATTTCGGCGGTGCGTCAAGCGCAAAAATGATAGACGTAGGAAGTTATCTTCCGCACAGCAGTGAGTCGGCGCTTCCCGATATCGATTCTTCTCTCAAACTTAGCGGCTCTCTTCCCGTTCTCGACGGCGCCGCCGCACTTGTACCCGTTTACGCCTCGGTTATCGACAGCGTTTACCCCGAGGGTTGCGTCACGTTTGAGGGCGGCGAGTTTTCGGACGACAATTTTTACGGCGAGAACTTCGCTTCCGACAGCGCCATGCAGTACAAGAACACCGTCCGAGGATACAAGGCGATAGTTGACGGTGCAACGGACATATTTTTCAGCGCCGCTCCCTCCGAGGAACAGAAGAAATACGCCGAAGAGTGCGGAGCCGAGCTTGTATATGTCCCGATAGGTCTCGAGGGCTTCGTGTTCTTCGTGAACGAAAACAACCCCGTTGACAACCTCACTGCGGAACAGGTCAGAGGAATATACTCCGGCGAATACAAAAACTGGCGTGAGGTCGGCGGAGCGGACAGAATAATCAATCCCGTGACACGCATTGCCGGAAGCGGAAGTCAGACGGCGTTTGAGCGTTTCATGGGGGAGCGTAAAATCGGCGGGAAGTCGCTTCTTGCAATCACAGGCGCATCCGTAGGATTTTCGTTCAGGTATTACATGGACGGCATTGTCGGCAACGACGGAGTGAAAATGCTTTCGCTTGACGGCGTTTATCCGAGCGCCGAGAACATAAGAAACGGCACGTACCCCATAATTGCGAAGTTTTACGCAGTATACCGTGCGGACAACGACAACGAAAATATTCCCGTTCTCATAGATTGGCTGCTCTCCGAAGAGGGTCAGACTCTCATAGAAAAGAACGGCTACGTCAGGATAAAGTAATTTTTCCGAGGAGATGAAACAATGCCCAATCTATGCGAAACGATACGAGAGAGGTTAAAGGTCGGCGGCATTTTCACCCTCCAATGCGTCGGTGACAGCGTAACGCAGGGAACTAATCACTGCCGCCCGGAGGAGACCTACACCGCGAAGCTGGCGTCGTGCTTTGCGGAAAAGTTTAAAGAAGCGTGCGTAATGCGTTACGACGGCAGAGTCAAGGGTGAAATGCTTCCTCTCGACGGCTTCGACGGTCCTATACTTGTCCGCTTCGGCGAGGTCGGGTGCGTAAATGTGATAAGAAACGGCGTCGGCGGAAACACCGTCGAAAGGCTCATGAACAGAGCGGACGATTTCACCGGCGAGGTTGCGGGCTTCCGTCCCGACGTCACAACCGTTATGTGCGGCATAAACGACGCTCTCTCCGAGGACCCGAAAAAGTACGTCACGGACGCCGTGTTCAAGGAAAACTACCGCCGCCTTATCGGCATTATACAAAAGGAAAATCCCGACACCGAAATTGTGCTTCTCACTCCGACCTACAACGACACGGGCGACAGTTCCGAGAGTCGGCTTGACCCGTACTGCGCGCGAGTGCGCGAGCTTTCGGAAGAGTGCGGGTTCGGATTTATCGACGTTCACGCTCTCTGGATGAATCATCTTGAGGTCGGCGGAGAACACTACGGTCAGGGCGACTGGCTGAGCGACCGCAAGGGCGATATGTGCCATACGTCGCCGAAGGGCGCGGAAATGACGGCGCGCTTTATATTTGAAGAACTCATGAAACTTTGAGATAAATCACAGTTGAAAGGAAGTAATCGAAATGGCAAAGACAATACTCGTAACGGGCGGCACGGGCTACATCGGCTCGCACACCTGCGTTGAGCTTCTGAAGAACGGCTACGAAGTCGTAATTGCGGACAACCTCTCAAACTCCAAGATTGAGGTTCTCGACAAGATAAAGACGATAACCGGCAAGGAGTGCAAGTTCTACAAAGCGGACATACTCGACAGAGCCGCAATGGACAGAATTTTCGAGGAAAACAAGATTGACGCGGTTATTCACTTTGCAGGACTCAAGGCAGTCGGCGAATCGTGCGCAAAGCCGCTTCTCTACTATCACAACAACATCACCGGAACTCTCATTCTCTGCGAGTCCATGGCGGCTCACGGCTGCAAGAACATAGTGTTCTCGTCGTCCGCGACGGTTTACGGCGTACCGAAGACCGTGCCGCTCAAGGAGGATTTCCCTCTTTCGACGACGAATCCTTACGGAAGCACGAAGCTTTTCATCGAGGGTATACTCAAGGATATTTACAAGGCTGACAATGAATGGAATGTGACGATACTCCGTTACTTCAACCCGATCGGAGCGCATGAGAGCGGACTTCTCGGCGAAGACCCGAACGGTATTCCGAACAACCTCATGCCCTATATCACTAAGGTAGCGTCGAAGCAGCTTCCGGTTCTCAACGTATTCGGCAACGACTACCCGACTCCCGACGGCACGGGTGTGCGCGACTACATTCACGTCGTTGACCTTGCGGTCGGACACATCAAGGCTATCGAGCACATGGGCGGCTGCCGCGTATACAATCTCGGCACGGGCAAGGGCTACAGCGTTCTTGACATCGTTCACGCTTTCATCAAGGCAAACGGAGTTGACGTTCCGTATGTTATCAAGGAACGCCGTCCCGGAGACGTTGCGGAGAACTACGCCGACGCCACCAAGGCTAAGGAGGAGCTCGGCTGGGTCGCAGAGCATGATATCGACGATATGTGCCGCAGCAGCTGGAACTTTACCAAAAAGTCGATAGGTCTCGAGTAAGGGGTACGGGAGTGTCCTTTTCTTGAAAGAAACGTGCGACGCCGCAAAGCGGCTTTCGCCAAAAGAACTTTTGCCTATTTCAAGGCTGTCGCCTTGAAATGGAAAGTTCTTAGAGATTATACCAACGCTCTATGGTATGTGGAAAAAATGCGAGTTTACGAAGCATTTTCTTCCGCGAAAGCCGCTTGCGGCGTCGCCTTGTAGGGTGGGGGCTTGTCTCCCGCCGCAAACATGAACACATCTAACCGAACAAAATACGAAAGTCGTCTGTGCGGACACACTTCGTAGTCCGCACGAGAGTAAATGCCGAGTGTTTTCGACGCTTTGCGTCTGCACTCGGCATTTCTCTCCTTGTTCTACATAGCGTTTATTTGAATTCAGACTTTGTGTGGACTAAACTTTTTACGCTCGTCCGTTTACGCAATTTTGCGCGACTTCTGCGCAGACGCTCCGCGTCCTGTGCGAGAGTAAATTACTGCGCGCTTTGTGCCGCTTTGCGCTCCGTAATTTCTCTCCGCCCATTCTACGGTAGGTTTGATTTAATTCTGCAAAGATAAGGTTCTTGGGTGGTGCGTAATTTAGATGCGCACTTTCTCCATGGCGTACCGTAGTGCGGCGGTTATCGTTTTCTCACCGCAGAACCGTAGCAATCGGTAAGCACCATATAATTTAATGAAGAAAAACGCTTCAGCGTTTTTCGACATCAATTCTCCATTTTCCATTCTCAATTTTCAATTGAAAAACCGCCTTTCGGCGGTTTTCGACAACAACTTGTGCGAAGCACAAACTTCACGCTTTGCGGAGCAAAGTCCTTCTCGCAAGCTATGCTTGCGCTTCTCTCGTTCCGAAGGAACGACTTAACTCGAAAAGCGGAGCTTTCATCCGAAAGCTCCGCTTTTCGCCCTCACGCCTCGAGCTGTTTTCCCAAGAAAACGGCTGCAGTCTGAATGAGCTTGATTTCGGTGTCGTCGGGGACGCCGGCGCCGCCCTCGGGGAGTATCGACATGACCGCACCTATAATATCTCCCTCGGAGATAATGGGCATGGCGCAGGATATTTCGTATTTTTCGAGGCTGTCAACGGGGTATTTTGCGTGTTCGCCCTCACGCCTTGTGAAGAGCTTTCGAGACTCCATGATTTCCTCAATGTCGGGTGAAACCTTTCTGTCGGCGACCTCTTTTTTGGGAAGCCCGGCGTAGGCGACGACGGAGTCGCGGTCGGTTATCACAATTGGGTATGAGCAGGTCTTGCAGAGGGTGTCGGCGTACTGCGACGCAAAGCCCAAAAGCTCGCCTATGGGCGAATACTTCTTGAAAATTACCTCGCCGTCGCGATCCGTGAATATTTCCAGAGGATCGCCCTCTCGTATTCTCATGGTTCTTCTGATTTCTTTCGGTATGACCACACGTCCGAGGTCGTCTATTCTTCTCACTATTCCTGTAGCTTTCATTATTTATATAAAACTCCTTTTTCTTTTCTTTTACAACATTATTTTCTGTAAAGTTTGCGGTTTTATTCAAAAAGTTTTGCCGAAGTCAGTTATATGCATTTATTAAATCATGACGATAAATTTGTTCGGAAAATTTCAAATAAGTACATTTTATTGTACACATAAAGATGTATAATAAGTATACACGATACGGATAACCGTCTCACGGCAAAATATTATGTCAACAAGGAGGGAAAGATTATGCCGTTTCACCTTTCAGCCGTGAAAAACCTCTTCTCATCGGACAATAAATTCATGTCGGAGGCAAAGCATTTCGGAGTGTTTGAGCTTGCAAAATACGATGAATACGCCGCAACCTTAAGAAAAAATGCCAAGCCGACAGTTCCGCGAAGCTTTGGCATTTCTTTGCTTGCCGTTGCCGACACACACGGGAGTCTCGCGGAGGCAGACGCAAAATTCCGTTTATTCGCCGAAAAGGCTTCAAAGTGTGACCTGTGCGTAATACTCGGCGACGTTTCGTCCGACGACGTCAGGCTGATACTGACGGCAGTGCCGAAAAAGAAGATTCTTGCCGTGACCGGGAATCACGACGCATTCGGTCTGTTCGAGAGCTTCGGCGTACGGGAAATATCCGGCAAGTCGGTCGCATATTCGGGAGTTACCTTTGCCGGAATTAGCGGAAGCTTTCGGTACAAAAACGAGAAATTTCCTTCTCACACTCAGTATGAAAGCCTGAAGAAATTCCGCAATTTGGCGAGTGCCGACGTACTTTTGACTCACGACGCCGCTTTTGAAAGCAGCAATTGCAGCGTCTCTCATGCCGGGCTCATCGGCATAACGCAGTATATTTCGGAAAATGCTCCGACATGGCACATTCACGGTCATCTGCATAAGTCTTACACGAAAACCTACCCGAACGGAACAACCGAAAAGTGCGTTTATATGTTCGAGAGAGTTGAGATATAGTTGATTATACAAGGAAATTTTCAAGGATTAATTTTGTCGAAAGGATGAAAGCGGAATGGTTTGTTTTGAAAAATACGATTGGAAACCGCAAGTCTGCCAAACGGTAAAGCAGATAAACGAAGCTTTGGAGAAGCTCGGAGTGATCGGAAAAAAGATAAAATGTGTTCATGCAATAGGCGAAGCGCGCGAGCTTGAGGCTTTGGAGCTTGAACGAAACGCATTCCAAGCTCTTATCAATTACGGCTTTAAACTCGAGGATGTCAATTCGGGAAAGTATCCGCTCGACGATGTGCCGTTTCCGTATAAGGTGTCTCTGTGCGAACCGGTTGTGATTGTTTTCGAGGACAACAGCACTCTTGAAATCAAGCCGGATAAGGGGAGACCGGATAAATCTTGGGGGCTTCTGATGACCGCGAATCAAATATCTCCCACGGCGGTTGACGGGTTGAATCACTCAAATTTCGACTCCGAGGCAATGTTCAGGCGAGCGTCCGGCTGTTCGATAACGGAGGCTTTTGCCGAGGAGACGACGACCGAGACACTGTACTGCGACGGCTGTGATTTTCCCGTCAAAAGCGTCACCTGGAGCTTTCTGACAGACGGTGAAATATCGTTGTATTTTCACCAAAAATGGAGCGATTCCTTTCAATTCGGAATGGAAGTCGGCAGTTTGTTTAAAAGCGATAGCAGCATTACCTGCTCCGAAATGAAAAAAATCGCAAACGGCCGCATTCAGATTGTTATTGATGAGGGCAACAACGGCGGCAGTGACTTTTGGATTATGCCCGTTCGTTACACAGACAAACAACCCTGCGAACCGGAGGAATTGTGCGAACACGAAATATCGATTGAAGAGGACTATGTATACGAGTTTCTGCACGTTTTTCTTGAAAAATACTTCGATTACGACTACGATTACGGCGATTTGCGCAGTGAGGGTTCTCAATATGGATTTCAGTGGAATCTCGAATACAACTTTTACACATATGAAAGCATGGAAAAAATGCTTGACGAAATTGAGTATTACGCCAATCTTTTGAAATGCGACTATGATAATCCGCTTTTGGATGAGCTGAAAAGCCGCTTCAAGTACAGTTCCTTCGGCGGAGACGGTTTTGTGTCAGAGAAAGAGGAGAAGCGTTTTGTTCGTGAAAACATAGGAGTCGCCATTGATTTTTACGAACGTTTCGTCCGCCGCATGAGGCGAATGATGAAAGAAGCAGAAGATGGCGATTTTATTTCTTTTATGGGGCCGTAGCAGTTGAAACGTAAGGAACAGCGGTGCATTAACAAGTATCTGCTTGATTTGAAGCGGAAATAACATATAATCATGTCATTACAGCAACGGTGCGACTCATAGTTTTTGACAGTACGGAACTGTATACGGAGGAAAGCTTTTGAAAAAATCAAAAATTGCATAAAAGGCTTGCCGAGTTGGCTCGACGTTGATGTAATTGATGAAAATAACGGTATATTTTTGTTTACTCGCCAACAGCCGCCGTCTAATACTTAAACATTTCGATAGGAAAACCGCATACACGGTTAAGATACAAAAGATTTTTTATAAACGTGTTTTGTTTTCACCGGACGAAAACTTGTCCGTGTACGCACACCAGTCTGCAATAAACGTGGTGTGCTTTTGCTTTATGTACTGTCCGCAAATTTCGCATCCTGTGAGAACAACAATCTTTAAAATGTTATAACATACACTTGATATTATTTCAGAATTATGGTATAATCTTCTTGGTTTTAGTACTGTGATGAACTAAATGCGGTATCGGAAAACGGTTAGCACAGGTACAAAATGCAGTATTGCAGTACATTGAATGGAATTTTTATACAAAAGAAAAGCTGCTGCACTCGGAGTACTTTATATCGGACACTCGGTACGGTATAATGTGAAGTGGCGAAAGTATCAACTTTTTGAGAAGAGGTAGAAGAATGAAAGCAATATCAATTAAAAACCCTTACGCAACACAAATATTGCGAGGGTCGAAAAATATTGAATATCGGTCGTGGGATACCAAGCACAGAGGTGAACTTTTGATTTGCAGCAGTGCAAACCCGAAAGTGCCGGGAATGCTTTCCGGTTATGCTCTTTGCGTTGCCAATCTTGATAGTACGGTCTACAACCAAAACGAGGATGCTTATGAGTGGCATCTGACGAATGTGCGTAAAATCAAAGCATTTCCCGTAAAAGGGAAACTGAATTTTTTTGATGTTGACGATTCTCTCATCCATTATCCGGGTGAGCAGGCGGCAAATGAGGACGCACAACCTCTTGCTTCTGAGGCGGCTGCTCAGATAACTATGCCGCAAATGCAGAACACGCAAAACGTGTTTGGGATGCCGAAAATGATTGATAACATTCACCTTCGGCTGCGTGATGATTTGGAAGAAACTATAACAAAGAAAAGCAAGCTGAGAATTGCCGCAGCCTGCTTCTCTATCTATGCCTATGAGGAATTGAAAAAGAGCCTTTCGGGTATTGAGGACTTGCGGTTTATCTTTACATCTCCCACCTTTACCACCGACAAAGCGGAAAAATCAAAAAGAGAGTTTTATATTCCTCGAATAACTCGTGAAAAGAACCTTTACGGAAGCGAGTTTGAAATTCGGCTCCGCAACGAACTTACCCAGAGGGCTATTGCAAAAGAGTGTGCGGAATGGATAAAGCAGAAAGCGATTTTTAAGTCCAATACCACAAGTCAAGTTGTGCCGGGATTTTTGAACGTACTTTCGGATAATGACCAGTATACCTATATGCCTTTTAATGAGTTCACAACCGTTGACCTCGGCTGTGAGCGTGGCAATTATGCGTACAATTTTACGCAGAGGCTGTCATATCCGATGAGCAAGAGCTATATTGACCTGTTTGAGCAGCTTTGGAACGACAAGCAGAACTTCCAGGATGTTACCGACCGGGTGATTGAGAATATTACGGCGGTCTATAACGAAAATTCGCCGGAGTTTATCTACTTTATCACGCTGTATAACATTTTCAATGAGTTCCTTGAAGATGTATCCGAAGACACCTTACCGAATGAAGCGACGGGGTTTAAGGACAGCAAAGTGTGGAATATGCTGTTCAACTTTCAGCGTGATGCGGCTCTTGCCATTATCAATAAGCTTGAAAAGTATAACGGTTGCATTTTAGCCGATTCTGTCGGTCTCGGTAAAACCTTTACTGCCTTGGCGGTCATTAAATACTACGAATCAAGAAATAAAAGTGTTTTGGTTCTTTGCCCGAAGAAGCTGTCGAACAACTGGAATACATATCGGGATAATTATATCAACAATCCCCTTGCGGAAGACAGATTGAACTACAAGGTGCTTTATCATACCGATATTGGGCGGACGCACGGTATGTCCAACGGGACGGATTTATCCCGCCTTCGTTGGGATACATACGACCTTGTTGTGATTGATGAATCACATAACTTCCGTAACGGCGGCAAGCTCGATTCCGAAGACGGAGAAAAAGAAAATCGCTATACCACTTTACTGAAACAGGTCATACGAAAAGGCGTAAAGACGAAGGTTCTTATGCTTTCCGCCACACCGGTCAATACACGCTTCAATGATTTGAAAAATCAGTTGCAGCTCGCTTATGAGGGAGATTCCTCTCTGCTCGACAGTAAGCTGAAAACAACGCATACCATTGATGATATTTTCCGAAACGCACAGAAAGCGTTCAATACATGGAGTAAATGGGAGCCTTGCGACAGAACGACCGACAACCTGCTCCGTATGCTTGATTTTGACTTCTTTGAGGTGCTGGACAGCGTTACGATTGCCCGCTCCAGAAAGCACATCGAGAAATATTATGATACGACCTCTATCGGTAAGTTCCCTGAAAGGCTGGTTCCCAAATCGCACACACCGCATCTGACCGATTTGAAGGACGCTATCAGCTATAACGAAATTTTTGAACAGCTTACAAAGCTGAACCTTGATATTTACCGCCCGTCTCATTACATTTTGCCGAGCCGAATGGAAAAGTACGCCGAGCTGTACGGAGATAACAAGGTTAATGTCGGCTTCACGCAGGCAAGCCGTGAGCTTGGTATCCGCCGCCTTATGGCGATAAACTTGATGAAGCGTATGGAAAGCTCCGTCTATTCTTTCAATCTGACGCTTCGCAGAATCAAGGAGCTGATTGGCACTACTATTGAGTCGATAGATGATTACGAAAATACGGTCGGAGCAACGGTCAATCTTACGGATATTTCCGGTGTTGACGAGTACGACCTTGACGACCAGAACAGCGATGACTTTGCAAGCATCGGCAGGAAAGTTCAGATTGACCTTGCCGATATGGATAGACTTTCGTGGCGTGGAGAGCTTGCGAAGGACCGGGAAATTCTTGAACTTCTTACAATTATGGTGGATGACATCACGCCGGAACACGACAGCAAGCTGCAGGAGCTTTTGGAAGACCTGTCAAATAAGGTGGAGCATCCTATCAACGAAGGAAACAAGAAAGTAATTATCTTTACCGCTTTTGCTGATACGGCTATGTATCTTTATGATAATGTCTCTGCGTTCATGCTGAAAAAATACGGCTTACACACAGCGGTTGTTACCGGTTCTGTTGAAGGACGCACGACCGCAAAGCTGAAACGAACGGATATGAACACCGTCCTGACCTGCTTTTCTCCGAAGTCAAAAGACAGAGATATGTTTGACAGCATCCCGAAAGTCGATATTGATATTTTGATTGCAACAGACTGTATCTCCGAAGGTCAGAACCTGCAGGACTGCGACTACCTTATCAATTACGATATTCATTGGAACCCCGTTCGCATCATTCAGCGATTCGGACGAGTTGACCGTATCGGCAGCAGGAACAAGGTCATTCAGCTTGTTAATTTCTGGCCCGATATTACTCTTGACGAATATATCAATCTGAAATCGAAAGTTGAAACGAGAATGAAGATTGTCGATATGACCGCTACGGGCGACGACAACATTCTCTCCGATGAAGAAAAGCACGACCTTGAATACCGTAAAACACAGCTCAAGCGCTTGCAGGAAGAAGTTGTAGACATTGAAGATATGTCCTCCGGTATCTCCATTATGGATTTGGGACTGAACGAGTTCCGTCTTGATTTACTGGAATATATCAAGCATCATCCCGAATTGGAGCATACCCCTATGGGGCTTCATGCCGTTGCTCCTGCGTCGAAGGACTGTCCTCCCGGTGCTGTCTTCGTTCTGAAGAACCGAGAGCAAAGCATCAATATTGATAACAAGAATCGGCTTCATCCTTTTTATATGGTCTATATCGGTGACGACGGCGATGTGGTCTGTGATTACTTGCAGCCCAAAAAGCTTCTCGATACAATGCATCTGCTTTGCCGCGGCAAGGATAAGCCCATCGAAGCACTCTATCACCGTTTTAACGGCGAGACCGACGATGGGCGCAATATGAGCGAGATTTCCGAGCTGCTGAGCGAATCCATAAACTCTATAATTGATGTCAAGGAAGAAAATGATATTGACAGCCTGTTCAAAAGCGGCGGCACAAGTGCGCTGCTCTCGCAAGTGTCGGGATTGGACGACTTTGAATTGATTTGCTTCCTGGTCGTGAAATAATGTGAACAACAAAGGGGGAATAAGTATGCTCGGCTTTCCGCAGACAACAGAGTTCAACAAAAGAATACCGAAGCAAAAGTTTTATGATAATATTGAGGTTTCCTCTGCTCTGAAAAGAGTGTTTGTGGAGCAGATAAAACTCATTCACTGGCGCAATAAGCTTGCCGAGTCCACGCTGAACATTTCGCCCGGACAGGCGGTAAAGGAAATCGAGGTAATCGAAATCAGACTGGTGCAGCCGCAGCTTGATGAAGCCGTGCTCCGACAGATTGACAAGGAGATACCGTATCATATACTCTTTGTCCTCTCCTGCGGAAACAAGGTGCAGGCATGGACCGGTTACAAGGAAGCTGCGAAATCCGGCAAGGCGGCGTTCAAGGTGAACAGGTATTACCACACCGACTGGATGCCGGAAGACGAGCTGACGCTTGAAATTGACGGTCTGAACCTTGACGCCGTTTGGGATAACTTCATCATTCAAGTTGGCGGCGTGGAGCTGGAACAGGGAAATTCCCTGGACGAGCAGATTGCCGTTGATGAACGCAAGGAAAAGCTCATAAAGGAAATCGAAAAGCTCGAAAAGCAGGCAAGGAATGAGAAGCAGCCGAATAAGAAGTTCGAGCTTGCACAAAAAGCTAAGGCTTTGAAGAAACAGCTCGAGAAGCTATAAAGGAGTGAACAAATTATGTCAGTAGCCCAATATCAAAACACAGTAAACTCATTGGACAAAGAGATTGCAGACCTTGAGAAGAAAAAAGCTGCAAAGGATAAAGAGGTAGCCACCCTACAAGGGAAAATCAATACCGTGCAAAAAAGTATTACGAAAAACACTTCGCCATCCTCACTTAGCAGTAAACAAAAACAGATTGCATCTTATGAATCCGATAAAGCCAAAAAAGCAAGCGATAGTGCAGACCTTGGTAAGAAAATTGCAGACAAAAAGGATAAAAGGGCTACTGCCTATTTAAAGCTCCAAAAAGAGCAGCAAAACGAGCAAAAGAAACAGGATAAAGCAAATCAGCAAATTCAGGCATCCTATGAAGCTCGGATAAAAGAACTTCAGCAGCAACTTTCGCAGCCGGTAGTTACACCAGCTGCTACCCCAATAGTAGCTGATGAAGAATATGATGTGTTCGTATCCCACGCATACGAGGATAAAGAGTCATTTGTTGACGAGTTTGTAGAGGCGTTACGAGGTCAGGGACTCAAAGTATGGTACGATACGGACAAGCTCAAATGGGGAGACTCAATGCGAGAGAAGATTGACAGAGGACTGGCAAAATCAAAATACGGCGTTGTTATTCTCTCGCCCAACTACATTGCCGAACATAAATACTGGACAAAAGCGGAGCTGAATGGACTTTTTCAAGTCGAAACCGTCAACGGGAAGACCATTCTTCCGATATGGCATAACCTGACGAAAAAACAGGTCGTTGAGTACAGCCCTATCATAGCAGACCGCAAAGCTATGACTACGGCTTCAATGACTCCCGAAGAAATAGCCGCAGAACTGAAAGAGTTATTTACACCTGAAGATACGGAGGAACAAGAGAATGGATAAACTCAAAATGCAAACGGCGAACAAAGCCGATGAGAATTTCAAGAAGTTAGCGGCGATGTTCCCGAACGCCGTCACGGAGACTATCGACGAAAACGGCGAGGTCGTTCGTGCCATTGACAAGGATGTGCTGATGCAGGAAATAGGCACAAAGGTCGTTGACGGAAAAGAGGAACGCTATCAGTTCACCTGGCCGGACAAGAGGAAGTCCGTCCTGCTGGCGAACGCTCCCATTTCCAAAACGCTCCGTCCCTGCCGTGAGGAAAGCGTGGATTTTGATACTACAGAAAACCTCTATATCGAGGGCGACAACCTCGAAGTGCTGAAGCTGTTGCAGGAAACCTATCTTGGCAAAATCAAGATGATTTACATAGACCCGCCGTACAATACGGGAAATGATTTTGTGTATGAGGATGACTTTGCTCAGAGTACGGATGAGTATCTTGCTAACAGTGGACAGTTTGATGAGGACGGCAACCGTATGGTGCAGAACACCGAAAGCAACGGTCGTTTCCATACCGATTGGCTTAATATGATTTATCCGAGATTGAAGCTGGCAAAGGACTTGCTGTCTGATGATGGTGTAATATTTATTAGCATCGATGATAATGAACAAGGAAATCTCAAAAAATGTTGTGACGAGGTGTTCGGCGCTGACAACTTTGTTTCTGAATTTGTATGGAAAAGCAGACAAAATAAAGACAATCGCAACATAACGGGGGTATCTATTGACCATGAATATATTGTGTGTTACCAACGGACATCCGGAATGAGAGCATTAAGGGGAGGAGAACGAAAAACAGAGCAGTATACTAATCCAGACAATGACCCCAGAGGGCCTTGGGCAAGTGCCAATATGGTTGGACTTTTGCCTGCAGATCAAAGGCCAAATTGCCACTACGACTTAATAAATCCGGAAACAGGTATAAATTATGGAAAGCCCACTATGGGTTGGCGATATGATAAAAATACTATGGCAAAACTCATTTCTGAAAAGAGAATTCTATGGCCAGATTCTCCAAATGGTCGGCCAAGAAAGAAATCATTTCTTGCAGAAATATCTGAGGTTTTGCCAGGATACTCATCCGTAGTTGGCGCAGATGTCTATACACGAACCGCTACTGCGGAACTAAATAATTTGTTTGAAAATAAAAGTTTTGATTTTCCAAAACCAATTGAGCTTGTAGAAGACTTTATTACGCAAGCCTCTAAAAGTGATTCTATCATTCTTGACTTCTTCTCCGGCTCAGCCACAACCGCCCACGCTGTTATGCAGATGAATGCAGAGGACGGCGGACACCGCAAGTTCATTATGGTTCAGCTTCCGGAAAAGACCGATGAAAAGAGTGAAGCCTACAAAGCAGGATATAAAAACATCTGCGAAATCGGCAAGGAACGCATTCGCCGTGCCGGCAAGAAAATCAAAGAAGACATAGATCTTACCAAAAATAACGATTATGAAAAGTTATTAAAATCTCATCAGAATGATGCCAAGGAAACCATGGTGGGATATGGAAGTCTTAGATCCGAAGGCAAATTGGAATCAAAAGACTATACATTCAAAGATAATGAAACGGGAGAAATAAGGCACGTAAATTACGAAAAGAACGATTCAAAAAACATTTACAGATACAATCCGGATTTACTTGATGTCGGTTTCCGTGTTCTGAAGTGCGATACTTCCAATATGAAAGATGTGTATTACAATCCTGACGATTATGAAATCAGTATGTTCGATCAGCTGACTGACAACATAAAGGAAGACAGGACTCCCGAAGATCTGCTTTTCCAGGTTATGCTCGACCTCGGCATACTGCTTTCCTCCAAAATTGAGGAAACTGCTATCGGCGGCTGCAAGGTGTTTAATGTAGCGGACGGTTTCCTTTACGCCTGCTTTGACAACAACATTTCCGATGAGGTCGTTACGGCTATCGCCAAGGAGCAGCCTTATTACGCCGTATTCCGTGACAGCGGTATGGCAAGCGATTCCGTGCTGACGAACTTTGACCAGATATTCGCTTCGATTAGTCCGTCAACAGTTAGGAAGGTGCTGTGATATGGAAAACTTAAAATTACTCATAAATCACCTTTTAAAGCATGAAAATGAAACGAACTGGTTTGAATTCAAATGCAACAATTATGACCCGGAAATGATAGGCCAAGATATTAGTGCCTTAGCAAATGGTGCCGCCTATGCAGAAAAGTCATGTGCATACATGATTTGGGGGATCGATGACAAGTCCCACGATATAGTCGGAACAGAACTGGATCAATATTCAAAATTGGTCGGAAACCAAGAAATAGAAAGTTGGCTTAGAAATCTCATTTCGAAAAATGCCGAGTTTGAATTTCACAAAATTCAGATTAAAGATAAAAATGGCGATAATAAGCCTATAATTGTGATCATAATATATAAGGCAACCGTTCAAACTGTAACATTCAAGAAGGTTGACTATATCAGAGTAGGGAGTTACACGAAAAAATTGAGCGACTATCCGCAAATGCAAGCACAATTATGGGATAAAATTCGTAATAGCCGTTTTGAGGAACAATATGCAATGCAAAATTTGACCGTCGAGGAAGCATTGCAGCAATTAGATTATACGGCATATTTCGACATTAAGGGCGAACCGGTTCCGACTGATATAAAGGGCATTATGCATTATATGGAAGAAGAAGGTGTTATTGTGAAACAAGATAGTGGTGAATATGCAATAACAAATCTCGGTGCTATTTTGTTTGCCAAAAGGCTATCTTCATTTTCTCGTCTTGAAAGAAAAGCTGTTCGTGTTGTGCAGTATCAGGGCATAAATCGACTTAATATGCTCAAAGAGGATGTCGGCAATAAAGGCTATGCTATTGGATTTGACGGGCTGCTTAAATACATTGAAGCCCTTTTGCCTACACAAGAAGTAATAAATGGTGCGAAACGAGAAACGGTTTCACCCTATCCGCCGATAGCTCTGAGAGAAGCTATTGCAAATGCATTGATTCACCAAGATTTTTCTATCACCGGAACAGGCGTTGTAATTGAAATTTTCAACAACAGGATTGAAATAACCAACCCCGGTATACCTCTTGTTGATATTTATAGAATTGTGGATAATCCGCCTAAATCCAGAAATGAGAAGCTTGCTTCTCTAATGCGTAGATTGAGAATGTGCGAAGAACTCGGAACCGGTTGGGACAAGATTATAATTTCATGCGAATTGCAACAGTTACCGACACCGCATATTGATATTTATGAAGAAAACACCAAGGTGACATTTTTCTCCAAAGTAGATTTCTTTGATCTCTCACCTCAAGACAAACTGTGGGCTTGCTATATGCATTCATGTATAAAATTTATTCAAGGCGATTTTTTGACTAACAGTTCGTTGCGAATGCGTTTTGGCTTGGAGGAAAAGTCTTCTGCAAGCATTTCACGCCTAATCAAAGAGGCGTGTGAAAAAGATCTTATCAAAAAGCTTGAGGAAACTGCTCCTCGACACACAAAATATATTCCTATCTGGGCATGAGTTAACTTGCTGGTAACTTGCTGGTAACTTGCAGGATTTTAGCAAAGGTACAAAATATAGACCTTATTTCGACGATAATAACTATATGCAGGGATTTTTGAGCTTGCCGGTAACTTGCACAGAAAGTCTTGTTAGCAATGAGGAGTACTACAATATGAAATTTAACTTTAAGATACAGCAATACCAGACCGATGCCGTGGAAGCAGTCGCTCGTGTATTCAGCGGACAGCCTCACCACGACAAGGTTTTCTATACCCCGGATTTAGGCAAGCCGCAGGCAAATCAACAGTTTCGCATTGCCATGACGGAAGACGATCTGTTGAGCAACGGCTACAAGAATGAAGAGATTGAGCTGACAAAAGAGCAGTTGCTTGATAACATCCGTGCTATTCAGAACGAGAACAACATCAAAGTTTCGGACGAGCTCACCGGGAATGTCGGACTTTGTTCTCTTGACATAGAGATGGAGACCGGTACGGGCAAAACCTATGTTTACATCAAGACCATGTTTGAGCTGAACAAGCTTTACGGATGGAGCAAGTTTATTGTGGTCGTTCCCTCTATTGCTATCCGTGAGGGCGTCAATAAGACCTTTCAGATTACCACCGACCATTTCATGGAGCAGTACGGCAAGAAGGCTCGGTTCTTCATCTACAACAGCTCCAACTTAAACGAGCTTGATAATTTCTCGTCCGGCTTCGGCATCAATGTCATGATTATCAACACGCAGGCGTTTGCTTCCTCCTTGAAAGAGGACGGCAAGAGCAAGGAAGCTCTTATTATCTATTCCAAGCGTGATGAGTTCGGTTCCCGCCGTCCGATTGATGTTATCAAGGCGAACAGACCGATTATCATTTTGGACGAACCGCAGAAAATGGGCGGTGAGGTCACGCAGAAAGCGCTGCAAAACTTCAATCCGCTGTTCAGCCTGAACTACTCCGCTACTCACGCCAAGCAGCACAACCTTGTCTATGTACTGGACGCTCTGGATGCGTTTAATAAGAAACTCGTCAAGAAGATTGAGGTCAAGGGCTTTGAGGTAAAGAACCTTACCGGCACAAGTCAGTATCTCTATCTCGAAAGAATTGTGCTTTCTCCGAACAAGCCGCCTATGGCAAAGCTTGAAATCGAGGTGGCACAGCAAAGTGGGCATAAACGGAAAATGTTTCAGTTTGCCGTCGGCGACGACCTCTATTACAAGTCCGGCGAAATGGAGCAATATAAAAACGGCTATACTATTTCCGACATTGAGCCGATTCACGGCACGGTGACTTTCACGAATGGCATGGTTATTCGCCAGGGCGAGGTTATCGGTGATGTGGTAGAGCAGGATATGCGGCGAATCCAAATCAGAGAAACCATACAGTCTCACTTTGAGAAAGAAGAAAAACTCTTTGACATGGGAATCAAAACGCTTTCCCTGTTTTTCATTGACGAGGTTGCAAAGTACCGCCAATATGATGAGGACGGCAACGAGCTGCTCGGTGAGTACGGTCGTATCTTTGAAGAAGAATACAACAACATTCTGAACGAGTATCTGACTCTGTGCGATACGCCGTATCAGAAATATCTCCGCAGCATTGAAGTCGCCGACACTCACAAGGGCTATTTCAGCATTGATAAAAAGACCGGACACAGCATCAACTCCGCACTCAAACGAGGTTCCGAGTTCTCGGATGATATTTCCGCATA
>CAKSUT010000012.1 GCA_934502885.1 uncultured Eubacteriales bacterium | reverse complement strand
CGTCGAGGTAGTTTCTGAGAATGGTGCTGTCCGCCGAGCTGTACGGTGTCTTGGAAAGCTTGGTACACTCTTTGTTCAGCTTTTCTTTTACCGCTTCGTTTTTCAGCTTTGCAATTTTCTCGCGGTATTCGACGATCTCTTCGTCGTAGTCTTCACCCTCGCCGAGTTCGTTCTTTATAACGCTTAACTGCTCTCTGAGGTAGCGTTCGCGCTGAAGTCCCTCAATTCTCGCTTTGACTTTGCCGTGAATGTCGTATTCGGTGCGGAGAATTTCGTCTTCACTCTGAAGCATCCCGCATATCTTTTCGAGTCGCTTAAGAGGATCATACTCTTCGAGAATCTCCTGCTTGTCCTGGTATTTGTAAAGAAAGTTTGAAGCGATAAAATCCGCAAGAGTGCCGGGGGACTGTATGCTCTGAACGGTAACTATAAGCTCGTCCGACACCTTCGGCAACAACTCAATGTGTTTTTCAACCATCGCGCGCGCTTCGCGAACAAGCGCTTCGCCTTTTACTCCGCCTCTGTCCGAGAGAAATGTGTCTTTTGCGAAAACGGTGCATCTGAAGAAAGACTTCGTGTTTTCAAAGTTCTTTATCTCGGCACGCCTTGTTGCCTCGACTATTATTCTGTAACCGTCGTCGGGAAGCTTCATCGACTGCTTAATCTCGGCTATTACTCCGTGTGAGTACAAATCGTTCTCGCCGGGATTTTCAACCGTTATGTCTTTCTGAGCGCAGAGAAAAACCTCGCCGCCGTTCGCCTCAAGCATGGCAAGCACCGATTTTTTTCTCTTTATCTCGAAGCTTACCGGAAACTCCGGAAATACCACAAGTCCTCTCATGGGGATGAGGGGAAGTGTCGCTTCCTCAATTTTTTCTATAAATTTGTTCATTTGCCGATTGTCCTCTGTATTTATTGTGTGCATGGGTATTTTTAAAACTGCCGTTATGAGTAAATGCTTATTATACTCTCCGCAATGAGCTTTCTTGAAACCTGATTGTTCATTGCTTCTTTTTCTATGTAGTGATGCGCATCGGATTCCGTCATGTCCGCAAACTGAACCAAAAGACATTTTGCCTTGCCGACAAGTCGGAGCTCTTCGAGCTTTTTCTGTAACTCGGAATTCTTTTTTTGCATGGTGAGAAGTCTGTTTCTGATAACGTCCGCACTTCTCATCGCCTGAAAAATCACGGATCTCTGTATCGGCTTGTGTACAACGATTACTCCGTGAAGCTCCGCTTCATTTTCGAGAATGTCTATAACGTCGGCGCGACCGAGAAGCATGATTCCCGAACAGCTGTCCTCTGCGAGATCATACGCAAGCTCCGGACCGAACTCGTCGCTCAGCGGCGAATTTATCATAACCGAATCAAATTCACAGTCTGAGCATATGCGCCGCGCTTCACCCGCACTTTTTGCAATTGTTATTTCAGCCGTTCTTTCAAAAGGAGAGCCTTTGAGTATCTCGGCGATAAAGCTCTCGCTTTTTTCGGTGCTTGATACAAAGAGAACCTTCACGACTCTCCTCCTTTCGTGTAATGAAGAGCCTTAAAAATATCTCTTGTATTCAAATTCCGGTTTGTCGGACGAAGCGTCGTAAGCGTCGCACTCAAGCCGTTTTATTCTCAAGAAGCTCTCGAGAGTCTCGCTCGGAAGATGCTCTTTTAAGAATTCCGACTCGGATGCCGCGGCAAGTGCTTCGCGAAGATTTTCCGGAAGTCTCGTGAATCCGGTTCTTGCGGAGTGCGCGTCGGTTGCCCTGCTGCACTCGGGAAGGGTGAGACCTCTTCTTATTCCGTCCGCACCTGCATATATGAGAAGGGCAAATGCGATGTAAGGATTGCACAGAGCGTCCGGCGAACGAAGTTCAACGCGCGCATTCTCCGGGCGTGCCTTCGGTATTCTTATAAGATTCGAGCGGTTATTGAACGACCACGAAACGTATTTCGGCATTCCTTCAAGCGCAAGTCTTTCGTAAGAGTTCGCGGTCTGATTGAAGAACGCCGTCATGTCGCAGACGCGGTCAAGTATTCCAGCGGAAAAAGCCTCTGCCTCGGGGCTGAGAGTGCCGTCGTCCGAATAGAACACATTCTTCAGCTTGTCGTAGAGCGAGATATTTATGTGAAAACCGTTGCCGGTTTCGTCGGGAATGGGATGCGGCATAAAGCTTGCGTAAAGTCCGTTCCTTGCGGCTATTGCCTTTGCCGTCATGAAATACGTAAGGATATTGTCTGCCGCCTCCATTGCGCCCGTAGGCTTGAAGCCTATCTCGTGCTGACCGGGACCTGCCTCGTGGTGAGAGCATTGCGGCGTAAGCGACATTTCCTCAAGCGTAAAGCATATGTCACGACGGAGATTCTCGCCCTTGTCCTTCGGAGAGGTGTCGAGATAGCCTGCTCTGTCATGAGGTGTGTGGAGCGGATTGCCGTCGGCGTCGGTCTTGAACAGATAGAACTCGCATTCCGGACCGAATATAAATCTGTAACCGAGATCTTTCGTATCGTCAATTGCCTTTTTCAATATTCTGCGCGAGTCGTTGATATAGGCTCTGCCGTCGGCGTGGAAAATATCGCAGAACATTCTTACGACTCTTCCTCTGTCGGGACGCCACGGCAAAAGACAGAGCGTTGACGGATCCGGCATAAGAATCATGTCCGAATCGTCCGCGTCGGAAAAACCGTCGATCTCGGCGGCGTCGAACGCAAGACCTTTTGCGAAAGTCTCGGGAAGCTTGTCAGAGGTGATTGAAATGTTCTTCGTGCGTCCGAAGAGGTCGCAGAATGTGAGCTTTATGAACTTCACATCGTTTTCCGAAACATAGGAAAGTACTTCGCTCTCTGTGTATTTCATGCCGCATCTCCTTATTCTTCGGCACACACGCCGTGTGTGACCAAACACCGTGTGTGCCGTTTTTGACTTCGCCGAACCGCAGGTGAATTTTCCGGCGATTCGGCGTCATTCATGAATTAAAATCAGTGTCAGTCTCTTACTATGTACTGCTCTCTGCTTGCGCCTACCGAAACGTACTTTATCTTGCAGTTGACAGCCTTTTCGATGTAGTCGATGTACTTAACCGCATTCTCGGGAAGCTCCTCCATCTTGCGGCAGCCGGAAATGTCGCATTCCCAGCCGTCAACATGCTCGATTACGGGCTTTGCCTTGACGAGCGCCGTTCCGCTAGGGAATGATTCACTTCTCTTTCCGTCTATTTCGTATGCCGTAACAACCGGTATCTTCTTGAGGTAGGAGAGAATGTCAAGCTTCGTGAGAGCTATTTCGTCAGCACCTTGAATCTTGCAGCCGTATCTTGAAGCGACAACGTCAAAGCCGCCGACTCTTCTCGGACGACCGGTTGCCGCGCCGTATTCGCCGCCGGCGCGACGGAGTTCTTCCGCCTCTTCGCCGAACATTTCAGCCGTGAACGGACCTTCGCCGACACATGTGGAATATGCCTTCATGATACCGATGGATTTGTCAAGTCTGAGACCCGGAACACCGCTTCCGATAGGTGCATATGCCGCAATGGTGGAGGAAGCGGAGGTGTAGGGGTATATACCGAAATCAATGTCGCGGAGCGCGCCGAGCTGTGCCTCAAACATTATGCGCTTGCCTGCCTTGTCGGCATTGTAAAGGTACTCTCCGGTGTCGCAGATGTGGGGAAGAAGGGGAGCACCGAACTTCTTGAGCCAAGCTATCATAGCCTCGGGATCTATCTTCCCGTGACCGTAGCCCTTTTCGACTGTGAGGTTCTTCCACTCAACGATGTCGTAGATATGTTCCTTTATTGCGTCAAGCTCGAGAAGGTCTCCCATACGGATGCCTTTCTTCATGTACTTGTCGCTGTAAACGGGGGAAATTCCGCGTCTTGTCGAACCGAACTTCTTGCCTGCGAGTCTGTCCTCTTCTAGACAGTCGAGAAGAACGTGGTAAGGCATACAGATAACAGCCTTGTCGCTTATCTTGAGATTGTCGGGAGTAATCTTCACGCCTGCCGCGGTAAGTCTGCCGATTTCACCGCAGAGGTGTTCAAGGTCGATAACCATGCCGTTGCCCATTACTGAGACTACTTCCGGGCGGAGTATTCCGGAGGGAAGCAGATTAAGGATAAATTTGCCGAGATCGTTGATTACGGTGTGTCCGGCGTTGTTGCCGCCCTGGTAACGAACGACAATGTCCTGATTTTCGGAGAGAAGATCGACCATTCTGCCCTTACCTTCATCGCCCCAGTTTATGCCAACAATTGCAGATAACATAATTGTGTACCTCCGTGTATTCGTGTATTTGTTGTTCTTTTGAAATATGAGCTGCGCAGGATGCGCGCATTCTGCGCAGACAACAATATATTATACGACTATTGAAGAGATTTTTCAATGATTAACGGTGAATTAAACGTTAACATTTGACCTCAAAGCGCAGTAATGCCGTGAATATCCGCATTTTAAGACGTTTGTTACAAATGAGTACACAAATTTGTGTTGAAAACGGCGGACGGTAATGGTAAAATAAAGGGGATATCGAAATTTGTCGAAAGGAATGTTTTATATGCGAAGACTGTTCTTTCTTCGATTTGCGGCCGTTGCCGTTGCGATGGCGGTTCTTCTTTCGTCGCTCGGAGTGTGCGGCATAAATTTTGAAAACGAAATGTATATAAGGGTCGGACTCTACTACGGTTCATCGACCGCGGGAAGATATACGATGAATTGCCCCGACGGTTTCACGATAGTTTCGTTTGACGAAGAAACCTACAAGATTACCGAGATAAAGAATATCTATGCCGTGAGCGGCACTGCAACCGCAGAAAACTCCGTCATAAACATAGAGTTTTCCGACGGTGAAGTGTACAGTGGCGAAAAGGTTTACATCGCTCCCATTTCACCCGACGGTTCGCGCGCTCTCATCTCTGTGCCGAGCGGCAAAAAATTCTGCGGAATGATGCGTTTTACCGCAAAGGATACGCGCCTTACCGTGGTTAATATTCTTAAGCTTGAGGATTACATAAAAGGCGTGCTTCCCAACGAAGTGCCTTCTTCCTGGGAGGAGGAGTGCCTCAAAGCGGCGGCTGTTGCGGCGAGGAGCTTCGTGCTTTCGAGCATCGGCGGCAAGCACCGTTCCGACGGCTTTGACGTTTGCAGTACCATTCACTGTCAGGTTTACAACGGTGCAGGAAGCGAAGCGGAGACCTCAAACGCCGCGGTTGACGCAACACGTTCGCAGATTCTCGAGTATAAAGGAAGGGCTATTCAGGCACTCTATCATTCGTCGAGCGGAGGCGCAACGGAAAGCGCCGCCGGCGCATGGGGAAGCAGTGAGAAGGATTTTCCGTACCTGACCGTTGTCGAAACTCCGTTTGAAAGGTACGAGGAGTACCCGTGGGGAACCTGGACCGCGCAGGTGTCGAGAAAAGAGCTTTACGAGTATATCAACGGCAAGAGCGCATATGCCGGAAAGCTCAAGGACACGATTGCCGATATCGAGTATACTCCCGGTCCTTCGGGATATGTGAGAAAAGTGGTCGTAAGCGACCCCTACGAAAACAAGATAACGGTCAATACCTCTTCTTCGGTTTACTCTCTTTTTTCAAAATACGTCATGAGCGCGAATTTTGTTATCCTTTTTGGAGGAAGCTGTAAGGTTGACGGCGAGGGAACCATGACGGAGAATCTTGCAAAATTTGCGTCTCTCGTGTCGGTGCTTGCCGTAAAGGGTATTGCCGTGTCGGGGGACAAGATAGAAACCTCCAAGGGCGAAAAAGTGCTTCTTATTCCCGAAAACGAGGACGATGACAGCATAACCTTTATAGGCAAAGGCTACGGTCACGGAGTCGGACTGAGCCAGTACGGCGCAAGAGAGCTTGCAAAAGAGGGTCACACTTACTCCGAAATTCTCGAAACCTATTACCCCGGAACAAATCTTACGGATATTGACAGCGTTTACAATGACTGACGAAAAGAAGGTGTGATATGAAAGTTGTGCGTGTAACGGCGGCTTTTTTGACCGTCGCCGCAATTGTGTTTTTCGCCGCCTCCTGCGGTAAAAAGGAATACAAAAGGGAAGTGACGCAGTTCGGCAGTTTCCCGTTTGCGGAAGCGGATTTTGAAGAGAATATATACGACGACAGCGAGTATATGGCGAAAGAGCGCGCGCTGAGATATACCTCGGATGACGGCACCTCCGTCCTTATCTCCGACGAAAAGTATGCCGACTACGGCGACGGCGACGACACTTTATTTTTTGCAAAATATTTTAAGGCGGTTATCGACGGCGATGCCGAGCTTTACAGAAGCTACCACACGGAGAGATTCCTTTCGGATACCGCGAAAAAGTTTGATTTCCGCACGAACGAAGGAACCGTATTTACTCCGCAGAAGCTTTATGATATTGAGGTGCAGAAAATCGCCTCCGAAAAACACGACGATACGCTTTACCGCTTTTATATCGTCCGTTACCTGATTTACAAAAACAACGGAACCTACCGCAATGACGGAATGCTCGATCAGAGCTACATTCCTCTCATGGTGACTCTGACAAAAAAAGACGGCGATTCTTCGCCGCTTGTTGACAGAACGGAGTTTTTGAGCGACGTTGTAATAGCACCGGAGAGTTGAAAACAAACTCCGTAAGAAGTGCGTGAGAACGAAAAACAGCCGACACCGAAAATGATGCCTGCTATGTGTTTAAATGCAAGACGATTGACTTTAACGATCGCCGTCTCTGTCGTCGGGAGTGACGTCGATAATGTCGTCTTTGTCATACTTCTGCGCGTGAGACGCCGCTATAACCGTTCCTATGCTTAGTAAACCGTCGCACAGAAGAGATACGCCTATTAAAACCGACAGCACAACAGAGCTTTCGGAGGGACGTATGAGAAGTGCAAGACCGAGAAGCGCGGTAATTACCGCCGCGGCAAGTATCAGATACCACCCCGGAACACCAAGCTCTTTTGAACTCAGTGCTATACGGATTTTGAAAAGTCCGTCCGCGATAAAGCAGACTCCGAGGACTATGCAGATAAAGCCGAAAAGATTGTCGGGGTTCATGAGAATGAGCACTCCGATGACTGCCATAAGCATACCGAAAATAAGGTCGTACTGAAACACGAGACTGAAAATATCGCGCGTGAAATATCCGATAAGCCGCATCGCTCCGAACGCGATAAGTGCAATGCCGCAAATCGTGCCTATTACCGCTGACGAAAATCTCGGAAATATTATGAAAACAAGACCGATGATACACATGGCGGCGGATGACAGGATGTAACTGTTTTTTGTGAACTGATTGCGCATGATGTGTCCTCCTCAATTGAAATCGTGCGTGACGAATGTGCTTATCGTCACAGGTACAGTATACCCCAAAATGTGAATAATGTCAACACCTATCCGAATAAAATAATAAAAATATGTATTTGAAAAAGGAGGAACGCTGCTTTGACCGCAACCGACAATAAACGCGAGTTGAACGTTCTTGTTACGTTAAATTCAGGATATGTACCTCAGCTTTGCGTGATGCTTCACTCGCTTGTGCGCAACAATACGTCGAGATTTATCCGTCTGTACGTTCTGCATTCGTCGCTTACGAAGGAAGACTTTGATAGCATTGAGAGTACGCTTCGCCGTGCCTCGTTGAGATACACTGCCGAAAACAGCTTTGAAGTCGTATCGTTAAACGCAAATACGCTTGACCTTTCAAACGCTCCCGTGACCGACAGATATCCGCACGAAATGTATTACCGCATATTTGCCGCACGCTTTTTGCCGGGAAATGTCGAGCGTGTTCTTTACCTTGACCCGGACATAATCGTGAACGGCAGCCTTGAAGAGATTTACGACTGCAATATGTCCGGGTATTTGTTTGCGGCGGCATCTCATGTAGGTGCTCTAATGAACAGATTTAATGTCGTGCGTCTCGATATGGACGAAAATGCCCCATATATAAATTCAGGCGTTATGCTCATGAATATAGGACTTTTGCGTGAAAAGCAGAACATAGAAGAGGTTTTTGATTATATCGTAAATCACAAAAAGGTTCTGTGTTTGCCCGATCAGGACGTTATAAGCGCATTGTACGGACCGGAAATACTTCCGCTGAATCCTTACAGATACAATATGACCGAAAGGCTGTTTGCTTTCAGAATAGAAAGCGAGCTTTGGAAGAGTCTCGAAAAGGTCAGAGAAAGCTCTGTCATTATACATTACTGTGGAAGAAACAAGCCGTGGAAGAGCGGATATATCGGAAAACTCGATGTGTTCTACAACGAAGAAGTGAAGATTATGAATGAGGAAAACTGATACCTGAAATGTTGCCAAAATGTAAATTGAGACTTTTTTGAAAAAAAGGCTTGACAAACGCTTTTCACTGTGGTATAATAATCAAGCACTGTGAGAGAGGCAATGACAAGTCCAATGCCGGAATGGCGGAATTGGCAGACGCCCGGGACTTAAAATCCCGTGGGATATTCTCCCGTACCGGTTCGAGACCGGTTTCCGGCACCATTCGTTTCACGGTATCAATATCGCGGGGTAGAGCAGCCTGGTAGCTCGTCGGGCTCATAACCCGGAGGTCGTGAGGTTCAAATCCCACCCCCGCAACCAAAGAGAACACTTGCCTTCGGTGAGTGTTTTTTTATTTTGAAAATCAAGCGGGTGCTGATAGTATGATTGAGAGAGATTATGCGAGAATAGGTTATAAGGACGGCTTCGGAGATCGTTTGAAATTGTCAAGGCATAACTGTAAGTGCAAAGTAACCGATCTTGCGAAACACGTAAAAGTTTCAACGAAAACCGTTATTGCATGGGAGAAAAACGAGATGCTGCCGACACTTAACCAGGCAATCCTGATATCGCGCTGTCTCGGCGTTTCTCTTGATTTTCTTCTTCGCGATATTCCGGAGGAGTACACTCCGAAAGAAAAGGAGCTTATGCGTGCCTACAGGGACGCCGGTGAAAAGCGAGATGCGGCTGATGATATTTTGGGGCTGAAACATGAGCGAGTGAAAGTCGTCATACATGACAGAGAAACGCCCGAACAGCTGAAAAGAAGACAGTACGAATGTGATTTTGCCTATTACAGGTGCCTCGTAAGGGGCAGCCGAAAAGCTTTGCGAGAGAAAATAATAGCTGAGCGTGACAGACTTGAAAAACTGGACGAAAATGCACTTATTTCAAAGTGCCTCGAGCAGATTAGGAAAGAAAACGAAGAGAACCAAGAAGCAAAGCTGAACGATAAAGAATCGTAATATTTCGCTTTGCCGGAGAAAAGGAGTCTTATGAATAAAAGAATATTGGCACTTGCCGCGGCGGCTTTTATGTCGCTTGCACTGATTTCGTGCGCAAATACCCGTACTGACGATGATAACATCGGAGACGGTGCGGATAACATCACAGTCCCCGAAGGATCTTACAGCGAAAATGTTGGAAATACCGTAAACGGCGGATACGTCGTCGAATACGACGACGGTTATCTTTTCGGCGGTACAAAGGACGTCGATGAACTCACGTTTATCGGCAAAGACGGCGCGAAAAAGACTGACGACGGATTCTTCCGCGAAATGGCGGTAAGAGGGAACGAGCTTTACTATGTAAACGGTCGTCCCGGCTATGTCGGAAAGCTCTCGCTTGATACATTCGAAAAAGAGAGCGTCGCTCATAAAAGTGCAGGAAACCTTGTGCTTTACTGCGACAGGCTCTACTACAGAGTTTCAAGCCTTTCAAATTTCGGCGAAATATATGCCGCAGATCTTTCGGATACGGAAAACTCGTCTGTCCTCATTGCGGATAAAGTCATGAATTTCTGTATATCCGGAAGTAAGATTTATTATTGCAATATGGCTGACGGAAACACGCTCTGGTCAATGAACCTCGACGGTTCGGATAAGAAAAAGATCTCCGATATTTACGCCGTTTCGCTTGTTTGCGACGCCGAATACCTTTACTGCGCCGATTTTACCGACGGCACTCTCAAATCCTACCGCATTTCCGACGGCGAAGTAAAAGTTCTGACGGACGACAATTGCAGAGGTCTCACGCTTCGTAACGGCAAGCTCTTTTACGTAAACAGAAGCGACGGAAGATCACTTTGGGCTATCAACACCGACGGAACGGAAGCTATGAAGTTTGCCGACGGAATAGTCGATGAAGTCGTCGCGCTTGACGGAAAGGTGTTCTTTGAAAGGGAAAAGGAAACCGTCGTCAATGAAGATGCCGACGGTGAAGGAGAACTTGTGAGCGAGTCTCTCGGATATTTCGTTTTTGACCTTGAAACCATGACAGAAACGCCGATTTATTGATTTTCAGTCATTATTGATTTTCAGTCATTATTGCTTTGGCAGTCTTTCTCTTTGCGGGAGGGACTGCCTTTTCTTTTTTCGAAGCGCGAAATATCCGCATTTTCAACAGTAAAACATACGGTCCCCTCGTTTTGAGGACAAAGAAGTCCGCTTTGATAGTAGAATACAATTCCTCTGTCGGTTACGAAAAAGCAAGACGGTGAAAAGTGCTTTCGGCATAGGCGTCTGCAACCGTTATAGTAGTCGTGTACATCTCCCGACATAAGCTCCTTCTCCAAATTCCGTTCGATTATGTCAGCAGCTTTCTTTTCGGATAACGGGAGAATCGAGGTGTATTTTATAAGATACCCCGTTTTTGTGTCCCACACCTGCGAGAGTCTGCGTTCCTTGGCGAATATTCCGTCGTAGCTTGTGACGTCGAGAATCACCGATATGTATTTTCCGTCTTTCGTAAGTATGACCTTCGGTATGAGTATTTCACCGAAAGCACGCCGCTCCGGCTCGTTTTTAAGAGTCGCGGCGGCTTTTTTTGCACGGACATTTTCTGCGTATTCACCGTATTTTTCGGCAAGACTCCTATAGAAATCGTTTATTGCTTCGTCACAGCCGCTGTCGGTGAATATCGGATACTTTATATTTATTTCGAGTAGCTGTCTGCCGTTTTCGGCAACGGTTTTTCTTATTTTTTCAAAAGAGTATTCCACATTATCCCTCCGAAAGTTTTTCACGTAAACAGTATATGCGTAAAATGTATACTTTGCCATAAACGCGAGATACTACTAAGAGTGAAAACGGTTAAGTAAAACCGCATGAATGGACGTGATGAAGTGACGGCAAACGAACTCAGCGATTACCTGCAAAATAAATTTGAAATGTGCGACGATTTTTATATAAGGCAAGTCTACCATAAGGGTAAAGAACTTTACCTTGCCGCCATTGCCAACCTGTGCGATAAAACATACGTGTCGGATAACATACTCCGTCCGCTTGCACTTTGGAACGGAGAGGTAACGGATTTAAACAGCCTTTATGAGGCGGTGACTGTTTCAAAACTTAAGAACGTCGGTGACGAAAACGATGCCGTGTCTGAAATACTCTCGGGAAACGCTTTGGTGTATACAGAATTCGGCGGCATCGCAACCATGGTTTCGGCAACAGCAAAAAACGAGGACGGACGCTCGATACAAGAGCCGGACAGTGAAATAGTCGTAAGAGGACCGAGACAGGGATTTGTTGAAAGCGGAGAAGTAAATGTCGCACTGCTTCGCAAGATAATTGCCTCGAACGAGCTTAAAGTTGAGGTATACCCGATAGGCGGCATAACAAAGACAAATCTGCGCATTGTGTACCTTGACGGAATTGCCGATAAAACAGCGCTTGATATTCTGAGAAAGAGAATTGCCGAAATTCCTCTTGACTCGATGCTTGATTCCGGTTACGCCGAGCAGTATCTGCAAAACGGCGGATATCCGTTTTTTCCAGAAGTCGGAAATTCGGAGAAGCCCGATAAGGTTGCAGCAAAAATTATAGAGGGACGCATCGCAGTTGTTTGCGACGGAAGTCCTGCGGTTCTTACCGTACCATATCTGTTTGACGAAAGTCTGCAATCGTCGGAGGACTACCTGAAAACGCCGTATTACGCAACCCTCATGAGAATAATACGCTTCATAGGACTTATGATAGCACTCTATCTCCCGGCGGTATATGTTGCGGTTCTCGAAAACCACATGGGGATGATGCCGAAAAAGCTGTTTGACAGTATCACGGAGTCGCGAAGCGATATACCTTTCGGCGTGTTTACCGAACTTATCGTGATACTTCTCATATTCGAGCTTATACGCGAGGTAGGAATACGAATGCCCAAAGCGGTCGGAGATGCCGTCAGCATCGTCGGCGGCATAATACTCGGAGACGCCGCAATAAAAGCGGGAATTGCAAGTGAACCTGTTATAATTGTTGCGGCTCTCACCGCAATAAGCAACTTTATAAATCCGCCTTTTATGAATAACACCGTTCTCATAAGACTCTCAAACCTTGTTGCGGCGAAATTTTTGGGGCTGTTCGGTGTTGCGGCGTCGGTAATTTTGCTCTTCACCGTTCTTTCAGCGAAGGACTCGTTCGGAACACCCTATATGTATCCGTTTGCGCCCACGACGTGGAGAGGACTTTCGGATTCCGTTATATTGATGCCTAAAAAGGCGCTTATGCACAGTACAAGCGAACTGCGCAACACAAAAGAAGGGGAAGGTTGAAATTGAACTCACCTGCAAACATTGAAAAACCCATGGGAGGCTTTTCGTCTCTCATATTCGTGATGATATCCGGTTCGGCACTTTACTATGCGCCGTATGCAGTCGGGAATGTGCCGCTGTTTGTGCTTGCGGTGTCGTTCGTGCTGTCGTTTCTGCTCCTGAAGCTGTACACCGCACTTTCCGAAAACAAAACGCGGCCGTTTTGCAGGCTCATAACCGTTCTCATTGTGCCTGCCGCACTTATACAGCTCGGCGTAAGGCTCTTCGATTTCTTCGAGCTTTGCGTTTACAGCGGAGAAAAATACACCGGGGATGCTTTCATGTTTCTGTCGCTTGCGGCTATATCGTTTATCGCTCTGTACAGTGTCCATAAAGGCGGAACGACACCGTTCAGGACGGCGCTTCTCTCTTCGGCGCTCCCGGCAGTGTTCGCACTTGTTTTTCTGCCGATACCCTTTAGGTCGCATTCGGAGCTAACCGGCGGCTTTGCCGCGATGCGCGGAACAGGTCTTGACGAAATTGCCGCAGATGCGGTAACGGCACTCAAGTGTACGTTTTACATGACCTGCGACCTTGCCGCCGTTTATCTTTCCGTGCCGAAATGCACCTTTAACGCAGCAAGACGCCGCTTCGGAATGAAAGGCTTCGGAGGACTAGTCGGCGGATATGTGTTTGCGGCGATTAACGCCGAAGTGTTAAGACTCTATTACGGCGGAAGTATGCCCGATGAGCGTTTTGTAAACGCCGCGCTTCTCAATACCGCGTATTCGGACGGTAACGGCTCTTCGGAGTACGGGGCATTGTGTCTCTGCTTCTTTACGCTTACTCTTATACTCCGCACCTCGCTTTATGCCATACTTGTTTCGAGAGCGGTGCTAATTGTTAAAAATGTCGCTGAGAGCCATAAAGCGACAGGATTTTCTGTGCGTCGGTAATAAAATATGAGTGTTAATGCGTAAAACAAAGAAAAGAAAATATGAACCCATAAAGGCGAAAGGAAAATAAAAGAAATGGAAATGACAGCATTTAACGACGGCTCAAGGCTTTGCGTGAAGCTTTCCGGAGAGATTGATCACCACGAAGCCAAGGATATAAGAGAGCGTCTCGATAAACTTATATTTGAAAACAGACCAAAGGCGCTTATAGTCAATCTCTCGGGGATTGTTTTCATGGACAGCTCCGGACTCGGACTGATACTCGGAAGATACAGACTCATGAAAGAATTCGGCGGAGAGATGTATCTTAACGAACCCACGGCAAGAGTACGAAAAATACTCGCCATGGCAGGCGTAGACAAAATGATAAAGGTAATATGAATGTTTTTACATTATTTACAGTGAACAGGAAAGGAAAAACAGAAATGGAAAAGCCAAAGAGAATCAATTACTTCAAAGCGGTGTTCCCGGCAAAATCGATTAACGAATCGTATGCGCGAAGTCTTGCGGCAAATTTTGCGGCACAGGCCGACCCGACGATTGAGGAACTCTCAGACATAAAGACGGTGATCTCCGAAGCCGTCACGAACTGCATTGTTCACGCTTACATAAACGAAGAGGATGAAAAAAAGAAAAAAATAGTGCTTGAGGGAGAACGGTATTCCGACGAGAGCTTTAGGTTTTCGGTAAAGGATTTCGGATGCGGCATACCGGATATAAACAAGGCTAAAGAACCGCTTTTTACAACGTCGCCGGAAACCGAGAGAAGCGGAATGGGCTTCTGCATCATGGAGACATTTACCGATAAAATGCGTGTTTACTCGAAGGTGGGAAAGGGGACAAAGGTCGTTGTCACCAAACGTTTTGCAAGCGGTTCGTGACATAATGCAAAGGAGGAAGCAGTGTTTATGACCGGACACGAAAACAACGCGGAACTCCTCAAACGCGCAAGAAACGGCGACGCGGAAGCGGAAAGCGAGCTTATTTCATGCAATATGGGACTTGTAAAGAGCATTGCAGTACGTTTTCTCGGCAGAGGCGAGGAACTCGACGACCTCATTCAGCTCGGTTCGATAGGTCTTCTCAAAGCCGCAAGAGGTTACGACGAAAGCTACGGTACGGCATTTTCTACATATGCAGTGCCCATGATTATAGGCGAAATACGACGCTTTTTGCGCGACAACGGTCCGATAAAGGTCGGAAGAAGCGTAAAACAGCTCGGTGTGAGAATAATGCGTGAGAGGGAACATTGCATAAATGAGTACGGTCGCGAGCCGACGGTGGCGGAGCTTGCGGAAAAGCTTGGCACTGAAAAAGAGGATATAGTTAACGCACTTGACGCCGCCGCTCCGGTTGTTTCTTTGCAGGAGGCTCTTACAAACGATGACGACGGATTCACGCTCGAGTCGCTTGTCGGAGATAAGGACGACATAGGTGCACTTATCGAGTCTGTTTCTCTCGAAGAGGCAATATCGGAGCTTTCGGAGAGTGAAAGACTTATCGTGTTTATGAGATACTCAAAGGGGCTTACACAGTCCCAAGTCGGCGAAATACTCGGCTATTCGCAGGTTAAAGTCTCGAGAATGGAGAAGAAAATCATGGAAAAACTGCGCGGTCAGCTCGTTTCGTAAAGATACAAAAAATACACTTTTTCTTGCTTTGAAAAACATATTTCCGTGGTAAAATCAAAGGGTATCGGATATGTTATTTGACGAAAGAGTGATGCTTTTGTACAGCTACACAAAGGAAATGATATTTGAAGGCGAACCGATAAGCGTAAAAGCCTGTATTTCGCCGAAAAAAGGCGAGAAAAGCCATACGCACGAATTTCTCGAGTTTGTGTATATCACAGCGGGTGAGGGAGTTCACTTCATCGACGGAGTGAAGCACTCGGTTGCCGAGGGAGATCTTCTTTTCATAAATTACGGTCAGGCTCACAGTATTGAGCCGAGCGAGAGTATGCACTTCGTGAATATACTCCTCGAACCGTCATTTTTGTCCGATACGCTCATCGACGCCGAAAGTGTCGTAAGCCTTTTTCAAAGTTCGCTGTTTGAAGAGTTCTACGGCGCGGACTGCGACTATACAAGACAGTGCGTTTCTTTTTACGGCGGTGAAAAAGAGGATAACGACAGACTCATCAAAACAATGATTTCCGAGTTTGGTTCAAAGCATATTGGTTATCGCTCTGTACTTCGTTCGTGCATGACGATATTGTTCACGCGCCTTATGCGAAAGATTTCCGGAAGAAATATCCCTGCCGACGCAGGTGACAGCGACTGTATAAACGAAGTGCTTGCATATATTGACGAAAACTGTACGAATAAGATTTCACTCGAAAAGCTTGCGGCGGAGAGCTTTTACAACCCTTCATACTTCGGTCGGATTCTGAAGGAACGGTGCGGAAAGAGCTTTACGGCATACGTAAAAGAGAAGAGGCTTGAAAAAGCGGCAGGACTGCTGCGCACCGAAAAATGTTCCGTGGACAGGGTAATGGGGCTTGCCGGATACAACGACAAAAAGTTGTTTTACCGCCATTTCAGAGAGGCTTACGGAATGACTCCGAGTGAGTACCGTGCGGAATTTAACGGCGGCAAAGATAACGAGAAATAAAAGAAGCGACGGCAGGGAAAAGCTCCTTGCCGCCGTTTTTCTTTTGCACGATTTATTTTTTCCTGAAAGCGTATCTGTTTGAATTTGCGTAAACCGAAAGCACGAGTGCGAGAGCCGCGTAACAGCTTATGAGCGATGAGCCGCCGTAGCTTACAAGGGGAAGCGTAATGCCGACAACCGGGAGATTTCCCATGCACATACCGACGTTCAGAATAAACTGATACGCAAACATCGACGCAACGCCGGCGCAAATATACGTACCCATGCTGTCCTTTGCCGTTATGGCAACCTTAACTATTCTGTAAATCAAAAGAACGAACAGCAGAACAAGCGTCACGCAGACAATAAGACCGCCCTCTTCGCCTATAGTGCCGAAAATCATATCGCTTTCCTTTGCAAACAGAGCTCTCGGATGCTGAGTTACATATCCTTTTGTGTAACCGTTGCCAAAAACGCCGCCGGAGGCAATTGCGTTGCGGCTTCTTATGACCTGATAACCTTTGTCGAGAGGGTCGAGGTCAGGATTAAAACCGACGAGAATACGCTGTTTCTGGTAAGGTTCAAGCCTCTGCCATATAATCGGAGACGCAATGACCGCAACTCCTCCGGCGGCAACAAAGTACCATATGCTGAGTTTCGCCGCAAAACACATGAAAATGAAGATAGCCATGAACACGGTGGTGTTTCCGAGGTCGCCCTGCTTCAGTACAAGAGCTATGATGAGAAGTCCGTGACATCCGAGAGGTATAATTCCGCGAAGGGTATTTATGCGGTCACCGATACTCTGCAAATGTGAGGAAAGCGAGAGTATAAACAAAACCTTTGAAAATTCCGCCGGCTGTACACCCATGCCGAATACATTTATCCAGTTTCTGTTGTTGTCTCCGATAATACTGTAACCGAAGATGAGAGTGTATACGCAGATTAAAACGTTGAGTGCAATTATGTACTTCGTGTAGCGAGATATGCCGCTGTAATCCACCATCGAGAGACCGAGTATTGCGGACATACCGATTACAAAACAGCCTATTTCCATTATGTCGTACTTTATCGGATTTGATCTCGAGAGGGTTGCGCTGTGAACGGCCAAAATGCCGATAACCGCTATGGCGACGATAGTGCCGATAAGTATATAATCAAGCTGTGAGAGATGCTTCGCCACGATACCGACAATCTTATGCGTTTCTTTTGCAACCTTTCCTCTCGGAGCTGTCGGAGGAGTGGGGGCAGGCTGAAGAGTGAGATTTCGGCGTGCCTTGAGCGAACGTATGCGCTGTTGCCGCGCTTTGTTTGCAGTTGAAACATAGCCTATTTTTTCTATCGTTTCACGGCGCATTTGCTGAGCTTCGAGCGGTGTAAACACTCTTTCCGACTTTGGAACAATTGCGGAAACGGTTCGTCTGCGTACACGTCTGCGTGAAGTATACTTGAAATTATGCTGTTCTTTTTCCGCAACCTTTGTTTTTTTGCCCGCATTTTGTTCAGACGCCATAAATCACCCTCCCTTCAGAGTAAATACACAGATATTATACCTCATTTTAATGACGTAATAAAGCGATATTTGTAAAAATAAAAGGTGCGGACGGTCGGTAAATCTTTTGGGTGTAATAAATTTACAATATCATCTTGCACACACGGATAATTTGTGGTATACTGACATGATAGTGTGAAGTATTCTGCATAGACGGCAAAGAGGTGGAAGTATGAAAGATTCGGAAGAGATATACGGTCTCGAAGAGAAATACGATAAAAAGTTTTCGGCAGGCAGGTTGATAAAGATATTTATTTATTGCATTTCGTTTGCAGTGGTCGCCTGTATCGTGATAAGAAGCATCAGCTTCAGAAGTCCGTCTATTGCCGAAAAGGTAATATACAATGAGGTAACTGAAAAAGCTTACGAAGGCAAAGAGACTGTTTGCAGACAGTACGGCATGGAGGATTTCTGGCGATCCATAGACGCCAACCAGCTTCTTATGCTCGATAACCTCTATTATCTCCCGGAGTCGAAGCAGCTCCAGGTTCTTGTAAAGTACAGAACAAGTTATGCTCCGGCACCGACAGAGGATTATATCCCGTTTGACCTCTATCTTGTGGATGAGGTTGCGAATAAGTATACGGATCTCTTTTATGAGACTGATTCCAAGGGAAAATACGGTTACATACGTGTGTGCTTTGACGGTATATATCTGACCAATGAAACAAGCGGCGAAAAGAAGCTCTACAGTCTCTACGTTGACTTGAAAAACGGCAACGGAACGGTAACACACCTCGCGGATTTCCCAATTTACAGCGGTTCGGAAATTTATATGGAGAAAGAGTTCTCGTTTAACTGACACAATTCGGCGCAGCTGAAAGAAACGGAGCATATGAAAATGGTTTCTGTGAATACGGCATCAAGTGCGGAAGAAAAGGACTTACTGAAAAACGGAAAGTTCTTGTTCGTCCTTTGCTGGATAGCATACGCTTTTAATTACATCGGACGCTATAATTACTCAGCGTGTATGTCGTCAATGATTGCGGACGGAGTGATTCCCAATGCCGGAAGCGGCGTTATAAGCGCGCTTTTTCTCGTATCCTACGGCGGCGGACAGTTTGTAAACGGAATATTCGGAGATAAAATTTCGCCGAAATACATGATAGGAACCGGACTTGCGCTTTCGGCGATTGCAAACTTCCTTATGGGATTTTCGCATAGCTTCGTGTTTTCATGCGTCATTTGGTGTTTTAACGGTTACGCCTGCTCAATGCTTTGGAGTCCGATTATAAGGCTTTTCGCCGAATTTATGATTGCAAAGCAGAGCATGAGGGCGGTTCTCGACATTTCAACGGCTATTCCGGCAGGTTCTCTTATGGCATTCGGTGTGTCGGCTCTTCTTTTGAAGCTTTTCACATGGCGCAGAGTTTTTGTCGGATGTGCATTTATCGTTGCGTTTGCCGCGCTTCTGTGGTTTGTCGGGTGTTCGACTCCGAAAATGAGGGAGTATCTTTCAAAAATCGTAGACGTAAAAACGAAAATCGGTGAAGGCAACTGCCGCGCGCAAGAGTCGGGCGGCAAAAGTAAAAACGGCGCAAACGGCGTTGCTATACTTCTCGCAACCGGAGTTGTTTTTACGATAGCGGCGGTTTTCTGTAACGGTCTTATAAAGGAGAGCGTTACGCAGTTCGTGCCTAAATATCTTTCGGATGTCTTTTCCGTGACAGGCTCTGCCGCGGCGGCGGTTACGATGATTCTTCCGATTGTCAATATCGCCGGTGCATATGCGGCGCGTGCTGTAATGATAAAAGCAAAAAACAATGAGTTTGCGGCGGCAGGCATTCTGTTCGCCGTAAGCACGGTTTCCTCGGTGCTTCTCAATTACACGGAAAAGAGCGGTATTGTCCTTGCGGTGCTTCTGATTGCGGTGACAACCTCGACGATGCTCGGCGTAAACACACTGCTTCTGTCGTATATTCCGCTCAGCTATTCGAGGGTCGGTCTTTCCTCATCGCTCACAGGTGTACTCGATGCGCTTGCCTACATCGCCTCGGCTTTGGCGGCGTTTGTTTTCGGTGAGATTTCAAACATGAGCGGCTGGGGAACCGTTACGATCCTTTGGGGTATAATAGGAACGGTCGGCATACTTATCTGCATTGCCGAAGTTCCGATATGGGCAAAGTCAAAGGATAGGCTCGAAAACCATGCGGAGTCGTTTGCGGAAAACGATGCCGATAATGTCGATGCGGAAGAATCGGAAACGTAAAGAAAAGGAGTACGGCAATTGCTCGAAAATATAGACGGTAAAAAACTAAAAGAAATGTCGGGTGAGCAGATAAAAGAGCTGACCGATGAAATACGCGGATTTCTCGTTGAAAACGTCAGCCGAACAGGCGGTCATCTTGCCTCAAACCTCGGCGTGGTTGAGCTTACGCTTGCGATTCACAGGGTGTTTGACCTTCCACACGACAAGGTGATTTTTGACGTAGGTCACCAAAGTTATGTGCATAAGCTTTTGAGCGGAAGACGCGATTTTTCTTTACTCAGGCACGAGAATGGGCTTTCCGGCTTTCCGAAGCCGTCGGAAAGCGAGTATGACGCTTTCGGTACGGGACACAGCAGTACGTCACTTTCGGCGGGACTCGGAATTGCAAGCGCCATGAAGCTTGAGGGCAGTGACGCTTATACGGTTGTTGTGATAGGAGACGGTGCGGCAACCGGAGGTCTCGTTTATGAGGCTCTCAATAACTGCCACCGCGACCTCAACCTTATCGTAATTCTCAATGAGAATGAAATGTCGATAGCAAAAAATGTGGGAAATTTTCCGAATTTCATCTCGAAAATCCGTTCCACAAAAAGCTATTTTAACATTAAAGACAAGCTCTCCGATATTACGGAGCGAATCCCGTTTCTCGGAAAGCCGCTTATGAAGTTGCTTCGTCACATAAAACGCTTCTTAAAGATGAGTATTTACACATTCTTCATTTTGGAGGAGATGGGACTTAAATATTACGGTCCGATCGACGGCAACGATTTCGAGCGCACCGAGCTTCTGCTTAAACGTGCAAAAAAAGAGGGTGGAAGCGCTCTTATCCACGTCCGCACAACAAAAGGAAAAGGTTATAAGCCGGCAGAGGAGAATCCTGAGCTTTTCCACGCTCTGAAGTCAAAGAGCGCGGAGCAGGGGGAGGCTGCGAAGACCGAACCGAAGCCCAAAACTTTTTCCGAGAATGCCGGTGATGTTCTTACGAAAATTGCAGGAACCGATAAGCGTGTATGTGTTATTTCAGCCGCTATGATTTCGGGAACCGGTATGACGCCGTTTTTTGAAAAATTCCCCGAGAGAGCGTTTGACGTCGGCATTGCCGAGGCTCATGCCGTAACTTTCGGCGCAGGACTTTCCGCAGGCGGTGAAGTTCCTGTCTTCTGCGTTTATTCGAGCTTTCTTCAGAGGGCATACGACAACATTCTGCACGACGTTTCACTCCAAAATCTGCATATGGTGTTTTTAATAGACCGCGCAGGGATCTCTCCGGACGACGGCGCAACCCACCATGGAATTTGGGACGTAGCATACCTTTCGCACCCGGAAAACGTCACGCTTTATGCACCGATATCCCTCGAAGCGCAGGAACGCTACATAAGAGAGAGCATTCACGGCGACGGAATATGCGCAGTGCGCTACTGCAAGGGAACGGAGAATGAAAGTCTTGTCGGCGCGCTTCACAGAGTCGGCGAATACATACTTTCCGATGTCGAAGCGAATGCGCTGACGGATGCGGAATGCGTTGTAATTACATATGGAAGAATATCCGCCGAAGCGTTTAAGGCTGTCGGCAACGCAAGAGCGAACGGCGAAAACTGCGTGCTTATCGTGTGTGAAAAGATTTTGCCGTATACGGATATTGCTGACGATATCGCGCAAAAAGTGTCGGCAGTCAGAAAGGTTGTCATTGCGGATGAAGGAATACGCCGCGGCGGTTTCGGCGTTGACGCCGAGTATGCGCTTTTGCGAAACGCGAAATTTTCCGAGGCGGAGTTCAGAGTGCTCGCGATAGACGAGCCGCCGGAACACGGAGACCTTTCAAGAATTTACGAAAGGTGCGGAATTTCCGCCGACAGCATTTATAATGCAATAGTGAATTGAGAATTACCATTAACGGAGTGGATTATGCGTCTTGATCTTTATCTTGTACAAAACGGCATATTTGAGTCGAGAAACAAGGCGTCGGCGGCAGTTTCCGAAGGACGCATAAATGTAAACGGAATTACCTGCACAAAAGCGTCTAAGGATGTATCCGAAAATGACGATGTAAGTGTGACGGCGTCCGAAACCGACGAATATGTCGGCCGCGCCGCACTGAAGCTTGAGCACGCGCTTATGCACTTCGGCATAAGTGTAAACGGAATGCGTGCGGTTGACATAGGCGCTTCGACCGGCGGTTTTACGCAGTCGCTTCTGAATCACGGTGCCGCTGTTGTGTATGCGGTTGACGTCGGCAGAGACCAGCTTCACGAGAAGTTAAAGAGCGACCCGAGAGTTGTTTCGGTTGAGGGCTTCAACGCACGTGAACTGACACTCGATACTGTCGGCGGAAAGTACTGCGATGTTGCGGTTATGGATGTGTCGTTCATCTCGCAAACTCTGCTTTACGACGCCGTGAAGAGAGTAGTTGCTCCGGGAGGAATATTTGTGAGCCTTATAAAGCCGCAGTTTGAACTTACAAAGAGCGAACTCGGCAAGAACGGCGTTGTAAAAAGCGAAGAAAAAAGACAAAAAGCTGTCCGCAAAGTCACTGATTACGCCGAAGCTTCCGGATTTGCGCTTGTCGGCGTGACGAAGTCTCCCATTGAGGGAGGAAGCGGAAACACCGAGTACCTCGCTTGCTTTCGGGTTTGACTCGGCGCATATTCCCGAAAGTGTGCAAATTTATCAATAACCTTTAAAATTTTCGTTAAATCACTTGCTTTTTGCAAATTTGTGTGATATCATTAATAAGAGTGTGTTCGGACGGCAAAATCGTCCCTTTGTGAGGAGGTCGGCAGAATATGAGAGTCGCTTTGTATACTCATCCGCTTAAAGATCCGAAGCTTGAAGCGGTCGAAAGAACTGCCGACAGGATTATTTCTCTCGGAGGAATACCGCTGTTCGGAAATGAGTTTTTATACGATTTCGGTATCGACAGCGACAGGCTTTCGGCTTTGTCGAAGAAGCTTGTGTTCTGTGATTATATTTGCCCCGGAATAAAGGCAGATCTAATGATTTGCCTCGGCGGCGACGGAACTATTCTTCGCGCCGCGAAGCTGTGTTGTGACGAAGGCATTCCCATTGTCGGCGTGAATTTCGGCAGAATAGGCTATCTTGCGGAGCTTGAATCGTATGACAATGCTACTCTCGACAAGGTCATTACCGATGTATCGTCTTTTGAAAAAGAGAACAGAATGATGCTGTCGGCTGAGCTTATAAGGGACGGAAAAAAAGTATTCTCGGGAGTCGCGCTGAATGAAGCGGCGGTCGCGAGAGGCTCGATATCGAGAATGATTGATATTGAAGTAAGCTGCAACGGTAAAAAAGTGTGCGGTTACAGAGCGGACGGCTTTATTGCGGCGACGCCAACAGGTTCAACAGCGTATGCTATGTCGGCGGGCGGTCCCATAATAGATCCGTCGATTGAGTGCATACTCACGCTTCCGGTTTGCCCGTATCTTTCGGTCAATTCAAGCCCGCTTGTTTATTCGCCGTCTGCCGTAATAGATGTAAAACTCGTCGGTGAAAGGTGCAAGACCGCTTTTCTGACTCTCGACGGGGAGGAGAATTACGAGCTTATGCCGGGAGACGCCGTGAGACTCACACGGTATGCCAACAACGCCGTTTTTGTGAAATTAAGAAGTATTGATTTCAGTAGTTTGCTGAATGTTAAGCTTACGCGCGAATGCGGAGAAACAGCTCTGTTTTGCGCGGGAAAGGGTAGGTCAACAGAATCCGATGAAAGCGCAAAGACATCTGAAAATACTTGAACTCATAGAAAAATACGATATCGAAACACAGGACGAACTGACAAATCTTCTCAACGAAAACGGCTTTAAGGCAACCCAGGCAACCGTTTCGAGAGATATCAAGGAGCTCAGACTCGTAAAAGTTGTTGCCGTCTCCGATATGCTCGGTAAAAACGGAGCCGACGCAAAGTATAAGTATGCCGTGAACAGTTCCGGAGACGGCGCGGATTCAAAACTCGGCGCAAAATTCAGAGCAATTCTGTCCGAAGCCACCGTCAAGAGCGACTACGCGGAGAATATCGTCGTTATACACACGTATGCCGGTATGGCTCAGGCTTGCGCCGCCGCTATAGATGCAATGCACGCCGATTCCATTGTCGGAACTGTCGCCGGCGACGACACGATTATGATAGTTATGCGCACGGAGAGCGCGGCGGAAGAGTTTTCCAAAAAAATCACGCAGGATCTGAAGTAAAATACAATGGTGCAAATTTTGCCGAAGGGAGGAAAAAGCTTGCTCAGTTCAATACACATAGAGAATATTGCGCTTATCGAAATGCTCGATCTTGAGCTCGGACGAGGCTTTTCCGTACTCACCGGTGAAACCGGTGCCGGCAAGAGTATAATAATCGACGCCATAGGACTTATACTCGGCGCAAGGGGAGAAAGCGACCTTGTCAGAAACGGTGCTGAAAGCGCTGTCGTTGAGGCGATGTTTACGGAGCTTTCCGACGCTACCTGCAAAAAGCTTTCCGAATTCGGTGTTTTACCCGACGAGGACGGATGCCTGTTTATCAGGCGTACTCTCACCGCGGCTGGGAGAAGTACTGCGAGGATAGGAACGAGAAACGTTCCCGTGTCGCTTTTACGTGACATATCCGGTTTTCTTGTGAATATACACGGTCAGCACCACAACAGCGAGCTTCTTGACCCGGAAAGCTATCTTTCGATTATAGATTCATACGGTGAGTGTTCCGGTGCTTTCGCGGAATACGAAAAAGATTATTCCGAATACTCAGAAATTAAGCGTGAGCTTTCAAAAATAAATACCGATGCAAAAGAAAAAGCGCGCCGTGCGGAAATGCTCGAATATCAGATAAAGGATATAAAGTCCGCAAAGCTTAAGCGCGACGAGGAGACTGATCTTCTCGACGAAAGAAGAAGACTCAAGAATTACGAAAAAATCGCAGTCGGAGCAGGTACTGTTTACGCAAAGCTTTACGGCGATGCCTCGAGTGCCGCCGAAAGCATGGATAAGGCGCTCGGCGCACTGAAAACGCTTGTCGGAGTTTTGCCGGAGGCAGAGGAACTCTACGAAAAGCTTTACGACTACCGTTACGAAATTGAGGATATAGCGGAGCGTGTCAAGGATGCCGCAGGAGATCTTTCGGATGATCCGGAGGCGGCTCTTGACAGGGTAGAGGAAAGGCTTGAAATAATTTCAAAGCTGAAAAGCAAGTACGGCGGAAACATAGACGAGGTGCTCGAGTATCTTGCAAAGTGCGAGAGTGAACTTTCGGAGATTGAAACATCGGAGGAAAGAGCAGAAGAGCTTGAGGAGAGGTTGAACGAATGCGAAAAAAGACTTTCCGAGTCGTCGGAGACGCTCACCAAAGAGCGCGAAGCCGCCGCGAAAAAGCTTTCTGAGAGCGTCTGCGACGAATTAAAGTACCTCGATATGGGCGGTGTAAAGTTTACCGTCGAGTTTTCCGAGTGCGATTACAAAGCGGACGGAAAAGACGAGGTTGAGTTTTACATATCCACAAACCCCGGAGAACCCGGCAAGCCTGTCGGAAAGATTGCTTCCGGAGGTGAGCTTGCGAGAATAATGCTCGCGATAAAGAGCGTGCTTGCGGATAAAGACAGCGTAGAGACTATGATATACGACGAGGTCGATACGGGAGTGTCCGGCAAAACATCGAGAAAAATCGGAGAGAGGCTTCTCTCGAGTTCAAGCGGAAAGCAGGTGCTTTGCGTTACCCATTCGGCGCAGATAGCGTCCCTTGCGGATACGCACTACCTTGTTTCAAAGAAAACCGAGAACGGTCGCACGAGGACGTCAATCTATCCCCTTTCGGGGGAAGAGAGAATAGAAGAAACGGCAAGAATACTTGCAGGAATTAACATAACGGACGCCGCACGCAACTCCGCAAGGGAGCTTATCGACCGCGGCAGATAAATAAGTAATAATTTTGGAGGATAACAAAAATGGGTATTTACGAAGAACTTACAGCGAGAGGACTTATCGCTCAGGTTACGGACGAAGCTGAAATAAGAAATCTTGTCAACAACGGGAAAGCAAAATTTTACATCGGATTCGACCCCACGGCGGATTCGCTTCACGTCGGTCACTTCATGGCTCTCTGCCTTATGAAGAGACTCCAGATGGCAGGAAACACTCCCGTCGTGCTTCTCGGCGGCGGAACCGGATATATCGGCGACCCCTCCGGACGCAGTGATATGCGCACAATGATGAGTCCCGAGACAATCCGTCACAACTGCGACTGTTTCATTAAGCAGATGAGCCGCTTTATTGATTTTTCCGGGGGAAAGGCTATCGCGGTAAACAACGCCGACTGGCTTCTTAACCTCAATTATATCGATTTTCTTCGTGAGGTAGGACCTCACTTCTCCGTAAACAATATGCTTCGTGCAGAGTGCTACAAGCAGAGAATGGAGAAGGGTCTTTCCTTCTTTGAGTTTAACTACATGATTATGCAGTCCTACGACTTCTACCATCTCTTTAAGGAATACGGCTGTAATATGCAGTTCGGCGGCGACGACCAGTGGTCGAATATGCTCGGCGGTACAGAGCTTATAAGAAAGAAGCTCGGCAAGGATGCATACGCCATGACGATAACTCTTCTTCTCAACAGCGAAGGCAAGAAGATGGGAAAGACGGCAAACGGTGCGGTTTGGCTTGACCCCGAAAAGACCTCTCCCTACGATTTCTTCCAGTATTGGAGAAACGTTGACGACAGCGACGTTATTAAGTGCATGAAGCTTCTCACGTTTATGAGCCTTGAAGAAATTGACGAGTACGCAAAGCTCGAAGGAAGCGACATAAACAAGGCAAAGGAAAAGCTTGCATACGAGCTTACAAATCTCGTACACGGCAAGGAGGCGGCAGACGCTTCTCTCGCTTCCGCAAAGGCTCTCTTCGGCGGTGCAGGCAACAATGCAAATATGCCCGAAACTGTACTCACCGACGATAAGTTCGAGAACGGCGCAATTTCCATAATTAACCTTCTTGTTGAGAGCGGTCTCTGCTCTTCAAACGGCGATGCAAGACGTCTTATCAAGGACGGCGGTGTGACGGTCGGCGAGGAGAAGGTTACTGATTTCGCAAAGACCTACACAAAGGACGATTTCGCAGGAGAGTTTATCATTAAGAAGGGCAAGAAGACTTTCCATAAGTTCAGACTTGCCGACTGAAATTAGAATTAAGCAAAAGACGAAGTCCGGGACGCAAAGGTTTCGGACTTCATCTGTGATATAAACGCATATTCGGAGGAGAGCATGGAAGCAGTATCTTCACGCGGCAAAAAGAGACTCGGCGTTGTGGATGCCGTTCGCGGAATAAATTTCATAAGCATGGTCCTTTATCATGCAATGTACGATATTGTCTGGATATTTGACCGCGGCGGCAGTCACCCTCTGTACAAGGGAATGCAGGGACACATTTGGCAACAGGCAATAGCCATGACTTTCATCGTGTTGTCCGGCTTTTCAACACAGCTCGGAAGCAAGAATCCTAAGCGCGGCATTACCGTGTTCCTGTGCGGTGCGGCGGTTTCTCTTGCAACTGTGATATTCTATCCTTCGGAAACGATAAAGTACGGAGTTCTCACCTTCATGGGGGCGGCGATGCTTGTATCGCTCGCTCTTGACAAAGTCTTGCGCCTTGTACACCCTTATATAGGCATGGCGGCTTCATTTATTCTCTTTGCAGTAACCCGTAATATCGATATGGGATATATCGGTGTCGGTGCTTATAAAGCCGTGCTTCCGTCCGCGCTTTACGAAACAAAGCTTCTTGCAGGCTTCGGTTTCCCGTACAGCAGCTTTACATCGTCTGACTATTTTCCGCTGTTTCCGTGGCTGTTTCTTTTCCTCTTCGGATATTTTCTCTCCGTTCCGATACTTAAAAGCCGCAGGATTACAGATTTTTTGGAGCACGACAGCGGATTTGCGGCTGTTATAGGCAGACATACGCTCATTCTCTATATGATTCATCAACCCGTCATTTTTGGTCTGCTCTCACTTTGGTTTGCATTTGTGCAGTCACTGTGACAGAACCTCACGAATACTCTCGGCAAGACTGTCGGCTATTCTGTGAGCGTCCACCGCGTCAAATTCACTAAGCGTCGATTCATAATCGGCAAATGAATCAGCGCATTCGCGCATAACTTCGATCCCCTTGCTCTCAAGCTCACTTTCGCATTTGCGCAAGAATTTCAATTCCGCTTTGTTCTCTTTGAGAATTTCAGCGTCGATAAAGCGTGTGAGGTTGAAAACTTTGTATTTTCTGCCGCTCTTTTCATAGGAAAGGGCGGTTTCGTCGTTGTACGGGATAAAAGCAAGCTTGCCGTCGTGAATATGCACCGCCGTTATTTTGTTCTCGCGCGGTGATGTCAGGTAAACCGTTTTCCTGCAAGGCGGAAGTGAGCCGAACAGAACGTCGAAAAATAGATTTTGAATGCCGTATTTGTCTTTTACGAAGCAGGGAAGCCAATCCTCTGGATAAGAGTGGCAGGTGTCGGCTTTGCCGGTGTACCCGGAATACAAAGTGCTACTCTCGTCGCCGAAAGTGCGTGTGCAAATAAGCCGCTTTACCGCTTTATCGCATTTATCATAAAGGAACGCACGCTTAAGGAGCCGTTCGCACGAAAGAGCGGCACTGTCAGCTATTCTGAAACAGTCAAGGCACTTACTTTCAAGAGCGGTGAGCTTGCGCAGACTAAGCACCGCATTTTCCGATATGAAGGGTTTTCTTTCGACTGTTTGCATTGATATATGCGACAAGGCTCTTGCGGCGTAGCGCGGCTTTGACGTATAAATCGCGACCTTTTTCACCTCGCCTATGACAGCGTATGTAATCGTATCGCCGCCGCGAAAGTCCGTAAACACGCGGCGCGGATATTCTGTAAGCCTCGGAGAATCGAGAAGCATCTCTATACATTTTGCTTCCGCGCGTATACTGTTTCCGTGGATACACACACGGTATTCGGCGTCCTTGCTGTTATCGAAACACGACTTTCGCGTCTCAACGTATCTTTCTGCGTGCATAGCACCATTTCCTTTCGGAGAAAATAATGTAGTCAATTCGATTACTATATTCTATGCACCGCAAGCTCTTTTGTGATAAAAGCACGATAAAAACGCAACGCGGTATTACAAAAAAAGCGGCGACGCCGGAATTATCCGGGAGTCACCGCTTTCGTTAGTTTACTTTGACCTGAATTTATGCCTGTGCGGCGTCTACGATAATCGTAAAGTCCGCAGTCTTGAGAGAAGCACCGCCGATAAGACCACCGTCAACATTCTCGCACTTGAGAAGCTCTGCGCAGTTCTTTGCGTTCATGGAACCGCCGTACTGAACGATTGTCTCGTCTGCAACCGCCTTGCCGTAAATGCCCTCAATTGTCTTTCTTACGACGCCGCAAGCTTCGTCAGCCTGAGCGGTAGTCGCGGTAACACCGGTACCGATTGCCCATACAGGCTCATACGCAATGATGATTTTCTTCATATCGTCCGCGGAAATATCCTTGAGAGCTATTTTGGTCTGCATGGAGAGAATCTCCTCTGTGATTCCGAGTTCTCTCTGGGCGAGAGTTTCGCCGATGCAGAGAATAACCTTAAGTCCGCCGGCAAGAGCCGCCTTTGTGCGGAGATTTACTGTTTCATCGGTCTCGCCGAAGTACTGTCTTCTTTCGCTGTGACCGACGATTACATACTCAACGCCGCACTCTGTGAGCATATTTGCGGCAACCTCGCCTGTGTATGCGCCGCTTTCCTTGAAGTGTACGTTCTGAGCACCGATCTTTATGTTAGTACCCTTTGCCGCCTCAACAGCGGGAGCAATGTCTACAAAAGGTACGCAGCAGATTATGTCGCACTTGTCCTTACCTGCAACCATGGGAGCAAGCTCCTTTATAAAAGCAGCAGTCTCGGAGGGGGTTTTGTTCATTTTCCAGTTTCCAGCTATAACAAACTTTCTCATAACCAAATTCCTTTCAAACGTTTCAAACGTTGTCCTTAGAGTTGACTTGCAAAAGTACGGAACTCATTGTGAGTTTATACCCATGTGAGTCCCGTACCGCATTATATAATTATTTGTTGTTGAGGCAAGCTATGCCGGGGAGTTCCTTGCCTTCGAGGAATTCGAGAGATGCGCCGCCGCCGGTGGAGATGTGAGTCATCTTGTCGGCGAAACCGAGCTTCTCGATTGCGGCCGCAGAGTCACCGCCGCCGATTATCGATACTGCACCGCTGTTTGCCACGGCAGTAGCAACTGCGATTGTACCGTTTGCGAAGTTTTCCCACTCGGAAACGCCCATAGGACCGTTCCAAACAACAGTGCCTGCGCCTTCGATTGTCTTAGCGAAAAGCTCTTGTGTTGTCTTACCGATATCAAGACCCATCCAACCGTCAGGAATAGCGTCGGAGTAAATTCTCATGAATGCTGTATTCTCGTTGTATTCGCGTCCTATAACGTTGTCAACGGGGATTATGAATGATACGCCCTTTGCTCTTGCCTTAGCCATAAGCTCGCTTGCAAGATCAAGCTTGTCGTCCTCGCAGATGGAAGTACCGATGGAGTTGCCCATGGACTTCATGAAGGTGTATGCCATACCGCCGCCGATGATGAGCGTATCAACCTTGTCGATAAGGTTCTCGATAACGCCGATCTTGTCGGAAACCTTTGCGCCGCCGAGAATTGCAACGAACGGACGCTTCGGATTTGCAAGAGCTTCGCCCATAACGGTGATCTCTTTCTGAATGAGGAATCCGCAAACAGCGGTGTCAACGAACTCGGTAACGCCTGCTGTGGAGCAGTGTGCTCTGTGAGCGGAACCGAAAGCATCGTTTACATAGATATCGCAAAGAGATGCAAACTCCTTGGAAAGGGAGGGATCATTCTTAGTTTCTCTTGCGTCGAAACGAACGTTTTCGAGAAGAACCGCTTCGCCGTCCTTGAGAGCGGCAATCTTAGCCTTTGCATCAGGACCGATGATATCGGTCGCGAAAGTTACCTTGCCGTCAAGAAGCTCGTTGAGTCTGTCGGCAACGGGACGAAGAGTGAACTTTACGGGGTCGTTCTTCTTAGCCTTTTCGATAAGCTCTGCCTTAGCCGCTTCTCTTTCTGCCTCGGGAAGCTCCTCAACCTTCTTCTTTTCCTTCTTGTCAAGACCGAAGCCCTCTGTGAATATCGCGTGAGGCTTGCCCATATGAGAGCAAAGAATTACCTTCGCGCCGCCGTCAAGGAGATACTTGATGGTGGGGAGTGCACCGATTATTCTCTTGTCGCTTGTGATAACGCCGTCTTTCATGGGGACGTTGAAGTCGCATCTTACAAGAACTCTCTTGCCCTTGAATTCAATATCCTCAACCGATTTTTTGTTAAGCATCATTTTTTCTGCACCTCTCTATAGATATTTATTTGTAACATGGATTTGAAAGTTGTATCGCACAAACTCTCACATATACAGTATACCACACATTTCTTCCATTTTCAAGAGCTGTTGTTTTATTTTTACATTGTGTTAAAAAAATAACGTCTTAAACATTCGTTATGCACGGAACCACGATAGAGCTTGTCCCGAAAATGGGAAAATATACATTTCCGCGAAGACCGGACGGCAATAAAAAATCCTGCCGCTACTGCAACAGGAAATAATGGGGTGAGATATCGGGATCGAACCGACGACCTCCAGGGCCACAACCTGGCGCTCTAACCAGCTGAGCTAATCCCACCATAAAAAAGTGGCGTGCCTTGAGGGACTCGAACCCCCGACCTACTGCTTAGAAGGCAGTTGCTCTATCCAGCTGAGCTAAAGGCACATGGATTGGAGCGGGTGAAGGGAATCGAACCCTCGTAATCAGCTTGGAAGGCTGGAATTCTACCATTGAACTACACCCGCAAATATTAAGTTAAGCCGAAAAAGAAGCACCAAACCACAGAAAACATCTTGTGATTTTGCCGTCTCTCGCAACCGCTCATATATGATACCACAAAAGGAGTGATTTGTCAAGAGTTTTTTTCAAAAATATGCGCATTTAATATTTTTGTTACAAATCATGACCGATTGCACAAACCCACGACAATTCACCCTTTGCGGTTTGTTATTCTTACGTTTGCGCGTTTTCCACCGAAGCTTTGTCCCATTCGTCGTAAAGTTCGGCAAGTTTTGCGGAAAGCTCTTCGGACTCGCCGAAAAGCTCCGATGTCTTCTGATAATCCGAAGCGTACTTTTCAAGTTCTGCGTCTATGTTCCGCATACGCACCTCAATCTCGGAAATCTGCTCTTCAAGCTTTGCTATTCTGTTTTCAAGCTTGCGCTTTCGGCTCTTCTCTTCTTTGCTCTTCAGATAATCCGCTTTTCCGCCCTTGTCGAAAGCGTCGGATGTGTCTGTTTCCACTGACAAACGTTCTCCTGCGGTACGGTTCCTTTTGTATTCGCTGAACGCTTCATAACCGCCGTTGTAGTCGGTACAGCCGTCCGGAGAAATGTCAAAAATTCGCGTTGCAAGCTTCTTGATGAAGTATCTGTCGTGAGAAACCGCAATAAGCGTGCCGTCGTAGTTTATAAGAGCATCCTCGAGAACCTCTCTGCTTGAGGCATCGAGGTGGTTTGTCGGCTCGTCAAGAATGAGAAGATTCAGCTCGTCGAGCATGAGCTTTGCGAAGGTGAGGCGTGCCTTTTCGCCGCCGGAGAGTACGGAAACCTGTTTGAAAACATCGTCGGCTTTGAAAAGAAAGCGCGCAAGAACTCCGCGTATTTCCGACTGCTTTTTGTCCGGATATGCGTTCCAAAGCTCATCGAGAACGGTGTTTTCCGGCGACAGACCTTGGTTTTCCTGATCATAATAGCCGATTCTGACTCCTTTTACATACTCAAATACACCGTTGTCCGCTTTCATTTTGCCGCTGAGTATCTTCAGTAGAGTGGACTTTCCGACGCCGTTCGCACCGCTTATAAACAGTCTGTCTCCGGCACGCACAACAAAGCTTACGTCATTGAACAGTTTTTTCGGAGGGAACGACTTCGCAAGACCTTTTACTTCAAGCAGTCTGTCGGACAAAAGCACATATTTTCCCGACGTAAAGTTGAACGAAACTCTGTCCGGAAGATTTTTCGGCTTTTCGACCTTTTCCATTCTGTCGATAGCCTTCATGCGGCTCTCGGCGGCTATGATGTTGCGTTCTCGGTTCCAGCGGCGCTGATTTTCGATAAACGCCTCGAGACGCTCAATCTCCTTCTTCTGAAGCATATAGTGCTTTTCATCGTTCTTTCTGTCCTCTTCCTTGCGCTTTACGTAGCCGGAATACGAAACGGGGTAGAGCTTTACCTCTTTGTTTTCGACTTCAAGCGTTTTTGAGGTGATTTTGTCAAGAAAGTATCGGTCGTGGGATATAACAATAAGAGTCTTGCCGTAACCCTTGAGATAATCTTCGAGCCACTCAACGCTCTCTATGTCAAGGTGGTTGGTCGGTTCATCGAGCATAAGGATATCCGGCGCACCGAGAAGCACTTTTGCAAGCGCGATTCTCGTCTTCTGACCGCCGGAAAACGTATTGACGCAGTCCTTTTGACGTTTATCGTCAAAGCCAAGTGCGCACAGCATACTGCGTATGCGGCTCTTGTAATCGTAACCGCCGTTTTTGCGGAACTTCTCCTCGAGAGACGTATACTCACTCACAATGCGCATATGACTGTCGCTCGGAAGATCTTTCTGCATTTCGACCTCAAGCTCCGAAAGCCTCTTCTCCTCCTCGACAAGAGCAGGGAAGGCGTCGAGCATTTCGTCGTATATCGACTGTTCCGACTCAAATCCGGCATTCTGCGCAAGATATGCGATACGTGTGTCTTTGGCAAGATATACGTTTCCGGACTCCGGAGTCACAATGCCGCACAGAGACTTTAAAAGCATTGACTTTCCCGCGCCGTTTACTCCCACAACGCCGAGTTTGTCGCCGTCGTTGACCGAAAAAGAAACCTTATCGAGTATCACATCCGTTCCGAAAGCGACGGTGAGCGCCGAGCAGTTGAGAATAATCAAAATAACACCTCATTCTATTATTTAGGGGGACACACTCAAATACGGCATAGGCAAGGTGCTTATGCCGTATCGGTGAACATTTTTACTTAATCAGAGTTTTCGTCCGCATTTGGGGCAGTAGCTGAAGGTACTGCGGACATCGTATCCGCACGCACATTTTTTATACTTCGGCTTCTCGTTTTTAGCGGAATCGTTTTCAAGAGTTCGAAGAACGGCATACTCTTCGTCGATTTCGCGTATAATCGAGCCAATCTCGTTTTCGCCGAGAGTATTTCTGTTTTCATACACGTATTGACCGAGCTTTTTGTAAAGCTTTGAAATCTTGTCCTTCTGAGAGTAAAGGTTGATTTTGTTTGTCGATACGTCCGCGATATTCTCTGCCTTTTCGCCGATAATTTTTGCATATTTCTGCACGGACCTCTGAAGATCGTCAAAGAATGCCATAACAAAAACTCCTTTCGATTGATAGCCTTACCTTATTACCGCACCGAACATAACGTCATCGCCGTCATAGGCAACCAACGACTGACCGGGCGTCACGGCACGCACTTTTTCGGCTGTCGTCACAGTGAGAATGCCGTTTTCAAACGAAACGTGCGCTTTGACCGGGGACGCCGCATAGCGGATTTTTACGTCAAATTCGCCCGCAAAACTCTCGGAAGAGGACAGCTTCATAAAGTTTATGCCGTCCGCATTGAAGGTGTCCGTACCTTCATCGGATTTTTTTCCGAGGTAGATTCTGTTTGTCTCTTTGTCAATGCGAAGTATAAACACAGGCTCTCCGAGTGCGACGCCAAGTCCTTTTCTCTGACCGACGGTATAGTGTATAATCCCCTTGTGACGACCGCAAACCTCTCCGTCGGGAGAGATGAAGTCACCCTCCGGGCATTTTCCGAAACGCTCTTCTATAAATTCGGGATAGCTTACGCCGTCCGGCAAAAAGCATATGTCAAGACTTTCATCTCTGTCAGCCGCAATGTATCCCTCTTTCTCCGCAGTTTTGAACACATCGGTCTTTACGTGATCTCCGAGGGGGAAAATAAGTCTTGACAACTGTGCCTGAGAGAGCTTCCAAAGCATATAGCTCTGATCTTTTCTCGGGTCGAGTCCTTTTTTGACATAGAACCGACCGGTCACTTCGTCTGCGGCTATCCGTGCATAGTGACCTGTTGCGACCTTTTTGCACCCGAGCATATCCGCCGCAGCAAGGAGTCTCTCGAACTTTACCGTTCTGTTGCAGACGGTACAGGGATTTGGGGTTCTTCCGGCGAGATATTCTTCCGTAAAATACTTTATAACGCACTTTCGGAAAATTTCTTCGCAGCCCATTTTGTAAAGCTCAACACTGTTCTTTTCGGCGCATTGGAGAGCTGAGAGCAGATCTTCGTTGCTGTTTGCGTCGCTTTCGGAGGCGATTCTCACCGGAGCTTCATCATTTCCGTGTTTCATATCGAGGTACATACCTATCGGCGAAAAGCCTCTCGACCGAAGCACATTTACCGCAACGGAGCTGTCAACACCGCCGGACATTCCGACAAGTATCTTATCTCCCATGATTTACTCCTCAGAACCGTGGTTGTGGTCGTGAGCATGACCGTGTTCCTCGGCATGGGAGCAGGCATTGCAGCAGCCGTCGCAAAGCTCAATACCATCGGTGCTTCTGCCGATTTTCTTGTAATAATCGACTATTGCCGCCTTAACCGCTTCTTCAGCAAGAACCGAGCAGTGAACCTTAACTGGAGGAAGTCCGTCGAGAGCTTCGATAACCGCTTTGTTAGTGAGCGAAAGTGCCTCTTCAACCGGCTTGCCCTTTATAAGCTCGGTTGCCATGGACGAGGTTGCGATTGCCGCACCGCATCCGAAGGTCTGAAACTTAACGTCGGTTATAATATCATTGTCTATTTTGAGATAAATCTTCATTATATCGCCGCAGGTTGCGTTTCCTACTTCGCCCACACCGTCGGCATTTTCTATTTCACCCACATTTCTGGGGTTGGAGAAATGCTCCATTACTTTCTTTGAGTATAACATAGTTTATCCTACCTTTCTTTTCCTGCCACAGTTCAAATCTTGTTTCCCGGGTAAATCGGCGACATCTCTCTGAGTCTTGCGACCACACGCTTTACATTTTCGATGATGTAGTCGATTTCTTCATCCGTTGTGTCGTGACCTATTGTTACTCGGAGAGAACCGTGAGCGATTTCGTGCGGTATTCCGAGCGAGAGAAGAACATGAGACGGCTCAAGCGATTTTGAAGAACAAGCCGAACCTGTCGAAACGCAAATGCCGGCAAGATCGAGAAGCAGGAGAAGACTCTCACCCTCGATGTACTTGAAGACAAAGCTTGCGTTTCCGGGAAGTCTGTCTGTGGGATGACCTGTGAGGAAGGAATCCGGGATTGTAAGGATCTCTTTTATCAAACGGTCTCTCTTTGCTGCGAGCGCATCGTTGTTTTTCATGTTCTCTCTCGAAAGCTCAAATGCCTTGGCAAGTCCAACGATTTCCGGAATGTTTTCGGTTCCTGAACGCTTTGAACGCTCCTGACCGCCGCCGTCGATGAGATTTGTAAGACGTGTTCCTTTCTTGACGTAGAGAATTCCAATGCCCTTGGGAGCATGAAGCTTATGACCCGATGCGGAAAGCATATCACAACCGATTTCCTTTACGTTTATGGAGAGCGCGCCAGCCGCCTGTACGGCATCCGTGAAGAATGTTACTCCGTGAGCGCGGCAAATGTCCGCAATCTCCTTCACGGGTTCGATTGTGCCGACCTCGTTGTTTGCGTACATAACCGCAACTATTGCCGTGTCGGGACGAATCGCCTTTTCAACGTCCGCAGGATTTACCTTGCCGTACTTGTCAACGTCAAGATACGTCACTTCACAGCCCTGCTTTGCAAGTGCCTCGCAAGTATGAAGAACAGCGTGATGCTCGATCTTTGTTGTGATGATGTGCTTTTTTCCGTCTTTGATTTTTGCGCCGACAGTCCCCTTAATTGCCCAGTTGTCCGATTCCGTGCCGCACGATGTGAAAAATACCTCTTCCGGCGCACAGCCGAGAATATCGGCAATCTTTTTTCTCGAAGCGTCTATAGCTTCCTTGGCAACCTGACCTACAGTGTGAAGGCTTGAGGGATTTCCGTACACTTCGGTGAAGTACGGAAGCATTGCCGTTACAACCTCGGGACTAACCCGTGTGGTTGCGGCGTTGTCGGCGTAGACCGTTCTTTTTTCCATGATTTTTCTCCTTTTTCTTTCTTGTACACAAAGCGGGGAAAAGCCGCAGTCTGTACGTAAAATGTTTGTAATATATATCAGCGCAGTTATCTTAGCTGCGTTAATACCAAAAAAGAGCGAGGAAGTCTGTTACTTGGCAGCCCTCCCCGCATCAAAAGTATTCACTGCGAAAAATGCAGTCAAAGTGCCGCAGGGCGGTACTCTAAAATAATTACATATTGTTTTCGATATAGTCCGCAATGTCCTTTACGGTACGAAGATTTATAACATCCTCATCGGGAATGCACACGCCGAGTTCATCCTCAATAGACATCGCCATTTCGACAACGTCAAGCGAATTTGCGCCGAGATCCTCGAGAACGAGAGCGTCGTCCGCAATGTTTGCCGCATTGATGCCGAGATGCTTCGCAAGAATGCTCTTTACCTTATCGATTACCATTATAAAAACCTCCTGTAATAAAAATTGAGATAATCGTTTGTTATGTATTGTGCCGACAAAGAGTACGCCGACATCGTCCGAATTGCGGAGGAGCTCCGTATCACATTCCACATTCGTCGCCTTATTATAAATGAAAATCATAATTTTGTCAAGTATTAAATATTTATATATTTTTACTTTTTCATTACGGCCTTATATATTTGGTTTTTTGCGACTCCTCTGTCTTTCGCCGTTTGCTTAATGGCATCCATTGAGGAAAGCCCCTTTTCGGTGTAGAAATCAACGTGTTCCGCAACCGACATACTCTTCCAAAAAGCATCTTCGGCATCTTCCTTTTTGCCTTCGATGACGAGAACGAACTCTCCTTTCGGTTCTCTTTTCTCAAATTCTGCAAGTGCTTCGGAAAGAGTGGTAGTATAAAGCTCTTCGTTGAGTTTTGTAAGTTCACGAGCGATGAAAAGCCGCCTGTCACCGAAATATTCCTTCATTTCGGCGAGCGTTTTTGCAATGCGGTGAGGAGCCTCATAGAATATCATTGTCCGTTTTTCGGAAGCACATTCCTCTAAACGCCCGTTTCTTTCCTTGCTGTTATGCGGAAGAAAACCCTCGAATGCAAACCTTACCGACGGCATACCGGAGGCGCTCAGCGCGGTCACTGCGGCGCAGCACCCAGGAATCGGAACGACCTTTATTCTTTTTTCATGCGCGAGCATTACAAGATCCTCGCCGGGGTCGGAAACAGCCGGTGTTCCGGCATCGGTGACGAGGGCACAGCTTTCTCCGCGCAAGAGACGTTCGATAACCTTTTCACCCATTACGCCCTTGTTGTGCTCAAAATAGTTTAAAATACTCTTCTTTACCCCGTTCAGAAGGAGAGATAAAAGCTTTCCGCTTACACGTGTGTCCTCCGCCGCTATGAAGTCAACTTCACGAAGCACGGAAAGAGCACGCTCCGATATGTCGGAAAGATTACCTATAGGTGTTGCGACAACATACAGCGCGCCGCCCTCAACCCATTTTCCCGAATCTTTTTCAAGCCTTGTTTCGTTATCCAAAATCGTACACTCCTTTTTCCCTCACTTCGAGCATCTCATCCGTAAAACTGCCGTCGGATTTGCAAATGCAGAAGTTTCTTCCCATTACGGTACCTTCTTTTGCCTGCTTTTTCGCTTCGCACAATATGAGATTCGGTGCTTTGTTCTCTACCGAAGAAACAAGAGTCATGCGCTTTATCTCGAAGCTGTTCTTTTTCGCGCAGGCAAAAAGATTCGAGATCCTGTCGGGACGGTACACCAGAAAAATCCGTCCTCCGGATTTCAGCAGATAGTAAGCCGCCGCAAAAACGTCGTCAAGACCACACAGAATTTCGTGGCGCGCGATATTCCGTCCCTCCTCGGGACACATCTTGCCGCACTCCGAGGTCATGTACGGAGGATTGCATACGACAAAAGCCGCGCTTTCGGCTTCAAAGCTTTTCCGGGTGTTTTTGATATCGTCTTTTATAACGGTGTATCTGTCGGAAAGACCGCTTTCCTCGGCACTCATCTCCGACATTTTTGCGGCTTTTTCGTTTATCTCGACTGCCTTGACGTTAAGTCCCGGAAGCTTATCCAGAAGCATAAGTCCGATTATACCCGTGCCGGAACAGAGGTCAACAGCCGTTTTTCCCGACGCGCCGAGTATCGACGACGCGGCGTATGCGGCAAGAAGGACAGCGTCCGTTCCGTAGGAAAATACGCCTTTGCCCTGATATATTTTCAGTCTCTCGCTTATGCTTTCGAGTTTTAGAGAATCCGTGTCAGTCATTCTGTTTACCGTCCTTCTCGTGCTTACACTATTTTTTTGTTGAGCCATTTTCTGCCGTAGGTTCTCGCAGCCATAATGCCGCCTTTCACGAAGAGATCTATTGTTTGCGCGATCCACACGCCGATAACGCCTCTTATCGGTTCAAAGACGGGGAAGTAACCACCGGCGAGTACGTAGCAAAGACCTATTCTCAAAACCCACATGGATGTTACCGACACAGCGGCTTTGAATATGTTGTCTCCGGCACCGCTCAACGACTGAAGCGCGGGACCGACCATCGGTCCGAAGAACGGCATCGTTATGAGATTGATGTAAAGAAGCGTCAAAGAGAGACTTATAACTTCGGGATTCTGAGCGAAGAACCCTATTATCTGTCTTGAGAAAGGTGCGACAGCAAGACACATGAACGCCTGCCAGCGGAATACGAAGAAGAAAACCTTCCACGCAATTGCTCGCGCTTCTTCCTTTTCATCAGCGCCTATGTATCTGCCGACGAGCGTAAGGCTCACCGTAGAACCGGCAACGTAAGGCGTTGTAAGCACGTTGAATACCGATGTAACGGCTGTGTTTGCAGCGACGTGAACCGTTCCAGCCGCAACGACAACACCTGTCGTGAGCGTCTTTCCGAAGTTGAAGAGCATGTTTTCAAATCCCATGATAAAGCCGATTTTCAGTATGTTCCACATATAGTGAAGACTTACTGTGAAAATATGCGCAAACTTTTCGAGATATTCTTTTTTTCGCAGATAATACAAACAGTAAACCGCGGCAGCGGTGCGCGAAATAACATACCCGAGTCCGGCACCGAATATGCCCATATCGCATATGTAAATAAGCACATATGCCGCGAAGAGGTTCAAAAGGTTCAGCACAACCGCAATTATAAGACAAAAACGGTTGTCTCCGTTTGCGCGGCTTATGGAAAAAGCCGCCTGATAAACCGCAAAAGCCGGGAGAGAGACTGAAAGCGGAACGAGGTAGGTTACGGCATTCGCAACCACGGATTCCTCCGCTTTGCCGTAGCAAAGGAGGAACACTTGTCTCGGAAACGCTATAAGCACTGCGGCGACCGCAATTGAAAGAAGTGCCGAAACGAGAATACCCTGACCCGCGGAGTGCGAAGCTCCGCAGGCATCCCTTGCGCCGACATACTGCGATACGATAACTGTGACGCCCGATGAAATGCCCGTAATCGCGACAGCTGTGATGAAAGCGTTCATCTGACCTACAAGTCCAACCCCCGACATCGCTTCCTCCCCGAGTCCCGACACCATGGTCATATGTATCATGCTTATCATGAACGTCATGAAATTATCTATGAAAATCGGAATATATATTGAGTAAATGAGCTTTGTATCCGCAGAGCGGACGTAGTTTTTAACCGAAAAGATGCTTTTTTGCAGAGCCGAAATCATCTTTCTTACCTCCGGACGGGAGAAATCGCAGCGGTTTCCGCCGACCGTTATTTTATCACAGTTCGGATTCCATTGCAAGGCAAATTCTGTCTTTGAATGTCACTTTTTCATATTTTATCGCAAAAGTTTACATACGTGTAACACTATAACTCATGTTTCAATTGAAAAAAAGGCAGAAATATTGTATAATTATATAAGTTGCATACGCCTCCGACTTTTTAAGCATCGGAGGCGTGATATCGGGTTCACGGAGGAGCTGTATGAAGTTTTTCGCTTTTTTTACGGATAAAAGAAACATTGTGCCTATTGTCGTTATATCGATTGCCGTTCTTCTTACGGCAATTCTTATAGGTTACTGCGCTTTTTCGTTTTTTGCCGACAAAGTAGAAAGCGAAAACGGTGACAGTCAGATTCAGGTCGAAGATAAGCCGAACGGTTCTTCAGCTGTCGGAAGTATCGTAAACGGAGAAATTCCGACGCTCACCGCAGACAAATCCGATGAGCTTCGCGGAGTTTGGATTGCTACGATAATGAACATAAATTTCCCTTCGGAAAAAGGCGTTTCTTCCGAACAGCTTGTCTCCGAGATAGATGCAATAATCGAAAACTGCGAACGCGCCGGCTTTAATGCGATATTCTTTCAGGTGCGTCCGAGCGGCGATGCGTTTTACCCGTCCGATATATTCCCATGGTCGGAATACCTGACGGGCAAACAGGGAAAAGCTCCCGACGGGGACTTTGATCCTCTCGCGTATTTCATATTGAAGGCGCACGAAAAGAACATTTCTCTTCACGCGTGGATAAATCCCTACAGAATAACTTCCGGAAGCGCATCGTCACCGAAGCATGACGTTTCCGAACTCAGTGAAAATCATCCGGCAAGACTTCATCCCGAGTATACGGTTGCCTACGGCGACGGAAAGCTTTACTTTAATCCCGGACTTCCCGAGGTGCGCGAGCTTTGCGTAAACGGAGTGAGGGAGCTTGTTGAAAAGTATCCGGCACTTGACGGAATACACTTTGACGATTATTTCTACCCGTATCCCGTAAGCGGAGAGGAGTTCGACGATGCGGCGGCGTATGAGAAATACGGCGGCGGCAAGGAACTCGGAGATTGGAGAAGAAAGAACGTTTCCACACTTATACGTGAAGTTTACACGACCGTAAAAGCACTGAATCCCGAGTGCCGCTTCGGCGTAAGTCCTTTCGGCATATGGGCGAATTCAGGTTCCGATACATACATAAAGGGCAGTGACACGAACGGTCTCGAATCGTACTTTTCGCTTTACTGTGACCCTATAGCGTGGGCGAACGAAGGAATCGTGGATTATCTTGCGCCGCAGATTTACTGGAGCTTTACCTCGGACAGCGCGCCGTTCGATACTCTCGCAAGGTGGTGGAACGCAAATCTCGACGGAACCGGTGTCGATATGTATATAGGTCACGCCGCATACAAGGCGGAGGACTTTTCCGAAAACGAGATACCGCTTCAGGCGGAGTTCGGCAGAAGCCTTATGTGCTGTAAGGGAAGCATTTTCTACGGATATGCGGACATTGCCGAAAACAAGGCAGGACTTATGGAAGCACTGTCGAAAATGTACGCCTCCGAGCTTAAGTATAAACCTGCCGAACACACCGGCGAGCCGCTTAAGATAAACACGCCCGAGAATGACAGCACAGCCGAGTATCAGACGATTTTCCTCATGGGAACGTCCGACCCGTCATATCCCGTTACATACGGCGGCGAAAAGCTTTCGAGAACCAAGGACGGATTTTTCTGCATATACGAGACGCTTGCGGAGGGTGTAAATAAAATTGCCGTTGAACAGAACGGCATCGAATACGTACACACGATTATGAAAAAGACGCCGAAGGATACGCCCGTGAAAATGGACGAATATGCTATCGGAAAAACGTCGCCCTCGGGAGAAACATGGGTCATGAGCGGAGAAAAACTGAATCTCACCGTTCAGGCGCCTGTGGGAAGCAAGGTCATGGCGTACATAGGTGATGTCGCCGAAGCGGAGCTTAAACCCACGGTAGGTTTTTCCGCGAACGACGGACTCACGATCGAGGTATACAAGGGCTCGGTCACAATACCGGAAACCGCGGATGAAAACACCGCGAAAAGTCTCGGTGAGCTTCGGTTTGTGGCGTCGAACGGAAACAAGACGGCGACGAAAACGGTAGGCGAGGTCAAGGAGCTTGCCGACGGCGCATACATATATGCGGAGGTTCTGAATGATTACACGGAGCTTAAGGTTTCGCCGTCCTCCTCGTTTTATTCTGACTATACGCCGATAAATGCCGGAATGCGTGATTATATTACCGGTCTTGAGGGTGATTATTACAGACTCAGATTCGCCGGATATGTCAGCCGCGACAGCGTGAAGGTAACGGAAGGGCAAAAGCTTGCCTTCAATACCGTTTCGCGCGTAAAAGTAGAATCCGTGTGCAAGTCTGCACTCAATAACAAGGAAAACTATACAGAGATTAGTTTCGGTATAAGCGAGAATTCTCCCGTTGATATAAAGGTTTCGGGAGACGAGATGCGCGTTACTTTCTTTGAAGCGAATAACGAATCGGTGCCCGAAATTACAGTTGCAAATAACCCGATGATATCAGAAATAACGGGAGACATTACAGACGACGGCGTTGTATTTACGGTAAAGCTTGTGAGTGAATTCAATTATTACGGCTGTAACGGTACGTATGAGGACGAAAACTACGTTATAAGGCTCAACAATCCGCAGTCTCTTGCCGACGGCGATAAGCCGCTCACAGGCAAAACAATAGTTGTCGATGCCGGACACGGCGGAAATGACTCCGGTGCTGTAGGTCCTGTCGGAAAGGGAGGGGACTGCAAAAACGAAGCGGAGCTCAACCTTGCTGCGGCTCTCGAATTGCAGAAGCTTCTTACGGAAAGCGGCGCGGAGGTTATCATGACCCGAACCGACGATTCGACGGTCGAACTTCTTGACAGAGCAAAGATGCTTTCGGAGATGATGCCGGATCTTGAAATTTCCGTACACCACAATTCAATCGACTCTACCGTAAACGCCTTTAAGGTCAGAGGTACGCTTGCTCTCTATTCAAATGCCGGCGGAAAGCTTATTGCTAAGAACCTCTCGGAAAGTATGTCGGCGTCTCTCGGAAAACTCAACAGAGGATACGATTACCAAAAGCTTGCAGTTGCACGAAACCACCGTTTTCCGAGTGCGCTTTGCGAAGTGTGCTTCGTGTCGAATCCCGAGGAATATCAGTGGGCGGTTTCAGACGGGAATGCCGCAAGAACGGCGCGTGCGATATACGACGGTATAATAGAGTATTACAGAATACAAAGCGAAAACTATATCGAATAAATGTTTTCGGAAAACGGAGGATTGAATATGCCCTTTTGGCTTGTGCTTTCGGCTTATATTTTGTTTCCGCTCGCAATTTTCGGCGGAGCGGAGTATGTGTTGCTGACAAAATTCAAAAGCTGCCCCAAGTTTTACAGATACATACCGCCGATTATTGCTTTAGCTGTAACGGCAATTGCAATTGCGGTAATAGTCGCAGTGTTCCTTTGCGGTGATATTATTTCGACGACGCTTCTCAACGGTTTTGTCTGGGCAGGCGTGGGCGGCTGCGGTGCCGTGGGGTCCGCTTTGGGATTCGCTGTGTCGAAGATTAAACGGTAACGGGTGGGAAATATGGGAAAGAAAACAGTGACGCAAACCGAAACCGACAGAAAAGCGAAAGCGCTTGCAGTAAACGACGAGCTTCGCAGAATGTACCCCGATGCGGAGTGTGCTCTGCGTTATGAGGGAGAGGCGTGGAAGCTCCTTGTTATGGCAAGACTTTCAGCGCAGTGTACCGACGAAAGAGTAAACATAGTTTGCCGCGACTTATTCTCGGCGTACCCTACGGCTAAAGCTCTTGCGGAAGGAGATATTGCCGACATTGAAAACATAATTCGTCCCTGCGGACTTTTTCGCACCAAAGCGAAAAACATTAAGGACGCCTGCGAAATAATTGTAAGAGATTATGACGGAAGAGTTCCGGACGATATGGAGTCGCTTCTGGAGCTTCCGGGAGTTGGACGGAAAATAGCGAATCTTCTTCTCGGCGATATATACGGAAAAGGCGGAATAGTCGCAGATACGCACTGTATGCGTATTTCATGCAGACTCGGACTTGCCGATAAAAAAGAACCTGTTGCCGTTGAAAAGGCTCTCTCTCCGCTTTTGCCGCTTTGCGGGCAGTCGGATTTCTGCCACAGACTTGTCATTTTCGGTCGGGATATCTGCACGGCAAGATCCCCTAAATGCGACGTTTGCCCCATAAAAGAAAAGGGACTGTGTCGCGGAGAGACGGAAAACGGCATTGTTTCATAAAAATCAGAGCCTGTTTGAACGTATACACAGTCACGTTTTACGTATGAAACGTAGCTCTGACGGTAAATAAACAGTGAGCAAAATCTTGCCGCCACCGCATAATTATACGAACTCTTTTGCAAATTTTACTATATAGCGTGAATCTTTGCACCGTATTTTGTCGAAAAGGATAAATTTCAAAAAAAGCTCTTGACAAATCGGTGCGGCGGTGATATAATACACAACGTAAACAACAAAGAAAGGTGAGAGCGTAACGTATGAGACTTTCTGCCGGAACCACGATGAATATGATGTCGATGTGCATGTGCGGTATGCTTATGTGCATGGTTTCTTGCGGAAATTTTAATAAGAACGCTTCTCGCAATTTGGTTTGATACCGATATTTGTCCGGTTGATTTTTGGTCGGTTATTGGTAGAGTTTAAGCGGGAATTTTATTCCCGCTATTTTTTTTGAAAACGGTATCGGGGGTTTTTATGGACACGAATGCTAATGAAAATGTAATGATAAGCGTAGAAAACGTCGGAAAGGTTTTCAACAGCGATGCAGGACCTTTTGAAGCGATAAAAAATATCGACCTCAGCATAAACAAAGGCGATATATTCGGAATAATCGGTCTTTCGGGTGCAGGAAAGAGTACGCTTATACGCTGTATCAATTACCTTGAAAGACCTACAAGCGGAAGAGTCGTGTTCGACGGAAAAGATCTTGCCGCTCTCAGCGAAAAGGAACTTTTGAAAACTCGCCGTTCAATGAGCATGATATTCCAGAGCTTCAATCTTCTTGAACAGAGAAATGCGCTGAAGAATATCTGCTTTCCTCTTGAGATCTCCGGCGTTGCGAAGAAAGAAGCCGAAGCGCGGGCAAGAGAGCTTTTGGACGTTGTCGGACTCGGCGACAAATGGGCGTCGTATCCCTCTCAGCTTTCGGGAGGTCAGAAACAGCGTATCGCGATTGCACGAGCGCTTGCGACAAACCCGAAAGTGCTTTTGTGCGACGAAGCGACAAGCGCGCTTGACCCAAACACAACACGTTCCATTCTCGAGCTTCTCAAGGAAATAAACGAGAAGATGGCGGTTACGATAATCGTAATCACGCATGAGATGAAGGTAATCGAGCAGATATGCAACAGGGTTGCGGTTCTCGACAAGGCGACAGTCGTAGAGCAGGGATTTGTAAAGGATGTTTTTATAAATCCTCAGTCCGACATTGCAAAAGAGCTTATTCTTCCCAAAACCGACGCGATAAAGAAGACTGCCGGAAACGAGTGCATACGGTTGGTTTTTGACGGCAATTCGTCTTTTGAACCTATTATCTCCGGTATGACTCTCGAATGCAGAGCGGTTGTAAATATTCTCGGCGCCGATACAAAAAACATAGACGGCAAAGCTTACGGACAGATGATTATTCAGCTTCCCGACGATGCCGATGCGAAAGCCCGCGTAAAGAGCTACCTCGAAAAAAGAGGCATTTCGTATAAAACCGAGAATATGAAAGTCTGAGTCTCGGACTTTGGGAAAGGAATGAGTACAGATATGAATTTTAACGAACTTCTCTCAAACATTTTCGGCGGAGGCAACGTCGCACTGTATGCGGAAGCGGTATTCGTAACACTCAGAATAATATTTTTCAGTACGGTTCTCGCATACGTAATAGGATTGCCCGTCGGAGTGCTTCTCTACGGAACGGCGGACGGAAGCATCTTTCCGAACCGATTTGTAAATGCGGCGGTAGGACTTATAGTAAATCTTCTGCGTTCGATACCGTTCATCATACTTCTTGTAATGACCCAGCCTCTTGCGAAGCTTTTCGTGGGAACGAAAATCGGCAACAAAGCTTTCGTGTTCTACCTTGTTATTTCGGCGGCGCCGTTTGTTGCACGAATGGTTGAGTCGTCGCTGAAAGAAGTAAACTCCGGAGTGATAGAAGCCGCTCTTTCAATGGGCGCGAACAAGTTCCAGCTTATCACAAAGGTTCTTGTTCCGGAGGCGAAGCCCTCGCTTATTGTGGGCGGTGCAATAGCGGTAACCACAATTCTCGGCTACACTCCCATGACTTATCTTGTGGCAGGCGGCGGTCTCGGACAGGTTGCGATTCAGTACGGTCTTTACCGTTTCGACAGCACAAAGATGTATGTTTCGTCCATACTTCTTGTAATCCTTGTTCAGGTACTCCAGGAATCACTCGGTACTCTCGCAAGACGCACCGACAGACGAATCAGAAACTCGCGCAAAAAGGCGAAGAAAAACTGAAGTCGCCAAGAACACTTAAATTTGTAATTACTCCGACCTTTAAGCGGCATATAAGACCGTTCGGCGGTCGGTGTAAAAATAACACTTCAAAAAGGAGAAATGCAAAATGAAAAGCACACTCAAAAAGGTACTCGCCGTAGGATTTGCGGCCGCCCTCGCACTTTCCGCACTCACCGGATGCGGAAACAAGACCGACGATGTCAACGACAACAAGACAGACGGCGAAACAAAGACACTTACTGTAGCCGCAAGCTCCGCACCGCACGCCGAAATTCTCGAGCAGTGCAAGCCCATACTCGAAGAAGAGGGTATCAACCTTGACATCAAGGTAATGGACGACTACATAATCCCCAACACCTCCACAGAGAGCGGCGACGTAGACGCCAACTACTTCCAGCACACACCTTACCTCGAACAGTTCAACAAAGAGAACGGTACGCATCTCGTATCCGTTGCAAAGATTCACTACGAACCCTACGGGATTTACACCGGCATCGCAAAGTCCTTTGACGAACTCAAAGAGGGCGACAAGGTTGCAGTCCCCAACGATGCTACAAACGAGGCAAGAGCGCTTCTTCTCCTCGAAGCAAACGGTCTTATCAAGCTTAAGGAAGGCGTAGGTCTCACAGCTACAAAGAACGATATCGTAGAGAACCCCAAGAACCTTGATATTGTTGAAATGGAAGCTGCTCTCGTTCCTTCTCAGCGCGATGAGGTTGCTCTCGCAGTTATCAACGGTAACTATGCAATTGCAAACGGTATCTCTATTTCCGAAGCTCTCGCTACAGAGGACTCCGAGTCCGAAGCGGCACAGACCTTTGCAAACATTGTTGTTGTAAAGGAAGGAAATGAGGACAACGAGCTTGTAAAGGCGCTTGTAGATGCTCTCAAGAGCGACGAAATCAAGAACTTCATCAACGAGAAGTACGAAGGTGCAGTTGTTCCGATAAACTGACAGTAACAGCATAAAAAGTACCGCCCTGCGGATGAAACCGAAGGGCGGATTTTTTGCGCATATTTACTTTTTCAACCACGTCAAAGGCGACATGAGGATAAGCATGGGGAATATTTCGAGTCTGCCTATAAGCATATCGAGTATCATTACAAACTTTGAAAGGGGAGAGAGAAAGCCGAAGTTTGCGTTCGGGCCGACCTCTGCAAGACCGGGACCGATGTTGTTTAGCGTGCCGAGAACCGATGTGAACGCACCCTCAAAGGATATGTTGTCAAGAGAAACGACAAACACCGAAACAATGAGAATGAGAAGATAGCTAACAAGATAGACGTTTGTGCGCCGAACGGTCTCATGTTCTATCTTTTTGCCGTCCATCATCATTATCTTCACGCCTCTCGGATGAACCAACGTGTAAAGCTCTTTTCTCACCGACTTTAGGAGAATAATAATACGCGATATCTTAAAGCCGCCGCCCGTTCCGCCGCCGCAGGCACCGCAGAACATAAGGAAGACAAGGATCGTCTTTGAAAAAGTCGGCCACAAATTGAAGTCAACTGTCGCAAAGCCGCAGGTGGTAATTATAGTCGAAACCTGAAACGCTGCATGATGGAATGCGTCGAATAGGCTCGGGAAAGCACCGCGAATATTCAGCGTTATAAGTGCTATCGATGCGGCAATAACCAGAAAATAACCTCTCAGCTCTTCGTTTTTAAAGAAGCTCTTGATATCGCCGAGTATGAGAAAATAATAGAGCGAAAAGTTTACTCCGAAAAGTATCATCATTACAGTGATGACGCCCTGCAGATAGTAGCTGTTGTACGCGCCGAGGCTTGCCGCTTTGATTGAAAAACCTCCGGTGCCTGCGGTTGCGAATGCGGTCGTAATCGAATCGAATACCGGCATTCCGCCAGCGAGAAGCAGTACTGCTGTAATGATTGTCATCAGCGTGTAGATTATATAGAGTATCGACGCCGTGTTTTTCATTTTTGAAGCGATTTTGTTTACCGACGGTCCTGTGCTTTCCGCGCGCAGAAGGTGAAGTGTGTTTGCACCGTTTCCGGGAGCGAACGCGAGGATAAACACAAGCACACCCATGCCGCCTGCCCAGTTCGAGAAGCTTCGCCAGAACAGCATACATTTGCTCATGTTCTCGATTTCGTCGCCTGTAAGTATGGTCGAGCCTGTCGTTGTAAAGCCGGAGACTATTTCAAAGAAGCAGTTGATAAAGCCTTTTATCTCACCGCTGAAGTAGAAGGGAAGACAGCCGAAGAGACTGATAAGTATCCATGAAAGCGCAACCGTGATGTATGCGTCTTTCGCGTATATTTCTTTTACGTCGGTTCGTATGCGTGCAAGAGGTATCCCCACGGCAAGCAGAAACGCCGTTATAGGCACAAACCATATTCCCTCAGGCTCTTTGTAGATAAATGCGACAATGAGCGGCAATATCATGAAAATGCCTACCGCAAGCATTGTCGTTCCCGTGATTTTTGAAATCTGACGTATATTCATACCAATTCACTAACTCACTTTATCTTTATTGCAATATGTCGCTGAGCTCACAAAGTCCCGTGCGTGTCGTGACGACGATAACGGTATCTCCGACTTCGATCGTGTCTCCGCCTTTCGGAGCGATAATTTTTCCGCCGCGGTTGATACAGCCTATCAATATGTCGTTTTTGAGCTTGAGCGCCTGAAGCGGAACACCTGTTATTTCGGATGCCTCTCGCACTCTGAATTCGAGCGCTTCGACTTTGTCCGAAACGATTTTGTGCAGTGCCTGAACGTTACTGCCGACCGAGTTCTGAATAGCACGGACGTACCTTATTATGTAGTCCGAGGTTATATGCTTCGGCGACACAATGCTTCCGACATCGACGTCCTTTAACATTTCGTCAAAGTCGGAATGCTTCACTTTTGTTATTACCTTTGCACCTTTGGCGTTCTTCGCGGCGTACATCGAGACTAGAATATTCTGCTCGTCGTTGCCGGTGAGAGTTGCGATTGCCTGAAAATCCGAAAGCCCCTCCTCGTCAAGAAGGCGGCAGTCGGTGCCGTCGCCGTTTATTATCATCGCCCCCGGAAGCTCTTCGCTGAGCGTCTCACAGCGTTCGTGATCCTTTTCTATAATTTTTACGCTGAATCCCGAATCGAGAAGGTTCTTGGCAAGATAATAGGTGAGACGTCCGCCGCCGATTATGAGTATCCGCTTTATTCTGTCGGTAACGACGCCGAGACGCTTGAAGAACCTGTCGGCATCGCCGGACGCCGCAACAAACGAGATAATGTCGCCTTTTTTGAGTATCGACGAACCGTTGGGAATGAAGACTTCCTTGCCCCGTTCGACGACGCATATGAGGACGCGAAGCTTCAGCTTCTCGAAAATGTCCATGACTTTCACATCACACAGCGGGCATCCGTCGGAAAGCTTGTATTGCAGAATTTCCACGCGCCCTTTGGCAAAGGTTTCGACCTTTATCGCGGACTGGTACTTTAAAAGGCGCGTTATTTCTCCTGCTGCCGCAAGCTCCGGGTTTATTACCATGCTTAAACCGAGGTCGTCCTTTATAAGCGATATTTCTTCGGAATAAATCGGGCTCCTGACACGTGCAATTGCTTTCCTTGCGCCTATTTTCTTTGCTATGAGGCACGAGAGAAGGTTTACTTCGTCCGACTGCGTTACGGCTATAAGAAGGTCGGACTCCTTTATTCCGGCTTCGCGCAGTATCTCCTGCGAAGCGCAGTTGCCTACCGTGCCGTATATGTCAAGTTCGCCCCTCGCGTCTTCGACCGCCGCAGGGTCAATGTCAACAATGGTGAGATCGTGGTTTTCCTTTAAAAGCCTTTCGGCAATCGTCGAACCTACTTTTCCGTAACCGGCTATTGTGATTTTCATTTAAAGTTCCTTTCAATATTACCGTTTTACTTTTACTCTGTATTACAGTATACACATTATAGCACCTTTTCCGGCAAAAATCAAGCAGTTTGTAAATATCCGCGTAAAAATCAGCCGTTTTCTTTCGCCATTTTCATCAAATCATCGAGAGATATCGACGGAACGCCGAGACTCTGCGCCTTTGTGACCTTGCTTCCTCCGTCCTCGCCTTCAAGAAGATACGAAGTTTTCTTTGACACGGAGGAGGACACCTTGCCGCCGTGCGAGGTAATAAATGCCGCCGCTTCGTCGCGCTTCATCCCGGGGAGAGTGCCGGTGATTACAAAGGTGAGTCCCTCGAGGGAGTTGCCGACAACGGTTCTGACCGCCGTCATATCGACACCAGCCGCGTGCAGAGCTTCTATAAGATTCACGGCATCAGGGCTTTTAAAATAGCTTGTGATGCTCTCGGCGCATATTGCACCGACATCGTCTATTCCGCAAAGCTCATCAAAGCTTGCATTCATCACTTCGTCAATGTTTTCGTAGTGCGCCGCAAGAGACTCTGCCCCGGTTTTTCCTATGTGGCGTATTCCGAGAGCAAAAAGCACTCTCGCAAGACCCGCTCCTTTGGACGCTTCAATTGCCGAAACAAGATTTGCCGCCGATTTCTTACCCATTCTGTCGAGGTTTTCAAGCTCGCTTTCGGTGAGCTTGTAGAGATCCGAGGCATCGCTTATAAGACCTTTTTCCGTGAGCTGAGTGATCTGTGCCTCACCACAGCCGTCAATGTTCATGGCGTCCCGGGAAACGAAGTGAGTAAGCCTGCGAACGAGCTGCGCCGGGCATTTCGGGTCGGTGCATCTGTATGCCGCCTCGCCCTCCTCACGTACAACCGGCGCACCGCATGACGGACATACCTTCGGCATTGAGAAAGGCTTCTCGGTGCCGTCTCTTTTAGCTTTCACTGACGAAAGAATTTCGGGAATTATTTCTCCGGCTTTGCGCACAAGAACCGTGTCGCCAATCATAATATCTTTCTCCGCAATGAAATCCGCATTGTGGAGCGTCGCTTTGGAAACCGTCGTCCCGGCAAGCCGTACAGGTTCAAGAACCGCAAACGGCGTTATAACTCCCGTTCTGCCGACGTTTACCTCAATTCCGAGGAGCTTTGTTTCCTTTTCCTCCGGCGGATACTTGAACGCAACCGCCCACCTCGGCGCATTTGAGTTTTCGCCGAGAAGCTCACGTTTCGCAAAGTCGTCAACTTTTATTACCGCCCCGTCTATGTCGAAATTGAGATTGTCGCGGTTCTCATTGAAGAAAGCAATCTCTTCTTTCATTTTGCCGAAGTCCGTAAAAACATTGTACGACGGAGAAACGACAAATCCAAGCTCTTTCAGATAGGTAAGACTTTCGCGGTGCGAGTGTATTTCTTCGGCTCCGCGCGCCTCCTGAATATTGAAAACGAATATATCAAGACCTCGCGATGCGGTTATTCTGCTGTCAAGCTGGCGAAGAGATCCTGCCGCCGCGTTTCTCGGATTTGCAAAAAGAGGTTCTCCGGAAAGCTCCCTTTCGTCGTTGAGCTTTGCAAAAACGCTTTTCGGCATATACACCTCGCCTCTTACACAAAGGTACGGGATAGGCTTTGCGAGTTTTTGCGGTATTTTTTTTATCGTTTTGAGATTTTCCGTAATGTTCTCGCCTATATAGCCGTCGCCTCTTGTTGAGCCGCCGATAAATACTCCGTCCTCGTATTCAAGCGCGACGGAAAGACCGTCGATTTTGTATTCAAGCACGTATTCCGTTTCTCCGCCGAGAGCGGCGTTTGTTTTCTGAATGTAGTCTGCGAGTTCTTCGTATGAAAATACATCCGTGAGACTCTTCATAGGTACGCGGTGCGTCACCCTTTCAAATTTTTCGGAGGCTTTTCCTCCTACTGTTACTGTAGGGGATTTTGCCGACGCAAATTCCGGGTGCGCCTTTTCGAGCGCTTCAAGCTCTTTTACGAGCTCATCGTATGCAAAATCGTCTATTTCGGGTGCGTCTTCGTTATAGTACCTTTCTCTGTGATATTCAATTGTTTTGCGGAGTTCTTCTATTCTATTGCCGATTTCGGTGTTAGTCATGACATATCCTTTCGTGTTATTTCGATTTTTTGCGTATCTGCGGCGGATTCAGCTTTTTACCGGTCACTTCCTCAAAGCTGTGACCTTTTACAAGATTCCAGTCCCACGACTTACTGCGTATGTCCGACGGCGAAAAGCCGGTCTGCTTTTTAAACATTTTTGAAAAGGTGTAAGCGTCGGGGTAGCCTACCATGTTGGCAGTCTGCTTTACATTGTAGCCGAGCTTCAGAAATTCTGTCGCTTTTGCACACCTTATACTCAGAATGTACGGGTATATCGACTGCCCGGTTTCCTCTTTGAAGATTCGCGTAAGGTAACGTCTGTCAAGGTTTGCCATTTTTGCAAGGCTGTCGAGGGAAAGTTCCTCCATGTAGTTGTGCCTTATATATCTTGCAATTCTTTTCGGAATGTTTTGCTCTGTTGAACAGTTGTCGGAAAACAGTTCACCATACAGTAAGAAGAGCTTTGACATGACATATTCGGTCGAAAGATTTCCCTCCTGCGCACGTATCACGGAGTCTATAAAAATATCACCTGACGGAGTTATTATCGGACTCTCAAGCGTGTTGAATTTTTCCGCAAGAGAGCCTGCAAAAGATATCCAGTAATATTCCCACGGATCTTTTTCGTCGGCAATATAGTATGTCACTTCTCCCGGAAGAATAACAAACGCCTGACCGGGATGTACGTGATAGTCGATTCCGCCTCGCGTGAACACTCCGCATCCTTTTTTTACATAGTGTATTATGCAGAAGTCTCTTATCGCCGGACCGAAATGGTGGGACGGCTCGCATTCTTCAAATCCTACATAAATGGGAAAGAGGTCGTGAAGATCATCACGTTTCATGAATACGTAATTTGACTGCATTATTCTCCCTCCGAAATTTTCTTTTCCACAAGTTACATTATGACATGATAAATTACATTTTTCTATTTACAAAAGTAAACATTCTTGCTATAATGTAAAAAAATAAAAAAGACGCCGTATGAGGCGGTAAAATGCCGTCTGCGTCGTCGGAAACGGAGAATGATATGCTTAAAATTACATTTATGGGTGCCGGAAGCACGGTTTTTGCCAAAAACGTACTTGGCGACACACTCCTTGCAGAGCCTCTTCGCGAGTGTGAAATTGCACTTTATGACATTGACGCTTCAAGACTCGACGAGTCGTACATTGTTATCGAGGCAATAAACAAAAAGTATAACAATGACAAAGCGGTTATAAAGAAATATCTCGGCGTAGAGCAGAGAAAGGACGCTCTCAGAGGCGCAAGGTTCGTTGTGAACGCAATACAGGTAGGCGGTTATGATCCCTGTACGATAATTGACTTCGAGATTCCGAAAAAGTACGGCCTGCGCCAGACAATCGGCGACACAATGGGTATAGGCGGCATATTCAGAGCGCTTCGCACGATTCACGTTCTCAAAGGCTTTGCCGCCGATATTGAAGAGGTTTGCCCCGACGCGCTTTTCCTCAATTACACTAACCCCATGGCCATGCTTTCGGGTTTTATGCAGCGTTACACGGGCGTCAAGACCGTAGGTCTCTGCCACAGCGTTCAGACCTGCGCTTCAAGCCTTTTGGAACAGCTCGGCATGGATAAGGATAATATCGGCAAAGAATTGATTGCAGGTATCAACCATATGGGTTGGCTTCTCGAAATCTGTGATAAAGACGGCAACGACCTTTATCCCGAAATACGCCGCCGCGCCGCAGAGATGAACGAGAAGGGCGAACACCATAATATGGTTCGCTTCGACTACATAAAGAGATTCGGTTATTTCTGCACGGAAAGCTCCGAACATAATGCAGAGTACAACTGCTTCTACATTAAGCCCAATTACCCCGAGCTTATCGAAAAGTATCATATTCCGCTTGACGAATACCCCAGAAGATGCGTTAACCAGATTTCGGCATGGGAGGAACAGAAAAAGAAGCTTCTTAACGGAGGCGACATAGAGCATAACCGTTCTCATGAGTATGCCTCGAGAATCATGGAGGCAGTGGTTACAAACATGCCGTATAAGATAGGCGGCAACGTTATAAACCACGGACTTATCGAAAATCTTCCGGCTGATGCTTGTGTTGAAGTGCCTTGTCTCGTTGACGGTCACGGCGTAAATCCTTGCTATGTGGGACGTCTTCCCGTACAGTGCGCCGCAATGAACATGACAAATATAAATGCGCAGCTCCTTACGATTGAGGCGGCCGTCACCATGAAGAAAGAGGTTATCTATCAGGCGGCGATGCTTGATCCTCACACCGGTGCTGTTCTTTCCATAGACGATATCGTGAAGATGTGCGACGAGCTTTACGACGCTCACACGAATGCAGGATATCCGATTTTCTGATAATCAGACAAAGCAACCCTCTCTTGCCTTTCAGGTAAGAGAGGGTTGCTTTTATTCAATGACCTTAATTTCACCGCTTTTTACAACATGACCCGAAACACTGATATCATGTCCGGAACGGTTTGCGATAACTTTTGCGCCGCTTTCGTATTCGGTGATACTGTATCCGTCGCGCCGTTCGTGATTTGACATGAGCGATGTATCGAGTTTCCTCATTTTGCCGAAGTCGTCGTACATACGCTTAACTTTCAATGCCGATTCGTACATTTCCTCCGGCGTGTCGCATCGTGCGTCGAGAGTTCCCATCCAGTTAAGCTCAGGTGAGGACATAAACGCCGAATAATAGTAAACAAGCGGCGTCGCTCCGTATTCGGCGCATCTGAGAGCGAGACTTTCGTCCTTAAACGCATAGTTCACGGTTGCGTTTGACAGGTTATACGACATTATTCCGTGGTATACAAGCGGCATAAACGGCACAGTGTCATCTGTAAAAGGCGTTTCGAGAAGCTGTTTTTCGCCTTGCTCCATGTACAAACCTCTGTCGAGATAAGGACTTGCAAAGTCGAGAAGCGCTTCACTGCTTACACCGCCCATTATTTCCTTTATGTCGCGCAGTATAAGATTTCGGTAATATGCGCTTTCATGCCTTGTTATTCTGTGTTCCGGACAGTAGCACGGCTCCGGTGCGAGAATTGTGAGCACATCGGAGTAGTGTAGTCCGGAGAAGCCGACTCTGCGCATTCTCTCTATGTTAGGTCTGAAGTACTTCTCGTATGCGACCTTTGAACAGAGAAAATGCGCTCTGCCTCCGCTCCATATCGCTTTTTTCATAATACTGCCGTCATGCAGCATCGTAATGTCGCTCTCGTCCCACGTGTCGGCGATAGTGTATGCGTCGGTGTAGTTGTCGTGTGCGGCGATACTGTAACCGTTCTCTTTGGCGTAAGCGATAAGCTCGCGAAGCTTTTCTTCGCCGCCGAGAGCCTCTTCAACCGGGAATGCCTGCGGCCATCTGCCGTCGTGACCCTTGATATTCCAGCCTATAAGCGTAAACTCCGCTTTGTCAATGCCGACCTTGCGGAAAGTGTCGATAAGTGCTTTTACCTTGTCAAAGGTCATTGCCACCTTCATTGGCGGTTCGTTTTCGGGCGTTTGATATTCGACGGGACTCGGCGCCGGTTTCCAGCCGAGACGAAGCCGTACCTGCATCGCGTCAAGACTGTAGCCGAGACTCGGTGATTTACCGATGCGTTCCGCAAGTGTTGTCACACCGCACTCGTTCAAGAGGTAATCCCTGTAATTGTGCGCAGTTTTTACGTATGTGTGCGCGCCCTCATCAACTATGAATCGAACCGTCAGATCTTCGTGTGAGCAAGGCTCATCCTCGTATTCACGGAAGCGGAAAACCGGGTATGAGCTGTACCCTCCGTTTACTCCGACGTTGATGTCGTACCCGACAAAAGCGTCATACTGACCGCTTGTGATAATGCAGGAATAGGCGGCGTTTTCGGTTATCTGACCGAATGCCGGCATTGTACCGCCGGTCCAGTGCTGGTTGTATATCGGAAGAAGTGCAAACTCCGTCGGCTCTTTGGCAGCGGTATATTTTACGATGGTTCCGGACTGTCTCGGGAGCAGAATATATCCGTCTTTTCCGACGCATGATTTCATCGGTGCAAACCGGACGGCTATATATCTTATTTTCTCGTCAGCGTCATTTATATTACAGAACGGAATATTTATAAAACAGGTGTTGTTCTTTTGACCGAAAACGGCGCGGAACGAAAACTTCCCGTCTGTTACGACGCCGTCGGCATCCGCCGCGAAAAGTTTTCTCTCTCCGCGCATAAATTCAATTTCAAATGTAAAATCGCTAATAGTATAGTTCATGAGTTTTTACCTCCGCAAAATGGTCTTATGGTATTATACACCGAAAGAGACGGCATTGAAAGAGCAAAACGCTCAAAGACTTGTAAATATCGGTCAATTTACATGAGAATCTGCGAATTGATTACAAGACCGAATTTCATGCCGAGTTTGTCTGCCGCCTTTTTGCAGAGAAGCATACGGTTGAGAAATATTTCAAAGTAGTCCATAACCGAGCTGAATGCGGTATCTATTTCAAGAGTAAGAGTGATACTGCTTTTGTCGTCGGATATTTCGAGCGAGGCTTTTTTGACCGAATAGTTTACGCGGTCGTGAATATCGAAATTAAGCGTGTCGGAGTTCCTGACTCGGCTTCTTCTTACATCAGACTTGTCGGCGAGAATGAGAGCCGCAGCAACAGCATTCACCGGTACGCCCGTACCTTCATCGTGGTTGCCTATGGCGGTTACTATTGTCGCTATATCTTCGGCGTCAAAGCCGAGATTGTCAAGTATTCTGAACGCCATAACCGCGCCGCTCTGCGAGTGTTCGTTTCTGTTTACAAGGTTTCCGATATCGTGAAGATACCCGGCGATTTTTGTTATCTCGCAGGTGTGTTCGTCGTAGCCGAGAGTTTTGAGAATTGCGCTTGCCTCCTCGGCAACCTTGCAGACATGGGCAAAGCTGTGTTCGGTGTAGCCGAGAGTGATGAGCGATTCGTCGGCTTTCGTTATATATGTGCGTATTGCTTCGTTTTTCTTGAGTTCTTCATATGAAATCATAATAATACCGCCCTTTTTGATTTATTTGCTTTCTTCGGAAAGGTGCTTTCTGTATTCGGTCGGCGACATTCCGGTACGCCTTGTTATAAAACGTGAAAAGTATTTAGGGTCGGAAAAGCCGGACATTGCCGAAATCCGCGATACAGAACAGTATTCGGAGCGAAGAAGTTCCGAAGCGTAGTCAAAACGCAAAGAAGCAATGTATTCCGACGGCGATATGCCGCGGTTTTCGGCAAAAACACGGCGAAGGTACGTTCCGCTCACGTCCATTTCGGAACATAAGCGTGCAATCGAAAAATCGCAGTCGCGGAAGCTTTCACGTATTATCTTTGCCGCTTTTTCCGCGCATTTTTCGCCGAGAGAGCCGTGACGGTACTTTTCCTCTTTGCCGCGAGCGCATATTTTCCAAAGCACTCCGTAAAAAAGGGAAAGCATCTTGTATTCGCCTCCGACAGGCTTTTCAATATAGGTGTTTAACAGCTCTCTGAAGTCCTCGCCGAATTCGTTTTGCGATGATGCTTTTACCGCAAACGGCTTATCCGGAAAAGTGTCGGACAGAAAATGTATGACCGTTATGTGCTCTTTTCCGTGCTTTGAAATATAGTCAACACCGCGTGGAATATACACAAGGTCTCCGGTTTCGACCTCAAACTGTGAAACGGCTGAGGTAAAGGAAGCGTCTCCGGATACTCTGTAGGAAAGCGCGCAGAAATTGCGCCCACGGCAGATATCCTCGGCGGCCTCCCATGACATACTCAAAACCGCAAGAATCTTAAGAGAACCGATATCGAAATCCGCAGTCATGCCAAAGCCTCCTTTGCTCATTCTTTACCCACCGTGTAATTATATCACCGCGAGGTAGAGTTGTCAACGATACATTTGAAATATTTATGTAAAAGTTGCGAAAAATACACCTTGACTTGCGCCGAGGGGATTTACAAAAGCGGTACGGTGTGGTATTATTAAAACACAACCGAAAGAAAAACACTAAGGAGGAAGTTATGCAGATAATACCTACGCCGGCGGTCGAAACCGCAAAAAATGGGGAGTACATTATTCCCGAAAAAATATACTTGAAGATAAGGAACATAACAAACAAAAGCTTTGTAAGAGTTGCGAAAGAACTGGTATCGACGTTCTTTAACGGTACGTCGGAGCTGTTTGTTACCGAGACGCTTGATATTCCGGAGGGAACGGCGCGGATAGAATCCGCAAAGGTTTCGGACAGTGAAAGCGATCAGAGCATTGCTCCACTCGGCGAAAACGAATACATACTCGATATATCGACTGACGGGGCGTATATTCTTTTCAGAGACGAAAAGGCACTTATTCACGCGTTCATGAGTTTTCTTATGAGCTTTGAGATGAAATCGAAGGGAAAGTATTCTGCGCACTGCCGACATATTGAGGATCGTCCGGCAATAGGCTTTAGGGGAGTTCACCTTTGCGTTTTCCCCGAAACAACGCTCGATTTTATCAAAAAGTGCGTGAGGGTCTGCGGAATGCTCAAATATACTCACATTGTGATAGAGTTTTGGGGAATGTATAAGTATTCGTGTACGGATCTTCTTTCGTGGGACAATGCCTACACAAAGGAAGAGCTGCTTCCGATTATCGATGACATAAGAGGTTTCGGTGCAGAACCCGTTCCTATGCTGAACTTTCTCGGTCATGCCTCTCAGTCGAGAGTTATGAGCGGCAAACATACCACGCTTGACAGACATCCCGAGGCGGAGTATCTGTTTGAAAACGACGGCTGGACATGGAGAGTTGACGAAAAAGAAACCACAGAGCTTATTGAAAATGCGGCGATAGAGCTTTGTGAGCTTTTCGGTGACGGTGAATACTTCCATTTTGGCTGTGATGAGGTTTATTCTATTATGCAAAGACCCGATCAGGCGGAGTTTCTTGCAAGACATCTTGACAGAATAGCCGTATTTTCGGAGAAACTCGGCAGGCGTCCTCTTGTCTGGGGAGATATGCTCATAGACTTTGAAAGAGCTTTTGCTGACAGAGAGGGAAACAACGAAACTCTCGACGGTACACCGGGACTTGATACTTTCAAGGCGCTTTCTGAGATATCGAAGAGACATATTCTGTGTGATTGGCAGTACTTTATCAGAACGGGCAGAGCAGTGACTGCGGAGCAATTCGTCGAAAAGGGCTTTGACACGATTCTTTGTCCGTGGACGCGAAGAAGCAATATGCGCCTTTTGTGCCGCGAGGCGGTTCGTATGAGCTGTATGGGAATACTCATGACGACGTGGCACACGATTATGGAGAATTTCGGCGCATTTGCCGAATGCGCCGACTATATGTGGTCTCCCGAAGCTTCGTGTAAAGAGTCTGCATATCAGACGGTATGCGCAACGCTTGTGAGAAAGCTCATCCCTGCAAAGGATTATTCCACGTCCGGATGGCAGGCGGATCAGCTTACCTTTAACAGGCAGTAATATGCAATAAGTATTCTATGAAAAAAGCGGAGAGCCGGACATGAGTTCTCCGCTTGAATTTTGTGTGTATGTTTACGAAAGTGTAAAAGTTTAAAGTGTGATATTGACAAGCTAATAATGATTAGTTATAATGACAATACGCGTAGCGATATCGAATACGCGCTTAATTGCGCATAATGTGCGTTTACAATGAAAGGAGTATGTTATTTGAAGTACAATACGAATATGGAGAGTGCAGTCAACCGGGAGGTTGGCAGATAACACTCTGAGAGGTTCTGCCGTCCTCCCGGAATGACACATTTGATTTGTACATTTTAGGAGGATAACATATAATGAACCGCGAAAATAAAAAGAAATCTTTTGAAAAAGGCTATTACAAAACTCACGGATGCAGTGACAGCTTTGAATGCAAAGTGTGCGGAAGGCTTGTCACGCCGTCAAACGCAGGGACGGATCACAGAAACCATTGTCCGAATTGTCTTTCGAGTCTGCACGTTGACGAAGAACCGGGAGACAGAGTCTCCGAGTGCGGCGGCATAATGGAACCTGTCGCCGTATGGGTAAGGAAAGGCGGAGAGTGGGCGATTATCCACAGATGCCGCAGATGCGGAAAGCTTTCGTCAAACCGTATTGCGGCGGACGACAATCCCATGAAGCTTATGAGTGTCGCGATGAGGCCTTTGTGCGAACCGCCGTTCCCGATTGAACGTATAGAAGAACTTACGGCTCTTATGGGCGGAGAGGGAAGCACAAGGTGAATGAATGGAACGGTAGGAGGAATGGGGGAATTGTGAAAAGACTTGTTTTTGTAAACGGAACTATGGGAGTCGGAAAAACAGAAACCTGTCGGCATCTCAAAATGCTTCTTACGCCTTCGGTGTTTCTTGACGGTGATTGGTGCTGGGATATGGAACCGTTTGTGGTAAACGATGACACAAAGTCAATGGTTATTGACAACATCTCGCATCTTTTAAACGCTTTTCTTGCGTGTTCCGGCTTTGAAAATGTCGTTTTCTGTTGGGTGATGCATGAGAGGTCGATTGTCGATGAAATTCTCAAAAGAGTTGATTCGTCGAGATATGACAAATTCTTTCTCTTTACCCTTGTTGCTTCCGAAGAGGCACTCAATGCAAGACTGAGAAAGGACATCGCTGACGGCAAAAGAAAGACGGATGTAATTGACAGAAGCCTTGAGCGTGCGACCCATTACAGATTTATGAACAGCATCAAGGTTGACGTTACAGATATTACTGCCGAAGAAGCCGCAAGGAGAATTGTAAATGCGGTGAACGGCGGAGAAACGGTTTGATTTATGCGGCAAGCTTCGTTATGCAAACGGAGCTTGCTGTTTTTTATAATGCATAATACACAGTTCACCGAAAATACTTGATTTTTTGTCCGCACGGTGGTAAAATGGTGCAAGTGAATGTTAATTGTAATATTATCGAAATGAAAGGAAATACAGTATGAAGATATCTTTTATCGGAGCCGGAAATATGGCAGGCGCAATAATCGGAGCGATTCTCAATTCGGGGCGTACTTCTGCAAACGAAATATGTGTTTTTGACAAGATGAGTGAAAAGTGTGAAAAGTTTGCCGCTAAGGGTGTACACTGCGCTTCGACACTCAAGGAGGCTGTTGAATTGTCGCCGTGGGTGCTTATCGCGGTAAAGCCGCAAGACATGGAAAGCGTTCTCACGTCCGTAAAAGACGAATGCGTTGATTATGCGGCTAAGACCTATATTTCGATTGCGGCAGGAATTTCTACCGGTTATATTGAGCGTATACTCGGAAAATGCGCCGTTGTTCGCGTTATGCCCAACACTCCGCTTCTTGTCGGATGCGGTGCGACCGCGATATCAAGAAATTCTTCCGTTCCGGACAAGGATTTCACAAAAATATGCGGCATTTTTGCGGCGGCAGGAACGGTCTCCGTGCTTCCCGAGGAGAAAATGAACGCGGTTATTTCCGTAAATTCTTCAAGCCCTGCGTATTTCTTTGCGTTTGTCAAGGCGATGATAGATGCCGGAGTAAAACAGGGAATTGACGAAAAGGTTGCGTCTTCGCTTGCGATAGGCGCGGCGATGGGAGCTGCAAAAATGCTTGAGTCGTCCGGAATGACGCCGGAGGAACTCATACGGATGGTAAAATCTCCGAAGGGCACAACCGAAAAAGCACTCGACGTTTTTGAAAAAGAGGATCTTCACGGCATGGTCGAGCGCGCTATGGAGGCTTGCACGATTCGCGCGGATGAACTTGGTAAATGACACTGCCTATGAGGTTTGCGGTGCTTTTGACCAAAATGTTTACAGTTGATTTACTACAGAGTTAATATATGAGGTTTATAATTGTCATGTGGTTTTTACTTCATGACAATTATTTCCCCGGAGGTACTGTTTTGAAATTTACAAATCCTTTTGATATGTCGAAGCCGGGAAAAGGCGTAAAAAAAGAAGATGCGTTCGAGGTTGACACATCCACTCTTTTTGGCTATTTCGTTACATACGGAAGAAAATTCTGGACGCTGTCAACGGCAAACATAGTGTATGTTGCTGTGAATTTTCCGATTTTCTTCTTTCTTGTCGCCGTATCCGGCTTTTTTGATAAGGTGTCCGCGGCACCCGTGTCGCCGCTTTACGCACCGCTTTACGGCATTTCGCTTTACGGCGCAAATCCGCTTGCGAATGTGCTGTTGAGCACTCTCAGCTCCGAAGCGACGGTTTCGCTTCACACGACGACAACATATGTTTTTTACGGTCTTACGCTTCTTTTGCTCCTGACATTCGGACCGGCAAATGCCGGTCTTGCCGCCGTTTGCAGAAACATTTGCAGGGGCGACATGGTGCTGTTCTCGCAGGACTTTTTCGGAACTATTAAGCGAAACTTTCTCTCCTCGATTGTCCTTGGTGCTCTCGATCTCGGTGTGTGCGCATTGTTTGTTTACAACACTGTATTCTATTATCTCAACGGTGCAAATCTTCTCATATACGTAACGCTTGCGCTGTTTATTGTGTTCTTCTGCATGAGATTCTATATGTATGTAATTCTTGTCACGTTCAAGCTCTCGCTCCCGAAGGTGCTGAAGGACTCTGTTATATTCGCACTCATCGGATTCAAGAGAAATGCGGCGGCGATTCTCGGAATAGCGTTTGTTATTGCCGTAAATTGGTTTATCGCCATACTTTATTTTCCTGTGGGTCTCTTGCTCCCTTTTCTCATAACAGTTGCAACCGTGTCCTTTACTGCTGTCTATGCTGTTTATCCGAACATAAAGAAGTACATGATTGACCCTTATTACTCTTTGTCTTCTTCGTCCAAGTCCTCGGATATAGAGCCGTTATTCAAGGACAGAGGCTGACTATTCTTTCGGCCTCTTTCCTCGGCAAGGGGATTTCGGTTTACCGCGGAGCGGATCTGATCATCGCTGACGTGCGTGTAGATCTGGGTTGTGGAAAGCTGTTCGTGCCCGAGTATCTCCTTGAGCACACGCACATCGACGCCTCCCTCGCGGTACAGGAGTGTTGCGGCGGTGTGACGCAACTTATGAACTGACATTCCTCTGTTTCCGAAGCCTGCCGCGTCAAGGTATTTGTATATCATCCACTGTACGGTTTGAACGCTCATTCTGTTGTGATTTCGCGAGATGAAAAGTGCGTTTGCGGCATCCGGCTTTACGTTTTTCGGTCTTACCGCAAGGTACTTTTTCAGAGCGTCGGTGCAGGCGTCGTTGAGGTAGAGCATTCTCTCTTTGTTGCCTTTGCCTATAATCCTTATCGTGCCTTGGTCAAACGAAATGTCGCGGAGATTTATTCCGACAAGCTCCGACACACGCAGGCCGCAATTGAGAAAGAGCGTCAGCACGGCGTAGTCTCTTTCGTAATTTGCGCCGGAGACGCTTTTCAAAAGTTCGAGCGATTCGTTCAGCGTGAGAAATTTCGGAAGTCTTTTCGCTTTGGACGGAGATTCGATATTATCGGTCGGATTGACCGAGATTATGCCGTTTACTGTGAGATATTTGTAATAAGACCTGAGTGCCGAAAGCTTTCTGTTCACCGCGGACTGCTTATTCTGCATGACTTGATTTAAATAGACGAGAAAGCCTCGGACGTCTTTTCTCGTTGCGCCCGTTAAGAGGGAGTCGGGAATACTTTCAAATGCGATATCGCCGATCCTTTGCTCATCGGCGTTGCCGTGAGACACTTCGAGGTAACGACCGTATGTGCGCAGATCGTGGTAATACTGAAACACGGTCTTCTGTGAGCGGCCTTTTTCCGAAAGCATTGACGACAAAAAATCATATACCGACTCGGGTGAGTCTTTCATATCAAACATATGACACCTGCTTTCCGGTAACCCGGATTTTTATTTTCAGTAAGATTATAGTACAGGCGTTTTACAATAGCAAGCAAAATTTTTAAACGGAAGGGAATATTTATGAAAACATTGAAAAACTTCATAAGCGAAAAGCTCGGACTTATGGGAAAATTTATCGCTTTCCAGATTGCGATGTCATTTTTCGGTCTTATGATGTTTACCTCAATTTCTGCCATTGCACCAACTCTTATGGTGTGGGCAGGTCTATTTTGTATAGCGTTTTATGCCTCTATTCTCGGCAGTGCTTTTTGGGAAGAGGGTGCGAAGGACAGAATAAAGGCGGACGGCGGACGCATACGCAAAGATGTACTTGCAGGACTCAAAATTGCTCTTGTACCGTACTCTCCGACGATACTGCTCACCGTCGTTTTCGCGGTTCTCAAAGCGTTTCCGGGACTCTGTGAAAGCGCATCGTCAATACTCAACGTACTCATAAAGATTCTTCTTTCCGGCGTGTATGTGCCGTTGGATATCGGTTTGTTCGACAATTCCGCCGACACTGCTATTGGCTTTCGTTTTCTCTTTTATTGTGTGATTACACTTGCCATAGCTCTCGTTTCGTATCTCATGGGATTTAACGGCTTCGGCGAGAAGAAAAACTCAAAGCACTGAACAGGCATAACGTATACGCTCAAAATATCATATATTTGCAAATGTTTGAATAGACTTTACCTGTAATAAACAACGGCAGGTGAGGTCTTTGAACATACAATGCGTAAAATCCGAGAATGCGTCCGGAAGCTGGATAGCGGAAAGTCTTAAGCTTGTGCTGTTCTTTGCGCTGTTTGCGGCTTTATGTACAGCACTTTCATTATTCGGAAATGCACTTTCACATTCTCGGGACACTGTCCGAAGTTCCTCAGGCGTCGGAAACTTTGAGAAACCTCCGACCGTGGTAATTGACGCAGGACACGGGGGCTTTGACGGAGGTGCGGTCTCGGCAGACGGCATTGCGGAAAAAGATATTAACCTTGCCATAGCCGAACACCTTCGCTCGTTTTTCGCTGTCGGAGGATACGACGTTGTAATGACGAGAACCGACGATTCCCTTCTTTCGTCGCCCAATCATACCGGAAGCAAAAAGCGAAGCGACCTTTTCGGCAGGGTAGAGACGGCGCAGAAATATGATAATCCTATTTTTATCAGCATACATCAGAATAAATTTGAGATACCTAAATACAGAGGCTTGCAGGTGTACTACTCGAAAAACGCACCGCAAAGCGAAACAATCGCGAAGAACATACAGTGTTATGCAAGAGAAAACATACAACCTGAAAACAACAGAGAAGCAAAGCCGGCAGGATCTTCGATTCTCGTACTTGACAAACTTAAAACCCCGGCGGTTCTTGTTGAGTGCGGCTTTCTTTCAAATCCGGATGAAGCAAGGCTTCTTTCCGACGATACATACAGAAGAAAGCTTGCTTTTGTGATATATCTTGCGGTCAACGACTGCTTGCGCGGCGAAGGCGGCTTTGCCGATTGATAATATTATAACGGACGGTAAAAAATATGGCAGTAAAGAATAAAACGGAATATGTATGCACTCAATGCGGATACAAGACCACGAAATGGTTCGGAAAATGTCCGTCGTGCGGTGAATGGAACTGCATGGAGGAATCGGTTACGGAGGAGCCTGCGCTCGGAGCAAAGAGACTTGGAGATTCGCGTAAAAACACCTCGCCGCACACTTCAAAAGCGTTTCCCATAAATAAAATCGATCTTCCGTCTCACACCCGCACCGTAACGGGAATAGAGGAATTTGACCGTGTAATGGGAGGCGGAATTGTCGAAGGTTCCGTGACGCTTATAAGCGGCGAACCGGGAATAGGAAAGTCAACGCTCTTGCTCCAGGTTTGCGGATGCCTTTCGGAGAGCGGAAAACTGCTCTATGTTTCGGGAGAGGAATCCTCGGGACAGCTTAAGCTTCGCGCAGAGAGGCTCGGCATAGAAAACGATAATCTTCTCGTTCTTGCCGAAACCGAGATGAGCGAGATAATCCCGGAAATTGAGGCGGTGTCGCCCAAGATCGTTGTTATCGACTCAATACAAACTATGTACGACGCCGAGTCTTCTTCTTCGGCGGGATCAGTGACGCAGGTTAAAAACTGTGCCGGAGCACTCATGAGAATAGCAAAGTCGTCGAATATCGCGGTTTTGATAGTCGGTCACGTAAACAAAGACGGAGCAATAGCAGGTCCGAAAGTGCTTGAACATATGGTTGATACCGTCCTTTACTTCGAGGGTGACAAACAGTATGCGTACCGTATACTGAGAGCTGTCAAGAACAGATTCGGTTCGACGAACGAAATAGGAATGTTTGAGATGGAGGAGGAGGGACTTACCGAGGTTGAAAATCCTTCGGAGCATCTTCTTTCGCAGAGACCTATCGGAGTGTCCGGAAGCTGTGCGCTTTGCGTAATGGAGGGTACAAGACCTATACTCACCGAAATTCAGGCTCTTGCCTCACAGACATCTTATCCGGCACCGCGCCGAATGAGCAGCGGATTTGATTATAACCGCATGGCTCTTATATGCGCCGTTCTCGAAAAGCGCCTCGGACTCGGACTCGGCAATCAGGATGTATACCTGAATGTCGCCGGCGGATTGCGGCTTGTAGAGCCGTCAAGCGACCTTGCGGCGGCGCTCGCGATAATATCTTCCTACAAAGATATTTCCATAAACGAACGAACCGTTGCAATAGGGGAGCTTGGACTTGCAGGGGAGTGCCGCTCCGTATCGGGAATAGATTCGCGCGTAAAAGAAGCCATCCGACTCGGCTTTGACACGATTCTTATTCCTTATCACAACTATACAAAGCTTTCACAGCCGCTCAAAGCACGAAGTGACGTTAAAATAATAGCTGTCAGGAGTATATTCGATTCTCTGAAGCTTTTCGGCGGCGGAAAGAAGAAAGATAATGATTGAACGAAGCGGCGGTAAAGAGAAATTCCTGTGGATTCCGCATCTTCCGTGTACCAAAGCTGCGCGAACGATATTTTCGGACGAATTGCCGAACGAAATCATTAATGAGATTATCGTGGTAGGCGTCATTCCTTACTTCTCGGAAAAGTGCGAGTTTCTTGACAGGCGTGTCGCCGCCCATCCCGACATGAGTATTTTCAGTTTCGGCAACGGTGAATTTGCGGCTCGCTTGTCGTGTAAGCCGGTATTTGATAAAATATGCGGCGGTTTGGGTACAAACACATTGTTGCCGACAGTGAGATACGGAGAGAAAGTTCAAATGTCTCTATCTGCTCTCGAATATCCGTTCGATGCTTCTTATAACTGCTTTTTGCTGAATAACACGCTGTTTTGCGGAAAGGTTCTTGATGAGACGATTGAATCACACACAGGCGGCGTAAAGACAGTTCGCATGAAGCAGGGGTATGCGAAGTGTTCAACTTGCATAGTGAGCGAAAATGCCGCAATAACTGAGGACAAAAATGTCTGCAAGGCACTTGCTGAAAACGGCGTTGATGTTTTGTTGTTGCAAAAAAGAGAAGTATTACTTGACGGTTATGACTGCGGATTTATAGGAGGAGCGACATTTAAGATTTCTCACGACGAGCTCGCTTTTTTCGGCGATGTAAAGCTTCACAGCGCATACAGGGATATCAAAGCATTTTGCGCAAATCATAAGGTTGAATGTGTTTCGCTGTCAAACAAACCGCTGAAGGATTACGGCGGCGCAGTGTGTGTCACCGAATGGATATAGGATAATTCATAAGGGAAGCGGTCGCTGATTGACGTAAAGTGAAATATATGTAATTATATAAAATAAAAATTTTATATAATTCGAGGAATAGCAAATTTTTTCTTACCGAGTGTTGAGTCCGGTATCACAGTTCTTTTGCGGACGGCGCATTCGGAGAGGTTTATATAACGGAGGAAAAATAAATGGCTTTTGAAAGAGATTACGATTTCTACAGTTTCGATGCCTATCCCGACGGACTTGTTAAGGCGTCATCAATTTTCCGTGCGCTTCAACAGCTTGCGCGCGAAGACATGGACAATTCCGGTGTTACGTATCCTTCAATGCGTGAGGATAATATAGTTTTCGTTTTGATAAAGCTCCGACTTAAGCTTTACAAAAAGCTTTCAATTTACGATAAGTATACAATTAAAACCATACCTATAGAAATAAGCGGCATTTACTTTATAAGAGATTTCTTCATCAAGGATTCCGACGGAAATATTGTCGGTGAAGCAACGTCGTCATGGGTTTTGATAAACTATGTTACGCGCAGACCGCAAAGACCCTCAGCATTAAAGCAGTCTATGCCCCACTGTGACGATGTGAGGTCTTCCCTTTCACTTAGCCGCACGATAAATTGTGAACAAAATATAAACAGTACTTATCGCAGTGTTTTGCTTTCGGATATGGACGAAAACAATCATCTGAACAACGCCGTAATTGTCGATTACATTACCGATCAGTTTGCGGATGAAATTATAAGCGGCAAATATGTCTCCGAAATTGAGGTGCATTTCCATAAGGAGGCTCATTACGGCGCTGTCCTCGATATCGGAAAGTTCCGTTCCGACGCAGAGAATAAGTATGCTGTACGCGCAGATTTTCCCGAGACCGGCGAAAATGCCTTCCTTTGCGAAATTTCTCTGACTAATGAGTAAAATGTTACAAACAGTGTGTAGATTTTTATGACTGTTTGTGTTACAATACACATACAATAAAGTAGTGAATGTAACGGATGTGATATTGTGGCACTTGAGAACTTTGAATACTCGGCTCCGACGAGGGTTTACTTCGGCAAGGAGGAGCACAAACTAATCGGTAAGCTCATAAAAGAGCGCGGCTTCAAGAACGTACTCC
>CAKSUT010000011.1 GCA_934502885.1 uncultured Eubacteriales bacterium | reverse complement strand
CGGGGCAATTTACCTCCCTTTGAACTCTTTTGTTTTTTCAAAATCTTTGGTCTCACATCATTGACAAAACTACAATTTTGTTAAAAAAACCCCCGAGGGAGAGCCTCGGAGGTCGGGTTTCATATTGAATATCGGAGAGGATTTATTACTTGGTAGCTTCCTCGACCGCAACAGCAACAGCAACCGTTGCGCCTACCATCGGGTTGTTGCCCATACCGATAAGACCCATCATCTCAACGTGCGCCGGAACGGAGGACGAACCTGCGAACTGAGCGTCGCCGTGCATTCTGCCCATGGAGTCGGTAAGACCGTAGGAAGCAGGACCTGCGCCCATGTTGTCGGGATGAAGCGTTCTGCCCGTGCCGCCGCCGGAGGCAACGGAGAAGTACTTCTTGCCGTTCTCGTTTGCCCACTTCTTGTAAGTGCCGGCTACGAGGTGCTGGAATCTTGTCGGGTTGGTGGAGTTGCCGGTGATCGATACGTCGACACCCTCGTGACGCATGATTGCAACGCCTTCGAGAACGTCGTTCGCACCGTAGCACTTTACCTTTGCCTTGTCGCCGTTCGAGTATGCCTTCTCCTTTACGATCTTGAGCTCGTCGTTGTAGAAGTCGTAGTCGGTCTGAACATAGGTGAAGCCGTTGATTCTCGAGATGATGAATGCGGCGTCCTTGCCGAGACCGTTGAGGATAACTCTGAGCGGCTCTTTTCTTACCTTGTTTGCGGTTCTTGCGATACCGATAGCGCCTTCAGCGGCTGCAAAGGACTCGTGACCTGCGAGGAAGCAGAAGCACTTTGTCTCTTCGCGGAGAAGCATTGCGGCAAGGTTGCCGTGACCGAGGCCGACCTTTCTGTTCTGTGCAACAGAGCCGGGAATGCAGAATGCCTGAAGTCCGATACCGATAGCTTCTGCGGCGTCTGCGGCGGTCTTAACGCCCTTCTTTATTGCAACTGCCGCACCGAGTGTGTACGCCCAGCTTGCGTTGTCGAAGGCGATGGGCTGAATGCCCTTTACTATTTCGTCAACATTGATACCCTTGTCGAGACAGATCTTCTGAGCTTCTTCGAGGTCAGCAATGCCGTATTCAGCAAGGCACTTTTCAATGCCTGCCATTCTTCTTTCTTTTCCTTCAAATACTACGTTGTTAGACATTTATACTACCTCCTTACTCTTACTGCTTTCTCGGGTCGATATACTTGACTGCTTCGTCGTAACGACCGTAAGTCTTAACGTTGGACTCGTAAGCTTCCTTGGGGTCAACGCCCTTCTTTATTGCGTCCATCATCTTGCCGAGGTGTACGAACTTGTAGCCGATAACCTCGTTGTCTGCGTCAAGACCCATTTCGAGAATGTAGCCCTCTGCCATTTCGAGGTATCTTACGCCCTTTTCCTTGGTGGCGAAGATTGTGCCGACCTGAGAACGAAGTCCCTTGCCGAGGTCCTCAAGGGAGGCGCCGACGGGAAGTCCGCCCTCGGAGAAAGCGGTCTGTGTTCTTCCGTATACGAGCTGCTTGAAGATCTCTCTCATTGCAACGTTGATTGCGTCGCATACGAGGTCTGTGTTGAGAGCTTCGAGAATTGTCTTGCCCTGAAGGATTTCACCTGCCATAGCCGCAGAGTGAGTCATACCGGAGCAGCCGCAGGTCTCAACGAGAGCTTCCTCGATGATACCGTTCTTTACGTTGAGGGTGAGCTTGCAGGTGCCCTGCTGAGGAGCGCACCAGCCTATACCGTGGGAAAGACCGGAAATGTCCTTGATTTCGTAAGCCTTGACCCACTTGCCCTCTTCGGGAATGGGAGCGGGACCGTGATGAGGACCCTTGGCTACGACGCACATAGATTCTACTTCATGTGATAATACTGCCATTTTTATTTCTCCTTTACATAAATGTTTGCAAACTGAAAATCGGTGCGATTACTTTCCGCAGTTAACGATAATTTCGCCCATCATACCGGGAGCGGCGCAAGCGGCGTTGGACTCGTCGGTGTCGATGTGCATAGCGGGCGAGAACTTGTCGCTTACTCTTACGACAACGTCGCCGAATATCGTCTTTCTGCCCTCGGAATCGATCTTTACGCAGACAATCTGCTTGTCCTCAACGCCGAACTCGGCAGCCGCCTCGGGAGTGAGATGAATGTGACGCTTTGCGGCGATAACGCCCTCGGTTATCTCGACCTCTCCGCAAGGTCCGACTATCTTACAGGCGCCGCTTCCGGCGATGTCTCCGGACTCTCTTACGGGAGCCGTAACGCCGAGAGTTCTTGCGTCGGTGAGGGAAACCTCAACCTGAGTTGCCTTTCTTTCGGGTCCGAGAATGATGACGTTCTTTATCTCATTCTTTGCGCCGACGACGGTAACTCTTTCTTCGCAGGCGAACTGACCGGGCTGGGAAAGAGCCTTCTTAAAGGTAAGCTCATGACCCTTGCCGAAAAGGATTTCAACGTGTTCACGGGAAAGGTGAACATGTCTTGCGGAAGTTTCTACAAGTACTTTTGCCATTTTTATTATCTCCTGTTCTTTTAGATTCGATTCAAAAATGCGTCACCACATTTATCTACCGTATATGATATCATACTATCGTCGTAATTTAAATATATTTTTGTTAATTTTTCGGCATATCGGAGAATTTTGTCAAAGTGCTTGCAATTCGGGCCGATTTGTGATAGAATGAATGCGGTAACAAAAAAAGGGGGGACTGACATGGCTTTTATATCGATACTTCTTATTGACCTTGTGCTTTTATGCGTCCTTGCGACGTCGGTGATTGCCTCGATAGCGCTTATAGCGGCGTCGGTGGTGATGTTCGTAAAGAGCGGACGGGAGGGGACGAAAAAGACCGGGGCGATAATCTGCCTTGTACTCGGGCTTGCGGCGGCCGTTCCGGCGATATGGTTTACGTTAACGTCGCTCTTTTGAATAAACTAAATGTGCCGGGGGAGCTTTTCTCCGGAGAGGGTGTGACGGCACCGCATTTTCCGTATTTCGCAAAAACGCACTGACAAAAGACAGCGCACCTCGTTTTTGAGGTGCGCATTTATTATGCGTGTACGCATTTGATATACGGATATACCTTTATCCGAACATGCGCTTAGGTCTTCAGTCTTCGAGCATTTTTGCGAGTGCGCGGAGGTCCGAAAGCCCGACTCTGCCGTCGCCGTCGATGTCGCAGAGAGTCGTGTCGAGAGAAGCCGCGCCGCAGAGCGCACGCAGGTACGCACGCAAATCTTCTGCGTCGAGAGTGCCGTCGGAGTCGGCGTCGCCGAGGTATGCGAGCGTGAAGCCGCCGTCGGTGAGGTATTTGCAAAGGTCGGCGTCGGACTTCTTCACAACGTATATAACCTTGTCCTTGCTTGCGGCGTCGATGTCGGAAACGGAGTCTGCACGGACGTAGGTCTTGCCCTCGGAGAAGCGCACGGTGTAAACCGTCCTGCCGCCGGCGTAGTCGGTCACGATGAGCTTGTCGCCTGCCATGAGGTAGTATGCCGGAGCTTCGATGCTCAGAAGTGCGTTGCCGTCAACCTTTATCTGCGAAAGAAGCTCCGACGGCATAACCTCTCCCGACGGGATTGTGACGGTCTTTAGCTCGTGGTCGAATACCGCCGTGTCGGACAGGAGATTGTAGCCGTTTATCTCGGCTTCGAGTATACTCGGAAGCGCCGTTAAGTTGCCGCCTTCATAGTCGCTGTTGGTGATTATCTCAATCTTGACGTAGCGACCCTTGATGTTGCCGAGAAGGTCGTCGATTTCTCCTATCTCGGTGTTCTGCGTGCGGTCGACAATCTTTTCAAGGCTGTCCTCTGTCGTTCCGACATATATGTTGTACTTGTACGCTCTCGTGCCGCCCCATCCGGGGAAGAAATAAATCTTGGTTTTGGTGAGGGTGTATTCCTTTTCGAGGTCGATCATGAGCCACGCCGACGGAAAATCGGGTGATGCGGACGAACCGTCCCACTTGAAGCCGGAGTCGCTGCTTATAACTCCGTCAACCGCACCCGAGGCACGGTTATTACCGGATTCGGACGACGCTGTCGCAGGCTTTCCTCTTGCTATGCTCGTCGCGATAACGTTGTAATCACGGCTTGCTTTGCCGTCCTCGGAGGTTATGCGGAGTATCATTCCGGGCTTTATAAGTCCGCTTTCGACGGTCGTCGCATGGTCGATGCCGATAACCGAGAACACGGCGTTGTAATTCGTGCGGAAGCAGTCGGAAACATTCTCGGCGTTCGTGTTCTGCGAGAAAAGGATAGTGCCGTCGTTTTCATTTATGTATATGCCGTCGGCGACTACGTCAAACTCGAGACTTGAGCTTGCCTTTCGTGTGAAGGATATGCTGTCGGTCACGTCGCCGCACTTTGCGGTAAGCGTCGTTTCGTCGCCTATTTCTCCGTATGAAACGTTTTCCGTTCTGAAGATACCGTCGCCGACCGAGGTCATTTCCCCGAGACTTACGCCGTTTCTGAAAAGCTCGACCGACTGCATATTCGAGTAGACGGTTATCGTGTTCGAGGCGACCTCTCTCTCGGTCATGCGGCGTGAGGTGATGTACACGAACGGGTCACGCTCCGCAGACATCCAGTTTGCCTTGTAGAGGTAGAAAGCGTCCTTCTTCGTCTTGCGGTCACGTGTGACAAGGCCCTTGTCGTTTATACCGGCAGAGTCTCCCTCGTTTCGACCGTTTGAGGCGAAGTCAAACATACACCAGATTGCGGTCATCCATAGGTTGTCACGCTTGTTTATCTCGTGTATCGCCGATTCGTGAGCGACGCTTGCCCATTCCTCGGGATGAAACTTTCCGCTCGGTACAGGTGCGGTCGGGAAGTCGGAGTGGTGGAAAATGCTCGAGCCTGCACCGTATTCCGATACGCCGACGGGCTTGCCGTTCCAGTAGGGGTACGAGGGGTTGTTGAGGTTGTTTTCGATATAGCTGTCAACTATGTCGCCGAGATTGCCGTTACTGTACCAGAGAGGGTAGGTGTTTATCGCAATAAGGTCGGTGAGCCACTCCTTGCCGCAGATATCCCAGTTGCAGGACGCCTGAACGGTGAGTCTTGTCGGGTCTTCGCTTTTCGCAAGGGCAACGAGGCTGTTCATGAAGTCGTCGGTTGCGTCGCTCCACTCCGTATTTTTACCGACGCCGACCTCGTTCTGTATTCCCCAGAAGCACACCGACGGGCGGTTTTTCTGCTGACGGATAAGCTCCTTCAGAGATTCCGGCGTGCGCTCAAAATACTTTGCGTCGTTTTCGTCGAGCCAGCTTATCTGTGAAAGCTCAGTCCATACGACGATACCGTACCTGTCGCAAAGCTCATACGAATATTCGTCGTGCGGATAGTGAACGAGTCTCGAGACGGTCGCACCAAGCTCATATACCATTGCAAAGGATTCGTCCCACATTTCGTCGGTTATGGCGCTTCCGGCGCCGATGTAGTCCTCGTGATATCCCACACCTCTGAGAGGGTATTTTTTGCCGTTGAGGAAAAATCCCTCGTCGGGGTCAACCGAAAAGTATCGGAAGCCTATCTTCTGCTCAACGCTGTCGATAAGAGTATCTCCGTCATATATTTCGAGAACCGCCTCATATCTGAACGGGTCGTTTATGCCGTCCCAGAGTCTCGGGGAGGAGATTTCGAGAATATCCGCAAACGTTGCCTTTTCGCCGGAAGCAACCGTGAGAGCCTTTTCCGACTCTGCGTAAATACGGTCGCCGAACATCGTGCTTTCGTCAAAGGGCGTGAGGCTCTCGGGTATGCCGGGAATGGGGTCGAACGAGGATACGTCCCGAAGCACGGTTTTGACGGTGAGCGTCTTTTCCTCATTTCCGTCGTTTACGATATCGGAGGTCACGGAGAGCCTCCAGCTGTCGGTCTCACCGATTCTTTCGGGAGTGAAGAACACTCCGGGAGAACCGTAATCGAGAAGCTCCGCATGGATGGGATTTGTGTATATAACGTAAACGTCGCCCGTAATTCCGCCGAACTTCGTGAAGTCTCCGGAGACGGGAGGGACGGAATTGAGATTGCTGTCAACCTTTACCGCTATGATATTATCCGCACCGAAATTGACGGCGTCGGTTATGTCGTATCTGAAGCGATTGTAGCCGCCGTAATGAGTGTCGCCTGCCTGAGTGCCGTTGACGTAAACGGTCGTCGCAGAATATGCGGCGTCAAATTCGAGATATACTCTGCCGGAGTACTTTTCCTCGGGGACAAAGAGAACCTTTCTGTACCAGTCTGTACCTCTTACGAACTCCTTATCTCCGAGTCCGCTGTAAGCGTCGTTTGTGTGCGGAAGAGTGACCGACTCCCAGTCGGAGTCGTCGAACATTGCGCTTGCCGCCGATGAAACGTTGCCGTCATGGAATTTCCAGCCGTCGTTTATCGGAAGCTTCTCGCGCACCGAGACCGGCGGCTTGTAGTCACTGCTTCTGACAGAGACTTTTTTCGTCACCGATATTCCGCCCGCTGCCACGCCTGCCGGAAGTCCCGTGAAGGTCGCCGTGAGAACCTGCTCGCCCGATTTTTCGGGGTCGTATTCCGACGAATCCCACGAAAGACCGGCTTCGAGAATTGCTCCGTTCGAGAGCTTGACGGAGGCTTTTTCGGGGAGAGAAAGCGACGAAAACGGCGTGCCGAAATCGACCGTGACGTCGGGAAGCGTCTCCGCTTCAGTCACCGTTATGCCGCTGTTCGCCGCAGGTGTGCCGTAAAGCGTCATCTCACTCACACTCGCCCAACCGCTTGACGAGCTGCACGAATACATTTCAAGCTTCACGTAGCGTGCCGTGCCGCCAAGGGTGAAGACGAGTCTGCGTTCGGCGCTCTCGTTTGCGGAGAAGTCGCCGCCGTCAAGGAGAGAGTAGCTTTCGCCGTCCGAGCTCCCGAAAAGCTTGAAGCTGTAGTGACGGTCTTTGTCCCAGTCGGGACGGTGAAAGTAAATGTCGGCGTCGGATAAGTCGTACCAACCCTCAAGGTCGATAACAATCTCCTGCGGATAGACCGAGTCGGATGCACACCAGCGTGTGTCGTCGTCGCCGTCGTTTATATTCGCCGCAATGTTCCCCGACTGAAACGACGATACCGTGACCGGCTTGCCGACCGAAACAGGCTCCTTCGCGCTGACAGCAAGGCACAGAGCCGCCGCCGCAAGAACCGTAAGCGTGAGCTTTGCAAGTGTTTTGAGTTTCATTTTGTACCTCCGAATGTTGAATTTGCATATAAATCTCGATATTATTGACAAAAACGGTATTTACTTTTGCCGCAAAACGTGATACAATGTATAAGTACGAATGGGGTGAGAATATGGACAGGATTTTTTACGACTACATAAAGGAAGACCTTAACGCCGCACATTGCGAAAGCGACGGATTTCAGGGCAATATGCACTTTCACCGCTGCTTTGAAATGAGCTTCGTCGTTTCGGGAGTGCTCTCCGTGATAGGCGGCGGAGTGTCTGCGGACATAGACGGCCCCTGCGTTATATTCCATGCTCCGTGCAGTTTTCACAAGCTCACGGCAAAAGCCGGAGTGAATTACGAAAGGTATAAGTACCATTTCAACGACGCATATGCCGAAAAATACATTCCGGGCGTCTTTGAAAGGTGCGGAATATTTAAGGAAAATCTTGCCCTTCTTCCGCTTACGGGCAAGGTCGGAGAAGCCGTACTTCCCGTTCTGCGCCTTTACCCTGAGAACGGAAGCCGCCCCGAGGAATACGAACGCCATTTTGCGTTTCTCGTTGACCTTGCGGCACGCTTTTACGGCGAACGCATTCCTCTCGGTTCAAACGAATCTAACGGGAACAGCCTCGGATATATAGGAGAGATACTTAGCTATATATCGGAAAACTATGCCGGCGAGCTGAAAATAGAGGATCTGTCGAAGAGGTTCTACGTCAACAGAACAAAGCTCGGCGACGACTTCAAGTCGGTCATCGGAAAGACCGTGAAGCAGCACATTCTCGACGTGAGAATAACCAACGCCATGAAAATGCTGACAAGCGGCGCTTCGGTAATCGAAACGGCTCACAAATGCGGATTTGCCGACGAAAGTCACTTTATACGAACTTTCCGGGAGAGAGTCGGAAGCAGTCCGAAAAAGTTTCAGAGGGGAGCCGACAGATAAGCACCGCCGTCAGTATCATTATATCATCGAAAGACGGCAATTTGTATTAAAAATATCACAATGTCGGCTTCAAAATGTGCATAATTACAGTTTGCGCCGCATTTTGCCGTTTTTTATCAAACAGCGCACACATTCCGCCCTTTCACGCCATTATTCAATTGCGATATCTTTTCAAATATGTGTAGATATATTCACAAACGCATGGTATACTGACAATGTGTATAAGAAGAAGTGTGCCGCAGTGACAAAGAGTGCGGCGTTGCAAAAGTGCAGACAGAGAGAGCCGCAACCTGCTGAAAGCGGCTTTGCACCGGTGACGCTTGCGTTTTCGCTTTCGAGCGGTGCGGGGGAGACTCCGCCGTCAGACCTCGTTACGGTCCGAAGTGCCGATGTGCGGATTTTTACGTCCGTCTCGTCGGAAGCAGGGTGGTACCGCGGAAATTTCCGTCCCGGCAGAGTTTTTTCTGCCGGGCGTTTTTTATGCTCATATGTCAGAGACGGCAATACACGTAAAACGTAAATAAAGGAAAGGAAAGGTCATAAACAATGAGAGAAAAACTTGAAAAAATCAAAGCCGACGCTCTCGGACTCATAAACGCCGCAAAGGATTCGTCCGAGCTTGACGCACTCAAGGTCAAGTACCTCGGCAAAAAGAGCGAGCTTGCAACGGCGCTCCGCTCCATGGGTCAGCTCACCGCGGAGGAACGCCCGATTATCGGTCAGCTTGCAAACGAAATAAGAGGAAACATTGAGGAAGCGGTCGATAAGGTCTCCGCACTCATCAAGGAAAAAGAGGAGCAGGCGAAGATTGAAAAGGAGAGAATCGACGTCACTCTCCCCTCGACCGAGACTCCCATAGGACGTGCTCATCCGATAAGCAAGATTTCCGCCGAGATTGAGGATATCTTCACCGGCATGGGCTTCACCATCGCCGACGGTCCCGAGGTTGAGTACGACTACTACAACTTTGAAGCGCTCAACATTCCTCCGAACCACCCGGCGAGAGACACGCAGGACACCTTCTACATCAACCCTGAGGTAACGCTCCGCACACAGACCTCGAGCGTTCAGATACACGTAATGGAGGCTCAGCGTCCTCCGATAAGAATAATTTCCCCCGGCAGAGTTTACCGCTCCGACGCCGTTGACGCAACTCATTCGCCTATGTTCCACCAGGTCGAGGGTCTTGTCGTTGATAAGGGTATAACGATGGGCGACCTCAGAGGAACGCTCGAAATGTTTGCCGAGAAGATGTTCGGCGACGGCACGAGAATCCGTTTCCGTCCGCACCACTTCCCGTTCACCGAGCCGTCCGCAGAGGTTGACGTTTCGTGCTTTGTATGCGGCGGAAAGGGCTGCCGTCTCTGCAAGGGCGAGGGCTGGATTGAAATTCTCGGCGCAGGTATGGTTCACCCGAACGTGCTTCGCCGCTGCAACATTGATCCCGACGTTTACTCCGGCTTTGCGTTCGGCATGGGCATCGAGAGAATCGTCATGAGAAAGTACAACATCGACGATATGAGACTTCTCTACGAAAACGACATACGTTTCCTGTCGCAGTTTTGACGGTGAGACGGTATGACAAACGAAAATCCGTATGAGGAAAACCGTGAGAAAAGAGTCTTTCCGAACGGAGCGAGACGTCCGATGTCAAAGCTCTCGGAGTATCTTCTCTTGACTCTCGGCACGTTTGCGGTTACGGTCGGAATATACTTTTTCAAATATCCGAACAACTTCGCCACCGGCGGACTCTCGGGCATCTCGGTAATCGTGGGACACCTCGTGCCGTTCATATCTCCGTCGCAGTTTGTGTCGGTGTGCAACATCGCACTTCTTGTTGTCGGCTTTGCCGTACTCGGAAAAAGCTTCGGCGTGAGAACCGTGTATTGCAGTCTTTTGATGTCGGCTCTGCTTAACATTTTCGAGGCGCTCATTCCTCTTTCCGCACCGCTCACGGACGAACCGCTTCTCGAGCTTTGCTTCGCGGTGCTTCTGCCGGCGATAGGTTCGGCGATACTCTTCAATTTCAAGGGTTCGACCGGCGGCACGGATATAGTCGCGATGCTTCTTAAAAAGGCGTTTAAAATCGACGTCGGTTCTGCTCTTTTCGCGGCAGACGTTGCGGTTGTAATCGGCGTATACTTTATCTTCGGCATCCGAACGGGACTCTTCTCGACTCTCGGACTCCTTGCCAAGACATTTATCGTCGATTCGGTTATCGACAGCATAAACCGCTCGAAGTATTTTATCATCGTGACCTCAAATCCCGGCGAGACGGAGGACTTCATCAGAGTAAATCTCCACAGGGGGCTGACGTCGTGGAAAGTAAACGGCGGCTTCTCCGGAGAGGAAAAGACGCTCATTCTTACGGCGGTCAACCGTCAGCAGGCGGCAATGCTCAAGGGCACCGTGAAGAGAAACGATCCTCATTCGTTCGTCCTCATCTCAAATACAAGCGATATCGTGGGAAAAGGCTTCAGGGAAATGCCGTAAGAGAGTGAAGAGAGAAAAGTGAAAAGTGAAGAGAAAAGGAAGAAAAGCTTCGCTTTTCGTTAAAATATCTCGCTTCGCTCACGTTAAGAGTTTTGCTTCGCAAAACGTGAAGCGGCGGTTTACCACCGTGAAGTATGCGGACGCTTCGCGTTCCGCACGTTAATTCTCCACTCTCCATTCTCAATTTTCAATTCTTCATCTTATGGAGGTAGTATAATTATGAATTTATCACTTAAATGGCTTTCGGATTATGTAAAGCTTGAAAATGTAACACCAAAGGAATATTCCGACAGAATGACCGACACAGGCTCCAAGGTTGAGGGCTTTGAGGTTCTCTCGGACAAAATAGAAAACGTCGTTGTGGGCAAGCTCATAAGCGTTGAGAAGCACCCCGACAGCGACCATCTGCTCATCTGTCAGGTAGACGTGGGCAAGGGTGAGCCTGTGCAGATAATCACCGGCGCACAGAACGTAAAGCCCGGCGAATACGTTCCGGCGGCTCTCAACAACTCTCTTCTTCCCGACGGCACGAAGATAAAGGCGGGCAAGCTCAGAGGTCTTCCGTCGAACGGTATGCTCTGCTCTCTCGGCGAGCTCGGACTCTCGAAGCATGAGTTTCCGTATGCCGCTGAGGACGGCATTTGGCTCATCAAGGACGAGGGTCAGAATTTCAAGGTCGGCGACGACATAAAGAAGGTCTGCGGCTACGACGACACTGTCGTTGAGTTCGAGATTACCCCAAACCGCCCCGACTGTCTTTCGGTACTCGGACTTGCGCGCGAGAGTGCGGTTTCCTACGGCAGGACCTTCACGCTTCGCAAGCCGGTCGTCAAGGGTTCCGGCGACGGAGACAGCATAAAGAATTACATCGACGTCGAGATAAAGGTTCCCGACACTTGCTACAGATACACCTCCCGTGCGGTCAAGAACGTAAAGGTAGGACCGTCGCCTCTGTGGCTTCGCGAGAGACTTTGGGCAAGCGGTGTTCGTCCGATAAACAACATCGTTGACATCACGAACTTTGTCTGCCTTGAGTACGGTCAGCCCATGCACGCTTTCGACAAGGAGTTTCTGAAGAGCGGCAAGATTATAGTAAGAAACGCCGCAAAGGGCGAGAAGATAGTGACTCTCGACGGCGTTGAAAGAAACCTCGAGGAGCGCATGATGGTTATCGCCGACGGTGAGAGACCCGTTGCGGTTGCCGGTGTTATGGGCGGTGAGAACAGCGAGATTACGGACGGCACGACGACCGTTATTTTCGAGTCTGCGGCGTTCTCCGGACCGTCCGTCAGAATCACCGCAAGAGACCTGGGACTCAGAACCGAGGCAAGCGGCAGATACGAAAAGGGGCTCGACGCAGAGAACACTCTTCCGGCTCTTGAGCGTGCGTGCGAGCTTGTCGAGATGCTCGGCTGCGGCACGGTTGTTGACGGCGAGATAGACGTATATCCGACCAAGAGAGAGATCCCCGAGATACCGTTCGACGCGGCGAAGATAAACGCATTCCTCGGCACGGACATTCCCGAGGCGTTCATGCTTGACACGCTTGCGGCGCTTTCGATTGAGTACCGCGACGGCAAGCTTATTCCCCCGTCGTTCAGAGCGGACATAGTTGAGATGCCCGACATTGCCGAAGAGGTGGCGAGAATATGGGGTTACAACAAGATAGAAGCTACCCGTTTCAAGGGCGAGGCGGTAAACGGCGGCAGAAACGACAAGCAGAAGTTCCTTGCAAAGATAGCCGGAATGCTTGTTGACAAGGGACTTTACGAGATACAGACATACTCGTTCATAAGCCCCAAGGCATACGACAAGATAAGACTCGCTCCCGACAGTGCGCTCCGTGACTCGATAGTTATCTCCAATCCTCTCGGTGAGGACACGAGCATAATGAGAACGACCGCTCTTGCGAATGTACTCGAGGCGCTTTCATTCAACAGACGTCAGCGTGCGCCTGAGGCGGCAGTCTTCGAGATGGCGAAGGTATACCGCAAGGAGGAGGGCAACAAGCTTGCGAACGAGAAGATGACGACGGTTATCACGACCTACGGCAAGGGTGATTTCTACAGCATCAAGGGACTTTGCGAGAACGTATTTGCGATAGCCGGCATTGACGTTTCCGACTCCGACTACACGGTAACCGCACTCAAGGACGATCCGTCTTACCATCCGGGCAGATGCGCGGTCATAAAGAAGGGCGACGACGTTATAGCGATTCTCGGACAGATTCATCCGAAGGTAGCGGCAAACTTCGACTTTGATGTAACCGTATATGCGGCTGAAATTGACATTGACAAGCTCTTTGCCGACAGAAGAACCGAGAAGCAGTATACCTCTCTTCCGAAGTTCCCGGCAACGACACGTGACCTTGCGTTCGTCTGCGACGACGCGCTCGAAGCAGGCACTCTTGCGGCGGCTATCAAGAAGTACGGCGGAAGCGTACTCGAATCCGTAAAGGTATTCGACGTATTCAAGAGCGACCGTCTCGGCTTCGGCAAGAAGAGCATGGCGTACAGCCTTACGCTCCGCGCTAAGGAGCGCACTCTCTCCGACACCGACGCCGACAGCGCAGTCGGTAAAATCCTCGCCGGTCTCGAAAAGGATTTCGGCGTTACCCTTAGGGGATGACGAAAGCTTACGAGCACGAGGGTGTTCCTTCTTGAAAGAAAGAGGCGACGCAGCAAAGTTGCTTTCAGGCGACGCAACAAAGTTGCTTTCGCTAAAGAACGCGGTATATGTCCTTTTCTTGAAAGAAAAGGACCAAAAGAACTTTAAAAGCGCAAAGCTTTCGCTTTGCAGGGGGAAAGATTATAATATCGGAGGTAGTACCGTTCAACCTCGACGAAGTCTCGGTCGAAGGGGAGCTTTTGGGCGGTGCTTATCCGAGATAGTACGGCGACCCGACGCCATATATTCAAGCGTCGGGTCGTGATTTTTTTGCATCAGGCCTTGTGGGGACTGTATCCGAACTTCTCCCGTTCGCAAATGAAACGCCTCGCAAAGCTCGACAATTTCATTTTTGCGAAGAGTGTGTTTTGGGTGGTGCGTGATTTGGGGTTTGTAATTGCTCTACGGTATATCGAGGTTAGAAATAATCGTATTGTTGCAAATACCAACAACCTCTGCAAAAATCCGACATTACGTTCGTGGTACACTCTTAAATTTTGCACCATACAAATAGTTGAAGAAAAACGCTTCAGCGTTTTTCGACCGCAACTCCACTCTCCGCTCTTGCGAAAGCAGAGCTTTCGCCAACTCCGCTCTGATAATAGCTTCGCTTTTCAGTTCGCCACGTACATCTGCTTATAGGGGTTCTTGCTGTCGGGAGAGACGACGGTGAAGTCCGACTCCATAATTTTGTCTGCGTCCTCGACGAAAAGCTCACAGTATTTTTTCACAAAGCGGCGTATCTCTGCTTTGTCCTCGTCGGTTGCTTCTCTCGCCGTGACCTGACCGGGAAAATCAATGCCGCTCTCGCCGTATTTCACTCTGAGAAACATTTTGCCGCCGTGCATTCCGGTACAGGGGAAGTTGCCGACAATAGGCTTATCTCCGATGTCAATGCCGAGGACGACGATATATCCTCCTGCCTGATACTCTCCGAGAAAGCTGCCGGCGCGTCCGCCGATGACCATGACCGGCTTTTTCTCCTTATACGCCTTCATATGTATGCCGGCACGGTAGCCGGCGTTTTTCTTTATGTAGATTTCACCGCCGCGCATCGCGTAGCCTGCGGCGTCGCCTATGTTGCCGCCGACGGCTATAAGACCGTTGTTCATAGTGTCGCCGACTGCGTCCTGTGCGTTGCCGTGAACGAAAATCTCCGCGCCGTTGAGGTATGCTCCCATGGCGTTCCCCGGCACGCCGTCTATCGTTATGCGTCCCTTGCTCATGCCGCACGCGATAAACCTCTGACCGAGACAGCCGGTGACATCGACGTTTCCGTCTCCGCTTTCGTGTATGAGTTCGTTGAGTTCGGCAAAGCCGACTCCCCTTGCGTCTATCGTCATTACCTTTCACCTCCGAGTTTCTTTCTCCTGAAGTCGCCGCCGAACACCGAGAGAGTCGGCACACCGAGAAGCTTTTCCGAGTCAAGCTCTCCGAGCGGCGTTTTTTCTCTTATCATGGCGGTGTATATTCCGACTCTGTCCTCGTGACCGACCATCATAAAGCCGGTGAGGAATCCGTTTTTCGTAAACAGCTTTTTCACACCGCCGTCATGCCGCACGGTACACTCTCTGCCGCCGTCCTCTGCGGAAAATCTTGTTCCGGCAGTCATTGCGTGAAGCCCGAAGAAGCCTATTGCGTTCATCGGCACGCTCTTTGCGAACTCCTCGTCCGCTCCCGCCATGTTCGCCCCGGCGCAACGTCCCTGCATTCTCGCGTTCGGAAGAATTGCGATAACCTTTCTCGTTCCCGACGATATATCGGTGCATTCCGTGCAGTCGCCTGCGGCGTACACATCGCAAAGCGAGGTTTTCATGTGCGTATCGACCGCGATTCCGCGTCCGACGTCGCCGCCTGCGTCCTTAACGAGAGCGGTATTCGCGCGCACGCCGACCGCAAGCACAAGTACGTCGAACACAACGGTTCCGCCGCTTTTCATATGCGCGGTGTCCTTGTCGAAACGTTCGACGCTGTCGCCCGTCATGAGTACAATACCGTTTTTTTCGAGGCACGCCGCCATGAGAGCGGAGCATTCTTCGTCGAGAATACTCGGAAGCACCCTGTCGGCAAGATCGCAGACCGTCACGCTCCCTACTCTTTCGCGTATTCCCTCGGCGCACTTAAGACCGATAAGTCCGGCGCCGACGATGAACACACGTGTTTCGGGGGAAAGATCCTTCTCGAGTGCGTAAGCGTCGTCTATCGTCATGAAAGAGCGCTTCTTTTTCACGGTATCAAGTCCGACAAAGGGCGGCACGAACGGCGACGAGCCTGCGGCAACGCAGACCTTGCCGTAAGGCACAACCTCTCCGTCGTCAAGAAGCACGGTTTTCTCCTTTGTGTCGAGAGATACAGCCTTTTTGCCGTAGATTATGTCAACGTGATTTTCGGCATAAAAGCCGTCGTCCTTTATATCGATGAGTGCCGGATCGCTTTTTCCCTCGAGGTAATACGAAATGAGAGGCCGGTAATACGCCGGGTGCTTTTCGGCGGACACCACCGTTATCTTTACGTCTTTGTCGTGCGCTCTCACGCCCTCGATACAGCCGACCGCCGCCGCACCGTTTCCGATTATTACGATATCATTGCAAGCTGACATTTCCCTCACCTCTCCTCAAAAACAATAGCTCCGTTCGGGCAACCCCCGACGCAGGCAGGCTTTCCGCACGTATTGCTTGTGCAAAGCTCGCACTTTCCAACGACGCCCTCTTCGCTCTCTCGCACCGCTCCGAACGGACAGACAAGCACGCACGTGAGACATCCGACGCACTTTCTGCGGTCGATTTTTACTATGCCGTCCTCAATTGTCAGCGCACCTGAGATACAGCTCTTTACACAGATCGGATCGTCGCAGTGACGGCACGAAACGGCGTAGGTTATCCTGTCCTTCTGAAGGACGGAATCGCCGTCGTCCTCGTCGCCCTCTATTCTGATATTGGGATATATCGTCTTCCCCTTGAGAGACTTGACAATATCGCCGACACCCGAATTTGCGTAAGCGCAGTTAAACTCGCAGAGGTGACATCCTATACACTTTTCTTCGTTTACATATATACGTTTCATTCTCCCGCGTGTGAGATACCGAGAATCTCAAGCTCCTTTTCCGTAAGTCCCACGCCCCGAAGCATAAGTCGGTTTCCGCGGAGCGCTTCGATTGAATTTATACCCATACCGCCCATAAGCTCTTTTATTTCGTGCTGCCATGCGGTCAGCAGGTTCACGAGTCTTTCGCTTCCGATATCGGGATTAAGCCTCTTGACAAGCTCCGGACGCTGAGTTGCGATACCCCAGTTGCACTTGCCGCTTTGGCAGGTGCGGCAAAGGTGACAGCCGAGTGCGATAAGAGCCGCCGTTGCGATGTAGCAGGCGTCCGCACCCAGAGCCACAGCCTTTACGATATCCGCCGCCGAGCGTATGCTTCCGCCGACAACAAGAGATACGTTTCCTCTTATTCCCTCGTCGCGAAGTCTTGTATCGACCGCCGCAAGAGCAAGCTCTATCGGTATTCCGACGTTATCCCTTATTCTCGTGGGAGCGGCGCCCGTACCGCCTCGGAAGCCGTCTATCGCGATTATGTCCGCGCCGCTTCTTGCAATGCCGCTTGCAATTGCCGCTATATTGTGTACGGCGGCGACCTTGACGATTATCGGCTTTTTGTAATGCGTCGCCTCTTTGAGAGAGTAGACGAGCTGACGAAGATCCTCTATCGAATATATATCGTGGTGAGGTGCGGGGGAAATTGCGTCCGAACCCTCGGGAATCATACGCGTTCTCGAAACGTCTCCCACAATCTTCGCTCCCGGAAGATGTCCGCCGATACCGGGCTTTGCGCCCTGACCCATCTTTATCTCTACCGCCGCACCGGCGTTTAAGTAGTCCTCATGCACGCCAAAGCGTCCCGACGCCACCTGAACTATCGTATTTTCGCCGTACCGGTAGAAGTCCTCGTGCAATCCGCCCTCGCCGGTGTTGTAGTATATACCGAGAGCTTTTGCCGCCCTTGCGAGGCTTTCGTGCGCGTTGTAGCTTATCGAGCCGTAGCTCATTGCCGAGAACATTATCGGCATCGAAAGCTCAAGCTGAGGTGTGAGCGTGGTTTTGAGTGAGCCGTCGGCATTTCTCTCGGGCTTTGCCGGTTTTTTTCCGAGGAACACCTTTGTCTCCATAGGCTCACGCAGAGGGTCTATCGGAGGGTTCGTGACCTGAGAAGCGTTGATGAGAATCTTATCCCAGTAAACGGGAAGCGGCTTCGGGTTGCCCATCGACGAAAGAAGCACGGCTCCGGTATTCGCCTGCTTGTAGATTTCCTTTACCGTGTCGTTCTGCCAGTTGGCGTTTTCACGGAGCGTGCAGTCGTTCTTCACGATTTTGAGCGCTCTCGTGGGGCAGAGGCATACGCATCTCTGACAGTCAACGCACTTCGACTCGTCCGACATCATAAGTCCCGTATCGGGATCGAACGAATGAACCTCGTTTGCGCACTGTCTTTCGCACACACGGCAGGCAACGCAGCGGTTGGGGTTTCTTATTACTTCAAATTCGGGGAATATATACTGTATCGGCATCAATATGCACCGTCCTTTACTTTGACGATTACCGGTTCTCCGCCGCCGGGAGAATAAATCTCACCGACGTCGGGTTCCATGGATCTTATAGCGGCTTCTTCGCTTGCAATATAAACTTTTGCGTCCTTTTCGGCAACCACCATCGAGCGGAGCTTTAGTCTGTCGTTAAGTGCCATAAGACCGCCGTCGAAGCCTAAGATTATCGAAAACGGACCCGTTATGAGAAGACTCGGGTAAACCTTTCTCAGGTATTCGAGCTTCTCCCTTTCGGCGGCAGGCTTCTTTGCTATAGTGCTCCAGAACGGAGCGGCAATCACCGACGCCGTTTCCTCAAGGGTGAGTCCCTGACGGCGCATGAGGTAGTCCGCAATGTAGGTTATTACCTCGGTATCGGTTTGGAGCGTGCATTTGTAGCCGTACATCTCAATGCATCTTCTGTTTGCGTCGTAGGAGGATATCTCGCCGTTGTGGACTATCGAAAAATCGAGAAGAGCGAATGGGTGCGCACCGCCCCACCAGCCGGGAGTGTTGGTCGGATATCTGCCGTGCGCCGTCCACGAATACGCCTCATATTCATCGAGTCTGTAGAAGCGTCCGACGTCCTCGGGAAAGCCGACCGCCTTGAAAACGCCCATGTTCTTGCCGCTCGAAAAGACGTATGCGCCATCGATTTTTGTGTTGATGCTCATAACGCTTCTTGCGACGTACTCTTTCTCGTCAAGCTGGAGTCTTGCGAGTACCGACGAAAGCGGAACGACGAAATACCGCCAGATAAGCGGAACGTCGGTAATCTCGGGGATTTTCCGTATCGGTATGTTCTCCGCTTTCACAATCTCGAAGCTGTCCTTTAAGTAGCTCTCGCATTCAACCCGTGCGGCATTGTCGTTGTAGAACAGGTGGAACGCATACATATCCTTATACTCCGGGTATATTCCGTAACCGGCAAAGCCGCCGCCGAGACCGTTTGAGCGGTCGTGCATTGGTATCATGCTTTCGGTTATCTTTTCCCCGGTCATTCTTTCGCCGTCTCTCGATATGACCGCCGATATTGCGCAGCCGGACGGTATACGCACTTCTCCTTCAAGTTTCATGTACTGCTTTCTTCCTTTCACAACAAAATCACAACAAAAAAAGCGCCCACTCCCCGAAGGGAATGAACGCCATTGCTCATTTACAAACGTCATTGTATCACACATTTTCCGGTTTGTCAAGAGTTTTTCTCAATTTTTTTCTCTTTACGTAAATTTCGGATTACTTTTTTACGTTTTACGCAAAACGAGGTTTTACGAAACGAGTTTACGAAACGATTTTAAAAGCGTCCTGCCGCACCGAGAAGCTTTATCTTTTCGGCCGCAAAATCCTTTACGAAAACAGACGCCTTTGCCATAACGACATCCAAGGGAGCGGCGTAGCGGTCGAGTCCGTCGTAGCCCTCGATAAACGCACAGCAGACGTCCGTGCCGAAGTTTACTTTTCTGACTCCCGCCTTTACCGCCGCTGTAATCTGATCGTCCGGGACTCCCGAACCGCCGTGAAGCACGAGGTGCGCCCCCACTGCGCCGTGAATCTCGGCTATGCGGTCAATTCCGAGTACGGGTGCTTTCGCATATTTTCCGTGCGCCGTTCCGACCATAACGGCAAGCGCATCGACTCCCGTCTCATCGACGTATTTCACAGCGTCTGCGACCTCGGTGAACGCCGCCTGATGCTCATCCTTTGTCGAGCCGATGTGACCGAGCTCTCCCTCAACGGGAACGCCTATCTCGCGGCAGAAATCGACGACCTTCTTCGTTGCGGCGATGTTTTCGTCAATGGGAAGAGTCGATGCGTCTATCATTATTCCCGTCGTGCCGATGCGTGCGGCTCTTACGCACTCCGCAAAGCCTGCGCCGTGGTCGAGGTGGAAAGCAACGGGAGTCTTAAGCTCGTTCATCATTTCCTTTATGACGGGCGAAAGGAAACGTCCGGTGTCGGTGTCGAAAAGGCGGCTGTACATCTGAATGATAACCGGCGCACCGTTTCCCTTTGCGGCGTTGACCACTCCCATGAGAGTCTCAAGGTTATACACGTTGAACGCCGGAACAGCGAAATTTTCCTTTTCCGCAAGGTCGAGTATTTCTTTAAGTGTGTATTTCATTTTAACCCCTCACTTCGTCTATGGCAAGTCCCGGAATGTACTTGCACGCCTCTCTTATCTCGTCGGTGAAGCCGCCCTCAACCTCGGATACGTGGTGAATGTACGGTCCCTCAATGAGCTTTCTTTCCCATGCGGCAAGGTTGTCGAACTTTGCCCACATATGAGTGCCGAAGGTGTACGGTCCGGTTGTGCTGTCACATTCGCCGGCGACTATAGTGTACTTTCCGTGATCCTGATCGATACGTGCGACGGTGTAGTGACCCTCGTTTACACGGAACCACTCACGCATATTCTTGCAGTAGCACGGTTCGTCCTTTCTGTGCAGAGAGTAGGCAAACGGTCCGCAGTGCCAGAGAAGCTCGGCGTTTCTGTCGGAGGGATGACGGGTCGTGAACTCGCCGAGGAACGGCTTCTTTTCGCCGAAGGTGAGCGACTTCAGAAGAACCTGCGTCATTGCGGCGTGCATATCGCTCTCACAGCTTATGATGTAGTCCATATCAGCGAGAATACCGTAGGACGTACAGGGCATTGCTCCCACAAGCTGCTGCATTGCGGTCCAGCACTCGGCGGAGATTGCATCGAGCTTGTATTCCTCGAAAAGCTCCTTATACATTATGACAAACGCCCACATTTTCTCGAGGTTTGCGTCGGTGTCGGCGTCGGTGACGTACATTTCCTTTATCTTCGCCGCACCCTCGCGAAGCTCATCCTTTCTGTCGGTGAGAATTGCCTCGAACTTCGTGCGGATAACCGCAAGGTTTATCGGGATTATGTGAATGTCGAAGTCCTCCATGAGCTGACCCTCGTTGAAGATTACGGAGCAGAACGGCTTCGGACGCAGTCCCACCTGACCTATGCGCATACCGCAGAAGTTCTTGACGACGCAGGTCACTCTCGCAAAGCTCTCGAGTCCCTCGGCGAAAATCTCGGAATCGACGGGACAGTTTTCTATGTATGTGAACTTTACGTTCATACGGGTAAGCTGACGGCTCATTGCGAAAAGTCCGCACTGCGTATCGGTGTGTCTGCCGCCGTCCTCATAGAAGGTGTCGTCCTGAGGTCCCCAGAGAAGAACGGGCTTGTTCATCTTTTTTGCAAGCTCGCCTGCCGCCTCTTCGTTTCCGAAGTTTGCCGGGATAAGGACTATGGAGTCCACCTTTTCCTTTCTGAAATGCTCTGCGACCTTGTCAACGTCGTCCTGCGACCAAAGCGTTTCAACGTCGATTACTCCCTTAAGGTCAACGAACTCAACCTTGTCAGTCGTGAAATGTTCCTTTATGTACTTTACCGTCTTTCTTCCTCTCTCCTCGGCATACTCCCAGTTGAAGAGTCCCGGACGGGGAGTACAGTCACGGCGAAGCGGTACAAGACCGATTTTTACTTTATAATTCGGCATAATTATCCAAATCCTCCTTAAAGCGATATTCCTTTCTTATAGTGTTCGACACGTTCGTCTATTTCCGTATAGTCGATAACTCCGGTATCGAGATACTTTTTGAGCACGTCAAGCGTCGGGATTCCCGAACGTCCTCCGGGACGGGTACACTTGATTGCGGAAACGCCGGTCGCCATTCTTGCGCACTCCTCCACGCCGTAACCCATAAGGTAAAAAGCGTCAAACGCACCGTGGAAAACGTCGCCCGCTCCCGTGGTGTCGGCAACCTCGACCTTATGTGCCGGGATTTCAAAGTACCTGTCCCCGTAAACGCCGCGGCAGCCGTCCGCACCGAACGTGAAGATGACAATCTCCGGTCCGTAGGTCATAAGAAGACGCATATTCTTCTCATACTCTCCGGCATTCAGTCCCTTGTCGGCGCAGAACGACGTGTAGTAAAGCTCCGAGCCTATGAAAATATCGATTTTGTCGTAGTAATTGTAGGTGTAGTCTCTGTAATAATTTGCGTCAACGCTCACCTTGCCTCCGCACTCATGAACGATATCGCACGCTCTTGCGACAGCCTCGGTGATAAGCGCGACGTGCATAAGACGTGTCGAGCGGAAAAGCTCCTCGTCGAGCTCCGAAAGAGCGATGCTTTCAAAGTCGCCGGGCTTGCTGATAAACTCCTTGCCGTCAACCTCGCTCTCGGTCACGCAGATGCAGAAGTTGCTCTTTTTGCCCTTTTGCACGCTCATGTGCGAGATATCGACGCCGTTGTACGCAAGGTCGGAAAGTCCGATTTTTCCGAAAAGGTCGTCGCCGACGCAGCCCACAAGAGCCGCTTTCATTCCGAGACGAGCCGCCGCAACGGCCGCTGTGGGTACGTTTCCGCCGCCCTGAAAGACGTATTCGTCAATATGGGTATTGGTGTTGGTTTCGGGAAGCTTTCCGAGACTCACGACAAGATCGAGAAACGGGTCGCCGAAGCCGATAAAATCAAATTTTTCGCTCACGCATATTCCCCCTTACGGAATCATGGAGAGGAACTTTATGCGGTAGTATTCCTCAAGGGAGTGCTTCGACTTATCACAGCCGATACCCGACTGCTTTGCGCCGGCGTGGGGAGAGAATTCCGAACCGATGCCGCCGTTTACGAAAAATTCGCCTGCGGTGACGCCCTCGAAGTACTCGCTCATTTCCTTTGTGTTGTGTCCGAAGAAGTAAGCCGAGAGACCGAAGATTGTGTCGTTGGACTTTTCAATCGCCTCTTCGAGAGTCGAGAACGGCTGAATGGGGATAATCGGTCCGAAGATTTCCTCTTTAGACACACGCATGGAGTCGTTGACGTCACGGAGAAGCGCCGGGGTCATATAGCTTCCGACCTTGAATTCCTCCGGAACCGTACCGCCCTTGACGAGTGTCGCACCGCCGCCAACGGCGTCGTCGATGAGAGAAAGCATTCTGTCTCTCGCTTCCTTGTTGATAAGCGGACCCATGACATATCCCTCGTCCTTGTACTTGCCGAGAATAACACGGTCAAGCTCAGCCGAGATTTTTTCGCACATGGTCTCGTATATGCTCTCGTGGATGTATATTCTGTTGTAGTTTACGCAGGTCTGACCGGCAAAGCCGACCTTTTTTGCAACGATATTCGCCGCGGTTGCGTCAAGATCCGCATCGGGCATAACGACTACCGGTGCGTTGCCGCCGAGTTCAAGCGAATATCTCTTGAGAGACGTCGTGCTCTGCTCCATGAGCTTGAGTCCCGTTTCGTAAGAACCGATAAGCGAGATAAGCTCGGGGATTTTGCTCTCGTTGAGAGTCTTTGCGACCTCGCCGGAGGGACCGGCAACTATGTTGAGAACGCCCTTCGGAAAACCTATCTTCTCCGCAATAACGCCGAGGTAGAGTGTGGCAAGGGGAGTTTCGCTCGACGGCTTGATTATGCAGGTACAGCCGGAGGCAATTGCCGGTGCAAGCTTGATGCTTGCGTTTCCGAGAGGATAGTTCCACGCAAGATGACCGACTGTCACGCCGACGGGCTGCTTTGTGACTATCTGATAGTTGGTCTTCTCGCCGACCTTGAGAGCCGGCATAACCTCGCCCTCGATTCTCTTCGCTTCCTCTGCATAGTAGGAAAGGCTTGTGAGAAGCCAATCGACGTCTCCGCACGCCGCAGGGTACGGACGTCCCGACTCGAACGAAACAAGGTCAATAAGCCTGTCTCTCTCTGCGGTACACGCCGCCTTGAATTTGTAAAGCCACTCTGCGCGCTCGTTTACCGAGGTCTTCGACCATGTTTTGAACGCCACTTTTGCGGCTTCGAGAGCCTCTTTTGTCTGCTCCGCCGTAGCACAGCCGACAGTGCCTACGATTTCGTCGGTCGCCGGGTTGTAAACGTCAAGCTTTTTGCCGAGACCGTCTACCGTTTTTCCGTTTATATACTGCTTGTACATACAGTTCCTCCTCACTTCGCTTTCTTTGCTCTTGCGATGTTCTTCTCGCCCTTAAGTCCGGCTGCGCCTATAAACTTCGCCGCGGAACCAAGCTCTGCCTCTATTTCGAGGAAGCGGTTTCCTCTGTCGCCTATTGCGCTTTCGCGGATTGAGCCTGCGTTTATGCCGACTGCGTAATCCGCTATCGACGCACCCTCGCCTCTGCTGTCGGAGGGCATAACGGCGTAACCGAACTTGTAAGCGTACTCTATCATTTCGAGAGCTTCGGAAATTGTGCCGACCTGATTTACCTTCAAGAGAACGGTGTTTGCCGCACCCTTTGAGATGCCGTAAGCGACACGCTCGGGGTTCGTGGTGAAGAGATCGTCGCCGACTATCTGTATCCCGCACTCTTTTGTGAGAGCGGCGGTGGTTTCGTAGTCGTCCTCGTTAAAGGGATCTTCGATTATCACGAAGGGATAGTCGTTTATAATGCGCATATAGAAGCCGTAAAGCTCGTCCTTTGTCTTGGGGGTGTTGTTGAACAGACCGTAGTACTTTCCGTCCTCCTTGTTGTGATAGGTATCGGTCGCAACGTCCATCTGGAAGCCCATTTTTCCCTCGTAGCCGGCTTCCTCGATGGTTTTAAGCATATCCTCCCAAATCTCACGGTCGTCGTGATAGACTCCCGCCGGGACGGAGATAAAATCTCTGATATTGGGCAGTCCTCCGAAGAGCTTCTTCATCTTCTGCGACCACCTTGTGTGAACCTCCCAGCACGCATACGAAGCGTCCGAGAAAGTGTCGAAGCCGTAAGCCATAACCGACATCGTGGGCTTGCCGCCGGGAGTCGTGATACCGCCGCCGTAGCGTTCGTCGCCCGCCACCATCGCAACACCGGGAACGGGAAGATACATTGCGCCGGCTCCGCCTATGTGACGGTAAAGCGGTATGCCGAGAGACGCCGCACCTGCCTTGAGAACAGCCGCACTTGTCGCCGCAACGGCGTTTCCTCCGAGTTTTTCCTTTGCGTCGGGGCATATTGCGAGTATCGCTCTGTCAACCTCCGCCTGATTTGCGCTGTCCATGCCGATAATTGCCGGGGCTATTACCGCTGCGACTCTTGCCGCCGCTTTGGTGACTCCCTTGCCGCCGAACCTTGCGCCGCCGTCGAAGGTGAAATCGACCTCGTGCGTTCCTATCGATATTCCCGAGGTACACATCGCTCTGCCGACCGCACCGTTTTCGGTCGTGACGACCACTTCAACGCCGGGCTTTCCTCTGTTGGTGTAGACCTGACGTCCCGTTACGGATTTTATAAGTGTTCCGTTCATTTATCATTCTCCTATGTAAATTATTCTTAAGTCAAGTGCGGAAACGCCCGATACTGCGTCAACTCCGCTTCCGAGTCTCCAGAGAGGCTCGCTCGTGCCGTGCGTTTTGAGTGCGTTCTTAAGGTCAAGTCCCATGCGTGCGGCGTCTTTCACGGTGTATCCGTCAACAACCGCTCCGGCAAGGCAATTCGGCGCACCGTCAAGCCTAAAGCCGCCCGGACCGTCTGTGCCGTCGGTATCGACCGCACCTATAACGACCTTTTCACTGCCGTCGATTTTCAGCGCCGCACTGAGACAATACTCCTGATTGCGCCCTCCGACGCCGCTCTCTTTTCCGACGGTGACGACATTCTCGCCCGACGACATGAGGACAACCGGAGCGGAAAACGGCTCGCCGAGTCTTTCACAGCAGAGAGCGATATTTCCCGCAACGGCACCTGCCGCACTTGCCTCGGTTTCGGTGTACTCGGACAGCATGACGCATCGTATTCCCATCTCCGCCGCCTTTCTTCTCACGGTCGGATAAACCGTCGCGTCCTTGAAAATGAGACCGAAGAAGCGCTGACCGAGACTTTCGTATTCTTCGACCGTCATGTTCTCGGTTTCGGGGCTTCCGGCAAGAAGATGCTTCTTTATCGGGTCCGGAGTTTCCTCCCATGCGTCGTAACGCTTTATTATGTCTATGCAGTCGGCGTAAGCGGAGGCGGTTGCGACGGTCGGGAAAAACGTGTTGTGACGAAGCATCTCAAAGTACGGCACACGAAGCACCGGAGTGTTCATCTTCGACGGGTCGGCAGTGACGGTGTTGATGACAGTCGCTTTTGCAAGAAGCCTTGCTATTCTGCCGCCCTTGAAGCGGTCTATGTGCGTTCTTATCGGGTTGAGGTCGCTTGTCGGCACGCCCTTTTCGATCTGCATCATGTGCGTAAACGCCGATATATCGTCAATCGTGATATCCCCTGCCGGGTACGTAAACAGCGAACCGCAGCCGCTTCCGAACACTGTGAACACGAGGTCACGCTCGGTGACGTTTCCCAAAAGCGCCTCGATTTTACGACAGCCCTCAACGCAGCATTCGTCGGGCATCGGGTGTCCTGCGAGGGTGACGCCTATCTTTTTGCAGATTATCTCTTCACCGTGCTTTCCGATGACATGACCTCCCGTGAGGACATCTCCCAGAACCTCTTCAAAGGCGAGAGCCGCTCTCTGCACTCCCTTTGCCGCGCCGATGACAAGAACCCTGTCGTAATTTGCAAGGTCAAGTGTGACAGAACCTGAGTGCGGATCGTCACGCATCTCGAAGCCGTCGTTGTTTATGTAAATTTTTCCGTCTTCGACCCTTATAAACTTCTTTACACGGAAATACGGGTCAAGAGAGTCAAGTCCCGCATCGAGAAGCTTTGTTACAATCTCGCGTCCTCTTATGTTTCCGTGCGAGGTGAGCATATCCGTATTCTTTATTCTCATATCAGAAAAGTATGTTGTCGGGATCGGGAAGCTCTCCGCCGAAGCCCTCGAGGGTTGAAATGACGTTCATATCCTCCGCCGAGATTTCAAAGTCGAATATCTCGGTGTTTGCCTTTATTCTCATGGGGTTTGCCGACTTCGGAAGAGACACGAAGCCGTTTTGCAGACACCATCTGAGGCAGAGCTGACCGACGGTTTTGCCGTACTTTTCGGCAAGCTTCTTCATAACCTCGGAGGCAAAGATTTTACCCGTGCCGAAAGGACTGTACGCTTCGACCGCTATATCGTTTTTGCGGCAGTAACCGACGGCTTCGGTCTGAGTTATTCCGGGGCAGAGCTTGAGCTGGTTTACCATAGGCTTCACGGTCGCCGTCTCCATAAGAGCCTCGATGTGGTGCGGCATGAAGTTGCTCACGCCTATGGCACGTATCTTTCCATTGCCGTACAGCTCCTCGAAAGCATGCCACGTTTCCCACATCGCCTTTTTCCACATAAATCTGTACTGAACGGGGTTCGGCCAGTGCATGAGGTAGAGGTCGAGATAATCGAGTCCGAGTCTTTCGAGAGTACCCTCAAATGCGGCAAGGGTTGACTTATATCCGTGGTCGGCGTTGCGGAGCTTGCTTGTCACGAAGATCTCTTTTCTGTCGAGACCGCTTGTGTTCACTCCCTCTCCGACTCCCTTTTCATTGCCGTAAGCGGCGGCGGTGTCTATGAGTCTGTAACCGTGGGAGAGTGCGGAAAGCACGGAAAGCGTTGCCGCCTCGTCCTTAGATTGCCATGTGCCGAGTCCCATGCACGGGATTTCGACGCCGTTGTATAGCTTGAATGTATCCTTTATGCTGTTCATTGTTTCCTCCGTTTGCATTACAGGCAGGTATAGCCGCCGTCAATCGGTATGCACGTTCCCGTGGTGAAGGACGAATACTCACTTGCGTAGTAGAGTACGATTCCCACCATTTCTTCGGGGACTGCGACTCTGTCCATCGGCGTGCCGCCTATCCACTTTTTGACTGCCGGGTCGTTCGGCGTGTCGAGTCTCTTTGCCGTGAGCGGCGTTCTCGTAAAGCCGGGGCAGACTGCGTTGACACGAACTCCCTTTTGCGCCCACTCGTTGGCAAGGCATTTTGTGAGCATGATAACTCCTGCCTTTGAGCTGTTGTAGGCGCACTGCTGCTGCGGAAGCGGATTTACCACAATCCCCGACATCGAAGCTATGTTGACGATGTTTCCGCCGCCGTTCTCTATCATTGACGCACCGACCTCGCGGCACATAAGGAAAGTGCCTGTGAGATTTACGCCGAGTATTCTCTGCCAAACCTCGAGAGGCATTTTCTCTGCCGGCGCAAGCTTATTTATGCCGGCGTTGTTTACGAGGACGTCAATGCGGGAAAACTTATCGAGGACGTTTTTCACCGTGTTCTTTACGGACGCCTCGTCGGAGACGTCCGTGTGAATGCAGAAGCACTCCGCCCCCTCTTCCTTTACCGCTTTCTCGGCGTTCGGGAACTCTTCGTCGGCAAGACCTGCGATTATTATGTTTGCGCCGCAGCGTGCGAAGCCTTTCGCTATCTCAAGACCGATACCCCTCTCGGCACCGGTTATCATTACGTTCTTTCCCTCAAAATCAAAGCTCATTTTCGACATAAAATCACCGCCCGATGTTATCTCTTGGACGCACGAAGGTCAAGGACGTCCTTTATTGTTCTGCGTGTGTTCTCGACGATGAGGTCATAGTTCTTGTCGTTTACTGCGCCGCCCTCGGCAAACATCCAGTCTCCGCCGGAAGCGAGAACGTAGTCTATGCCTGCGAACGGGAGGAAGTTTTTGCCGTTGAGACCGCCGGTTACGACCCACTCAACCTTACCGAAAGGTCCTCCGTGGTACTGAGCGAGAGTGTCCGCGCCGCCCATCTGATAAACGGGGAAGAACTTGAGGATGTTGATTCCGCAGTTGAGAGCCATGGAGATATCGCTTGCGGTAACACAACCGGGGAGAATGGGCATATTCTTCTTCTGTGCAAACTCCACCACCTCGGGAACGAAGCCGGGAGCAACGAAAAACTTTGCGCCTGCCTCTATCGCCTCCTCGGCGTCTCTTATCGAAATGACCGAGCCTGCGCCGACTATTACCTCGGGTGCGTTCTTTGCAATGCTTCTGATTCTCGCAAGGGAGTCGTCGTCACGGTGAAGAAGAACCTCGCACACGGGAAGTCCGCCCTCTGCAAGTGCGTGAGCGGCGTCTGCGGCAAACCCGAGCTCGGGAGCTACCATTATGGGGCATATGCCCGTCGTCTTAAGAATACCGTACATTGTCTTTTCCATTTTAAAAATCTCCTTTTATATTATGTAATATATTGTTTCAGTCTTCTATCTCCACGGGTATACCCGTCTTTGCGGAAAGCTCTCTGTAGCTCTTTGCCATAGCGTCTGTTATCTCTATTTCGCCCGTCGCAAGAGCCTTATCCCGTCTTGTCCACTCCATCTCACCCGGGAGGAAGATCTTTTCCGCACCCTTGGCAAGAGGTCCGGACTTCAGCTCGTCCGCCATCTTTCCGATTCTTGCGGCAAAGGTCTCCGGGGGCATCATCTTCGACACGTCTATTGCGATAAAAGCGTGACCGGCGTTGTTGGGGGCAGACATATCGAGGTTCCAGCTCGTTACCTCGCTCAGTATTCCCGCGCCCGTCATTACCGCTGCGAGAATCTCTACGAGAACCGCGAAGCCGTAGCCCTTGTGCGCCGCCATGGGCTGAAGACTTGCATGTGCCGGGAACTTTGATGCGTCCGAGGTGGGAAGTCCCTCTTCATCGACAAGCCATGTATCGGGAATGGATGCGCCCTTTTCCTTTGCGGCAATAACCTTGAGTGCGGCGACATTCGAGAGAGCTATGTCAAGGAACACGCTCTTTCCGTTTCCGAGAGGTGCGGCGAAGGAGAAGGGATTAGTTCCTATCGCTTTCGCTCTGCCGTTGGGAACTGCGATAACGGGGTCGGCGTTGCTCATTGCAAGACCTATAAGGCCCTCGCGTGCGGCGATATTGGAGTAATATCCTGCCGCGCCGAAGTGGCAGCTGTTCTTAACGCCGACGTATGCTATTCCGACCTCTTTCGCTTTCTTTACCGCAAGGTTCATAGCCATGCACGCCGAAACCATGCCGACGGCACGGTTTCCGTTTATAACGGCGAACGCCGGACCATCGCACTCAACCATAGGCTCTGCCTTTGCGTCGAGACCGCCGGCATTCATTTTTTCGATGTATGCGGCGAGGTTCTTTGTACCGTGGGTCATAACTCCGAACGTGTCGGTCGTTATGAGGGTGTCTGCGACGGTCTGCGCATCAGCCTCTCTCATTCCTGCGTCGAGGAGCGCTTTCACCGCAAAGGCGTGCAGATTTTCAAGTTTTATCTTTGACATTTGAAGTCATCCTTTCTCTTTTACGAGTGTAATCTCTTTACGCATACAGTTTACATTCAATTGTTGCGGAAAACCATAAATTTTTTTGCTTTTTGAATGGAATTTTCTGCTGCCGAGACTTGACAATAGGTAATGTCTTATGTATAATTACAATAGGGTGAGGTGAAACAAATGGCTATAACGGTCGGCGGCATAAACGACAGGGTAACGCTCAACAACAATCTTGCGAGCAACGACTATCTTCAGGTGAACTGCTGCGGCATTTTCGAGAATATCTCCGAAGAATCGAGAACTTACCGTCCCGACGGAAGAAAGGATTTTCAGATAATCCTCATAATAGACGGCTATCTTTCCTTAAATCACTTCGGCGAAACTCTCGAGGTCGGTCGGAACAGCTTTATACTGATACCGCCGCACGTCGAGAACGACTACCGCTTCTCCGACCCCGTCAACGCCGTGTGGGTGCATTTCACGGGGATATTCGCCGGCGAAATTCTGCGCACCTTCAGCATAGAAGCCTTCACGGTCTACGAGGTCTCCGACACCGGCAATTTCAGGCACTGCGCCGAGAAAATCATCAAGGAGCTTCAGTTCAAGAAAACCGGCTGGAAAAATATGTGCAATTCGTATTTGCTTCGGTTTCTGACGCACCTAAAGCGCAAAATCGACGAAAATGCGGAGCGCGAGGCTTATTCGAGCGGCTCCGATATAGGAATCGCCGTCGATGAAATGAAAACCAACTTTGCCGCAAACACGGGAATAGAACACTATGCGAAGATGTGCAGCATGAGCGTTTCGCGGTATTCGCACGTATTCACTCAGAAAATGTCCGTTTCTCCGCACAGGTATCTTACGGAGCTGCGGATAGGTCACGCAAAGTTTCTTCTCACCAATACAAACGCCAAAATTCTCGACATAGCGAAGAGCGTCGGCTTTGCCGATCCGTTCTATTTCAGCAAGGCGTTCAAGAGAGAAACGGGTTTTTCGCCGAGCGAATTCAGGGCGCGCGTAAGAAAAGATATCGACATTTAGAGTAAGGAAGGAACATCGACATGGAAAAATATGCTTGGAAAGCCAACATAAAAGAGGGAAGCCTCGAAGAGTACAAGAGACGTCACGACGCAATCTGGGACGAAATGAAAGAGGTGCTTAAGAGCGCCGGAATTAAAAACTACACGATATGGAATGTCGGAACGGAGCTTTTCGGCTACTACGAGTGCGAGTACGGCGCGGAATACGCCGCAAAGGTTCAGGCTGAGAGCGAGGTCGTGAAAAAATGGGACGAATACATGAAGGATATCCTCATCATGGTTCCCGACCCCGAAACCGGCGCACAGCCGAAGCTTGCCAAAGTGTTCGAGCTTGACTGAACCGTCCGCCTTTTTTACGCAATATATGCGTTTTGCGCTCCGCACATCGTCCGCGGAGCGTTATTTTGTTTCTTTTTTGCATAGGCAGATGAAATTTCTGCATATTTTCTTAACACGTGTTATTTTTTCGTTAAGATTAGCATTTTTTCTGCATAATACTTGACAAATGCTTTCAGGTTTGATATAATAGGTACAAGGCAAAAATTTTTTGTTACTCAAAATTTATTCATTGGAGGAAAAATCATGAAAAAGAGTATTGCGCTTATTCTCGCGCTTCTCACAACAGCAACAGTATTTCTCGCATCCTGCGGAAACAAGAGCGGCGAAAAGATCGTTCTCGCAACCGGAGGCAACACAGGTACATATTACGGCTACTGCATGGCAATGGGTCAGATCCTTCAGAACAAGACCGGCATAAAGTTTGACGTTCAGTCCACAGGCGCCTCCAAGGCGAACATTCAGCTTATCCAGATAGGCGAAGCTAACATGGCTATCGTTCAGAACGACGTTATGTACTACGCTTACACCGGCACAGACCTCTTTGATGGCACCGAGATAAAGGACTTCTCCGCAGTCGCTACCCTTTACCCCGAAATCTGCCAGATCATAGCCTCCAAGGAAAGCGGCATCACCTCCGTCGCAGACCTTGCGGGCAAGCGCGTATCCGTAGGCGACGCAGGCAGCGGCGTTGAGTTCAACGCAAAGCAGATCCTCGCGGCATACGGCATTGACATCGACAAGGACATCAACAAGCAGAACCTCGGCTTCGGTCCGTCCGCAGACGCTCTCAAGGACGAAAAGATCGACGCTTTCTTCTGCGTTGCGGGTATCCCCACAAATGCTATCTCCGACCTTGCGATGAATTCGGAGCTCACTATCGTTCCCATTGACGACGACAAGTTTGAGGAGCTTTCCTCTCAGTACGAGTTCTACACCCGTCAGTCCATTCCGGCAGACACCTACAAGGGTGTAACCGAGGAAGTAAAGACGGTTGCCGTTATGGCTACATACATTGTTGACAACGACCTCTCCGAGGACACCGTTTACAACATCACAAAGGCTATCTTCGAGAACAAGGACGAAATAGCCGTCGCTTACAAAAAGGGCGAAGAGCTTGACAGCGCAAAGGCTGTTGACGGTATCCCCTCCGTAGTGCCCATGCACGCAGGCGCTGCAAAGTACTTCAAGGAAATCGGCGTAATTGCTGAGTAAGCTGAAGAATTTCACATTCAAAAGCAAAAAAAGTGCCGCGGCGGCTCTTGCGGTCGCGGTTTTGCTTTTGATGATGATTTTGGCACTCTACCGCGAATCCCTTCCGGCGAGCATTGAAATATACAACACCGAGACCGGCAAGGTTTACCGCGCTTTCGACGCACCCGAGGGTACGGAGTTTTCGGTATCCTTTGTACATTCGGTCAACAAAAGCCCCGTGACGGACTGTTTTGTCATACACGATGAGAAGATTATCGCCGACAAAACGATCTACTCGGCCTTCGGTGCAGGCGTGCAAAGTACTCTTGAAGAAGGGCAGACCCTTTCCTACGACGATGACGGCAACATGATCGTATCCGGCTTCGGCACTGTTTTTCCCGAGGTTAAATACATAGTCGGAACCGTATATGACCATGTTTTAAAGATACGCGGCAGAGAATACAGTCTCACGCAGATGTGCGGCAAAAACGCGCACATTGCCATAGCCCTCAAAAAGCCGAAGTGGCGGCTTCAAAGGGACGACGAAGAAAATTGATACAAGGAGGAAATAACATTGTCAGAGTCCGAGAAGAAAAGAGACACCTCTCCGGTTGCGAACGCTCAGATGAGTGCGCATATCGCGGACGACGGCGCGGCGGTGAAGAGTGCCGACGAGCTTATGGCGGAATTCGACCGTGAGTCGAACACACGTCAGTTCAGCGGTTTGCCGGTAAAGCTCATAAAGCTTGCTTTTCTCGCGTTTACCGTGTTCGTTTTCGGCACACGTTTCGTAACCCTCCCCGACCAGGCGAGAATGTCAGCGTTTTTGGGCATTATCATCTTTTTGGGATTTCTTATATATCCGCTTTACAAGAAGCAGACCAAGCTTCACAACTTCGTGCCGTGGTACGACTTCGTGTTTGCCGTGGCAGGAGCGGCTCCGTATTTTTACTACGCGCTTAATTTCCGTGCGGTAACAAACCGTGCGGCGGCGATAAACAACCTCGACAAGGTCATGGCTGTCATCGGAATAGTCCTCCTGTTCGAGCTTTGCCGCAGAGCGGTCGGACTTCCGATACTTTTCGTTGCCGGCGGCTTTATCGTGTACGCGCTTTGGTACGGAAAAACTCCCCAATCGATAATCTACAATCTCTTCTACACAACCAACGGTATCCCCGGGACGCCTCTCAACGTCTGCTCGACGTTCATCGTGTTCTTCATAATACTCGGCTCTTTCCTCGAAAAGACCGGTATAGGCGGATTCTTCGTTGACCTTGCGAACTCCGTCGCCGGATACGCTTCCGGCGGTCCCGCAAAGGTTGCGGTCATTTCCTCGGCACTCGAGGGTATGTACTCCGGAAGCTCGGTTGCCAACACCGTCGGAAGCGGAAGCGTAACCATTCCCGTCATGAAGAGCATAGGCTACAAGCCCGAGTTTGCGGCGGCAGTCGAAGCGGCGGCGTCAACGGGCGGTCAGATAATGCCTCCCATCATGGGCGCGGCGGCGTTCCTCATGAGTGAAATTACGAGCCTTCCCTACGTCACAATCGCGGTTTCCGCAATACTCCCGGCTATCCTTTACTTCACGTGTATCTTCATGATGATACACTTCGAGGCAAAGAAGCTCGGACTCAAGGGTCTTCCCAAGGACAGCATCCCGAATTTCTTCAGACTCTTCTTCCGCAAGGGCTACCTCTTCCTCCCGATAGTCGTTCTTGTCGTGCTCATGTCCTTCAACCGCACTCCGGCTCAGTCGGCGTGCATGGCAATCCTCACGACAATGGTGCTCATGCTTGTCACGGACGTTGTAAAGCTTATCGGCAATCTTAAGAAGAAAACAGATCCGGACTCGAAGTCGGACATCGTCGATATCTGTCTTCTCATTATCCCCGTCGCGGCGTTTATAATCTTTATCTGCCTTGCGAAAATGAAGATGGAGAATGCCGCTATTCTCGCAGGTCTTATTTACATAGTCTGCTCTTTCTTCGGAAACGAGACAAGAGAATCGGGAAGAATATCCCTTGAAGCTCTCGAATCCGGTATGAGAAACACCATGGGCGTGTCTCTTGCGTGCGGTCTTGCCGGTATCGTTGCCGGAGTCGTTACTATAACGAGCCTCGGCTCTACGCTTATCAGCGTTATCGTGCCTATCGCGCACAACAACCTCTTCCTCGCGCTCTTCCTCACCATGGCAACCTGCATCGTTCTCGGAATGGGCGTTCCCACAACGGCGAACTACCTCATCATGGCGACAATCACCGCACCCATTCTTATCAAGATGGGTCTTCCGATGCTTGCGGCGCATATGTTCGTGTTCTACTTCGGTATCGTTGCGGACATCACGCCTCCCGTCGCTCTTGCGGCGTATGCCGGAAGCGCCATTGCGAATTCCAATCCGTTTAAGACGGGCGTTATCGCAACAAAGCTTGCCGTGACGGCGTTTATCATCCCATACGTCTTCGCGTTCAATCCGAAGATGCTCTTCATCGGTGCAACAGCCTCCGACATCGCTCTCATAATCGTAACGTCCCTTATCGGTATCTTCGCCCTCTCGGCAGGTCTTGAAGGCTATATGCTCAGGAGGATGAAGATATACGAAATACTCCCCGTTATAGTCGGCGGTCTTCTCATGATTTATCCCGGTACGGTCTCAGACATCGTGGGAACTATTCTCGTCGGTACGGTGACAATCTTCCAGATTATCATGAAGAGCCGCGACGACGCAGACATCGCAGACGGCGTGACAATTGCGTAATCAAACAGACCTCCGAAACCCCGAACCGTTTCCTGCGGCTCGGGGTTTTACTTTTTGCATAGCTATGTTTAAAAAATGACTGTAAATTCGACACAATTACAGTGTACAATAAAGAGATACAGATTGGGTATTTGTACCCTGCCGTACTTTCGGCACATAATCGCTATATTTATCGCTTTACACCCCGTATTTTTGACAGGAGGGACATACAATGGACAACAACGAAAACGCAACCCGTACCACCCCCGAGGAAAATATGCCTGCATCGGAGAAGCTTGTTAGAAGCACGCATGAGTGGCTTGAGGTCTTTATGGCGGCAATCTGCCTCGTGATGCTCATATTCACGCTTTTCTTCCGTGTTGTTACGGTTGACGGCAACTCCATGAGAGAGACGCTTCACCACCACGACAGAATTTTCGTCTCGGGACTCTTCTACGAGCCGACAAAGGGAGACGTCGTAATTCTCCGCACCGACAGCTTCGGCGACGAAGCTCTCGTCAAGCGCGTAATCGCAACCGAGGGAGACATAGTTGACATAGACTTTGAAACATGGACGGTTTACGTAAACGGCGAAGCTCTCGACGAGCCGTATGCAAACCTTGAAGAGGGCGTCCGCATGACCGGCGAGGGAACAAACGTCGTTTACCCTTACACGGTCGGCGAGGGCGAGATGTTCGTAATGGGAGACAACCGCAACCACTCGACAGACAGCCGCTTCTTCGGCGCGGTTGACGAAAGAAACTGCCTCGGAAAGGTGTACTTCAGACTGTTCCCCTTCTCCGGATTCGGCAAAATAGAATAACCGCACAGCAAAGCTTTTTGACATAAACGAAAGGGAAAATTTATGCCCGAAAACAGAAATCGCACAGGCAAGGGCGGCGCACGCCGCGGTACGAATACCGGCGGCAAGCCCTACGGTGCAAAATCTTACGGAAAAGGTGTGCCCTCACGGCGTGCAAATGCGGCGAAGAAAAGCGCAAAATCCGCCGACGCACAGCCCAAGGAGCGGCGCATATCGAAAATAATACAGTGGTATCCGGGTCACATGGCGAAAGCAAGGCGCGAGATAACCGAAGCACTGAGTCTTGTTGACATTGCAATAGAGCTTTGCGACGCGCGCATACCGGCGTCGAGCCGCAACCCCGGAATAGATTCGCTCCTTGCCGGAAAACCGAGAATACTCGTGATGAACAAAACTTCACTCGCAGACCCGAGAGTGAGCGACGCATGGCGCGAAAGGATGAAGAAAAACGGCGAGACCGTCGTCTTTACCGACTGCATGACGGGTCAGGGAATATCGGATATAGTGCCTGCGGTGAGGGAGATACTTGCCGAAAAGCTTGCACGCTTTGAAAGCCGCGGCATGGTCGGCAGACTGCCGAGAGCGATGATTCTCGGCGTCACCAACTGCGGAAAATCAACGCTTGTCAACAAGCTCTGCGGCAGAGTCAAGGCGAAAGCGGAGGACAGACCGGGCGTGACACGTGAAAACAAGTGGATAACCGTCAAGGACAGCATAGAGCTTCTCGACACTCCCGGCATACTCTGGCCGAAGTTCGACGACGAAGAGACGGGACTTTGCCTTGCGTTCACGGGAGCCATAAGAGACGACATACTCGACCGAGAGGAGGTTGCGGTGCTTCTCTGTGAAAAGCTCATGACGCTCTACCCGGAGCTTCTCTGCGAACGCTACGGACTCGAACCGTCCGACCTTGAGGGTCGTATGCACTACGAGGTTTTCGAGATGATAGGACGAAAGAGAGGCTTTCTCGTTTCGGGAGGCGAAGTCGATACTCTCCGCACGGCGGTCATGCTTCTTGATGAGTTCCGGGACGGAAAAATCGGTCGGATTACGCTTGAAAGACCGAAAGTATAATAAGGATAACGCTATGAACAATTTATCGTTTGAATACGAAGATACGATTCTCTCCGAAGACGAGAACGCCGTCATATGCGGCGTGGACGAAGCAGGAAGAGGACCGCTTGCCGGTCGTGTCTATGCCGCGGCGGTGATCTTTCCACGTCACGGTGCGGAGGAGCTTATGTCGCTCATAGATGACTCAAAGAAGCTCTCTCCGAAAAAGCGCGATATTCTCGCGGAAAGGATACGCCGCGAGGCTGTCGCTTACTCGGTCGCCTTTTCCGAGGCTGACGAAATAGAAAGCACAAACATACTCGCCGCGACGCTCCACGCAATGCGGCGCGCGATAGAGGGCTTGCCCGTGAAAGCGACTCACGCGCTCATCGACGGCAACATAAACCGCGGCTTCGACAAAGTGGGAGTCGCCGCACGCGCGGTTATCGGCGGAGACGCGATTTCTCCCTCGATAGCGGCGGCATCGATACTCGCAAAAACCGAAAGGGACAGGTACTGCGTCGAAACGCTTGCCGCGCTGTATCCCGAGTACGGCTTTGAAAAACACAAAGGCTACGGAACGTCTGCGCACTATGCGGCAGTGGACAAGTACGGTCTGTGTCCCGAACACAGAAAGAGCTTTTTCAAAAAGCACTTTGCCGAAAAGGACGGCGCAAAGTGAAAAGCGCGGAAAACCGCCGCGACGGCGCACTCGCCGAGGACTTCGCCGCGGAGTATCTTTCCGGTCTCGGTCACGAAATACTCTGCCGCAACTTCACGGTACGCGGAGGCGAGGTTGACATCATTTCGGCGGACGGCGAATATATTGTGTTTACAGAGGTAAAGAAGCGAAGCGGCGATTCACCGCTTGCCGACGCACTTGCCGCAGTGACGCGCGAAAAGGTTTCACGCATAAAGAAATGCGCCGAAAGCTACATGAAAAGCAAAGACGCCGCCTCCCTTTCCGGAAAGAAAATGCGCATCGACGTCATTGCCGTAACCGAAGACGGCGCGGGCGGCTTTTGCGTGACGCGGCACATAAAGAGACTCGGCACGCTCCCGAAAAGAGCGCGGCGTTTTTAACCTCAAAGGCGCACCGAAAAACGGTGTGCGGCGGAGATGACAGAACCATGAAGCTTACGGATATGCACTGCGACACGCCGTTTGAGATTTACGCGCGGCGAACCTCGCTTTTTGACGGAGACACTTGTTTTACAGTCGGAAAGTGCGCGGAATACGAAAAGGTCACACAGGTCATGGCGTTCTGGTCGGACAGCGAAAAAGCTCCCGACGAATGTTACGACGGCTTTTTCCGTATGTTTGAATACCTCGGTCACGAGACCGAAAATGCCGCGGAAAAGCTCCGTCAAAACGGCGAAGCCTTTGCGGAAAGATTCACCTTCATACCGGCTGTCGAGGGCGCAAAGCTTCTCGGCGGCGATATGGCGAGACTTTCGGTGCTTGCGCAGTACGGCGTGAAGATTCTGACTCCGGTGTGGAGGGGCGCGGACGAGGTCGGCGGAGCCTACGACACCGACAAAGGGCTTACCGATTTCGGGAAGCTGCTTGTCGCGGAATGCGGCAGACTCGGCATTGCGGTCGATGTGTCGCATATGTCGGAAAAGAGCTTTTGGGACACGGTGAACATCGTCTCGGCGTCAAAAGAGCCGATAACCGTACTTGCTTCTCACTCAAACTCAAAGCGCATCTGTGCGCATGAGAGAAACCTCACCGACCTGCAATTCGGCATGATCGAAAAGCTCGGCGGAGTCGTCGGAGTAAGCTCGTGCGCAAAGCATATTTCGGCAAAGTACGCCGAAAAAATGCCGACCGACGGTGACCTTTTTATTGACGAGGTATGCTCCCACATAGAGCACTTCCTCTCCCTCGGCGGCGAGGACAACGTCTGTCTCGGCTTTGACTTTGACGGAACGGCGGCGTCACCGGGACTCGAGGATGTATCCAAGGTGTCGGCGATAGCCGAAAGACTCGCGAAGCACCGCGTCTGTGACGGTGTGATAGAAAAAATAATATACGCAAACGGGAAAAACTTTCTTGGAAAGATAATCAAACAACCATAATCGCAACCGAAAGGACCGAAAGAAAATGATGTACAAAAGCACAAGAGACACAAAAAATTCCACACTCAAGACTTCGGCTGAGGTAATAAAGCAGGGTATCGCCGAGGACGGCGGACTTTTCATGCCCGAACGCATACCGCAGATTGATCTCGCTTTTATCGAAGCCCTCACGGGTCTTTCCTACGTTGAAAGAGCGGCGAAGGTACTGTCGCTTTATCTCGAGGATTACACTCACGATGAGCTTCTCCGTGCGGCGTCCGACGCCTACTCCGAGGAAAAGTTCCCCGGCGGCGCGGCTCCCCTTTCCGCTCTCGGCGAAACGCACAGAATCCTTGAGCTTTGGCACGGTCCGACGTGTGCGTTCAAGGACATGGCTCTTCAGATAATGCCCCGTCTTTTGTCCGAGGCGCTCACCAAGACCGGCGAAAAGAGGACGGCGTTCATACTCGTTGCGACCTCCGGCGACACCGGCAAGGCGGCTCTCGAGGGATACGCCGACGCTCCGAAGATAAAGATAATGGTATTCTACCCGGAGGACGGAGTGAGCGCAATGCAGAAGCTCCAGATGACCTCGCAGAAAGGTGATAACGTATACGTCTGTGCGATAAAGGGCAATTTCGACGACGCACAGAGCGGAGTCAAGAAGATATTCTCCGACGAAAAGACCGCACGTGAGCTTGACGGCATGGGATATTTCCTCTCGAGTGCGAACTCCATAAACTGGGGCAGGCTCGTTCCGCAGATAGTTTACTACATAAGCGCATACTGCGACATGGCTGCGGCAGAGGATATAAAGCTCGGCGACGAGATAGACGTGACCGTGCCTACCGGCAACTTCGGAAACATCTTTGCGGCGTATCTTGCGAAGCGCATGGGACTCCCGATAAGACGTCTCATCTGCGCCTCCAACAGCAACAACATTCTCACGGATTTCATAAAGACCGGCGTTTACGACAGAAACCGTGCGTTCCACACGACTATGTCTCCGTCCATGGACATACTTATTTCCTCGAACCTCGAGAGACTTCTCTACACAATCGCCGGTGCGGAAAAGACCTCTGCATGGATGAAGTCGCTTTCCGAGACGGGCCGCTACGAGGTCGACTCAGAGACCTTCGCCGAGATAAAGAGCGTGTTTGCGGCGGAGTACTGCTCCGAGGAGAGCACCGCGGCTACGATAAAGGACACCTTCGACAAGTACTCTTACCTCATCGACACACACACAGCGGTCGGTCTTTACTGCGCGAAGAAGTGCGACCTCCACGACGGCGTGAAGATGCTGACGGCGTCCACAGCAAGCGCGTACAAGTTTGCCGCTGACGTACTTAAGAGTCTCGGCGTTCCCGAGAGCGAAATTCCCGAGGGCTTCGGCGTTGTCAGAAAGCTTTCGGAGGTTACGTCCACCGAGATACCGGCGCCTCTTGCGGCACTCGAGGGTGCAAAGATACGCTTCACGGGTTCGGTCGGAAAGACATATTCCGATATGTGGGACGAAGCGAAGAAATTTCTCGGTAAATAATACGAAGTTTTAACTTTTCATTAAAAATCGGCGAAACCCCTTGAAAAAAGGGGAAAATATGCTATACTGTAACTAATAAAAGGTTCGCGTTAAGCGGACTGAGGAGGTTATTATTATGAAAAAGACACTTCCCGTAGGAATACAGGTTTACTCCGTAAGAGAGGAAGCCGCAAAGGATTTCAAAGGCACGATGACAAAGCTCAAGGAGCTTGGTTACGATTTCGTTGAGCTTGCAGGACTATACGGACAGACTCCCGAAGAGGTGAAGTCGATACTTGACGAGGTAGGCATTCCGGCAATTTCGGCTCACGTTTCCGAGCTTATGACGGCTGAAGACTACGAGTCGGTACTCGACGGTTACGTTACGATAGGCTGCAAGTACGTTGCCATTCCGTGGCTCGGCGAGGGTATGCGTCCCGGCGACGAGGGCTTTGACAAGGTTCTCGCGAGAATCGACGCAGTAGGTGCTGCGGCCGAGAAGAGAGGTCTTGTACTTCTTTATCACAACCACGATTTCGAGTTCAAGAAGATGCCCGACGGCGAATACGGCATTGATTATATGTACAGAACCGTTCCGGCAAACCATCTTCAGACAGAGCTTGACGTATGCTGGGTAAACGTAGGCGGCGAGGATCCGGCAAACTTCGTAAAGAAGTACACCGGCAGAGCACCCGTTGTACATCTCAAGGACTTTGAGGGTTCCAAGAGCGAGCATATGTACGAGCTTATCGGCATAAAGAGCGACGACAAGAAGGAGACTGTAAAGAACACCTTCAAGTTCAGACCCGTCGGCTACGGCAAGCAGGACTTCCCGTCCATTCTCGAGGCGGCTCTCGAAGCAGGTTCGTGCTACGTTGTCGTAGAGCAGGATAATTGGTACGATACCCCTGCCCTCGAGTGCGCTAAAATGAGCCGCGATTACCTCAAGAGTCTCGGCTGGTAAGCGGCAAGGGGACGAAGGTTACGAGGGTGTTCTTTTCTGAAGAAAAGAACCAAAAGACTTCAAAAGCAAAACTTCGTTTTGCAGGGAACAGATTACATTGTAATTTGAAGAAAGTACCGCGTTCGGCGACCATAAACGCAAGTCGCCGAACGAGATGAGACAGACTCATCTAATCGAATATAGTGCAAAAGTCGGCGACCATATATTCAAGTCGCCGACTTAGATTTTTGCTGAATCAGGCTCTGTGGGGACTGTATCCGAACTTCTCCGTTCGCAAATGAAACGCCTCGCAAAGCTCGACAATTTCATTTTTGCGAAGAGTGTGTTTTGGGTGGTGCGTGATTTGGTGTTCGTACTTTCTCTATGGTATTTTGTAGGGACACACAGGATGCGAAGCATCTGTGTAGATTGCTCCGTCCGCAAACCTTGGATAATCGCCGACCTCGGATAATACGTATTTTCAATAACCGTTTGTCGATTTTCTACATGGCTAAAACAATAACCTTGCCTTTGGTTCTCACGGAACGAGCAAGCCCGTTCCCTACAAAACATCAATGAGCCTCGGAATGACCGCACCACCTCAAACACCAACAACCTCTGCAAAAATCCGCTATTCCGTTGTCGCACAGCCTCAAACTCCGCACCGTTCAAATATTGGAGAAAAGCGAAGCTTTTCCACATCAATTTTCCATTCTCCACTTTCAATTCTCAATTGCCGAAAAACGCTTCAGCGTTTTTCGACATCAATTCTCCATTTTCCATTCTCAATTTTCAATTTTTGAAAAGCGAAGCTTTGTCCAAAGCTTCGCTTTTCTACCTCTTCTCTTCACTTTTCCCTCTTCTCTCTTCACTTGAAAAGCCATGCTTTTCTTCACCCGTTCAGCATCCTCATAAACTCCTCGCCGGTAATGGTTTCCTTTTCGTAGAGGTACTTCGAGATTTCGTCAAGCTTTGCACGGTCGGCGGAAAGAATGCCGAGAGCCTTTTCGTGCTGACGCTTTACGAGAGCAATAACCTCTGCGTCAATCTTCGCCTGAGTCTCCGCCGAGCAGGCAAGAGAGGTGTCTCCGCCGAGATATTGGTTCGTGACGGTCTCGGTCGCCACCATGCCGAAGTCGTCGCTCATGCCGTACCGTGTTATCATTGCGCGTGCAAGCTTCGTCGCCTGTTCAATGTCGTTTGCCGCTCCCGTCGTTACAGAGCCGAATACGAGTTCCTCCGCCGCGCGTCCGCCTGTGAAGGTCGCTATCTTGTTCTCGATTTCCTCTTTCGTCATGAGGTAGCGGTTGCCCTCATCGACCTGCATCGTGTAGCCGAGCGCACCCGACGTTCTCGGCACTATCGTTATCTTCTGCACCGGCGCGGAGTTGGTCTGCCTTGCGGCGACAATCGCGTGTCCCACCTCGTGGTACGCAACTATGCACTTCTCTTTGTCGGTAAGTATGGCGTTCTTCTTCTGATATCCCGCAATTACAACCTCGATGCTCTCCTCAAGGTCGGTTTCGTCGGCGCAGCTTCTGCCGTCCCTGACAGCTCTCAATGCCGCTTCGTTGACGATATTCGCAAGCTCCGCACCCGACGCACCCGATGCCATGCGCGCAATCTTCGTGTAGTCGATACCCGGTGCGGTCTTTATCTTCTTTGCGTGAACACGCAGTATTTCCTCTCTGCCCTTGAGGTCCGGAAGCTCAACCGGGACACGTCTGTCGAATCTTCCCGGTCGTGTGAGAGCCGGGTCGAGGGACTCCGGACGGTTGGTTGCGGCGAGTATTATTACTCCCGTGTTTTCCTCGAAGCCGTCCATCTCGGTGAGAAGCTGATTTAGAGTCTGCTCACGCTCGTCGTTGCCGCCTCCGAAGTTGCCGCCGTCACGTTTCTTGCCTATGGCGTCTATCTCGTCGATGAACACTATGCACGGCGCTTTTTCTTTCGCCTGTCTGAAAAGGTCGCGGACCTTCGACGCACCCATGCCGACGAACATCTCGACAAATTCCGAGCCGGATATCGAGAAAAACGGCACGTTCGACTCTCCGGCAACCGCTTTTGCAAGCATGGTTTTACCCGTGCCGGGAGGTCCGACGAGAAGAATGCCTTTCGGCATCGACGCACCTATGTCACGGTACTTTCCGGGGTTGTGCAGGTAATCGACTATCTCCGCAAGGCTCTCCTTTGCTTCGTCTTCGCCGGCGACGTCGGCAAACTTTATGCCCTCGGTGGAGCTTACATATATCTTGGCGTTGCTCTTACCCATGCCGAACATCATCGAATTCGGTCCGCCCTCTTTGTCGGTCATCTTTTTCATGAGCCGCTGTCCCAGGAACATGAAAATCAGCATTGGCAGAATCCAAGACAAAAGCAGACTCACAATCGGCGAGGTCTCCCGAACAATCTCGCTTCCGAAGGTTGCGCCCGAGGCGGTGAGCCTGTCGATAAGCTCAGGGTCGTCCATTATTCCGGTCTTGTATACCTTATCCTTTTCGTCCTTGACGGTGAAAAGAATCTGGTTCGTCTCGACCTTGACCTCGTCAATCTTCTTCTCCTCCGTGAGGTTTACAAAGTCGCTGTAGCCGACCTCTTCGATGCTGAACTGACTGAGCATCGGCATTGCTATGAGGTTGAAAAGGAAAAGCACGATAAGTACTATTGTATAGTAGTATAACAGCGGTTTTTTCGGAGTCTTTACTTCTTTCATTGTCGTCCCCCTCTTTCGGTTTATGTACTCTTTTTATCATATTTTTAACGTTTTTTCTTATATTATATCCTACGGAACGTGCGTTGTCAATGATTTTCACAGAAATTTCAGTTTCGTTCACACAAGCTTCGCAAAAGGTAATATAAGGTACAAAAGTAACAATATGCCGAATTGGAACGATTACAAAAATACGCCAAAAACGCCGTTATATAGCGGTTTCTGCGGAAAATCCGTATAAAAAAAGAAAAATTCTCATATCCGTATGTTTTCATATGAGGGATATTACGCCTGTTCTTCCTTTATAAAACATTGCAAAACTGCTCTCGAGAGGTGTATAATGCACTCACAGGCAGAAAACGGACAGCTTACGAGGATCTGCCTTATACACACAAGGGGAAAGTAAAAATACGTAAAAGCGCCTTTCCCGACAAACCATTCCGCAAAAGCGAAAGACAAGGAGGAACAGAAAATGAAAGCAAAGAAAATCCTTTCCGTACTTATGGCGATCGGCGTATGCGGCAGCGCAGCAACCTTTTCGGCAAGTGCCGCCTGTGGCATAAGAGACGCACTCACGGAATACGTAAAAAACGGTGCTTCGGTTTGCACCGACTCGGCAGACTGCGCGGAGAGCCTTGAAAAGCTCACGGGGGCTGTCGGCATTCCGAACATCAGGCTCACCGCCGGTGCAGGACTTTCCGACACGCTTCGCGAGAAGCTTGAGAGCGTTTTGGAGAAGAGCGGCTGTAATGTTTCGATAGACGATATTCTCGATTATATAACGTCAAACAAGCCGTCGGTGAAGCCGTCTCCCGACGAGCCGAGTGAGCCTGACGAGCCGTCAACGCCTGACGAACCGGATGTTCCCGCAACACCTGACGTACCGTCAACGCCTGATGAGCCGAGCGAACCTGACGTACCGTCGACACCGGATGTACCCACGACGCCTGATGATTCGGAGAAACCCGGAAGCGGCACGACACAGAGCGAATTTGCCTCGGAGGTGATTCGTCTTGTGAACGTTGAGAGAACGAAGGCAGGACTTTCCCCTGTATCCGAGGGCAGTTCCGCGCTTGTTTCGGCGGCAAACAAACGTGCCGAAGAGGTAGCGAAGGTATTCTCACACACACGTCCCGACGGTTCATCCTGCTTCACGGTTCTCGGAGAGTACGGAGTTTCCTACAGGAGCGCCGGTGAGAACATCGCTTCCGGTCAGACGACGCCTGCCGAGGTTGTCAACGCGTGGATGAATTCCGAGGGACATCGCGCCAACATTCTTGGTGCGAACTTCACCTCTCTCGGCGTCGGTGTCTATAAAAACGGCGGCTCCTACACTTGGGTTCAGCTCTTTATTTCGTGACGCTTACGGGGGCTGCAAACGAGAGCCGCTCGCCGCGGGGGCGTTCTTTTCTGAAGAAAAGAACCAAAAGACTTTAAGGAGCAAAACTTCGTTTTGCAGTGGACGGATATGATGTAATTCGGAGAGAGTACCGCACGACGGCGCATATATGCGCAGCTAAGCCTCGGTCGAAGGGAAGCAAAGACTCATCTAATCGGATACAGTACGGCGACCCGACGCCATAAGGCTAAGCGTCGGGTCGTGGTTTTTTGGCATTAGATTTTATGGTGACTGTAATTCGGGCAACACCGTTTGCGGAATTTAAAGCGACGAAAAACCGCCGCGTTTAAATTCCGCAAAGGGAGCGTTTTTGGGTGGTGCGTGATTTGAGGTTTGCACTTTCTCAATGGTATGTGGAAAAAATGCGAGTTTACGAAGCATTTTCTTAGCGAAAGCAACTTTGTTGCGTCGCCTGAAAGCCGCTTGCGGCGTCGCCTTGTAGGAAGGGGGACGCAGACTGCGCTATCGTAGTCTGCCGCCGCACGAACCAAAGGCACGATTATTGTTTTCTCACCTCATAACCGCAACAACCGGCAAGCACCATAAATCGTTGAAGGAAAACGCCCCGACGTTTTTCCGCGTCAATTCTCCATTCTCGATTATCGAAAATTATCGAAAAAGTCTCGGCGTTTTTCGTCCATCCTGTCCTAAAACGAATAAATAATAGACACAAAGAGATAGACATGCAAAATCGTCCGTGATAAAATATCGGTGTAGTAAAAAACCAACACAGAAAGGACGATTACGGTATGGATAAGGTAAGAATAGGATTTGTGGGTCTCGGTCCAAGAGGCAGGGGACTTTTGAATGATATCGTACTCCAAAATCCCAAGGCGCAGGTCACGGCAGTGTGCGACGTCTACTCCGACAGAACCGCCGAGGGCGCAAAGCTCGTTGAGGAAAAGTCGGGCGTAAAGCCCTTCGCAAGCGACGACTACAGAGACATTGTAACCCGTGACGACGTTGACGCCGTGGTCATAGCGAGTGCGTGGGAGTCGCATATTCCGATTGCAATCGCCGCTCTCGAGGCAGGCAAAAAGGTCGGCATGGAGGTCGGCGGAGCGTACACCGTCGAGCAGTGCTTCGAGCTTGTAAAGTGCGTCGAAAGAACCGGCGTGCCGCTCATGCTCCTTGAGAACTGTTGCTACGGCAGACGCGAGCTTATGGTGAGAAACATGGTTGAACTCGGCGTTCTCGGAGAGATTGTCCACTGCGCCGGCGGCTATATGCACGACCTTCGTGAAGAGGTTGCGTTCGGCAAAGAGAGGCGTCACTACAGACTCCGCAACTACATAAACCGCAACTGCGAGAACTATCCGACTCACGAACTCGGACCTATCGCCAAGGTTCTCGGCATAAACAGAGGAAACAGAATGGTATCCCTTGTCTCGATGGCGTCGAAAGCGAGGGGACTTCACGAGTACATCATGCAGAAAAAGTCGGACGACGCGGAGCTTGTCGGCACGCACTTCAATCAGGGCGATATCGTCTCGACCATAATCAAGTGCGCCGGCGGTGAAACGATAACTCTCTCCCTCGACACGACTCTTCCCCGTTACTACAGCCGAGGCTTTACCGTCAGAGGCACAAAGGGAATGTACGAGGAGGCGACCGACTCTGTATTCCTCGACGGCGGCGAGCATTCCGGCCGGCGCGAAAACTGGGGCAACGCCGAAAAGTACTCCGAAAAGTATGAGCACCCTATCTGGAAAGCATACAAGGAGAGCGGCGTTCAGGGTTCGCACGACGGCATGGACTGGCTTGAGTTCGACCGCTTCTTCGACGCAATTTTGGAGGACAAGCCCTTTGAAATAGACGTTTACGACGCCGCAGCGTGGATGTGTATAACCGCTCTTTCCGAGCAGTCGATAGCTCTCGGCGGCGCACCCGTTGCAATTCCCGACTTCACAAACGGTATGTGGACGATGAGAAAGTAAGATTAAAAAGCGTATATCAAAATCATTCACCTCAAAAGTCATGTGCTTTTGGGGTGAAGACCTTTTTTTGCCCGTCCGTCATTTGTTTTCGGACGTTGTTTTTTTCTTTTTGCCGATATATTCACTCGGAGAAATGCCGACGGTTTTTTTAAAAACCGTGGAAAAGTAAAACGGATCGGAGTAGCCCGAAAGAAGTGCGGCATTCTGCACGGACGTTATGCCGCTGTCAATCAAAAGCATTGCGTGGCGCATTCTCATGCCGCAAAGATACTCCGTAAAGGTCACTCCGACGTTTTTGCGGAAAATTCTCGAAATGTATTTCGAACTGTAATTCATTTCGTCAGAGAGCGATTCGAGCGATAGGGTGCGGTCGGAAAAATTGTCCTCGAGGTATTTGATAATATCGTTTATAAGATGCCTTTCGCCGCTTACGTAGGTGTCCTCCATTGCCGAAAAAGAATAAAGCAGAACGCTTTCGGCAAGAAGATCGAAATTTTGCGGTATCGCCTTTTCGAGGGAATTTTTCCAGAAGCAAATAAGACTTTCGTATCCCTCGAATACGCAGTTTATCTGCGATATGTCGAATCTGTCAAGCAGCTTTGCCGAACGATCGCCGCCGAAGGTTATGTACATATAGCGGAAATCCTTCCTGTTTTCTATTGTATACGAGCCTCCTGAAAAAGTGAAAAACAGAGTCCCTGCCGACAGCTTTTTCTCACAGTACTCCGTGCGAAGCCATCCCTCGCCGCATACGGCAAGGTACATGGCGTTTTTCGCAGGAAGCTTTATCTCAATATTTCCGTCAAGCTCCGTTTCATAAACGAAATTCGTGACGCCGAGTTGCGAAGGCCACCCGTCCGCAGTCGGAGCACTTGCGAATTTGCATATGTTCCCTGCTTTTTTCATATTTGTCACCCCCGGTTCATTCTATCACACTGCGCACCGTTTTTCAAGGCAAAAACGGAAAATTTAAAGGTTTTGGTTGACATTTTCTATTTTTTTCGGCGGCAAAGTGTGATAATATTAAATGCGTCGGGGAGGTGATAGGTTGTATTACGGCATAATAACGCTCAGCGCATTTATGTTTGCCGTGCAGTTCTTTTTCACGGATATGTTCCGCAAAGCCTACGGAGATGACCTTACGGCAATGCTTGTTTCGTCTGCCGGGGGAGCTTTGACCGGAATGATAATCCTGTCTGCCGCAAGCGGATTTTCGTTCGGAAGCACGCCGTTTTCACTGATTATGGCGGTGATTACTGCGATAAACTGCGGCGCCGTTTCTTATTGCGGTCTGAAGGCTCTCGGAAAAGTGAATCTGTCCGTGTACTCGCTGTATATGATGACGGGAGGCATGGTTCTGCCGTGCGTCGTCGGCATTGCCTTCTTTGACGAGAGGGTGACGGCGGAGAAAATCCTGTGCATCGTATTCATAATAGCCGCACTTTTCATATCGACCGACTTTTCGGACAAAAAATCAGGCGTCGGTTATTGCCTCGGAATATTCGTCCTAAACGGCATGGCAGGCGTTCTTGCCAAAATATATCAGGCGTCGGATTTCGATAAGGTTTCCGCACCGGAATACTCTTTCCTATGCGCAGCAGTCGGCTTTATTCTTCCGGCGGTAATCATTGCAGGGATGAGGAAGAGCTTGCGTCCGCTATGCGCCGCAGCGGCTTTTGCGGTGTGTGCAAAAGGTATTCTCGAAAAGCTCGCAAATCTTTTGCTTCTCTTGTCGCTTGCGGTTCTGCCGGCCTCGGTGCAGTATCCGTTTATCACCGGCGGCACTGTGATATTCTCGACGCTCTTGGGATTTTTCACGCCGTCAAAGCCGAAAAAGCGTGAGCTTGTATCGGTTGCCGTCTCTTTTGCGGCGCTTGCAATAATGTTCTTTGCCGAATAAATTAATAAATTTTGGGAGGTATTATTTATGAAACAGGTACGAATCGGTATTTTCGGTCTTGGCAGAGGAGGGTATTACATAGACAATATCCTCGCAAACAACGGAAACGTTGTCGCAATTTGCGATTCGGATGTAAAAAAACTCGGGGAAGCGTCAAAGAAACTCGGTGGAACCGCCGCTGAATACACGGATTTTGACAAGTTTATCAAACACCCCATGGAGGCCGTTTTCCTCTGCAATTATTTTCATGAACATGCAGACTATGCAATACGTTGTCTCGAGAAGAACATAAACGTGCTTTGCGAATGCACATCAAATTCCACCATGGCTGAGGGAGTCGCTCTCGTACGCGCCGCAGAAAAGAGCCGCGCCTTTTTCATGCTTGCGGAAAACTATCCGTTCATGCTGTTCAATCAGGAAATGAAGCGCGTCTATGACGGCGGCACACTCGGAAAGGCTTTGTATGCCGAGGGTGAATACAATCATCCGACCGATTTTTACGACGACAGCATAAACCGCTCTCTCAGACCTACGGAAAAGCACTGGAGAAATCATCTTCCGAGAACGTACTACATAACGCATTCACTCGCACCCATAATGTACGCAACCGGCGCCGAACCTGTCAGAGTATCGGCTATGGCAATATTCGATCCTCCGCCCGCCGATGCGCCGAGCGCATCATATGTCGGCGATCGCGCGGCGATAGTCACTTGCCGAAATAACGATGGCTCCGTGTTTAAGGTGACCGGGCACGCTTCTTTCGGCGGTCACGAAAATTCCTACAGGCTTTGCTGTGAAAAGGGAACGATAGAAAACCTCCGAGGCACAGACGGAAAGATAATGCTTCGCTATAATTCGTGGGAGAAGCCGGAGAATGCCGAGGCGGACAGCTTCTACAAGCCCGAGCTTTGCGACAGCGACAAAGAGCTTATAGAAAAGTCCGGTCATGGCGGCGGCGACTTTTATGTTATGCGTCATTTTGTTGCCGCTTGCAAGGGTGAAGAGAAAGCGCCCTTCGACGCGTACTTTGCGACAAAAATGGCGTCGGTTGCGATCCTTGCGCACAGAAGCATCCTGAACGGCGGCATACCCTATGACGTTCCCGATTTTCGGTGCGAAGAGGACAGAAAGAAATATGAAAACGATTTCGCCACGCCTTTTTACTACACGGACGGAAGAGAGCCGACAATTCCCTGCTGTTCCCATCCCGACTACAAGCCGAGTGAGCTTCAGCTTGAAAAATACACAGAGGGACTCAAGTCACCGGAGAATTGACGGCGCACCGGTTGCAATCCCCGACTTCACAAACGGTATGTGGACAATGAGAAAGTAATCGTAAACGGCGTTTTAGTTTGCCGCAGTTGCTTTCAATCCGATATTTCTCAAAATTTTACATAAACCTATTGACAAAACGGCGAAAGTGTAGTATAATATGCTACAGTGTATATTCGTCGGCAGTCGGCTCGGCGAAAATCTTACAGTTAATCGGAGAATGACGAAGCGATGGAAAGCGACGAAGACGATACAACAAACCGATGTAAGGCCGGAACGTTTGCATACGTTCCCTGTCCCGGTGACGCCGTAGGTGTATACCGCATACATAATATGTACATAACGAGACATAACCTGCGTCTTTAATGAGATGGCGCAGGGTGTGTCTCTTTTTGCTTTTTTGCGGCACCGATACGGTGCGGAAGCATACAAACGAACGAACAAACGAAGTGAACGAAAGGAACTGATATAATTTTGATTACCCGACTTATTGTTTTACAGATTGCTCTCATTGCGCTCAACGCATTTTTCGCAAGTGCCGAGGCGGCGATTATTACGGTAAACGACGCAAGGCTCGCAAAGCTTGCCGCTGACGGTGACAAGCGTGCCGCAAGGCTTGTCAAGCTGACGTCGAAGCCGAACAGATTTTTGGACACGATACAGGCGTCCCTCACGCTCACCGGTTTTATCGGAAGTGCGTTTGCGGCTCTGAATTTTTCGGGCTACGCCGTTGATTTCCTCACGGGACTCGGAATACCCGAGACAAGCACATCGCTTCTTCGCGTGATATCGGCGATTATCATAACATTTATTCTTGCGTTTCTGACGCTTATTCTCGGTGAGATAGTACCCCGCCGCGCGGTGGTGCAGAATGCCGAGGCGGCGGCGCTTGCGCTTTCGGGACCGGTATGCTTTTTTGCGGCGCTGCTCACGCCCTTTGTATCGGTTGTGACGGCTATTTCCAACGGAATTCTTCGCATTATGGGCATTGACCCCGAAAACTGCGGCGAGCAGGTGACGGAGGAGGGCATTCGCATGATGGTGGATGCCGGAAGCGAAAAGGGAGCTATCGACGAAGACGAGAAGGAGCTTATACAGAACGTATTTGAGTTTGACGACCTGCCCATCGAGGAGCTTTGCACGCACAGGACCAATCTCACTCTTCTGTGGACAGAGGATTCTCCCGAAAAGTGGGACGAGATAATTCACGACAGCGAGCACAGTATGTACCCGGTCTGCGACGAGAACATAGACGATGTTGTGGGAGTGCTGAACGCGAGAAAGTATTTCAGGCTAACCGACAAGAGCCGCGAAAACGTGATGAAGAATGCCGTAACGCCGGCGTACTTTGTGCCGGGAAGCGTGAAAGCGGACGTACTTTTCAAGAACATGAAGTCGAACGGAAACACGTTTGCGGTTGTTGTTGACGAATACGGCGGAGTGAGCGGAGTCATCACGATATACGACCTTATACAGGCTATAGTGGGTGATCTTGACGCCGACAGCGAGGACGGCGGCGCGAACGAGGACATTGAAAAGCTTGAGGACGGCACGTGGCGCATAACCGGCACGGCAGACATAGAGGAGGTCGAGGAGGTACTCGGCATAAAATTCCCCGAGGACGAGGACTATGAGACGTTCGGCGGCTTTGTCTTCGCAAACTACGGCTCTATCCCCGACGACGGCACGGTCTTCGAGCTTGACTCCGACGGTCTGCACGTCAAGGTTCTCGAAATCAAGGATCACCGCCTCATAAACGCCATAGTCACCGTTGTGAAGCGCGAAGAGGACGAAGAGGAGAAGTGACGCGGGGCTTACGGGGGCTGTGAGGGAGTCCTTTTCTTTCAAGAAAAGGACCAAAAGAACTTTGTCGATTTCAAAGCTAACGCTTTGAAATGGGAAGTTTTTTGATGTAATTTGGAGATAATGCCGCACGTCTGCGCATATATGCGCGTCAAAAGGCGGACGACGTCGTGAAATGAGAAAAGACTCATCTAACCGAACAGAATACCGAAGTCGGCGACCATATACGCAAGTCGCCGACTTAGATTTTTGCTGAATCAAATTTTGTGGGGACTTAAACCAAACTTCTCCCGTTCGCAAATGAAACGCCTCGCAAAGCTCGACAGTTTCATTTTTGCGAAGAGAGCGTTTTTCGACCGTAATTCCACTCTCCGCTCTTGTGAAAGCTTTGCTTTCGCTATCTCTTGTTTGCTGAAATGTTCGTTTTCAAACACATCGAACAACTATTGACATTCCGCTTCTTTTGCTGTATTATATGTGAGTCGCCGGGAGGCGGCGCATACGGCGAAAGGAACGGTATTTTTATGTTTAAACTCGGAGAAGCGGAACCGATATTTGAAATAATCTTGCAGACTGTGGGAATAGTCGGAATAATCGCAAGCATACTGTCGTTTCAGTGCAAGGAGCACAAAAAGCTTATGTTTTTCAGGACGGCGAACGAAACTCTTTTTGCCGTGCAGTACATAATGCTCGGAGCGTACACCGGCGCGGCGATGAATATATTCGGAAGCATGAGAAACGTCGTTTTCTCGAGGCTTGTCGAAAAAAAGAAAAGCACTGTTGCGGCAAGGGCGGTTTTCAGTGCGCTGTTCGCTCTGTTCACTATTCTCACGTGGGCAGGACCGAAGAGCCTTTTCAGCGGCACGGCGAAGATACTCTCGACTGTCGCCTACGGAAGCAGTGACACGGCGTTTGTCCGCAGGGTTATCTTTCTGACGAGCAGTGCATGGCTTGTGTACAACTATTCTGTCGGCTCGTATGCCGGCTGTGTCTGCGAGATACTCACGCTTGCGTCTATTGCTGTCGGCTTTGTGAGACTCGATCTTCCGAAGCTTATGAAGAAACACGCCTGAAATACACGAAAACGGTGTTATTTTGCAATATTATTACATTGTTTTGATATTGACGTCCTCCTCGGAATATGGTAAAATACGTTTGTGATTACAGTATTCTGAAAGGAAACGGCATATGAATATAAGATATCCCGACGCGCTTGCGGTATATTGCGGAAATGCGTCCGCAGACGTGAAAGTTAAAACCGAAGGAAAGAATACGCTTGCAAAGGACGACGTGAACGTCGCTCTCACAATCTCGGACGGCAAGCTCCTTGTGAGCCTTTCGGCGGACAAAACGCCGGTGAGATACGTAAAACTCCGCTGGAACTTCGCCGAGAGCGAGAAAAGGCGTGACAATATTAAGGTCTACGGCGACGTGTGGGAAAGAGGCTACGGCGACCTCGAATGGAAAGGCATCGTCCCCGACAGGGCAATGCCGTGGGTGTGCGCCGTGTCGAACGGCTCTGACAGAGATCCCGACACCGCAGGACGATACACCGAGTGCTTCGGCGTTGAGGTGCGTCCTCATGCAATGTGCTTCTGGAATTACGATACCGCCGGAGTTACCCTTTGGCTTGACACAAGGTGCGGAGGAAACGGAGTCATTCTCTCCGGAAGAAAGGTAGGACTTTGCACCGTGCTTTTTGCCGAGTACCGTGATGTTTCGGCGTTTTTTGCACTGCGCGACTACTACAAAAAGCTAAGTCCCTCGCCGCTTTCGTGCGGACATAAGGTCTACGGTGAGAACAACTGGTACTACGCTTACGGAAAGACCTCTCACGCCGAAGCACTCCGCGACGCCGCACTTTTGTCCGAGATGACCGAGGGACTCGAAAACCGTCCGTACTCCGTACTTGACGACGGCTGGCAGAAGAATGATTGCGACGCACCGTGGGACGTCCTCAGAGAGGGAAAGTTTTGCGACATGAAGGTCTTTGCCGACGAGGTGAGGGCAAAAAACGTGTGTCCCGGAATATGGATGCGGCCGCTTCGCGACAGGAACTTCGAGGTGACGCCGCCCGACTCCGAAATGCGCCTTTCGCGCAACACGGAATTTCTCGACCCGTCACACCCCGATACTCTCGCATACGTCGCAAAAACGATTGATATGATATGCTCATGGGGCTTCGAGCTTATAAAGCACGATTTTTCGACCTTCGACGCTGTCGGCTTCTGGGGATTCCAAAGACATGATGCTTTCGCAAGGGACAACTGGAACTACTTCGACCGCACCAAGACGACCGCCGAGGTAATCCTCGCTCTCTACGAGACGATATACGAAGCGGCAAATGGCAGAGCACTCATTCTCGGCTGCAACGTCATCGGACACCTTGCGGCAGGTCTCGTTCACCTGAACAGAACCGGTGACGACACAAGCGGCAGAGAGTGGCATCGTATGGTAAAGTACGGCGTAAACGCTCTTGCTTTCAGACTTCTCCATCACGGCGCATTTTACGAGAGCGACGCCGACTGCGTGGGTATAATGGGGCTTATCGATTGGAGGTACAACAAGCAGTGGCTGTACCTGCTTGCGCACAGCGGCACTCCGCTTTTCGTTTCTCCCGATCCCGAAGCGCTTACCGCTGAGGAGAGACGCGACGTCGAAGAGGCGTACAGAGTGAACTCCGTGCAGAGCGACGTTGCCGTCCCCCTCGACTGGATGGAGAACAATGCTCCCGAACAGTGGCTCATAAACGGTGAGCACGTACATTTCGACTGGTATCCCGAGGACGGCTTGAACTTTATATCCTAACCGGAAAAGAGCAGTCCGAGCCCGCCCGGAAAGGCATAATTTCGGCATTTTTCGGCTAAGCACAGAAGCCCCACGCCTCTGAAGCGGCGAGGGATATCTCGGAATTTCAGCGTGAGTTTTAATCTTGTCCCGAAACCCTATGTGCCTACTCCGGTTTAAAAACGTAAAAGAAGGACTGCAAAGCTTCTGCTTCGCAGTCCTTTAAACTGTCGCGGCATTTTTACCGCTTTCGACCGTTTTGGGCTTCATTCTTACTTTTTCCCGGTTCCCGACTTCGGTATGAGCTCTCCCGGCGTCTTTCCCGTGACCGCCTTGAATTGGCGTATGAAGTGGAAAACATTGTTGTAGCCTACCTCCGCCGCCGCTTTCCCGACGGAGTAGTCTCCGGATTGCAGGCAGTGCCGCGCCTTTTCGACTCTTGCGCCGATAAGGTCGCTTGTCGGAGAGATGCCGAACAAATCCTTGTATAGCGCATAAAAACGCGACTCGGAGAGGGACGACTGCGCTGCCATATCGCTCACAGTCCACTGTCTTGCGACGTCCGAGAACATTGCGGTGCGGAAAGCCTTCACTCTTTTCACCGTCTCGCTGTCGCGGCTTATCTCGCGCTCTCCGTCGTAAACGGCGCGTGAAATTCTGTAGAGGAGCGTGCGCAGAGTCGAGTCGCAGATTTCGGCAAAGTGGCGGCGTGTTCCGGCGTGTTCGCTCTCGAGGGCGAATACGGTGTCCGTGATGTACCGTGTGTTCGGAGGATAATAGAGCGTATCGAACGAAAGACCGCACGAATTCATAAGCTCCGGGACGTCTCCACGCAGGTGAATCCAGTCGTGGATTATCGCATTTTCGCCGTCCGCACGGAAATACTGCGGCGTGTGAAGGTCGTACAGTATAAAAGCTCCCGGTGAGGTCGTTATCATCCCTCCGCCGTACATTATCTCTATCGGCGTGTGAAACATTAAGAATATGTAGTCGTTTTCCACGCCGTTCGGACGGTCTATCACGAAATTCTTCCCCTCGGGCCATGCGTGACGTATTTTTACTATCTCAATCATGCTTTTCCTCTCTGCACTTTGATAACAACGTAAATATAGCACATATAAAGTATTTTGTCAATAGGATATGTCAATAAAAAAGTAGGTTTGTGCATTTACATTCGTGTGTATTTGTGATAGAATGTAACAAAAGACAATACTTCATATTTGACAATATACGGAGGAATTAACAATGATTTACAGAACAGAGCATCCCAATCCGCAGTTTGTCCGTGAGGAATGGGTCAATCTCAACGGAGAATGGGATTTTGCAATCGATTCGGGCGTCAGCGGACTTGAAAGAGGTCTTGTCGGCGGCGAGGGCTACGACAGAAAGATCAACGTGCCTTTCTGCCCCGAAAGCAGACTTTCCGGAGTTGAGGTTAAGGATTTCATGAATGCGGTTTGGTATCGCAGAAGCTTCAACGTTACCGCAAAGCAGCTCTCCGGCAGAGTGTTTATTCACTTCGGTGCGGTTGACTTTGAAACAGAGGTTTTCATCAACGAAAAGAGCGTCGGTAAGCACAAGGGCGGCTACACTCCGTTTGCTTTCGACATAACCGATTACGTCACCGAGGGTGAGAACTTCGTCGTTGTGTTCGCAAAGGATCTCATGGGAAGAAACGGCGCACCTCGTCAGGGACTCGGCAAGCAGTGCATGGGCTACATCTCAAAGGGATGCAGCTACACACGCACAACCGGTATCTGGCAGACGGTTTACCTTGAGTTTACGCCGAAGAGCTACATAGAATCCTTCCGTGTATACCCCGATATAAAGAACGCATCGCTCACCGTAAAGGGTATCGTAAAGGGAGAGGGCACTGTTAAACTCGAAGCGTTCTACGACGGAAAGCCTGTCGGCAGTGCCGAGAAGAGATGCCGCGACTCCTTCAATGCCGAAATCGCTCTCTCGGAGCTTCATCTTTGGGAGGTAGGAAAAGGCAGGCTTTACGATCTTAAGCTCACATTCGGCGACGACGTTGTAAAGAGCTATTTCGGCATGAGAAGCGTCGGTCTTGACGGCAGCAGGTTTCTCATAAACGGCGAGAGCGTGTTCCAGAGACTCGTCCTCGATCAGGGCTTCTACCCCGACGGCATATACACCGCACGTGACGACGAGGAGCTTGTCCGCGACATTAACCTTTCTGTAGCCGCAGGCTTCAACGGCGCAAGACTTCACGAGAAAGTATTTGAGCCACGCTTCCTTTACTACTGCGATAAGCTCGGATATATCGTTTGGGGCGAGTATCCCAACTGGGGACTTGACCTTTCGACCCCCGAGGGCTTCATCACAGTGCTTCCCGAATGGATGGAGGAGATGAAGCGCGACTTCAACCACCCGTCGATAATCGGTTGGTGTCCGCTTAACGAAACGTGCACCTATCATTTGCAGTCGAGACAGGATCCGAGATGCGTGGCAGAGCTTTACTACATGACGAAGTATTATGATGAAACACGTCCGTGCATCGACACAAGCGGATATACGCATGAAGTGACCGATATATACGATGTTCACGACTACAACCAGAACGCCGAGAGCTTCCGTGCAAGGTACGATGTTCTGAAGGAAGGCAAGGTGCTCGAATTCAACACCTACTACAAGCAGACGCACAGAGGAGAGCCGGTCTTTGTCAGCGAATACGGCGGAATCGGACTCGATCTCACAAAGCCGAAGGACGGCGGCGGAACGGCATGGAGCTACGGTAATGCGGCGAGAACACGCGAAGAGTTTGCCGAGCGCTACAAGGGTCTTACAGACGCTATGCTTGACAACGAAAAGATTAACGGTTTCTGCTACACCCAGCTTTACGATATAGAGCAGGAGCAAAATGGTCTTTACACCTACGAGAGAGAGCCCAAGGTCGATATTGCGGCAATACACGATATAAATGTACGCAAGGCGGCAATCGAGGAATAATAGGGGATAAACGGTAAAACAAGCTGAAAATAAGGACGCAGGTTTTGAGGTCTGCGTCCTTTCATTATTTGCGTTTCTTGCCGGAGGCTTGCATTATCTGCCCATTTCTCCGACCCTGCGGAGAATTTCTACTGCCGGAGCCGGTATTCTTCCGAGGTGGTCGGGACCTACGTTGAGAAGGTAGTTTACGCCTCTTTCGTTGAGATGCTTCTTGATAGCGTATACCTTTTCGGCGTCCTTCCAGTTGCCGTCAAAGTATTTGAAGCCCCAGGTGTCGTTGAGGGTTGCGGGGGACTCGACGAGAATATCCTTCATGTACTCGTCGGGGATTTGGTTATCGCCCATTGAACGGTAGTCGCCGAGACCGTTGCCGATACGGGTGTTGACAAGGCAGTCGGGCTGAAGAGACTTTACAAGGTCGAAAAGCTCTCGGCTCTGTTCGGACGTTATTGTGAACGGCGTGTCGAACCAGATAAGGCAGAGGTCGCCGTACTTCGTGAGTATTTCCTTTACCTGCGGAATTATTTTGGCTCTGAAGCACTGCTCGAAATTCTTGTGTGCGTTGTCGGGAAAATCCCAGTCGTTTGTCCATGCCATCTCACCGCAGTTGTCGTGACCTCTCGTGTAGCCGCCGCCGTTCGGCTCGTGCCAGTCAAGCTCCTGCGAATAGTAAAGTCCGAGCTTCATTCCGTGCTTGCGGCAAGCCTCGGCGAGTTCGCCTATGATGTCACGACCGAAAGGTGAACCCTTGACGCAGTTGTAGTCGTCGTAAGCCGAATCGAAAAGGCAGAAGCCCTCGTGGTGCTTGCTTGTTACGACCATGTAGTTCATGCCTGCCGCCTTTGCGGTGAGAACCCATTCCTCGGCGTCGAAGTATATCGGATTGAAAATCTTTGCGAGCTTTTCGTACTCTGCATTAGGAATGCGGTACATGGACTGAATCCACTCTCCGATGTGCGGTATGCGCTTTCCTCTGTACTCTCCGGCGAGAAGACTGTAAAGTCCGAAATGTACCATCATGCCGAATTTTGCTTCTTCCTTGAACCATTTTTTGTTGTCCATAATGCCCTCTTTTCTGTTGACAATAATCGAACGACGTGATATAATATTCTCTATGATAACGTACAAATATTATAGCACTTATCGGCACGGAGGTCAATGATACATATCGACGGCGTATTGTCGAAAATCGACTTTATGGGGGTGAGCTTACGGAAATCGGAAGAATAAACTGCTACGGAAACGGCAGAGTGCCGCAGAAATGGTTTCTCGCCGAATACGGCGGAATAAACCGCCTGTACTACATTCACGGAGGTAAAGGAACGTATACCGTCGGCGCAAAGACACGTCCTTTCAGGGAGGGCTTTCTGTACTTTACCCCATATACCGCAAATTTTAAGTTTTACAGCGATCCGGACGACGGACTCATCCACACCTACGCAGACTTTGAGCTTATACCGCCCGTCATATGCGGCGATATCCTCGAGTATTATCCGCACGGCGATGCAATGTCAGAGGCGGCTCTCGGTGTATTTCTTTCGGGAGCGGTGCAAAACGATACCGACGGCAGGTGGCATATTGACAGACTCCGCAGAAATCCCGAACTTTTTGCCCTCTGCATGAAGAGCATAACCTACCTTGTGTCGCATATGGCGCAGGTGAACGGCGTTGTGAGCGTCAGCGATGAAATCGTCATATCGGTTTTGGAGGAAATGCTCGCAAATCTCGGAAAACCGTTCAGCATTGCCGACGCCGCCGCGGCAAGGTTTATCGGCACGGACAGCCTTATCCGCCGTTTCAGACGGGTACTCGGCGTAACGCCGTATGCGTATCTCAAGGCATTGCGCATAAGAACCGCAATGTATCTCATCGGCGACGGTAAAACCCTCGAAGAGGCGGCAGAGGCTGTGGGGTATGCCGACGCTTCGTCTTTGAGCCACGCCATGGGCAAGACGGGAGGAGTTGCGGGAAAAAGGGTGTAAAGTCCTTGAGTTAACAGCAAGTTCACGAAAAGCTTACATTGTGTCCTTGAAAGAAAGTGCGTTTTCAGTTATAATAACACGGTGTAATGAAAAATACTTTACACCTACCCGAAACGGTGAACGGAGAATCATATGGCACAAAAGGATCTGCGGGTTTCGGAGCTTCTCGACTATTATTCGGCACTTCTCGACGAAAAGCACAGAAATGCGGTCGAGTATTACTACAACGACGATCTTTCCCTTGCCGAGATAGGCGAGCTTATGGGAATGACCCGTCAGGGAGCAAGAAGCCTCATACAGAGCGGACGGGAGTCTCTTCTCGGATTTGAGGACGCTCTTCATCTTGCGGAAAAAACGAAAAATGCGGACAGCCTGTGCGAAAAGGCACTCTCGCTTTGTGCGGAGAACAACGGTGCTTTCGCAGGGATATCCGAAACGATAAAGGAAATACAGCGTGAAATACAGCGGTAAATCGAAAGGGGGGCGAAGAATTCCGTGTTTCAAAGCCTGAGCGACAGACTTACAAACGCCTTCAAGCATTTCAAGAACAAAGGAAAGCTCACGGAGGAAGATATAAAAGAGGGAATGCGGGAAATTAAGCTCGCACTTCTCGAAGCGGACGTCAATTTCAAGGTTGTCAAGGAATTTATAAAGAAAACCTCGGAAAGAGCGTTGGGTGCGGATGTACTCGAAAGTCTTGTGCCGGCGCAGATGATAGTCAAGATTGTAAACGAGGAGCTTACGGCGGTCATGGGCGGAGAAAACTCAAAGCTCACGATTTCTCCGAAGCCTCCGACGGTTGTAATGATGACGGGTCTCCAGGGCGCAGGTAAAACCACGCACACAGGCAAGCTCGCTCTCATGTACAAAAAACAGGGCAAGCGTCCTCTTCTTGCGGCGTGCGACGTATACAGACCGGCGGCGATAAAGCAGCTGCAGGTGGTCGGCGAAGCGGCGGGCGTTCCGGTGTTCACCATTGAGGGCTGCACCGACGCCGTAAAGATCGCAAAGGAAGCTCTTGCGCACGCAGTACGTCACGGAAACGATATGCTCTTTATCGATACCGCAGGTCGTCTGCACGTCGATGAAAAGCTTATGGATGAGCTTAAGCGCATGGAGGCGGAGGTTCACCCGACAGAGGTTCTCTTCGTCGTTGACGCAATGACCGGTCAGGACGCGGTGAATGCGGCGGCAAGCTTCAACGAACAGCTTGACATAACGGGCGTAATCCTCACGAAGCTCGACGGCGACACCCGAGGCGGTGCGGCGCTTTCCGTCCGTCAGGTCACGGGAAAACCGATCAAGTTTATAGGCGTCGGCGAAAAGCTCGATGCGATAGAGCCGTTTTACCCCGACAGAATGGCGTCCCGAATACTCGGCATGGGAGACGTGCTTTCGCTTATCGAAAAGGCAGAGAAAGCGTTCGACGAAAAGAAAGCCGCAGAGCTTGAAAAGAAGTTCAGAGAGCAGTCGTTTACACTCACGGATTATCTTGAGCAGTTCTCTCAGATACGCAACATGGGTTCGATAGACCAGCTTGTGGGCATGATACCGGGAGTGAATGCGGCGGCGATGAAGGATGCCAAGGTTGACGAAAAACAGCTTGACCGTATGGAGGCGATAATCCTCTCGATGACCGAGGAGGAGAGAAACCACCCGGAGGTCATAAACGCCTTGAGAAAGAAGCGTATCGCACAGGGTTCGGGTATGAACGTCGAGGACGTAAACAAGCTCTTAAAGCAGTACGAAACGACGAACAAGATGATGAAGCAGCTTGCCGGCGGCGGTCTCGGCGGTAAAATGTTCGGAAAGAAGCTTTTGCCAAAGATAGGCGGCAAGAGCGGCAAGAAGAAAAAGAAGAAAAAGTAAGCCGAAGCAGACGGTACATTTTAATTAAACGTATAAAAGCCGAAACAACGCGGCATTTATAATAAAATTCAAAATCAAAACATTTTTTGGAGGAAAGAACAATGGCAGTTAAGATCAGACTCAGAAGAATAGGCGCAAAGAAGGCTCCTTTTTACAGAGTGGTTGTAGCGGATTCCCGTTACCCCAGAGACGGACGTTTCATCGAGGAAATCGGTTACTATAACCCCCTCACAGAGCCGGCCGTAATCAACATTGACAACGAAAAGGCAAAGCAGTGGATCGCCAACGGCGCACAGCCCACCGAAACCGTTAAGGCTCTTCTCAAGAAGAACGGCGCTCTTTAATTCCCGTACCGATTCGACGCACAAAGGCATAGAAAGGCATGGTCATTATGAAGGACATACTTGCGAACATCGCAAAAGCGATCGTTGAAAATCCCGATGACGTTGTAGTCAGCGAAAGAGAAGAAAACGGCACTGTTTACCTCGAGCTTTCGGTAAACGAGAGCGATATGGGCAAAGTAATCGGCAAGCAGGGACGTATTGCCAAGGCTATACGCACCGTTATGAAGGTTGCCGCCATGCGTGAGGATAAGCGTGTTGTCGTTGACATAATCTGACATATTAAAAGGCTTCGCTTTACGGCGGAGCCTTTAGTCTCCCCGGAAAAAGACAGCTTGCTTTGCGGCGAGGTGTTTTCAATCCCCTCCCAAAGCATACGAGAGGACATAACTATGCAGTTTCTTTTTAAGAAAAAGCCGAAAAAGCTTGAGGAACGCCTCACCGAAATGTTCCGCGACGTGCCGACTTTCGAGACGGAGCGTCTTATCCTCACAAAGATCACCGAAAAATACACGGAGGATATGTTTATGTATTCCTCCGACCCGAATGTGTCGAGATATCTCACGTGGTCGCCGCACCTATCGAGAAGAGAGACTGAGAATTACATAAAGCTTCTCGGCAAAAAGTACGGCACGGGCGTGTTCCGAGACTTCGGACTTGTGCTGAAATCGACCGGCAGAATGATAGGCACGTGCGGCTTTACTTCGGTTGAGGACAACACCAATACCGTCGAGATAGGCTACGTTCTCGCAAGAGATACATGGGGGAACGGCTACGCAGCGGAGGCGGCGTTATTTGTGACGGCGTTTTCGTTTGAGATACTCGGCGCAGACAGAGTCATTGCGAAAATGCTTGAGGGCAACGACGCCTCTCTTCGCGTAATGAAAAGACTCGGAATGCTTGTCGAGGGAGTCTACAGAAACGCAATGTTCATTAAGGGCGAGTACAAAACGGTTTACACCTGCGGTGTGGATCGCCGTGACTTTCCAAAGGAATATATCGAGACATTTTACAAGAACTACGACGCAAAGGGAAGAAAATTCTGACATCAAAAATAACCGTGAGACGGTATTCGCCTCACGGTTATTCTCAACTATACCATATTATCATGCAGTGGTCTTACTCGTTTCCGAGTGAATCGGGACCCTTTTCTGTGTAGACGAACTTCACGGTGAAGCTCTCTTTGCCGGCAGGATCGCCGGTGTAGTAAACGGTGGCGTCGTCGCCTATCGTCATTCCCTTGCCGTCACTGCCGCAAAGCTCGGGTGTGCGCTCAACGTCAAGCGTCGTACCGTCGGAAAGCTCGACCGTCACGGTGTTCATAGCGGCATCTTTGACTTTGCCCTTCATGCTGTTCCAAGACGGATCTATATTTGCAAGAGGATCGTGCTCCGTCACGATGAAAAGTGCTTCGGAGATGTCTTTTTCGTAGTAAACCGTCGCCTTGTCTCCGATGAGAAGTCCGCTTCCGTCGTTTGCGTAATTATCGTCGGTTCTCGCGTAGGTGTAAACCTCGCCCGACGGGTCTTTCACGCTCACGGTGTTTGTCGTTCCTTCGGTTACAGTGCCGACGTACATACTGACGTCCTTCGGAACTTCGACTGTTTCGCCGTTTGCAAAGGTGTAAATCCCGTCATCGCTTAACTTTGCACCGCTTTTGTCGGCTTCGGTATTCCCGGAGGTGTTGTCTGTCTTTGCGTCGGTGTCGGCATCCTTTTTACCGTCGTCTGCCGATGTGACGCTTGCGTCATTTGCGCTGTCCCTGCCGTCCGTATCGACAGTGGTTTCACCGTCATTCTTTTCACCGTCGGAGACTATAATCTGCGTCGGACCGTCCGCACCGCCTATTATGCCGACGCTCTTGTTGCACGAGGTGAATGTTGCCGCAAGAGAAAGGCAGAGTGCCGCCGTGAGTACCGCAACTCCTGCGGTTATGATTTTATCGTTGTTTCTTTTCAATGTGAGTCATTCCTTTCGCCATGAAGACTGCAGATTTTTACGGAGCGTCGCCGCCGTTGCCGCTGTCGGTGATGACAATTCCGGTCGAGCCGTCCGCACCGCCGATGTTTTCTTCGTCCTTATCCTTGCACGAAACGAGAAGCGATAAACAAAGAATCGCTGCGAGTACCGCAAGACCTGCTTTCAGCATGTTTGTATTCATGTTGTCTGTTCCTTTCATGTTGTAGGTAAGTTATTTTGCGGTTTACCTTTTGCGGAAGTACAAAGCCGTCGGTCCGTCGTGTGTTTTTATGTTTTTTACTTTTCCCTTTTTGCCGAAGCCCATTTTCTCCGCGACCTCTATGCAAAGAGCCGCCGCAAGCGCGGCCGCCGCTACCGCAAGAAGAATGTCCGTTACTTTTTCCATGTTTTTCGTGGTTATCTCCTCCTTGTTTTTCCTTACCTGTATTATATTAGACGAACGGTTTTAATAAAAGTTCCGAATTGTAGATTTTTTCTTAAATTTACTTAAGAAAGTGAACCACGATTGGAGAGCGAGGGGGGACGATGGTGTTCTTTCTTGAAAGAAAGAACCAAAGAACTTTAAGGAGCAAAGCTGGCGCTTTGCAGGGGCGGATAATATTTAATCCGAGAGATACCGCACGACATCGGCTAAGCCTCCGTCGTGAAATGAGGAAGACTTATCTAATCGAATAAAGTGCGAAAGTCGGTCACCATATACGCAAGTGACCGACTTAGATTTATGTAGGCATAAATTTTAGGGAGCTGTAATTTGGAGCTTATACCGTTTCCGAAATTTGTACCTCACTTCGTTCGACGACAAATTACGGAAAGATGGGGCTTTGGGGGTGGTGCATAGCTTGAGGTTAGCACTTTCTTTATGGGCGTAGTAATGGAGGTAGCGAAGCTACCGAGGCGCCCCTGTGTAAGGGGAGCTGGCGGCTTTGCCGCCTGAGGGACTGTCGGACAAGTACTTTCTCCATGGCATTTTGTAGGGAACGGGCTTGCTCGTTCCGCATGAACCGCACGCAAGGTTATCGTTTTCGCACCGTAGAAAAGCGGCAAACGGTTATTGCAAGTGCGTATTATCCGAGGTCGGCAATTATCAGAGGCAACGGGCGGAGCAAGCCACCGCCCCTACAAAACACCAGTGAGCCTCAGAATAGCCGCACAATCTCAAACACCAACACACTCGGCAAAAATCCGCTCCCCTTATCGCACAGCCTCAAAATTCGCACTACTCAATCAAGCACAAAGCCATGTTGAGAGCGGAGGAAAATGTGAGTGCGAAACACTCAGCGAAGCGAAACGCCTCAAGCGAGGTGCGAACGCACGAATTTGCTTCCGCAAGAAATTACGAAGTATTTTTTTGCGAGGACGTCGCTCGCCTTGAATTTCCGTTCTTCCGCCGCAGGCGGAATATAATTCAAATCTGTTTTCATCGGCAATTCACTTGCCGATGAAAACACCTATAGATTCGCAAGCGCAGAGAAGCAAGCAAAGCTTGCGCCTCGAGCTTGGCGCGAGCGAACGAATCTGCGGGGGATAACGTAAGGGGGAGATTAAATCTCCTCGAAATTTTCACTTTCAGCTCCGTATTTTCCCTCGCTTTTTCCGCCGTAGGCGGAATACAATAAAAATACGAAGAATCCGCGGACATGCGCCGCGGATTTTTCTCCTGTAAATTCGGGAGCGAAGAGAAGTAAGTCCTTTAGGACTTACGCCTCGAGCGAGGTGCGAACGCACGAATTTGCTTCCGCAAGAAATTACGAAGTATTTTTTTGCGAGGCGTTGCTTGTCAACGCCTTTAAAGCTTCATTCCCCCGTCCACCACAAGGTCAATTCCCGTGATGTAACGTCCCTCGGGCGAGCAGAGAAGAAGCACCGCACCGTCGCAGTCGCTGTCGGAACCTGCAAATCCCATCGGTATGCCCTGCATTACCTTTGCACTGTATTCGGGGTCTGCGAGAGCGTCGGCGTTGCGTGGAGTTGCGATAACGCCCGGCGACATATTGTTCACCGTTATTCCGAAAGGCGCAAGCTGCTTTGCAAGATTCGTCACAAGACTCATCACCGCACACTTCGACGCAGCATATATCGGCATGTCCTTGTGAGGTCTGTACTGCTGCACAGAGCCTACCGTCACTATTCTTCCGAAACCTGCCTCTTTCATGTGAGGTTCATAGAGCTGTATGAGTCTGTACGACGCCTTGAAATTCACCTGAAGCTGTGTCTCGATTTCCTCGGGAGTTACCTTGTCCCAAGGATTTCTGAACTGCACGCTCGCGTTGAGAACGAGTATGTCAAGGTCTCCCGTCTGAGCATAAAGAGACTCGACCTCCTCGGGCTTCGCAAGGTTTGCGACAACGCACTTTACGTCGCCCGTCATCTCGGACGCCGCCTTTTTTGCCTTGTCGAGACTCGACGAAGCGTGTACATATACCGTCGCACCCTGTGCCGCAAGGCACTTTGCAAGCGATTTTCCTATGCCCTGCGACGAACCCGTCACAAGAGCTTTCTTTCCTGTAAGATCAAACATAACGTATGTCCTTTCGTCCGCTTTGTCAGCCGATAACTATCTTCTTGTCGTTGTACGCCTTCGAGGAGAGCTTTTCCGTTACCTTAGTCTCCTTGCCGTCGGCGATAACGCTTATGTCGTAGTCGCCGTAGAAGCCTCTGAACGCAGCCTTGCCGCCGTCGTCGGTTGTAGTCTCGACTTCTGTGTGCCACTCCTTGGTGAAGAGGTTTACAAGCGTCTCGTGCGCCTTCTTCTTTTTGAAATCGAAGGTGAGAAGTCCGCCGAAGTACCTGTTCTCGCCGCTTGTCATGTCGCCCTGAGGTGCAAATGCCGCATAACCGTCAACAACGTTCCAGTAGATTATAGCCTCCATAGCAGGGTGGCTGAAAAATACGGAGTAGGTGTTCTTGAGAAGCTCTGCCTGTACGTCCTCGTCGGCAGTTTCAGCGGAGTATGCCGGGAGAGTCATTTCGGTTATCTGTATCTTCTTTCCGAGCATTGCGTAGCGGTCGAGAACGTTGAAGATGTGAACGGGGTTGTAGCGTGACTTCGCAACGCCTTCCTCACTTTCGAGAGAGAAGAAGCTGTGATACTGCATACCTATCGAGTCGAGGTGAGGAATCTTATCCTTTTCGAGAAGGCGCTCGATCTGTGCGTAGTATGCACTTCTGTCGTTCAAGAACGCACTGCCCCAAACAAAGTAGTCGTTTATGATGAGGTGGTTGAGGGGGAAGTATTTCTCTGCGAGACGGTAGCTCCACGAGAGAAAATCGTCCTCAAAGTAGAATTTCGTTCTCGGTGCGTCGTAGCCCTGGAGAGTTTCGTTCGTTACCTCCCACATGGGAATAACCTTTGCGTATCTTTCCGCAAGCTCACGGAAGCGCTTCTCAAGCATTGCTTTCTGCTCGGGAACGGATACGTTCATCGCCCATTCGGGGGTGAAGTTGTCGTAGTTCAAGCAGTGGCACTTCGGCTCAACGCCGCTTTCAAGGCAGTAATCGACGCAGAGGTCGGTCGCCGGGCGGCGGTAAATCTTCGGGCTGTCGGCGGTGTAACGGGGCTTTCCTCTCTCGGGTTCGAGGTCCGACCAGTAAAACGGCACGGTTGCGAGATTGAAGGTGTCCTTGAATACCTCACGGTACGCACGGTTCTTTTCCTCGGTCTCGAATTCGTCGAGCATGAAGATGTTTGCACCGTACTTGAACTCGTGGTTCTTCTGCTTTGCGATTATTTTCGCGCCCTTTACGGGATTGCCGTCCTTGTCAACGACTGTGAGCATTTCGTCGCCCTTGCGGTAAAGCTCTATGCCGGTCTTTACTCTGTAATCGGTGTACTCTCTGTTTTCGTTAAAGTACTTGAGCGCAGATTCCATTCTTTTCATAGTGTTTTTCCTCCGTATATTTGTATATATTTTGTTAAGTTAAATGAAAGTTGAGACCTTGGATTCCTTAATGTTATAATGGTTTTACCCCTAAAAGCTGTACCTCCATGAAAATCAGAGAAGGGAGACAAGATTTCACGGATAAAATTATACCAGATTGCTGCCCAAAATGCAGCTCCAAAAAGCTCTGTAAATATGGCAAAGACAAATTTGACAATCAAAAATATCAATGCCATATTTGTAAACATCAATTTGTACCGACGCTCATAAAAAAGAGCGTTCTCGCAAATATCCTTCTTGCACCAAATGCGGCAAGTCTGCATTTCTTCATCACGATTATGATGATTACTCAAATTATCGTTGTTCTGATCACTATCAGTGATTGTGGCAAAAGATTTGCCACTGTATTTCACTCTAAAATGCTTACTCTTATGCTCTTAATGAATTTTGACTCCGACGAATGACACGCCGATGAAACTGTTGTCAAATTCACTTTATACTACCTGCAATTGTGTATTTAATTTACTATTATCATCACCTAACATGTTCAATTATAAAATCAGTTATTTCAGAACTGTTATTTAAAAGTCCATGAGGATGATGTCCTTGATATACTCTCGGAATAACTTTGAGCAATTCATTATGTCCCTCAAAGGCTTCTTCCATGAGCTTACCGTTTTCCTCATAAATTACTGTTTTGTCCTCTGTTCCGTACAGCATAATTACCGGTATCCTGTGTTTTATTATGGTGTCTGCTGAATTTATCGGGTGATTTTTAAAGTTCAAAAGCTTAGGTCTTGTTATGCCGGGATATGCCTTAACAAATTCATTTTTCCATACTTCTTCACAGTCTTTGCTCCCGACTTTTCCCGGATAACTCAAAAAATTTAAAACCGGTGCGTCTAAAAACATACATGCCACATCATCGGGATATAACCCCGCAAAGTTAATTGCTATCGCACCACCACAGCTCATACCTATCAAAACGCACTTTGATTTTAAATTATAATTCTGGCTGATAAACTTAACAAATCTATGTTTTGCGTCACAATCTTCTTTTGTTGCAAATCTGGTTTTGTTCTGCAAATATGCAGCATGAAATCCCTTGCCGAGAAGTGCTGTTTCCGTTTCCGGAAAAGCACCCCAATACTCTGTTTTTTAACGTCCAGTTTTTATCTTTATCCATTTTGGACTGAAAAACTATAATTGCTCTTCTGTCCTCAAAAATAAACTCTTTACTTTTAAAACCCTGCCACATAAATTTTTTCCTCAAAGCATTAACTGCAGATTATTCTCCGTATGCCCGGAAGTCTCGCATTAATACCTCTCCATCACTTTCGGTTATTTCAAGGCGCAATGTACCTGTTTTAATAAGCGGAAAACGACATATACGTTTATGACCTATATTATCTCCCGAAAATACACATATTTCCTTCTCACTATAACCCGGAAGTGCTGCATATAAACGGAATGACCGTACACTCTCACCATTTGTTAAATCTTCCTGCAAAACAGCCGTATCAACAAAACAGTTCCCTATTTCGGCACTGTTGCGTTTATTCATGGCTTCTTCGGTTTTTATGAGGTAACTTGTTTCAGATATTTTTTCCATTTTACCAAACGGAAGCGGTGTCCCGTATTTGCGTCTCAATGCTTCTCCGAATTCTTTTAATCTCTCAGTATCTTCGGCAGGTAACAATCCATCCGAGTTGGGACCTATATTCAAAAGCAGATTTGCTCCTCTGCCGACAGAATATTCATATATGCCCATTAGTTCATCAACAGACTTAACTGTATCTGCATTTGCCGAACAGTCGAACCATGTATATGTACGCATACGAATATCACACTCAGCTGGCAAATAACGTACTGCACCCAATTCTTCCTGTTCCTTTGCAAACATAGAAAACTCAATTCGCTCGACTACGTTTTGATTTGGTGAGTCTGCATAACCATCTTCATTTCCTATCCACCTTGTGTCCGGATCCCATTTACCTATCAGCCGTATGCCGGGCTGCAAAGTACGGATAGTATGAATTATACGTTTCATGTCATATTCATGATTTTCCGAACCACAGCCGTCAAACCATAAATAATCAATTTTTCCGTAATTTGTTAAAAGCTCGCTGATTTGATTAATAAAATATTCATCATATTCTTCGGCATTATCAAATTTCACCGTTCCTCCCCACTGAGCCGGAGAATAGTACAATCCTACCTTCAAATTGTAAAGCCTGCATGCGTTTGTAAATTCCTTCACAACGTCCCCGGTCCCATTTTTCCACGGACTTTGAGCAACAGAATAGTCAGAATATTTACTCGGCCAATTCGCAAACCCATCATGGTGCTTTGTCACCAAAATTGCATATTTGGCACCGGCATTTTTTGCTGCCCTTATCCAGCTTTCGCAATCAAGGTGCTGAGGGTTAAATGCTGATGCCGGCATTGGAAATCCGTCCCAATCATCATGTCCCGGAAAAAAACTTCTTATTCCGAAATGAAAAAACATTCCGAACTCCCAATCCATAAATTCAAGCTGCTTTTTTGTAGGTATAAATTTTTTATTCATTTGATTTGAACCCCTTTCGCTTTTTTGCTTCATTATTTGCATTCTTTGAAATTTTGCACTCTGTCGAAACGGTCTTTCTGCCTGCATACACCATTGATTTATAATCATTTTACTAAGTTAAATGAAAGCTGAGATCTTGAACTCCTTAGGGTATGATGGTTTTACCCCTAAAACCTTTACCTCCCTAGAAATAAGAGAAAGGAGACAAGCTCTCATGGGTAAAATCATACCCAATTGCTGCTATTACCTTGTTTTACATAGGCAGTTCATCTTTTCGCAAGATTGCCACAATGCTTGCTATTGTGCCATTAATGAATTTTGACTCCGATGAATGGCATGCCGATGAAACTGTTGTCAAAATTTTGGGCAAGAAGTATTATATTTTGTTTACCGTTTCTTTCATTTTTGCTTTACACTGTTCTTATTTATATATGAAACTTTATATATGAAACGTGTCGTTTCGCTTTATCGGCGAATCGGAAATCAGCTCCACTCTCTGTCGTTTGCCCATTCCTTGTCCCAGCGCTCGGTGCTTTCCCACTGACCCGGGTACTTTTCGTGGATGTGCTCCGCAATAAGCTCCTCGTTGAGGGAGTCTATGCCGAGACCGGGCTTTTCGGGAACTCTTGCGAAGCCGTCCTTGATGAGGGGATTGTCTATGCCGTTCGCAAGGTCGTTCCACCACGGGCAGTCGGTCGAGTGATATTCAACCGCAAGCACGTTCTGAACAGCCGCCGCACAGTGAATTGCCGCCATGCAGGCGATGGGGCTTTCAGCCATATGTATTGCCATTGCAACGCCGTACTTGTCGCACATATCGCCGAGCTTCTTCATTTCAAGGCAGCCGCCGACGGTGAGGACGTCCGGGTGAATTACCGAAACGCCGCCCTCGCTCATGAGAGGCTCGAAGTTTTCGTGAAGGTATATATCCTCACCGGTGCATATCGGCACGGTCGTGGAGTTTGCTATCTTTACAAAGTGTCTTGTGTACTGCCACGGCGCAATATCCTCTATCCATGCAATGTTATACTTCTCAAGGCGTCTTGCGAACGCAATGCAGTCCTCTATAGCTATGTGACCGAAGTGGTCTATCGCAAGGGGAACCTCGTAGCCGATTACGTCACGCACCTCTTTTACGTAGTTTTCGAGGTAGTCCATGCCCTTTTGCGTGAGGTGGATGCCGGTTGCATGGTGGGGAATGGTGAAAGTCTCGTAATTTTTGCCGAGCATCATATCCATGTCTATGGAACCCTTCTGGTGGTTTATCGCCTTCATGGAGTACTTCTTGATGTCCTCGAGGAAACCGAGAGGCGCGTTGAGACAGCCGGGCTCGTCGAGCATAAGCTCTATTCCGAGATCCATTTTGAGAAACGTGAAGCCCATCTCCATACGTTTCTTGAGAGCGTGACCCATGTCCGTGCCGGTATGCTTGCCGTCAACGTCGGTGTCGCAGTACATACGAACCTTATCGCGGAACTTGCCGCCGAGAAGTTGATAGAGCGGCACGCCGTATGCCTTGCCGGCAAGATCCCACAGAGCAACCTCGAGACCGGATACGCCGCCGCCCTGACGGGAGTGACCGCCGAACTGCTTGATGCGTCTGAAAAGCTTATCGACGTTGCAGGGGTTTTCTCCGACAAGACGGGACTTGAGCATGAGTGCATAGGTTGCGCTGGACGCGTCTCTTACCTCGCCGTAGCCGACAAGACCCTGGTTTGTGTATACCTTGATGAGTATGCAGTGCTTTGGCGCACCGTTTATGTTGGTGACGCGGATGTCCGTTATCTTGAGATCGGACGGATTCGAGCATTTGTTTACGTTTTCCGAAATCTGCATAAAAATTTCTCCTTTGTATTGACTTTCATGTTTTCACAGTGTATAATAATGATAATACATGTGTGGGAAAACTTCATCAAATATATTTGTGACTTTGCAAAGTATATTTTGTTGAACTCGCAAAAAGGGGGGGAGGAATTGTACGGTTCGCTTGACGAGAGAAAAGAATATTTCATAAGGTCGGACGACGGCAGAATACCGCTAACATACCGCCGGGCTTTTGTTGCGCCGTTCAAGAGGACGCCGAGACGCCACCACCACGCCGACTTTGAAATAGCGGTGTTCGGGAGCGGCAACGGAATGTATACGGTCGGCGGAAGAGAGTACGAAATACGCCCCGGCGACGTTTTCCTTTTCAGTACCGACGAGGTACACTGCATAACCGAAATTTACGGCGAGGGTATGAACTACTCCATGATACATTTTTCGCCGAGCTTTATCTGGAGCAGGCACGAGAAGAACGGTCTTCACCTTTTGAAGGTGTTCTTCAACAGAAGCGAAAGCTTTACCAACCGCATTGACCGTGACAATCCCTCGACGGCGAGAATAGCGGCTCTTGTGGACGAGATCGGAAGAGAGCTTGAAAACGGAGCTGCGGAGCATGCGCTTATGGTTTACATAAGGCTTGCGGAGATTCTTGTGCTTCTCGAGAGGGAATACGGATATGTTGACGAAACGGCTGACGATATAGGCGCAGTCAACGTGAAGAGCGTCGAGAAAGCGCTTGCGTACATAGACGGAAACCTCGATTCCGAGCTTACTCTCGAAAAAATCGCCGCCGAGGCAGGCATGAATAAGACCTACTTTTCCACGCTCTTCAAGAAGCTCAACGGTATGTCTCCGTGGGAGTATATAACGGTGCGCCGCATAGAAAAGGCGGTGGCTCTTCTCAAAACCACCGATATGAGCATACTTGAAACAGCCCTTGTCTGCGGCTACAACAATACCGCAAATTTCAATCGTGCTTTCCGCAAGATAACCGGCAAGATACCGAGCGAGGTCAGGGCAGGAAGAACGGGAACAGCCGAAAAGCGTGAGGAGAGGTGACGTCATGTCAAACTGGAATCCGTGGCACGGCTGCAAAAAATACAGCGAGGGCTGTGCGAACTGCTACGTTTACAGAATAGACTCCGCGCACGGCAGAGACCCGTCGGAGGTGTTCCGCACGAAGGACTTTGATTTGCCTATCCGTAAAAAGCGCGACGGCACGTATAAACTGCCGCCCGGCGAGACGGTGTACACCTGCTTTTCGTCGGACTTTTTTCTCGACACTGCGGACGAATGGCGGAATGAGGCGTGGAGAACGATGCGTGAGAGAAGCGACCTTCGGTTTCTCTTTATCACAAAGCGCATCTGCCGCACCGTGAACGAAAAGATATTCCCGGACGATTGGGGCGACGGCTACGACAACGTTGCAATATGCTGTACGGTCGAGTCACGGCGGCGTGCCGAAGAGAGACTTCCCGTTTATGCCGAAGCGCCGATAAAGCACAAATACATAATCTGCGAGCCGCTTTTGGAGATGGTTGACCTATCGCCTTACCTCGGAATGAAAAATCTTGAGGGTGTTGTCGCCGGGGGAGAGTCGGGCAAAAACGCACGTGTCTGCGACTACGACTGGATACTCGAGGTGCGCCGTGCCTGTGCGGAGAGGGGAGTGCCGTTTACGTTCAAGCAGACGGGAGCGTACTTCAAAAAGAACGGTCACCTCTATACGATAGAGAGAAAATATCAGCATTCACAGGCGAAAAAGGCAAATATAGATTTGAAATAAGGAAAAAAACAAATGGACGTTAACGAATTTCTCGACGCTTTTCATAAAACGGGACTTGTTTCCATGGGAATAAAGCTTCTTGCCGCAATTGCAATACTCATCGTCGGAATGAAGCTTGTAGATTTTTTCATGAAGCTTGTGAAAAAGGCAAACAACCTTGGAAAGGTTGACGCCGGAGTGCGCTCCTTTATGGGAAGCTTTGCGTCGATAGTACTGAAAATCACGGTCGCCTTTACTGCGATAAGCGTTCTCGGCGTGCCGATGACGAGCTTTGTGACGCTTTTGGGTACGGCGGGTCTCACCGTCGGTCTTGCCTTGCAGGGCGGACTCTCCAATATTGCCGGAGGGCTTACGATACTTCTCTTCAAGCCGTTTGATGTGGGTGATTTTATCACGTTTGACGGCAAGAGCGGCACTGTTTCGGAGATAAATATCTACTACACAAAAGTTGTGACTCCCGACAACAAGGTTGTCGTTTTTCCGAACGGCACCATAGCGAACGGCGAGACGGTCAACTATTCCGAAAACGCCGACCGCAGAGTCGATCTCACCTTCACCGCCTCCTACGACGCCGAACCCGACCGTGTAATAAGCGTGCTTCTTGACACGGCACATGAGAACGGCGCTGCTTATACCGACCCCGAACCCTTTGCGGCGGTATCGGCTCACGGCGACAGTGCGGTTGAGTATACGCTTCGTGTCTGGTGCAAAAAGGACGACTATTGGATGGTTTACCATGCGCTCATGAAAGCGGTCAAGGAGAATTTCGATAAAAACGGCATCGAGATACCCTATCCGCAGATTGACGTACACACAAAATAACCGAAAGGAATGTTCAAATGACACTTGATTTTGAAACGATATGTTCTCTTGCGCACGGCGTCGAATACACAGAGGTAAAGGACGGCGAGGCGCATTTTTCGAGGTTTACGAAGCGTGAAAGAGAGCTTCTGACCTACGGCGTCGAAAAAAGCTTTGCCACGGCCGGAGTGAGACTCGAGTTTGAAACCGGCAGCAAAAGCCTTGCGCTCTCCGTGAGTGCCGAAAAGGCAAACCCGGAAAGAAGCTTTTATTCGTTCGACGTATATGCGGACGGAAAAACCGTCGGATACATAACCAACTGCGAGGGAGAGCCGACGTTCCCGTATACCGACGAGTACACGTTTGAGGACAAAAAAGCGGTGTTTGCGCTTCCTGACGGAGAAAAGCGTGTGTGCGTATACTTCCCGTGGTCGGCGGCCGGCAGAATAAAGGCGGTCGGGCTTGACGACGACTCGTGTGCAAGACCTGTTGCGAAAAAGAAGAGGGTAATCGTATACGGAGACTCAATAACGCAGGGGTATGATTCTCTCCGTCCGTCGCACTCGTATGCGGCGAGGATTGCGGATATTCTCGGCGCGGAGCTTATAAACAAGGGAATAGGCGGTTCGGTTTTCATGCCGCCGCTTGCAGGCGAAAAAAACGCATATACGCCCGACCTTATCACCGTCGCCTACGGCACAAACGACTGGAATATCTGCGACAACGCCGTGTTCCGTGCGAACTGCGACGCTTTTTACGGCGGTCTCACACGCAATTATCCCGACACTCCCGTTGCCGCAATATCGCCCATATGGCGTGCCGACTGCGGCGAAGAACGCAAGCTCGGAGCATTCCACACAGTGGCGGAGATAATCGAAGAAACTGCGGCGAAATACGGCAGCGTATTCTTCATCGACGGCTATGACTTTCTGTCGAAGGACAAGGCTCTTTACCGTGACGGATATCTGCATCCGAACGACAAGGGCTTTGAAATTTACGCCGCCGCTCTTGCGGAAAAGCTCAAGGAGAAAGTGCCGCGCCTTTTTGCGGAATAAAAAGTAAATCGGAGGACAGATTTATGAAATTTACGGTTGACGAACGCTTTATAAAAATTCCCGTGAGGTACGATGCCGAACGGATAAAGATACTTTTCAAGAAAGACGGAAAGCCGGTGTTCGAGATAAACACACGCTACGACGCCGAGAATCCCGACCACGTTTATTATGCCGATATGTCGAGGTTTTACGACAAAAAGGAGAGCTTTGAGGTTGAGGTTATCCCCGGAAAAGAAATCGCTCTCGAAAAGTCGGCGTACCGTCCGAAATACGACGGCGAAAATCCCGATAAGGATCCCGATACTCTCCGTCCGCTTATCCATTTCACCGCACCCGAGGGGTGGATAAACGACCCGAACGGACTCTGCTTTTACGGCGGCAAGTACCACATTTTCTATCAGCTCAACCCTTACGGCAGAGACTGGTCGAATATGACGTGGGGACACGCCGTGAGCGACGATCTCGTGAACTTCACGCACCTTGACATTGCGCTTTTCCCCGACGAAACGGGAGATATGTTCTCGGGAAGTGCGCTTGTCGATTATGACAATATTCTCGGCGAGAACCGTGACAAAGACACTCCGGCAATGCTTCTTTACTACACTGCCGCCGGAAAGCAGAGCGCCGCGTCGGCTGACCGTGAGTTTGAGCAGTATATCGCCGTGAGCCGTGACGGAGGTGCGACCTTTGAGAAGCGACCAAAACCAATTATACCGCATATTGCCGCCGATAACCGCGACCCGAAGGTAGTATACTGCCGTGAAAGCGGAGAATATGTGCTGTCGCTCTACTTTGAAAAAAGCAGATTCGGCATATTTAAATCACGTGACCTTGTAAGCTGGGAAAAGGTCTGCGAGCTGACGATAGAGGGAGACGACGAATGCCCGGCATTCTATCCTCTCGAATCGCCCGAGGGACGAAAGTGGGTGCTTCAGGGCGCGTTTGACAAGTACATTATCGGCACGTTCGACGGAAAGAGCTTTACTCCCGAGGTCACGGGAGCTCTCGGCTACACTCACAATTCGGATCCCGAGAGCCAGACAATCGCATATGCCGCTCAGAGCTTTACCGACCTTCCCGACGGCAGAACCGTGAGGTATCTCTGGGTAAAGACGCTTCCGAAAAAGTGCGGCTGCTTCAACGGCTGTTTCTCGATACCGCAGGAGCTTTCGATAAAGAAGCTTGACGGAAAGCTTATGCTGTGCGCCATGCCGTCGGCAGAGGTTGAGTCGCTGAGAAAGGGAACTCCGTCAAAGGGAAGACTTTACGGTGGGGACTCTCTTTCTCTCGGCGGTGCGGCAAACGATATCGCCTTCACCTTTGACGAAACTGCGTGCGGCGTGACGACTCTTTCCGTTATGGGGGCGGCGTTCGTTTTCGATTTTGACGCAAAGACTCTTTCTTGGACGTCGAATGCCGGATGCGTGAACACGGCGCACATATTCCCGACAGACGGAAAATACGAGGTGAGAATAATTACCGACACTCTCTGCACAGAGCTTTTTGCGTGCGGCGGTGCAGTTTACTTCTGCACGAACGATCCGCTTGACGTCGAGACGCCGAGAGTAGGGATTGACGGTGACAATGCGGCGGAGTACGAGCTGTATGCGCTTAAGAAAATGAAAATCAGCGATAAGAGGAGTTTTACGAAATGACAAAGGGGAAAATGAGAATACTCTCGTTCGGAGAAATCCTTTTCGATATATTTGAGGGCAATGCGAAGATAGGCGGTGCACCGTTTAATTTCTGCGCCGGTATGTCGCGCCTCGGAGCGGACGGAACGATGGTTTCGGCTGTGGGACTTGACGCATACGGCGACGAAGCTCTCGGAGAATGCGCAAGGTTCGGAGTGAACACCGAATATGTCGCAAGACTTGATGCGCCGACAGGCTATTGTGCCGTTACCCGTGACGAAAACGGCGAACCGACCTACGACCTTGTAAACGACGTTGCATACGACATGATACCTTTTCCCGAAAACGTCGGCAGATACGACCTCTTCTACTTCGGCACTCTTGCGCAGCGTGACGGACGCAGCAAAAAAACGCTTGAGAAACTGCTTGACGGCGGCGATTTCGGCGAGGTGTTCTTCGACGTGAACCTGCGCATGAGCTACTATTCTCCCGAGCTTATCAGAGAGGGACTCGGGAGTGCGACGATACTCAAGATAAATCTCGACGAGGCGGCGTACCTTTCGGAAAACGGCATAGGTTCGGCGAAAAAGCCCATGAGAGGAGACGCGGAGAGCATGAAAGCCTTCGCAAGGTCGCTTATCGGCGAATACTCTCTTCACTGCGTGATAATCACTCTCGACCGTGACGGTGCGTTTGCGATGTCGTCGGACGGTGTGTGCGCTTCGGCAAAGGCTGACGCCGAGAGAAATGTCTCCGCTGTCGGCGCGGGCGACGCTTTTTCGTGCGCATTTACATACAACTACCTCACAGGCAAGCCTCTCGGCGAGTGCGTCATGCGTGCCTGCGAGCTCGGTGCGTATACGGTCGGCTTCGAGGGTGCGCTACCCGACCTTGACGGGGATATACGCAAGAGGGTGCTGGAAAAGTAAAAAAGTGTTAAGAGCGGTGCGGACGGAAAGTCTGCGCCGCTTGCGCTTTTGCCGCTGTGCGCACGAAAGTAAATGTTTGCGGATTTTAAAGAAAACGAGAGGATTCGAGAGGATTTCGGAGAATAACGGTAGATTTTTCGATTTTTCTTTGGAAAAATTCAGCCTAATTACGGCTAATCACGGCTAATCAAGAATAATTCATTAAGTTTTTGTAGTTTTTCATCGAAAAGTATTGACTTTTCGCGATTATGGACTATAATATAATCGCTTTGTTATTTCCTCGTGATTTCACGGTGCGAAATACGCTTATTTCGGGCGGCAGAGGCGCACGCCGATGATGTCACCGTCCCAAGAAAGGATTTGATAGTGAATTGGAAACAAACGCAATTGTAAGCCTGAAAGACATCGTGGTAATATACGATGGCGAAAGAGTGCTGAAAGAAATCAACCTTGACATAATGGACAAGGAGTTCATCACGCTTTTGGGACCCTCCGGATGCGGCAAGACGACGACGCTTCGTATAATCGGCGGTTTCGTCACTCCGAATTCGGGCGAGGTTTTTTTTGACGGAAAGCCGATAGGCAATCTGCCGCCTTACAAGAGACCGGTAAATACGGTTTTTCAGAAATATGCGCTGTTCCCCCACCTGAACGTATATGAGAATATTGCGTTCGGTCTGAAACTGAAAAAACTCCCCGAGAAAGAAATACGCACAAGAGTGTTCGAGATGCTGGAGCTTGTGAACCTTGCCGATTTCGGCGGCAGAAACGTTGACCTTCTTTCCGGCGGACAGCAGCAGAGAGTTGCGATAGCGCGCGCGCTTATAAATCACCCGAGAATGCTTCTTCTCGATGAACCGTTGGGCGCTCTCGACCTTCAGCTGCGAAAACAGATGCAGATAGAGCTTCGAAAAATACAGCAGCAGCTCGAAATTACGTTTGTTTACGTCACACACGATCAGGAAGAGGCTCTTACCATGTCCGACAGAGTCGTCGTCATGAACGGCGGCAACATAAATCAGATAGGTACGCCTCAGGATATATACAACGAACCTAAAAACGCTTTCGTCGCGAGCTTTATCGGCGAGAGCAACATCATTCCCGGAGTTATGCACGCCGACTTCGACGTCGAGTTTGCCGGAAAGCGTTTCGTATGCGTGGACGGCGGCTTTGACAAGATGGAGAACGTTGACGTAGTTATTCGTCCCGAGGATATAACGGTGACCGCCGCCTCGGACGACACGATAAACGGCACGGTCGAAACCGTTACATTCAAGGGCGTACACTATGAAATGATAGTCGAGAGCTTCGGCTTCAAGTGGATAATCCATTCCACAAAGGCGGCGGAACAGGGTGCGTACATCGGACTTTCATTCACGCCCGACGATATACATATAATGAAAAAGAGCTACGCCTCTCCGAGTACCGTTGAGAGCAGGATTCTCATGGAAGCGGAAGGGGGCGGTCTCGATGAATAACAAAAAGGCGAGAATACTTTCGATTCCCTACATCGTTTGGATGCTCATTTTTACGATAATCCCTCTTGCGCTTATCGTTTTCTTTGCGTTCTCCGACAGAAACGGCGGTGGCTTTACCTTTGACAACATAATTTTCGCAAGCAAATACCTCCCCACGCTTCTAAAGTCAATCTACCTTGCCGCTCTTGCGACGGTGATCTGCCTTGTTGTGGCGTATCCGCTTGCGTATTTCATGTCGAAAGGCTCGGCGAATTATCAGAGAGTCACGGTAATGCTCGTAATGCTTCCGATGTGGATGAATTTTCTTCTCAGAACATATGCGTGGATGACTATACTCGAAACCGAGTCCGGACTTATTAACACGGTACTCCGTGCAGTGGGTCTTGCGCCGCTTCAGCTTATCAATACGCAGGGAGCGGTCATTCTCGGCATGGTGTACAACTACATTCCGTTTATGATAATACCGCTGTACTCTATCATGACGAAGATCGACAAGCGCGTTATCGAGGCGGCATACGACCTCGGCGCACACCCGGGAAAGGTTCTCACAAAGGTTGTGATACCGCTGAGCTTCCCGGGAATCACGCAGGGCATAACCATGACCTTTGTCCCGGCGGTAAGCACGTTCGTTATATCGCAGCTTCTCGGCGGTGCGGGAAATACCCTTATCGGCGACCTCATCGAGAGACAGTTTGTGTCGGGCGGCGAGTATAATCCCTACTACGGCTCTGCAATATCGCTTCTTCTTATGGTCGTCGTGCTTATCTGCATGGGCATATTCAATCAGTTCGATAACGAGGAAATGGAGGATACGCTGGCATGAAAAAGTTTTTGTCGAAAGCATATATCTTCCTTGTGTTCTTCTTCCTCTATGCGCCTATCGCGGTGCTTATCGCTTTCTCGTTCAACGAGGGAAAGGGCAGAGTCTGGACGGGCTTTACCTTTAAGTGGTACGGCGAGCTTTTCCGCGACGAGCAGATCCTCGGCGCATTCGGAAACACTCTCCTTATTGCTCTTGTGGCGTCGGTTGCGGCAACGCTTCTCGGAACGGTTGCCGCCATAGGCATACACAACATGAGGAAAAAGGGACGCACCCTCATCAAGAACATAACTTACCTTCCGATACTCAACCCCGAGATTGTGACGGGTATCTCCCTCATGATTCTCTTCACGCTCTTCAGACTTACTCCCGGCTTTTTGACGATAATTCTTGCGCATATAACCTTCAGCGTGCCGACGGTCGTATTCAGCGTCCTGCCGAAGCTCACGCAGATGAACAACAGCGTATACGAGGCGGCTCTCGATCTCGGCTGCAACAACGTTCAGGCGTTCCGCAAGGTGGTTGTGCCCGAAATAATGCCTGGTATCGTGTCCGGCTTCCTTATGGCGGTGACATACTCGATTGACGACTTTGTCATAAGCTATTTCACGGCGGGACCCGACTCTCAGACGCTCCCGATAGTTATCTATTCCATAACGAGAAAGCCGATGACCCCTAAGCTCAATGCGCTTTCCACCATAGTTTTCGTAATTGTTCTTGCAATACTTCTCATAGTCAATGTAAACTCGACCAACAGCGAGAAAAAGAAGATGAAGAAAGCGGCGAGAATCTGACCTCATACTCTTTTTGAAAGGAAAAATGCCAAATGAAGAAAATACTCAGCTTTGTTTTTGCGGCTCTTGCTGCCGTTTCCCTCACCGTTTCCGCTCCCGTTTGTGCGGCGGAGGACACAACAGATGTAAACGTCATTGACGAGTCGTACTACGAAAGCTTCCGTGACAAGGGAATAACTCTTAACGTCTACAACTGGGGCGAGTACATCTCCGACGGTACGGACGGAAGTCTTAACGTAATAAAAGCTTTCGAGAAGATCTCAGGAATAGACGTAAACTACACCAACTATGCAACCAACGAGGACCTTTACGCAAAGCTTTCCGTGGGCGCAACGTCGGTTTACGATATCATTATCCCCTCCGACTACATGATAGCCAAGATGATAGACGAGGATATGCTTGAAAAGCTTAACTTCGATAATATCCCCAACATCGACCTTATCGCCGACGAATACAGGTACAACGACTTTGACCCGAACTGCGAGTACTCCGTTCCCTATACATGGGGTACTGTCGGCATAATCTACAATAAAGCAAAGGTAACAAAGCCGGTTGACAGCTGGGATATCCTCTGGGATACCGACTACGCCGGAAAGATACTCATGTTCTCGAACTCCCGAGACGCTTTCGCAATTGCCCTTGCTAAGTGCGGGTACTCTCTCAACACTACCGACGAGAGCGAGATAAGAGAAGCCGAGGCGGCTCTCCGCGAGCAGAAGCCCATTGTGCAGGACTACGTAATGGATCAGGTTTTCGACAAGATGCGTCTTGAGGAGGCGTGGCTTGCGCCCTATTATGCCGGTGACGCTCTCACAATGATTGCAGATAACCCGAATCTTGCATTTGCATACCCCAAGGAGACCGTAAACGTTTTCATCGACTCCATCTGCGTTCCTAAGAACTCAAAGAATAAGGACGCTGCAGAGGCGTTTATCAATTTTCTCTGTGAGCCTGAGGTTGCTGCCGCAAACTGCGAATACATCTGCTATTCCACACCCAATACGGGGGCTATGGAGATTTTCGGCGAGGAGATTGTCAATAACCCGATAACCTATCCGGATCTTTCTGCGATGAATGTCGAGAGCTTTACCAATCTTCCCAGGGCAACGAACGAGCTTCAGACCGAGCTTTGGAACGATGTGCTTATCGGTATTGAAAACAGCGGAGGAGTGTGGATGTCAATTGTGGGTGTTATTATCGCTCTTGCGCTTGTTATACTCATAATTCTTCTCAGAATGAGAAAAGCTAAGAAAAAGCAGATGTATTGATGCCGCACGGCAAGACTTTGATTCACAATGAATGAATTTAAGGGGGAGCTTCGTACTCCCCCTTTTTTTGTGTATGAATTTTGAAAGACGAGCGGTTTTAACCACGATTACGAGCGGCAACGGAAAGTATTGCCGAGCCTGCGGTCGGTTATTGCATACCGATAAATAACGCACCGCAAAATCATTGAAGAAAAGCGATCATAGGAGCTTTTCAACGTCAATTCTCAATTCTCCACTCTCAATTTTCAATTTTTTTACCGAGCGTTATTCTCCCGTTCAGCACATCCTTCGCAATCTCACGAGTCTTTTCGACAAGCTCCATATCTGTCATGAGGTTTGCCACCCTGAAACGAAAGTCTCCGCTCTGCCGCTTGCCGAAAAATTCGCCCGGACCGCGTATCTCAAGGTCGCTTTGCGCAATTTTGAAGCCGTCGGACGTTCCGCAGATTGCGCGAAGTCTCTTTGCGGAAACCGAGGTGTTGGTTTTGAGAGGTTTTCCTGTGAGCGAGGGAGACATCAGCACGCAGTATGACTTGTGAGACCCTCTGCCGACTCTGCCCCTCAACTGGTGAAGCTGGGAAAGTCCGAAGCGTTCGGCATTCTCGATTATCATGAGTGTGGCGTTCGGTACGTTCACTCCAACCTCAACCACCGTCGTCGAAACGAGAATATCCGTCTCACCCTCAGAAAAACGGCGCATGATGTCTTCTTTTTCGTTGGGCTTAAGCTTTCCGTGAAGAAGTCCCACTCTGTAAGAGGGAAAACGCTCGCGCAAACGCTCCGCGCACTCCGTGACGTTGGCAAGAGCCGCCTTTTCTCTGCCGAGAATGTTTTCGTCGTCGTTTTCTATCATCGGACATACCACGTATACCTGCCGACCCTCGTCAACGTGCTTTGCGATAAAGGCGTCGAGTCGCTCACGGTATTCTTCGCCCACAGCGAAAGTGTCCACGGTCTGCCGTCCCGGAGGCATTTCGTCAACAACCGATATGTCAAGGTCGCCGTAAAGCATCATGGCGAGCGTCCTCGGTATCGGCGTCGCCGACATTACAAGCATATGCGGACGAAGCCCGAGCGAGTCGCCGACATTTTCTTTCGCCGAGAGTCTGTCGCGCTGTTCCACACCGAAACGGTGCTGTTCGTCGGTAATCACAAGCGACAGTGACGAAAACACAACGCTTTCTTCTATAAGCGCGTGCGTGCCGACAATAAAATCAATCTCGCCCTCACGCAAAAGACGGAGAATCGTGCGCTTCTGCGATGCTTTCGTGCTGCTCGTCAGAAGTGCGGAGCGAATACCGAGCTTTTCAAACAGAGTGTAAAGTGATTTGTAGTGCTGTTCCGCAAGAATTTCCGTCGGTGCCATCATGGCACTCTGACGTCCCGAGGACGCAACCACATACACGGCAGCCGCCGCAATGAGCGTTTTTCCGCAGCCAACGTCGCCCTGAATGAGCCTCTTCATCGGGTGATTGTATTCGCCGTCGCCTCGGCTCATGTCCGAAAGTACGTCCGAAATCGCTCTTTTCTGCGCACCGGTTAGAGGAAAATCAAGCATAGACTCAAATTTTGCCGTGTCGGCGCATTCTATGCGAAGCGACGACGCCTTTTCGCGGTTTTGCCTTATGCCGAAAAGCTTAATCTGAAAATCAAGAAGCTCGTCGAACGCAAGACGGCGTACGGCGCACGCAAGATTTTCTTCGGTTGAGGGAAAGTGTATGCCGTGAAGAGCTTCGCAAAGCGTGCAGAGATTGTTCTCACGGCGGATATTCGGAGGAAGAGTCTCAAGTTTGGGGTCGTCGTAAAGAGAAATTGCCTGACTTACCGCGTTGCGCAGTATCTTTTGCGAGAGACCTGCGGTCAGCGAATAGACGGGAAGAATGGCGCGGAGCGGCTTGCCGTCGTAAATAAGCTCGTAGTCCGGCGAAACGAATTCCGCGATTTTGTGTGAAGCGGAGCTTTCGGAGACTTTGCCGTATATCCTTATGCGGCGGCCGACGGTGAGCGTGCTTCCTATATAGTTATTGTTGAAAAAGGTGAGTGTGCAGACGCCTGTTTCGTCGCGGCAGGCGATGCGCTGAATACTTTTCGGCGACACCGACGACTTTTGCGGTATTCTCGCGGAGCGGCAGGGATTTGCGACTTCAACCATGACCGACGCAGTTTCACCGGGAATGAGGTCGCAGATTTTTTTGGTATTGCCGCGGTTTTCGTACCGAAACGGAAAATAGTACGCCACGTCCGCCGCGGTTTCAACGCCGAGCTTCTTCAAAAGCTTCTCGCGAACGTTGCTTATCATATGAAGTGAGCTTACGGGCGACGAAAATGTCAATTCATTCATTTTGAAACGCTTTCCTTGTTTTTGATGTACAACAATATTGTATCATAAAATGATGAAAAAAGCAAGCTTGTAATTTATACACATTTTTAATGGTAATAAACGACTGTGTTTTGGCAAAAACGCAGAACCCGAAAAAAATTGAAGAAAACTGTTGACAAAAGGGGATAAAAGTGGTATACTACGCAAGTCGCCGAAAGCGAGCGGAGGTTTGAAAAGACGGTTGAGAGGAAGAGAAGTTGAAAAAAACTTCGAAAAAAAAT
>CAKSUT010000010.1 GCA_934502885.1 uncultured Eubacteriales bacterium | reverse complement strand
CCCGGGAAGATCGGTCGATGCTAACATAGGGTTCTCATGAACCCTCTCGAGTTGGTAGCCTCGGTTATCAACTCTTTGTTTTACTTTGGTTCGTGAGTACATGAGCCATTGGGGCGTCTTAGACGCATATTCCGCTTTCGGGCGGCATATTCCTCCTTAGCTCAGTCGGTAGAGCGCGTGACTGTTAATCACGATGTCGCTGGTTCGAGCCCAGCAGGGGGAGCCACGAAAAGACTTGAAAACACTGTGTTTTCAAGTCTTTTTTTTGCTTTTATGACGTAAAATGCGATTTGTTTTTTACGGTTTATTTCCTATCGTTCGACGGCACTTCTTCGTGGCTCTGCCGAGTGACTGTTAATATAAGAGCTTCCTTGCGTGAGTCGGTCGGCGGCGGTATTCGGGTGTTTGATACGGAAATGCCGCACTCTGTGAGAATACCCGAAAGCAGTATCGAAGGAAAAAGCATATTTGCTTATGACAGGAACTGTAAGGCGGCAATGGCATACGAAGCGTTTTAAAAGGAGGTAGTTTCAATTGAAAAATAACAGAGTGGATTTAGGTCTTACAGGCTATAACGAGCTGTTTTCAAGTGAGTCGAGCCGTAACGAATCAAAGCGTCCGAAGATAATGGATCTTCCTCTTTCGGAAATTGACGATGCTTCCAATCATCCGTTTAAGGTCCGGATTGATGAGGATATGTACAAATTAGTGAAGAGCATTGAGGAAAACGGGGTTATCGTCCCTGCCATAGTCCGAAAAAAGGCGGACGGCAGATATGAGCTTGTTGCCGGACACAGACGAAAGAAAGCCTGTGAACTTGCAGGGATCAAAACTCTGAAAGCCGAGATCCGTAACATTTGATCGGAGCATCTTTCAGAATCGAGCAGACAGACGGCAGTTACAAGACCGACCTTTATACGGGTCATAACGGGTGCATTGAACTGCAGGGCATCGTGTTCGGCGGCTGAGTACAGAGAGCAAAAAAGAAACGGTACTGTCACGGGGACGGTACTCGTTGATAGGTTCGGCGGAATCAGGAGAACGAACGAAGAAAACGGCAGAAAAAATGTCAAATTCAGCTTTGAGGGCGTCAAAAACGGCACGGAAGACTCTTCAAGCAAAAAAGAAGTAAAGAACGCAAAGGAGCTGACAGAGGACGACCTGCGATATTTGCTTGACAAAGCGCAGTACGGAGCCCTTGACGACAGAACGTATATCCCCTTGAGAGCCTCGACGCCTAAGTTCTTCAGAGATGTTGTTTACGAACATTCAAAGCACGAAACAACCGTTATGGATATACCGCTTGCTTCACGGGTTGAGCACATAAGGCAGAGCATGGAGTCCGAAGACGGGCTTTCTTACGGCGAACACAGACCTCATAATCTTTCCGCAGACGACATAATAAGCATATCAAAGGAAATGGGACATCCGGCATACATTGTACATCAGCAGAACGGCAGATATGCAATGGTGGTATCTTTCTACGACGGCGAGAGAAACAAAAAAATTATTGCTTCTATTGCTTTTGCGAACGCAGACAACGGCGATAACTACAAGCACGGACGGTACATGAACGGTTACAATGAGGGGTATTACAACATTGTTGTAACACAGTTTGAACCCGACAACTTGCAGGCATACCTAAGAAAAAACGAAGTCGTTTACGACAAAAAGAAGATGAACGGAAAATATCAAGTCGGATCCGGTCGTATAGTGACCTTCACGCATGATACTCCGTTCATCAATAATAGTATATCCGAGACGGCAGAAAAAAACACCGCAGAAAATGTAAACAATCAGAAAACAATTGTGAACGAGAACAAACACAGCACCGTTGATACGACGAAAATAACCCTCGTCACTCCGCGAAGACGGTAAGCGCGCTCCAGGCGTCGATTTGAGGGAGAGTGAGCGAGAGAGAACCGTCGGTGTTGGCGCGAGGCTCAAGGACTCCGCCGCCGTTATACTGCGACATATATGTGAAACGCTTGCCGACCGTGTTCTTCACACGAAGCACGAGTCCCGTCGCCTTGCCTATCGTCGCATTTATAACCGTCACACTCGCAAGCTTCCTTTCGCTGTCCTCGCGCGGAAGAACGATAGCCTTTGCGTGCGTTTCGAGAACCGCCGTCATTCGGCCGGGATTTATGTACTCGAGTACGTTTAAAAGCTCCGTCCGGCGTTCGCCGCTCATGACCCTGTTCCACAAGCCGTCGCCGAATACCGCCCACTTGCCTCCGAACGGCGTTGTAAGCGTGACTGCCGCCGCTTCTCCGTCTCCGGGTACACTTTCCATGCTGTCGTTTACATATCGAAGCATGGGAGCAAAGCTCTCGTGTCCGTCTTTGCCGACTATCGAGTACGCAACATTTGTCGCCCACGGCAGTCTCCAGCTTCTTCCCTCAAAGCCTCGGTTCACAGGGTGGTAGGTGTACTTCGTGCTTAGCGTGAGTGCGTTTATGCGCCGTGTTTCTATGCCGAGGTCATATCCTCGTGCGGCGAGTATTCCGACGGTTTCCGCGTCGGTGACGACAGGGCGGCTCATGAGAAACTCAAGCTCGTCGTCGGTCATGAGCTTTGCCGATTCGCAGTGCAGAAAATACGCGTTCGTCGTGTCGTGCGTATACGCCGGAGAGAGTCCGCAAAGCTCAAGCTCCGTGCCGTGTTTCCACGCCTCCGCGTTCCAGCCGAAGTCTGTGTCGGTTTTCGCAAGATATGCTTTTTTTGAAAGCGCGACCGCAACTCCTGCCTGCACCGTGCGCTTCGAGAGCTCCGCAAGCTTTTCCCAATAGGGCGCGTGGCGCGCAAACTCACCGAGCATCTCACCGTGCCATTCCATCGGTTCGTAGTCGTTCATGAGCATTGCGTAGCTTGACGACGTACAGCCGGAGGCAAGGTATAGAGTCGTCTCAAAGCACGTGCCGGCGATTGTTTTGCCGAACTTTACGTCGGGAAGATTCTCTATCTCGGGACACTTTTCCTCGACGAAATCGGGAAGCATGAGGTTTTGGTAGTTTATGTAATTCGCCTTGTTGACGAATTCGTTTACGTCGTAGTCGCTGTATGTGCCGCCGCCGGGACGGGTTTTCGGAGCTTTGCCGGTTGCGGTGCGCATTGCGGAGAATATATGCTCGTAGCCGTAGCCGGTATAGCCGCCGTGAGCGCAGTATTCAAGACCGACGGCACTTTCGGGCGACGCTTCGTTTACGGCTTTTGAGAACTCAAACACAAGCTCCGCCTGAGCTTCGCGTATAAAATCCACGTACTTTACTCTTTCGCCGAGGTCGTCGTTTATTTTGCGGACAAGCTCGCCGCGCGAGTAGGCTGAGCCGTATTTTTTGTTGAAGCGGCTCACACAGTCGTCGCAGAAGCAGCCGTAGGCGACGGGCGAATGACCGACCATGCGCAAATCGTCGTCGAACCAAACGCAGTCGGGCTTGACCGCCGAGACGTAGAGCTTTATTTCCTCGGTCGTGTAGTTACGGAAATATTCACCGCCGGGGCAGAAGCAGTAATTGGCTTTCGTGCCGTCGGGACCCGTAAAGCGTGTTGCCGGTGAGCCGTCGTAAACGAGACCCGAGCAGTCGCAGGAGCGCATATATTCGCCGTGACCCATGGTGTTGCTTATCTGAAGGCTTACACGGACGCCGATTTTGCGGAATTTTTCCGCGACCTCGGCGAGTTTTTCGGCGGCTTTTTTGTGAGTCTCAATCGGCGGAAAGCCGTAGTCGCTTGAGAGCCAGACCTCGGTACACGAACCGGGGTTTTCTTTTATTTTTTCGATGAGTGCGTCGGTGAAGCTGTCAACCTTCTGTGTCTCAGAGCCGAGACGCTGTATGAGTGTGAGCATATTTCCCTCCGTAAGCTTGACCGTATTTTCACCGTCAGTATATCATACACATTACCGTTTGTCAATATCATTTCCGTCGAAACTTTTTCGTAAAGGGCTGCGTGGGGCGAGGGAGACCTTTCGTAACCATCAAGCATTAATCGTCGACTCTCCGACGGCAATAGCGGCGAAGTCGCCGACGGACTCGCCGAGAGCGGCAGGGCGGACAGAGCACACGCCGAGAGAATGTGAGAGCGACTCGCGGTTAAGAACGCGCTCCATGGACGGACGCAGAAGAGACTCGCTGCGCGCAAAAACGCTGCCGATAACGATAACCTCGGGATTCAGTATGTCGATAAGCACGGACAAACCCCTGCCGAGATATTCGCCGGACGTCCGGTAAATCTCGAGAGCGTCTTCGTGACCGGCGTCCGCACAGTCGGCTATTACCTTCGCGTTTACCGCCGCAAGGTCGCCGTCGGGACAGTACGACGCGCGCTTTCCCATCTGCATAAGCTCCTTCGCTTTCATGCGGCCAAGCTCCGCTATGCCGGAACCGCTGCAAAAGCCCTCGAAAGAACCGCTCTTGCCGTAGCCGACCGGACCGTAGCTCTCAAGACGTATGTGACCGACCTCGCCTGCCATGTCGTTCGTGCCGGAATACAGCCTGCCGCCGATTATTATGCCTGCTCCGAGTCCCGTGCCGAACGTCAGAAATACCATGTTCTCACTGCCCTTGCCGGCACCGTAGCGCCACTCCGCAAGCGCACACGCATTCGCGTCGTTCTGCACCGCACACGGCACACCGTACCGCTCGCGGAATTTTTCGACTATGTGTACCCCGTCCCACCCCGGAAGTCCGGGAGGCGAGAGAATAACGCCCTTTTTGCTGTCAAGAGGTCCGCCGCAGCTTATGCCTATCGCCTCGACTCCGTATTTTCCGAACCTTTCGTCAAGCTCCGCAAAAAAGTGCGCAACAGTCCCCTCCGGGTCCCTTTTCGGCGTCTCAAATTTCACCTTGTCAAGCACCTTGATACTGCCGCCGGCACTTTCGCCGATTGTCAGCGCACATTTCGTGCCGCCGATGTCTACACCGCATATTATTTTTGCTTTACTCATATGAATACCCCCGATAGAGAAGTGATGTCGTTCCGTAGGAACGAGAGAAGCGCAAGCAGAGCTTGCGTGAAGTGCTTTGCCTTGCAAAGCCGGGATGTTTGCCCTTCGGGCAAGTTGCGGTCGAAAAACGCTGAAGCGTTTTTCGACAATTGAGAATTGAAAGTGGAGAATGGAAAATTGATGTGGAAAAACGCTGAAGCGTTTTTCTTCATTAAATTGTATGGTGCGAGTCAGAGGTTGTGCGATAACGGGAGAGCGGATTTTTGCCGAGGGTGTTGGTGTATTGGAGTGAGTCGGCGAAGCCGCTCACGAGGCTCCCCTGTGCAAGGGGAGCTGTCAGCGAAGCTGACTGAGGGACTGTCGGACAAGCACTTTCTCAAAATTGTATGGTGCAGATTTTGAGGCTGTGCGATAACGGGAAAGAAAGGCATAATTCATAATTCATAATGCATAATTGACGTTGAAAAGCTTCGCTTTTCTTCAATAATTGTATGGTGCGGAGTTTGAGGTTGTGCGATAAAGGGAGAGCGGATTTTTGCCGAGGGTGTTGGTGTTTGGGATTGTGCGGTTATTCCGAGACTCATTGGTGTTTTGTAGGGAACGGGCTTGCTCGTTCCGAAAACCTCAGACAATTGCCAACATCGGATAATACGTATTTGCTGTAATTTTTTGCCGCTTTTCTACGGTGCGGTATACATAACCGTGCGTGCGGTTCTTGCGGACGGAGCAATCTACACAGATGCTTCGCATCCTGTGTGTCCCTACGGTACACCATAGAGAGAATGCTTATCCGACAGTCCCTCAGGCGGCTTTGTAATTGTCATGCTACACCCTTGAGAAAGTTCTTGTCCGACAGTCCCTTAGTCAGCTTCGCAGTTGCTATGCTACACCATTGAGAGAGTGCTTATCCGACAGCCCCTCAGGCGGTTTCACCGCCAGCTCCCCTTACACAGGGGATGCCTCCGGAGTTGGCAGAGCCAACTCGAGAGTAAATTGCTTCGCAATTTCTCTCGCGACTTTGTCGCCTCCAATACACCCAAGAGCAAGTGCAAACCCCAAATCACGCACCGTCCAAAACGCTCTCTTCACCGAATTTTGCTGTCGAGCTTTGCGAGGCGTTTCATTTGCGAACGGGAGAAGTTCGGATACATTCCCAACAAAGCCTGATGCCAATGCTCCCTTTGAGCGAGGCGTTGCCGAGCTTAAACGCTCCGACCTCTGATAAGATGAGTCCGCCCATTTCACGACGGAGTCGTTGACGATGTCGTGCGGTATTTCTCGGATTATAGTGCTAAATTGACAGTCCCTCAGTCAGCTTCGCTGACAGCTCCATAGGTTGCTCTGCAACCGGTTACACAAGGGGAGCCTCGGTAGCTCCGCTACCTCCATTGCTACACCCATAAGAAACTACTTTGTTTTAAAGTTCTTTGGTTCTTTCTTTCAAGAAAGAACACCCCGTATCTATGCACCCTCCGGCACTTTATTTCACGCTGTGTACTATATTATTATACACTTGTTTTTCATCACTGCTGTGACCTTTTTGTTAAATAATACATAACCGTCCTCTTTTCCGACACTTTTCACGCTCTGCCGCTGATACAATGCATAGGACAAACGGGCAGGCAAAAAGAATCGAAAGGTAGTTCCCGACGGGAACAAAGGAAAGAGAAAGTGAATCCGGAAGTAAGGCCGCAGAGCGGCGGCGGAAAAAAGCACAGAAACGCGGAAACAATCGGCACACAGTCGGTCGCAAATACGCTCCGCACGGCGGCAGAGTTCGTAAAAAGCACGGTGCGAAGCGCATTCCCCCTGCCGAAAGTACATAAAGATATACCGCACCGTCCGTTCGGTGAAGTGTTTTCCGAAATCGCACGCAAGGCGGCGGCGTTCGCGGCAGGCTTCGCTTTTTCTCTCGGCAGAATAGGCGACAGCGCATACCCTTTCGGCACGGCGTTTTTGGCGTCGTCGCGCACCGACGTTGCATTCACCTTCGCCGGCACTCTCGCCGCCTCACTGCTCTATCCGCAGTATAAAATCTCATACCTCGGTCTCAACATCGCCGCCTTCGCGGTGCGCCTCATATACTCCTCGGCTAAATTCGACGAGTCGCGCGCCACACGCATGATAATCGCGCTCTCGTCGGCAGGCTTTATGTCGCTTCTGCGCCTCGCCTTCGGCTTTACCGTCGAAAACGCCGTCATGTCGGTTCTGCACGTCGGACTCTCGGCTCTTGCGGCGTATATGTTTACGTCAAACGAAAAGGACGACCCCGAACCCCTTTCGACCGCCGCAAAATTCTTTCCGTGGGCGGTGCTCTGCTTCTCGCTCCGCGACCTAAGCTACTACGGCTCGTCGCCGGCGGCAGTCTGCGCTTCGCTTCTCACAATGTGCTTTTCGCGTATGTACGGAAGCGCGGTCGGAGCTTGCGCCGGCGTCGTGTTCGGCACAACCGCCTTTTCCGCACCCTTTCTCCCGGCGGTTCTCGGCATCTGCGGAATAGCCGAAGGCGCACTCGAAAAGAAGCGTGTGTGGACAGTGCCGTGTACCCATGCGGCGGTGAGTACCGCTCTCGTTCTTCTTTTGGGCGACGACGCCGCATATTTCCGCTGCGTTGCTGACGCAGTAATCGCGTCGGTGCTTTTCGTGTCGTTTATGGCGCATATAAAAAGCCGCACCCTCGGTCGTGTGAACGAAAGGGACGGACGCAACGCCGTTATTTCCGCCTCCGACGTCGGCTTTGCGGATACGGTAAAGGAATTTGACGGTTTGTCCGAAGCGTTTTCGTCACTGTCGCAGATTTTTTACAGGATGTCGGAGCGCATGAAAACACCGCCTCTTGCCGAGGTAAAGGAGACGGTCGAAAAAGTGTGTTCGGGTTTCTGTTTGCGCTGCCGCGCGGCGAAGGACTGCAAGTGCCGAAGAGAGGTTGCGTCGTCCGACGTCATGATTAAGGCTCTCTGCGGCGGCAAGCTCACAAAAAAAGACCTCCCGGACAGCTTTGCCGAGGGGTGCGTGTCGTTTGAAAAGCTGTTGTACTGCGTAAATTCCGCGTACAGGGAGCTGTTCACCGACTACTTCAAGAGCAACAAGACGGAGGTTCTTGCGGCGGAGTATTCGTCGGTGGCGCGGCTTATCAAGTATACGACCAAGGACTGCGCGGAAAGAGGCGAGCCGAGCGTCAAAACAGCGGCGCAGGTGACGGCGGCTCTCGCGGCAATCCGCATTTTCCCCGAAAGGGTGACGGCGACCTCCGGCAGAGACACGGTCATCGACTGCGAAGGAGTGAGAATAGAAACCGTGTCGTACAGCGCCGCGGAGCTTGCGGTCAAGATGAGCGCGGCAACGGGAATACTGCTGTCGCCGCCGGAATTTGTACCCTACGGGACTAAAACGCACATGCTTTTCCGCCGCAAAAGGCGCATATTCGTTGAGTATGCAAAGGCGTGCCATGCAAAGGACGGCGAAAGCGTGAGCGGCGACAGCGTAAGCTTTTTTGAGAGCGACCGCGACCGTTTTTACGCACTTATTTCCGACGGAATGGGAAGCGGCAGAGAGGCTGCGCTGACGTCGAGACTCACGTCGGTATTCATTGAAAAGCTTCTCTCGACGGGCGCGCACAAGGGCGCAACGCTTGAGCTTCTCAACAACCTTCTCCTCTCCAACAGCAGCGAGTGTTTTGCGACGGTGGATCTTCTGGAAATCGACCTTCTCGATTCAAAGGCGTCGTTCATCAAGGCAGGCGCCGCGCCGGCATACGTCGTCAGGTCGGCGAAGCTCTACAAGATATCCTCCGAAACGCCGCCGGCAGGTATAATCGGCGCGTTTTCCGCCGAGAACACGTCCTTTTCTCTCCACTCGGGCGACGTTATTCTCTTGCTCTCGGACGGTATTACCGAAAACTTTGACAATACGCCGTGGCTTGCCGAGATTCTCGGCTTCAACGTGAACGAGGATATCTCAAAGCTCGCGTCAGCTATCCTCGCCAAGGCGCGCTCTCTCGGCATTCACGACGACGATATGTCGGTCGTGGCGGTGAGGGTGAGGTGAAAAGCGGAGCTTTTCAAGTGAAGAGAGAAGAGGGAAAAGTGAAGAGAAGAGGAAGAAAAGCAAAGCTTGTGGCAAAGCTTTGCTTTTCAAGTGAAAGGTATTCCTTGCGGAACACGTGAAATGCATTCCTAACGGAATGCGTGAAATATCTCGCTTCGCTCGATGTGAAATGTCGCATGACACTTCGTGTCGCGACGTTAGGGTCGAAAACCGCCGAAAGGCGGTTTTCTGCATTGATTGTATGGTGCTTACCGATTGTTGCGGTTCTGCGGGGAGGTATACATAATCACATATTGACAGCCCCTCAGGCGGCAAAGCCGCCAGCTCCCCTTACACAGGGGCGCCTCGGTAGCTCCGCTACCTCCGGACAACACCCATAAGAAAGTGCTAACTTCAAACAACGCACCACCCAAAAACCTCATCTTCGCAAAATTTTATCGTGTGCGAAGCACGCAATAAATTTTGCGAATGGGAGAAGTCCGGATACAGTCCCAACAGAGCCTGAAGCCAAAAAAATCACGACCCGACGCTTGCATATATGGCGTCGGGTCGCCGTACTGTATTCGGTTAGATGAGTCCTTGCTCCCCTTCGACCGAGGCGTTGCCGAGGTTGAACGGTGCTTTCTCCAAACTGCGTAAAGGACTTTTCATTTCAAAGCGATAGCTTTGAAATCGATAAAGTTCTTTGGTTACTTTCTTTTAAGAAAGTAACGTGTCGCAGACGCCCCTGCGGCGAGCAGCTCCGTAATCGTCAATCGTCAATCGTCAATTGTCAGTCGTTCTGCGGCGTCAGCCCCCGTAAGCTCCCTGCGTCGATTACTTCACCATTTCGTCGGTAAGCTCGACAAGCTTTTTGAGGTACGCCTTTTCGTTGGGTTTGATTTCGAGGTAGTTTGCTATGCGCGCGTGCTGAGGGTCACTCTCGGGAGTTTCGGCAAGCTTCTGCGTCCAGTAAACGATATGCTCTTCGTCGGACTTGCCTTTGAGATTTTGCGAGAACAGAAAATCAATAAACGCAAGCCATCCCCTGAGTGCTTCCTCGTTTTTTTTGCGCTCGGCGTTAATTGCGGAGAGCGGAGGAAGCACCTCTTTGCCTGCGGCAAGACTCTCGACGGTGGGAAGCGTGACATCAAAGCCCTGACTCTTGAGGAAAATCGCCGCCATGCCGTCGTGACCCATCGCATTCGGATGAATACGGTCGGGGTTTATGAAGGACGGCAGTCTCTTCTCGGCAAGCTCTTTCTCAAGCGCCGTGAGGGGCGTTATGTAATCGACCTTGTTCTTGAACGTAAAGTCGGAAAGCGCCTCGGCGTAAAGCTTGAAGTAGGTCGTAAGCTCGTCACGGACTCCGATGTAGTTCGTCTCGTTCAGAAGCGGCGACGACTCGTCGTAGGGTGTGGGTGAGCAGAGGGTGACGGGAAGTCCGTGCGCCTTGAATGCTTCGCAGAGCTTGTACATTGAGTCAAGATGAACCTTGCGCTTTTCAAGGGTGTCTCTGTCGCGCTTCTCGACGTCCGTGTCGGCAAAGTGCGGATAGCCGCAGTCGTTCATACCGAACATGAGAACAATTTCGGTGGGGTTGAACTTTTCAAATACGTCCTCGTCGAGGCGGTTAAACGCTCCCCTTGCCGAGTCTCCGCCGACGCCGCAGTTGTACATTTTAACGCCAAGCTCGGGAAGATTTGTGCGGTAGTAGTCGAAAACCTTGGCAATGTATCCGCCGTTTGCCGTTATGCTGTCGCCGACGAAGCAAACACGGGCGTTCTTTTCAAATTTTTTTGACATGGTATTATCTATCTCCTTGTGTGCGGTCAAAGCCTACAATTTCTCATTTGTATTATACCACATACCGCCCTCTTATTCAATGGTGAAAACTAACTTCTTGTTGCAAAAAACTAACCTCATAGGCGATTGTTAATTACGGTGGTTCTCACGTGAATTTCGTCGCGAACAGTAAACGGCGGTTTACAAATCGGGTGCGTTGTTAAAGCATTTTGAGTCATTGTGTAAATAAAAATCCGAAGGTCTTGACAAACGGGCGGACGTATAATATAATATGATGTATTTTTTGAAAGAAGGGTGAGACAAGGTATGTTTCCAAAGTATATTTTCGTCACGGGCGGCGTCGTTTCCGGACTCGGAAAAGGCATTACGGCGGCATCTCTCGGCAGACTCCTCAAGGCAAGAGGCTATAAGGTAGCTCTTCAGAAGTTCGATCCGTACATAAACATTGACCCCGGCACAATGAGTCCCTATCAGCACGGCGAGGTTTTCGTCACAAACGACGGCACTGAGTGCGACCTCGATATGGGTCACTACGAACGCTTTACCGACGAAAATATGTCGAAGTACTCCAACGTCACCACCGGTAAGATATATTGGTCGGTAATCACAAAGGAGCGCCGCGGCGACTACCTCGGAGGTACCGTCCAGGTCATTCCCCATATCACAAACGAAATAAAGAGCAACGTCTACAAGCTCGGCGAGACCAAAAAGGCAGACTTCGTCATCACCGAAATCGGCGGTACGGTCGGCGATATCGAATCTCAGCCGTTCCTCGAGGCTTGCCGTCAGGTGCAGATTGACGTCGGCAAGGAAAACTGCATGTTCATCCACGTAACCCTTGTGCCGTACATCACGGGTTCGGACGAACTCAAGTCTAAGCCGACTCAGCACAGCGTCAAGGAGCTTCTCTCGGTCGGTATTCAGCCGGATATCCTCGTCTGCCGCTGCGAAACAAGACTCCCGGACGATATGAAAGAAAAAATAGCCCTTTTCTGCAACGTCAAAAAGGACTACGTCATAAACAACCTCACCGCAGACACGCTCTACGAAGTTCCGCTTCTGCTTGAAGAAGAGGGTCTTGCCCACGCCGTTCTCGAAAGACTCAACATCTACGCTCCCGAGCCCAACCTCAACGAGTGGAAGGGTCTTGTTGACAGAATAAAGCACCTTGAGCACAAGGTGAAAATTGCGATTGTCGGCAAGTACGTCGAGCTTCACGACGCATACCTTTCGGTTGCCGAGGCGCTCCGCCACGGCGGCTTTGAGAACAGTGCGGACGTCGAAATAGGCTGGATTCAGTCGGAAAACGTGAGCGAGGACAACGTCGATGAAATTCTCTGCGGTTACGACGGAATACTTGTCCCCGGCGGCTTCGGCGACAGAGGTATCGAGGGTAAAATACTTGCGGTCAAGTACGCAAGGGAACACAAGGTACCGTTCCTCGGAATCTGCCTCGGTATGCAGATGGCGGTCTGCGAGTTTGCAAGGGACGTTTGCGGCATGGACAGAGCAAACTCCACCGAGCTTGACCCCAAGACGAAGTACCCCGTTATAGATATCATGCCCGACCAGAAGAATATCTCCGAAAAAGGCGGCACAATGCGTCTCGGTCATTATCCCTGCGACATCAAGGAGGGAACTCACTCCGCAGACGCCTACGGCACGCTTCACATAGAGGAGCGTCACCGCCACAGATACGAGGTAAACAACGACTACCGCAAGGCTCTCGAGGAGAACGGACTCATACTTGCCGGACTTTCCCCCGACGGAAAGCTCTGCGAGATAATTGAGCTTCCGACCGACGTTCACCCGTGGTTTGTCGGTGTGCAGTTCCACCCCGAGCTTAAGAGCCGTCCCAACAAGGCTCACCCTCTGTTCCGTGAATTTATTAAGGCGGCGATGCGTTGAAAAACGTTTTTTCAACGTTTTTCAACGAGTTAAGTCGTTCCTTCGGAACGAGAGAAGCGCAAGCAAAGCTTGCGAGAAGGGCTTTGCTTCGCAAAGCGTGAAGTTTGTGCTTCGCACAAATTGTTGTCGAAAACCGCCGAAAGGCGGTTTTCTTCATTGATTGTATGGTGCGATTTTGAGGCTGTAACATGGACGTAATGCCGGATTTTTGCCGAGGGTATTGGTGTATTGGAGTGAGTCGGCGAAGCCGCTCACGAGGCTCCCCTGTGTAAGGGGAGCTGTCAGCGAAGCTGACTGAGGGACTGTCGGACAAGCACTTTCTCACGGGTGTTGCATGGAGTCGGCGAAGCCGCCAGAGAAATTGCGAACCTCGTACTTCGTATTTTCCAAGAACCTCATCTTCGCAAAATGAAATTGTCGAGCTTTGCGAGGCGTTTCATTTGCGAACGGTGTTGCCCCGAATTACAGTCCCAACAAAGCCTGATGCCAATGCTCCCTTTGAGCGAGGCGTTGCCGAGCTTAAACGCTCTGATATCGGACAAGATGAGTCCTGCCCATTTCACGACGGAGTCGTTGACGATGTCGTGCGGTATTTCTCCAAACTATACAAAAGACTTTTCATTTCAAAGCGATAGCTTTGAAATCGATAAAGTTCTTTGGTTCTTTCTTTCAAGAAAGAACGCGTCGCAGCCCCCCCGTAACCCTCGCCCCTGCGGCGAGTCCCCCCCGTAACCCTCGCCCGTCGGAGACGCCTTGTAGTTTTCACAGCTCATCCGCCATTTCGCGTATGTTTTTGTAGACGCGGTCGGGAGTAACGCCGTACTTTTCGATGTCGGCAAGCGTACCCTCGCCGCTCAGGACAAACGCCGTGCCGATACCGGCGTTCACTCCGCAGGCAATGTCGGTGTAGAGGCGGTCGCCCACAACAACCGTTTCCTCCGGCGTGAAGCCGAACTTCGCCATAGCCGATAACGCCATTTCCGGCTCGGGCTTGCCGATAAACCGCGGCTTGCGTTTCGTCGCGTTCTCAAGCATTATGCTCACCGAACCGCAGTCGGGGACGTAACCGTACCACGTCGGACAAACAAGATCCGGGTTCGTCGCTATGTAGTCAACCTCCGGCCGCCCCATGAGCAGTATGCAGGCGTCCTCAAGCTTGCGGAAGGAAAGCTCCGTGTCAAAGCCCATGCATAAACAGTCGATGTCCTCTCCGCGTCCCTCGAAACAATCAACCGCCGGAAGCCCGGCAGACAAAAGCTGTTCGCGGAACGACTCCGTGCCGAGAGCGTAAATCTTCCTGTAATTCTTTGGCTTCAAAAACGCAATCGTCGCGTCAACCGACGTCAGAAAGTCCAAGGCGTCCGACGCTATGCCGAGAGACGCAAGCTTCCCGATGTATTTGTCCACACTCTTCGACGAGTTGTTTGTCATAAATACGTACTTTCCGCCGCGTCCGCGCACCTTGGAAAGAAAATCCACAGTGCCGTCGAAAAGCTCGTTGTCAAGATATATCGTGCCGTCCATGTCGAGTAAGAACAGCTTCTTTTCTTTGAGATTCATAATTACCTCCGATGTAAAAGTGATGTTCGACCTTTACGAAAGCTGCGCTTTTCAAAAATTGAGAATTGAGAATGGAAAATGGAGAATTGGGGTTGAAAAGCGGAGCTTTTCAAGTTAAGAGAGAAGAGTGAAGAGTGAAGAGTGAAGAGAAGTGGTAGAAAAACGCCTTGCGCCGTTTTTCTTCAATAATTTGTATGGTGCGAGTCAGAGGTTGTGCCGTTGACGGAATGCCGGATTTTTGCCGAGGGTATTGGTGTTTGTGGTTGTGCGAAATTTGTATTACCTCCATGGTATTATTGGAGGCGACTCCGTCGCCGAGGCTCCCTTGTGTAAAGGGAGCTGTCAGCGAAGCTGACTGAGGGATTGTTTAATTTTTCTGCTACATCATTGAGAAAGTGCTTATCCGACAGCCCCTCAGGCGGTTTCACCGCCAGCTCCAGAGGTTGCTTTGCAACCGGTTACACAAGGGGATGCCTCCGGAGTTGGCAGAGCCAACTCGAGAGTAAATTGCTTCGCAATTTCTCTGGCGGCTTCGCCTCCTCCATGAAACACCCAAGAGGAAGTGCCAATCTCAAGCTTCGCACCGCCCAAAAACCTCATCTTTGCGGAATTTAAACGTGGCGGCTTTTTCGTCGCTTTAAATTCCGCAAACGGTGTTGCCCCGGATTACAGTCCCCACAAAGCCTGATGCCAATGTTCCCTTTGAGCGAGGCGTTGCCGAGCTTAAACGCTCCGACCTCGGATAAGATGAGTCCTGCCTCATCTCATTCGGTCGCTTGAATTTATGGCGACCGAATGCGGTACTTTCTCTAATATATCGAGGACTTTTCCATTTCAAAGCGATAGCTTTGAAATCGATAAAGTTCTTTTGGTACTTTTCTTTCAAGAAAAGTACATAACCCTGCGTCTTTTGGTCCTTTTCTTTCAAGAAAAGGACACTCCCGTCCCCCCGTACCTTCGTAAGCCCTCGCCTGTCATTTCACCTCGCACTTGCCGCGGAAGTCGTCCCAAGGTGTGTCGAAGACGCACGCATCGAGGTCTTCCGCCGAGGTCAGCACGTAGAGCGAGCGCGAACCGAATTTGCCGCTGTCGCATAAGAACACACGCTTGCGCGCACTCTCGAGCATGAGCCGCCGCGCATAGTTCTCCTCGGGCGTCGGGTCGGTTATGAGACCGTCGCGGTCTATGCTCTGCGACGAGAAAAACAGTATGTCGGGCCGCAAACGGCTTATCGCCGCATATGTGTCCTCGCCCGAAAGCACGGCGTTGCCGCCTATCGCATGACCGCCGAGACAGTGCGTGTCTATCGAAAAATTCACCGCGTTCACGGCTGTTATCATGTTGTTCGTGAATACCGTCACGTCGCGAAGCTTCGCTATGTGCGGAATCAGAAAACCGGCAGTCGTCGAACTGTCAAGCATTATGCTCTGCCCGTCGCTTAACATAGCGGCGGCTTTTTTTGCTATCACTCGCTTCGCAAGCGTGTTCTTGTTCATGCGGTCGTCAAGCTTCGCCGGACGGTTCACATCGTCAAGCGCACACGCTCCGCCGTGGGTGCGCCGTATGCAGTAAAGACTCTCGAGCCGCGCAAGATCCCTGCGCACACTCGACTCCGAGGTGTACGTCAGCTCCGCTATCTTCGCCACCGTGAGAAAACTGTGGTCGTTGATAAGATCGAGTATCTCATTCTGCCTGTCGGTCAGCCGTTTCTTTTCCAAAACATACCGCTCCCCTTTCTTTGCCGCATAACGCAGTCCTGCTCATTTCACGGTAAAATTTGCGCGTTTTACGAAAAACATTGCGCATTTACCGCCTTTTGCGCCGAGTATTGCAATAATATGAGAATACGGTATAATTATATCAGACGGCGGACGAAATGTCAACAGCCGAAGCAAAAAAAGTGAGGCGGAAAAGAAAAAATGTTATCTGAACTCAAAGAAAGAGTGTACGAAGCGAATATTTCGCTTAAAACAAACGGACTTATAACCCTTACATGGGGCAATGTGTCCGAGCGCGACCGCGAAACCGGACTCATCGCAATAAAGCCCTCCGGAGTCGATTACGACGCACTGCGTCCGTCGGATATCGTGATAATCGACGAAAACGGAAAGGTCGTCGAGGGAGAGCTTAACCCCTCGTCGGACGCGCCAACGCACGTGTACCTTTACCGCGCTTTCCCCGAAATCGGCGGCATAACGCATACGCATTCGCGGTTCGCAACGGTCTTTGCGCAGGCAGGCAGAGGCATTCCGCCCCTCGGCACAACCCACGCGGACGCATTTTACGGTGAAGTTCCGTGTACGCGAAAAATGACGGCGGCGGAGATAAAAGGCGACTACGAAGCGGAAACGGGCAAGGTGATAGCGGAGCTTTTCGACGAAAAAACGGTGCTTGAAGTCCCGGCGGCTCTCGTTCACTCGCACGGTCCGTTCTGCTGGGGAGCGAACGCGAAGAAGTCGGTCGAGAATGCGATAGTCCTCGAAGAGGTTGCGATGATGGCACTTCACACTCTAACCCTTAATCCGCGCGCCGATTTTCAGCCCGAGCTTCTTGACCGTCACTGGCTGCGTAAGCACGGCAAGAATGCGTACTATGGGCAAAGCAAAGCTTCGCTTTTCAAGAATTGAGAATTGAAAGTGGAGAATGGAAAATTGGTGTTGAAAAGCGGAGCTTTTCAAGTTAAGAGAGAAGAGTGAAGAGTGAAGAGTGAAGAGAAAAGGTAGAAAAGCTGCGCTTTTCTTCAATAATTGTATGGTGCGGACTTTGAGGGTGTGCGGCAAAGGGAAAGAAAGGCAGAATTCATAATTCATAATGCATAATGCATAATTGACGTTGAAAAGCTTCGCTTTTCTTCAATATTTGAATGGTGCGGAGTTTGAGGGTGTGCGATAACGGAATGCCGGATTTTCGCCGAGGGTGTTGGGGGTGAGATTTTCAGAATTCGTACTATCTCCATGGTATTATTGGAGGCGACCTCGTCGCCGAGGCTCCCCTGTGCAAGGGGAGCTGTCAGCGAAGCTGACTGAGGGGCTGTTGATTATAGTTTTTATCCGAGTTTTTTGATGTTTGCGATAATACGATTTTATTGCAAACCTCTTTGACATTTTGTAGGGAACGGGCTTGCTCGTTCCGAAATCTCCGATAACCGCCGACATCGGATAATACGCATTTGCAATAATCGTTTGCCGCATTTCTACGGTGCGGTATACATAACCGTGCGTTTGGTTCTTGCGGACGGAGCAATCTACGCAGATGCTTCGCATCCTGTGTGTCCCTACAAAATGCCATGGAGAGAATGCTTATCCGACAGTCCCTCAGTCAGCTTCGCAGTTGCTATGCTACACCATTGAGAGAGTGCTTATCCGACAGCCCCTCAGGCGGTTTCACCGCCAGCTCCCCTTACACAGGGGAGCCTCGTGAGCGGCTTCGCCGACTCACTCTAATACATCCGTGAGCAAGTACGCATTTCAATCACGCACACCACCCAAAAGCCATATCTTCGTAAAATTTTATCGTGTGCGAAGTGTGCTGAGCACGCAATAAATTTTGCGAACGGGAGAAGTTCGGATACATTCCCCACAAAATCTGATGCCAACCTCACCTTCGACCGAGACCTCGTCGAGGTTGAACGCTCCGACCTCGGATAAGATGAGTCTTGCCCATTTCACGACGGAGTCGTTGACGATGTCGTGCGGTATTTCTCCAAACAATACAAAAGACTTTTCATTTCAAGGCGATAGCCTTGAAATCGGCAAAAGTTCTTTTGCTTCTTTTCTTTCAAGAAAAGAAGGCGTCGGAGACCCATCGTAAAAGAACACTTTCGTAAACCAATTAAGGAGTGATAAAAAATGATAACAGACAGCAAGAGATTAAGCGGTGCGTGCGCGTGCGGCCGCGAACACACAATGACGACCGAATTCTGCGTAATAGAGAGCGGAGCAATGCGCGGCTTCGCCGATTACGCAAAAGAACACGGACTTCACGGAAAGTCGGCGGCAATATACGACGAGAACACGTACCGCGCCGCGGAGGACCGCAGACCGAAAGCCGACTGCGAGATAATCCTGCCGCCGGACGGACTCCACGCCGACGAACACGGAGTCGCCATGGCTCTCGAAAGAATACCGAAGGACACGGACTACCTTGTCGCCGTAGGCTCGGGGACGGTGCATGACATCACGCGCTATTCCGCGTATAAACTCGGCATTCCGTTCGCCTCCTGCCCGACCGCGGCGTCGGTTGACGGCTTCTGCTCGTCGGTCGCCGCAATGACGTGGTACGGCTTCAAAAAAACCTTCACCGCCGTGTCGCCGAAAATAGTGGTCGCGGAGCTTGACATCATCTCGAAAGCCCCGGCAAGGCTCACCGCCTCCGGAGTCGGAGACATGATAGGCAAATACATAGCCCTTGCCGAGTGGCGGATAGGCAATATTCTCACCGGCGAATACCTCTGCGAAAGCATTTACCGCATGACCCTTGACGCCGCAAAAGAAGTCACCGCCGCTGCGGAAGACCTTGCAAAAGGCGAAACCCACGCTTACGAAAAGCTCATGTACGGTCTTGTCCTTTCGGGACTCGCAATGCAGCTTCTCGGCAACTCACGCTGTGCGTCGGGCGCGGAACACCACATATCGCACCTCATCGAGATGCGCCCGGACGGTCTCGGCGCAAGCTCGGACGCACTTCACGGAGAAAAGGTCGGCGTCGGCACGCTCATTGCGTCGAAGGTTTATCACGGACTTTCCGAAACAAGCCCCAAGTGGCACGACTGCCGCCGTCCCGGCGACGATTACATTGCCGCGTTTTTCGGCGAAAGACTTGCCGAGGCTATCATCACCGAGAACAAAAGCGACGCCTGCGCCGGTATTACGGCAGAGCTTATTGAAAGCAAATGGAGTGAAATCCGCGAGGTTGTCGGTGAAATACCGACCGTCGCAGAGCTTTTGCCGCTCTGCTCAAGGCTCGGCATGAAGTCCTCGCTTGAGGACATCGGCGTGCCGTCCGAAAAGCTTCCCCTTATCTGCGAGTACTCCCCACTCGTCCGCAACAGACTTACCCTCATGAGACTCAGAAACGAGGCGTGCGAGGGGATGGGAATGTACTTTTCTTGAAAGAAACGTGCGACGCAACAAAGTTGCTTTCAGGCGACGCAACTTTGTTGCTTTCGCTAAAGAACTTTATCGATTTCAAAACTGCGTTTTGCAGGATTAAGTCTAAGCTTATGTAGGACGCGGAAAGAAATGCGAGCTTGCGAAGCATTTACTTTCGTGCAGCTTGCTGCACAACAACCTCGGCAACGCCTCGGTCGAAGGGAAGCCTTTGGACAGTGCTTATCTGAGATAATACCGAAGTCGGTCGCTTGAATTTATGGCGACCGACTTTCGTATTCTATTCGATTAGATGAGTCCTTGCCCCATTTCGTTCGGCGACTTGCGTTTATGGCGCGCATATATGCGCACCGAACGCGGTATTTTCTTGGATTATGGTGCTGATTTGACAGCCCCTCAGTCCGACGACTTCGTCGTGCCAGCTCCATAGGTTGCTCTGCAACCGGTTACACAGGGGATGCCTCCGGAGTTGGCAGAGCCACCGGAGTTGACACGGTCAACTCGAGAGTAAATTGCTTCGCAATTTCTCTGGCGGCTACGCCCGCTCACTCCAAGACACCCATCCTGCAAAGCGTAAGCTTTGCTTTTGAAGTTCTTTTGGTCCTTTTCTTTCAAGAAAAGGACACCATCGTAATCTACGCCCGTCGGAGACCTCCCGTGACCCTCGCCCGCACAAAAATCCTCCCGAGCCGCCGCAGACGGCTCGGGAGGATAGACTGTTATTTTCAGTTTTTTTCGGGTTCGAGGAAGTAAACGGAGGGGTTCTTTTCGCCGAAGGTGTCCTTGATAGTACCCTCGGTTACGGTGTTGTACTTGAAGGTCGTCGTGGGGTTCTGACCGTACTGAGCGAGGTTTCTGCCCTGATGCTCAATGTAGGTGTTGCCCTCGAGAGCCGGAAGCCATCCCATTGTGCCTGCGCCGATGTGGAGAAGCACGCCCTTGGAACGGTCGAATACGTTGTTCTTGATGACGAAGTTCTCGGACATATTGTAGTGATCCCAACCCTTGATGTTAGCCGCATTGGAGGGGTTTGCACCTCTGCCCCAGCCGAAGCCTGCACGGCGGATAAGGTTGCCGGAATACTCGATGTTCTTGAGAAGTCTCGTCGCAAGACCCGTGTCGCTCACGCCCATGAAGTACTCGATGTTGTAGCAGCTGTCTACGAGAACATTGTTCGTGAACTTTACGTTCTGCTCGGTGTAGTTCTCGCTGCCGCCCTTCTGGAGCTGATTCGTGATGCCTGCGTCGTAGCACTGATATACATAGCAGTTGTCTATCACAAAATTGTCGCAGCCGCCGTATACTTCAATACCGTTGCCGTAACGCACTATCGTCGTGCCGCCGTAATTCTGGTAGCCGCCGCCGATATAGCCTATCTCGCAGTTCGTGATAACAAGATTCTGAACCGTGCCGGCACCGATACCGTGGCGTGATCCGTAGAAGAGTGCGAGGTTGTCTATATTTACGTTGCTTCTGCCGGAGATTACCGCACTTCCGCCGTTTATAAACTCAATGGAGGCGTAAACCTTGCCCGGGTTGCCTGCGGCGCATCTTACGTATATGTCGCTCTTGTATCTCAGTACGTCTGTGGAAACCTTGCCGTTTACGCAAACGTCGCCGCTCTCGGCAGGAAGCTCCTTTATGTAATCGAGAATTTCCTTGTAGTGCTTGTAGGACTTTGCGTTGTCGTAGTAGCCGTTCGCGTCGTTGTAGAGGCAAACCTTTTCCATGAAGTTTACAACCTTGCCGTCCTTGTCCATGCAGACAACACCGCCGAGGTCGTTCATCTCGATGTGGTACTTGTAAATATCGGTTGTACCCTCAACGAGAGTCCACTTCTCTTCGCCCGCACCGTTCTCGGGGCTGAGCATGATTATCGGCTTCGCACCTTCGCCGTATGCGCCGTAGGAGGTGTATTCGCGCGTTGTGAGACCGCCTCTGAAAATATCGCCTCTCTTGAAGAATACGCCGTCGCCCTTCTTGAACGCAACGCCGCTTACCTTTGCGGTTGTCTTCCATGCGGTTTCGGGAGTCTTGCCGTCGTTGTCGTCGTTGCCCGTGGAGGAGGAAACGTAGTACTTGGTACCCGTAACCTTGTCCGCAAGCTCGTCCTTGGTCGCTCTTATCTCGGCGATTCTCTCGGCTTCAAGCTTGTCAAGCTCAGCTACCTTTGCGTTGCCGGAGGCGTAGTCAAGCTTTGCGTCGGGGGTTATTGCGAAGAACCAAATCTCGCCTTTGTCGTCCTGCTCGCAGGTGCCGTGGTTAATCGATGCTTCCATAATGTCCGTATATGCCCAGTGCGTGCCTGCAAGGTCGGTGTAGAGAGGAGTGTCGTCAAAGAGAGCGATTTCCTTCGTCTTCGCAACCTTCTTGCCGTATGCATTGTTGATTACCTTAACAACCTGCGCACGGGTGATTGTTCTGTCGGGGAGGAAAGTGCCGTCTGCGTAGCCGCCTACGATACCTGCCGATGCCGCCGCCATTACCGCCTTATACTTGGGGTGCGTTTCGGGAACGTCGGAGAAGGTCACGGTCTTGCCGGTGTCCTTTGCGAGTCCCATGTTGTAAACAAGCTCCGCAAACTCCGCCCGTGTGATGTTCTTGTTAGGCTCGAACGTGCCGGAGTAGGAGGCGAGTATACCCTTGTTTTCGAGGTATGCTATGTTGTCGTAGTACCATTCGCCCTTAGCGACGTCGGTAAACTTCGACTCATACTTACCCTTAATTGTGTTCTCGCTTGTGAGAAGACGTGTGATTATTGTGCATGCCTCGGCACGGGTCATTGTCTTGTCGGGCTTGAAGGTGCCGTCGCTGTAGCCGGAGATGAATGCGGTGTGTACCGCGAAGAGCTTGGGATCGGGCTTGTTCTTCATGAACACAATCTTGGAAAGGCAAACCTCGTCGTCGGCCGAAAGCTCTGTTACCTTGCGCTTTTCACCTATCGGGAGAATGTGCATCTGAACAAGGTTCGGAGTCTCTGTGAGGTACTGTGCCTGCTCGTTGAGGTCGAAGAGCGAGTAGCTCCACTTGCCGTATTCGAGAGGTGTACCCTCGGTCATGAGAGACTTTGTTACGGTATTGCCGGAGCTCTTGAGTATTCGCATAACGGGTCTGATTTCGCCGTAGTCGTTCTTTGTGCCGAAGTAGTACACGATTGCGGCGTACTTATACTGCGAAAGGTCGATCTGCGCGCCGCCGTAGCTCCAGCCGTCGAAGCCGAAGTAATCGGGCTTTTCGGAATTGGGGTTGGGTACGAAGCGGATGGTTTCGAGACCGCCGACGGTTGCCTTGCCGGCTTCGAGGACAACGTCGAACTTGCTTCCGTCAACGACGCCGTTGTAGTAATCGGGATAGTGGAGGCACTTTACGTCGGGAGTTTCGACCTTCATCTTCCACATTGCGGTGAAGCCGAGGTCGTGCTCGGGCATTGTGTACTTGTCGCCGGGCTGATAGAGCTTGGAGGTATTGGAGCCTGCAAACCAGCCTGCAAATTCGTTGTTGCCGAACTTATAGGTACACTCGGGGATGGTTACCTCTTCGCCGCCCTTTGCGGTGAGCTTAATATCCTCACCCTCGACGCCGTTGCCGCCCTTGTTAAAGGCGAGGTTGTACTCACGGTCGGGGTTGGGGTTGTCGGCGGTGAAGGTGATGGTGGAGATATACATGATATCGTTTGCCGTGAGAGCGGTCGGCTTGACGCCCTGACCGTAGGGGTAAATATGAACCTGCGAGAGGTAGGGAGCGCTGGGGTCATAGTCCGCCTTGAGCTTTGCCTTGACAAGGTCGCCTACATTAAAGGTAGCCTTTGCCCACTTATTGGCTTCGAGCTTTTCGTTGGCGAATGCGCCGACATGACCGGAGAACGGAGAGGTCTTGCCCATCATGTTGAAGAACATGGGGCCGTTCGCACGCTGTTCGGGGGTCTCGTAGTAGTACTCGATAACGACGTATCTGTACTTGATGAGGTCGATCTTCTTGCCGTCGAGTCCGTAGGCGTCGAGGTTGATGCCGAGGCTTCCGCCCTCGCCTTCGGGGTTAGGAGTTACCTTAACAACTTTCTTGCCGTCCTTTTCGGCGTTTATGTCGGTTACGCAGAGAGTGTGTCTGTCTACGTTGCCTCTGCAGAAATTGTCTGCGTAGTCAAGCACAAGGTCGTCGGCGGCGGCGAATGCGAAAACGCCGAACGAGCCGAGAGCCATGAGGACGCAGAGGAGGAGGCTTACGATTCTTCTTGTCATGTTTTGTGTTACCATCCTTTCATTGGTATAAAAGCTGTTTGCTTTCGGTAATTTTTACTCCGCAGCCTTTCCGCAGAGCAACATTACAATAGCATTATACCACGGGACAATAAAAATGTAAAGTACTTTGCCAAAAATTCTGCTTTGGGTATACACTGTTATTTGGCAGGTTGCACAAACGGAATTTTCGTCGCAACGCACAAAAATAATCACCCTCGCTTGTATCATCTGCACAATCAGGGGGACGCTTTTGCATAATGCGCGGACGTTTTTGCATTTTCAGTCATCATTTTTTCCTTGAAAATTTGTGATATTATACATACGGTCAATTTCGCCGCACAGCAAAATCATGTTGTAAAATCGCAAAATTGTGTTAACGGAGGGGCACTGACGGCGAAGGTTACGGGGGCTGCTCGCCGCAGGGGCTTACGGGGGTGTACTTTTCTTGAAAGAAAAGTACCAAAAGAACTTTATCGATTTCAAAGCTATCGCTTTGAAATGAAAAGTCTTTTGTGTAATCGGAGGATATACCGAAGCCGGCGACCATAAACGCAAGTCGCCGACTTAGATGGGGCGGACTGTGCGTATCAGAGGATATTCCGTTCAACCTCGACGAAGTCTCGGTCGAAGATGAGGTTGGCTTCAGGCTTTGCGGGGAATGTAATTTTTACCTTCTCCCGTTCCCGAAATTTGTACCTCACTTCGTTCGACGACAAATTACGGAAAGATGAGCTTTTTGGTTTGTGCGAATTTTGAGGTTTGCACTTGCTCTTGGGTGTATTGGAGGCGTCGCAGACGCCGAGGCTCCCCTGTGTAAGGGGAGCTGTCAGCGAAGCTGACTGAGGGACTGTCGGATAAGCTCTTTCTCTCGGGGACAGCATTGGAGGCATCCCCTGTGTAACCGGTTGCAAAGAAACCTCCGGAGCTGTCACGACGTAGTCGTCAGACTGAGGGACTGTCGGACAAGCACTATATTTAAAGGCACTGCCGAAGTCGGCGACCATAAACGCAAGTCGCCGACTTAGATGAAGCGGACTGTGCGTATCAGAGGATATTCCGTTCAACCTCGACGAAGTCTCGGTCGAATGGAACATTGGCATCAGGCTTTGTTGGGACAGTAATTTGTGGGAAACACCGTTTGCGGAATTTAAAGCGACGAAAAAACCGCCACGTTTAAATTCCGCAAAGATAAGGTTCTTGGGTAGTGCGAAGCTTGAGATTGGCACTTCCTCTTGGGTGTATTGGAGGCGACAAAGTCGCGAGAGAAATTGCGAAGCAATTTACTCTCGAGTTGGCTCTGCCAACTCCGGAGGCATCCCCTGTGCAACCGGTTGCAAAGAAACCTCCGGAGCTGTCACGACGTAGTCGTCAGACTGAGGGACTGTCGGACAAGCACTATATTTAAAGGCACTGCCGAAGTCGGCGACCATAAACGCAAGTCGCCGACTTAGATGAAGCGGACTGTGCGTATCAGAGGATATTCCGTTCAACCTCGACGAAGTCTCGGTCGAATGGAACATTGGCATCAGGCTTTGTTGGGACAGTAATTTGTGGGAAACACCGTTTGCGGAATTTAAAGCGACGAAAAAGCCGCCACGTTTAAATTCCGCAAAGATAAGGTTCTTGGGTAGTGCGAAGCTTGAGATTTGCACTTTCTCCATGGTGTATCGTAGGGACACACAGGATGCGAAGCATCTGCGTAGATTGCTCCGTCCGCAAGAACCGCACGCACGGTTATGTATGTCACCATGTAGAAAACCGGCAAAAGATTATTGCAAGTGCGCATTATCCGATGTTGGCAATTGTCTGAGGTTTTCGGAACGAGCAAGCCCGTTCCCTACAACACACCAACGAGGTTCGGAATAATCGTATTACCTCAAACACCCATACCCTCGTCAAAAATCCGCTTTCCCTTTATCGCACAGCCTCAAAATACGCACCATATAATTTTTTAATGAAGAAAAACGCTTCAGCGTTTTTCAACATCAATTCTCCATTCTCCACTTTCAATTCTCAATTGCCGAAAAACGCTTCAGCGTTTTTCGACATCAATTCTCAATTCTCCATTCTCAATTATATAAAACTCTCTTTACGAACACAAAAGTACAAAATATGATAAAAAAGCGGCATTTTTCAGCATAAAAATATATTGACATTTTTGTCAAAATGTTGTAAAATCAGAGTGTGGTTCATTTTGCAAAAAATGACTGAATGATACGAAAAAGCAACAGCATGACAGAATCGGAGGAAAAGATGCTTGCAAACGAAAGATACGACAGAATAATGAACCTTTTGATGAAGGACGGAGCGGTTTCGAGAGTGAAGCTTGCGGAGATGCTCGGAGTGACTCCCGAAACGATACGACGCGACCTCAACCACATGGAGGCGGAGGGTCTTCTGGTGAGGGTGCACGGAGGTGCGATAGCGAAGCGCAGCATGGAGCTGCAAAGCAGTCTCGAAACGAGAAAGAACGAAAACACCGAGCTTAAAAAGGAGCTTTCCGAAAAGGCGGCGGAGTTCGTGCGCGAGGGCGACATAATAGGAATCGACGTCGGAAGCACGGCGGTTGCTTTCGCCGAGGCGCTGAAGGCGCGCTTCACGCGGCTCACGGTTGCCACGCAGTCGCTTGACGTTTTCAAGGCACTGTGCGGCTTTGCGAAATTTACGGCTATACTTCTCGGCGGCGAATACAAGGCAGAGGAGAACGCTTTCGACGGTGCGCTCACCGTGCAGATTCTCGAGAGCATACATATGCAGAAGGTATTCATTTTCCCGTGCGCGGTGTCGAACGAGCTTGAGATTTTCAACTTCTCGGACGTGACGCTTCTCACGGAACGGCAGATGATAAAGTCCGCGGACAAGGTTTTTGTTTTGGCGGACAACACAAAATTCGGCAAGAGCGCGATGTACAGAATCGGCAGCGCGAGCGCGAATTTCACATTCATAAGCGACAGCGGACTTTCGGAGGAGCTGCGGCGCCACTTCGCGGAGATAGGCGGCAAGGTATACTGCGGAAGAACCGCTGACGAAAGATACAAAAGGAGTATAAACAATGCAGGCGGATACGGCGGATACGGCGGCCTCGGCGAATAAGAGCGGCGCGGCGAGGTCGTTCGAGATAGGTGCGATATGCATCTTTTCATACATAACGAGTTATTTTATGAGGCACATTCTGAGCGTTTCCACGCCGGAGATGCTTGAGACGGGACTTTACGGGAAGGAATTTTTAGGATCGCTTTCCTCGACGTACATGATTATGTACGCCGCCGGTCAGCTGATAAACGGGCGCATAGGCGACAAGGTTGCGTCGAAGTACATGGTGCTTTCGGGACTTGCGCTTTGCGGAGGTGCGTCGTGCGCGTTTCCGTTCGCGACGTCGGCGGTTCTCGGATACCTTCTTTTTGCGGTTATGGGCTTTTCGCTTTCCATGCTCCGCGGACCTCTTGTCAAGACGATATCGGAGAACATGGAGCATATGCACGCGAGAATCTGCAACGTATTTCTGTCTTTTGCCGGCTTTGCGGGACCGCTCATAGCGAGCGTCATTTCGATGGCGACCGGCGAATGGAAGAGGACGTTTATTGCGGCAGGCATTCTGTCGGCGGCGATAGGAGTCGCGGCGTTTATTCTGCTTTCGCGGCTTGAGGCGCGCGGCGCGATAAAGCGCACGGTACGCACCGAGGAAAAGACGTCGCTTTTCGGCGGATTTGCGAAGGTATTCAAGCAGGACGACTTTATTTTCTACATGATAATAAGCGTAATAGTTGAGGTATCGTCGGCGTCGATAAACTTCTGGCTTCCGACCTATCTCACCGAGCGCCTTGCCTACGAAGCGAACACCTCGAAGATGATTTTTTCGGTTATAGCGTTCATACGTGCGTTCATGCCGTTTTTGTCGCTTGCGCTCATACGGCTTTTCCGAGAGGACGGAGTGAAGATGGCAGGCGTATGCTCTTTTACGTCGGCGGCGTTCTTTCTTCTTGCGGCGATTTTCGGGAACAGCTGCGCCAATGTTGTGCTTCTGACGCTTGCGCTCATGAGTATAAGTCTCATGTCGTCGCTTGTCTGGACAATCTACATACCGAGTCTCGGAAAGAGCGGCGTTGTTTCGACGGCGAACGGAGTACTCGATTTCAGCGGTTATTTCTTCGCCTCCGCGGCGAACGTACTCTTCGCGGTTGCGGTTAAGCCTTTCGGCTGGGGCGGTGTCGCCGTTATCTGGGCGCTTATCGCATTCGTCGGCGTCGTCTCCTCCGTCGTCGTAAAAGCCTCCCGCCGCTGACAGGCGAGGGAACGAAGGGTCTCCGACGGGCGGAGACATCCTCGTAACGTCAGCCACCCGGGTTTTGGCGCTTCGGCGTGGGCAAAGCGATGTTTATTTTCTCCTGTTTTTTGTGCGCATTCTCCCTTGACATGTATGCATATGCCGGTGTAAAATGAGTGTAATATGAAATTTCACACCGAAAGGGGTATCACAAGTGAAAAGAAAACTCCGCATTGCGGCGCTTTTGCTCGCATTACTCATCACATTGACGCCGTTTGCCTTTGCCGCAGACGAAACCGACGCAGACATCGTTTATATCGATGCAAACGGCAGTGACTCAAACGACGGGCTCTCCGCCGAAAGTCCTGTCGCGACTTTTGACAAAGCCTTTGAACTGCTCGGTACGCAGGGCGGCACGGTGGTTGTCGTCGATAAGGCGTCGAATCCCGACGGAATAAAGTGGGTTTCCGACGGCGGCGATATGGGCGGAATCACGATAACAGGTCTCGGCGACGACTCGGTCTTTGAGCTTGAAAGCTCGCTCCACATCGGCGGCGACCTCAGAATAGAGCACATAACACTCCTGCTCCCCTCAAGCTACCGTTTCATAAACGCCAGAGGACACAGACTCATAATGGGCAGCGGAATTTCCGTCGTGCGCAAAGACGACGAGGTCACAACCGACCTTTGCATTCGAGGCGGCGGCGACGGCGGTTATGAGGTTCCGGGCGACACGAATATCGTTGTATACAGCGGAACATACACCCTCATCTGCGGCGGAAGCCGCAACGGAAACGTTCTCGGCAATACCAACATCACGGTAAAAGGCGGCACGGTAGCCACGGTAAACGGCGGCTGCAACAACGGCTCCGGCGTCACGGACAAGAACGTCAAGGGCAATTCATACGTCACAATCACGGGCGGCACGGTGGGTGCTTGCCGAGGCGAAGACTACGAAGGCAACGTCGAGGGTGAGCGTGTGCTTGACGTTTCACGGTATGCCGACGCAAAAGAGAGCTGGTTTACGGCGTTTGACACGGTAAAGCCGTATGATCCGACCCTTGCGGAGGAAAGTAAGATAACCGTAAAGTCCGACGGCGCATTCATCAACGGCTATTCCGACGGTACTTTCCGTCCGCAGAACACAATAACACGTGCCGAGGCTATGGCGATAATCTCACGTCTCATTGTGACCGACGGCACCGAAAAATTCACAAGCGAGCTTTCAGACGTAGAGAGCGGCGCATGGTATCACGACAGCATCGCTCTTCTGGAAAACCTCGGACTTCTCGAGTCGTTCGTGCGCGGCGGCAAGGTGTTCCCGACACAGCCGATAACACGTGAAGAGGTTTGCAGACTCATTTACGGTATAGGCGATTTTGCGGCGTACCGCATTGCGGACTTTTCCGACGTAAAGCGTGAAACCGGCAGAGCCGAAATATATTCGCTTACTTCGGCCGGCATCGTAAACGGCTACAGCGACGGCACTTTCCGCCCCGACGGCACGATAACGAGAGCGGAGTTTGTGACGATAATCGACCGCTTTCTCGGCAGAAAGACAGTTGACGGTGCGGACTTTGCGAACAAATTCTCCGACATTTCGACCCACTGGGCAAAGAACAATATTATCGCCGCTTCGTCGTCGGAAACTGTTGACGGCAAGCAGGTATGGAGCGTAAATATGGACACAAAGACATTTGCACTCTCCGAGAACGCAAAGAATGCGTCGGAGTACATAAAGGAGCTTCGCACGGCGCTTCCCACACTCACTCCGAGTGCTTCTCTCGAGGGTATTGACCTTGTGACGGAAAAGCGCATTGCCGAAATAAGAGCGGCAAAATCCGAGGTTTCCGTAACGGGAAAGAAGTATTATATCAGTGCCGACGGCGACGACAGTGCTGACGGACTCACCGAAGCGACCGCATGGAAGACGCTCTCCAAGGCGAACTCTGCGGAAATAGCCTCCGGCGACGCCGTACTTTTCAGAAGAGGCGACACATTCCGAGGACACATATTGGCGAAGAGCGGCGTGACCTACTCCGCATACGGCGACGGTGCGAAGCCGAATATTTTCGGCTGGGGCAAGAACAGTGCGGACGCCTCTCTCTGGAAAAAGACCGACGCAGACGGAATCTGGGAGTATGCGGAAAGCGTCTCCGAGGACGTCGGAAACATAGTCCTCGACGGCACGGCGGCACGCAAGGTTTACGTCACGACCGAGAAGGACGGAAAGCACCTCGACGCAAGAAAGAAGCGCTCGTTTGACAGTTACAAGAATCTCACCGACGATCTTTCGTTTGTACACGACAAGTCGGGCAAGGTATATCTCAGGTGCGAAAAGGGCAACCCGGGTGAGATTTACGGCGATATTGAGTTTGCCGAGAAAGGACACATATTCACGTTCGGCGGCACGTCGGAGAACGTGACGATTGACGGACTCACGCTTGCCTACACCGGTTCTCACGGAATAGGTGCGGCGTCGGCGCACGGACTTACCGTCCGCAACTGCGAGTTTTACTTCATCGGCGGCTCTGTGCAGTTCGACGCCGGCTACAACGGCAGGACATGGCCGACCGCCTACGGCAACGCGGTTCAGATTTACGGTGAAGCGGTTGATTTCACGGTTGAAAACTGCTATATGCACGACATTTACGATGCGGCGATGACGCATCAGTCGGCTAAAACGGACAAGGTAGAGGACAGAAACATCGTTTACCGCGGCAACGTTGCCGAGAGGTGCGTTTACGGCATTGAGATTTTCGTCGGAGCGGACGAGACGGCAGGTTCTGTTCACGAGGACATCACGATTGAGAACAACCTGCTCCGCACCTGCGGCGGCTTCGGCTTTGATTTCCGTCCCGACACCGGTCTTGCGGCGCTCATAAGGAACGGCGGCATGACGAAAGCGACGAAGAATTACGTCGTTCGGAGCAACATACTTGACCGTTCGCCCGACAGGCTTATCACCGCAGGCAACGACGGGGGAAGTCTTGCGGTATACACCGACAACATTTTCGTTCAGGGAAGGGGACTTCCGGTATTTGCCGGAAGAAACGGTCAGGTCTTCCTTGCCTCCGCCGATATCCGCGACAGGCTCGAAGCACTCGGAGACAATGGCTCGGAATTCCTTGTCATCGACGGCTGACAAAAGGATTGACCGACGGGCGTAGATTACGATGGTGTCCTTTTCTTGAAAGAAAAGGACCAAAAGAACTTCAAAAGCAAAGCTTACGCTTTGCAGGATGGGTGTCTTGGAGTGAGCGGGCGGAGCCGCTCACGAGGCTCCCCTGTGTAACCGGTTGCAGAGCAACCTATGGAGCTGTCACGGCTTGCCGTGACTGAGGGACTGTCAAATCAGCACCATAATCCGAGAAAATACGCAAGTCGGCGACTTGAATATATGGTCGCCGACTTGCGTATTCTGTTCGATTAGATGAGTCCTTGCTCACTTCACGACGGAGTCCGCCTTTTGACGACGTCGTGCGGTATAACCTCAAAATTATACAAAAGACTTCCCATTTCAAAACGCAGTTTTGAAATCGACAAAGTTCTTTTGGTCCTTTTCTTTCAAGAAAAGGACACCCTCGTAATCTTCGCCTTCGTAGCCCCCTCGTCCCCTCGTCACACGTTAAATCTGAAGAGGACGACGTCGCCGTCCTTAATGACGTAGTCTTTACCCTCGCTTCGCATGAGACCCTTGTCCTTGGCGGCGTTGACCGAGCCGCAGGCGACGAGGTCGTCGAACGCAATGACCTCCGCTCTGATGAAGCCTTTCTCGAAGTCGGAGTGAATCTTTCCTGCCGCCTGAGGAGCTTTTGTACCCTCTTCGATCGTCCACGCGCGAACCTCTTTAGGTCCTGCAGTGAGGTAGCTGATAAGACCGAGAAGCTTGTAGCCTGCCTTGACAAGACGGTCGAGTCCCGACTCGGAAAGTCCGAGGTCGGCGAGAAATTCCTTTCTCTCCTCCGGCTCAAGCTGCGCTATCTCCGCCTCGATTTCGGCGCAGATTACAATTATCTCGGAATGCTCCGCGTCGGCAATCTTCTTGAGCGCAACGTAGTGCGGATTCTCCATGGGGTCGGCGGCTATGTTCTCTTCGTCTATGTTCGCGGCGTAAATTACCGGCTTGAGGCTCAGAAGCGGTATGTCCGCAAGAAGCTCACGCTCACTTTCGGTAAAGTCGAGAGTTCTCGCACTTTTGCCCTCGTTGAGAGCCGCAAGAAGCTTCTCTATAAGGTCAATTTCACGCTGCGCGGACTTGTCTCCTTTGAGAGTCTTCTTTGCACGGTCGAGCCTGCGCTCGAGAATTTCAATGTCGGAATACACAAGCTCAAGATTTATCGTCTCAACGTCGCTCGCCGGGTCAACCTTGCCGTTGACATGAATAATGTCGGAATTTTCAAAACAGCGGACAACGTGTACAATGGCGTCAACCTCGCGAATGTGCGACAAAAACTTGTTGCCGAGACCCTCTCCGTGCGACGCACCCTTGACAAGACCCGCAATGTCAACAAATTCAATCACCGCCGGCGTGTACTTCTCGGGGTTGTACATCTCGGCGAGAACGTCGAGTCTCTTGTCGGGAACGGGCGCAATGCCGACGTTCGGGTCAATCGTGCAGAACGGGTAGTTCGCCGCCTCGGCGCCCGCGTTTGTTATCGCGTTGAAAAGCGTGCTTTTGCCGACATTCGGCAGTCCGACTATACCTAATTTCATATTTGCATCTCCTTGAATACTTTCCTTCATGGTTCCGTTCGCGAAACCGTCCTTGCAGATTATACCACACTTTCGGTATCTTATCTACATATATTTTATTAAATTTCAAGGGAAATGCCGCGCTTACTCCGCAAACAGGAATACGTTGCCGTTCTCTTCGGAGATGCCGAACACTTTCAGCGTCGCGGGAATGTCCGCATTGTACATCCCGGGACGGAAAGTCGCACAGCGCGAAGTTTGTAACGGTATGCAACCTGTGACACTCTCATATTGACAACACGAAACCGCCCTCTTTTTACGGAGAGCGGTTCTTTTTATTCTTTTTCAATTACTCCGCAAACAGAAATACGTTGCCGTCCGACTCGAGAACAGCGAACTCCTTGAGGAAATTCGGAATGCTTGCATCGTATGGCTTTCTGTCGGTTCCGACGCCGAAAATGCCGAGAGAGGCGGAGTTTTCGCTTGTCGTCAGCGTCTGCACGAAAAGGTTGTTTCTCATTATCGGCATGGAATCGAGGTTCGCCTCGTCGTTTACGCCTATGTGGAACATCATGTACGTACTGCGGTCAAAGGTGTTGCCCTCAATTACAAAGCTTCTGTCCTTTACCTTGTTGTAGTTGTTCCATGTCTTGATGTGCGCAACATTTGCCTTGTCGGGGCGTGTGTTTCCGAAGCCGCAGCCGGCAAAACGCATGATGTTGTCCTTCACAAGGAAATTCTCGATGTGCTTGTCCGCTCCCTCGGTCTTCGGTTTGCCCATGAAGCACTCTACGGAATACGTGCAGTTTTCGATGAGGTTGCCCTCAAAGGTCACATTTTTTACGCACTCGTCAACCGCTCCGCTGCCCGTCTGGAAGGTAAGTCCGGCGTCGTAGATTTCGTTTATGTAGCAGTTCTTTACCGTGAATCCGTCGCACGTTCCCAGCTCAACCGCATTGCCGTATCTCACGGGACGTCCTGCCGTGCTTGTCAGCGTGTAGCTCTGCACACCGCCGCCGATGTACTCGAAAACACAGTTCTGCACCGTGTAATCCGACGCCGCACTGCAATGTATTCCGTGAGCACCGCCGTAACGCACATCCAGATTGTCTATCGTAACGCTGCGAAGCCTGTCGTCGGCCGTACCCGCTTTCATTATGTGGTCGGACGGCATGAATTCTATCGACTCGAACACCTCGCCCGGATTTCCGCTTTCGCACCTTAAGTAAATGTAGCCGAGAGTGGTTCGGGGGTTCGGATACGATGTCACTCCGTCAACCGTGTCGCAGAAAAGCTCAAGATCGTTCTTCATATTCGCCGAGGTGAATGCGTTCCCGGAGTTGTCGATAAACTTTCCGCCTTTAAAATCCGGAGTGAGCTTTGCCGCACATACCTTTCCGCCGTCGAACACGAGAGTTCCCTGGTCTTTCATCTTCGTTGTGTAACGCCAGACCTTGTTTTCTTCGTCGTAAAGCTCCCACTTGTCGGGATTTGCACCGTTTTCGGGAGACGCCGTGATTATCGGCTTTTCGCCCTCGCCGTATGCGGAGTACGTAACGCCGTTCTTGAGAAGGAGTCTGCCGTTGACTCTGAAGGTATCGCCTCTCTTGAAGAATACGCCGTCGCCGTTTTCAAATGCGGTCTCTGAAACCTTTGCGATAGACTTCCATGCTTTTTCGGGACTCTTGCCGTCGTTTGCGTCGTTGCCGTCTGCGGCGACATAGTACTTTGTACCCTTAACTACTACCTCAGTCTTTGTTTCGGTAATGCTCTTTTTGAGTGCTTTTGCTTTTTCATCAACCTCGGCGAGAACCGTTTTTGTCTTCTCGGTGTCGATTTTAAGTGAATTTGGAATTATAACTGCCATGATTTCTCCGTACCCCCAGAATGATTTATCAAGGTCGCTGAACATCTGTTTTTCGTCTTTCATAGGCTTTATATCGAGAAGCCTCGACAAAATAACCGCAATTTCCGCACGGCTGAGTGCCTTGTCGGGCTTGAATGTGCCGTCGGCATAGCCGCTGACGACGCCGGCACTGCTTGCCGAATATATTGCGGACGAAAACGGCGTATCCTCTTTCACATCGGTAAATGTTCCCGTCGGTACTGTTTCGGAAAATCCCTTTGCCGCAAGAAGCATTCCCACAAATTCCGCACGGGTTATCGGGGCGTTCGGGCAAAACTCGCCGTCGAAATCACTGAGGACTCCGTTGCCGTCGAGAAACGCTATGTACCTGTAATACCATGCGTCGGGCTTAATGTCGGTAAAACGTGAGGCGGCACCGCTTGAAACTCTTTCGGAAATCTCCGTCTCACTGCCCATAAGACGCGCAAGAACCGTACACGCCTCCGCTCTCGTCATGCCCTTGTTCGGCTTGAATGTGCCGTCGGGGTAGCCGCTCATGAATACAATTGGCTTTCTCGACTTTGCGTCAAGAACCGACCGCACAACCACGGCTTCGGGAACGGAAGTGCTTTCGATATCGGCAAGACCCGTGAAGTTTTGAGCCTCCTCAAGAGTTGAAAACATCGCCATGTAGTCGAAAAGATACTCCGAACACTTCTCCGTGCCGGCAAGCCTCATCGCATGACCGCCGAAAAGAGAGTTTACCTCATTGCTGAAAGGCGTTGCGTAGACGGGTGTGTATTCTCCGTCGGCGTTCTTTAATGTCCAGCCGTTCTTATCGGAGAAGTCGAGAATCACCTTCTGCCACTTTCCCGTGAAATTGACGCTCCAGGTTTTCATATACTTTCCGTCGAGAGTTCTGAACGTGATAAATCCGTCGAACGCATTGTCCGCCTTTACGGCAAAGGTGAAAAACGGCTTTGAGTAGTCCATGTAATAGCTCTTCGGCGAGGTGTCAAATGTCACAGACATCTCGTCGCTCTTTCCGGGGGAAAACTTGACGTAGTGCCCCTCGACACCTATTTTTCCGCTTCCCCATGTGTAAAACTCCGGGCGATCCTGACCGCAGCCTCTTGGGTAGTAGCAGTCGATGTACCTTCCCTTGCCGAACGGTATTTCGTCCCCCTTTTCGGGACGCAGTTCATAAACAAAGGCGTCGGAGAGCCGTTCCTTGTAGTATTCGACCTCGGGCATTGTTTCATCTGCCGAGAACGCGGTAAAAGTCGGAACACCGGTGAGAGCGATGGTGGCAAGAAGCACCGCTGCAAGAATTTTCTTCATCATTGCAGTATTTCCTTTCGTCGGTTGTGTTTTCGTCACTATTATACACGTCTTTTCCATAAAAATCTATGGTGTATTTTTTTAAAATAGGGTGGGATTTTGCAAGGCACGGCGCAAAGCGTGAAATGCATTCCTAACGGAATGCGTAAATACGCTTTCAGCGTATGGAATATCTCGCTTCGCTTGATGTGAAATGTCGCATGATACTTCGAGTTGCGACGCAGCATTGTACGGCCCGGGACGGAAAGCCGCACAGCGCGAAGTTTGTAACGGTATGCAACCTGTGACACTCTCATATTGACAACACAAAACCGCCCTCTTTTTACGGAGAGCGGTTCTTTCTCGACTATTCAATTACTCCGCAAACAGGAACTCATTGCCGTTCTCTTCGGAGATACCGAACATTTTCAGCGTTGTGGGAATATCCGCATTGTACGGCTGTGCAACGGTTATTTTGCCGAACTTGCCGAGGGAGGCGGTGTTGTCGTCGGAGGAAATGTACTGTATAAACGTGTTGTTTCTGAACACCGGTACGGAATCGAGGTTTTCGGCGTCTCTTACGCAGGTGTGGAACATCATGTAAGAGCTGCGGTCGAAAATGTTGTTTTCAATGATAAACGACTTGTCCTTGACCTTGTTGTAAGCGTTCCACGTCTTGATGTGCGCAACCTCCTGCTTATTGGGACGCGTGCTTCCGAAGCCGCTTCCGGCGTTGCGCATGATGTTGTTTCTGATAAAGAAATTCTCGACGTATCTGTCAACACCCTCAGTCTTGGCACTGCCCCAGAAGCACTCAACCGAGTACACGCAGTTCTCAATCAGGTTGCCCTCGAAGTAAATGTCTTTTATGGTACGGTCGTTGCGGCCGTCGCGCGACTGGAAGGTCATTGCCGTGTCGTAAATGTCGGAGAAGTAGCAGTTCTGTATATAGTAGCCGTCGCAGTCGCCGATCTCGACGCCGTTGCCGTAGCGCACTGCGGCGCCGATATTGTTCGCATAGACATCATAGCTCTGAATACCGCCGCCGATAAAGCGGAACTCACAGTTCTGAATGTGATAGTTCGTTCCTCTCTGTGCGTGTATGCCGTGAGCGCCCGTGTACTTTAAGCTGAGGTTGTCTATCGTAACGTCGGTGAGCATATAATCCTCCGTGCCTGCCACCATTATGTTCGTCGGAGGCATAAGCTCTATGGATTTGAACACGCTGCCGGGATTTCCTCTGTCGCACTTTAAGTAGAGCTTGCCTTTGCTTACGGTGACGTTCGGAACGCCGTTTGCTTTGAGGTTTTCGTTTGTTTCGCAGAACATTTCGAGGTCGTTTTTAAGCTCGGCGGACGGCTTGAACTCTTCCCCGGCGTCGTTTACGAACTTTCCGCCCTTGAACGACGGTATGAGCTTTATCGCATATTCGCTGTCGTCGAAGATAAGCGTACCTTGGTCAAGCACCTTTTCCTTAAGGCACCAGATATTGTTTGCGGCGTCGTAAAGCTCCCACTTGTCGGGATTTGCGACGTTTTCCGGCGACGCAGTGATTATGGGCTTTGCGCCGTCGCCGTATGCGGAGTACGTAACGCCGTTCTTGAGAAGGAGTCTGCTGTTGACTCTGAAAGTATCGCCCCTCTTGAAGAAAACTCCGTCGCCGTTTTCAAATGCAGTCTCTGAAACCTTTGCGATAGACTTCCATGCTTTTTCGGGACTCTTGCCGTCGTTTGCGTCGTTGCCGTCTGCGGCGACATAGTACTTTGTACCCTTAACTACTACCTCAGTCTTTGTTTCGGTAATGCTCTTTTTGAGTGCTTTTGCTTTTTCATCAACCTCGGCGAGAACCGTTTTTGTCTTCTCGGTGTCGATTTTAAGTGAATTTGGAATTATAACTGCCATGATTTCTCCGTACCCCCAGAATGATTTATCAAGGTCGCTGAACATCTGTTTTTCGTCTTTCATAGGCTTTATATCGAGAAGCCTCGACAAAATAACCGCAATTTCCGCACGGCTGAGTGCCTTGTCGGGCTTGAATGTGCCGTCGGCATAGCCGCTGACGACGCCGGCACTGCTTGCCGCATATATTGCTTTTGCGAATTTCGTCGTCTCTCCGACATCGGAAAAGCCGTCCGGGGTATTTACCGCCTCGACAAACCCGCGTGCGGCAAACAGCAAGCCTACGAATTCCGCTCTTGTTATGCTGTTGTTCGGATGAAATTCGCCCGTAAACTCGTCAAGCACGCCCTCTTTTTCGAGAAACGCCACGTAGCTTGCGTACCAGTCAGTGTCCTTGATGTCGGGATAAGCGGACGTTTTCGTTTCGGCAATCTTCTGTTCCGTTGCCATAAGACGGGCAATTGCCGCACACACCTCGGCTCTTGTCATCGCCATATTCGGTCTGAACGTACCGTCGCTGTAGCCTCGCATGAAAACGATAAGGTCTCTGTACTTTGCCGAAAGAATCGACAGCTTCAATTCTCCGACCGTTCCGATGGAGGTATTTTTAACATCGGTTATACCTATGCCGTCAAATTTTTCAGCGGCGTCGAGGGTCGGGAACATCGCAATGTAGTCGAAAAGGTACTCGGAACACTTCTCCGTTCCGGGAACGGCAAAAGCGAAGCCGCCGTACAGCTTGTTTATCTCGGCGCAGAACGGAGTCACGGCAACGGGAATATAGAGTCCGTCGTCACCCTTTTGTTCCCAGCCGTTTGTGTCGGCAAAATCGAGAATAATCTTTTGCCAGTCGCCGGTGAAGGTTACGTTCCAGGTCTTTTGATACTTGGCGTCGAGCGTTTTTATGCGGATTGTTCCCTCAAATGCGCGGTCGGTCTTCAGAACCATCGTAAAATACGGCTTTGAGTAGTCCATGAGAAACGATGTCGGGAAGGTATCGAAAGTGATGCTTACATTTTTCAGCTTCGGTACAATCTTGACGAACTTATCGGAAACCTCGACTTCCGCACTTCCCCACGGATAAATTTCAGGTCTTGTATGCTCGCTGCCCTGAGGATAGTAGCAGTCGTAATTTCTGCCTCTGCCGAACGGAATCTTATTTCCGAACTGCGGACGAAGCTCAAAGTTGTATGCCCCTGCGGCGTCAAGCTTCTGCTTGTACTGCGCGACCTCGGGCATGGGCGGCTCTTTTTCGTCGGTGAGAAGTCCCACTGCCGTGTCCTTGACCTCAACCGAACCGATACTTTCAAAGCTCTCCGCTCCCTCTAAAGTCGGGAACATTGCAATATAATCGACAAGAAGCTCCGAGCAAGAGCTGCTTCCGGGGAGCTCGAACGCCATTCCGCCGTAGAGCTTGTTGATTTTGTCGCCGAAAGGCGTGACATCGGACGGCACATATTCGCCGTTTTCGTCTTTTTTCATCCAGCCGTCAACCTCGGCGAAGTCCAGTATAATCTTCTGCCATCCGCCGGTGAATTTAACGTACCACTTTTTCTGATAAGCCGAGTTAAGCGTTTTCACGGTAATGTAGCTGTTGAACGTCTTATTTGCTTTCAAAACGAGTGTAAAATACGGTTTTCCGTAGTCGAAATACATATTCTGCTTGAAAGTATCGAAAGTAAACGACACTCTCGGCTTCTTGGGTACAATTTTCAAAAACGGGTCTGCGACGGAAATTGCAGCGGATTCCCACACATACACCTCAGGTCTCTGCTGTCCGCACCCCTGCGGATAGTAGCAGTCGTAATTTCTGCCTTTGCCGAAAGGAACTTTGTCGCCGAACTGCGGACGAAGCTCGAAATTGTACGCTCCTGCGGCGGCAAGATTTTCCGCGTAGTAATCTACGACTGCCAGGGTCGGAGCGTTGCTTTCGTCATCGGCGGCAAATGTGAACCCTTCGGCGGAAAACGCCGAAACAATCATAGCGGCAACCGTAATAAACGCCGCAAGTCTTTTGCGCATACCTTTACACAAGCATTTTTTGTCTGCCAAAGCTTTTACCGATTTCATTCTACAATCCTTTCCGATTCATAAATCTGTGTTTTCGGTTTAGGTATATTGTATCAGCTTTTGCGGAGAATAACTTCCGTTGCTGTGATGTGAAAATTATGTTTATGTGATATCGTTATGGCAGACAGCCGTTGTTTGAATAAAAAAACATCACATCACGTCGTAAAGGGACGCGCAAAAAAGCTTCTTCACTGTCGCCGGGTTTCTTTCTTCGTTGATTGTACGGTGCTTGTCGGTTGTTGCGGTTCTATGGGGAGATATACATAACCGTGTGTTGGTTACTCTATCTCGACAGCCCCTCAGTCTGACGACTACGTCGTGACAGCTCCATAGGTTGCTCTGCAACCGGTTACACAGGGGATGCCTCCGGAGTTGGCAGAGCCAACTCGAGAGTAAACTGCTTCGCAATTTCTCTCGCGTCTGCGACGCCTCCACACAACACCAATGAGAAAGCGCTAACCCCAAATCACGCACCACCCAAGAACCTCGTCTTCGTAAAATTTAATCGTGTGCGAAGCACGCAATAAATTTTGCGAACGGACGAGCGCAAAAAGTTTAGTCCCCACAAAGTCTGATGCAAAAAAATCACGACCCGACGCTTGCATATATGGCGTCGGGTCGCTGTACTGTATTCGATTAGATGAGTCTGCCTCATCTCGTTCGGTCGCTTGCACATATGGTGCGCATATATGCGCACCGAACGCGGCACTATCCCCAAATTAAACAAAAGACTTTTCATTTCAAAGCGTTAGCTTTGAAATCGATAAAGTTCTTTTGCTTCTTTTCTTACAAGAAAAGAAGCCGTCGGAGACCCATCGTCCCCACGCCGTACTTTTGTAAACATTCGGTAAACAAACAGGAAAACTATTGACATTTGGGATGATTTGTGGTATAAGTATACATTGAATTACAATGCACTAATATCCCCATTTTTGGGGTGAAAACGTCGTTTTCAATTGCAAACATATTTGACATGAAATGTAAATATTTTCGGACGTCACAAAAAGCCGTGCTTTGAAGTTGTGCAAAAACCGCGTGAAATGTGTAAACCGCGTGAAACGCATAATCGCATGGACCGGTGCGTTAAGACGCGTCAGGCGCGCCAAGACGCAGGAAAGTCAAAGCGAAAGCGCGCACAAGTGTGCACACTTGTGCGCGGATTTGTACGGAAACAACCGCAAAGCACCGCACAGTGAACACAAGGCGGACGTGCACGAGCGTGCCGCGGCCGAAAAAACTTTACCTTTATTATATATCATGTATATTTGCGTATCCGGAACACAGACGTGTCAAAACATTAAGGAGAGTGATTGCAAACATGGTGAAACCGGTAAAACTCGGCAGAACGACAAGACAGAGCTTCTCTAAGATTCACGAGCTTATCGATATGCCGAACCTCATCGAGGTGCAGACAGAGTCCTACAAGTGGTTTGTGAACGAAGGACTCCCGGAGGTGCTGAGGGATGTTTCCCCGCTCGTGGACTATTCCGGCAACCTCAATATCGAATTCATCGACTACAAACTCGAGGACACCCCCAAGTACTCCGTCGAGGAGTGCAAGGAGAGAGACGCCAACTACGCCGCTCCCCTTAAGGTAAAGGTGCGTCTCACCAACAGACAGACCGGAGAAATCAGCGACTCCGAGGTCTTCATGGGCGATTTCCCCATCATGACCGAAACCGGCACCTTCGTTATCAACGGTGCGGAGAGAGTTATAGTTTCCCAGCTCGTCCGTTCGCCCGGTATCTATTACGATTCGATGATAGACAAGACCGACAAGAAGGTTTATACCGCCACCATTATCCCCTACAGAGGCGCGTGGCTTGAGTACGAAACCGACGCAAACGACGTTTTCTACGTAAGAATAGACAAGAACAGAAAGCTCCCCGTCACCATTCTTCTCAAGGCTCTCGGCGTCGGCACAAGCCGCGAGATTATCGATATGTTCGGCGACAGCCCCAAGATAGTCGAGACTCTCAAGAAGGATATCACCGAGTCGGAAGCCGAAAAGAACCTCACCACCGAGCGTGAAGAGGCTCTCAAGGAAATCTACAGAAAGCTTCGTCCCGGCGACCCCGTTCTCGTCGAAAGCGCAGAGGTTCTCATTCACAACTTCTTCTTCGACCCCAAGAGATACGACATCTCCGCAGTCGGACGCTACAAGTTCAACAAAAAGCTCGCTCTCGCAAAGCGTATCGAGGGCTTCCAGATAACCCGTGACGTCGTCGCTCCGCTCACCGGCGAGCTTCTCTTCGAGGCAGGCAAGTTCCTCTCGAAGGACGACGCTCAGAAGATTGAGGACGCAGGCGTCAACGAAGTTTACCTCATGTCGCAGGAGCTCAACAACCCCGTTGAGTTCAAGGTGTTCGGCAACAAGTCGGCATACCTCGACAAGCTCGGCGTTATTCCCGAGGACTACGACCTTTCGAGTCTCGAGCTTGAGGAAAGAGTAAACGTTGACGTCGTCGCCGATATACTCGCAAACACCTCGAGCTGCGAAGAGTTCATAGAAGCGTTCAACGCACGCCGCGACGAGCTTATTCCTAAGCACATCACAAGAGAGGATATCTATGCTTCCGTAAACTACCTGCTCTGCCTCACGCACAGCTGCGGCGTGACCGACGACATCGACCACCTCGGAAACAGAAGACTCCGTTCGGTCGGCGAGCTTCTCCAGAACCAGCTCAGAATCGGCTTTGCGCGCATGGATAAGATTGTCAAGGAGAGAATGACTCTCCAGGACTCCGACAACATGAAGGTGCAGAACCTCATCAATATCCGCCCCATCGTCTCCGCCATCAAGGAGTTCTTCGGTTCGTCTCCTCTTTCCCAGTTCATGGATCAGAACAACCCCCTCGCGGAGCTTACGCACAAGAGACGTCTTTCCGCACTCGGTCCGGGCGGTCTTTCGAGAGACCGTGCGTCTTTTGAGGTTCGAGACGTTCACTACACGCATTACGGCAGAATGTGTCCTATCGAGACGCCTGAAGGTCCTAACATCGGACTTATCTCGTATCTCTCGACCTTCGCCAAGATAAACAAGTTCGGCTTCATCGAAGCACCCTACCGCAAGGTCGATAAGGCTACCGGCAGAGTTACCGAGGAAGTCATCTACATGACGGCCGACATGGAAGATCAGTTCATCGTCGCTCAGGCGAACGAGCCTATCGACAAGGACGGCTACTTCCTCAATAAGCGAATCACCGTCAGAAACAGAGAGGAAATCACCGAGGTTGACGTTTCCAGAGTAGACTACATGGACGTCTCGCCGAAGATGGTGGTATCCGTCGCAACGGCGTGCATCCCGTTCCTCGAAAACGACGACAACTCCCGTGCGCTCATGGGTTCAAACATGCAGAAGCAGGCGGTTCCGCTTATGGTAACGGAGGCTCCTATCGTCGCAACCGGTATGGAATACAAGGCGGCGGTCGATTCGGGTGTCGTTGTCTGCGCAAGAGAAGACGGCGTTGTCACCCGTGTTACCGCGGACGACATCACAATCACCGACGACGCTGAGGTCGCTCATACGTATCATCTCATCAAGTTCAAGAGATCCAACCAGGGTACCTGCGTAAACCAGAGACCTATTGTTTCCCTCGGAGACGCCGTCAAGAAGGGCGACGTTATCGCTGACGGTCCGGCTACCAAGGACGGAGAAATCGCACTCGGAAAGAACGCTCTCATCGGCTTTATGACATGGGAGGGCTACAACTACGAGGACGCCGTTCTCCTTAACGAAAAGCTTGTAAGAAACGACGTTTATACGTCAATCCATATAGAGGAATACTCCCACGAAGCGCGGGACACCAAGCTCGGACCGGAGGAAATCACACGCGAAATCCCCAACATGGGCGAGGACAGCCTCAAGAACCTCACACTCGAGGGTATAGTATGCAAGGGTGCGGAGGTTCACTCGGGCGATATACTTGTGGGTAAGGTAACTCCCAAGGGCGAAACCGAGCTTACCGCCGAGGAAAGACTTTTGCGCGCAATATTCGGCGAAAAGGCGCGCGAGGTAAGAGACACCTCCCTCAGACTCCCCCACGGCGAAAGCGGCATTGTCGTTGACGTCAAGGAATACTCGAAGGACAACTCCGACGAGCTTCCGCCCGGAGTAAACAAGGTCGTAAGAGTATACATCGCACAGAAGAGAAAGATCTCCGTCGGCGACAAGATGGCGGGCCGTCACGGTAACAAGGGTGTCGTTTCGAGAATACTTCCTCCCGAAGATATGCCCTTCCTCCCCGACGGCACTCCTCTCGATATCGTGCTTAACCCTCTGGGCGTTCCTTCCCGAATGAACATCGGTCAGGTGCTTGAGGTTCATCTCGGTATCGCCGCAAAGAAGCTCGGCTGGATGATTATGACCCCCGTATTCGACGGCGCAAACGAGGAGGACATCGCAAAGTGCCTCGAGGACGCCGGAATGCGCCCCGACGGAAAGACCGTTCTCTATGACGGACGTACCGGCGAGCAGTTCGACAACCCCGTTACCGTCGGCATCATGTACTACCTCAAGCTTCATCACCTTGTCGATGATAAGATCCACGCACGTTCCACCGGTCCTTACTCCATGGTTACGCAGCAGCCTCTCGGCGGTAAAGCCCAGTTCGGCGGTCAGCGTTTCGGAGAAATGGAGGTTTGGGCTCTCGAGGCATACGGCGCGGCTTACACGCTTCAGGAAATACTCACCGTCAAGTCCGACGACGTTATCGGCCGTGTAAAGTGCTACGAGGCGATAGTCAAGGGCGAAAATATCCCGACTCCGGGTGTTCCCGAGTCCTTCAAGGTGCTTGTAAGAGAGCTTCAGTCGCTTGCGCTTGACATAAGCGTTCTCGACGCGGACGGCAACGAAATCAAGCTCAAGGAAAGCACCGTTGAGGAAACCGGCGGAATCAGAAACTTCGTCATGACCGAAGGCGGAGAGGAGGGCGTTATAAACGACGTCACCGACTTCATAAAGGATGACGAGGACGAAGGCGAAGACGCCGAGACCGACGAAAAGTCCGACAATGATGAGGAAACAGACGATATCGATGATATCGATGAGGACGCCGACGCCGACGACGACGCGGATGCGGACGCCATCGAAGCTCTCCTCGATTCCATCAAGAAAGATTCGGACGAAAAATGAGTGGTGCAACTCACTCATGCCCAAAAATACAGTAAAGGAGCGGCATATATAGATGGTACAAAGCGAACACAACGAATTTGACGCCATTAAAATCGGTCTCGCCTCCCCGGACAAGATAAGAGAATGGTCCTACGGAGAAGTTACCAAGGCGGAAACCATAAACTACAGAACCCTCAAGCCCGAGAGGGACGGACTTTACTGCGAGAGAATATTCGGACCGACAAAGGATCTCGAATGCCACTGCGGTAAGTACAAGAGAGTAAGATACAAGGGCAAGATATGCGAAAAGTGCGGCGTTGAAATTACCACAAACAAGGTAAGACGCGAGAGAATGGGTCACATAGATCTTGCGGCTCCCGTTTCCCACATCTGGTATTTCAGAGCAATTCCCTCGAGAATGGGTCTTCTCCTCGACGTAACGCCCAAGGTGCTTGAAAAGGTACTCTATTTCGCACAGTATATCGTCACAGACCCCGGCAGAGAGCAGATTACTCACCTCAAGAAGTTCCAGCTTCTCACAGAGAGTGAGTACCGTGAATGCTGCGAGAGATACGGCAAGGAGTTCAAGGCAGGCATGGGAGCGGAGGCGATAAAAACCCTTCTCTCCGAGATAGACTGCGAGACGCTTGCCGCAGAGCTTAAGGAGGAGCTCGAAAGAACTCCCTCCACAAGCCAGAAGCGTGTGAGAATAGTAAAGAGACTCGAGGTTGTGGAGGCGTTCAGAGTTTCCGGCAACAAGCCCGAGTGGATGATTCTCGACGTCGTTCCGGTTATTCCGCCGGACCTCCGTCCTCTCGTTCAGCTCGACGGCGGCCGTTTCGCGACGAGCGATATCAACGACCTTTACAGACGTGTTATCAACAGAAACAACCGTCTCAAGAAGCTCATTGACCTCTCCGCGCCCGACATCATTATCAGAAACGAAAAGAGAATGCTCCAGGAGGCCGTTGACGCGCTTATCGACAACGGCAGAAGAGGACGTCCCGTCACGGGTCCCTCAAACAGAGCGCTCAAGTCTCTTTCCGAAATGCTCCGAGGCAAGCAGGGACGCTTCCGTCAGAACCTTCTCGGCAAGCGTGTTGACTACTCCGGACGTTCGGTTATCGTCGTAGGACCGGATCTTAAGATATTCCAGTGCGGTCTTCCCAAGGAGATGGCTCTCGAGCTGTTCAAGCCGTTTGTAATGAAGCGACTCTCCGATACCGGCAAGGCGGCTAACATAAAGGACGCAAAGAAGAAGGTCGAAAAGGTAAACGCGGACGTTTGGGACGCACTCGAAGTCGTCATCAAGGAACATCCCGTTCTGCTCAACCGTGCGCCCACGCTTCACAGACTTTCCATTCAGGCATTCGAGCCGATACTCGTCGAGGGACGCGCGATAAAGCTTCATCCTCTCGTTTGTACGGCGTTCAACGCCGACTTCGACGGCGACCAGATGCCTGTTCACGTTCCGCTTTCCGCGGAGGCGCAGATCGAGTCGCGTTTCCTCATGCTTTCCGCAAACAACCTCTTGAAGCCGGTTAACGGACGCGCCGTAACCGTTCCTTCGCAGGATATGGTTCTCGGTTCGTTCTACCTCACTCTCGACAAGCCCGGCGAACCCGGCGAGGGTTCGTGCTTCAGAGATTTCGACGAGGCAATGATGGCTTACGCCAACGGCGAACTCGGACTCCATGCGCCCATTAAGGTCCGCGTGACGAAGACCGACGCAGACGGCACGGTGCGCTCGAAGATAATCGACGCCACACTCGGCAGACTTATCTTCAACCGTCCGATTCCGCAGGATCTTCACTTCATCGAGAGAAACGAGGACAACGAATTCGACCTCGAAATAAACTTCGTCGTAACCAAGGACGAGCTCGGGCAGATAGTTGACCGCTGCATTAAGTACCACGGCATAGACAGAACCGCCGTTGTTCTTGACGACATAAAGGCTCTCGGCTACAAGTTCTCCACAAGAGGCTCTATCACGATCTCCGTATCGGATATGACCGTACCTCCGCAGAAGAAGATAATCATTGCGGAGAGCGAGAAGCAGATAGAGCTTATCGCAAAGGCGTTCGCAAGAGGCCGCTTCTCCGAGGAGGAGCGCAGAAAGAGCGTTATCAAGATTTGGGAAGAAGCGACCAACGAAGTTACCAAGGCTCTTACAAAGAACCTCGACAGATACAACAACATCAAGATGATGGCGGACTCCGGTGCGCGAGGCTCTATCAAGCAGATTCGTCAGCTTGCCGGAATGCGCGGACTTATGGCGTCCACGTCCGGTCAGACGATCGAGCTTCCTATCAAGGCAAACTTCCGTGAAGGCCTTAACATCTTGGAGTACTTCATAGCCGCACGAGGCGCACGTAAAGGTCTTGCCGATACGGCTCTCCGTACAGCAGACTCCGGTTACCTTACAAGACGTCTCGTTGACGTATCGCAGGACGTTATTATCCGCGAGGTCAACTGCGGCGACACCGAGGGACTTTGGGTATACGCCGTCAAGGAGGGCAACGAGCTTATCGAGCCGCTTGCGGACAGACTTCTCGGCAGATACACCGTCGAAGAGGTTGTCGACCCGGCAACCGGCGAGGTTCTCGTCGGGGCGGACGTAATGATGAAAGAGGCGCAGGTTGAGAAGATAATTGCGGCAGGCGTCGAGAGAGTACACATCCGTTCCACGCTCAACTGCCGTGCAAAGCACGGTGTCTGCGTACACTGCTACGGTGCCGACCTTGCGTCGGGCACCCCCGTAAACATCGGTGAGTCGGTCGGTATCATTGCCGCGCAGTCCATCGGTGAGCCGGGTACACAGCTTACGATGAGAACGTTCCACACGGGCGGTATCGCCGGCGGCGACATCACCCAGGGTCTTCCCCGAGTTGAAGAGCTGTTCGAGGCAAGACGTCCGAAGAAGACTGCGGTTGTCTCGGATCTCGACGGTATGGTTTCCATCGACGACAGCAAAAAGACCCGTCAGGTCAAGGTCACAAACGACGCAACGGGCGAGGAGAAGGTATATCCCGTTCAGAGAATACAGAGACTTCTCGTCGAGGAAGGTTCCTTCGTCACGAGAGGACAGTCTCTCACCGAGGGCTTCATGAGTCCTGCGGACATAGTAAGAATAAACGGACTCAATGCCGTATACGAGTATATCATAAAGGAAATCCAGAAGGTATACCGTCTCCAGGGTGTTGAAATCAACGACAAGCATATCGAAGTTATCACACGTCAGATGACGCGTAAGGTCAAGGTAGAGAATGCCGGCGACACCAACCTTCTCGTTGGTTCACTTGTGGATCTCATAAAATTCAACGAGAAGAACAACGAAATCGAGGCGAGAATAGCGGCAGGCGAGACAACGCTCCGCAAGGCGGAATACTCCCCCGTGCTTCTCGGTATCACCAAGGCGTCCCTTTCAACCGAGTCGTTCCTCTCGGCGGCGTCCTTCCAGGAGACCACAAAGGTACTCACCGAGGCCGCAATCGAGGGCAAGGTCGATCCGCTTATAGGTCTTAAGGAGAACGTCATTATCGGTAAGCTTATCCCGGCAGGTACGGGTATGCATTGTTACCGCGACATCGAGATCAACGACAAAGAGGGCAACCCGATTGTCATTGACAATCCCGACGACGAAGTTCCGGAGCTTCCGGCGGCTCACGCGGAGACCTTTGCAGGTGCGGACGAGAAAGCGTTCGACAGCGTCGTTGACGATGAGGGCGAGTCGGGCGACGTCTCCGGCGGCGACTCCGGCGACGATATTATCCCCGAAGAATAAGATCGGAATTTATAAAAGAAGCACGGCGGAAACCGTGCTTCTTTTTTGCGGTTGAGGATTACGGCGGTGTTCTTTTCAGGAAAAAGAGCCTCGTTCACAAAAAATTAACACATTTCCTTTGCAAACCTCTTGACAAAAGTAAAAGAATGTGGTAAAGTTATCACATTAGCACTCGAGCGGTACGAGTGCTAAAACAAGATAAAAAAAACGGAGGTGAACGCCGTGGAGCTCAGCGACAGAAAAAAGCAGATACTGAAAATGATAATCGACGAGTACATCGACTCGGGAGAGCCGGTCGGGTCAAAGTATCTGACACAGCACGGCGGTCTTTCACTCTCACCTGCGACCGTCAGAAACGAGATGAGCGAGCTTGAGGAAATGGGCTACCTCGACAAGCCGCACACGTCCGCAGGACGCATCCCGTCCACCGCCGGATATAGGTTTTACGTCGAAAAGCTCATGGAGGACTACCGCCTCAACATGGAGGAGCTGGCACTCTTAAACGACCTCACAAAGTTCAAAACCGCCGAGACCGAGAGACTTATCGAGCGTGCCGGAAAGATTATGTCCGGTATCACAAGATATGCGTCGGTGTCGCTTGCGGCAAAGCCCGGATGCACGGCAATAGTACGTTTCGACGCCGTGTGCGTTTCGCAGAACAGCTTCCTGCTTGTTATGATAACCGATTCCGGTGAGGTCAGAACAGGCATTGTCCCCTCGGGAGTGCCGATTTCCGAGAAGGATATGGAGAAAATCAAGACCGCTCTCAACGATAACCTTGTCGGCATTCCGCTTGACGGCGTGAAAATCGAAACGGTATTTGCGGTCGAAGAAGCTCTCGGCAGACTCCGTTCACTCGCAAGTCCGATAATCAGAACCGCTTACGATGCGTCAAAGAGCGGCGGCAGTGACGACGTCAGGGTCGAGGGCGTGACCAACCTCTTGGAATACCCCGAATTTTCCGATGTCGGAAGCGTGAAATCGCTTATGGAGGTTATCGAGAGACAAACCGGACTTCGTGAGCTTATCTCATCTCCCGAAACGGGAACTGATAACGACGAAAGCGGCGCGGAGACCGAACACGGAGTTCACATTTACATCGGCGACGAATCGAAAAACCCGGCGCTCAAGGACACCTCGATTGTGTTCTGCTCAGTGCCGATAGGCGGCGCAAATGCCGTGATAGGCGTCATAGGACCGAGACGTATGGACTACAAAAAAGTGGTCTCGAGCCTTAAATACTTTGCCGAGGAACTCGGAGAAACACCGTCGGCAGGTGTAAAAGAACCGCCGAAGCCTCTCCCGGAGCCGAAAGCGAATGAGAACGCCGGCGACAATACGACAAGGAGCGAAGACAGATGAATAACGAAGAAAAAAAGAACGAAAATATCGGCGAGGAAGAAACCGAGAAGCCGAAGAAGTCCTGCAAGGGCAAAAAGGACGGCGAGGAGCGTGAATGCAAAAAATCCGCAAAGGCCGCCGAGGAAAAGGACAAGGAGATAGAAAAGCTCAAGTCCGAGATAACCGAAAAGGACGACAGGCATCTTCGTCTTCTCGCCGAGTACGACAACTACAGAAAGCGCACCCAAAGCGAAAAGGACGCCATTTATTCCGACGCCGTGTCGGACACCGTGGAAAGGATTCTCCCCGTGCTTGACAATCTCGAGCGTTCGCTTGCGGCGTCTTCCGACGACACCTCCCCTCTTGCCGAGGGCGTGCGCATGATAGAAAAGCAGTTCCGTGAGGTTCTCGGAAAGCTCGGAGTCGAGGAAATCCCCGCTGCCGGCGAAACCTTCGACCCGGATCTTCACAATGCAATAATGCACGACGAGGACGGCGACAAGGGCGAGAACGAAATTTCCGAGGTGTTCCTCAAGGGATATAAAATAGGAAATAAAGTAATAAGACATTCAATGGTTAAAGTGGTAAATTGACAAAGCACCGAGTGCATTTTTGCACGGAGCGCATTGTTGATATATAAATAATAATAGTAAATTCACGACCGCACAAGCGGCATATAACGGAGGTAATAAATATGGGAAAGATTATAGGTATAGACCTTGGTACAACAAACTCCTGCGTAGCAGTATTTGAGGGCGGCGAGCCCGTCGTAATTCCGAACTCCGAGGGCATGAGAACAACTCCCTCCGTCGTATCCTTCAAGAAGGACGGCGAAAGAATAGTCGGTTCTGCCGCAAAGAGACAGGCAATCACAAACCCCGAGAGAACGATAAGCTCCATTAAGCGTTCCATGGGTACGGACAGAAAGGTCGAGATTGACGGCACGTCCTACACCCCTCAACAGATTTCCGCATTCATTCTCCAGAAGCTCAAGGCTGACGCCGAAGGCTATCTCGGACAGCCCGTAACGGAGGCTGTTATCACGGTTCCGGCTTACTTCTCCGACGCTCAGCGTCAGGCAACCAAGGACGCCGGCAGAATTGCGGGTCTCGACGTAAAGCGTATCATCAACGAGCCGACTGCGGCCGCTATCGCTTACGGCATGGACAAGGAAAAGGAACAGAAGGTCATGATTTACGACCTCGGCGGCGGTACGTTCGATGTATCTCTTCTTGAGATAGGCGACGGCGTATTTGAAGTTCTGGCAACCAACGGCAACAACCACCTCGGCGGCGACGACTTCGACGAGTGCATCGTAAACTACATGGCTGACACCTTCCTCAAGGAGGAGGGCATCGACCTCAGAAAGGACAAGTCCGCTTCGTCCAGACTTAAGGAAGCCGCAGAAAAGGCAAAGATCGAGCTTTCCGGCATGACGAGCACAAACATCAATCTCCCGTTCATCACGGCTGACCAGAACGGTCCGAAGCACCTCGATATGACTCTCACGAGAGCAAAGTTCGATGAGCTCACCTACCACCTCGTCGAGAAGACCATGGATCCTATGAAGAAGGCTCTTGCCGACGCAGGTCTCGCCCCGGCGCAGGTAGATAAGGTCCTCCTTGTCGGCGGTTCGACGAGAATCCCGGCCGTCCAGGAGGCTGTAAAGAAGTACATCGGCAAAGAGCCGTTCAAGGGCATCAACCCCGATGAGTGCGTTGCTATCGGTGCGGCAATCCAGGGTGCGATACTCACGAACGACGTCAAGGATATCGTCCTCTTCGACGTAACTCCTCTTTCTCTCGGCATCGAGACTCTCGGCGGCGTTTGCTCCAAGATTATCGACAGAAACACCACAATCCCCGTAACCAAGAGCCAGATCTTCTCCACAGCGGCTGACGGTCAGACCTCGGTTGAGATTCACGTACTCCAGGGTGAGCGTGAAATGGCGGCGGGCAACACGACCCTCGGCCGTTTCCACCTCGACGGAATCCCGGCGGCTCCCAGAGGAGTACCTCAGATTGAAGTCACCTTCGATATCGACGCAAACGGCATCGTAAACGTAAAGGCGGTCGATAAGGGCACGGGCAAGGAACAGCACATCACCATCACTTCGTCCACCAATATGTCCGAGGAAGACATTCAGAAAGCGGTCAAGGACGCCGAACAGCACGCCGCAGAGGACAAGGCTCAGAAGGAAGCGGTTGACGCAAAGAACCACGCAGAAGCCGCAATCTTCCAGATAAAGAAGAGTCTCGACGAGATAGGCGACAAGGTTTCCGACGCCGACAAGGCTCCCGTACTCGAGAAGATAACGAAGCTTGAGGAGACCGTAAAGAACGGTACGACAGAGCAGATAAAGGCGGACACGGACGAGCTTCAGAAGGCGTTCTATCCCCTTGCCGAGAAGCTTTATCAGCAGACCGGCGCACAGGGCGGCACTGAGGGTCAGAACCCCGGAAACGGCACGGTAAACGACGACGGTACGATAAATACCGACTTTGACAACAACAAGTAATATGCGGTAAACGGTTGTGCGCACGGGGGAAAATCTTCGTGCGCCGCCGTCGCCGAATCGAGGAGTTATGGCAGAGAAAAGAGATTACTATGAGGTGCTCGGACTTCAAAAGGGAGCGAGCACCGACGAAATAAAGAAAGCTTTCCGTAAGCTCGGAAAGCAGTATCACCCCGACCTTAACCCCGGAAACAAGGAAGCCGAGGAGAAGTTCAAGGAGATAAACGAGGCGTACAGCGTACTCTCCGACGCCGACAAAAAGGCGAAGTACGACGCATACGGTCATGCAGGCGTCGATCCGAATGCGGCAGGAGGTTTCGGCGGCGGTTACGGCGGCTTCGGCGGCTTTGACTTCGGCGACGCTTCGGATATATTCTCGTCGTTCTTCGGCGGCACGCAGACAAGGTCGAACAGAAACTCCCCCACGAGAGGAAACGACCGTGCGGTGAGGATAACGGTGACATTCGAGGAAGCGGTGTTCGGCTGCAAGAAGGACATCAAGTACAGCCGGGTTGAACGCTGCGACACCTGCGGCGGTACGGGTGCGGAAAAGGGTACGTCCCCCGAAACCTGCACAACCTGCGGCGGCACAGGACAGATACGTACCCAGCAGAGGACGATACTCGGCATGATGCAGTCCACGCGTCCCTGTTCGGCGTGCGGCGGAACGGGCAAGATAATCAAGAATCCGTGCAAGACCTGCCGCGGAAGCGGTATGGTGACGCGTCAGAAGACCGAGACGGTCAACATTCCGGCCGGTATTGACGACGGACAGAGACTTAGGGTTCAATCCGCCGGAGACATGGGCAGAAACGGCGGTCCTGCGGGCGACCTTTACGTTGAGGTAAGCGTCAAGCCGCACAGCGTATTCGAGAGGGACGGACAGAACATTTACTGCGAAGTGCCTATAACCTTCACCGAGGCGGCACTCGGTGCGAAGATAAAAGTTCCGACTCTTGAGGGCGACTACGAGTACACGATTCCCGAGGGAACGCAGTCCGGCACGGCGTACACGCTCAAAAACAAGGGTATACAGTACATCGGCGGCAAGAGCAGAGGCGACCTTGTGTTCAGAGTCATAGTCGAAGTGCCGAAGAATCTTTCGGAGAAGCAGAAGGAGCTTCTGCGTGAGTTCGACTCGACCTGCGGAGAGAAGAACAACCTCCGTAAAAAGAGCTTCGGCGAGAAGGTCAGAGAGGCGTTCTCAAAGTTCGGCAACTTGTGAAGGAACCTCTTGCGTAAAATGAAATAAGAAAAACGGAGAGCCCTCGGGCTCTCCGTTTTGCGCGGGGGACGGTTACTCGCCCGTGTAAACCGCCGCCGTCCCCCCTGCGTCTGCTTTGCGTTTCTTAATAAAATGTAAATTGTTGGCGTCGTCGCTTGACAAAAGGTGCAAGTGGGAATATAATCATAGGTGGTTGGAAAAATATGCGCAGTGGTGCAAAAAGCGAAAGGAAAGGTACAGCTATGTATTATATAGGCGTTGACCTCGGCGGTACAAATATCGCGGTAGGTCTTGTAAACGAAAACGGTAAAATTCTCAAGAAGGGCAGTGTTCCCACAAAAGCCGACAGAGAACCCGACGAAATCATAAAGGATATGGCGGCTCTTTGCCTCGACCTCATCAAGGAGGTGGGCATTGCCGTAGGCGACGTCGAGTACGCCGGAATCGCAACTCCCGGCACAGTCGACCACGACAGCGGCTATGTCGTATACGCAAACAATCTTCCCTTCCTCAACTACCCCATCGCCGCAAAGCTCACAGAGTTTTCGGGTATAAAGAAGGTACTCGTTGAGAACGACGCGAATGCGGCGGCTAAGGGCGAGGCTGAAATGGGTGCCTCCAAGGGCTGCAACGACTCCCTCATGATCACCCTCGGAACCGGTCTCGGCGGCGGCATCATCATAGACAAAAAGGTATACTCCGGCTTCAACTACGCCGGCGGCGAACTCGGTCACACTGTAATCGAGGTTGGCGGCCGTCAGTGCTCCTGCGGCAGAAAGGGCTGCTGGGAGGCTTACAGCTCTGCTACGGGTCTTATCAACATGACAAAGGACAAGCTTGCGGCGGACAAGGACACAATAATGCACAAAATGGTCGAAAAAGAGGGCAAGGTCAGCGGCAGAACGGCGTTCAATGCAATGAGAGCCGGCGACAAGGCCGGTGCTGAGGTTGTTGATGAGTATATTCGCTACCTCGCTTCCGGTATCGTAAACATGATCAACATCTTCCAGCCGGAGGTTCTCGTTATCGGCGGCGGTATCTGCAACGAGAAGGAGTACCTCACCGCACCGCTCGAGAAGTATATAGACGAAGAGCAGTACACGAGAAACGGCACAAAGAAGACCGAAATAAGAATCGCCGCACTCGGCAACGACGCCGGAATCATCGGCGCCGCTATGCTCGGTTTTTAAGCGAGGCATACGAAAGGTCTCCGACGGGCGTAGATTACGATGGTGTCCTTTTCTTGAAAGAAAGAACCAAAGAACGCGAGGATATGTCCTTTTCTTGAAAGAAACGTGCGACGCCGCAAAGCGGCTTTCGCCAAAAGAACTTTATCGATTTCAAAACTGCGTTTTGAAATGGGAAGTTCTCGATATATTGGAGAAAGTACCGTTCGACATCGGCTAAGCCTCCGTCGAAGGGAAGCAAAGACTCATCTAATCGAATATAGTACGCAAGTCGGTCGCCATAAATTCAAGCGACCGACTTAGATTTACTTCGCATCAGACTCTGTTGGGACTGTAATTCGGGGCAACACCGTTCGCAAAATTTATTGCGTGCTCAGCACACTTCGCACACGATAAAATTTTACGAAGATAAGGTTCTTGGGTGGTGCGAAGCTTGAGATTTGTGCTTACTTATGGGGGATTCGGTGAAAATCAAGCTTTATTGAGAGTGCAAAGCTCGAGGTTAGCATCTCTCCATGGCACTTTGTAGCATGAACCGCACGCACGGTTATGTATATCGCACCGTAGGAAAGCGGCAAACGATAAGCACCATTCAAATATTGAAGAAAAGCGAAGCTTTTCAACGTCAATTATGAATTATGAATTATGAATTATGAATTATGCATTATGCATTATGAATTCTGCCTTTCTTTCCCGTCATCGCACAGCCTATAAATCAGCACCATACAATTAATGAAGAAAAGCGCAGCTTTTCCACCCCAACGTTGCGAAGCAACACATCACGACGGCGAAGCCGTCACTTCACGCAAGCGCAGCTTGCACTTCACTCGTTCCGAAGGAACGACATAACTTTATCTTCGTTCACCAAAAGTTTACAAAAGATTCTCCGCATACCGTTGCTTTGAGAAGCGAGATGTGGTACAATATCCAGGCTTGATGTGCGATGAAGCGGGAGGTTGCGTCCTTTGGACGGTAATTTCCGTGGAGTATGTCCGATAACCGGGCGACAGCAAATACTGAGCCGCAAAACGGACGGATTGGTGTTTCGGTGCGGGGTTCTTTCAAGCGAGCCTCTGCAACACCGCGACTCTGCCGTGCGATCGGCTTTGAATCCCAGCCAAACAGTTCCTTCGGGGACGGTCGGTGCGTGCGCCGATGCGCCTGTAATACTGTGCGAAGGACCGCTGCGCTATGCGCTTTGTGCGGCGTCGTTAAAATGCTGGGGATTTACGAAGCTCATTCCCGGAGTTCTTTCCCGTCACTACCGTGTGAACATTTTATTCATGCGTAACGAGGAAAGAAGCTTCGGTTTTCTTTCGGGTGTTTTAAGAAACGCCCGGCTGAGTGTTCAGAATTTTCTGTGTCGCATTTAAATCTTTCTTCGACTTTATTATATCAAGCCTTGTTCGGGAGATCCGAAGAACGTCGAAGAGCAAAATTTTTAAAGGAGGCAGAAAAAATGGCTGCAAACGAAAAAATCAGAATCAGACTCAAGGCTTACGATCACACTCTCATCGACCAGGCTTCCGAGAAGATCGTGGCTGCCGCAAAGAGAGGCGGCGCAAAGGTGTCCGGTCCCATTCCGCTCCCTACCGAAAAGGAAATCGTTACGATCCTTCGTGCCGTTCACAAGTACAAGGACTCCAGAGAGCAGTTTGAGTTCCGTACACACAAGAGACTTATCGACATCATTAAGCCGAGCCAGAAGACAATCGACGCTCTCATGAGCATCGAGCTCCCCGCAGGCGTTGATATCGAAGTCAAGATGTAATTCGCATTTTGGTTTTTCCAAGGTCCCGGCGGGTTGCCCGGACGGCGGAGAGATTGAAATAAATGCCGCATTTAACCCGTGCGGCGCAATAACCGGGTCACGTTGATGCGTTGTCCGGCTCGGAAATCCTCGGGCAAAGGACATGGGCGTGTCAACCAATAACCTACAGGAGGAAAAAACATGAAAAAAGGTATTATCGGAAAGAAACTCGGTATGACTCAGATCTTTGACGAGGTCGGCAATGTTATACCGGTAACCGTAATCGAAGCAGGTCCCTGCCCCGTCGTTCAGAAGAAGACGGTTGAGAATGACGGTTACAGCGCAGTTCAGCTCGGTTTCGAGGACATCATCGAAAGAAAGCTGACAAAGCCTGAAAAGGGTCACCTCGCTAAGGCAAACGTCCCCTTCAAGAAGCACCTCAAGGAGTTCAGACTCGACGGTGCCGCTGACATGAACGTCGGCGACGTTGTAAAGGCTGAGAGCTTTGAAGCCGGCGAAAAGGTTGATGTTACGGGCATCACCAAGGGTCACGGTTTCTCGGGCGCTATCAAGAGATGGAATCACCACAGACTCAGAATGACTCACGGTACGGGCCCCGTTCATCGTCAGGTCGGTTCAATGGGTGCAAACTCCACACCTTCCAGAGTTTACAAGAACAAGAAGATGGCAGGACAGTACGGTCACGAGCAGGTAACAATACTCAACCTCACCGTGGCAAAGATCGACGCAGAGAAGAACCTCGTTGCAATCAAGGGTGCCGTTCCCGGTCCCAGAGGAAGCATCGTGTTCATTCGCTCGACGGTAAAGTGAGATAAGGAGGGAAACAGATGCCTACAGTAAAAATGTACGATATGGCCGGTAACGTCAAGGGCGACGTTGAGCTTGCAGAGGGTATATTCGGCTGCGAAGTCAACGAGGCTGTCCTTCATTCGGTTATCAGAGCTTATCTTTTGAATCAGAGACAGGGTACACAGAGTACCAAGACCAGAAGCGAAGTTTCCGGCGGCGGCAGAAAGCCCTGGAAGCAGAAGGGCACAGGCCGCGCAAGACAGGGTTCGACCCGTTCTCCTCAGTGGACGCACGGCGGTATCGCACTCGGACCGAAGCCCCGCACCTGGAAGATCACAATGAACAAGAAGGTTAAGAGAATCGCTCTCAAGTCGGCTCTTACCTCCAAGGTTCTCGACGGTAACCTCATCGTTATCGACAACATAGCAACAGAAGAGTACAAGACCAAGAAGATAGCGGCTATGCTCAAGGCACTCGGCGCAGACAAGAAGGCGCTCATCGTTCTTCCCGCAGCCGACGCAAAGGTGGTTGCTTCCGCAAAGAACATCCCCGGCGTAAAGACCGCTATTCCCGGCACCCTCAACGCATACGACATACTCAAGTATGACAAGTTTATCGTTGCAAAAGAGGCTGTCGCAATAATCGAGGAGGTATACGCATAATGAAAACTGCACATGACGTAATTATCCGCCCGATTATAACCGAAGCGAGCATGGAAAGACTCGGCGGCAAGGTTTATACCTTCGAGGTCGAGAAGTCCGCAAGCAAGCCCGAAATCAAGAAGGCGGTTGAGGAGCTTTTTAAGGTGGATGTTGAAAAGGTCAACACAATCGTTATGAAGTCCAAGCCCAAGAGAGTCGGTTATCATATGGGTTCAACTTCCGAGTGGAAAAAGGCAATAGTAAAGCTTACAGCAGGTTCGAAGACAATCGAGTTCTTCGACAGCATGATGTAATCAAAGCCGAAAACCTTCGGATAAGGCGAGGCAAGATGTGCCTACGGCAGCGGTGCATCCACTGATTGATAAATGCTTCGTCACAAAAGAAGCTGCCGAGAAATGGAGTTATTATGGCAGTCAAGAAATTTAAACCTACAACTCCGGCCAGAAGAAATATGACAGTACCCGGCTTTGAGGAAATCACAAAGAGAAACCCCGAAAGAAGCCTTATCACGGTGCTTAAGAAGAACGCCGGACGTAACAATACAGGTAAGATAACAGTTCGCCATCAGGGCGGCGGCAACAGAAAGAAGTACAGAATCATCGACTTCAAGAAGAACATCCTCGATGTTCCCGCAACCGTTCTCGCAATTGAGTACGACCCCAACAGAACCGCTTACATCGCACTCATGCAGTACGAGACCGGCGAAAAGACCTACAGCATAGCGCCCGCAGGACTCAAGGTCGGCGACGTTGTCCTCAACGGTGCGGCAGCTGACATCAAGCCCGGAAACGTGCTTGCAATCAACGACATTCCCGTCGGTGCTCTTATCCACAACATCGAGCTTCACCCCGGCAAGGGCGGTCAGCTCGTAAGAAGCGCAGGTGCGGTTGCTCAGCTCATGGCTAAGGAAAACGGCATGGCTCAGGTAAGACTTCCCTCCGGCGAAGTAAGACTCGTAGCTCTTAACTGCAAGGCCACAATCGGTCAGGTAGGCAACCTTGAGCACGAGAACATCAAGATCGGTAAAGCGGGTAAGAAGCGTCACATGGGTATCCGTCCTACCGTAAGAGGTTCGGTAATGAACCCGTGCGATCACCCTCACGGCGGCGGTGAAGGTAAGTCCCCTGTCGGACGTCCCTCCCCTGTTTCTCCTTGGGGTAAGCCCACTATGGGTTACAAGACCCGTAACAAGAAGGCGAGAACGAACAAGTTCATCGTTAAACGCAGAAACGACAAATAATCTTTAAGCTACCCGATACATTGATAAACCCAATGCTTTTGGGAAGGAGGCATATAAATGAGCAGAAGCGTGAAGAAAGGTCCTTTCGTCGAGGAAAAGCTCTTCAAAAGAATCAGCGAAATGAACGAGAAGGGCGAGAAGAAGGTTTTGAAGACTTGGTCAAGAGCTTCCACGATATTCCCCCAGTTCGTCGGTCACACAATCGCCGTTCATGACGGAAGAAAGCACGTTCCGGTTTATGTAACCGAAGATATGGTAGGTCACAAGCTCGGTGAGTTTGCACCCACAAGAACATTCAAGGGTCACGCCGGATCCAAGACCACAAACAAGTAATAACCAACCGCTATAAACGCAAAGACCCCGAACGCCGCAAGGTGTATCTTTGCGAAAGGAGGAAATAACGAACATGGAAGCAAAGGCATATTTGAAGGATCTGAGAATTTCCCCCAGAAAGGTAACGATCGTTCTCGACCTTATAAGAAATAAAGACGTTGCAACCGCAGCAGGTATTCTCATGAATACGAGAAAGGCAGCAAGCGAGCCCGTACTCAAGCTCCTTAAGTCTGCTATCGCAAATGCCGAAAACAACAATCACATGGACGTAACAAAGCTTTACGTTTCCGAGTGCTTTGTAACACCCGGCAGAACTGCGAAGAGAATCATGCCCCGCGCGCAGGGCAGAGCTTTCAGAATACTCAAGAGAAGCTCTCACATCACCCTCGCAGTTGCGGAAAAAGAATAAAAAACTTAGAAGCGTCGCAAGACGCATCTCATTGTAAGGAGGCAATTTACGGACTATGGGACAGAAAGTTAATCCTCACGGACTCCGTGTGGGCGTTATAAAAGGCTGGAACTCCAGATGGTTTGTTAAAGACGAAGTTTTCGGCGATACCCTTGTTGCTGACTACAAGCTCAGAACATGGCTCAAGAACAAACTCAAGGACAACGGTGTTCCCACAATCGAAATCGAGAGAAACGGCAGCGGACTCCGTATCATCATTCACTGTGCAAAGCCCGGCACGATAATCGGAAAGAACGGCGAAGAGCTCAAGAAGCTCTCGGCAGAAGTAGAGAAGTTTGTCGGCGCGCCCGTAAGAATAAAGGTAGAAGAAGTTAAATACCCCGACCTCGACGCACAGCTCGTTGCAGAGAACATTTGCAGCCAGCTCGAAAAGAGAATCGCGTTCCGCCGCGCTATGAAGCAGGCAATCGGCAGAACCATGAAGCTCGGTGCAAAGGGTATCAAGGTTCAGTGCTCCGGCCGTCTCAACGGTGCGGAAATCGCAAGAACCGAGACCTACCACGAGGGCACAATTCCGCTTCAGACAATCCGTGCGGACATTCAGTACGGTTTCTATGAAGCAAACACCACCTACGGTAAGATAGGCGTTAAGGTTTGGATCTACAGAGGAGAGGTTCTTCCGACTGTAAAGAGAACCGAGAGAAAGAAGACGGAAGGAGGAGCTGAATAATCATGTTGATGCCTAAGAGAGTAAAGTACAGAAGAGTACAGAGAGGCAGACTTAAGGGTAAGGCAATGAGAGGCAACACCGTTTCCAACGGCGATTACGGTCTCGTAGCTCTTGAGCCCGCATGGATCACCTCCAACCAGATAGAAGCAGCCCGTATCGCCATGACCCGTTACATCAAGAGAGGCGGTCAGGTATGGATAAAGATATTCCCCGACAAGCCTGTAACCGAGAAGCCGGCTGAAACCCGAATGGGTTCCGGTAAAGGTTCTCCCGAGTATTGGGTAGCGGTTGTAAAGCCCGGCAGAGTTATGTTTGAGATGGAGGGCGTTACCGAGGACATAGCAAGAGAAGCTATGCGTCTTGCGGCTCACAAGCTCCCTATCAAGTGTAAGTTTGTCAAGAAAGAAGAAGAGGAGGCATAAGCTTTATGAAAATAACGGAAATCAGAGAGAAAACTTCCGCTGAACTTACAGAGCTTTTGAAGGAACAGAAGAAAGAACTGTTCAATCTCCGTTTTCAGCACGCTATAAACCAGCTCGACAATCCTCAGAAGATAGTTGAGGCTAAGAAGACAATAGCCAAGATCCTTACGGTAATCACCGAAAAGGAAAAGCAGGCATAAGGCGGGAAAGGAGTAAATCGAAATGGAAAGAGCCCTCAGAAAGACAAGAGTCGGACTTGTCGTAAGCGACAAGATGGACAAGACAATAGTGGTCGCCATTGCAGATAACGTTAAGCACCCGCTTTATAAGAAGGTCATCAAGAGAACCGTTAAGTTCAAGGCTCATGATGAAAAGAACGAGTGCGGAATCGGCGACAAGGTCGAGATCATGGAAACAAGACCCCTTTCCAAGGATAAGAACTGGCGTCTTGTAAGGATCATCGAGAAGGCTAAGTAATAAGCCGAAAGAAACGGAATACGTAAGGAGGACACACAATGCTTCAGCAGCAGTCATATATGAAGGTTGCCGATAACACCGGCGCCAAAGAGTTAATGTGCATACGTGTGCTCGGCGGAACAGGCAGAAGATACGCCAGAATAGGCGACGTAGTAGTGGCAACTGTCAAAAAGGCAACACCCGGCGGAGTTGTAAAGAAGGGTGACGTAGTTAAGGCAGTAGTCGTAAGAACGGTTCAGAGCCTTCGCCGTGCGGACGGCAGCTACATCAAGTTTGATGAAAACGCAGCCGTAATCATAAAAGACGATCAGAACCCGAGAGGAACCCGTATCTTTGGACCGATAGCTCGTGAGCTTCGCGAAAAGAACTATCTCAAGATACTTTCCTTGGCTCCGGAAGTACTTTAAGAAGGGAGCTTAACGATGGCTAAGATATTGACAAAATACGAGAAGAAGGTACACGTTCGCAAGGACGACACAGTAGTAATAATCTCCGGCGACGATAAGGGCAAGAAGGGCAAGGTTCTTGAGGTTGCCCCCGGAGAAGGCAAGATAATCGTTGAAGGCGTAAACATGGTAAAGAAGCACGTTAAGCCCAGAAGACAGGGCGAGACAGGCGGCATTATCGAGGCTGAAGGCGCATTCTATGCGTGCAAGGCTATGATCGTTTGCCCGAAGTGCGACAAGGGCGTTAAGATCGGTCACAAGATCCTCGATAACGGCAAAAAGATCCGTGTTTGCACCAAATGCGGCGAAGAGCTTTAATGACAGGGAGGTAACGAAAAATGTCAAGACTTGGTGAAATTTACAAGAACGATGTTGCCCCCGCTCTCATGAAGAAGTTCGAGTTCAAGAGCCCCATGCAGATCCCGAAGATCGACAAGATCGTCGTAAACGTGGGCGCCGGCGAGGCAAAGGATAACTCCAAGGTTATCGACAACATCATAAACGACCTCGGCATCATCACCGGACAGAAGGCGGTTGCGACCGTAGCAAAGAAGTCCGTTGCAAACTTCAAGCTCCGCCAGGGCATGAAGATCGGTGCAAAGGTAACTCTCAGAGGCGAGAGAATGTATGAGTTCATGGACAGACTCTTCAACCTCGCACTCCCCAGAGTACGTGACTTCAAGGGTATAAACCCCGATGCGTTCGACGGCAGAGGCAACTACTCCCTCGGACTCAAGGAGCAGCTTATATTCCCTGAAATCGAGTACGACAAGATAGACAAGATCCGCGGTATGGACATTGTTTTCGTAACGACGGCAACAAACGACGAGCAGGCAAGAGAGCTTCTTACTCTCATGGGCGCTCCGTTCGCAAAGTAATAAAGGGGGAGAAACAAGATGGCAAAGAAGGCTATGATTTTAAAGCAGCAGAGAGAGCAGAAGTTCTCCACTCGCGAATATAACAGATGCAAGATCTGCGGCCGCCCCCATGCTTATCTGAGAAAGTACGGCATCTGCCGTATCTGCTTCAGAAACCTTGCTTACAAGGGTGAGATTCCCGGCGTAAGAAAGGCAAGCTGGTAAGCGAAGTTTGCAGAAGACTAAAAAAACTCATCAAGGAGGTCACATTTCATGCAGATAACAGACGTTATAGCAGATATGCTCACTCGTATCCGCAATGCTAACTCGTCCAAGCACGAAACTGTTGATATTCCTGCGTCCGGAGTAAAGAAGGCAATTGCCGACATCCTCAAGGAAGAAGGATATATCAGCGATTTTCAGATAATCGAAGACGGTAAGCAGGGAATCATCAGAATAATTCTCAAGTACGGTCCCGGCAAGTCCAAGGTAATCCAGGGTCTTCGCCGTGTTTCCAAGCCCGGTCTTCGTATCTACACAAACTGCGAGGATATGCCTGTGGTAATGAAGGGTCTCGGTATCGCTATCATCTCCACATCCAAGGGTATCATGACAGACAAGAAGGCAAGACGCGCACACATCGGCGGCGAAGTACTTGCGTTCGTTTGGTAATCGGTTAACCGGTTCACCTTCCGCCTGCACCGAGCTTTGAGACTTTCGGTGCGTTTGGGCAAGGCACGTCGGAATTGACAGAAAAGGCGTGCAGCGGCAAGACCGCAATAAATATAAAAGGAGAAACATTATGTCAAGAATAGGCAGAATGCCCGTTGCAATCCCCGCAGGCGTTGACGTAAAGCTCGACGGAGCTGTCCTCACCGTAAAGGGTCCTAAGGGCACACTCACACAGGAGTTCAACCACGAGATGATAATCAAGGTCGAGAACGGCCACATTATCGTCGAGAGACCCAGCGAAGAGAAGAGACACAAGGCTCTTCACGGTCTCACAAGAAGCCTTATAGCCAACATGGTAACGGGCGTTACCGAGGGCTACAAGAAGGAGCTTGAGATCAACGGCGTCGGCTACCGTGCGCAGAAGCAGGGCAAGCAGCTCGTTATGGATCTCGGTTACTCCCATAAGGTGATTATGGAAGAGGAACCCGGCATCACCTTCGACGTACCCGACGCAAACAAGGTCATCGTATCGGGACCCGACAAGCAGAGAGTCGGTCAGGTCGCTTCCGAACTCAGAGGCAAGAGACCTCCGGAACCGTACCTCGGCAAGGGTATCAAGTATGTTGACGAACACATCAGACGTAAGTCCGGCAAGGCCGGTAAATAATTAGGAAGGGGAGTGCAAAATTATGGTATCAAGAGAAGACAGCAATCTCAAGCGTTTAAAGAGACATAAGAGAGTTCGCGCCAAGGTATCCGGCACGGCAGCAAGACCCCGCCTCTGCGTTTACCGCTCGCTGAACAACATTTACGCACAGATAATCGACGACACCTGCGGAAAGACACTTGCAAGTGCTTCCTCCACCGAGAAGGAATTCGGTGTAGCCGGCGGCAATATCGAAGACGCAAAGAAGGTCGGCGCGCTCGCAGCTAAGCGCGCTATCGATAAGGGAATCACCGAAGTCGTATTTGACAGAGGCGGTTATCTCTACCACGGTCGTGTAAAGGCTCTCGCAGAGGGTGCTCACGAAGCCGGCTTGAAATTCTAAGAGGAGGATAAACAAATGGCTTTCAATATAGATCCCGCAACACTTGATCTTAAAGAAACAGTCGTTGTCACAAGACGAGTTTCCAAGACCGTTAAGGGCGGTCGTATCATGCGCTTTGCGGCAGTAGTTGTCGTCGGCGACCAGAACGGTCACGTCGGCTACGGTCTCGGCAAGTCTGCCGAAGTTCCCGAAGCAATCAGAAAGGCAATCGAGGACGCAAAGAAGAACATGATCGAGGTTTCCCTCAAGGGAACTTCCATTCCTCACGAAATCATCGGCGAGTTCGGTGCGGCAAGAGTTCTCCTCAAGCCCGCTCCCGAAGGTACCGGTGTCATCGCCGGCGGTACGGTTCGTGCGGTACTCGACCTTGCAGGTATCAGAGATATCCGTGCAAAGAGCCTTCGCTCGAACAACAAGATCAACGTCGTCAAGGCTACCTTTGAGGGTCTCCGCGCGCTCAGAAGCGCAGAAGAGGTCGCAAAGATCAGAGGCAAGGCCGTTGAAGATATGAGAAAGTAATAAAGGAGGTCGCAGATAATGGCACAGGTTAAGATTACTCTTGTAAAGAGCCTTATAGGCCGCAATAAGGGTCATATAGCAACTGCGAATTCCTTGGGACTTCGCAAGATCGGTGATGTCACCGTTCAGCCCAAGAACGAAGCAACAGAGGGCAAGATCAAGGCTATCACCTATTTGATAGAAGCAGAGGAGGTATAATCATGAAACTTCATGAGCTTTCACCCGCTGCAGGTTCTTCGGAAAAGGCTTGGAGAAAGGGCAGAGGTCCCGGCTCCGGCAACGGTAAGACAGGCGGCAGAGGTCACAAAGGTCAAAACGCAAGAAGCGGCGGCGGTGTACGTCCCGGCTTTGAAGGCGGTCAGATTCCGCTTTACAGAAGACTCCCCAAGAGAGGCTTCACAAACGATATGTTCAAGAAGGAGTATGCGATAGTCAACGTTTCCGCACTCGATAAGTTCGAGGCAGGCGCGGTCGTAAACGCTGAGGCACTCGTTGCGGCAGGTCTCGTAAAGAAGATCGGCGACGGTATAAAGATTCTCGGCAACGGCGAAATCACCAAGAAGCTTACCGTGCAAGCGACTGTCTTCTCGGCAGCTGCCAAGGAGAAAATCGAAGCCGCAGGCGGAAAGGCAGAGGTGATTTGAAGTGCTGCAGTCATTGAAGAACGCATGGAAAGACGCTGAACTCAGAAAGGGTATGCTCTTCACCATTTTCATCATTGTGCTTTACCGCATAGGTGCGCAGATCCCGATTCCTTATGTTGACGGAGCTGCTTTGGCTCAGACCTTCTCCCAGCTCGGTTCTCAGTCAATGTTCCAGTACTTCAACCTTCTTTCGGGTGACGCATTCTCGAGAGCAACGCTCTTTGCGCTCTCCATTTCACCCTACATCACCGCATCCATCGTTATCCAGCTTCTCACAGTTGCACTTCCTCCCCTTGAAAACCTCGCAAAGCAGGGCGAAGAAGGCAGAAAGAAGCTCACCCAGATCACAAGATACACAACCGTCGCTCTCTCCCTTCTCACGGCTTACGGTTACTACACCTACCTGAGATACGGTCAGAACTTCACCGGCGGCACGGGCTTCCTCACAGACGCAGGCAAGGGCTTCTTCCCGGCAATCGTTATAATCGCTTGCTACTGCGCAGGTGCGTCGCTCATCATGTGGCTCGGTGAAAAGATAAACGACCACGGTATCGGCAACGGTATTTCCATTATACTTCTTACCAACATCCTTGCAAGCCTCGTTCCGCAGATTCTCTCCGCGTTCGGTCAGGGCTACGAGGTTATCGGCATCTTCGCTCTTATTATTCTCGCCGTAATCGCTCTCGCTATCGTATATGCGGTTATCTTCCTCACGGATTCCGAAAGAAGAATTCCCGTTCAGTACGCTAAGCGTCAGGTCGGCAGAAAACTCTACGGCGGACACAGCACGCATCTTCCGATAAAGCTCAACATGACAGGCGTTATGCCTATCATCTTCGCAAGCTCTATCGTAACTCTTCCGCAGACAATCGCAATGTTCGTTCCGAACTTCCAGCAAACGGGCTTCTACAACTTCGTAACAAACAGAGTGTTCTATGCGGTATTGATGTTCATACTCATCGTTGCGTTCGCTTTCTTCTATGTTGCAATCTCGTTCAACCCGATCGAGGTTTCCAACAACCTTAAGGCTAACGGCGGCGTTATCCCCGGTATCCGCCCCGGCAAGCCCACAACGGATTACATCGTTAAGATACTCAACAGAGTAACTCTTATCGGTTCGCTTATCCTCGGCGTTATCGCAGTGCTTCCTATCGCAGTATCCGCGATCAACCCGAACTTCGGTGTCCTTACCTTCAGCGGTTCGTCCACAATCATCGTTGTAGGCGTAATCCTCGAGGTCGTTCAGGAGATCGACTCCAAACTCACAATGCGTCACTATAAGGGCTTTCTTGACTGATAACGGTAACTGAAAGGAACTAAACATGAAGCTTGTATTTTTTGGAGCACCCGGCGCAGGTAAAGGTACTCAGGCGGAGATAGTCAGCGAAAAGCTCGGCATTCCCGCCGTGTCTACCGGCGCAATCATAAGAAAAGCCGTCAAGGACGGCACACCCATGGGTATTGCCGCTAAGGACAAAATCGAAAAGGGCGAGCTTGTCCCCGACGAGGTTGTCATCGGCATTATCCGCGAGAGAATCGCAGAGGACGACTGCAAAAACGGTTTTATCCTCGACGGTTTTCCCAGAACAGTCCCTCAGGCCGAGGCACTCGACCGTATGGGAGTTGCAATCGACATTGTTCTGGAGCTTGAGGTTCCCGACGAAAAGATAATCAAGAGAATGAGCGGCAGACGCACCTGCACCAAATGCGGAGCTACATACCACATCGTGTATAAGGCTCCCAAAAAGGAAGGCATATGCGATATCTGCGGCGAAGCTCTCACAACACGCAAGGACGACGCTCCCGAGGTTGTGAAGTCGCGTCTCGATACCTACCATTCCGAAACAGAGCCTTTGAGAGATTTCTATGCCAAGAAGGGTATTCTCAAGACGGTCGTCGGTCAGGAGGAGCTTGCCGACACCACGAAGCTTACTCTTGCGGCATTAGGCGTTTCCGATTGAAAGGCACACGGTATGATAAAGCTTAAGTCAAGTGAAAACATTGAAAAAATGAAGGCAGCCGGACGGATAACGGCAGGAGCTCTCGAAGCGGCACGTGAACACATCCGTCCCGGCGCAACGCCGCTGCAAACCGACGCGGCAGTGAGAAGATACATCGAAAGTCACGGTGCGAGACCCTCGTTCTTGGGCTACGGCGGCTTCCCCGGAAGCGCGTGCATCTCGGTGAACGACACGGTTATCCACGGCATTCCCGATCACACACCCTACAAAGAGGGCGACATCGTGAGCGTGGACGTCGGAGCTTACTTCGACGGCTGGCACGGCGACAGTGCGAGAACCTTCTTCTGCGGCAAGGTAAGCGACGAAGCGGTGCTTCTTGAAAAAGCGGCGCGTGAAGGCTTCTATGCCGGCATGGCTAAGGCTGTTCCCGGCAACCGCATAGGAGATATCTCCGCGGCAATAGAAGAGGTCGTCACTTCCTACGGATTTTCGATAGTGCGCGAATACGTCGGTCACGGCGTGGGTCACGCACTCCACGAGGATCCCGACGTCCCCAACTACGGCAGAGCCGGCAGAGGCGTCCGCCTGTGCGAGGGAATGGTAATCGCCATTGAGCCTATGATAAACACGGGCACGGAAAAGGTGAAGGTGCTTGACGACGAATGGACGGTCAAGACCCTCGACGGCGGACTTTCCGCTCACTACGAGAACACCGTCGCAATAACGGCGGACGGTCCCGTGATACTCACAAAGCTCGATTAAACACACCGTGTAATTTGATTTGGAGGGATTGTTCTGGCAAAGGATGACGTTATTGAGTTTGAGGGCATCGTACTTGAAGCTCTGCCAAACGCAACCTTTAAAGTAAAGCTTTCCAACGAGCACGTAATAACCGCTCACATCTCAGGAAAGCTTCGTATGAATTTTATCAAGATTCTCCCCGGAGACAAGGTCAAGGTTGACGTTTCCGTCTACGACCTCACAAAGGGCAGAATCACATGGAGGGCGAAGTAAGGTATTTCGCCGACAAGAACAGGAGGTATATGTAAATGAAAGTTAAGCCTTCAGTAAAGAAAATATGCGAGAAGTGCAAGATAATCAAGAGACACGGCAAGGTTATGGTTATCTGCGAAAACCCCAAGCATAAGCAAAAGCAGGGCTAAGCCCCATTATTACGGAAAGAGGTGCATTATAAATGGCTCGTATAGCAGGTGTAGATCTTCCGAGAGAGAAGCGTGTCGAGATAGGCTTGACATACGTTTTCGGAATCGGCCGCACACGTTCCAATGAGGTTCTTAAGAAGACCGGTATCAACCCCGACACAAGAGTTAAGGATCTTACAGAGGACGACGTAGCAAAGCTTCGTGAAGCAATCGAACACGAATATACCGTTGAAGGCGACCTCAGAAGAGAAATCGCTCTCAACATCAAGCGTCTTGTAGAAATTGACTGCTACAGAGGACAGAGACACCGTAAGGGTCTTCCCGTAAGAGGTCAGCGTTCCAAGACCAACGCAAGAACTCGCAAGGGTCCGGCAAAGACCATCGCGAACAAGAAGAAGTAATCGGAAGGAGTGACTAACGTCAATGGCTAAAGCAGGAGTAAAGAAAGTAGCTACAAAGAGACGTCGTGAGCGTAAGAACATTGAAAAGGGTTCGGCTCACATCCTGTCGTCCTTTAACAACACTATAGTTACACTTACAGACGTAAACGGCAACACCCTCGCATGGGCGTCCGCCGGCGAAATGGGCTTCAGAGGCTCAAGAAAATCCACTCCCTACGCTGCACAGACAGCAGCCGAAACGGCGGCAAAGGCAGCTATGGAACACGGACTCAAGTCCGTTGAGGTATTCGTTAAGGGTCCCGGTCAGGGCAGAGAATCCGCAATAAGAGCTCTCCAGACCGCAGGTCTTGACATCACCCTCATCAAGGATGTAACACCTATCCCGCACAACGGCTGCCGTCCTCCCAAGAGAAGACGCGTTTGATCCCGGAGAGACTGTTACATTGTAAACCATAAAAGGAGGATACGAAAATGGCTAAATATACAGGCCCTGCGTGCAGACTCTGCCGCAGAGAAGGCGAAAAGCTTTTTGGTAAGGGCGACCGTTGCTTCACTTCCAAGTGCGCAATTGCAAGACGCGGAGAGCAGAAGACTCCCGGTCAGCACGGTGCGGCTCGCAAGAAGATAAGCGAATACGGACTCCAGCTCCGTGAAAAGCAGAAGGCAAAGAGATACTACGGCATCCAGGAGAAGCAGTTTGCGAACTACTTCAAGAAGGCAGACGCAAAAGAGGGTATGACCGGTGAAAACCTCCTCACTCTCATCGAGCGCCGCCTTGACAATGTCGTATACAGAATGGGTATGGGCGAAAGCAGACGCGACGCAAGACAGCTTGTTGTTCACGGTCACTTCCTCGTAAACGGCAAGAAGGCCGACATCCCCTCGATCATTCTTAACGCAGGCGACGTTGTTACCGTAAAGGACACAAGCAAGAAGTCCGAGAAGTTCAAGACTCTCGTTGAGAACCTCTCCAACAGACAGGCTCCCGCTTGGCTCACCGTCGATAAGGAAAACGTTACGGCTACCGTAAACACTCTCCCCAAGAGAGAGGACATCGACTTCCCGATCGAGGAACACCTCATCGTCGAGTTGTACTCCAAGTAAGAAAATCCTCGCCGCATTCCGTGCGGGATGCTTACGGGTACGACCGTCGGAATGGGCATACACAGCAAGAAGAATATTCATACCGTCATTTGTCACAGAGCCTTTTCGCTTCGTGACGGCGGTACAGTGCAAGGAGGGTTTTTGTTAAATGATCGAAATAGAAAGACCGAACATAGCGACAGTGGAGATAAGTCCCGACGGTTCGCAGGGCAAGTTCGTTATCGAGCCTCTTGAGAGAGGCTACGGCATGACTCTCGGCAACTCGCTTCGCAGAGTGCTTCTCAGTTCTTTGCCCGGCGTTGCGGTAACGAGCGTTAAGATCGACGGAGTTCTCCACGAGATCTCAACGGCCCCCGGCGTCAAGGAGGACGTCCCCGAGATAATCCTCAACATCAAGGGTATCACGGCAAAGCTTTTCGCCGAGACGACAAAGACCGTCACCATCGAGGCGCACGGCGAATGCGAAGTCACGGCAGGCGACATCAAGAGCGACGCCGATATAGAGATTCTCAACAAGGATCATCACATAGCATATGTTGCTGACGGCGAAACCCTCAGAATGGAGCTCACCTTCGGTCACGGCAGAGGTTATGTATCGAGCGAGAAGAACAAGCTCGCCGCCGCAAACCCCGTAATCGGCGTTATCTACACCGATTCGATATACACACCCGTGTATACCGCCAACTACACCGTTGAGAACACCCGTGTCGGCAACATCACCGACTACGACAAGCTCACACTTGAGGTAAAGACAGACGGCACTATCTCCGCTAAAGAGGCAATATCTCTTGCGGCCAAGATTCTCAATGAACATCTCAGCCTCTTCGTAGACCTTTCGGACGAAGCGAAGAAGGCGGATATCATGGTTGAGCGTCAGGAAACCATTAAGGAAAAAGTTCTTGAGATGACCATTGAGGAGCTTGACATGTCTGTTCGTTCCTTTAATTGCTTGAAGAGAGCAGGCATAGACACTGTTGAGGATTTGGTCAACAAGACTGAGGAAGATATGATCAAGGTCAGAAACCTCGGAAAGAAATCTCTCGAGGAAGTTATCAAGAAGCTTCACGATTTGGGACTCAAGCTCAAGTCGTCGGAAGAATAATTTACTTCTTCGCAAACCACTACAAGGAGGGAAAAACCAATGGCAGGAACAAGAAAGCTCGGTCGTCCGACTGCGCACAGAAATGCAATGCTCAGAGGACTTGTTACCTTCCTTCTTGAAAACGGCAAAATGGAAACAACCGTTTACAGAGCAAAGGAAGTCAGAGCACTCGCAGATAAAATGATCACACTCGGCAAGAAAAACACTCTTGCTTCTCGCCGTCAGGCACTTGCATTCATCACAAAGGAAGATGTTGTCAAGAAGCTTTTTGACGAAATAGCACCCGCTTACGCAGAGAGAAACGGCGGTTACACAAGAGTTCTCAAGACCGGTCCCAGAAAGGGCGACGGCGCCGAGATGGCTATAATCGAGCTTGTAAAGTAATTCGCTTTCGGTTCGACTGTTGACATAGTTAATATGTGAACGCACAATGGGGTGTGTTTGCCGTGGGTACGGGAGTGCCTTCGGTGAACACGCCCTTTTTTGTTTGAAAAGAACAGCTTTAATAATTGAAAATGGAAAGTGGAAAATGGAGAATTGGTGTTGAAAAGCTCCCTAAGTCGCTTTTCTTCAATAATTGTACGGTGCTTATCTTTTGGCGGTTTTCCACGGAGCGAGAACGACAGCCGAGTGGGATGTGTGCTTCGCAAAACGTGATGTGTGCTTGGCAAAGTGTGAAGTGTGCTTCGCAACGGAAAGGGCAGGACGCCGGCAAAAAACAACAGAGAGGAGAATCAGAAATGACAGCAGATGTAAAGAGACAGGTAGAGCTTGATGTACTCAAGATGATAGTATACGCAAACGAGAAGTTAATGAAGCCGTTTCGCGACAGTTTCCGCGGCGCAAACAGCGGAATGGGTGAGGCGGGACTTTCGTCTATGCAGACGAATGCGCTTTGCTTGCTTGAAAACTACGGTTCGCTGACGATGAAAGAGCTTGCGGCGCGCATGAAGGTATCGAAGCAGCAGATGACGAAGACAGCGAACCGCCTCGCGGAAAAGGGCATGATCTCTCGTGAAAAGAGTCTCGAGGACGGGCGTGTTACCCGTGTATCGCTGTCAAAGCGCGGAAAAGAGTACCTCTCATGCCGCAATCTCGGCTATATAAGCAAGCTTTGCGACAAAATCGAAAAAACTGTCGATCCCTACGACTTCGACCGCTTCTCTAACGCCGTCGTTACCCTCAACGATATCTTCGAGGAACTCGACGGCAAAGAGTGACAGCGTGGGGAGGGAGAACGAGAGCCGCTCGCCGCGGGGGCGTTCTTTCTTGAAAGAAAGAACCAAAGAACTTTATCCTATAGTAATTTTGAGGCAGTACCGCACGACGGCGTCATAGGCGACACCGCCGTCGTGAAATGAGCAGGACTCATCTTATCCGAGGTCGGAACGTTTAAGCTCGGCAACGCCTCGCTCAAAGGGGAGATTGGCTTCAGGCTCTGTGGGGACTGTATCCGAACTTCTCCCGTTCCCGAAATTTGTACCTCACTTCGTTCGACGACAAATTACGGAAAGATGAGATTTTGGAGAGTGCGAAACTTGAGATTGGCACTTACTCTCGGGTGTATTGGAGGCGGCAAAGCCGCCGAGGCTCCCCTGTGTAAGGGGAGCTGTCAGCGAAGCTGACTGAGGGACTGTCGGACAAGTATTCTCCCCCTTGGTATACTGTAGGGCGTGGGTTATCTCCCGCCGCAAGAACCGCACGCACGGTTATCGTTTTCGTACTGTAGAAATCACTGCAAACGATTATTGAAAATACGCATTATCCAAAGTCGGCGATTATTGATGCTTTCTACAAAACACCAAAGAGCTTTGAAATAATCGTATGTCGCAAATACCGACACCCTCGGCAAAAATCCGGCATTCCGTCAACGGCACAGCCTCAACTCCGCACCATTTAAATATTGAAGAAAAACGCTTCAGCGTTTTTCGACATCAATTCTCCATTTTCCATTCTCAATTTTCAATTTTTGAAAAGCCTTGCTTTTCAACCCCAATTCTCCATTTTCCATTCTCAATTTTCAATTTTTGAAAAGCGAAGCTTTGTACAAAGCTTCACTTTTCACTCTTCTCTCTTCACTTGAAAGCAGAGCTTTCTTTTTGTGTAATCTGCAAAAGAGAAAGTGAAAACATGTATAAAAAATTTACAAAATATCCTTTTCACGGAAACGTCCGTCGTGTAGAATGAGACCGTGTGAAGATGTGAAAAAATCACTTTGCATATCGCAATTTTACATAACGGAGGTAAACTACAATGGCAGATATTCTCGACGCCTACAAGCTGGGCAGTGTTGAAGAGAAGAAGGTCGGTACCGGCAAGAAGATCAGAGTCGGTATCATCGGTACGGGTTGGATAGCTGACGCTCACGCAGGCAGCTACAAGAAGCAGCCCGATGTAGAGGTTGTTGCTCTCGCAGACCTCGTTCCCGGAAAGGCTGAGGCTTTCGCAAAGAAGCACGGCTTTGAAAACGCAAAGATTTTCGGTGTACACACCGAGATGCTCGAAGCTATGAAGGGCGAACTCGACTGTGTTTCCGTCTGCACCTACAACAGAACACACGCTGTTTGTACGATAGACTCCCTCAACGCAGGTCTTAACGTCCTCCTTGAGAAGCCTATGTGCGTAACTCTCGACGAAGCAATCGCAATCTGCAAGGCTGAGAAGGCAAGCGGCAAGTGCCTCTCCATCGGCTTCCAGCCCAGATTCGACGCTAACATGAAGATGATCAAGAGAATCGTTGAATCCGGCGTTCTCGGCAAGATCTACTACATCCAGACAGGCGGCGGCCGCCGTCACGGTATTCCGACTCCTTTCGGCACATCGTTCATTCAGGACGATACCGCAGGTCTCGGCGCACTCGCAGATATCGGATGCTACTCTCTCGATATGGTTCTTAACGCTATCGGCTATCCGAAGCCCCTCACCGTAACGGGTATCAAGACCGATTACTTCGGAAAGAACCCCGAGACATTCGTAAAGAGAGGTCATCCGGAATACGCTGAAATCTTCGGCGTTGACGACTTTGCAGCCGGCTACATCAGACTCGAAGGCGACGTTACTCTCGACTTCAGAATAGCATGGGATATGCATCTCGACACTCCCGGTGACACCATCATCATGGGTACAAAGGGCTCTCTCAGAATCCCCTCCACAGACTGCTGGAACGGTTCTGTCGGCGGCGCAATGAAGATTTATCACGACATCGCAGGCGAGCCTACAGAGACAGTAGTGCCGATCCTCAAGAACCCCGAAGGCGTATCGCTCTTCGACATGAAGATCCGTTCGTTCCTCGACGCTTCCATGAACGGCACACCTTCTCCCGTTCCGTCGAGCCAGATCCTCTACAACCAGGCGATCCTCTCCGGTATCGCTACCTCGTCCGACCTCGGTCACGAAATCAAGATCGAGATCCCCGAGATCTAATCGCATAGCGTGTCTTTTAAGGCGGGTTGCTTCGGCGCCCGCTTTTTTTATTGACGATTGACAATTACGGGGGCTTACGGGAGTTTACGGGGGTGTTCTTTTCTGAAGAAAAGAACCAAAAGACTTCAAAAAAGCAAAGCTGGCGCTTTGCAGGGAAAAGATTATAATATCGGAGAAAGTACCGTTCAACCTCGACGAGGTCTCGGTCGAAGGGGAGCTTTGGGCGGTGCTTATCCGAGGAAATACCGAAAGTCGTCTGTGCGGACACACTTCGTAGTCCGCACGAGAGTAAATGCCGAGTGTTTTCGACGCTTTGCGTCTGCACTCGGCATTTCTCTCCTTGTTCTACATAGCGTTTATTTGAATTCAGACTTTGTTGGGACTAAACTTTTTACCTTCTCCCGTTCCCGAAATTTGTACCTCACTTCGTTCGACGACAAATTACGGAAAGATGAGGCTTTTTGGAGAGTGCGAAACTTGGGGTTGCACTTTCTTTGTGGGTGTAGTAATGGAGGTAGCGAAGCAGGAGTTGGCTTTGCCAACTTTGGAGGCATCCCCTGTGTAACCGGTTGCAGAGCAACCTCTGGAGCTGTCACGACGAAGTCGTTACGCAGTCGTCGGACTGAGGGGCTGTCAGATAAGAACTTTCTCTCGGAGGCATCCTCTTGTGCAACCGGTTGCAAAGCAATCTCCGGAGCTGTCACGACGAAGTCGTTACGCAGTCGTCGGACTGAGGGGCTGTCGGATAAGCAATTTTCCCATGGTGTTTTGTAGGGAACGGGCTTGCTCGTTCCGTATGAACCGCACGCACGGTTACGTATATCGCCATGTAGAAAACCGACAAACGGTAAGCACCATTTAAATATTGAAGAAAAGCGACGCTTTTTCACTTTACAATCATTAAAAAATCATAAATCTATTGACAAACAAATTACACTGTGGTATAATTGGCATATGAGCCAATACATGGTACGTGAGAGGAGTGTCTCAGATTACAAGACGATACAACAGTGAAGAGTCGAAGAAGAGAATACTGTCGGCGTGCGTGAAGCTGTTCATAGAAAAAGGGTACAAAAATACGACGCTTTCGGAAATTCTCCGTGCGGCGAATGTCACAAGCTCGACCTTCCAGAACATTTTTAAAGCCAAGGACGGAGTGCTCTTGGACCTTGTGGAGTTCATGTTCGAGAGTCAGTTCTCGGCGGCGGGACTTCTTGCCGGAAAGAACATGAAGCCGGTGTACATATATGCGGTCGAAACGGCGCTGCAAATGACGATAACCGAGCGTAACGAAAACCTCAGGGAAATTTACGTCGAGGCGTATTCCCATCCTGAGGCGGCGGAGTACATCTACAGAAACACAGCCCATGAGCTTTACCGCATATTTTCGTCGTATATGCCGGAGTGCAACGAAAGCGACTTCTACGAATTTGAGATAGGTTCGTCCGGAATCATGCGCAGCTACATGGCGAAAAGGTGCGATATGTACTTCACCCTCGAAAGAAAGCTCTCGCGCTTCCTCGAAATGAGCCTCTGCGTGTACAACGTACCGGAGGCGGAGCGGAAAGAGGTCATTGCCTTTGTGCATAAGCTTGATATCAGAAGCATGGCGAACGACATCATAAACGGACTTTTCAAAAAGCTCTCGATGAAATTCGAGTTTGAACTCGGAGACACCGTACTCACGGGAGTATAAAACGTATACGAAAAAACACATATACCATATTATTTTTTCAGGGAGGACACATGATGAAAGGCTTGAAGCTAAAACGACTTGCGGCATTTGCGTTTGCATTTCTGATGCTCACCTCGCTTATTGCATTCGAGACCCCCGTTTCCGCGGCGGACAAGGAATGGGAGTACTATCTCGAGGTGCAGATAAGCGACGCCAACAACTCCAAGACCGGCAACGGCAACGTCTTTTGCAATCTCTACTTCAACTCGAGCGACAAAGAGGCGTTCCCCGTTCCGAACACAAAAAAGTCGGGAAAGTTTACCTCAACGACCTACACCACGACCCGTGCGCCGTGGACTCTCGATGAGGTCGAGCTTGAGAACACCAACAAGGACGCTTTCAAGTTCCTGTGGATAAGACTCAGCGTAAAGCTCAAGGGTTCGGACGGCGACAGACTTTATGTCCTCGGAAGCTCAAGCGGCGGCTGGTATCCCTCGGGCAAGGGCTCAAAGGACGGTTACTGGATAGAGAACGAAAAGGGCACCGACTGCCCCTCGACCTACTCCGTCATTGTTTCTCCCGAGCATAATCCGAGTGCGGCGGGCAACTTCGTCGATACAATGAGCGGCGAAGAGCAGATTTTTGTTGACACCGCCTCTAATAACGACACCGATATCGAGCACAAGTGGGACGGCAAGCTGACCGACAAATACAACGCCATCCTCGGCGATTACAACAGCCTTGACTATCCCAACGCACCGACGGTTACAATCACCGCAACCGGCGTCAAGGGCAACGCCAAGGACGCCGTAAACTTCAAGGCGCTCACGCAGTCGGGTGCGGCAAAGGAGCTTGCGGACGGAGAGGGCAGAGTTCTCGGCTACAGCATAAATCCGAGAAAGCTCTCCGAGTATATGAACAGGCACGACGTCAATATGATAACCGTCACCGCAAAGCTTCAGTTTGCGTCGGGTACGGTTTACGTCCGCGCACCTCTCATGGGCGGCAAGACCTATAAGGAATGTACCTATACGTATAAGCGTCTCGCTTTCGGCTTGGGCGACCCTGCGATGAAAAAGAGCGGAGACAGCCCCTACTATTCCTCCCGCGACAATTACTACTACAATGCCTCCGCCTCGGGCATTCCCGTCGAGATTCCGATAAAGACCGACGGCAACAATTCCCACATAACGGCGGACTCCTTAAACGGTGCAATTCTGCGTTACGACAAAGCGGTTCTCGAACTCGGCAACACCGGAAAGACCATAGAAAGAGGTTCTTCAAGCGTCACTCTCTCCGGTCCCGTTATCAAGCTCTACTTCCCCCTCGGAAAGGACGTGACCTCGGGCGGCGACAACGTAAGAGTAAACCTCTACGGCGCAACCCTTACCCCACTCACCTCGTCGGTGAACTACAACTACACCCTCTGGGAACCTGACACGGCGTCGAAGGACTATTCGAGACTCGCCTCCGGCTTCAAGGTCGATACCGCAGAACCCAAGGTGACTCTCACCTCGACCGACGGCAAGCCTCTTGCGAACACATGGAGAAAAACGCTTGAGTTTAAGTCGGTGACGTCGAAGCTCACGAAGACCATCTACTCCGACGGTACATACGAGATGTTCATTCTCAATCCGGACGACGGCAGAACCACGCTCTTCCTCGGAAACGGCACCTGCACCGGTTCGTCGATGTTCATTCCGTCGGGCGACAACTTTGAAACCTCAAGAGAACTCTGGCTCAACGAAAAGGCAGAGGGCAAGTACAGACTCAAGATTACCGGTACCGACACCGCCGGAAACAAGCTCGAGCAGTATATAGACGATGTCTGCCTCGACAACAAGCCTCCCGTCATAAAGATAAATGAGGAGAGAGGTACGGAGCGAGACGCCGACAAAACCCTCAGCAACAAGTATAAGGTAGGCATAAGCGACGCCTCCGGTACGGGCAAGGTTTACTACGTCTTTACCGAAAACAGAAAGTACAGTCAGCCCGTCTTCGACCCGGATTCCGCTCTCGAACAGGAGACCGGCGAGATTGAAACGACTCTCGGACGCTGGGCGTTTATCGATCAGGCGACAGCCGAAAAGGGTGCGGCGGCGCTTCTCAAGATAGGCGTCGGCGAGAGCTACAAGGGCAGACTCTATTATTTCGCCGTTGACGCATTCGGCAACAAGACCGATATGCAGTCAATCGATATCACTATGAACAACGAGGACACCGACTGCAAGCTTGTTTACCCCGAAAGCTCCACCGTTCCTCAACCCTCCTACACAATCTCCTTTGACACAAACGCCGGCAACACTGTCCGCTGGAAGTGGATCGGCAGCAACATATTCTCCGACTACAAGAAGTGGGAACAGACCGACGACATAGGTGCGGCGGTGCAGAAGGACAGCTACGGCGACGTTCTCATGAACGGTACGTACTACCTCTCCTATAAGGTAACGACGCCGAGCGGCACGACAAAGGAAAGAACCGAGACTTTCGTATTCGACAACGCAGGTCCCGCAGTCGGAGCGTCTCTTGTTTCCGGCGGCACGTTCAGTGAAACCGCAACAGTCAAGGTATCGGCAAGCGACGCCGCAGGTATAGCCTCCGCAACGGCGCAGGTTGTCTCTCCCGACGGCAAAAAGGCCTTCGGCGAGAAGTACATCCTCGACTTCGCAGGCTCAAGCGCATCGCAGACACTCATGCTCTCGGATCTCCCGAACGGCAAGTACGCTCTTTCGGTCACGGCGACCGACGTATACGGCAACGAGACTACAATTGACCTTGACGACGCTCCCGTGTTCTTCATAAGAGCCGAGAAGCCCGAGGTTACTGCGGAAATAGAGAGAGCGACGGCGACCTACGGCGAATATCCCCTCACGAACAAGCGTGACTACACCGTCAAAATAGGCGTGGACGAGTCCTTCGTAAACGGCGACGACGGCGTATATCAGTACTTCTACTACAGAACCTCCACCGATATGCAGAGCTTCTCGCAGTGGGAAAGCGTAAATACACCCATAGCCTACGATGCCGAAAACGAGAGATACTTCGCATACTTCAACATCGCCACCCCAATATCGGCTCTTGTCGAGGGTGAGAACAAGGTATTCGTGCAGACTCTCATCTCCGCATACGGCAAGGTTCCCGACAGCGGCACGGCGGCAGGTATTGTCACAAGCGAGCTTACGCTTTACTACGACGAAACCGCTCCGACCTACAGAGTAATTTTCCGCGATGAGCATACCGCGGACACCCTCACCGCAAAGCTTTATGCGTTCGACAACCTCGACGCCGGAGTTTCCGTTTCGTGCGATGACGACTCGGTAAAGCCGTCCGACACTCCCGACGAGAGCGGCGCATTCAGCGTTGTGTTCAGCGAGAGCGGCAAGTTCGACCTTATCGTCACCGACGCCGCAGGAAACGAGACCGTAGCTCCCGTGACCGTCGCAGGAATAGACCACACAGCGCCGACCGTATCGGCGATTGCAAACACCGTTCCTCACGGCGACAGAGAGGACGTCGAGATTTACGTAACCGCAACCGACTTTGAAAAGGGTAAGATTGAGTTTGCGGCAGTTCCCGAAAAGGGCACGGATGCGGTATTTGACGAGGAAACTCTCACTCTCGACCCCGAGCTTGCGATGGTCGAGACCGAAACCGAAAGTGCGGCGGCGTTCGACGAAGAAATAAACGGCACATATAAAGTCACCGTCTCGGGCGTCACCGGCGAATACGTCGTTGCTGTCCGTGCGGAGGACGCAGTCGGCAATATCGTCGAATACATAAGCGACGCTTTCACCGTGACCGATGCCGAAACCGAGGTCGTAAGCTTCGACTCCGCACCCAAGCAGACCGGCACACGCGCAAAGGTCAAGGTTAAGTTCAATGTTCCCGTAAAGGTTCTCCCTCTTGACAGAGTGACCGAGGACGACGAGGAAAACTTCGGCAACGCAAAGACTCTCCCCACACCGTATTCGCAGGAGTTCACCTTTGTTATCACCGAAAACGGCACGTATACTCTCCTGTCGGTCGATGAGCTGGGCAGAGAGACAAAGTCCGAGATTACCGTTGAGGACGTCGAGTTCGGCAAGCTTGAGAGCGTCGAGGTCAAGAGATACAGAAACGCCGACGCCTTCAACAATGACACCCCCACTCCCGACGGCGAATATATCCCGGCTGACGGATTCGCAAAGATAGCGATAATTCCCGGCAAGGGCGAGTGCGTCGCACCCATTTCGAGAGAGTCGCTTGAAAGCGTAAACCTTGCAGTGGACGGAGATCTCAGCGTCGGCAACAACGAACAGGGCTACACGCTTCTCGTTCTCAGCGTCGGTCAGTGGTGCGACAGTGAAACCTGGGAGGTTTACGACTCCACGGAAAGATTCATCGACCTCTACAGCTTCCCCGAGGGCGCTGACAGAGAGACCTGGAGCGAGATTATGGCGGTTGCGTCCTACATCGACAACACCGAGCCTAAGAGTGAGGCAGTCTCCGTTTCTCCCAACCTTGCAACAATGACGGACAACCCCATTCTCGTCCGTTCCGGAGTTACCGCAACCTACACTCTTTCCGACCCCGAGGTCGGACTCAAGAGCCTTAACATCGGCGACTTCTTCGCACTCAGGGTCGGAAGCGAAATTCCGTCGAGAGAACCCGACCCCGAAGACCCCGACGACGAGGGCTATTATCCGGGACCGTATGAGTTTGAGCACGGCGACTCCCTCGAGCCGAACGGCGCAGAGACGATAATTCCCTTTATCGACGACGACGGCAACGGTATCGACTACTCCGAAAAGCCGTTTGTCAAGGAGTACACCGACAGCGACGGCAATGTTGTCGTAAGACTCACCCTTTACGGCGACGAAGACCCCAAGGGTACGAAGACTCTTATCGCCGAGTTCAAGAACAACGCCGGAACATACCACATTGACCTCGAGAACACCCTCGGCGTGAGAGGCTGGGTAATGCCAATACCCGGCGGATATCCCGAAGGCATGATAGTGTATAATATAAGAAAGCTCCCGAAAATCTGCGAGGACGACTACGAGATAGTTTATGAGTACGTTGACGCAGACGGCAACAGAGTGAAGTTCGACCCGACCGCCCCCGAAAACGCCGATATCTGGTACGGAGAGGGCTATGCGACGGTTGTTCCGAAGTCCTCCGGCGAAAACAGAGGTTTGTATGTTGCCAACAACGGCGGCTCTTTCGAGAAGAGACTCACGGTAGACGAACCCGACTTCACTTTCGATATCCGTGACGCCTTCGGCGACGGCGTGACGGCGGACGTTTCTCTCGAACACTTCGACATTATCCCCGGCACTCTCGCTTACACTCTCTCCGAGACTGCGAAGACAAACAAGCCCGTAACCGTTACGATAACCGCAAGAGACGGCGAGAGCGGAGTAAAGTCCGTTGCGCTCTACGACAGAAACGGCAAGGGGATAGCTCTTGCCTACGACGAAACCGAGGGCGTGTACACGGCGGAAATCACCGAGTCCGGAACCTACCGCATCTCGATGACCGACTTCGCTTTCAACAAGACCGACAGAAGCTTCACCGTTTCCAACATCAACACCGTGAAGCCGAAGGCGGCGGTCGCCTACAGCATCGACCAGAATACGAAGAGCCGCGATAACGTCACCGCAACTCTCACCTTCGACAAGGCGAACACACGTATCACCGCTATCGACCCCGATGACAGCACCGACCTCTCGACGATAACCGTAAACTACGGCTCCTCTGCCCTCCGCTTCACCGAAAACGGCACGGTAACGGTTTACTACGCCGACGACTACGGCAACGAGGGCGACCCTGTTTCGGTTACAGTCAAGAGCATATACCGTGTTCCTCCGTCGGTTACGGCAAAAGCTCCCGTTGTAAACGCAAAGAAGTCCGAGGTGACAATAGGCTTCGAGAAAGCGCTTGACAGCAAGGGTGTGCCGATTGACACCGAAAGAGAGCTTTGGGATCTCACGGTTATGTACGGCGGCGTCGCAAAGAGAATTGTCACCCTCGATAAAGACGGCAATGTCGCAGAGGAAGCGACCTTCACCTTCCGTGACAACGGCGTATACACCTTCAAGGTTTACGACGACAACGGCTCTTACTCCTACCTCACCGTCGAGATCAGCGAGATAGACACCAAAGCGCCCGTCATTAAATCGTTCTCCTGGAGCTACGACTACGACTACCTCGACAACGGCGTGTGGACAACCGCCACCGAGTTCGGCACGATAAATATCGGTACCGACACCTCCGGCGACGAGGCAGGCTACGTACTCAGCACGAACGGCAAGACCGAGGCTGACAAGAAGCCCGTCACAAACGGCGACGTCACCGTAACCGTCACGACCGACGACCCCACAAGAAACCTCGGCGCAACCGACGACGATTACTCGACAACCGGCGAAAAGGTCTACGACGACAACGGTCTCTACATCTTCAACCGTGAAAAGGACAACGGTCTTACCGATTCCTACGGCATAGATATCGAGCTTATCGACAAGATTCCTCCGATACTCAGACTTGCCTCCGAGGAGCTTGTGTTCTACGAGAACCCCGACGTCGGCGAGCCTTTCTCGATTGATCTTCTCAAAAAGCCCGGAGTCGCTTTCACGGCATACGATATGTTCAGAGGAAAAACCGACCTTTCGGATGAGGTCGAGGTGGAGATAGACCCCCGCTTCAACCCCGACGATTTCTACTCCAACACCTTCGACAGAAGCATTGTCTACACCGTAACCTACCGTGTATCCGACCGTGCGCACAACGTCGTTGAGGCGAAGAGAACGATAAGGCTTGTGGGTATGTACGACACGATAGCTCTCGTTGACGGAAAGCTTCCCGACGCAATGGGAAGAGCGGAGACCGACGGCGGAAAGTTCGAGGTAACTCTCGCAAATTTCAGCGGTATCGCTTACGTGAGATATACCGCCGGACTCAAGACCATGGGCGAAATGAAGAAAACCGGCACAATGCTCACCGCAGACGAAACGGGAGCGTTTGTGGCGGACGGACTCACCGGCGGCTGGTACACAGTCTACATTCAGACCGATAAGCGCGACTATATCCTGCTTCAGATTTACGTGAACAGCTGAGCCGCATGAGCAGATATAAAGAAAGGAACGGTATAACATTATGAAAACTTTACGTAAAATAACATCGCTTCTTCTCTCGCTGCTCATGGTTGTGTCGGTTATTTCCCCGACCGTGTTCGCAGAGGACGGCGTTTACAGCATCACGAACGGATATCTCACCTATGCGTTCAATGCGGCGACCGGCGGCTTCTCGATTGAGACCGTCGAGGGCAACCCCAAAAAGGTTTTGGACAACGATATGCCGCTTCTCTACCGTGAGGACGCCGACCGCAGCAACGGAACCTCGTTCATCACGGTGCGCATAGACGGCAAGGACTATGTGTTCGGTCAGGACTACGGCTTCTTTAAGATAAACTCCTCCCTCGGAACACCCGTCGTTTCGGACGAGGGAAGACTCCTCACCGTGCCGTGGACAATAGACGGCGTGACCGTTACTCTCAAGGTCGCTCTCGGCACCGACGCCACTTCCTCCGCAAACACTCTCGGCAACGCCGGTATAGGCTTCGACGTCGAAAACAAGAGCGGCAAGGCTCGTGACGTGAGCGTTCGTCTCATGCTCGACACCTCCCTCGGAAACGACATAGACGCCCCCTACTTCGTTCTCGGAGAATCCATTCGTCCCACTCTCACGGAGTCCGAGTTTACGGGTGCGGACGTTCCCTCGCAGATACGCTGCGTTGACTCGCTCTCGACCCCCAAGAGACTTGCATACATTCTCATGCAGGACTGGAACGGAGGCACGACTCCTTCAAAGGTAATCCTCGGTCACTGGGCAAACCTCGCAAACACACGCTACGAGTACACCCCCGACAGCTTCTGCGACTTCACCAACTACTCCAACAAGTACAAGACTCCCGACAGTGCGGCGGCTCTCTACTGGGAGTGCGGCAGTCTTGCGGACGGCGGCGTGTACGGTGCGGAGGTTCTCTACGGTGTGGGCAACTTCTCGGAGAACGAGGGCAATATCGGACTCAACATCACCGCCGAAAGAGTCACCATTGCCGACGACGGCAAGTCCTATAATAACGACGGACTCATAAAGCTGACGGTTGACATCGACAATACCGTTGACGGCGCAGTAAAGCTCACCGCCGCTCAGCTCAACCTCAATTTCGACGATATGCAGTTCGAGCTTGTTGACGGCGACGCCACAACGATGATTGCCGAGATAGGCTTTGAGGTCGTGACAAAGGAATTCCGCCTCCGTGCGAAGCCTCAGACAGACCTCACCGCGGGTACGGTTTACGTTTCGCTTATCGCAACGGCGAACAAGGAGAACGGCGATCAGGAAACCGTGGAGACCGCAGCGGAGAGAAGCATAATCCTCCCCTCGACGGCAGGCGCGCTTTCGGCTGTCTCCATGACGGCGGTAAACCCAAAAATCGTTTACGTAACGGGCGACAGAGCGATAACCGTTTCCGGTTCGATGAAGCCGTTCTCCGCTCTTGCCGGAAGCGAGCTTTGGGATATGTATCTTGTGCATACCACAAGCGACCACGAGGTGAAGATTGCCAAGAAGAATATCGCCTTCCTTGACGAGAACTACACCAACATGAGCTTCTCTACGAACGAAACTCTCGAGGTCGGCATATACAATATCGTGTTCCGTTTCACCGATACCCAGCTTGCGGCGGTGTTCGGCAAGGCGCTCACGGCGGCGGTCACTCTCGAGGTTTCTGCGGACGAAAAGTATAAGCAGATGTCCTACGGCATTCTCGCACTTGTCCGTACCGACGACGACTATGACTTCTTCACCTTTGCCGATGAGGGCGAATACCTCGGCTTCTATAAAGGCACGGTGTCGAAGAAGGGCGAGTACAGAGGAAACGACTTAAAGTTCAACTTCGGCGAAAACGAGGACGCAATACAGCAGAATGAAATCCTTCTTACCATGAGGGGCAACTTCAAGCAGATGACCCGCGAGGACGGCTCAAAGGCGAAGTACTTCCTCGCAAAGAAGGACGACGGCGACATCATAATCAACAATATCCTCTCCTACGAGGGCGAAAAGCCTCTCGAGGTGTTTATGGAGCAGGACAGCCTTGTCGGCAAGGATTCGTTCAGGGTCAAGGGCGACGGTCTTCTCAAGGTCGTAAACTCCGTAAACGTATGGAGAAGCAAATGGAGCTTCACCGTAAGAAAGGGCTTTAAGTACACTCTCGACTCCGAAAGACTCGGGACCGGAGTCAAGGGTACAGACCTCACACTTTCTCTTGACGGTGCGGCATGTATGATTCAGTCGGTCGGCGGCTTCCTCATCGATATGAAGTACGGAGTTATGTCCTCCAATTGGAACGACGATTCGCCCATCGGCATGGTCAACTACGGCATCGGCTTCGGCGGAAAGATGAGCCTTCCGATAAAGGCTCCGAAGAAGAAAGAACAGCCGAGCCTCACGGCAGACCAGGAGGACCTCTCCGAGGAACTCAACAACCTCTTCGACGAAAGCCTCACGGCGGATCAGGACGATATCTCCGGAAGCATGAACGATATGTTCACCACGGGTGAGCTGGGTTCCTCCGCACAGACAACCTCCACCGGCGAAAAGCTCAAGAAGGACACCAACCTCTCCGAGGGAAGCCTTTCGGTCGAGATTGAGGACGTTCTCTTCGGCGAAAAGCTCGGCGGCGACAAAGTGACCGTCGAGGACACCGGCTTTATCGGCATAAACACGAAGGTCTCTCTTGCTCTTCCGAAGGATCTTCTCGGCTCACTTGTGTCGAACGCACCCGGCATATACGCAAGCGTTTCGATAAACACCATTGACAAGGAATACGAAATCCACGCAGGACTCAATATCAAGGTCATCGAGTGCGAGGGCATACTTGCATTCAAGGAGGTAAACGTCAAGAACAAGGACGTCATTCTCCCCGATAAGATTGAGTTCTACATCAGAAACGGACTGAAAATTCCGCTTGCGCCTCCCGTACTCTTCATGACGGGTCTCGGCGGCGGTATCAACGGTCTTGCCGACACGATAGGCGGCGAATTCGATAAGCTTCCGCCGATAACCCTTCTTCTCTTCACGAGACTCGAAGCGATAGAAACTCTCGTCGGCGACTTCAATGCAAAGATAAGCCTCGAGGGACTCTCTCTCACGGGAGACATGAAGCTTAAAGCCGCAAAGGGTGTGCTTGACCTCAAGGCAGGCATCTCCGCTCACTGGATTGACCCGTGGGAGCTTAATCTCTACGGAAAGGTAAGCATCGTTGACGGACTCATTCAGGGCGGCATCACCGTCACCATCGCCGACAACTACTTCTACGGCTACATCTACGCCGGCATCTTTATCCCCGACAGCATTCCTCTCGTGGGCGGTAAGGAGCTTGCGGGCGTCGAAGCGGCGGTATCCAACAAATTCGTCGGTGCAAACATCAAGATTCTCGGCATACGCTTCGGCGTAATCTACTACTGGGGCGAGGGCGTTTCGTTCGGCAAGAATATAGACCTCTCCGCACCCTCGAGAGACGACGAGGACGAGGATACGTTCAGCCTTGCGTCCTACGACAGCGACGCCGTTATCGGCTACTACGGAACGAACATTCATGCGCTCAACGCCGTGAAGGTAGAGACGGGAGCGGTTATGCTCTTTGACGACGACGTTGTTTCAAAGGCGGTTATCGACGTCAAGAACGCCGACGGTCAGGACGCTCTTCTTCTCGAGATTCCCTACAGCGGCATGGGCGTTCCGACTGCGGACGATGTTTACGTAATCAACCCCGACAATGCGGAAATCCGTGCGGTTGCTCCCGTAAGCGCCGACGACGAGGGCGGAAACTTCCTCGTTCAGAACCGCGAGGGCAAGAATTATATCTACTTCACCGTAACCGGCGAGAACAAGTCTCTCATCAAAAACGGAAAGTGGTCGGTATGCAGCAAGGCGGCGGACGTTATATTCGACAGCTTCACAATGAGCGGAGTTGACGATATCCCCGAGCTCAGCGGCGGCAGTCTTGTACATGCCTCCGAGGAGAGCTTCGATATCACGGCAAACTGGACGACGACCTCCGAGGGCGACGGCGAATGCACGCTTGACGTGTACCTCACAGAGGAGACCGACGAGAGCGTAATCCTCGAGAACCTCAAGAAGTCCGATATCGAGGACGGCGCACTCGGCACGAACGTACTCCATCTCGACAATGCGGCGAGAAAGTCCGGAAGCGCGGCAATCACTCTCCCCGAGTCCTTCCCGAGCGGCGAATACCGCGCAATAATCATGATGTCCTCCACCGAGGGCGTAAGCAAGGCGGTAACGGGCGGCATCACCTTTAAGAACCCCAACCTCCCGAAGCCCGTGAAGTCCGTGAAGGTCGCGTACGGCGGCAACGGCAATATTCTCGTTATCCCCGAGGATGCCGACTCCGCAGACTATACTCACTACCTTGCGGTAATTGCGGACGAAAACGGCAACGAAATCTCCGAGACCTTCGGTCAGTTTGAAATCGGAGAAAACTTCGTGTTCGGCGACGGCGCAGGACTCACCGCAGGAAAGAAGTACAAGGTCAAGGTTAAGACTCTTCGAGAGGTTTACACCGAGGCGGCGGCAGGAAGCAACGAGGATGCGTCTCGCACCTACTTCTACGGCGACGACACGGTTGAGTCGGAAGTATTCACCATGTGGGAAACGAAGAAGCCGAAGCTTCTCGAGGTAAAGACCAACATCGACAGCACACGCGAGTTTATCGACACCGACAACGTCATAGTTGAGTACACGTTCGACACTCCCGTGTTCATGGAGCTTAATTTCAGAGGTCAGAAGGTTTACACGACCCCCGAAAAGACCGACGGCGACAGCGAGACCTCGAACGGCAAGTGGTTCAGAAGCCACTGGAGATTCAATCTCGAAAACCTCGAGGACGGCGACTACGTCATAGGCTTTAAGGCATATGCGCCGAATAAGGACACCGTAACCGACAGCGAGGCGCTCGAATATATGAGCGATTCTCAGATAGGCTTTACGATAGACACCTCCGCACCGACTCTCTCTCTTGCCATGAGAAGCGGAGAAAGCATGGACAACGGCGCAGCTGTGCTTCTGGGTGCGTCTCTCGTGTTTGCCGACAAGGACGGAAACTACACGATAAACGGTCTTACGGAGCCGAGTGCGGTACTCGCGGCAAACGGTTCTGCGGACGGAATCACGGTAAATTCCGACGGCAGCTTTACTTACAAGGGAAAGCTCGGTACGGGCGTCAACTCGGCAGAGGTTGTGTTCACCGCAACCGACAAGTCCGAAAACTCGGCGTCGGTGACGGCGTATGTACTCAGAGAGGGTTCGTACTCGTTCGAGAGCATAGAGATACTTTCGGGCGGCAGGAGCATATCGAAGAACGCCGACGGCGACAAGGCACCCTCGACGGGAGTGGGCAAGGAAATCGAGCTTACCGCAGTCGGAGTGACCTCGGACGGCGCAAAAGTGCCTCTCGGCGGCGAATTTGAGGTCGAATGGAGTCTTCTCTACGGAAAGAACATCGTCTCTCTCGACGGCGGCAAGGTAAAGGGCATTGATGTCGGCGAAGCGGCGGTCAAGGTAAAGCTTGCGTCCGGCACGGCTGAGTTTGAGAACGGCACAAGAGCCTCCGCAGGACTCACGGACTACGTCATAGTGACTGTGGACAAGAGCACGAAGAACGGTCTTGCCGAGAAAATCGACGAGGCGCAGAAGATACTCGACTCCACTCCCGGAGCTTCGGCCAAGAAGAAAGAGGCTCTCAAGAATGCAATCGAGGACGCAAAGAAGGTACTTGACGACCCGACGTCGGGCGACGACGATTACACGAAGGCTGTAAAGAAGCTTGACGAAGCGATCTCCGACTTCAAGAAGACGGGTACGTCAACCGGACGGGTTCCCGGAACCATCGGCGGAGGCGGCATTGAGTATGCGGCGGTATCGGTACGCGTCGAGGGCAAGGGTAAAGCAATGCTTTCGGCGACGAAGGTTCCGAGGGGAACGAGTGTCACGGTGACGGCTGTCCCCGAAGACGGATATGCGGTATCGAACGTGATAGTCAACGGAGTCACGGTCGGAAACAATGAGGTAACGACAATCAAGTCTGTCGTCAAGGACACGCAGATAGTGGTTGTATTCAAGGAGCGCGCAAGTGCGGACGGACTTCCGTTCACCGACGTTAAGAAGGACGACTGGTTCTACGAAAACGTGAAGTACGTATACGAAAAGGGATTGTTCAACGGAGTGAGCGAGACGCTCTTTGCGCCGCAGAACAAGGTTACGAGAGCAATGCTTGTAACGGTTCTCTACCGCGCAGAGGGAACGCCTGAGGTCAAGGGTATGAGTCACTTCGAGGATGTTCCGGCGAATGCGTACTACGCGAAGGCGGTTGCATGGGCGGCTGAAAACGGCATAGTCAAGGGTGTGAGCGACGTACTCTTCGCACCCGACAGAAACATAACCCGAGAGCAGATAGCGGCGATACTCTACCGTTACGCAAAGGCAAAGGGTTACGACATGACGGTCGGCGAGAACACGAATATTCTCTCCTATGACGATATCTCCGAGGTGTCCGAGTACGCAATTGAAGCTCTTCAGTGGACGTGCGGAACGGGCATCATGAAGGGCAGAACCGCCTCGACTCTCAATCCCCGCGACAGCGCGACGAGAGCCGAGACCGCAACGGTGCTTAAGCGCCTTCTCGAACTCAAAAAGTAATAGGTATAAAAGCGATCCCCCACCGTGCGGCATTGCCGCACGGTGGGGGATTTACAAGGAGTGTTCTTTCTTGAAAGAAAAGGACGCCTCATCAGTTAAGCAAGCGGAATCACGATTGTTTTACTCATGCTCATAACGTCGAAACTGCCGCCGCCGGGCTGCTTTTTTCCGCCGTCCTTGCCGTATGCGGCGCTGAAAAACGCAGGTGCCTTGCCGTCCGCGCCGTCGATAAATGTGATGTTCGGACGCTCAAGATGGTAAACCTCACGCTCCGTGCCGTCGGTGAATTTCACAAGCCTTGTGTACGCCTTGCGGTCGGAGGCATAGTCCCAGTGTATGCCGTCGGACGACACAAAATGCGCGCCGCCGAATTTCTCGCCGCAGGTGAGTCCGTTCATGTCCTTCGCTATCATCTCATAATGGTCGCCTGCGTACCACACAAACTGATCCTCGAGAATGACCGAGTCGTATTTTGCGAAAATGTGAGTCGGAAGAACGCGCCTGTATTCGCCTCTAACATTGTCCGCTTTCGCGACGCCGAGCTTGAGTCCTTCGGGCGTGTTGGAACGGTAGTAAAGCAGAATGCTTCCGTCAGGGCAAACACATGGCGCGGGATTCGTGACGACAGTGTTGTCCCAGCCGTTCGGCTCCGGTACGAAAATCGGCTTGTCAAGACGCTCCCACGGACCGTTAAGCGACTTCGCGAAAGCAACGCCGATTCTTATGTTTCCGTAGCATTCGTCAATGCACGGCGGCCTCTCGCCGCTGTACAGCACCTCGCCCGACGGTCTTTCTCCGCGATAGGTCGAGCCGATGTAAAAGAGAGCGTAAACGTCCGAACCGTCGGTGTCGCGGCACTTCACGACGGACGGATTGTGCGTCATGCGCCCGTCCCAGTATTCCTCGCCGCGGTCGCCGAGTACGACCTCGCGGAAGGTGTACGGTCCCTCGGGTCTCTCGGAGACGCCGTGAACAATTTCACTCGAGGTAACGTATCCGGTGAAAAACGGCCGCTCCATGCTCCAGCGCGCAGAAAACATATGGTAGAGTCCGTCATCGCCCTTTATCGCAGAACCGCACCACAGCCAGTAGCCGTCCATCCCGAAGCCGTAGCTCTCGGAGGTCGGGAGTATGTGTTCTCTGAGATTGTATTCTTTCATTGTAAAATCCTCGCTTTCGGTATTACGACGTAAGTATACCATCGGAGGCGTTTGCTGTCAATAATTTGCTTCGATTTTTACGGTTTTTTCGTGTTTTGCGGCGGAAAATGTGCAAAAAACGTATTGATACAGTGCAGAATTGACGAAAGCAAGCTTTCGAGTGAAAAGAGAAGAGGTAGAAAAGCGAAGCTTTGGACAAAGCTTCGCTTTTCAAAAATTGAAAATTGAGAATGGAAAATGGAGAATTGATGTCGAAAAACGCTGAAGCGTTTTTCGGCAATTGAGAATTGAGAGTGGAGAATGGAGAATTGACGTTGAAAAGCTCCTAAAGTCGCTTTTCTTC
>CAKSUT010000009.1 GCA_934502885.1 uncultured Eubacteriales bacterium | reverse complement strand
CTCCGCAAGAAATTACGAAGTATTTTCTTGCGAGGACGTCGCTTGCCGACGTCCTTAATGTGGGGGGATAGCATAAGTGGGGAGCGGTAGCTTCCCACTTATGAATAATCAAAATTTTGCATTCTGCAAAAACGCCCCCTCTTCCGCCGCAGGCGGAATATAATTTACTTCGAAAAATTCGGGGGACATGTGCCACGAATTTTTCACCTTTAGATTCGCAAAAGCGTGAGCTTTTGGCGCGAGCGAACGAATCTGTCTCCGCAAGAAATTACGAAGTATTTTCTTGCGAGGACGTCGCTTGCCGACGTCCTTAATGTGGGGGGATAGCATAAGGGGGGAGCGGTAGCTTCCCCCTTATGAATAATCAAAATTTTGCATTCTGCAAAAACGCTTTCAGTCTGTCGCTCTGCGGCGAGTAGAAAAGCTTATCCGGTGCGCCCTCCTCGGCAACAACGCCGCCGTCCATGAACACGACTCTGTCGGAGACCTCTCTCGCAAAGCCCATTTCGTGGGTCACGATTATCATGGTCATCTTTTTGTCGGCAAGGTTCTTTATAACCTTGAGAACCTCGTTTGTTATCTCGGGGTCAAGTGCCGAGGTCGGCTCATCGAAGAGCATTATCTTCGGGTCGAGTGCCAAGGCTCGCACTATTGCAACTCTCTGCTGCTGTCCGCCCGAAAGCTCGCACGGATAGTTGTTTATCTTGTCCGCAAGTCCCGCCTGAGCAAACAGGTCGAGGGCTTTTTCTTTTATCTCGGACTTTATCTTTTCCTTGTTCGCCTTGAAATCGGGTCTCTCTTTAGTCAAAAGGTTAGGTGCGAGAAGGACGTTTTCAAGTGCGGTGTACTGCGGAAAGAGGTTAAACTGCTGGAACACGAATCCGAAGTTGAGCTGTTTTTTGCGCAGCGACGCCGCCGACATGGTAACGGGGTTTGCGCTGTCGAACATTACCTCTCCGTCGAGGTACATAGAGCCTGTATCCGCCTTTTCGAGAAAGCTTATACATCTGAGAAACGTGGTTTTGCCGCTTCCGGACGAACCGATTATCGATACGACCTCGCCTTTATCGAGGGTGAAGTCAACACCCTTGAGAACCTCGGTCTGTCCGAAGCTTTTGCGTATGTTTTTGAGTTCAAGTATCGGCATAATATCCTCCTTTCAATGCATCAGCCCTTGTAATAGTTCAGCTTCTTTTCTATCTTACCGAAAATGAGCGTCAATGCGCCGGAGAATACAAGATAGAACACTGCCGTATAGAAGAGCGGCCAAACAAGTCCGTCGGTCTTTGCAAATTTCTGCGCCGCCCATATTATCTCGTAAACCGATATTACTCTCGCAAGAGACGTATCCTTGACAAGGGTGATTATCTCGTTGCTCATGGGGGGGACTATTTTCTTTATGACCTGGAAGAGTATTACCTTAAAGAAAATCTGTGTTTTGGTCATGCCGAGAACCATTCCCGCCTCATACTGTCCTCTTGGCATACTCTCGATACCGCCGCGGTAAATCTCGGAAAAATAGCAGGCGTAGTTTATGACGAACGCTATCATAACGGCGGTAAATCTGAAGTCACTCGAGCTTTTCCACGTTGCAAGCCACGACATGAAGAAATTCGGGTCCGCCGCCTGCGACGCCGCTCTGCCGACAAAGCCGGGAACATAGAATATCGCTATGACCTGAAGCATAAGCGGAGTACCCCTTATTATCCACACAAAAAGCTTTGTTATGTACTTGAGCGGACGGAACTTCGACATAGAGCCGAAGCTCATGATGAGTCCGAGCGGAAGTGCAAACAGAAGCGTCAGCGCAAATATTTTAAGCGTGACGGCAAATCCGCCGAGGAGTGAATTCGTGACAGTCTGAAGCATAGTTTCGATTCCTTTCGTTCGGGATTTTCACCCGAATATTTAACGCCGCAAAAGCAGAGTCCCCATAAGGGGCACTCTGCCTGTGAAATTGCGGTTGTGCGGCGAATTCTCCTCTTTTACTCTGCGAGTGTGAGGTTGTACTTCTCTGCAAGCTTTGCGAGAGAGCCGTCTGCGATAAGCTCATCGATTATATCGTTTACCGCTGCGGTTGCGTCGGAATCCTTTCTGAAGCCGATGCCGTAGTTCTCTTCGGTAAGGGAGATGGAGTAGCCGAGATCAGCGTAGCTTGTTCCTTCGCCTGTCATTGCGTTTGCCATTGTGATATCGATTACGCAAGCGTCCTCAACGCCTGTTGCAACCTCCATGAGCGCGTCTGCCTGAGTGGAAACCTCAACAACATCGTAGCCTGCGTCCTTGATTGCGGCTTCACCTGCGGAACCGGACTCTGCAACGAAGGTAAGTCCGTCGAGGGATTCAACCGTCTCATAGTCTGCGAGCTTGTCCTTGTTCATTACGACTACCTGTGCGTTTACAACGTAAGGCTTTGTGCAGTTCATACCCTTGAGGACTTCATCAGTGAGCGTCATGCCGTTCCATACGCAGTCGATTGCGCGGGAGTCAAGCTCCATTATCTTGCCGTCCCAGTCGATTTCGACGAACTCTGTTTTAACTCCGAGCTTCTCTGCAACGAGGTTTGCAAACTCCGTATCGAAGCCTGTCCACTCGCCGTTTTCGTCGAGGTAGTTCATCGGCTCATACTCGGTGATACCTACAACGAGCGTTCCCTTATCCTTTATGTATGCAAGGTCGCCGTCGGTCTTGGTGTCATCGGTCTTGGTGTCGTCTGCGGTTTCGCCATCGGGGGTCTTTGTTTCGTCGCCGGTGTTTGCGTCGGTCTCTACGTTTGCGTCGGTGTTTGTCTTGTCGTCTGTGACATCGTTGTTGTTTGTGTTTGCGCATCCGGCTACTGCCGCCATCATGAGTGCAGAGAGTACAATTGCAAGAATCTTTTTCATTTTCGTTTTCTCCTTTAATAAAAAATGTTATTTGTTTGTCGCTGTAGTGCTTTAGTTAAGTAAAGTATCAGCATGGTGATATAATACACCTTTTAATGCGATTTGTCAAGGGGTTTTACAAAAAAATATATTAATTTTTTGTAAACTCGAAAAGTTGCGTTTTTGCGGTATAAAAAAAAGCGGCAAGCACCCTGCTTACCGCTTAATATCGATTATCAGACGATTTACTTCTTCGTATCGGTTTCGGGCTTCACTCCGACCGCCGTAAAGGCTCTTACCGCAAAGTAAATTACGCCGAGCACTTCGCAGAGGTAGTAAGCGTAATTCTCTCGAAAAGCAAAGCCTTCGCCAAGGACAAGAAGCTCGGGGATCGCCTTGACCGCAAGAGCAAAGGCGCTTGTTCCAGTAAGTGCGGCGTATATGCGGAGCTTCACGGAGCTGTCCTTCTCGGAGTCTTCCTCATCTTTACCGTCGTTTTCACCGTTCGCATCGGCGTCCGCCGTCTTCTTCGCTTTCGGCGCGGAGTTCGGGTAAACGGTGAGCTTCGACTCATACATGAGCGCAAACGCGCAGATTGCGTAAACGACGATATAGAGGCTTCTTCCGAAGAGGTTTACGTACGACGAGGTATCGATGAAATATCTGAGAAGCGCCACAGTGAACCAAAGAGGGGGAAAGTTCGAGAGAAGTCCTGTTACTTTACCGCACTTTCCGACGGCGATCATTATAAAGTAGACCGCGCCGAGAGGCGCCGACACAAGCATCAGAGCTTTTGTTACTCCTATTATGCGAACCATCGACGCAGGCATTTTTGCGGACGTCGGTGCCGCGCCGAAGTCTGCGACGGCATAAACAAAGAGTACCGCGAAAGCGACCGCAAAGAGTACAGACGCAATTCTTACCGCCGCATTTGGGGTCGTTCGGTGAAGGATGACCGAGTCTTTATCGCAGGACGCATAGATTATTCCGAAACAGAGAAGACCTGCAACCGCCGTTCCGATCACAAGTGCGGTATAGTTTGAGCCGAAGCTTGCGAAAAGAGTTGCCGGCTCTACGCTATTCTTCAAAAAGCCGAATCTTACGGCGGCCGTAATTACCGCTATTATCAGTGCGGCGACGGAGGCTGTCAATTTCTTATTCTTCATAGCATTATTCCTTTCCGTGTTTTCCTAAACTTTTTCTGCATTTATCTATTATGCCGAGAGCCGTTTCGCCAAGCTCATGCGAGCCGCACGCAAGCACGGAGCAAGGTTTATCAAAAGTAAGTTCTTCTCCGTCAAAGGTACATATCATTCCTCCGGCTTCCGTGAGAATGAGCGACGATGCGGCATAGTCCCACGGTGAGAGCTTTGCTTCAAAGCTTATGTCGCCCGAACCGCAGGCGATAGACATAAAGTCCGCAACGGCTGAACCCGAGCGTCTGAGGTCGGCGCCGACCATGAGCATTGCCTTTGCGATATCGAAGGTAAGCTCACAGAGGGTATCCTTGTAGTAGGGAGCAGTTCCGAGAAAGATGAGAGCCTTATCGGCGCTTCTTTTTACGGTGTGCATTCTCTTTCCGTTTCGGTATGCGCCCTCTCCCTTTACTGCGGTATACACCGTATCTGCATACGGGTCGTAAACAACGCCGACGGTCGGCGCTCCGCAATCAAGAAGTCCGATACTTACGACGCTCTTTTTCATATCACGTATGAAGTTCGTCGTGCCGTCAATGGGGTCGATTATAAAGGAGAGACCGTTTTCAAAGACGTGTCTGTGTTCGTGTTCGTCCTCATCCTCTTCGCCTATAAATACGGCATCGGGGAAAATTCTGCCGAGGTTCTCAAAGAGGTACTTCTGCGTGCGTTTGTCGTACTCAGTGACGAAGTTTGCGCTTCCCTCTTTTTCCGTAACCGACTTTGCTTTTTCTCCTTCTGCGGCGGAAAGTATTATCTCTCCCGCGCCCCTTGCGGCGGCGATTATTCTTTCAAGTTCGGATTCGTACATTTTCTTCACCGTCCGGTTTCTCAATACATAAAGCTTAAATCGCCGAGGTTTTCAAGCACCTCAAGGTATCTTTTGCTCTCGTACTTTGCCGCCGAAAGCGACAGTGTTCTGTAATTTCCGCATTCCACCTCCGAACAGCCGAAGACGGGACCGTCGTATTCGAGAATACTTTTGAGGACGGACTTTACCGTTTCGTACACTTTCATATTGTCCGCGTTTCTCACAAGGAGGTAAAAGCCCGTCTGACAGCCCATAGGTCCGAAGTAGATAACGTCGTCCGCTATCTCGGAGTTTCTGACGAAGGTTGCAAACATATGCTCCGTTGAGTGCATTGCCGACGGGGTTATATAGTCCCCGGCGTTGGGTTTTCTCATTCTGAGGTCATAGGTTGTTATATCTCCGTCGATGCGAGAGATATACATACCCTCGGATATTTTCGTATGGTCCACGGTAAAGCTCTGTATTTTCTTTATTTCCATAATATCTCCGTTTCCGCCGTGCTGTAAATCGGCTCGGCACAGAATAAGTATATCATCATATTGACACTTTTACATGAACAAAATGAAAATATAGGTAAAAATCGGTGTTTCATCTCTTCCTTCTGCGGTACTCGGTCGGCACGACGCCAACGCTTTCACGGAAACGCTTGGTAAAACAGCTGTGGTCGGAAAAGCCGCAGTCGAGAGCAACCTCAAGGACGCTCATATCGGTGCCTCGAAGCGTTCAGGATTGAGAATGCCGTAAATTGCGAGGTCGAGGGTGTAAAGGAGAGCGTTTAACAAAAGAGGACTGCAAGCGTTAATTCTGCCGCAGTCCTTAATTTCAGCGCTTTGCAATCGATTTTGAAAAAGTCAGGTATCGGTTAATGTAACGTCCGCATCGGGTGACAAAAGCTTTGATGTAAACCGTTTTTCGGCAGCAACGGTGGCAAAACACGCAAAACCGCTTTAAGCACGGTGTTTTTTTATAAATCCTGATATTATGTGGTTAAAAACAAATCTTGAAATGACAAGTCCTACTGCAATTGCGCCGCCTATTTTTACGGTATAAAGCAGATTGTTTAAAAAGCTTGCGTTTTCGCCTCGGAGAAAATCCTCCATGGTATAGAATATTCTCGCTCCCGGGACAAGCGGCACCATGCCTATGATGAGGTACAGCGTCACGGGAACTTTGCGCAGACGTGCGAGTATTTCCGCCTGAAAGCCGAGAGTCGCCGCAGCGAAAAAATACTGCATTACATCGGTTTCAAACATTCCGCCGAAGAGCAGATACACGAGCCACGAAAGCATTCCGCAAAGTCCTGAAAGCAGAACGTCCGCTCCCCTTACGTTAAAAATAAAGCAAAAGCCGCACGAACCCAGAAAAGCATAAAGGCACGGCAAAACAAACTCTCTCACAGTCTCACCTCCGCATGATTACGATTGCCGCCGCAACACCTACGGCAATGGCGGTTGCGGTAACGATTGCCTCCGTAAGCCGCAGAGAACCCGAGAGGTAGTCGTTGGCAAGGAAATCACGCATACTGTTTGTTATGGCAATTCCCGGCACGAGCGTCATTAAAACGCCGATGATAATTCCTGTTCCGTCAGCACCCGGCACATACGCTTCAAGCGAAAACGATAACAAAGCCGCCACGGTACTGCACACGGCAATTCCGGTAAAGTCTCCGCCGCCGATTCGCCTCATAAGCATATCCGTTATGCAAGTCAGAATCCCGACAAAGAAAGCGATAGCTCCGCAGATAGCGTTTCCACCGAAAAACATGGCAAACGATGCTGAAATAATACCGTAGCCCAGCATACGCACATATTGCGGATAAACGGGGCTTGCTTTTATTTTGTTGATCTCCGTTTCCACCTCGGCACGGGACGGTGCGCAGGAGCATATTCTGCGTGACAGCGAATTTAGTCTGCAAATCTTGTCAAAATCGTAGCTGTAGCCTTTCACACGCCAGGTTTCCGTGCGGCTCTGTCCCTCGGCGTTGTAAACGGTCACCGTTATGTTTGAGCCTATTGCAAAAACGTGTGAGCCGTGTACTCCGTCATACGAAGCGCATATTCTTGAAATTGTATCCTCAACACGCCTGATTTCCGCGCCGCAGTGAAGCAGATTAAACCCGACGCTCATGGCAATATAAAGTACATCGTCGAGGACGGTAAGCTTTGTTTGTTCCATTTTTCCTCCCGAACGGTAATCTCCCTGTATTTTATCACATTTATGCGCTTTTGGCAATATGTTTTCGTTAAAAATTTAAAAAGCCGCACTTTTTGCTGTACGGCTCTTACTTCAGAACTTATCGACTCTTGCGAGTATCGTTTCGACTCCGCTCGGCGTCATTTTTACGGGGTTCGTTGCGGTGCAGGCGTCCTTTACGGCGCTTTCCACGATATGAGCCTTTGCGGCGGCGTAAGCTTCCTTTGTCACTCCGGCGTCGGCGAGGGTTGCCGGTATACCGAGGCTTCGCTCCATTGTGTACACACGGCGGATAAAGGACTGTGCGGCGTACTTTTCGGAGTAGGCGTCGAGTCCGACGAGGTGTGCAAGCTTTGCGAGTCTCGCTCTGACACGCACGAAGTTCTCCTGCGTACCCTCACTGCCCTCGGAAAGACCGGCGTTATACTCCAGAACATATGGGAGCATCATGGCATTGGCTCTGCCGTGGGGTATGTGGAAGTTTGCGCCGAGTGCGTGTGCGATTCCGTGGACGACGCCGAGAGACACTGCGTTGAACGCCATACCGGCAAGGCAGGAGGCTGTGTGCATTTTCTCACGTGCGGTAAGGTCGGACGGAGTCTCGTATGCTTTGGGGAGGTATTCGAGGGTAAGCTCGACCGCCTTTTCGGCAAGTGCGTCGGAAAAATCGTTTGCGGCGGTTGAGATGTATGCCTCGACGGCGTGAGTCAGGACGTCAAAGCCTGTATCGGCGGTGACGGTTTGGGGTACGCTCACTGTAAGCTCGGGGGCGAGAATTGCCGTTACGGGGAGAAGGTCGTCCGAAACGAGGGGGTACTTCACGCCTTTCTCGGCGTCGGTGATTACCGAAAAGCTTGTGACCTCGGAGCCTGTTCCGCTTGTCGTGGGAATTGCGATGAGCGGTATTTTCTTTCCTGTTTTGCGCTCGTATATCATGACGGTTGACTTTGCGGCGTCTATCGACGAACCGCCTCCGAGAGCGACGGCGACCTCCGCTTTTTTGTCAAGGAGAAATCCGAGTGCGGCGGCGACGGTCTCAACGGGAGGGTCGGGCTTTATTTCGGAGAACACCGACACGGTTTTGCAGTTTTTCATATATGAAGCGACACTGTCGGCAGTGCCGGACTTTTTCATGAAGCCGTCGGTAAAAATAACCGCGGAATCGGCGTATATTTCTCCGAGTTTTTTGAGTGCGCCGCTTCCGAAGCACACTTCTGTTTTTACGCTGAATTTTTGCATTTTATCCTCCGTTACCAACGTTACCAATACAGCTCAACGTTCTTTGCGTTGAAGAAATCCTTCCATTCTCTTGACGGCTCTGCGTCCGTGACAACCGCGTGTATATCTCCTATATCGGCGAATTTGACGAACGAAATCTTATCGAACTTCGACGAATCCATTGCAAGGATAACCTTTTTTGCCGAGGCGATGAAGGCTTTCTTTATTCTTGCGTTGACGTCGCTCGTATCGGACACGCCTTTTTTCATATCAATGCCCTTGCCGGAAATGACGGCGATATCGACGTGGTAATCGGCGACGACCTCTTCGACGCGCGGACCGAAGAAAGCGAACGAGCTTTGTGCGAACTCGCCGCCGGTAGAGATGACTCTCCAGTTATTCTTCGAGGGGGTATCCATGAGAGCCTCGACGGAGTTCGTGATGAGCGTTATATTCTGCTTATTGAACATACTTTTGACGGTAAAAAGAGCGGTGGTGCTTGAATCGAGGAGGATATAGTCGCCGTCGCTTATGAGGTTTGAGATTATCTCGGCGATGTACTTTTTTCCCTCGACGTTGGTCTGCTTTCTGACCATGTACGGAAGCTCGATATTGAGTGTGTCGGTCTTGACCGCTCCGCCGTAGGTCTTTTTTGCAAGTCCCTCTTTCTCGAGCTTATCGAGGTCACGGCGTATTGTTTCCTCGGTGACGCCGTAGGTCTCCGCAAGCTCGGTCACTATTACCTTGCCGTCAAGCATGAGCTTCGCAAGTATTTCGTTTTTTCTTTCTATCGGAAGCATGAGGTCTTACCTTTCGTGTAAAAATTAAGCCGACACAAGCCAATCCATGCAAATGTCGGCATTATTTTAAAGTATACTGTTCCAAAGCTCCTTATCGGGGTTGGGGATAACTGCGCTGTCGAGGAGCATACCGCCGTTCTCGACCGCATTCTTGGCTATGTCAATTGCCGCCGTGACTGCCGCAACCTCGCCGGTGAGAAGCATATACGACTTGCCGCACATACCTCTTGCGACACGGATTTCGATAAGGGAAACGTCCGCCGCCTTTGCCGCAGCATCCGCCGCAACTATTATGGACGGTGCGGAGAAGGTCTCGAGGACGCCGAGAGCCTTTGCGTTTTCGACGGGTGCGCCGCCGTAGAGAGCCGGGAAGATTTCCTCAGCCGGGTTGCCGAGAACGAAAGAGTCGATGAGCTGTTCGGGAAGAGCCGTTCTCGCCGCCTCTACCGACGCATTGACTGCACTCAAAGCTCCGCTCACGATGATTATGTACTTTCCGGGGCAGACGGTTGACGCCTGAATGACCTCTGTGTCGGCACTCTTTATCATTAAGTCCGCAGCCGAAATACCTGCGGAAACGGTCTTATACTCTACCATTCCTATAGCTTTATTCATGGTCTTATCTCCTTATTCCGCACTTATTCTGATATACTTATCCGTAACCTCGGTAACTTTCCCGTCTATCGACGCATGAACCGGTGTTCCGAGCTTGCCCTCGGGTGCGTCGGCTATTTTATCGGCACGCTTGACTGTGTCTCCGACCTTGACCGTGGGTACACTCGGTGCGCCTATACACTGCGAGAGGTTTATTCTGACGGACGCCGCCTTTACCTCTGTATCGGTGAGCGGTGCTTTTTTGTCGTACTTCAAAAGTCCGAGTCTTGCGGTGAGCTTCGACATGGGGACGAGCCTGTACTTTCTTGTCGGAGACACGGGCTTGAGAACCGCGTCCTTGGGCGGTGTGACTCCGCCTTTTCTTAATGCGCCCTTTGTCTCGGCGATCATTGCCTGAGGGTTAAGTCCCTGGGGACAAGAGTACATCGAGCAGAGTCCGCAGCCGGAGCAGAAGAAGGTATTGAGATAAGCCGGGGTATCGGTTGCAATACCGCTTGTTGCGGCACGCATGAATCTGTGAGGCTCTATCGGATGACCGAGGAGATTTCTCGAGCAGAGGTCGGTACACATTCTGCACTGACAGCACGCCGACATCGCACGCTTCATGGAGATACCGATAGGCGTGAGTCGCTTATTTACGATATATGCGTTGCGGGGCATTACGAGAATTGCGTTCGAGGTTTTGGTAACGACGTCTGAGAGCGACGAAATTCTTCCGGTCATGGGTCCTCCGGCGATAATCACGAAGTCATCGCAGGTCGCACCGCCGGCGTATTTTATAAGCTCTCCGTAGGTAATGCCGAGAGGAGCCTTGAGGGTAATGGGGTTCTTCACCTCGCCGGCAATCGTTATGTACTTTTCGATAACCGGCATACCCTTTGCGACTGCGTGCGCCGCATTGAGCATTGTCTCGACGTTATAGACGGTCACTCCGACCGTTATCGGGAGACATCCCGGGGATACAACTCTTCCGGTGGTTTCGTATATGGTCACGACCTCGTCGCCTGCCGGGTACACCTCCGGGAGAAGTCCTATGCGTGTTTTCGGGAACTTTTCGAGGTTCGCTTCGACGGCGGCAATTGCGTTCTTATATGCCGGCTTTACGGCGATTATGACGCTCTCCGCGCCGACGGCATCGGCAACCGTTTCGAGAGCGGTCATTATATCAAACGCATACTTTTCAAGCACCTGTCTGTGGAGCTTAAGAAGCGGCTCACACTCGGCGCAGTTGAGTATTATGGTATCGGCTTTTTCGTTGAGCTTTGCATACGACGGAAATCCCGCGCCGCCCGCACCGGCAATTCCGGCTTCTCTCATTATTTCGGAAAGCTTTATGAGTTCCATATTCTTTGTCCTTTCGATAATTGTAAAGCGTCATTCGTGCAAAAGTACATCTTTTGCCCCGGCTATACTCTTGCACGGGTGAGCTTTGTATGCCCGACCCGACTGCGGCGGTTTTCACGCCGAAGCCTTAAAAGTCGAGCTTCTGATCCTCATCGACGATACCGACTATCGCCGCGTCAACCGGTGCCGACGAAAGCTGGCAGCCGATTCTTGCCGCACTGCCGCAGGCCACGAGTACGGTATCTCCGACCCCTGCGCCGACGTTGTCGGTTGCGACGAACTTTTTCTTATCGCCGAGCGTTTCCACAATCATAAGCTTCTGACCGACGAGAGCTTCGTTTTTGCGCGTAGCGACAAGGCTTCCCTTTACAATGCCTACAATCATGATTCTCCGTCCTTTCAAAAGTTATGATTTCTTCGTGTTCTTCGCGCGTGTGCCTGTGCGTTTGGGTGCGGTTTTCTCCGTCTTTACGGGTTCGGAGGGGACTTTCTCCGCCGCTTTTTCTGCGTCTGCACCTTTTATTCTCGACGCGGAAAGTTCGACCATTCTTACTGTTTCCGAATGCGGACGGGCTATGACATTCGACGCAAGGACTTTCGATATGCACTGTGCCTTTGCGTTTTCCACGGCTTCCGTGACATCGGAAACGGTTCCTTCGACTACCATTGTGACGAGTCTGCCGCCGAGTTTTCTTTCCCATGTGACAAGCGACACGTTTGCGCTCTTGCACATTATGTCAAGTGCGTCGATTGCCGCCGTTACGCCGGACACCTCGACAAATCCGAGTGATTTCATCTTGCTTTTCCTTTCGTTCGGAAGTGATGTACCCTCGGCGGCGCACTTCACGCCGCCGAGGAATCGGTTTAAACTCAGAACTTGGGGAGAATCTTCTCAACGTCTGCGTGAGGTCTGGGGATAACGTGAGTTGCGATTATCTCGCCGAGCTTGGAAGCTGCGGCAGCACCGCTCTCAACGGCAGCCTTAACTGCGCCGACATCTCCTCTTACCATAACGGATACGAGGCCGGAGCCTATCTTCTCCGTTCCGACGAGATTTACCTCTGCGGATTTTACCATTGCGTCAGCCGCCTCTATTGCAGCTGTGAGTCCTCTTGTTTCGATAATTCCCAATGCTTCCTGTGCCATTGTGATTTCCTCCTAAAATAATATTAAAATTTAAGTTAACTTGTTTATGCAACGCTTCATGCGTTTACAACGATATTACTTTTTGTCGAAGGCGTTGAGCTTCAACATTTTTTCCGCACCTTCGGTGACGGACGCTATTATGTGCTTTGAAACGACGCCGGATATCCGGTTCGCTTCCTTTTCCGCCGCCTCGACCGCCGCCGTTACCGCTTCGACGCTTCCTCTGAACTTGACAAGCACTATAAGCGGCACTTTGAGTGAATCGGGGTTTCCGGGTTTATTCTTATCGAAGTTTTCGACTCTTACGTTCGCCGCTTTACAGCCTGCGTCACACGCCGCAAACGCCGCAACGAGTCCGTACACCTCGATCATTCCAACTGCTTCGGTCATAAAGTTCTCTCCTTATCAGAGTACAATCGCAATCTTGAGACCCTCTTTTGCAAGGTTCGTCTTATGCGCTTCGTTTATCTTTTCGAGGGGGAACTTATGAGTGATGAGCTTTTCAAGCGGAATGCCTATTGCCTTTGCTCTCTTGAGGAAGTCGAACGTGGTTGCGTAGTCACGGAGTGTGTAGACCCACGAACCGACGGTTGTGATTTCCTTTGCGCAGATATCGAAATGGGGGTTAATGGTTGCGTCTCCGCCGTTTATGAAGAAGCCGAGCTCACAGAGACCGCCGCCGTTTCTTATCATCTTATAGATGTTGGAGTGAGCGACGGGAGAACCGGTACACTGGAATGCGAAGTCGGCAAAGTAACCGCCGAACGCCTCCTTGACTCCCTCTCCGAGTGCCTCCGCACCCTTATACTCCATAAAGTTTACGGTTTTGTCCGCGCCCATGAGGCGTGCGAAATCAAGTCTCATTTTCTCGCTGTCAACGGCGACTATGTTCTCGATGCCCATAGTGCGGAGTACCGCGATGCAGATAAGACCGATAGGTCCGCAGCCCTGAACGACCACTCTCGAATTGAATCTGAGAATGCCTGTCGTCTTTGCTCTCTCAACCGCGTGAATAAGCACGGCGCAAGGCTCGATAAGTATTCTCGAATCAAGGTCGAGGTCGCTTACGTTGAATATCGAAGAGCCGCCTCTTACGAGAAGGTAATCGGAGAACCAGCCGTTGAGGTGCTTATCGTCGTCGGGGAGAAGTCCGTATACGTCCGCACCTCCGACGTTCTGCTTATTGAGGTCGAACATTGTGATATCGGGGTTATCCTTGAATATCATGCAGGTGACGACCTTATCGCCCACATGAAGGGGCTTCCCGGCACTGTCGTGCGTGACGTTCCTGCCCATCTTTACTATCTCGCCCGTTCCCTCATGACCGAGGACGACGGGGATAAGTCCGAAGGGGTCTCTCTTGAATTCGTGTGCGTCCGTACCGCATATGCCGCAGCCTTCGACCTTGACGAGAATATCGTCGTCGGAAAGCTCGGGAATGGGGTATTCCTTAATGTCGAAGTGTTCGAGAGCGGTGAGCATCGCAACGCGTCCCGTTTTCGGGATAGCTCCGTTTGCGCGGGGAGCGGCCGACGGTGCGGCTGTCTGCGCATTCGCCGTGCCGTTCATATTCGCGATAACCTGCTTCACGATAGCTTCTATTTTATCGGACTGAATATCCATTCGCTTTTCTTCCTTTCATCAGATTTCCGTGAGTCTCGAAAACACGCCGAGTGCGTACTCACCGAGGTAAGTATCCTGTTCCTCGGTGCCTCCGCTTGCGCCGAAGCCTCCGATGATGCTTTCGCCGACCTTGAGCGGTACTCCGCCGCCGAAGATGACTATTCTGCCGCCGTTGGTATTCTGTATGCCGTAAAGCGGACCGCCGGGACAGGCAAGCCGGGAAAGCTCCTTAGTCGTCATTTTGAGCGACACTGCGGTATATGCTTTTCCGAGGGCGATGTCGTAGCTTGCGAGGAAGCTTCCGTCGGCGCATTTGACGAGTTTCGGGTTGCCGCCGTCGTCGCACACTGCGCACACGGATTTTACTCCGATGCGTTCCGCTTCCTTCATGACCTCACATACAAGCCTTTCGGCAAGCTCGAGAGTCACCGAGCGGCTTTTTCTTACGTTTTCCGCAACAAGGCGCACTATTTCTTCGGTATTCACGGTATTACTTGCCGAGAGCGGCGATAACACGCTTGGTTATCTCGGCTATTACGTCGGCGTCGTTCGCAACGTTTCCGCCGGAGCAATTGCCGCCGCAGGAATGGCAGCTGGGCTTACCCTCTTTTGCGTTGGGGCAAAGGTCAGCGGGGTGTCTTCCCTTCATGCCGAACTTTCTTCTTATTTCGTAGAGTCCCTGTACCTGCTCTTCGGAAAGTCTCTTCGGACCGCCGAGCATCTTGGACTGATAGAGAAGCTGTGCGTAGAACTCGACGGACTCCATCTTGTGATATGCGTTGAGAAGAGAATCGGAGTAAGCGAGTGCGCCGTGGTTTTCGAGAAGAACTGCGTCGTAGTACGGGAGGTACTTGGAAACGGCGTCGGGGATCTCCTCGGTGGAGGGTGTGCCGTACTCAGCTATCGGAACGCAGCCGAGAGCGATAACAGCCTCGGGCATAATCGGCTCTGTAAGCGGAATGCCGGCTATCGCAAAGCTCGTTGCATAAACGGGGTGAGCGTGTACAACGGAGTTTACATCGGGTCTTTCCTTATAAACTCTCATGTGCATCTTTATCTCGGACGAGGGCTTGAAGCCTTCGTAAGCCTGGAGTACATTGCCGTTTGCGTCAACCTTGCATATGTATTCGGGGGTCATGAATCCCTTGGACACGCCCGTAGGTGTGCAGAGAAATTCGTTGTCGTTGAGCTTTACGGAGATATTGCCGTCGTTTGCGGCTACCATACCTCTGTTGTAAATGCGCTTACCGATGTCGCAGATCTGTTTTTTGATTTCGTACTCGGATGCCATTTTTTCGTCTCCTTTTTGAAAATGTTGTTTTATTCCGTTTTCATGGGTATATAATACCACAGTTGTTTTGATTTGTCAAGGGTTTTCGGCAAAATAATGTGGTTTTATTTTTGATTTTTACGATATTGATGTTGTTTTATACTGTTATCCTCAATTTTCGAGGTGTTCTATCACTTTTTCAAGCCCTTCTCGGGTCACGCTGCTTGTGACAAACACCGTTTCGCAGCCGCAGAGCGTGAGCCACGACTCGGCACGCGGAACATTTGCAAAGGCGCTGTCCGCTTTCGTTACGATGCCGATGACGGGACGTGTTGCGAGGGGCGCGATATTCGGCGGAAAAAGTGAATACTCCTCGGTTGCCGACACGACGAGTCCGACGATGTCCGCTTCGCAGGAATAGAGCGCAAGCGCGCCGCCGAGGGAGGAATTTTCGGCGTACTCCCCGGGAGTATCGATGATATCCGAGGAATAATCGACCGACTGTGTTTTACGGTACGAGAGGACTTCGTGACGGAGAGCGGCGATGAGCGTGCTTTTTCCGCACTCGCTTCTGCCGATGAGGATAAGTCTTTTCATGTTTTCGTTATCTCGCAGACGGTAAAGCCGAGCTTCTTTTCGGCGTAATCGGTGACGGCGGCAAAAGCGGATTCGACGTCGTCTATCCTTCCGGTTATGACAAGCGTTCCGCTGAAGCGGTCCACAAATCCGAGCTCCGAGCCTGAATTTTTGAGTGCGAGGTCTGCGGCGATTATCGCGTACTCTGCCGGCGACATTGTGACGACTCCTATTGCCGCACCGCCGTAATCGCAGGTGGGATCAAGTCCGAGCTTGCGGTAGAGTATAGCGTCGGGACGCGAAATAATATGCGCGAGGGTTATCTGTTTGCCGGGGACTATTTCCTGGATTATGCGCTGTTTTTCGTTCACCGTGTCAACCTCCTATCAGCGTATGCACACCTTCGTTTTCGGCGGCGTTTCTGAGCCGTGCCATTTTCTCCTTATCGGGGGTGGCGGCGTCGCCCATGGCGTACTCACGGTTAAGTCCGACATATTTATCGTAGCCGAGCTTATGGTAAGGGAGCAGGTGAAGCTCGTTTGCGCCGACGCTCACGGCGAATTTTGCGATGTCACGTATTTCACTTTCGGTATCGTTAAAGCCGGGTATTGTGGGGACACGGACTGTGAACGTTTCGCCGTGCGAGAGAAGGCGTGAGAGACGGATGATGTTTTCACGGATTGTCTCGGTTCCGACGCCGGTATACTCTCTGTGCTTTGCGCTGTCGGTATGCTTGACATCAATGAGGAAATGATCGACAAAACCCAGAGACTTCTCTATATTCTCCCATTTTACGGCGGCTGTCGTTTCCACTGCGGTGTTTATGCCTTCAGACTTTGCGCACCTAAAGAGTGCGGCGGCGAAATCCGGCTGACAGAACGCTTCTCCTCCGGTGAGGGTCATGCCGCCTCCGCTTCTGCGGTAATAGGGCATATCCTTTTTCACATCGTCTATGACCTCACGGACGGTTACGTCTCTGCCGACGGTGACTCTTTCTCCGTTTTTGAGCATGGTTTCGGTCTCAAATCTCTGCGACTCGGGGTTGCAGCACCATTTACATCTGAGGATACAGCCTTTGAGGAACACGTTCGTGCGTATTCCCGGGCCGTCATGGACGGAAAATTTCTGTATATCGAAGATTCTTCCCTTTACTTCTTCTGCGTTCATTTATGTACAGTCCTCTTAAAAGTTTCTCTGCTCTGTTCTGTTTATGATATCGTCCTGGAGCGACTTCGACAGCGTTGTGAAAAGTGCGCTGTAGCCGGCGACTCTGACGACAAGGCTTCTATACTTATCGGGATTCTTCTGTGCGTCGAGGAGAGTTTCACGGCTGACGACGTTGAACTGCATATGACTGCCCTTCTGGTCAAAGTAGGCTCTGACGAGTGCGACAAAGCTCTCGAGTCCGGACATTCCCTCAAGCGCCGAGGGGTGGAACTTCATATTAAAGAGCGTGCCGTTGGAGGCGATACCGTGGTCGAGTCTCGAGACGGAGTTCGCGGACGAGGTCGGACCGTGGGTATCGAAGCCCGCGGAGGGGGAAACGCCGTCGGCGACGGGTGTATGCGCATATCTTCCGTCGGGGGTTGCGCCGGTTTGCGCACCGAGGGGGACGTTCGCCGAGACGGGGTAAAGACCTGCCTGGAATATGCCTCCTCTGGGGTTGCGGTAGGTTTCGAGTGGCTTTGTGTACATATACGCCGCCTCTCTTGCGACCGCATCGACCTCTTCGACGTCGTTGCCGTACTTAGGGAGCTTCATTATCTCACGGCGCATTTCGGCGTACTTTCCGCCAAGCTCTCCGGCAACCTTTTCGTAGACGGCGCGTATTTCGCTCTCGCTTCTGTGAATGCCGGAGCGGTTCAATTCCTTTGTTATCGCATCAATGACACGGAAATCACCGTCGGCTTTGCCGTAATTTTCACGGAGTGCGTCGCGAAGCTCTGCGAGGGTATACCTTTTATCTTCAAAGACGAGTTTTTTCACGGTATACAGTGAGTCTGCGACGTTTGCTATACCAAAGCCCTGAGGTCCGGTAAAGTTATATATTGCACCGCCCTGTTCGGGAGTTTTTCCTCTTGCGATACAGTCCTCGACCATTGACGAGAGGAACGGAAGCGGACATCTTTCGGCGTGAGCCTTATCTATTGCGTTATCGGCGTTGACGAGAAGTTCGATGAAATAATTCATCTGCGTGCGGTAAGCCTCGATAAACTCGTCACAGCTCTTTATATTTTCGACGTGTTTTGTTTCGGGCGAGACTCTTACTCCGTCGTCGATACCTGACGAAAAGACCATTTCGAGAGGTCGGCACATATTGAAGAATGCGGCGTCGTGCCAGCCCCATGTTTTGCCGGACTTCTGCGGTTCGACGCATCCGATTATATTATAGTCCCTTGCGTCCTCGACGGTAAGTCCTCTCGAAATAAGGCTCGGGATTATGACCTCGTCGTTATAGTACGCCGGGAGTCCGACGCCGGTACGGGTAAGCTCTGCGGCTTTTATGAGGAAGTCGTGCGGTGAGCCGTTCCATACTCTGACCGAGAGCGACGGCTGGGGGAGCATGACGTGCTTTGTGGCATATATGCACATGAAAGAGAGGTCGTTTGTGGAGTCTCTGCCGTCCGGGGTCTGACCGCCGGCGATAAGGTTCTGGAAAAGTGAGTAACCGGCAAAGCCTTCGGCGGACACTGCGTCACGGGCTTTATTGAGGTCATTGAGCTTTATCCATATGCAGTCCATAAGCTCCTGCGCAAACTCACGGGTCATGCCGCTCTTCATGCTTTTTTCGTAATACGGGAGCATATAGCGGTCGAAGCGTCCGGGGGAAATGGAATGTCCGCTTGACTCGATCTGAAGAAGCATCTGCACGAACCAGAACGACTGGCACGCTTCGTAGAAGTCCCTTGCGCCTCTCATGGGGACTCTTGCGCAGTTTTCGGATATATGCTCAAGCTCTTTTTTACGCACGGGGTCGGTTTCTCTGCGGCTTTGTGCGTAGCTTTCGGCGGCGTATCTCGCAGCGTAGACGCCCACTGCCTCGCAGCATATGAGGACTGCCTCGAGAAAGGAATGTCTTTCTGCGTAGTCGGCGTCTCCGGGGGAAAGCTTACCGAGTTCGGCCTTAACGCGTTCAATAACTCCGGTAAAGCCGTTTGCAAGAATATCGGCGTAATCGACGGTGACGTGACCGACGCCGTTATAGTAATAGTTGCCGGGGGTAAAGAAATTATGCTCCATGGCAAGCTTTGCGGCGGGGGCGATATATGCGTCGGCAAGCTCGCTTGTGGTTTTGCCTTTCCAATATTTATGGACGGCCGAGAGCGCACGTTTTGTGTTTTCGGATATGTAAAACGGGTCTGCCTTTCTCGAAGCTATGGTATCGAACTCCTCCTCAAGCCACTCGAACGAGAACTCGGGGAAAGTCTGACAGCCTCTCGGCGACTTTGTCGAAGAGCCGACGATAAGCTCATCGGGGCGGATTGTTATCGGGATATTCTCGAGAATATGACGAAACGCCTTTGCGCGTCGAAGCACGATAGGCTCGGACTCGGTCAGCATATACGACTCGGTGACAAGCACGGCTCTGTCTGCTTCTATCTCGGGCATTTTACTGTAAAGCTCGGCTTTGAGTTTATCGATTCTCGGGGATTTTTTCGGTTCTTCGGTGTTATACATTCTCTCACCTCAAATACGGTACTTTCGGTCGGTAATCGACAGCCGACCGTGTTATTATCCTTCTACGTCTGCTATTGTACCATACTTTTACGCGTTTGTCAATATAAAATCCACTAAAAACCACAATATTTTGTTGATTTTTCTTTGTTTTCAGAAGTGGCTCTCCGTCGGAGAGTTACGGGGGCGTTCTTTTCTGAAGAAAAGAACCAAAAGACTTCAAGACGCAAAGCTGACGCTTTGTGGGTGAAAAGATTATAATATCGGAGAAAATACCGTTCAACCTCGACGAAGTCTCGGTCGAAGGGAAGCTTTTGGACAGTGCTTATCCGAGAGAATACGAAAGTCGGTCACCATATATTCAAGTGACCGACTTAGATTTATGTAGCATCAGGCTTTGTGGGGATTAAACTTTCTACCTTCTCCCGTTCCCGAAATTTGTACCTCACTCCGTTCGACGACAAATTACGGAAAGATGAGCTTTTTTGGCAGTGCGAAGCTTGTGGTTGGCACTTGCTCTCGGGTGTATTGGAGGCGACCACGTCGCCGAGGCGCCCCTGTGCAAGGGGAGCTGGCGGCTTTGCCGCCTCCATACAGCACCCGAGAGAAAAGCAATTATCAAGTCTCGCTTTTTCCAACCCCCTCAGCAAAAATCCGCTCTTCCTTTATCGCACACGCCCAAAATTCGCACCGTACAATTATTGAAGAAAAGCGACTTTAGGAGCTTTTCAACGTCAATTATGCATTATGCATTATGAATTCAGCATTAAACAGTAATTGTCAATCGTCAATTGTCAATTGTCAATTATAGAAAAACGGCTCCCGCCGTTTTTCGACATCAATTTTCAATTCTCCACTTTCAATTCTCAATTTACAGCAGTGTGCATCCCATTTCCTCATACTCCTTCTCTTCCTCTCCGGGCCAAACGGAGACCTGAACCTCGCCGATATGGAGTTTGCGGAGGAAGTACATACAGAGTCTCGACTGACCGATACCGCCTCCGATTGTAAAGGGAAGCTTATCCTCAAGTACTGCCTTATGGAAAGCAAGCTCGCGTCTGTCGTTGCAGCCGGACTCTTCGAGCTGTTTCGAGAGAGCGTCGGCATCGACTCTGATACCCATACTCGAAATCTCGAACGCTATGTCGAGAACGTGATAGTAAAGGAGAATATCGCAGTTGAGCGTCCAGTCGTCGTAGTCGGGGCTTCTGCCGTCGTGGGGTTTGCCGTCGGAGAGCTTGCCGCCTATCTGCATTACGCACGCCGCACCGTGTTCCTTGGTGTAGGCGTCCTCACGCTCTTTGCGAGTGAGTGTGGGGTACATCGCTTCAAGCTCGCTTGTCGTGACAAACGCTATCTGATCGGGAAGCGGATGCGACTCGAAAGTCTCGGCAAGTTCGGGAAATTCATATGCGATATGCTGTTCTGTGCTTTTGAGCACGGAGTAAATCTTTGTTACCGCGCGGCGGAGCTTACCTATATTTCTGTCCTCGCGGGTGATAACCTTTTCCCAGTCCCACTGATCGACGTATATCGAATGGAGCGCGTCGGTCTTTTCGTCGCGGCGGACGGCGTTCATGTCGGTGTAGAGACCCTCGCCGGGGTGGAAGCCGTATTTGCCGAGAGCGTATCTCTTCCACTTTGCAAGAGACTGCACGATCTGCACCTCACGTCCGGTCTCGAGAAGGTCGAACTGCACCGGTCTTTCAACGCCGTTTAAGCAGTCATTGAGTCCGGACTCGGGAGTTACGAAAAGCGGAGCGGTTACTCTCGTGAGGTTGAGAGCTTTGGCAAGCTCGCTTTCAAAGTAGTCCTTGCAGGACTTTATAGCTTCCTGGGTATCTCTTATGTTCAGATACGATTTATACATCACACATTCCTCCTGCGGAAATTTTAATATCAAAATCAAGCTTCATGATATCACAACAAAGTGGCTTTGGATAGTCATTTTTGTAAACATTTTCGACTCCGCCCGAAAGGCGGCATTTTTTGTATGCTTCTCGACGGCAAATTTTCACAAAATGTATAGTGCACCGACGGGTCGGTTTATTGTGCGGGTCTACAAATATGAACGTTTGTTCTAAAATTGCCTTGACTTTTGGTGAATCATGTGATATAATGCACCTGTAGTCGAACAGAAGTTCGATGAATTTCAATGTGAAAGGACTGATAACCACGGACGCAAGTATACGCAAAAAATATTGTTTTGACGAAACGGAATTTTTCGAGGACGAGCTTCTCGGCAGGGCGCACGCCGCCGGCAATTCCGATTCGGAGGAAAAGTGCGTTCAGTGCGGCTTCCCGATAATACGCGGAGAGGAAGCACTCGAAATAATCTCAAACGGCGACTTACTTCACAGGCAGTGTCTTGAGGAGTACATCGAGGAAAATCTCTCGGAGTTCGCGCATGTACTGAACCGTTAAAGGAGGTATGGTAAAATAAATGACGGCAAAGAAAAAAATCGACTGTAAAAATCCGACAAAAGCGGAGCTTACAAAGCTCAGCCGCGAATTTGCGAGGTACTTCAGCTCATGCGACCTTGAAAACACCTCAAAGATAGTGAAGCCGTACACGGTATCCGGGCTTCTCTACTTTACAAATCTCTCGAAAGAAGATTTCGGCGAGCTTTCATCCGGCTCGGGTGAAGGTGCGGAGCTTGCGAAACGCGCTCTTTTAAAGATCGAGGCGTTCATTGAGGAAAACGCTCTCAACGGAAAGCTGTCGTCGAACGCGGCGATGAACACGTTAAAGAGCGGCTTCGGCGTTTCCGAAAATGACACTTCACCGGAGAGCATCACGGTGACTCTCGACGGTGCGGCATCGGTGCTTGGCGAGTAATCGGACAATGGGCGGCAGGGTGGGAAAATGAAAACGGAGGAAAGGAGAAACGGCATGGAAAAATCGGCGGCAACGCACATTCTTTCGGGGTTTCCTCAGCCGAGGCAGGAGGAGTTCTTCGCCGCGCGCGAGAAGTACATTGCTTACGGCGGTGCGAGAGGCGGCGGAAAGAGCTGGGCGCTGAGGCGAAAGCTTATACTTATGTGTCTTAAGTATCCGGGGCTTCGCGCGCTTCTTGTGCGAAGGACTTACTTTGAGCTTCGTGAGAACCACATACGCATACTTTTATCCGAGCTTGCGGGGCTTGCCGTGTACACCGACACACGAAAGTGCTTTGAGTTTGTGAACGGCTCTGTACTTAAGCTCGGCTACTGCGATGCTGAGGAGGATGTGCTTCAATATCAGGGAATTGAGTACGACGTTATAGCGATAGACGAGGCAACTCAGCTGACGGAGTATCAGTTTCAGACGCTCAAGGCGTGTCTGCGAGGCGCAAACGATTTTCCGAAGCGTATGTATCTCACGTGCAATCCCGGCGGTGTGGGGCATGCGTGGGTAAAGCGGTTATTCATCGACAGAGACTACCGCAAAGGTGAAAGGGCGTGCGACTTTCGCTTCATACAGGCTCTTGTGTACGACAACGAGATACTTTTAAAGTCGAACCCGGACTACCTCGATCAGCTCGAAAGTCTGCCGGCAGAGCTTCGCAATTCGTGGCTTTGCGGTGAGTGGGGAGCTTTCTCGGGGCAGTACTTTCCGGAATTTGACGCCGACGTTCATGTCAAGGATTCTCCCATCTCCGGAGACGCCGCAATTCGCTACTGCGCTATAGACTACGGTCTTGATATGCTGGCGGCGATGTTCGTGGCGGTATATTCCGACGGCACGGCTTACGTTTACGACGAGGTTTACCGTTCGGGACTGATTGTAAGCGATGCCGCAAAGGCTATTCTCGAAAAAGCGAAGGGAGTGACGGTATTCATCGCGCCGTCCGATCTCTGGAGCAGGCAAAAGGATTCGGGAAAGAGCATTGCGGAGCTTTTCGGCGAAAACGGCGTATGGCTGACAGAGGTGCGTTCGGAAAGAGTTGACGGGTGGATGTGTCTCAAGGAATGGCTTAAGGTCGAAACAGGAGAGGACGGCACGCGGACGGCAAAGCTCACTGTAAACCGCAGCTGCAAAAACATAATCCGCTGTCTTCCGCTTCTTATGCACGACCGCGACAATCCTCAGGATGCGGCGACGCGTCCGCACGAGATAACTCACGCACCCGACGCGCTCCGTTATTTTGCGGTATACAGAAGCAGTGTGCCGCACGCACATATGCCGGGCGGTGCCGCGGCACCGCGGCTTATCGAGTCGCTCTCAAAGAGAAGCAGGGTAATTCGGTAAGCACGACATTTTAAAGAAAGGACAAAAACGCATGAAACAAAGAACACCTTTTTCTATTTTCTCGGGAATGCCGAAGTACAAAAGAAAAGGAAAGCAGTTAAAGGCGGAGTCGGTCTACGACTATTCGAGTGCAGCGGCGAGAGAGGACACGGTTGCGTTTCTTCTCGATTACAGCGCACGCGCCAAGGAGAACACTCTCGCCTACTGGCGCAGAATGAAGCGGTACTACGACGGCAGTCACAATGCCGAAGCGGACAGTCTCGCCTTTTCTGCGGAGAACGCTCTGCCGTTTGAAGCAGCTCTCTCGACCGACGGCTACATCCAGGTTGAGAGTCAGATTGAATCGGCGCTTCCCGACTTTGAGTTTTCGCCGAGGGGCGACGAGGACGCCGCCAAGGCAAAGCAGAGAGAGTCTATCGTCCGCTACATATGCGACACGGCGGATCTCGACGTGAAGAATGCGGTAAACGAGCGCAGACTCGGAATCAAGGGTTCTGCCGTCTGGAAAGTGTGCTGGAACGCGGACGCGGAGGCACCGGGCGGCAAAAGCGGCGAGGTTGAAATACAGAACCCAAAGCCGGAAGAAATTTTCCCCGATCCGACGGCAACCTCGGTTGACGAATGCGAATACATCGGCTACGTATACCGTATGCACCGCATGAAAGCGCACAGACTTTTTGAGGCGGACGCCGCAAGAATGGGAGCGGACATAGACGAGCTCATTTCACGTGCCGACAACGGTATGCAGTCGATTGACATTGACTCACCGGGCACTGCGGACAGCAGTATTTACGACACGGCAAGCGACACCGTGAGAATCACCGAATGGTGGTACAGACAGCCGTGCGGCGGCGAGGAAACCGTCACTGTAACCGACGGAGACGGAAAGCAAAGCTCCGTAAAATACACGTGGGAGCCGGGCGACATTGCACTCTCGGTATTCATCGGCGACAAAGAGGTGCGCCGCATTCCGAAATATTGGAACACGACCGCCTGCCGAATGTTTCCGTTTGTAGTATACAGCCGTCTGCCGAAGGACGGAAGTCTCTGGGGCAAGAGCGAGCTTGAGGCGATAATTCCGATAATCGAGGCGGCTGACCGTGAGCTTGCCTTTGCTCAGCTGAATGCGGCGTTCTCGTCGAACGACATCATTCTCGCCGAGGAAAACGCTCTTGCGGACGGCTGCACTCTCGACAACTCTCCCGGTGCGGTATGGACGCTGCGTCCCGGAATGATGGGCAAGGTACAGAGGCTCGGCAACTTCGGCGGAAGCGAATCGACGCTTATGGCAAATGCTTCGGCGTGGCGCGAAATGATACAGAACACGACCGGCAACTACGACTCCTATCAGGGAAACGAACCGACGAGAGTCACGACCGCGACGGGTATTGCTCTTCTCAACGAGAGGGCAAAGTCGAGAACGACGCTCAAAAAGGTCGGCAAAAAAGAGGGCTTCAAGAGACTGTATTCTCTTATCGACAGGACGGCTCTCGAATACTACGACGACGGACGCACGGTTGCGATAAACGGAGAGAGTGTGGTATACCGTTTCGGGGACTATGTTTCCGACAGCACCTACATTCCGACTCTCGACATAAGAATACACGTCGGCGACGGTCTCGAAAACTCGAAGGCGTTCACGGTCTCGGCGATAACCGATCTCATTAAAACTCCCATTACGCAGGACAACTACGAAACGGTAATGGCGTTTATCGAGCTTATCGGACTTCCGATGAGAAAAGAGATCTGCGACGCCATAAAGAAAAGGTTTGAAACGGACGCCGAAAACAATACGGAGGTAACTGAAAAAGATGAATAACAGCACACAGAACAGCACCGAAAAAGGCGAAAAGATATTTACTTCAAAGCAGGTTGAAAAAATAGTCGGCGAACGTCTCGCAAGAGAAAGACGAAACAGCACCGCTCTCAGAGAGGTGAGAGATCTCATAATGGGGCTTGCCGAAAAGGGAGTGCTTCAATCGCAAAACATTCCGGACATGGCGTCGGAGCTTGAAGGTCTGCTATCCTCGGTCGAAACCACGGGCAATACAGAGGGAGACGCCGAGACGGAAGACAGCGTATCGGGAAACGGCGCACCGGAAAACGATGCCGGAACGTCGGACGCCGCGACCGGCGAAGAAATTGAGGAGTTCGCCTCGATATTTCCCGACGTTGACATACACGCTCTTCTCTCCGACGAGGAATTTCTCGACTATGCCGAGGCAAGATCCGGACGTCTTGCGGCTCTTTACGCCGGCTTTCTCGCGGAGCGTGAAGAAAGAAACCGACGCGACGAACGTGACAGAAGCAATGCGCTCCGCAGAGGACTTGCGTCAACCGGCTTTTCCTCCGGAAAGAGCGGTGCGGAGGATTACACCTCTATTCTCACGCCGTCGCAGATTGCGATTGCGAGAAATTCCGGCATGAGTCTCAAGGAATACGCCGACTACCTCTCACAGGTAGAGGCAAGCAGAAAGTATAAAAGCATACAGTAAAATCCACATCTGAAAGGAAGATTGAAATGGCTAACATCAAATTTGCAGGCAAAATCGACGGCTCATCTCTCCCGAGAATACAGAAGTTCTTTATTCTCGGAGCAAAGGACATTGCCGAAGGCACACCCATTGCGATAAAGAACGACAACACACCCTCGACAACCTTCGATGCTAACACGACGGGTATGTTCGGCGTAACCGCACGTGAATACAAGAGTAAAGCGGACGAGTTCAACCCCGAAAACGGAACCTCTTACGTCAACGTAATCGTTTCTCCCGATGCGGTTTACGAGCTTCCGCTCACGAAGACCGTGAAAGCGGCGACCTCCATGAACGACGGCTCGATAACTCTTACCACAACTGAATTCAACAATGTCGCCGAAAGTCTCACGGGCGTTTCGCTCAAGCTCATACAGCACGGCGCCAACCCGACAAAGAATGCGATTAAGATAGGCGAGGAACACGTAATCAGCGCATACGAGGTAACAACTGCCGGCAAGCTTGAGCTTTACTTCAACACAACTCCGGCAGTTACCGCAGGCGACGAATATCTCATTGTTCCTCATCCCGGCTTCGACAGACTCACGATAAAGAACGGAGACGTCGTCATCAGCACAGCGACAACCGACAAGTCCTACTTTACCGTTGTGGGATGCGACACCAAGAAGAACGTCGCTTACATAAAGGCGAAGAATTATCTTGCGTAAACTGCAAGCGGCGCAGGCGAAAAACAAAAGTGACATACAGAAAGGAACTACACTATGAACGATATTTACACATGGCCTCAGGACCTTTACCCTCTCATCAAGAAGCGTTTCGATCTCAGATATGCGAAGAGACTCGACGTTATAAACGAAGTTGCGGAAACAATCGTGCAGGACGAGATTGACTACCGTCTCGAAGGCGTCGGCGGCTACGGTGAGCTTCCTGTTTACAACGGCTCGACAATCACAAGTGCGGATCAGAAGAGAAGCTTCATCACGACCATAACGCCCAAGGAACACGCGCTCAGAGTAAGTCTCACCTACAAGAAGTCTAAGGTTGACCTCTCGGGCGAAGCGGAAAAGGTGGGAACAAGACTTGCCGACTCCGCGTACATGACGGTTCTCAACGAATTCTACCGTCTTTTCGGCAACGCTTTCGGCACAAAGGGTGCGGACGGTGTTGCGTGGGCGGCGACGAATCACCCCGTCAACACCGACAAGAATGAGACCTACTCCAACCTCATCACCGACACGCTCTCCGTGGCGTCCATAACCAAGGCGCAGACTATGGCGGCAAAGTTCATCACTCCCGACGGACTCCCCTTTGCCGGCAACTTCGACCTTCTCCTTGTCAGCCCCGACCTTGAGGCGCGCGCAAAGGAGATCTGCGGTCCGAACTCGAGAATCACTCCCGAGAAGAACCCCGACCTCGGTGCGGCGGAGAATGCGGCGAACCCCGTATACGGCATGAGATATCTTGTCGTCGGCGGCGGCGGCACGGGCTTTGCTCCCAAGCAGTGGGCGGTTGCGGACAGTATGCTTCTCAGAGAGGTACTCAAGCTCGTTTACATCTCAAAGCCGACGGTTCTCATTGCGGCGCAGGACAATCCTCTCGTGACCGACTACATCGGCTACGTTGACTTCGGCTTCGGTTTTGCGGACGGACGTCCCATTATCTTCTCGAATCCGGCATAATATAAAGACGCAAAAGTTTCGGGGGAGTGTCGCTTTTTCACTCCCCTCTGTCACAAGGAAGGAGCATTATATGAAATATTTGAATCATGAATTTCTGCGACCCGCCAAAGCCGAGACAATTAACGTATCCGGAACATCTCCTATGGTTATAGACACAAAGGGCGGTTTTGCCATAGTAAAAATGCAAAGCGGAAGTGCGTATGCGGCAGGAGTCGGAGAAGATCTGTCGGCAACGCTCGGTTTTGTGCTTGACACGGGCGACGCGGTCTGCATAAGCCGAGGCATACAGCTTTTGGTTAAAACAAGCTCGTCTTCAAGCTCGGCGTCGGCGAGCGTACTTTATCTCGAAAGCGACTGAAAGGTTGGGTGAGGCTGCATGACAGGTACGTCATACACATACAAGGACTTCTCCGACGCGGTGTTTAAGCTTCTCGACGAATACAGTCTCAACGGAGTGCGTGACACCGTTTCGGGAAGCTTCAGAACCGACGCCGAAAAACGTCTTTCACTGTACCTCGAAAATTCCGCGGCGAAGGTTTACAGGGATTTTCCCGAGGTGAAGCGCACACGGCTTATACTTCCGAAGCTCCCCGTTCTCTACTCTGCACAAGACCTCACTCTCGGTCCCGGCGATTCGGTGACTGTCCCGATAAAGACAAGCGGAACGAATGTACCTGCGTTTGCGTGCCACGCCGTTATAAACGGCGGTATAAAGGTGATAACACGCGCAATGCTGTCGCAGAACGTATCGGGAGAGTTCGAGAGCGAACCGGGAGAATACCGTGAGGTGAGAATCGATTTGCCTTGTCCCGACGACGAATACGCTTTTGAGATAAAGTCTGCCGAGAACGGAAAATGCGTTATAAAATCAATTGCTATCTACTGTCTTTCCGACTCGTCATACGACATACCGTACACCGACATACCGTCTCTCGGCAAGTGTGCGGCAAAATTGCCGGAGGACTGTCTGCGTCTTCGCAAGCTGACATATTCAAACGGAGAAAGGGCGGCATCGGAGCTTTTCACCGTGTCGGACGGACTCATCGAAGCGGACGACGGACTTTGCGGAGATTTCGTCATGGAATACGAGGCAAAGAGTCCGTCCTTCTCCGAGGACATGGCGGCGGTTACGCTTTCGGACGAAAAATTCTCGCTCATCACCCGTCTTTGCGCGGTCGAGATCTGCCCGACGGAGTCGAGCGAGCTTTATATGCGCCTTGCGGCGTCATACAACGCCTTTGCCGATACGCTTCGTAAAAATGCGGCGTCCGAAACAAAGCGGAGAAACAGCTTTTACGGAAAGTGCCGAAGACTTGCGGCAAGGCTTAATTACGGAAAGAAAGGAGTGTGACGGCTGTGGCGCACACGACAAACGGCGGTTATTCGTCGGCAAGTGAAATAAGACTCGGCATACCTGCGCCCGACGGCGGCGTATACTTTTGCGGCAGTTCGCTTTTCCTCCCGGACGGCAAGTGTCCCGACATGATGAATATGTGGCCTGTCGGCGGTGTGCTGAAAACGCGCCCGGGTCAGTCGCACCCTTACGGATCGTTTGCTCTTCCGGAGTTTGCGGACGGAGACGAAACCTTCACGCAGACTGATGTTTCGGCGGCGTCGGAGTCGTTTCACTCTGCGGCGTCGCGGAGCTTTTACGGTTCCGCCGTTTACCACTGCGGAAAATTCATCATTGCATTCGACGGCAAGTCCGCGCCGAGAGTGATTTACGGCAATGCGCCCGACTGCAAAAGCTTCTTCTGCGAGATTGGGTCAATGCTGTATTTATACACCTCGGACGAACACCTCCTGTCGGTTGACAAAGGCTTTGCGGTGAAAGTCTGCGAACCTTACGTGCCGACGGTTATGACAGATGCCACAACGTCTCTTTCGTCGTTCAAAACGAACGAGGACTTCAACCTTTTGAGCAGGAAGATAACGGTTGAGTATGTGTCGTTTTCAAACCAACGTGCATTGAGGCTCCCCTATCCGGCAGACACGGCGGCAGGCTTTACTCTCATACGCGACGGATACAAGGTTACGTCGGCGTCGTTCGACGGCGAGGGCTTCATATCCATTCCCGGCACGCTGACGGGAGACAAGCTTGTTCTCACCTACACGGTAAAGGCGGAATCCGAGGTATGCCGCACGGGCATGATATTCGGATGCACCTTTGCCGAGAGCTACGGCGGCACGACAGTTGAGGGCACACGAATATTTCTGTCGGGCAACCCCGACTTTCCGGGCTACTACTTCAGAAGCGAGCTTCTCAACCCGTTTTACTTCAAGAGTACGGCATACGACATAATAGGCAACGGAAACGACAGAGTGACGGCGTTCTCGAAGCAATACGGCGGACTTATCGTTTTCACCGAAAGAAGCATTGCGAAGATAGTTTACGCCTTTGACGAGAACGGCGCGGACTTCACTGTGCGTGAGATAAACTCGCGCATCGGCTGCGATATGCCGGGGAGCGTCGCGCTTATCGACAACAGGACGGTATTCGCAAACCGTTCGGGCGGCGTTTACGTTATAGACACCACTGACAATTCGGACGAGATGAACGTCGTTCCGATTTCCGAGTGCATACTCGGCGACGGTGCAAGGGGACTTCGTTCTGAGAGTGAGGCTGATTCTGCGGCGTGCGTGAGCATTGATTTCGGCGGAAAATACTTTCTTTTCGTCAGCGCGCACGCCTACGTCTGGGATTACACGGCGACTCCCTACTACTCCGGGATTTCGATGCGCGAGTTCGGCAAAAGGTTTGCGTGGTACATATTCGGCAAAATGGGGGTATCGGCAGTCTTCGGGATCGGCGGCGAGCTTTGGTTTGTAAAGAAGTGCGAGGTTCTCCCAACGCTGTTTTCCGAAAAGAACCGCAACGATTTCGGAAGTCCGATAGTCTCGCATTTCCGCACAAAAGAGTACAACGGCGGTTTCCCGGCGCTTTACAAGAGAGCCGCAAGGGCGGCATTTACGCTGACCTCACGCGGAAATGCCCATGTGAAGCTTTTCGTCGTCTGCGACGGCAAAAGGATACTCGCTTATCCGACAGCAATCGGACGTTTTGCGTGGAACACCTTCGGTTACGGTTCTTTCACATGGGACGCAGGCTGCTTCAAGAGGCGGCTCTTGCGCACACCGGCGAACGCGGGCTTCAGATTCGCGGTAGGTGCGGAGTGCACGGACGGAGTGTTCGGCATTGCGGACGCGGAAGTGATATTCATAAAACAGCCGTAACCGCGGCTGCGCAAACAGAAAGGAGCAAAGACATGGAAAAATTCAGATTCACTCCGGAGACGGGACTTATGGACAAGGATGTTTTTCCGACGGAACCCGAGAGCGAGGACGAGGCGCGAGGTCAGTTCATGACGCTGTTCGGTCAGACGCGCGACTACATAAACGCGCTCGTCGAGGCACTTGAGAAAGCGGGGGTTGACATTTGAGCACACCGAAATGGAAGTACGCTCTTCTGCCGGCGGACGAACGCATAAAGCTTGTGCGTGGCGGAAACGCAGACGTATACAACTCGGAAATGGCGAGGACCCGTTCCGTAATAAAGGAGCGTGAGAGTCTGGGACTTGACACGAAAAGTCAGGTTGACTGGGCGAACAAGCTCGGCTACAACTACAACCTCGGCAACGCCGAAAGCATGGGTATTTCTCCCGACTCCGTGAACAAAACGGGGTACGGCGAACGAATGCTTTCTTCGTGGAAAGAGCCGGAAAAGAGTTCGGAGAAAAAAACCCGCACACAGAGCGGCTCATCGCTGCACAGAGTGCAGTTGGGTCTTTACAAGGCCGCCGAGGAAAGACGCATCAGAAAGCGTTTTGCACAATACAAAGCCGAAGCGAAGAAAGATATGGAAAACTATTCGTCGGTTATCAGAGAGGATCTCATAAACAACGGTGCAAATTCGAACGGCGGCAAGGCGATAGAGGCGGAGCTTCGCACACGTGAACAGCTTATGTCTCTTCTTGCGGACTACGACGCAAAGATGCAGTCGGCGATTGCCGATAACAACGAATACTACGAAGGTCTTGCCGACAAGAGCTACGACAGAGCATACAAAAATGCCGCTCTTGCGCTTGAAAAGCAGAAGCAGAGCGACGAAAACGACAGGTGGTATGCGGAAAAGTACTACGATTATCTGCGCGACAGACAGAGCGACGCGAACCGTCAGTCCGAAAACGCCGAGGACACAAGGCGCTGGGAGGCGGAATTCGCACGCAAAAAGGAGCGCGACTCGGTCGAGGACGAAACCCGACTCGAAGAACAGGCTTACGACAGGCGCAAGGACGAGGAAAGCCGTGCGCGTTGGGAAAAGGAATTTGCGTTTGAGAAAGAAAAAGAGGCTACGGACAAAGAGCAGTGGGAAAAGCGTCTCGCTTTCGACAGGGAGAAAGAGCGCACCGACTACGAAATGTGGCTTGCCGAGAGGCAGTTCGGGCGAAGATAAGCGTTAAGCGAACAAAAAAGGGGGGGCTGTGTACCGAAGTATGCAGTCCCTCGTTTTCGTCAGAGTATTCATCCAAAGACTTGCACTGTCTTTTTCACCTGATTATCTGTTTAAAAAAGCCTTGACAACTCTCGGAGTGCATGATATAATGAGTGCATGGAAAGGTTATTTCACTCATCAGGCTTGAAAAACTTACCGAAACAACGCAAATATGCAACGGAGGATTGTCATGAAAACAGTAAAGGATAAATATTTGGTCGTGGGTGCGGATTTTGCCGGATATCCGCTCAAGGAGGCGGTTGTCGCGCACCTCAAGGCAAAAGGTTGGAAAATCACCGACCTCGGCGTCACCGATCCCACTGTGGAGGATACGGAGAATATGTTTCACCGTGTCGGACTGCGCGTAGGCTCCAAAATCTCCGAGGGAGAGTTTGAAAGAGCGCTTCTGTTCTGCGGAACGGGAATGGGAATTCACATTGCGGCAAGCAAATGTCCGCACGTTCACGCAGGCGTGGTGGAAAGCGTACCGGCGGCTCTTCGCGCAATAACCGGCAACGGCGTAAACGTCCTCGCGATGGGTGCGTTCTACGTTGCGCCTCAGATGGGCTGCGACATTGCGGACGCATATCTCGGCGCGTCGCTCGGAAGCGGCTACGAATGGTGGCACAATTTCTACGAATTCCACAAGCTTGCGATAGACGAGCTTGAAGCCTTCGATTATGACGAGTACAAAAAGAACGGCTTTAAGGTAAACCACATTGCCGATTATCCTCTGAAGCTTGAAACCAAAAACGACTGACCGTAAAGTCAAAAAGAAATACCGAGCGTGCCGCAAAATTTATTTGCGGCACGCTCACATTATTCTTCAAGCGTTATTCCGAGAATATTCATCGCCTCGATGAGTGCGTTTGCGCTCATGCCGACGGGAAGTCCGAGGCTCTTTGCAAGCGCATCGCGGCGTGCGGCGCTGTCGTTCTTTCCGGAAAGTCCGGCTTCGTAAAACATTGCCTTCGTTATCGGCTTTTCGACACTCACGGCGTTTTGTCCGCCGTCGGCAAAGGGAGCGAGAAGTCCGCGTATAACCTCGGCGTCCATTCCCTCGACGCCCAAAAGACCCGCTTTCGAGGCGATCTTTTTCCGTTTTTCCCTGCCCTCAATCTGCGGAGTATAGAGGTTTACGACGCCGTTTTTCGGCAACATACTGCGCAGTTTTCCCCGAAGGAAGCCTCCTGCCGGGTCGCTGTCGGTGATGACTATAAGTCCGCGGGATTCCGCAAGCTTTCGCAAAAGGCTCTGCTTTTCGGAGTTATTGAAGATTCCGAAGCCGTCGAGAGCTATTATGTGTGCGTCTGCGACCGAGGCGACCTTTATCTTGTCGTACTTTCCCTCGACGACTATGGTTTTGCTTATCTTCAGCTTTTCCATTTCAGTCTGCCGACGGCATTTTACCGAGCATGACCGCGGCTCTGAGGACTGCCGCCTGTGTTTTGCCGTCCGGCACTTCGCCGTTCATTACCATAGTACAGAGCTTTTCGAGGGGGATAAACTCCGTTTCGACGAACTCGTCCTCATCAAGCTTCTTCTCACCGAAATGCAGTCCCTCGGCGAGGTACATATATATTCTTTCATCGAGAATTGCCGGAGAACCGTAATACTCTCCGAGGTACTTTATGCTGTCGGCGACAGCTCCCGTTTCCTCATGAAGCTCGCGCTTTGCGGCTTCGAGGGGGATTTCATCGACCGTGTCGAGTTTGCCTGCCGGGATTTCGACAAGAATCCGATCAAAGGGATAGCGGTACTGTTTCACAATGACGACCTCGCCTTTATCGGTGACGGGTACGACGCAGACTGCGCCCTTATGGCGGATAACCTCTCTTACGGATTTGCGCCCGTTGGGGAGAGTGATATCGTCCTTGACGAGGCGAAGCACACGGCCCTTAAATATCTCGGTTGATTTATCGCAGGTTTCGCAGAATTTATCGTAAAGCTCTTTTATTGTACTCATAGCGTTCTCCTTGAGGTTACTGTTCCTCGGGCTTTATCTCTCCCGCCTTGGTGAGGGTGATTTTTGTGACGATAGGTCCTATCATTTCATATATGAGCGTTGCGCAGAGAACGACTGCACGGATCTGTGCGGCATAATGCGGAACGACGCTCTGTGCGACTATTGTAAGACCTATTGCAACGCCTGCCTGCGGAATGAGCGTCGGTCCTATGTATTTGCAGACGTTTTCGGGGGCGTGCATAAGCTTTGCGCCGGCGAAGGCTCCTGCCCACTTGCCTATTACTCTTACGACGACGTAGATTACGCCTATAACGCCGATTGACGGGAGAACCTTGAGGTCGAGGTCAGCACCCGAGACGACGAAGAAGAGCATGAAGATAGGGGGTGTTACGCTGTCGGCAAGCTCTGCCATGACATCGCTGTACTCCGAAATGTTACAGAAAACGGCACCGGACATCATGCAGGCAAGAAGCTCGGAGACGCCGAAGGTACTCGCCAGAGCGCAAGACAAAAATACGAAGCCGGTGAGTATAATGAGGCGGTTGCTGTTCTTTTTGAAGTAGCGCAGCGGAATTTTCATAAGCACGCCGACAAGGCTTCCGATAAAGAGTGCGAGAAGCACCTCGCCGAACGGACGGAGAATTGAGAGTACGACGTTTCCGGCGCTGCCGCCCTCAATCACCTTTGCGATTGTCACGCAGAAGCCGAAGGCTATAAGTGCGACGGCGTCGTCAATTGCAACGACGCTCAAGAGCGTACTTGTGACAGGACCCTTGGCACGGTACTGTTTGATTACCATGATTGTGGCGGCGGGTGCTGTTGCGGCGGCTATAGCACCGAGGATTATAGAAAAGGCTCTGTCCGCACCGCTTGCCATAACTGCCGCCTGAACGAGGACGACGGCGACAAGCGCTTCAAAAATTGCGATTACGACCGGCGTTGCGCCGACTTCTTTAAAGTAGCTCGTTTTAAACGACAAACCTATCGTGAAAGCGATAAAGGCAAGTGCGATGGTCGAGATAATATTCATGCCGTCGAGGACGTTTTCGGGAACAATTCCCGTCACCGACGGACCGAGAATGAGTCCGCAGATGAGGTATCCCGTGACGTTCGGCATTTTTACAAGCTTTACCATTCTTCCGAAAATAAGACCTCCGATAAGCATTATCGCAAGGTACATAAGCGTATTGAGTTCAGGCATTTGGTCAACCTTCTTTTTTATCGTTAGTAGTTGTTTAACATTCCTGCGCTTCGGTCAGTCCGCTTTTTCGGAAGAGCCGAGTCCCTCGACGTAGACTGCCGGCATTGCAAAAAGCACTCCGGTATTGGGTTTTGAGAGGTCACCGACGACGCCGGAGATTATCTCGGACGCCTTGGGGATGAGGGCTTTGTCGATGACGGTAAATATGGTTCTGTTCTCGCTTTTTCCGGACACGAAGAACGCGCGGAAGGAGCTTATTACGTGGCTGTCCTCGTCATTTTTCATGCCGAGCTCGCTTGCCATGCCGATAGAGTTGAGCACGGTTGCGCCTCGTATACCGGCATCCATGAGTGCGTGGAGAAGCTCGTCAAGCTTCTCTATTTTGTTGAGTACGAAGAATAAGATTACCTTCTCTGTTTCCATTGTGTGTGCCTCCTTGGGGTGTTATTTGTATAATAAAACGACTTACGTAATGGAGTCTAAGTTTTGCAAATTCAGATACGCTCTTACAAGATTTCAAACACCATACCGATTTTGCGCCGAATTATGTCTTTTTCGCAGTGTTAAGTGAAGCTATGAGCATTCTCTTGATTTCTTCCGCGATTGACAGCAATTCGTCATAATTCCATTCAAACAGTTTTGTCCTTTTCATAAGTGTAAGCCAATAAATGCTCTCACCCGTTTCCTTCAATGAAATGTGGAGCTTTGAAATAAAATCAGCCCTACTGTTTCCGTAAACCGCCTCATTTATATTTGCTCCGATACTCGTTGCAGAACGCAACAATTGTTTCGCAATAGTCGTATCTTTTTTTAACTTTGAGAAATCCTCATAAAACAAAACGATCCTCGTTGCAAAATCCAATGGCTTTTCAAGCAACGGACTGTTCATCAGTATCACCTCCGACAGTGCCTGGAACAATTAGCATCGCTTCCACGGCGTCCGCACCGCTCCTTTCTCCTTTCTCTTTTCTCTCTTATCTCTTAACCGGAAACGACATTTTTAGAGAAAAGTGAACAACGAAAAGTGAAAAGTGAAGAGAACAAAAGAAACGACAACTTTCTGTCTTCACGAATAACGCCAATTCGACGCTCTCACAGCTATATTTGCGTTTACTTTGACGCACATACGCCGTGTTCAGCACCGCTCCTTTCTCTTTTCTCTCTTATCTCTTAACCGGAAACGACATTTTTAGAGAAAAGTGAACAACGAAAAGTGAAAAGTGAAGAGAACAAAAGAAACGACAACTTTCTGTCGAAAATTGTCGTTTCTTTTTGGTGACCCGTACGGGAATCGAACCCATGTTACAGCCGTGAAAGGGCCGTGTCTTAACCTCTTGACCAACGGGCCGGACAGTGTTCCGACGAGTATATCACCGGAACAGCTTATGGTAGCGGAAGTCGGATTTGAACCAACGACCTGTCGGGTATGAACCGAATGCTCTAGCCAACTGAGCTATTCCGCCGAATCGCAATGCCGCACAGTGCAACTTCGTTTGCAACCTCGCTCAACATCGCTCGATTATTATAACAGAAAAAGCGCAATTTGTCAAGTGTTTTTTTCAATATTTGACGATTTTGCACTTTTGCACCAATTGATCTGCGGCGCAGTTCTTCTTTTTATCCATTATAACCGTTTCGACGGCAAATTATACTCCGTTTTATCCTTTTACCGAAAGCGCGTATCTTACAGTCTCCATGGCGTCGGCGGCATACTTGTCTGCGCCTATCGACATTGCGTACTCCTCGGTGAGCACCGCGCCTCCGACGACTATCTTCGTTTCGGGCGACCTCTCTTTGACAAGCTTCACGGTTTCCGCCATGGCTCCGACGGTTGTTGTCATGAGTGCGCTCAGTCCGAGAAGCGGCGCGGAATGCTTTACCACCGCGTCGACGACAGTCTGCGGAGGGACGTCGCGTCCGAGGTCAATGACGTTGAAGCCGTAATTCTCCAGAAGAACCTTGACTATATTCTTTCCGATATCGTGTATATCACCCTTGACGGTTGCTATTACGAAAGTTTCCCCCTTGGTTTGCGAGCCTTCGGCGCGCACCATCGTCTCCTTCACCGCGTCAAACGCTTTCTTTGCGGTCTCCGCACTCATGAGAAGCTGCGGCAGGTACACTGTCTTATTCTCAAAGCCCCGTCCTACCTTATCGAGAGCCGGTACTATATCCCCGTTTATGACGTCGAGCGGATTTCTCTTCTCGAGAGCCTCTTTTGCAAGGCGGTAGGCGGAGTCCTTGAGTCCTCTCACTATTGCGTCGGCAAGTGCGCCGTCCGTTTTGACGTCGCCGTCGGCGGACTTTTCCGCGGCTGTCGCGACGGCGGACGGTGCGGACTTTGAGCCGATATAGGCGTCGCTCTGCGTGAAAGCGATATAATCGGCGCAGTTTTCGTCGAGATGCGAAAGGGCGGCAAAGCTGCGGTAAGCCTTCATCATTTCGACGGACTGAGGATTCATTATCGCGGACGAGAGTCCCTTTGCCATCGCCATGGTGAAAAAGGTCGCGGTAAGAACCTCTCTCTCGGGAAGTCCGAACGATATATTCGACACTCCGAGTACTGTATTCACGCCCATAGCGGAGATTCTTTCAAGTGCGCCGAGGGTACATAGCGCCGACGAAGTATCCGCGCTCACAGTCATTGCAAGCGTATCGACGACGATATTCTTCCTCTTTATGCCGTATTTTTCGGCTTCGGCAAATATTCTCTCGGCAATTCTCACTCTTTCGTCAGCGGTTTTCGGTATGCCGCTTTCATCGAGTGTGAGTGCGACGACAAGTCCGCCGTACTTTTTAACGAGCGGAAAAACCGCGTCCATGCTCTCACGCGTGCCGTTGACGGAGTTTATCATCGGCTTGCCGTTGTATATGCGCATCGCGCACTCCATTGCGGCAGGGTTCGAGGTATCTATCTGCAAGGGGGCGTCGGTGACGCTCTGCACCTCTGCGACGATTTTCGGCATAAGCGACGCTTCGTCGATACCGGGGACGCCGACGTTAATATCGAGAATCTGCGCGCCGCAGTCAACCTGAGAAAGCGCCATGCCGAGAATATACTCGCTGTCGCCGTTTGCAAGAGCCTCCTTGAGACGCTTTTTGCCGGTGGGGTTCAGTCTTTCGCCGATAAGGACGGTCTTCTCTCCGCCGCCGAAATTCACGGCGTGCGTATACGACGCGGCGCAGGAGATATTCTTCTCCGTGACGGGCTTCGGCGTCATATCGGAAAGCGCCGCTTTGAGGCTTTCTATATATTCGGGCGTTGTGCCGCAGCAGCCGCCGACGAATCTTGCGCCGAGATCCGCGATTTTGCGCATTGTTTTCGCGAAGTCCTCGGGGTTTACGTCGTATGTCACAGCGTCGCCGTTCATAACCGGAAGTCCGGCATTCGGCTTTACCATGACGGGTACGGAGGCGGCGCGGCAGAGTCTTTCGACGGTGGGAAGAGACATCTCGGGACCGAACGAACAGTTCATTCCGAGAGCCGACGCTCCGAGTCCCTCGAGGGTTGCGACGACCGCTTCCGGGGACGCTCCGGTCATGAGGTTTCCGGTGGTGTCGTAGGCGTTGGTGACGAAAATCGGAAGGTCGGAGTTCTCCTTTGCGGCAAGAACGGCGGCTTTCGTTTCGTAGAGATCGTTCATCGTTTCGATGAGAATAAGGTCAAAAGGCAGACCCTCAGCCGCTTTCACCGTGCGCGCAAAGAGGCTTACGGCATCCTCAAAGTCAAGGTCGCCGAGAGGCTTCAAGAGCTTTCCGCAAGGTCCTATATCGAGAGCGACAAAGTGCTTTTCGCCGTTTTCGCACATACGTCTTGCGCGGTCGGCGCACTCTGCCGCGGCGGCGACGACGGCTTCGAGCGAATACTTTCCGCAGTCGGGAAACTTCAACAGGTTTGCGCCGAAGGTATTCGAGCAGACGACATTGCTCCCTGCATTGAAGTACGAGAGGTGAATGGACGTTATATCGTCGGGTCTTTCGATATTCCACGCCTCGGGAAGCTCACCGGGGTGCAGACCCCTTTTCTGAAGAAGCGTACCCATTGCGCCGTCAAAGTAAACGAATCCGTCTCCGAACATATCCTTAATATTCATGTGCGTTACCTCCGATGCGAGTGCTGTTTACGGCTTGCCGACTCCGACAATAGCCGTGACCGATTTTGATGGTGAAAGAAGAAGCGAACCGTTGACGCCGACACCGAGCATTCTCCCGGCGCCGAGCATTTCGACAACCGTCGGCTGATATTCGAGCGGAAGATCGCCGTAACCGGGACTGAACCTTTCGGTAAGCCTCTTAGGCGAGAGTTTTGCCGCCATATCGGCGCACATTTCGTCGGCGAAAGCCTCTGCGGCGGCACAGGCGGCGCAGTCAAGCGCATGCGCAAGGGCGATATCCGTCGCCGACGCTTTTGTTATCTCGCGGTCGGTAAGCGCGCCGAGAGTGAGCGCGAGTATCACAGCCTCCGTACAGCCGTCAAGGTACTCCGCGAGGTCGCGCGAGGGAAAGTACACGCCGCCGATATTCACGCCGTTTTCGCCGGGGACTGCCGCATAAAACGCAAAACAGCCCTTGGGCAGAGCCGACGAATCTATGATTTTCGCCGCTTTCCGTGCGAGAGCCGTTACCTCGTCGGTAATCTCCGCACGTCCCCGACAGCCCATATAGCGTATTATCTCGCCGATGTCGGTACAAAGTGCGGCGTCGGGATTTTTACGGCGGTACGAATAAACACGTCCGTATTCCGTTGTTCTCACCTCCGTTATATTATCTCATATGCGGTGTACTCACGGTCAAAAGCATATCCGAGCGTTTCGGCAAGGTGCGCCGACACGGTGTTCTGTGCGTCCCAACTCGGATAAATTCCGTTATCGAGGCACGCAAGAATGAGCGTTGCCGCAAGGCACTTTGCAAGTCCTCTTCTCCGAAAGCCGTGGTGGGTGTCTATCTCAATCTCGATACCTCCGTCATACGCCGAATAGGACGAAGCACCGGCGGCGAGAGTACCGTCTGCGGTCAGTGCGGCAAAGCCTATGCCGAGGCTTTCGTAATCGCCGAAGGTCGGGAAGTTCGAGACAAGGTCGCGCGAAAAATCACCCTCGGCGCACATTCGGTACAGCTTTTCTCCGATGCGGCGCACCGTGAAGCCCTCGGGTACGTCTGCGGCGAATTTTTCAAGCTTTTCACGGTCGAACGGAGTATTCTTGAGAAAGGCATACCGCACGACTTTTTTCGCACGGTCTCCGAAAGCGTTTTCGATACAGCTTTCCCAATCTGCGTTTTGCGGCACGGCTATGAAAAAATCACGCTCCGAGGCGACCTTTTCGGCAAGCTTCGGGTCGGGTTTACCGGCGAAAAAGGCGAAGTCTCCGAGTACTGCGGCGGCGCTTTCCGAGGTACCGGCAATCTCTCCCATTGTGCCGTCGAGGCAGGAGAGCAGCATTGTTTCACGCTCCGCCCACTCTCCGAAAAGCTTCAGTGCTTTTTCGTTCTTCATGAGAGTATATCCGAAAGGTTATTTTTTATCGCACGCGCGATCCACGGTTTATTCATCGAGTAAATGTGTACTCCGTTCACGCCGTTTGCGTAGAGGTCTATAATCTGCTCGGTGGCGTAAGCTATGCCTGCCTGCGCCATTGCGTCGGGACGTGAGCCGAACTTATCGAGAATTGCGACGAATCTCTGCGGAAGAGTCGTTCCGGAAAGTGCGCATATGCGCTTCATCTGTGCGGCGTTTGTGACAGGCATTATACCGGCGAAAACCGGCGTTTTTATTCCGATATCACGAACCTTATACATAAATCTGTAGAAGATATCGTTGTCGAAGAACATCTGCGAGGTGAGAAAATCACAGCCGCTCTCGGTCTTTATTTTAAGCTTTTTGAGGTCGTCGCTTGCCGAGAGCGATTCCACGTGTCCCTGCGGATAGCACGCGCCGCCGATACAGAAGCCGCTTTTTTCGCTTCCTATAAACCCGATAAGCTCGGACGCATAGCGGAAGTCCCCCTCGGGTTTCGTGCCGTCCTGCGGCATATCGCCTCTCAAGGCGAGGATATTCTCGACTCCGAGGTCGGAAAGCTCACCGAGGCTTCTGCGTATATCCTCTTTTTTTGAGCCTACGCAGGTGAGGTGAGCGACGGTCGGGACTCCGTGCTTTTCGGTGAGCGTTGCGGCGATTTTTGCGGTGTACTTACTGCTGCTGCCGCCGGCGCCGTAGGTGACGCTCATGAAATCGGGGTGAAGGGCGGCAATTTCCTCTGCGGCGGCGATTACCGCTTCTCCGTCGGTGCCGTTTTTCGGAGGAAAAACCTCGAACGAAAGGGTTAAGTCTTTTTTTGCTATTATGTCGGTTATTTTCATGGCATTGCATCTCCGTTAATATGCGTTTATTTGTTCAAAAACTCCTCTGTCAGAAACTCCTCATCGACGGTTCTCGTGACCATGCTCTTCATCTCTTTGAAGGTCAACTTATCGGCGAGTCTGTGCTTTGCGGCAAGCTCGGGAGTGTAATTTGTGAAAAGGTAGACCTTGTAATCCCGCGGATAGCCGGAGAAGTGGCAGACGGTGGGAATAACCTTAACGTTATTTACCGTCGGCTTTGTGTCGCCTCCGAAATATTCGACGTCAAACGAGAGCATACCGCCGATAATATTTATGGGACTCTGCATACCTGAAAGGAGGTTGCCGAGGGAATAGGTGACAAGCGTTTTTCCGCCGTCGGGACGGTCAAGCCACACTGTCGGCTGAACCGAATGCGAGTGGTGTCCGATGACGACGTCAACTCCGATATCCGCCATCATGCGTGCAAGTCTCTCCTGCTCGTCGCTCGGAGTGGGGGTGTTTTCGTAGCCCCAGTGAATCGACACAAACACAAGGTTTGCACCCTCGGCGCGCGCTTTTGCGGTTTTCGCCTTTATGTCGGCTTCATCGATGTACGGTACGACGTAAGGATCACCGTTGTTCTGAAGGACTATGCCGTTTGTGCCGTAGGTGTAGGCAAGGAGTGCGATCTTCAGTCCGCTGTCTTCGATATACTCTATTGTGTCGTACTCTTTTTTCGAGAGGTAGCCGCCTATGAGCGTGACGGGCTTTTTTCTCCAATACTCGACGGCGTTCTTAAGACCTATGTTTCTCTTGTCGAGCATATGGTTCGTCGCGACGTTTATTATATTGAAACCGGTATCGACAACGGCATCACCGAGTTCGTCGGGAGAATTGAAGCAGGGATATCCGGAAAATCCGAGTTCCTTGCCGGCAATCGGCACCTCTTGATTGAGGAATGCGTAGTCGTACTCACCGATAAGCGGCTTTATGTCGGCGAACATCGGCTTGAAGTCGTATTCCTCGCCGACCTCGCTTCCGTAGCGTGCCGCCGCACCGTAGACGTCGGTATGTATGAGGTTGTCGCCGGCGCAGATAAACGTTCGGCGCACGTAGTTTAAACCGAATTCGCTTGCGCTCTCCCCCTCCGGTTCGCCTGACGGCACATCGGGTTCGAGAGCGGCGACGGTTTCGGAAATCTGTTTTTCGCCGTTCACGGCTGCGGAAACATCAAGGTCAGGGATCGGTACGGCATCGCTTTGCGAAAAGGCAAAGTACACTCCGCAGAAGAGTGCGGCGGACAGTGCGACAGCCATCGTTACAAGTACAAAGGTTACGATTTTGGAGCTTGCGTTTGTTTTTCGTTTCATTTGAAGTTACCTCTCGGGGACTGCCCGTTATTTAAACAAAAAACGCCGTTCGGGTCATATTACCCTGTCGGCGCATTTTGCTTTTTCAGTGTTCGGATTACATACATTCAAGCCAGCTTACGCCTATCTCAAGCGCTTCGGCGAGGCTCGGCTTTTCGGTCTGCTTTACTATCTGCTCGGGTTTGAACATGAGGCTCGGGTCGGTGTCCTGAATCTGCACAACGACTCTCGAGGGAAGTTCTGCGCCGTTCTCCTCCTTTGTTGCGAGGATGGTCAGCACGAGAATGTACTTTTCGTATGCGTTTCCGTAATAAATCTTTTTTCCGTTTCTAACCAAAGGTTTGCCCTTATATGTCAGTTCCATGTCAAAAATTCCTCCGTCTCTTATGTGCGCCGCTTACTCGTCAATTCCGGAATTTACTCCGAGGTAGCTTGCCACGAGGATGCGCAGAAGCTCGTCGCGGTCAAGCTTTCTTATAAGCCCGCGTGCGTTATTATAGTTAGTGATATAGGTGGGATCCTCGGAGACAATGTAGCCGACAAGCTGGTTTATCGGGTCGTAGCCTTTTTCCTTGAGAGAAAGGTACACCGAGTCCATCACTTCTTTTATCATCTGCTCGCGCGACTTAATCACACTGAAGGTCATGGTTTCGCCGGTATTCTTTTCCGCCATTTATATCACTCTCCAATCATGCCGAAATTTCTCTGCGAAAATACTTATTCAAATTTATTATACACAGGTCTTTGCGCAATAACAAGTGTATTTTGTAACTTTTCATCAATTTCTTTTTACATTTCGGAATTTACGGTGTGTGTTCACCGATATTTCGTAAATTATCCTCAAAATACGCTTTGAAAAAACGCGGTGCGGTGATATAATGTATAATGAGTGTATGTTAGAATTTATACTCCGAAAGGATGATGATATTATGGCAAAAGATATTTCCTCCGCCGAAAGAAACGCGGAGGGCTACATAAAAGAACGCCTCGGCACGGTCGGCGGTCAGGCGGTTCTTGAGGGAGTAATGATGAAGTCGAAGGACAAGGTTGCTCTTTCGGTGAGAGACGCCGACGGTAAAATACAGTCAGAGGTCAAGACGGTAAAGCCCCTTGCGGCAAAGTATCCGATATTCAAGCTTCCGCTGATAAGGGGCATCGGCGGCTTTATCGAGTCGATGATGCTAAGCTTCTCCACGCTCAACCGCTCGGCGGAGCTTTTGGGAATCGACGGCGACGAAGAGCCGACGAAATTTGAAAAGTGGCTCGACAAGACCTTCGGAAAGAGTCTTGTCGCGGTGGCGTCGGTAATCGGCGGCGTACTCGGAGTGCTTCTCTCGGTCGGACTTTTCATATATCTTCCGAAGCTTCTCTCGGATCTTGTCATGACCGGCGACACGCCGAATCCCGTTCTCAAAAGCCTTTTGCAGGGTGTTGTGAGAATACTCATATTTATCGGCTACATTGTTCTCGTGTCCCTCATGCCCGACATAAAGCGGACGTTTATGTATCACGGTGCGGAACACAAGTCGATATTCTGCCACGAAAAGGGCGAAGAGCTTACGGTTGAAAACGTGCGCCGCCAGATACGCTTTCATCCCCGCTGCGGCACGAGCTTTCTCTTTGTAATGATGATAATCGGCATATTCGTGTCGGCGTTCTACGCAAACGTGTCGGGACTTCTCTACACGCTCTTAAAGCTTCTCACGCTCCCCGTCGTAATCGGCATAGGCTATGAGTTTATCCGCTATGCCGGCAAGCACGACAATCTTTTCGTGAAGATATGCTCCGCTCCGGGGCTTTGGATGCAGAGACTCACAACGGCAGAGCCGGACGACAGCATGATTGAGGTTGCGATAAATTCTCTGAAGCTTGCTCTTCCCGACATTTACCCTCCCGAGGAAAAGACGGAGAGTGAGGTCGAAGCGGAATCCGAGAAGCAGGCTGAAAATAGCGAAGGCACGGATACGGAAACGGGCAATGACGTACAGTGAATACAAAGTCCGTGCGGCGGCACTTATTTCGGAAAACAGCGAAGCGACCGACGCCGACAATGAAGCGGTGACTCTGATATGCGCCGTGTGCGGAAAATCCTACGCCGAATATCTCACGTGCCGCAGGACATCTCACCTCACCGACGAAGAATTTGCCGTGCTTGAGGAAAAGGTCCGGCGGCGTGCCGAGGGTGAGCCTTTGCAGTACGTGATTGGAGAATGGGACTTCTGCAGACTCCCGATGTACTGCGGAAAAGGGTGTCTCATTCCGAGGTTCGAGACCGAGATGCTTGTAGAGAGAGCGGCAAAGGTTCTGCCGAGGGGCGGTCGGTTTCTCGAGCTTTGCGTCGGAAGCGGCTGTGTTTCGGCGGCGATACTGAAAAAGCGAAGCGACATTTCCGGCGACGGAATCGACATTTCAAAGGACGCTCTCGGATATGCGGTGCGCAACGCCGAAAGGCACGGTGTATCGGAGCGGCTTCACCTTGCGGAGTGCGACCTTGCGGAGTATGTGCCGACGGATAAGTACGACGTTATCGTATCCAACCCTCCGTATGTGAAGACAGCGGACGTTGACGCTTTCGGCGACGTAATGAAACGTGAGCCGAGAATAGCATTCGACGGCGGCGAGGACGGACTCGTGTTCTACCGCACGATAATCTCACGGTATGCGAAGTATCTTCTTTGCGGCGGAATGTTTATTTTTGAGGCAGGCTACGACACGGCGAACGAGGTTGCGAAGCTTCTGAGAGAAGCCGGTTTCTCGGACGTTGCCGTCGAAAAGGACGTAAACGGCATCGACCGCATGATAACAGGGCAGCGGACATAGGCAAAAAAATAAAGGAGAGCGGACATACGGTCGGCTCTCCGATTTTCGTTGTTGTGACATTTGTTTTGCACGTTTTTCCGCTGCCACACTGCACTTCGCGGAGCTTGCGCCTCAAACGAGACGCGAGTGCACGAATCTCGTCCGCATCGAATTGCGAAGCTTTTCGATGCGATCTCACTAAACCATAAATCTATCTCATTCACTCCTTCTAAAAGCGTTTTGCTTTTTCGTGCGAAGCACGAATTTAATTAAATCCGAAAAATCCGCGGACACGCGCCGCGGATTTTTCTCCTATAGATTCGCGAGTGAAGAGAAGCAAGCAGAGCTTGCGCCTCAAACGAGACGCGAGTGCACGAATCTCGTCCGCATCGAATTGCGAAGCTTTTCGATGCGAGTCACTTTCCGCTCTCGCCGTAGTTTGAAAGCACACGCGCCGAGGGGTCGTTTACGTTGCAGCCCTCCCACGACTTGTTCGGCATCCAGAAATCAACTATCATTCCCGACTGTCCGGGGTAGTACTTCTCGAATATCTCACGGTAGAGAAGCGACTCCTTGGTGAAAGGTGCGGCGTGGGTGTACTTTGCGCATTTCTCACGCATTTCGCCGTCGGTGTACTTTGTTTCGGCGTACTCCTTGAGGTAATCAACCATGGAGTGACCGACTGCGTCGGAGAACGCCGCTTTTTCACGGAAGAGTATATCGTGCGGCAGATAGTCACCCTCAAAGGCGTGACGGAGAAGATACTTTCCCTTGCCGTAGCGGTTGAGCTTCATCTCGGGGTCTACCGACATTACGTATTCGGCAAAATCGAGGTCGCCGAACGGCACTCTTGCTTCAAGCGAGTTTACCGATATGCACCTGTCGGCACGGAGTACGTCGTACATATGAAGCTCACGCACTCTCTTCTCGGCTTCCTTTTGGAACTCGGCGGCACTCGGTGCAAAGTCGGTGTACTTATATCCGAAAAGCTCGTCGGAGATTTCGCCCGTGAGAAGTACTCTGATATCGGTGTTTTCATGGATGTACTTACAGAGCAGATACATTCCCATACTTGCGCGGATTGTCGTTATATCGAACGTGCCGAGAAGATGAATGACGTCCTCAAGTGCGCCTATGACGTCGTCCTTTGTGATAATGACCTCGGTGTGATCGCTTCCGATGTAGTCGGCAACCTCGCGCGCATATTTGAGGTCAATGGCGTCGCCGGTCATGCCTATGGCGAAGGTGCGGATAGGCTTATCGGATTTGCGTGCCGCAACGGCGCAGACAAGCGATGAGTCAAGTCCTCCGCTGAGGAGAAAGCCGACCTTTGCGTCGGCGACGAGTCTTTTCTCTATGCCGCAGACGAGCTTATCGTGAATGTTCTTGCAGACGGTTTCGAGGTCGTCCCGACATACCTTATCTGCCTTTGCGATGTCACGGTAGCGGACAAATTTGCCGTCCTTGAAATAGCATCCCGGAGGGAACGGAAGAATCTTTTTGCAGAGCCCGACAAGGTTCTTGGGTTCGCTTGCGAAAAGGAGTGCGCCGTCAGAGTCATAGCCGTAATAAAGAGGTCTGATACCGATTGGGTCGCGTGCGGCAATATATTCGCCGGTTTTGCCGTCGTAGATTATGAGAGCGTACTCGGCGTCGAGCATACCGAACATTTCCGTGCCGTATTCACGGTACATCGGGAGAAGTATCTCGCAGTCCGAGCCGCTTTTGAAGGTATAGCCGTACTTCTCTTCAAGCTCTTTCTTTATCTTCTCGAAGCCGTATATCTCGCCGTTGCAGACGACATAGCTTCCGTCAAGCTCAAAGGGTTGCATTCCGCTTTCGTCAAGACCCATTATGGCGAGTCTGTGAAAGCCGAGAAGTCCCTTTCCGGTATCGACGACACGTGACATATCGGGTCCTCTCGACACCGTTGCGTCAAAGCCTTTCTTAAAATCTTCCTCTGTTGCTGCGCTTGTGCAATATCCCATTATTGAACACATAATATACACCGTCCTTATAAAATTATGCACTCAAAGCTTAGGACGGACGTGCTTATCCGTGATACCACCTAACTTACTCCGGTTTTGCGCCCGGAGTCACTCATCGGCTCTGTCAAGCCTTTCCGGTTAACGCCCGGCGACGCCTGCGATAATCGCAAAAGGCGGTATACCGACCGTTTCGGGTGCGGTACGCCGTATTCTGCTTTCCCTTTGGGACTGATAGAGTGTTCTTCGCACGGTTTTCTCTGCGCGGCTCTCACCCTCCCGCGCTCTCTGTGAGAGATACGCCGTGTTACTTTTCTCCGTCGTAGTCTTTGTGAATAAACATGAATTGCAATTTATATGTGAAGTTTTACCTTGTGAGTATAGTTACCGTAAAGCTTTTTCTTGCGAGTCTTATTCGTCCTGCAGTGCCGCATATCCCTCTTCACCGGTACGAACCTTGATGACGTTTTCAACATCGTATACGAAGATCTTGCCGTCGCCGATATGACCGGTATACAGAACTTTCTTTGCCGTCTCTATTACGGAGGCTACCGGAACTTTGCTTACGACGATATCAACCTGAACCTTCGGGAGAAGGTTTGTCTCAACCGGTACGCCTCTGTAGTATTCAGGTTTGCCTCTCTGTACACCGCAGCCGAGTACGTGAGATACCGTCATACCGGTTATACCGAGGGAACTCATAGCGTTCTTGAGAGAATCGAATGCGGACTCACGGCAGATAATTTCAACCTTGGTGAACTTGGGAGATGCGCCGTCGGCGAACGCCGGGACTTTCTTTACGGGTATCGCCTCCGCAACAGGGACCTCCGAAACAGTCGCCGTGATACCCTCTGCCGGTGCGAAAGACGAATACTTATCGACAGCCGGTACAAAGTCGGGGTATGCGCTGGGAAGTCCGTGCTCTGTGATATCGAGTCCGAGAGTTTCCTCTTCAACCGAAACGCGGAGTCCGTTGAACTTCTTGATGAGTGCGAAGGTGATTACCATCATTATCGTGGTATAAAGCGCAACCGACGCAAAGCCTGCAAGCTGGAGTCCCGTCTGACGGAAGTCGCCGGTGTAGAAGAGACCGGAGAGACCTGCCGGTGCGTCGGGGTTAGCGAGAAGACCGACTGCTATAGTACCCCAGACGCCGTTTGCCATATGCACGCCGATAGCGCCGACGGGGTCGTCGATATGGAGCTTGAGGTCGAGAAATTCAACGATGACGACAACGAGGATGCCGGAAACGACACCTACAACCGCCGCACCGATTGCGTCGAATGCGTCACAGCCTGCGGTTACGCCTACAAGACCTGCGAGAGAAGCGTTAAGGCACATGGAGACATCGGGCTTGCCGTTCTTAATCCACGTATACATCATCGTGGTGCAGGTAGCGACAGCCGGAGCGATTGTCGTGGTAAGGAATATCGACGCAAGCTCAGAGGTGCTTGTTGCGGCGGCGCCGTTGAAGCCGTACCAGCCGAGCCAGAGGATGAACACGCCGAGTGCGCCGAGGGTAATCGAGTGACCGGGGATTGCGTTGACCTTTGTGACCTTGCCCGCCTTATCCTTTACGTACTTGCCGATACGGGGACCGACCATGATAGCTCCGATAAGAGCCGCGATACCGCCGACCATATGTATTGCGCAAGAGCCTGCGTAGTCGTGGAAGCCTATCTGACTGAGCCAGCCGCCACCCCAGATCCAGTGAGCCTCGATGGGGTAAACCACAAGCGAGATAACGCCGGAGTAAATACAGTAGGACGAGAACTTGGTTCTTTCAGCCATCGAGCCGGAGACTATCGTCGCCGCCGTAGCGCAGAACACGAGGTTGAAGACGAAGGTCGAAGCACCCGTGAAGCTGCCGTCGGCAGGGCTTGCGATAAACGCCTTGAAGTTTGCGAAGAGATCCATATTCGGAATGCCTATGAGTCCGAACAGTGCATCCTCGCCCATCATGAGCGAATAGCCGAGAATCGAGAAAACAACAGTGCCTATACAGAAGTCCATGAGGTTTTTCATTATAATGTTGCCGGCGTTCTTGGCACGGGTAAAGCCCGTCTCCACCATCGCAAAACCGGCTTGCATCCAGAATACAAGAGCCGCACCTATCAAATACCAAAATTCCACAGTCATGATTTATTCCTCCCTTTTAATTTAAAAGCCGTATTGTTTTTTGTCTTCTTAGGAAAACCTCGGCGAGATTTCCCATTTCAGATGAAATCGGATTTTTTTGTTTTTATCGGCAATTTATTTGCCGATGAAAACTCCTTTAGATTTGCGAGTTAAGAGAAGCTTGCGCCTCAAGCGAGGTGCGAACGAACAAATCTGTGGGGATTCCCGTAAGGGGGGAGCGGAACTCCCACTTACAATTTACCGAACAAATTTATTTAAAAGCCGTATTGTATATACAGGAAAACTTCCGGCGAGAGTTTCCTTTTCCGACGAAGTCGGATTTGATTCTTCCGTTTTTATCGGCAATTCACTTGCCGATGAAAACACCTTCAGATTTGCGAGCGAAGAGAAGCAAGCAAAGCTTGCGCCTCAAGCGAGGTGCGAACGAACAAATCTGTGGGGGTTCCCGTAAGGGGGAGCGGAGCTCCCACTTACGATTTAGCGAACGCCGAAGAGCAGCTTTTCGTAAGTCGGGAACGGCCAGAAGCTCTCCGCCGTGAGGGTCTCCGCTTCATCGCATACCGCACGGAGCGACTCCATTTTCGGTATAACGTCGTCCTTGATGTCGAATGCGGCTTTCGTGATATCGTCTATCGTCTCGAACTTTGCGATTGCCGTCTCGAGAATCTCGGTCGCCATATCGATGCCGTCTGTGAGCGAGGTGAGCTTCTTTATGCTCTTCTTCTCAAACACAAACTCTGCGTCCGGAACAGCGGTCTTTTTTGCGGCAAAAGCTTCTGCGAGGGATGCGGTGTAAGCCTCGACTGCCGGAAGAATCTGCTTCTTCGCCATATCGACCATTGTAAGAGCCTCTATCTTTACGGTCTTGCAGTAGTTCTCGAGCATTATCTCGTATCTCGACTCAAGCTCCGCCTTTGTGAACACCTTATGAGCCGTGAGCATATCGACGTTCTTTTTATCGAGAAGCTTCGGCATACAGTCGGCGGTGGTCTTGAGGTTGAGGAGTCCTCTTACCTCGGTCGCTTCCTTTATCCAAGCGTCGTCGTAGCCGTTGCCGTTGAAGATAATTCTCTTGTGATCCTTTATCGTCTTCTTGATGAGGTCGTGGAGAGCGGTCTCGAAATCGTCCGAACCCTCAAGTCTGTCGGCATACGACTTAAGCGACTCCGCAACCGCACTGTTGAGCATGATGTTCGCGCAGGCGATACTGTTGGACGAACCGAGCATTCTGAATTCGAACTTGTTGCCGGTGAAAGCGAAAGGAGAGGTACGGTTGCGGTCGGTGGTGTCTCTCGTGAACTTCGGGAGAACGTGTACGCCGAGCTTCATCTGCGTCTTTTCCGTTCCGCTGTAGGGTGCGTCGTTTTCTATTGCGTCGAGGACTGCCGAAAGCTCATCGCCCAAGAACATCGATACGACTGCGGGGGGAGCTTCGTTTGCTCCGAGTCTGTGGTCGTTTCCGGCCGTTGCGACCGACAGACGAAGCAAATCCTGATAGTCGTCAACCGCTTTGATTACCGCACAGAGGAAAAGAAGGAACTGTGCGTTCTCGTAAGGAGTTTCGCCGGGAGTAAGGAGGTTGACGCCGGTGTCGGTCGCCATCGACCAGTTATTGTGCTTGCCGGAACCGTTCACACCGGCAAAGGGCTTTTCGTGGAGCAGGCATACAAGACCGTGCTTTGCGGCGACCTTCTGCATTATCTCCATTGTGAGCTGGTTGTGGTCGGTGGCGATGTTTGTCGTTGAATAAATGGGAGCAAGCTCATGCTGAGCCGGAGCTACTTCGTTATGCTCGGTCTTTGCGAGAATGCCGAGCTTCCAAAGCTCCTCGTTGAGATCCGCCATATATGCGGCAACTCTGGGCTTGATTACTCCGAAGTAGTGGTCGTCCATTTCCTGACCCTTGGGAGGCTTTGCACCGAAGAGTGTACGTCCGGTGAAGATGAGATCCTTTCTCTTGTCGAAAACCTCTTTATCAACGAGGAAGTACTCCTGCTCGGGACCTACCGAAGTGCGGACGCACTTTACGGTTGTGTTGCCGAAGAGCTTGAGTATTCTGAGAGCCTGCTTATTGAGAGCCTCCATGGAACGGAGAAGAGGTGTTTTCTTGTCAAGCGCCTCGCCGCCGTAGGAACAGAACGCCGTAGGAATGCAGAGCGTCTTATCCTTGATAAAGGCGTATGAGGTGGGATCCCACGCGGTGTATCCTCTTGCTTCAAAGGTAGCTCTCAAGCCGCCTGACGGGAAAGACGAGGCGTCGGGTTCGCCCTTGATAAGCTCCTTTCCGGAGAACTCCATGATTATTCTTCCGTCAGGCGAGGGAGTGATGAAGCTGTCGTGCTTCTCGGCGGTCACGCCCGTAAGAGGCTGAAACCAATGGGTAAAGTGAGTTGCGCCGTGGGCGACCGCCCAATCCTTCATAGCCGAGGCTACCGCATTCGCGACATTTGTGTCAAGACTTGCGCCCTCGTCTATCGTCTTTTTCAGTGAGCGGTAAATATCCGCCGAGAGGGTTGCTTTCATTACTCTGTCATCAAATACGAGACTGCCGAAATATTCGGGAACCGTTGCCGTTGCCATAAGAATCGCTCCTTTACAAATGATAATTAAAAATTTTAAGCAAATAAAAATAACGGGGCAACGAGGTTCTGGCGCACAGAAATAATCCGTACTGCCGGAACGCCGTTGTCCCGTTATATAAGGATGTACATAAAAAGCACAGAAGCCGACGGGGAGCAGTTCCCATCGGCATCTTTGCCTTTCATGTGCTGTATTATACACCCTAATTTTCAATTTGTCAAGGGGTTTTCCAAATTTTTTTAAAATTTTTTTTACAGACGCCTTTAAACGAAAAAAGCGACCGACACAAAGGTCGATCGCTCCCTTAACATCGTTTGGGTGCCGCATACATGATACCGCATCAAGATGTCACATCGGGCAGAGTGAATATTCAATAAGCCGATGCCGCGTCCGGAAGAATTACTTGAACTTGCGCTTACGTGCCGCTTCAGACTTCTTCTTACGCTTTACGCTGGGCTTCTCATAATGCTCTCTCTTACGAAGCTCGGTCAATACTCCGCTTCTCGCACACTGTCTCTTAAATCTGCGAAGTGCGCTGTCAAGACTCTCATTATCCTTGATTTTGATTTCTGCCATTGTTTTCCCTCCCTCCGCATGGGGCAAAGAGATATTTTCTGTTCTCTGCGTATTATACTATAAAATGAGCAATATGTCAAGAGGATTTGAAGAATAATATCAAATTTAATGATTTGTTAATAAATGTCAACCTTCAATCCGCGCCATACCGACATTTATCTCACCACGATATTGATAAGCTTATTTGGGACGAATATTTCCTTTACGGTCGTCTTGCCGTCGAGAAGCTTTGCGAATCTCTCGTCCGCCCTAACTGCGGCAAGAGCCGTGTCCTTATCGGTATCCATGGGGAAAGTCATCGTCCCCTTGAACTTGCCGCATATCTGCACCGCAACCTCAACGGAGGCGTCAACCGTCTTTGCTTCGTCGTACTCGGGCCACTTCGAGAGTGAGCAGAAGTCGCCGTCCTTATGACCGCAGACATCGCTCCAGACCTCTTCGGTAATGTGAGGCGCGAAAGGATTGAGAAGCTTTGTGTAAATTTCAAGCTCATCGAGGGTGAGCTCCTTGCAGTCGAAAATTTCGTTCATGAGAGACATGAGCGCGGCAATTGCCGTATTGAACTTAAGTCTGTCTATATCCTCGCCGACCTTCTTTATCGTCTTGTGGAAGGACGCTTCAAGAGCGGGAGTCACACCTCGTCCCTTTGCGAGGTCGCAGAGCGAGACGTATCTTTCGATGAACTTGCGGCAGCCTCTTATACTCGAAGACGACCAGGGCGCGGTCTTTTCAAAGTCGCCCATGAACATCTCGTAAAGCCTGAGGGTATCCGCACCGTACTGATTTACAATATCGTCGGGATTTACGACGTTGCCGCGGGACTTGGACATTTTCTCCCCGTCCTCGCCGAGGATCATGCCGTGCGAAGTACGCTTCTTATAGGGTTCGGGACACTCGAGAACGTCTATATCGTAGAGAAACTTCGCCCAGAATCTCGAATAGAGAAGGTGAAGCGTGGTATGCTCCATACCGCCGTTGTACCAGTCAACGGGCATCCAGTAATTGAGCGCCTCCTTGGAGGCGAGAGCTTTGTCGTTGTGCGGATCGCAGTAGCGCAGGAAGTACCATGACGAGCCTGCCCACTGAGGCATGGTATCGGTCTCTCTCTTTGCAGGACCTCCGCAGCACGGGCAGGTTGTGTTCACCCAATCCGTGAGAAGCGAAAGAGGGCTTTCTCCGTCGTCACTCGGCTCATACGACTCAACATCGGGGAGCGTAAGCGGAAGAGAATCTTCGGGTACGGGGACCCAACCGCACTTTTCGCAGTTTACGAGCGGTATCGGTTCGCCCCAGTATCTCTGACGGGAGAATACCCAGTCGCGGAGCTTATAGTTTACCTTTGCGCGACCTATTCCCTTTTCGGTGAGGTATTCGATCATCTTTTTCTTTGCGTCCTCGACTTCGAGTCCGTCAAGGAAGCCGGAATTTATGAGCTTGCCCGTCGCGACGTCGGTAAACGCTTCTTTCTGAACGTCGCCGCCGGCAACTACCTCGATAATCGGAAGGTCGAACCTCTTCGCAAACTCCCAGTCTCTCGTGTCATGCGCCGGAACAGCCATGATTGCACCCGTGCCGTAGGTGATAAGTACGTAGTCGGAGACGAAAATCGGAATCTCCTTGCCGTTTACGGGATTTATCGCGTTTACGCCTATAATGCGCACGCCCGTCTTTTCCTTTTTGTCGGCAAGCTCGGTTCTCTCGAAGTCGCTCTTCTTCGACGCTTCTTCGCGGTAAGCGACGACGTCCGCCATATTGGAAATCTTATCCGCCCACTTATCGATTATGGGATGCTCGGGGGAAATTACCATGTAGGTTGCGCCGAAAAGCGTATCGCAACGGGTTGTATATACGGTGAGGTCGTCTCCGGCGGTTGTCGCGAAATTGACCTCTGCACCGGTGGAACGACCTATCCAGTTTTTCTGCTGAGTCTTTACGCGGTCTATGAAGTCAACCTTATCGAGGTCGTCTATGAGTCTCTCGGCGTACTCGGTTATCTTGAGCATCCACTGACTCTTCTCGCGGCGTATAACGTCGCTTCCGCATCTCTCGCAGAGACCGTTTACGACCTCCTCGTTCGCAAGCACGCACTTACACGAGGTACACCAGTTTACCGCCATCTTTTTCTTGTACGCAAGACCCTTCTTGAAAAGCTGAAGGAAAATCCACTGCGTCCACTTGTAGTAGGAGGGGTCTGTGGTGTTTATCTCCCTGTCCCAGTCGAAAGAAAGACCGAGGGACTGAAGCTGACTTCTGAAGCGGTTTACGTTCTGTTCGGTGACAATTGCAGGGTGAATCTTATTCTTTATCGCAAAGTTCTCGGTCGGAAGTCCGAAAGCGTCCCAACCCATGGGGTAGAGTACGTTGTAGCCGAGCATTCTCTTCTTTCTCGAAACGATATCGAGTGCGGTATACGAACGGGGATGACCGACGTGAAGTCCGGCACCGGACGGATACGGAAACTCAACGAGAGCGTAGAACTTGGGGAGAGTGTAGTCGTCCTTTGCGTGGAATGCCTTCGCTTCGCTCCATTTCTTCTGCCACTTCTGTTCTATTGACTTATAGTCCTGCTTATAATCGAAATTCATTTTCGACAGATCCTTTCAACAATAAATTACTGAATTATTCCTCGGGAGAAGCGTCAAACGGCACTTCCTCTGCGTCTGCCCAGAGCTTATCGAGCTTGTAGAATTCTCTCGCCTCTCTGCCGAACACGTGGACAATAACGCTGTTGTAGTCGAGAAGCACCCACGTTCCGCTTCCCTCTCCCTCGGTTCTCGAGGGGTGAATGCCGAGATCCTCGCCGAGCTTATACTCCACCTCGCCTGCAAGAGAATTTACCTGCGTTGTGGACGTACCCATGGCGATAACGAAATAGTCGGCGATTATCGTCTTTTCGTTTATGCAGAGTATCTTTATATCACGCGCCTTTTTCGTGTCGAGTACGTGCGCCGCCGCAAGTGCGATTTTCTTCGCGTCCGCAAGAGCCGCGGACTCTTCTTCGGATATATTCACGTTCTTGTTTTCGTTTTCAGTCATATATATTCCTCCGTATTGTTATCCTGCCGTATCGCCGCTCTCGGTCTCAACCGAAACGCCTTCTCCGCCGCTTCCCTCGTCCGACACTGCCGGTTCTCCCGTGACCTCCGTATTCTCCGCACCGTCCGGTTCGGGAGTCACTTCAATATCGACGGGGTTCTCGGTCTCGGCAGAGGGTGTTTCGGGCTGTTCCGTCCGCACCGGAGATTCTTCGACCGGTGCTGTGGTTGAGCCGCCTTTTTTGCCGCCCACAAAGCTCAGGTGCGGCGGTTCGTTCGCGATATCGTCGGCGGTCGTTTCCTCTATGGTGTAGCCGTCGGGTTCATCGACGAGAAGCTTTATCTTTATGTCGTCTATCGTGATAGGACTCTTGAACACGTTGAAGTGATCGTTTACAAGCTTAAGGTTTGCCTTGGGGTACATGGAGACGTAGGAAACCTTGTTGTAGTACGTCGCCTGTCCCTGCATGGTGAACATCGATATCGAGCTGAGGTCAAGTTTGAGAGCTGCCGTTGCGAAAGTGGTCATATCGGCAACGGAAATATCGGTTACGGTGTTCTCGCTTACAACCGACACAAGCTTCGGGAGCTTCGACACGGTTGACGGGCTGAGAAGCTTCTTCATAAGTGCGGACATAAAAATCTTCTGTGCTTCCATACGTCCGAGGTCGGCGTTTACGTAGCCGTAGCGGAATCTTACAAAGCCCTCCGCCTGCGCGCCGTTTAGAGTCTGAGTACCTGCTTTGAGGTTTATGGAAAGTCCCTGTTCGGGATCGCTGTAGTTCATATCCTGCTGAACCGTGACCTCGACGCCGCCTATGGCGTCAACTATCTCGCGGAAGCCCTGGATATTTACGTGTACATATCTGTCTATAACAATACCGAAAGAACCGAAAAGCGCGTCCGAGAGAGCTGTCATGCCGCCCTCAACACACTCGTCCGCAGTACCGCCGGCACGTCTTACGCTCGAATATCCCGTCGAGAACACAGCGTTAATTTTCTTGTTTCCGGAAAGGGGACTTGCTTCGATGTAGGTATCGCGAGGAATCTGCACGATTGCCGCCTTGTTGTTCTCCATATCGAACGAAACGACCATGATAACGTCGGTGTTGAGTCCCGCCTTGTCGCGTCCTACGACGAGAAAATTGTAAAAGCCTTCCTTTCGTGCGTCGGGAGAGGAGACGTCGATGGACTTCATTACGTCGTCAAGGTTAATCTTCGTATCTATCTTGATGCCGCTTTTCGTCTCACGGACGCCTATCTCGCCGCTTGAAGGATTTACGAAGTTATTGACGTCGGTCTGCGCCGGGGTCATTCCCTCAACAACCATTTCGTGGAAAAAGACGAAGTATCCGCTCACGCTGAGCGCAATAGCAAGTATTATTATTACCGTGTAAATGGCGATATTCTTGCTTTTTCTTCTCTGCTTGAGATTATTTGTATTCGTACTCATCTCTGTAAGTTCCTTTCAAAACTGCGGTCGCCGCCGCATTACTTTCTTACATTTGCAAATCTCTCGGCAAGCTCCGAAAACCTCGGGTCTCCCTTGTGAAGCGCGAGAACCGACTCCACCGTCTCAACGGTCTTGGGGTGTACCGCATATCGGTTTTTCGCAAGCATTTCGAGAGTCGAGACGGCGCACCTTGCGACGCATTCGTCAAGAAGCGCAAGCGCGTCCTCCCCCGTTTTCACCGAATCGAGCCGCGAAACGAAATACTCGTGAAGAAGTCTGCATCCCTCATAGGACCTTGTGGGCTCGGTATAATCCGCAAGAAAAACAATCTTGTCAAAGACGCTCATGTTTCCGTCTCCGACGGTATGTCTGAAAATTGCGTCGAACACTCTCGGACCTATTCCGTAATTTTTCCTTGCAGCATACGCTCCGGCGAACGAATGAAGCACCGTAAGCGACGCCCGGTCGGCGTCCGAAAGCTTTGCTCCTCCCTCTTCGCAGACGCGGATCTGTGAGTCGTAGTCACTTTCCTTCATTATATCGTGAAGAATCGCCGCGGCTTTTATGTCGTACACGTATTCCTCCGGTATTCCGAGCTTAGGGAAAAGGAATTCCGACATCATCACCGCCTCTCTCTCAACCGAGAGAATGTGTTCGCGACGTGTGCGGCTTATTCCCTCGAGGGCGGTTTCGCGGATATTGTCGTATTCGCCGCGCGTGAGCGGCTTTTCGTTTTCGTATGGTATGAAATTCATTGCATTACAGCCTCAATTGCGGAAAGCCCCTGATTATCGGTCAAAGGTACAGTCCATTATCAATTATATACTTTGCGACAGGTGCGGTCAAGTAAATATTTGTTAACAAAGTTTCCGTTTCGTCATAATTCCCGTTTCTGTGTTTCGTCAAAAAATCCCTTATTTCGGTTGACGACATTTCCACGGGGGTAAAGTCCATCACCATGCACTCGGCGCCGTAGAGCTTCTCATAGCGTTCGGCAAAGGAACGAAGCTTCAATGCGTCGCCCTCGTCACGGGGTGCTGCGGCGAATACGCACAGAGCGAACAGCTCCGCTGGATTTTTCCATTCTTCGAGAGTGCAGAACATATCCGTACCCGTATAGACGTAAATTCTGCCGCATTTGTTCCTTTTTTCGAGTTCCTCGACGGTGAGATACGTATAGCTCTTTCCCTCACGCACGATTTCCATATCCGACACCTCGACGTTCATGCCGTGTTTTTCGCTGTCGGCAAAGGCGAGGTTCACCATGTTCATGCGGTGGTGCGCCGGAGTGACGAATCTCTGCTTATGGGGAGGTATACCCGTCGGAATGACGTAGAGCTTATCGAGGTTCGCTCTTCGGTAAAACTCTCTTGCGGCGTTTATGTGACCCTTATGTATCGGGTCGAACGTGCCGCCGAACAATCCGACACGCATCATTTTGAGCGAAGCTCCACCTTGCGTTTTTCCTCTTTCGACGCCTGACGGTAGAGTACAATCTTTCTTCCTATTATCTGCACCGACTGTGCGCCGGTTGCGCCGCAGAGTATTTCCGCAGCTTCTTTCGGCGTTTCCTCGGCGGTCTCGAGAAGTCCTATTTTGATGAGTTCTCTTGCCTCGAGAGCTTCGTCGATCTGGTTAATGAAGCTTTCGTTTATGCCGCCCTTGCCTATCTGAAATATGGCGTCGAGACGGTTTGCAAGACTGCGAAGGTACGCTCTTTCGCCGGATGTAAGTTTTTCTGCTGACATTGTTTTTCTCCTATCTCAGTTGTCGTTTCTTTTTTCAAGCACTGTTCTCAGCGCACGGAGTGCCGCACCTCTGTGGCTTATCCCGTTCTTCTCGTTTTCGGAAAGCTCTCCGAAGGTGCGTCCGTAGGGTGCGTAGAAGAACACAGGGTCGTAACCGAAGCCGCCGTTTCCGCGCTTTTCGCCGGTTATTACGCCTTCGACCTTTCCGAGAACGCATATATCCTCATGCACTCCGTCAACGAAAGCTATTGCCGAAACGAATCTTGCGGTTCTCTCGCCGTCCGGCACGCCCTTCATGTTTTCGAGAAGCTTATCGAGGTTCGCCTCGTCCGAGGCATTTTCGCCGTCGGTGCCTGCGTATCTTGCGGAATACACTCCGGGTGCGCCTCCGAGGACGTCCACCATTAGTCCCGAGTCGTCGGCGACCGACGGAAGTCCCGTCGCTTTGTACGCCGCCTTTGCTTTTATGAGCGCATTTTCGGCAAATGTTGTTCCGGTTTCCTCAACATCGTCCGTGACGCCCGCTTCATCGAGGGTCATTACGTCGGTTATGCCGATATCCGAGAGAATGCGCTTCATCTCGGCGGCTTTTTTCTTATTGTGTGTAGCGGCTATTATTTTCATGCTTTTGTCCTCCGTTGGGTAAGTAAATGCGTGAGTTCCTGTTTTTCTGTACACCCGGTCGGCAAGTTCAATCCAAAGGAAACCCCCGGCGAGGGTTTCCCTCTTTCCTCACTTGCGTTCGGAAATTCACCTTTCCTGCGCTTTTTGAAGGCATAGGTGTTTCGCCGTTGCGACGGCGACCAAGGCTCCGCCTTTGGAAACCGCAAGCCGCCCCAAGGCTTGACCGAAACTTAACACGGCTTCGCTTTCGATTAAGCGCACACGGTCTTACTCTTCAAAAAGTGCGTTTACGAAGTCCGCAGAGTCGAACGCCTGCAAATCGTCAAGCTTCTCGCCGACGCCGATATACTTCACGGGAATGCCGAGAACCTCTTTTATCGAGATGACGATACCGCCCTTTGCCGTGCCGTCAAGCTTTGTGAGGACGATGCCCGTGATGTCGGTTGCGCTCTTGAACTCCTTCGCCTGATTTACGGCGTTCTGACCGGTGACGGCGTCGAGGACGAGAAGCGTTTCCTTTGAACAGCCGGGAAGCTCACGGTCTATCACTCTGCCTATTTTGGCAAGCTCGTTCATGAGGTTCTTCTTGTTGTGGAGTCTGCCGGCGGTATCGATGATGAGTACGTCCGCATTCTGCGACTTTGCCGCCGCAACGGCATCGAAAACCACCGCCGCCGGGTCGCTTCCCTCGGTGTGCTTGATAACGGGAATGCCGGCTCTTTCGCCCCATATTTCGAGCTGGTCTATCGCCGCCGCACGGAAGGTATCCGCCGCTGCAAGCACGACCTTTTTGCCGTCGTTTTTGAGGCAGTTTGCGATTTTTGCGACAGACGTCGTTTTTCCGACGCCGTTTACACCGATAACAAGAACGACCGACGGCTTTGTTTCGAGCTTCAGCGGTTCGCCCTCGCCTATCATCTCGCGGAGTATTTCCATGAGCGCCTCCTTTGCCTCGGAGGGTTCGCTTATGCGGCGTTCCTTTATAGTGTCGCGGAGCTTTTCGATTATCTCCTCGGCAGGACCTATTCCGACGTCGGCGGCGATAAGCACCTCCTCGAGCTCCTCGAGCATGTCCTCGTCCACCTTGACAAAGTGCTTGAAAATGTCGTTGACCTGTTTGAATATCGACTCCTTTGTCTTTTGAAGTCCGGCTTTCAGCTTTTCAAAAAATCCCATGGTGATGTTCCTTTCGTTGTATTATCGGCTCCCGATATCGGCTTTCATTTCTTTCTCGATCCAATAGGTAAACTCGGTCTCGGGCAGTCTCTTTTCATACTCTCTTATACGCAGGTAAAGCGGCACGCCGTCGTGAAGTCCCTCCCATATATCCGCAAAGCAGAAGTCGTATTCGCCGCCGCGAAGCGTTTCGAGGTAATCGAAAGCGTCGGCGCGGACGACCTTTATTTTATCCTTATGCGGAAACTGCGGAAGAAGGTGCTTTTCAAATATATCGGCTATGGTGTCGCTGAGCTCGACTATCGTTATCTCCGACACGTTCTCCTTTGCCGAGACGACGAACGGGTAATATCCGAGTCCGAGTCCGAGAACGAGAACCTTTCCGTGTGCGGCGTCCATCTGCTCCCTCATGGAGTTTATTTCCGACGGGCAGACGCTCATCCACGGCATATTTCCTTCATATATACTGAGAAAGCTCACTCTGCCGTCAAAGTAGCCTATCTTCGGCACGACGACCTCGCCGTCGAGGTTCGGCATATCGTACTGAAAAAACTCGCCTGCGTCGTAGTGTGCGTTGGTGAGAAGAAACTTTCCCACCTTTACCTCGCCGCACTTCACGCACTTCATATACGGGTCTGCGTTGAACCTTGCCGTATCGAAACGCCGTGCTTCGGCGAAAAGCCTCTTGATGTAGTCCTCGTCGGCGTACTCCCAGAGGTTGATTTTGTCAAAGAAGCTCTTGACGGTGTAAAACTTCTCGAAGCCGTGCTTGTCATCGGGGTCGATGTAGCCGTCGGCACAAAGCTCTGCAAGCTTATCCTCACTGTAGGTCTGCTTTGCTTTCTTTATCGCTTTTGCGCCGTATTCGACCGTCGATTTTCCCTCCGCTATCGCACGTGCTATGACGGCGGCGGCTTTCAGCGATTCGTCCTTTGTCATTTGTCGTACTTCTCCACGGAGATGATAAACGGTGCGTCGGCGGAGTTTACGATGTGGAAATGCACGACGCAATAGTGAAACCTGTCGAGCTTTCCGAGTTCCTCGAGGAGCATTTCACCCTCGAGTCTGCCCTCTTCGTGACCGGGGTATACCGAAATAACGATGCTTCCGCCGGGAATGAGAAGGTCTATCGCTCCTTTTACCGCTTCAAGCGTACTCGGGCGCATGGTGTGAATTGAGTGGTCTCCGCCGGGGAGTCTGCCGAGATTGAACATACCGGCGGCAATCGGCTCTTTGATGTACTCACGGCACTTTGCGTGGCTGTCGTGAATGAGGACCGCGTTGGCGAAGCCTCCGTCGGCGAGTCTTTTTCTTGTGTTCTCCACCGCACTCTCCTGTATGTCAAACGCATACACCTTGCCATCAGGCACCTTGGAGCAAAGGTATTCGGTGTCGTGACCGTTGCCCATGGTGAAGTCGGCGACGACGCTGTCGGGCTTTATCGCGCCCTCGATAAAGGATTTTGCCGTATCAAGAAGTGAAAACATAGTTTCAGCCGCTTTCGTTGATAAAGATAAAAATTGACATCATATTATACCGCATTAAAATGAATACATCGACAGATTTTTTTGAATGGTTTAATAATTTTGGGAGAAAATAGGCGCAAACGGCAAAACGGGGTGAAAAAAGTGAACGGAGAAAAACGTGTCGCCGCACTTTATCTTGCGGTGCTTTTCATGTTCGGCACGATAACGGCGAGGCTATACACGCTCTCTTCGGGCGGAGACGACGGTGCGGCGGTGCTTTCGGGGCAGTACTCTCGAAGAACGGAGCTTGCTTCAAGGCGAGGATATATACTTTCAAGAGACCTTGAACCTCTCGGCACGGAGGGAGTAAAGTACGTAACCGTCGTTACGCCGTCTCTCTGCAGGGACGATGTGAATGCCGCCGAGGCTCTTTCGGAATTTACGGACACTGCAACGTCTGAAATACGTGCGGAAATCCGCCGAGGCAAACCCTTTACCGTAACAACGCACTGTGCGGTGACGTCGGTTTTTGCAAAGTCGTTTCCCTTTTACGGCGGCAAGACAAGCGAGGCGATACACCTTCTCGGCTACGCAAATGAGGACGGCGGCATCTGCGGCATGAAGAAGTACTTCGACGACAGGCTTTCGGCAACCTCCGACCTTTCCGGCAGACTTTCGGCGAACTATCTTGCCGACGCCGGGGGAGGGATTCTGCCGGGAAGCGAGGTAAAGGTGTTCGACGACGGCTTCTCAGCGGTATCCGGGGTTGTGACGACGCTGTCTCATCCTCTTCAGGAGAGCGTCGAGAAAACAGCGGACGCACTTATACCGAGCGGAGCGGTTGTTGTCGTGAACAGCGGCGGCGAAATACTTGCGTGTACGTCCCGTCCGACCTACAAGGCGGAGGACATTGCGTCGCTTCTCGGCTCTGAAAAGGGGGAGTTTGTGAACCGTGCGCTCTGCGGCTTTGCGCCGGGGTCGATGTTCAAAACGGCGGTTGCTGCGGCGGCTCTCGAGAGGGATATCGCCTACTTCGACAAGGTTTACGACTGCGAGGGATATGTGGAGTTCGGCAAAGTGCGGCACTGCTGCCACAGGCGCACGGGACACGGTGAGCTTACCATGACCGAGGCGTTCGCCGACTCCTGCAACTGCTACTTTATAAAGCTCGGACTCGAGATAGGACTCGACAGCGTATTCGACGCTGCGGAAAAGCTCGGAATAGGGCGTGACAAGGTGCTTTACGGAGTCGGAGAATGCACCGGGAGTCTGCCGAGAGAGGGACACTATCCGCCGTCGATGGTCGCAAACTGCGTGATAGGTCAGGGCGACGTACTCGTGACTCCCGTCGAAGCGGCGAGAATGATGCTCTGTGCGGCGACCGGAAAGTGTGTGCGGCTTCGTGCGGTACTCGGTTTTTACGACGGCAGAAGCGGCATCTCCGATATTTCCGAAAGCGAGAGCGGCGAGACCGTACTCTCCGAAGCGACCGTCGAAAAAATGCGCGTTCTTCTGCGTGCGTGCGTGGAAAACGGCACCGGAAAGAAAGCCGCACCGTCACGCCTTGCCGCCGGCGGCAAGACCGCCACCGCACAGACCGGACGCTTCGCCGAGAACGGCACGGAGCTCAATCACATATGGTTTGCCGGAGTTTACCCAATCGACGACCCCGAGATTGCGGTTGCCGTGCTGTACGACGACGCCCCGGGAGAATCGCCGTGCGCAAAGGAGGCGTTCAGGGCGATATGCGAGGAATACGAGCTTCTGCGCGAATCGGGGAAAATAAACAAATAAACGCGCTGCAAAATGCCGTATTCCCCTGCGGAGTACGGCAAAATTCGGCTCAGACATTAATATTTTCGTCATTTTCTGCTTTTTAAAGTGCAAATTCTTACAAATTATTGCATTTTCTATATTTTTCTTGACTTTTTATCGCGCATTTGATATACTTATGATGGGGTGTTGGATTTTTGATGTAAATCGGCACACAAATGTTACAAAAACTATTCGTCAAAGGACTTGATACGTATGAAAAAAAGTGGTATAATGTGCGTAGATATAGGTTTTATACTTGCACCTTTCTTTACGAATTCTCTCCGGGGAGACCGCTCTGCTTTTTGCAAATAATCCTTTCTTTCGGATACATCGTCGCTGCGGAAGACTGAAACGGATATTTGGCGACGGAATATGTGAGGTAGCGTCATGAACGAAAAGATAGCCGTTCCCTTATCGGATACGAACGGCAAAATCGAACCGAACAGTGAAAATGCGTGTTTTGCGGGAGAATATCCCGTCACGGAGGACGACATAGCCCAAAGGGTTTTCTCCGAACGCTTCGACGGTGTTCTCATGATAAATCCCGAGAACCGCCTCCTTATAAAATTTTCGGAGAGACTGTGCGGAAAGCTTGCGTCGTATTTCCGTTTTGACGGCACCTCCTATGATGCGCAGATAGCGGAGTTTATAAACGCGCATCTTCCGGATGAAGACCGTGAAAGTCTTTTAAAGCTTATGCTTTTCGACACCGTGACGGAAAAGCTTGCCGAAACGGGGCGCACCGTTTACACGGTAGATATGTTCATTGTTTCAGGAAAACACCGGCGCAAAAAATACAAGCGCATCACCTACGAACGCCTTGTCAAAGCCGACGCCTCGTCGCCCATAATGCTTACCTGTGAGGATATATCCGACATACTCGAAAGCGAGACCGATCCCGTGACGGGACTTTGCAGTGCGATGAGCTTCTACAGGCGTGTGAAAGAGTGGATAGACGCAAATCCGGGAAAGAAATACCGCATTCAGAGGTATGACATAGGTCGTTTCAGAAACATAAACGGAGTTTACGGCTACGCTATGGGAAACAGGATTCTGCGCGATTTCGGAATGTATATGAAAAAGTACGATGACGAAACGAGTTTTTCCGCACACCTGAGTGCAGACCATTTCGTGCGTTTCTGCGGCGGAGAATCGAAGCCCGTGCAGTGGTACTACGGCATGTTCAAGTCGGCGTTCGCAAAATACGACCTCACGATACCGATAACGGTTCACGTCGGCGTTTACGACCTTTGCGAGCCGGACTGCGATCCGTTCACAATGAGCTACAAGGCTCTTCTTGCTCTCCAATCGGTAAAGGGAAGTCTTTCGCACCGCATCGCCTACTACGAAAAGGGTCTGATGGACTCCGAAAAGAAACAGCAGGAGCTTCTCGCAGGATTTGACCGTGCGGTGAAAAACGAAGAATTTGAGATATGGTTTCAGCCTCAGGTTGACTACAAAAACGGAGTTATGACGGGTGCCGAAGCGCTTATTCGCTGGCGCCATCCGACAAGGGGTCTTCTTTCGCCCTCCTCCTTCATACCGCTTCTCGAAAGGAGCGACTGCATCGGTACGGTTGACGAGTATATGTTCAGAAAGGCGTGCGCTTTTGTCAAAAAAAGACTCGACAAAGCTCCTGACAAGCCCGTGAGAGTGTCGGTAAATCTTTCCAGCAAGGATATTTACAAGCGTGACCTCTGCGACACGCTGAAAAACATCGCCGAGAGCTATGAGCTTCCTCCGAACTGCATACATATCGAGCTTACCGAAAGTGCGTACACGGAAAGTCCGGAGCTTCTTGCGGAGGCGGCAGGCCGTCTCAGAGAGGCGGGCTTCATAATAGAGATGGACGACTTCGGTTCCGGTTATTCGTCCCTCAACATATTAAAAGACATTGACATTGACATACTGAAGCTTGACATGAAATTTTTAAGCGGCGGTCCCGAGAGCCGCAAGGGAGAGATAATCGTTTCGTCGATTGTAAACATGGCGAAAAAGCTTCGCATACCGGTCATCGCCGAGGGCGTCGAGACAAAGGTTCAGGCGGATATGCTTCTCTCGTTCGGATGCACGTATATGCAGGGCTACTATTTCAGCAAGCCTCTTCCCGAAAGCGAATACGAAAAGCTTCTCGACAAGGGCGGTCTGTTCGGCAAAACGAAGGACGGCAAAAAGAAAGGATAAAAGCATGGCAACGGAAAACACAAACGGCGCGGCAGAACTCAAAACGGGACTTTTCGGCATAGGCTACAGCAAAAAGTCCGTGTGTGAATACATCGCGTATTTAAACCGCGGCTACGAGGAACGTCTTGCGGAAAAACTCGGCGAAAAAGAGGCGGAGTACGAAAAGGCGTCGGCGGAGGCAGAGGAAAAGTGCGAGAGTCTTCGCGGTGAAAACAGCACTCTTTCGGAGGAAAACGAAGAGCTTCGCACCGAGGTTGCGGAGCTTACCGACAAGTGCGGCGGTCTCGAAGACGAAAACAAAGCTCTTTCCGAGAGACTTGCGGCACTTGAAGAGGAGGTCGCTTCTCTCGAAAAGGAAAATGCGTCGCTTCGCAAAAAGAGCGACGACGTCGCCGACATTCTGGCGGACGCAAAGAATTTCGCGAATATGCTCCGTGCGAAGGCGTCGGAGGAAAACGAGGAATACCGCCGCGCAAACAGGGAGCGCAACGACGCCGAGAGGGCAAGGCTTGAGGCTTACGGTCACAAGGTTGACAGGATACGCTCAGACGTCGTCACAATGCTCCGCGGCATGGAGATGTCTCTCGGCGAGATGACCGCCGGCATCTCAAAGCTTCTCGGCGACGACGAACTGCCGAAATACTGACCGGAAAAGCGCGCCGAATGCGGTGCGCAGGGGAGTCGCCGAAAGGCGGCTCTTTTTGTAAACTTTTTCTCAAATCATACCGAAGTATGGTGACAAAGCAAGGATTCCGTGGTAAAATATCCGTATCACGTAAAAAGGAGTGAAACGCTTGAGTACGCCGGTTATCGTAAATCCCGAGATAAAGAAAATCTTCCGAAGCTTTGAGAAAAGCGGCAGAGTGCTTCTGTTCAGCGCCTCCTGCGGCTTCGGAAAAACGACGGTCGCAAATTCTCTTCTGCGCGGCAAACCCAAGGCGGAGGTGTCGGCGGAAAAGCTCAACGCGGAAAACGATATGTCGGCGTACCGTACCGACGGCGGCTTTCTTCTCATAGACAATCTCGAGCTTCTCACGGATTCCGATCACCGCCGTATGCTCTGCGAGTTTATACGCGACAATCCGCAGATGCGCTTCGTGCTTCTCACCAGAGGCATATTCCCGGGGTGGCTCATGCCGTTCCGTTTCTCGGGGCTCGCGGAGTCGGTTGACATGAACCTCATGTTCTTCACACGGGATATGACCTCCGAGTATTTTTCAAGGTGCGGCGCCGCGCTCACCGACACGGAGCTTGCGCAGATATACCGCAACACACGCGGCTACCCTCTCGCGCTGTCGGTTCTGGCGCGGAGAATTACGGAGGGTGAGAAATACTGCGCAAAGCTCTCCGAGAGCGTCACTCACGAAATATTTTTATACTATGAAGAAGTGATATTTCTGCGCTTCGATCTGCCTGTGCGCCGTTTTCTTCTCGACCTTGCTCCGTTTGACGAGTTCGGCACGGAGCTTGCGCGCATGGCAAGCGGCGACAACCGCGCCGGTGAATACCTTTCGGAGCTTCGTACAAACACAAATATGCTCGTGGCGGTGAAAGCCGACACTTTCCGTTTTCACAGTCTTTTCGCACGCTTTCTCATGTGGGAGCTTGAACGCGGCTGTACCGACGAACAGTGCCGCACGCTCTACAGCCGAGGCGGTCTTTACTACGAGCTTCACGAAAATTACAGCCGCGCTCTCGCCTGCTACTCAAAGAGCGGAGAGAGCGACAAGGTGTCCGAGATACTCGTAAAGAACGCGGCTCTTCACCCGGGGTCGGGTCACTTCGAGGAGCTTGAGCCTTATTACGCTTCGCTCACCGACGCGCAGATAAAGTCGAGTCCGGCACTTATGCAGGGGATGAGTATGCTCTGCGCGATAAAAACCGACTACGAAAGCTCCGAACGCTGGTACAACGAGCTTCGCGAGTTTGCGGCGGTGCGCGGAAAGTCGGACGCGGCGGCAAAGGAGGCGAGGGGCAGGCTTGCCTACCTTGACATTTCTCTTCCGCAGAAGGGAGTTTCGGGTCTTGCGGAGCTTATAAGCTCGCTTTTCAAGCTTATAGTAAACAAAGAGATAACGATTCCTCCCTTTTCGGTGACAAGCACTCTTCCGAGTATAATGAACGGCGGCAAGGATTTCTCCGACTGGAGCAAGAAGGACGATCTTCTCTATGCGACGGTGCGTGTCCCCGTCGAAACGCTTCTCGGTCGTGACGGCGTGGGACTTCCCGACTGCGCCATAACCGAGAGCAAATTTGAAAAGGGGCTTGACGTATCAAGCAGAATGCTCACACTTGTGTCGAAGATAAGCGAGGTGCAAACAAAAGGCACGCCGGATATAGAATTTGCCCTTGTGGGACTTCTTGCGCGGAGTCAGACAGACAGCGGACGCGCCGAGGACGCGGTGCGCACGGTCACGGCTCTTCGCGAAAGGTTTGAGTCGCGCGGACTCGACCGCTTTTTCCCCAATGCAGACGCGCTTCTCTGCCGTTTCGCACTGCACACGGGCGACAGGCTTTACGTTGACAGGTGGTATCGCGACAAAGCTCCGCGAGGCGGCGTTACACTGAAGACTCTGAAGCGGTATCTGTACATAACGCAGGCGATGGTTGAGCTTTCTCTCGGCGACGAGTCGGCGGCGCTTCTGACTCTCGCCCCTCTCGTTCCCTACTGCCGCGTATGCGAAAGGCACATAGACACGATTCACATAAAGGTGCTGTCGGCAATCGCGAAGTACCGCACGGAAAACGGCGAATGGCGTTCCGATATATGCGAAGCACTCGGCATTGCGGCGGAATACGGCTTCGTGCGGACTGTCGGCGAATACGGTGCGGCGGTTCTTCCGCTTCTCACAGAGTGCGGATGGGAGGTAAATGCGGACTTTCTCGAGCGCGTCGTCAAGTGCGCAAGAGGTCAGGCGGTATTCTATCCCGATTTTCTCAAGCCGCCCTACGCCGCGGTGCTAACGGAGAGGCTTACGGATTCCGAGATGCAGGTACTGCGGCTTCTTTGCGCCGACAAGAGCAACGCCGAAATAGGCGAAATACTCGGTATAAAGCTTGCGACGGTGAAAAGTCACGTGAGCCACATTCTGCAAAAACTCGGCGTGGGCCGCAGAAGCGAAGCGAAAACAGCCGCGCAGAAGCTGCACATAATATGAGCAAAAAACGCCGCATATCGGTTGTGCGAAGCACTCATTACGCTGTGGTGATTTTACAATAAATCGAATCTTTAGGAAACAGCTGTTACTTTCGATTTCAAGAAGAGGAAAAACACATATGCGAGTGTGGGCAACGCACTTGCGGTATATCAGGATGGGCTGTGTCAAGCTACTCAAAAGCGGAAAAGCCGCATAAAATTCTCCCATAACGCAAATCGTGCGGTACTCAAAACAAGTACCGCACTTTTGCTGCACCGAGTGCAAAAAGGATGGATGAGTAGTAATCTTTTTATTTTCCGAAGTTGAGCTTGATGAAACCGATATCGTCAATGGTTACGTCTCCGTCCTCGTTGATATCGACTACCTGCTTGAAAGCAGCCGAGATATTCGGATCGAAGCCGCGGAGAACGCGGATAAAGTCGTAAACGTCTATCTTTCCGTCGCCGCAGTAGTCCGCGAATGCGCCCTTGATATCGCCGGCGGTGAGAGGTGCGTTGAGAACGTCAACGTCGCTGTCGATAACCTTTACATCTTCTATGATGTAGGTCTTGTAGCCGTTCTTCTCAATCTTTATACTGTAGGTTCCGGGAAGTATGCCGTCGAACTCGAAAGCGAAGTTGGCGGTGTCTGTGTCTGCCGCTTCGTAGAGCGTCGCTACGGCAGTTCCGGACTTCGTCATGAGAGTTATTCTCGCGCAGCTCGAATATTCTGCGCTGTCATAAGGTGTTTTTCCTTCGTCTCTCGACGTTACGACAGTACCGATTACCTTATATGTTTCGGAGGCAATCTCCGTGAGCGGAAGCGTCGTGACCTCGATATATTTCACTTCAAGCTCACCCTCCGAGAGCTGAGCGAGGAACTTTCCGTTCTTGTAAATCTGCGGATCCTCGGCAACCACAGCCGCAGTGAAGTCGGTCTCGGGGTTGAACGCCGTGTGGTCAGCCATTGCGAAGGTGAGAGTTGCAATGCGCACCTTGCCTGCCGTTGCGTCTACCTCGGTGTTCACTCCGGGAGTTACGGCGGACACCCATCTGTTAACGTATATTCCGTTTATGCGGTCGTCGGTGAATGCGTCGTTAAGCTCTTCGCCCACAAGAACAAAGTCGCTCACGCAAGACTCAAAGGTCATAACCGCCGGGTTATACTTGAAGCCGAACACGCCGCCGTTTACCTTTGCGTTCTCGAAGTAAATATTTACGATATACTTACCCTCTGCGGCGTTGTAAGAGCCTTCGGGAATATAAGCCGCGCCTCCGAACTTCCATTCGGGTACTATTTCGGCATTTCCCTTCACCTCATACTCCGCACCTGCGGCATAGTATGCGCCGTTTGTCTTGTCGTACCATTTGAAGGTGTAGTCGGTCTTGGGGTCGGGATCTTCGCCGAGGGTTATCTTCTCGCCGTATGCGTGCGTTTCTTCAACGCCGTTTACAGTAATTGTATAAGTCTTTGCCGTCCATATTGCCTCAAGCTCTGCGTCTGTCTTCACCTCATACTCCGCACCTGCGGCGTAGTGTACGTCGTTTGTCTTGTCGTACCAGTCGAAGTCATAGCCCTCCTTGGGGTCGGGGTCTGCGCCGAGGGTTATCTTCTCGCCGTATGCGTGAGTTTCATCGACGCCGTTCACCTTAATTGTATACGTCTTCGCCGTCCACTTTGCGGTAATGGCTGCCGCACCGGTTACGGTGTAGGTTGCGCCTGCGTCGTAATCCTTCTCGCCGTCGGTCCACTTGAAAACGTAATGCTCCGCATTCTCATGTTCGGGAGCGTCGGGGAGAGTAATCGTATCGCCGGGAGCGTATTCGGCGGAGATACCGTCTATAGTAACCGTCACGTTGTCGGTGTCGGTGAATCTTACGGTGTGCGTACCGACGGTGAAATCGGTGTAAAGGCTTGCGGTAATATCCTTTGCCTCATGCTTTACGCCGTCGATGAAAACGTATTTCTTACCGGTGGTAAAGGAAAGTCCGTTGTATGCGGCAGTCCACGAATTTTCGAGAGTCGGAGCGGTGATGTCAGGCTTGACGCTTCCCTCTCCCGTGACTGTGACGACTGTTGCGCCGCTGTCGTTTACCGTGGTTGTCACGCCGTTTCCTACGATGATTATTCTCTCGGAGTCGTCGTCCCCTCTCTTTTCGACAGAGCCGACCTTTCCGCCGTTAATTTCGATAACGGTAACGCCCGTCATTTCGGAGTCGGCATTTGCGTTGCCTGTGGTGAGAATCTTTCCGACTTCGCCGCCGTCAACGGTGTAGTATCTGAGTCCCTTGTAGCTTCCTGCGCCGTTTGCATTGCCGACGGCAAGAGTGCCGACAGTACCTGCCTTGACGTTGACTCTCGCATCGCCTATAAAGAGTGCCGGAGCGGAAGCGCTTCTCGAGTTTACGTTCTGCGATATCACATTGACCTTCGGAGTATCGCCGTCCGCTTCGCCTACATTATATGTAGCCTTACCCTCAACGAAGTAGCCCGTCGTGCCGTACATCGTACCGAGGGACATATTGCCGAGAGTGCCGGAACGGAGAGTTACCGTGCTCTCAAAGCCGCCCTGTGTGGATGCCGGCTTACTTACAGAGTCGTGATTCTGAATAAGGTTGTTGTTGCCGTCGGCGGTTGCCGGGTGAGTTATTTCGACATTCTTGCCTACGGTGAGGCTGTTTCCGAGAAGGAGTATTCCCTCGCCGGTGCTGTCGGTATATTCGAGAGTGATATCCTCAAGCGTTGCGTTGCCGTATACGGTGACTCTGCCGCTTGTTATCTTATCCTCTGTGCCGCTTCCCTTTATAGTGACGGACTTTCCCTCAGCACCGATAATGCCGTAAATTCTGCCGGAGGATATCGTTACCTTGGGGAGTGTGACTGCGCCGGAAACAATTATCGTGCCGCCGTCGGCAACCATGCTGTACGCCTTGTCAACAGAGGCAATTGCAGTTTCTGCGCTCTCGCCGTCGGCAGTGTCGTCGCCTGTTTCGGAAACATACACGGTATTCAATACCGTTTCCTTTCCCGTATAAAATTCATAGTTCGCCGCCGTGGCCCTGTCGGTGAAGAGTCCCCATGCCGCAACGTCGATGTATGCGTCCTCGGCATAGTTCGAGATGTTTACGATACCGCCGGTTATGTACGCCCAAACCTGCGTTATCGTGTCGCCGCCCTTGACCGAGACGGGAATGAGAATTTCCTCCCACTCGCCGTTTCCCAAAAGTGCGGACTCCGCATTGCTGTTAGCCGCAGAGGCGACTCCGTAGTTCGTACCCGTCGCCGAATCTTTCGAGCCAACCTTGATAAGCGGTGTGCCGGTTACGTTTGTTCTTACAACCGCCTTGAAGTACACACCGTCGGTGTATGCGGCAGAGAGTCCCGTTGCGTCAAAGTTCAGCTGCTTTGTCGGATTTGCGAAATTGGGGGTTGCGTGTACGTAGGTCGTACCGTCGGTTTCCTGCTTCTTTTCGACGGAAGCGTTGTACCAGTTTGCGTACAGTCCCGTTCCCTTTTCAAACGCCGTTCTCTCAAGAAGCACTCCGTCTTCCGCCGACGCCGTAAAGACGCACGAAAGAGAAAGCACCGTTACGAATGCAAGAACGACCGCTGTGATTTTTCTCAGGTTCATACTGTTTCCTTCCTTTATGTAAGTATTGCAAAACGACATATGAAATACCCGTTTCACTACTTTGATTATACCACACCTTCCATTCAAAGTCAACAACACAGACAAAAATGCCTGAATTTCTGCGTTTGTAACAAAAACGCGGGCGGCTGTTTGTGCATTTTTGACATAGGTATTTCATTTTTCGTTTTTTTACGCGCCGCAAACGCCGCATTAAGATTCCGCTAAGATTTCGCGCCCTTTTCGCACGGTATTACGGGAAATTGCGCTCGGAACACATGAAATCGCTTTAAATGTATAAAATAAGTGTATAAAAAGTAAAATCCGCCCGAAAAACCTTGCAAAAAAATCCTCTTGTGGTATAATAAAAATATAATGGGTGGAAGTGGTTTTTTGCGGTGAGATTGCGGTGGTTTACCGTTATTCCGAAGCCGCGCTTTGCCGCAGATGCCCTTTTATTCACGGCAAAATGTGTTAAATTTTTAACTTTGGAGGTAAATATATGGACGCACAGAAAAGAGCGGATATGTTAAACGAAGCGAAAAAAAGCGTGCTTCGCGCCGACAATTCCGCAGTTGAAGCGCTTCACAAGTCCGGCAAGCTCAGTGCCCGCGAGCGCATGAACATTCTTTTTGACGAGAACACCTTCTCCGAAACAGCGGCTTTCGTCAAGTCGAATCCCATGACCTTCGAGAACCCCAAGGGCGGCGAGCTTGAGGGTATTATCACGGGTTACGGTTCGATAAACGGACGTCTTGTTTTCGCCTACAGCTTTGACATGGCGAGAACTCTCGGTTCTTTCGGAAAGGCGGCGGCGAAGAAAATAGTAAATCTTCTCGAAAACGCACGCAAAAACGGCGCGCCGGCAGTTGCGGTATTCGATTCCGCAGGCGCAAGACTCACGGAGGGCGTTGAAGTGCTTTCCGCTTACGGCGAAGTACTCAAGAAGACGGCTTCTCTCAAAGGCTCCGTTCCCCTTGTTTCGGTAATCTGCGGAAACACCTCGGGACTCACCGCGGCAATTGCGGCAATGAGCGACATCACGGTCATGGAGAAGAAGAACGGAAGCTATTCGTTCGCTCCGGCATCGGTGCTCAACTCCGACGCCAAGACAAAGGACGCCGGCAAGTCCTCGTGCGCCTCGGCAAACGGTCTTACGGCATTTGTATGCGAGGGCGAAGAGGCGGCTTTTGCGGCTGTAAGAGAGGTTCTCGAATACCTCCCCTCAAACAGACTCGACAACAACATTTATCTTGAGATTTCCGACGATCCCAACAGACTTACTCCCGAGCTTGAAACTGCTGCAAATGCGGCGGACTACGACGCCAAGGCAGTTGCCGCTGTTCTTGCCGACGGTGCGAAGCTTCTCGAGGTTTACGCCGGCATCGGCAAGAATGTATTCACGGCATTCGGTTCGGTAGGCGGCGTTCCCTGCGGCATAATCTCCGTAGGCGGCAGACTCTGCGAAACCTGCATGAACAAGGCGACCGAATTCATCTCCCTCTGCGACGCTTACTCCATTCCCGTTCTCACTCTCGTAAACTCCGAGGGCATGAGCGACGAATGCGAGGCAAAGGGCGGCAAGGTAGCAAAGGCGGCGTCCGATCTTGCATACTCCTATGCCTGCACAAGCTCCGCAAAGGTAACTCTTATCACAGGAAACGCCATCGGCGCGGCGTTCACGGTTCTCGGCTCCAAGGCAGTCGGCGCTGACGTTGCATACGCTCTTCCGAGTGCGAAAATCTCCGTCATGGAGGCTGAGCGTGCGGTTCAGTTTATGTGGGGCGACAAGCTTGCGGCCTCCAAGAACCTCGAAAAGAGAGGCGAACTCTCCGAGGCATGGGAAACGGTATGCGCTTCTCCCCTTGCCGCCGCAAACACGGGCGACATTGATGATGTTATCGACTACGCAATGGCACGCCGTAAGGTTGCGTCCGCTCTCGAAATGCTTTCCATGAAGAAGGATTTCGACGACGTTCTTTAAGACGCCGGATCCGAATCTTAAGAAAGGCAGGAATAGATATGTTTTTATACAACGTTGTAAATACTATAGGTGTGCGCGCGCTTGAACTCGACTTCACAAAGCCGTTTAACGACGCAGGCTCGGCACTTTCCTACGGACTTCGCTTTTCGTTATTCGGTCTTGCGGTAGTATTCGGCGTTCTCGCACTCCTCTGGGGAATACTCGAAATATTCAGAATAGTATTCTCCGGCACGGGTAAGGCGAAGGACGGCAATACCGCAGGAGGCACCGAGAAAGGCGGTAAGTAATATGTTTATGTACAACACGGTAAACTCGGTTGCCGCAAAGGCTCTCGAAATCGACATAACAAAACCCTTTGAGAGCGCAGGAGATGCGTTCGTATACGGACTTCAGTTTTCACTGTTCGGTCTTGTGGTCGTTTTCGGCGTGCTTGCGCTTCTCTGGGGAATACTTGAAGTATTCAGACTCGTATTCTCCGGCACGAACAAAGAGAAAAAGAGTGCGGCAAAAGCGGCTCCGGCAAACGTCGAAGAAGAGACTGCGGCGGCAATAGCGGCGGCAATAGCGGCGGCAAACGACGACTCGGAGCTTGTTGCGGCAATAACGGCGGCAATCCACGCTTACAGAAAGGCAAGCGGCGAGGTCGGCGGCTTCAGAGTGGTTTCATTTAAGAGAAGATAAACAACATTTATTTTACACCGGCATGACCGGAGAAAAGGAGTATTATTATGGCAAAGCAGTATAATGTAACAGTAAACGGAAACGTATACAGTGTAGTGGTTGAAGAAGTAGGCGGCGCAGTTGCGGCACCCGTAGCAATCCCCGTAGCGGCTCCCGCACCCGTAGCGGCACCGGCTCCCGTAGCGGCAGCTCCCGCACCTGCAGCAGCACCGGCACCGGCGGCAGCACCGGCACCCGTCGCAAACGGCGCAGGCGAAAAGATTTCCGCTCCTCTCAACGGCACGATTCTCGACGTTAAGGTTGCAAGCGGCGCGTCCGTAAAGAAGGGCGACATCATCTGCATCATCGAAGCTATGAAGATGGAGAACGAGATCCTCGCTCCCAAGGACGGCAAGATTACCTCCGTTGCCGCACAAAAGGGCAGCAGCGTAAACGCAGGCGACGTTCTCGCTACAATCGCATAAGCTCCGCATAAATAAATTAGGAGGCAGATTACAATGAATTTTGTTGACAGTCTTTTGAACCTGTGGGAATCCACGGGTATCTACAAAATGCTCTACCCCACGGGCGGTGCGCTTGACCTCGAATTCTTGAAGACAATTGCCATGTACGTTATTGTGGCAATACTTATGTACCTTGCAATCGGCAAGAAGTTTGAACCTCTTCTTCTTCTCCCGATAGCGTTCGGTATGCTCCTTGCAAACCTCCCAGGCGCAAACCTTTTCCACATGGATCTGTTTATTCACGAAGACCCGAGCTTCGGTCACCTCTTCCTCATTCAGGAGGTAATTGACAAGGGCGGTCTTATGGACTTCCTCTACCTCGGCGTAAAGCTCGGCATTTATCCGTCGCTGATATTCCTCGGAGTCGGCGCAATGACGGACTTCACTCCCCTTATAGCAAACCCCAAGTCGCTTCTTCTCGGTGCGGCGGCGCAGTTCGGTATCTACGTTGCGTTCGTTCTTGCTCTCGTAGCAGGATTTACTCCCCTTGAAGCGGCTTCCATCGGTATCATCGGCGGTGCTGACGGTCCTACGGCTATTTACGTCACAAAGACCCTCGCTCCGGCGCTTCTGGGCGCAATCGCTGTTGCGGCTTATTCCTACATGGCGCTCGTGCCGATCATTCAGCCTCCGATAATGAGAGCTATGACCTCCAAGAGAGAAAGATGCATCGTAATGAGTACTCTCCGTCCCGTTTCTCAGGTCGAGAAGGTTGTATTCCCGATAGTCGTTGCCGCAATCGTGGCGCTTCTCCTCCCCGACGCCGCTCCCCTTGTAGGCTTCCTTATGCTCGGAAACCTTCTCAACGTTTGCGGTGTTACCGACAGACTTTCCAAGACTGCTCAGAATGAGCTTATCAACATCGTAACTATATTCCTCGGCGTATCCGTAGGCGTTACCGCAGACGCTGAGACCTTCCTCTCCACAAAGACCCTTCTCATCATCGGTCTCGGACTTCTCGCTTTCTGCTTCGCTACCTTCGGCGGCGTTCTCTTCGGAAAGGTAATGTGCGCAATAACCGGCGGCAAGATCAATCCCCTTATCGGTTCCGCAGGCGTTTCCGCCGTTCCTATGGCGGCTCGTGTTTCCCAGGTTGTCGGTCAGAAGGATAACCCCTCGAACTTCCTTCTCATGCACGCAATGGGTCCGAACGTTGCCGGCGTTATCGGTTCCGCCGTTGCGGCAGGCGTGTTCCTTGCGTCCTTCGCTAAGTAATATTTGAAGTTTTACCTTCAGGAAAGGATAAACGATATGGCTAAAGTTAAAATTATGGAAACTGCGCTGCGCGACGCTCATCAGTCGCTCATCGCAACCAGAATGACTACCGACGAAATGCTTCCCATTCTCCCTCTTCTCGACGATGTGGGATACTACGCAATGGAAGTATGGGGCGGTGCTACGTTCGACGCTTGTCTGCGCTTCCTCAACGAAGACCCGTGGCAGAGACTCAGAATAATCCGTGAGAACGTCAAGAACACAAAGCTCCAGATGCTTTTCAGAGGTCAGAACATCCTCGGCTACCGCCACTATGCGGACGACGTTGTAAAGTACTTCGTTCAGAAGTCCATAGCAAACGGTATAGACATCATCAGGATATTCGATGCACTCAACGACCCGAGAAACCTCAAGACCGCAATCGAGGCTACAAAGAAGGAGGGCGGTCACGTTCAGGCGGCTATCTCCTACACGACGGGACCCGTTTTCAACAACGCATACTTCGCAAAGTACGCAAAGCAGCTCGAATCCATGGGTGCTGACTCCATCTGCATCAAGGACATGGCAGGTCTTCTCAAGCCCTATGAGGCGTATGACCTTGTCAAGGAGCTTAAGGCAAGCGTAAAGATTCCGATACAGCTCCACACTCACTATACCTCCGGTCTTGCTTCCATGACTCTCATGAAGGCGGTCGAAGCAGGTGTTGACATAGTCGATACCGCTATCTCTCCCTTGGCAATGGGTACGTCCCAGCCTCCTACAGAGCCTGTAGTTGCGGCTCTCGCAGGCACGGAGTACGACACGGGACTCGACCTCGGCAAGCTTGACAAGGTTTGCAAGATGTTCGCTCCCCTCCGTCAGAAGTACCTCGACACCGGACTTCTCGACCCGAAGGTTCTCAAGGTTGACGTAAACGCTCTCCTTTATCAGGTTCCCGGCGGAATGCTCTCTAACCTCGTATCTCAGCTCAAGCAGGCAAACAAGTCCGACAAGTTAGACGAGGTTCTTGCCGAAGTGCCGAGAGTAAGAGAGGACGCAGGCTTCCCTCCGCTCGTAACTCCCACCTCGCAGATCGTCGGTACTCAGGCGGTTATGAATGTAATCATGGGCGAGAGATACAAGATGGTCACAAAGGAATTCAAGGGCCTTGTAAGAGGCGAATACGGCAAGACGCCGGTTGAGATCAAGCCCGAGTTCAGAAAGAAGATAATCGGCAACGAGTCTCCCATCACCGGCCGTCCGGCAGACGCTCTCAAGCCCGAACTTGACAACCTCAGAAAACAGATCGCCGAGTACATGGAGCAGGACGAGGACGTACTCTCCTACGCACTCTTCGATCAGGTTGCGATAAAGTACTTCAAGCACAGAAAGGCTGAAAAGTACAAGCTCGATGAGACAAACTCGAACGAGGAAAAGAAGATCCATTCCGTCTGATGGCGGTCTGTTGTAAAAAGGAGTCCAAAAAAGTTTGGACTCCTTTTTTTGCGCAATCGTGTTATAGACAAAGACAGTGCGTTGTGGTAAAATGACACTGCAAAAATCAATGCAAAGGAGTTTTCTCATGCTTATTACATCTCACGAGGAGCTGAAAGCTTACCGCACCGAAAACCGTCTCTGGCAGGGCATACCGAGTATTGAAGTGACACGCAAGGGCAGAATTTTTATTTCCTTCTATTCCGGAGAAACTCTTGAGGGAATTGGGAACTATGCCGCACTCATAAAATCCGACGATAACGGCGAAAGCTTTTCCGAGCCGATCGCCGCCGCATTTCTCGAAGAGCACCGTTGCTTTGACCCCTGCGTCTGGATAGATCCTCTCGGCAGGCTATGGTTCACGTGGGCGTGTTCGCCGAACGGCGGCGTCTATGCCGCGGTGTGCGACGATCCTGACGCCGAAGTGCTTAAATGGCACGCACCCGTGCGCATCGGCGGCGATGTCATGATGAACAAACCGACCGTTACGAAAAACGGCGAGTGGCTGTTCCCGATTGCCGTGTGGAAATACGGCTTTATGCCGAGCGGTGTGAAAAATTCCGACGATCAGGATGACCGTGCGTTTGCATATCTGAGCATCGACGACGGCAAGAGCCTCCGCAAGCTCGGCGGCATCTCCGCACCTGAGCGTTCGTTTGATGAGCATATGATACTTGAGCTTAACGACGACAGACTCGCTATGTTCATACGCACATTTTACGGCATTGCGGTGTCGTATTCATACGACGGCGGTGTTACGTGGACACCGGCAAAGGACAGCGGTCTCGGCGGTCCTTGCTCACGCTTTCACATACGCAGACTTTCCTCCGGGAGAATACTTTTGATAAATCACGTTAACTTTAAGGGCAGAAACAATCTGACAGCACTCCTCTCGGAGGACGACGGCGCAACCTGGAAACACAGCCTTCTTTTAGACGAAAGAGATTACGTCTCATATCCCGACGCCAAGGAAGCGGACGACGGTTATATTTATATCACCTACGACCGCGACAGAGGCTGTTGTGAAAAATCACTTGAGGGTGCGTACTCGCATGCGCGCGAAATTCTCCTTGCGAAAATCAAGGAGGAGGACATAATCGCAGGTCACATCGTCTGCAAAGACAGCAGGCTCAAGGTTGTTGCGTCAAAGCTCGGAGGCTACTGCGGCGAAAACACAAATCCTTACGGTGAGATTAAAAAGTACGGCGAAGCGAAATTTGCCGAAATCGCACGCAGCATGAGTACCGACGACATAGTAAGCGCCCTCTTTGAAAACTACGGCATAAACTGCATGAATATGTACAAGCTTGACAGACAGCGCATGGACAGACTCATAGAGAAGCTTGAAAGCGGCTGTGCGGACAGGGACAACACGGTGTGCGAGCTTTTGCGGCTCATACGGAGTGTGTCGTCGGAAAGCGGTGATATTACAGCCGACGAACTCCCGGTCGTTTCGCGTATAAAGAAATATATCGAAGAGAATGAGAGCGACGGTCGGAGTGCCGCACTTGACGAAATCGCCGACAGCATGAATATGAGCAAATATTACCTCTGCCACATATTCAAGAAGTCAACGAATATGACGCTCACCGCATGGCGAAATCACCTTAAAATTGAAAAGGCGAAAAAGCTTCTCGCCGACAGCGACAAAAAAATCACCGAAATCGCACACGAGTGCGGTTTCGGCGGCGCAAGCTATTTCTCCGAGGTTTTCCTGCAAGCCGTGAAAATATCGCCCGAAATGTACCGCAACCTGATAAGGAGTAACCGCAAAGACGAAAAAAGTGCCATTTTGAAAAGTATGCTTCAGAAAACCGACTTTCTGTGTACGGATATAAGCAGTCTCGAAAAATGCGGCAAGCTTAAAACGTATTTTGTATCAAAGCCCACAGAAGAGTATTTATTCCTTCACGAAGCGGCGATAATCGAACACAAAGGCAAGCTGTTTGCGGCGTGGTACAACAACAGGAAAACGGAGCTTTTCGGTCACACACCCATAAGATTCGCAGTTTCCGACGACGGCGGCGCAACATGGAGCGAACCCGAAGTTGTCGTCGAAGATACAAGCGGCAAGCTTCTTTACTGTCCACCCGTTTTCGGAGAGGACGGCGGCAAGCTCTATATGCTTTTAAACAGCATGGTTTCGGCGGATCATATTCACTCCCTCGACCTTTACGTTTACGATGAGGACACCTGCGGTTTTACGTTCGTCAGGTCAACTGCGCTCCCCTTCAAGCTCAATACAAACGTTTACCGCACCGACGGCGGCAAGCTGATAATCGGCGGACGTATCGCCGAGAGCCTTGACGGCTTTCCGCAGATACCGGCAGTGCTGATTTCAGACAGCGGAAGGATAGATTCGGAGTGGCGTGTCGTGAAAATCGCACCCGATAAATACCTCCCCGACGGCTCGGAGTACATTTGCCCCGAGGTCACGCTCATAGCGCAGGGAAACACCGTTTACGCTTTCTGCCGAAACGACGTGACAAACGTGCCGACCGTCTATATTTCCGAAGACGGCGGAGAAAATTGGAGCGGCGCTTATGCGTCCGATATACCGTTTGCAAACTCGAAGATATATTCAGGCACTCTATCCGACGGCAGAAATTACGTTATCGGTAACCTCGACCCGAAGCGCTTTACACTCTACATTCTTTTCAGCCGAAAGGGCGAAATGAAATTCGATAAAGGGTATATTCTCCAAAGCGGCTTCTGCGGCGACCTCGGCTGCGGCTGTGAATGGATGTACCCATGTGCGTATGAGGCAAACGGCAAACTTTATATTATCTGCACCGTGTCGCCGGATCACCCCGGAGTAAGAGGTGCGGCAGTCATGACAGCTGAGCTTGAGGATATCTGACGGATAATTTCTCATGCAGGCGGCAAAAGCCCTGATATACCGGAGCTTTTGCCGCATTGTATTTTGTTACACTTTTTTCGCAAAAACTCTTGACAATTGCTCGCATATGTGGTATAATATCAAAGTCAGAGGTCACAGAGACATTTGACACGCTGGTGTGGCGCAGGGGTAGCGCAATTGATTCGTAATCAATAGGCCGAGGGTTCAAATCCCTCCACCAGCTCCAACAAAACCGTAATACCGTTAGGTGTTGCGGTTTTGTTTTTATTTGGCAGGGATTTGAACCCCAAGGGGGCAAAATGCGTTAAGAAAAGCCGCCTGTGGCGGGTTTTTAGCATTTTGGTACGAGGCATTTATGCCGAGTACGCAAGACGTGCGTAGCACGGCTGTATCCCTCCACCAGCTCCAAACAAGGTCACAGTACCATAGGTGCTGTGACTTTGTTTTTATTTGGCAGGGATTTGAACCCCAAGAGGTCAGAGCAAGCAAAGCTTGCTCCCGAAGAAAATGCTCACTGCGTTTCGCATTTCTTCCATTGCTGTGCGTACCGCCGAGATAAATTGTTCTTTAGCATTTTGGTACGAGGCATTTATGCCGAATACGCAAGACGTGCGTAGCACGGCTGTATCACTCCACCGGTTTTACATAGAAATATCGTCTCGTGTGCGGCTTTTTCTTTTCATGCTTCGGTTTTCTCCTTCAATAGCTTCAGTGTATTTATCATCGGCATTTTTTGACCGAACTACGCTTCTGACCTTATGTCAATAGAAATGAAAAAATGCAAAAAATCGAAGCGGCAACGAAGATAAAAGCTTCATTGCCGCCTGTGTTTCAAAGCACGACTATACTATTTTCAATTTCACTTCTTTATAAAGCCGAGCGTTGTGAAAAATTCTCCGCCGCTGAGCGCATACTCCTTTACCCTTTTCGCAAATGACGAACTGCACTGACAATTTTTAAGACAATATCTTCTCACATTCCATCCGAAAACATATTTAAAAATATCCTCCGATTTGTCCGATGTACATTTCTCAAACATATTGCCGAATTTAATTATATTGCTGTCATCAGGCAAAAACCGTTTCAAAGTCTCGTCCAAAAGCCACGAATGACAGGAAAAATATTCATATTTAAATTTCGGGAAATATTTTTCGAAAAACTTCCTTGCCTCTTCGATTGATTCTTTACACTCGTTAGTATCCAGAGGTTCGCCGGACGGAATATGTATCTCTATAACATTGTCCCCTCTTTTAATTCCAAGCTTATCAATGTCGTTTTCGGTCTTTCCCATGCAAAACTGCAATCTGCCAAGCTTAAAGAGCTTAAATCCGAGGTGGTTTGAAAGCCATTTGAGCTCTCCCAAATACAGTTCCCCCTTGATTTCGCTCCATACGCCGCACCAACGGACGATATCGCCGAGGGTATCTGTCAATATATCCTCGCTTATTCCTCTTTCCCTATATTTTCTGCTCAGCTCCTCACACATAAACAAAAACGAAAGTAGATTCTTCTTTCCATTCTCTGATTCCAAATCATATGTTCCCAACGAAATTGCGTCGGATATCGGAGTGCTTTTCAGGCATTTTTCAAATTCATCTCGGAAACAGTCTTCAAAGCCCAGCTTATCATACCACTTTGATATCACATCTTCGGTTTGTTTATTTCCGAAATACCATGAATTTGAATCGTCCGGGACGGGAGAAACACGACTGATTTCGATTTCTGTCTTATCTAAGAACCTGAGAAGGTTATCGGAGTATATTTTTTCGTAGTTCTCTCTGCTGATACCGAGATTAAACAGTATTTTTCTGTCAATTTCGAGCCACTTTTCAGCCCATTCATGCTTGTAGCTGTTTCCGGTGCAATCAGTACCGAACATAACATTGTTTCCGACATCATATCCGACTGTGTAAAGCTTTGTAAAAAGCTCCTCCCGATAAATCTCCGGCGTACCGGGAGTTATGTCAAAGAACATTTCGGCTGTGTTTTTTTGAGTCAGAGAATTAAGGAATTTTCCGTAGAGAGCGATACATTCGTCAATCCAAGGCCACGAACAATGACCCATGGAGAATTTCAACCCCTCAATATCCAAAAGCGCCTCCCAATTCAACGGTCTGTTGTACTTGGAGGAAACGCCTCCGTCCCATAAAATGCCGGAATGAAAAATCACAGGCTTGTTCAGTTTTGCAATTTCGCGCAAAAGATTTATCGACTTTTCTTCGTATACATAAAAATTATTGCATATAATTTTAAATGCGCAAATTCCGGATTCTGCGGCAATATGGATTTTCTCAATTATATTCTCCTCATCGGGATGAATCCACAAAACGGGGAAAAGCCTATCCTCACGACCATTTGTCCACTTCAAAACCGTATTAAGCCTTTCCTCAAACGGTCTTCCTTCGCAAAACAACGAGCCGTCATCCAAGTCAAGAAGCGGTGCGTCGGAGAAAATACAGCCTCCGTATATCCCCGCTTTACTCATACTATCCAGAAGCTGTTCGGAGCAAACAGTGTCGCCGTGCGTGTGTATGTGCATATCGTATAGCTTTGCTTTTCCTTTACCTGACACAAAAAACACTCCCTTTTGTTCAATTCATCATTATAGGAAACGACTCAGCACTCATCCATGCAAAGTCACTTTTACGACAGCTTGGGAGAGATGCTTCGTTTTGCAGCTTCGCTGCCGCTCGCGGCACGCACTCGGGCTTTCCGAACGTCCCCCGGACGTTCACAATTTTGCAAGCAAAACCGCCCTTTTCTCATCTCTCGTCACACCAACAAAAAAATAAATGACTCCACATCCACTATGTAAAGTCACTTATTCTGGCGGAGAAGGAGAGATTCGAACTCTCGAACCGCTTTTGACGGTTACACGATTTCCAATCGTGCGCGCTCGACCAGCTACGCGACTTCTCCATAGTGTCCGTTATAAATCGGATACTTTTCGTTCCGACCACTTTGCTATTATACCACAGATAATTACGTTTGTCAAGAGCTTTTGCAAAAAAAAAAGGAAAAGTGCGGAAGTTCACACGCTGTACATTTTTATTCTCACGCACTTTTCGCGATTTTTCGCAGTCTCGCGATTTTTCGCAGTCTCGCGCGGAAAACAGCCGCCGCACATACGGGGCTGTTTTCCGCCTTTGTGTCTTTGCATCCTTGCATCCGGCTTTATATCCGAATACATGCGCCGTGCTTTTAAAGCACTATCATAATGCCGTCCTTTTCGTGAACCGTTTCGTCAAGGAGCTTTCCGATATTACCGTCAACGAGGTGTACAACTTCGTCCATGCCGAAGATACCGAAGTTCTTGCCCTTCTCCTGAACGTAGGTATTTCCGCTCATTTCAGGAAGCCATGCATCGTTTTCGTCGCCGACGTGGAGAAGCATATACTTTGAACCGCAGAAGATGTTGTCTCTTATGCTGTAGTTCCACGCCTTATTCGTGTGATGCCAGCCCTTGATATGCGCCGCTCTCGACTTGTCGGGACGCTGATCGCCGAAGCCCATGCCGCAGCGGCGGAGAATGTTGTCGTGCATGGAGATATCCTTCATGTAACGCTCGGGCTTTATTTCGACGTCAACCGCCTCGGTGAGGAAGTACTCAATAGAATACGAGGTGTCCTCGACGAGGTTGTGCGAATACTCGATATCCGCCATTACAACGGCGTCCGGACCGTTCTTGTACTGATGCGTGATTCCGGCGTCGTATATCTGATAGATGTAATTATACCGCACCTTGTAGTCACGTGCGCCGCCGTATATCTCTATTGCGTTGCCGTAACGGGAGAGTATATCGGTTCTGAACCACGAGCCGCCGATGAAGCCGAACTCGCAGTACTGGACGGTAAGACCCATTATGTGACCCGTACCGATACCGTGCGCGCCGCCGTACTTGAAGCAGAGGTTATCGAATATGACATCGTTTACTCCGGGCACTCTTACGATATTCATTCTCGTGCCGATCTCGATACTCTTAAAACGCTCGCCGGGGTTGCCCTTGTCACTGCGCAGGTAAACGTACCCGGTCTCTTTCATGGGAAGCGGAACATCGTGCCACATTGCAAGGTCGCAGTCGAGGTCGGAGAGCTTTCCCTCGGGAAACTCCGGACGTCCCTTTATGCGCTTTTCGCTCCAGAGGGTGTCGTCAAAGACGGCAATTCCGGCGTCGTTCGTGAGCGGAATTGTGAGCTTATAGACATTCGGAGTGTCGGTCTCCTCCCAGATTGCAGGGTCGGCGTAGTTGCGGAGAGAATTTGTGAGAAGCGGCTTTTTGCCCTCGCCGTATGCCGAGTATGTGATACCCGTCTTTGCGGTAAGACAGCCTCTGAAGGTCTCCCCTCTCTTAAAGAGAACCGCATCTCCCGATACAAGAGGCAGCTTTGCCACTCCGTCAAAGGTCTTGACGGGTGTTTCCGGCGAGATGCCGTCGTTTGCGTCGTCGCCGTTTTCGGAAACGTAATACTTCGTGCCGACGGGGCGAACCGTATCATGCGCCATGATAATGATATTTTTAAGCTCCTCGGCTTTTCTGTCGATTTCGGCAACGTACTCCGCCGCCGCTTTTTTATCGGTTATTACTGTATTCATGACTGTGTCCTTTCGGGACGGCATCGGTAGCGTCCGTCAGCCGCCTTTTATGCTGTTGTAAAAAGTCTGCGCTCACTTTTCGAGTGCCGGGAGGAAATAAACCTTTGCGTCGCCGTCTCCCGCACTCTTAAGATATGCCTCCATCGTGCCGATGAACTTTGTGCTGTTTGCGCCGATATTGCCGAACTGCGAGTCGAAATTCTGAATGTAGGTGTTGCCGCTTGTCTTGGGCTCCCATGCCGTAACCTGAGCGCCGACCATAATCATATTCGCTTTGGAGAGGCAGAAGATATTGTTCGATATCGTGAAATTCTCCGCTTCGTTGTAGGTATTCCAGCCCTTGATATGCGCACTTCTCGACGGGTCTGCACCCCAGCCGTAGCCGGAACGCATGAAGAGGTTGCCGGAGATATCGACGTTGACCATTCTGTGAACCTTGCCTGCGTCAGGCTTGTGAATGAAGTACTCGACGGTATAGATTGTGTCGGTGATGACATTATTCGTATACTTTATGTTCTTCATCTCGATATCGATATTTCCGCCCTCGGTGTACTGATGCGTAACGCCGGCGTCGTAGATCTGATATATGTAGCAGTTATTGACCGTATATCCGTCGCATCCGCCGTAAACCTCGACAGCGTTGCCGTAGCGAGAGAAGGTGTCGGTTCTGAACCACGAGCCGCCGATCCAGCCGAACTCACAGTTCTGCACTGTAAGACCGTTTATATTGCCTGCGCTGACACCGTGTGCGCCGCCGTACTTGAAGCAGAGGTTATCGACGACAATGCCGTCGGACGCCTTGAGTATATGCTCTCTCGGGTTTACTTCAATTGAAGAGTAGAGCGAACCGGGATTGCCCTTGTCACTGCGGACGTAGAGATATCCCTCGACATTCGTCGGTGCGGAAACGTCGTGCCACATACCGAGGTCAACATTTATCTGAGAAAGGTCTCCGGTGAAGCCCTTTGCGCCCTTGATGAACTTCTCCGTCCATGCCTTTCCTTCGTCGAATACGACAAGACCGACATCGTTCTTAATCGGAGTCTTGAGCTTCCATACGTTGGGTGTGGAGGTAAGCTCCCAGTTGTCCGCACCTGCGAAGTTTGCCGGGGAAGCATAGAGCTTGGGCTTGTCGCCCGTGCCGTATGCCGTATAGGTGACTCCGCTTCTGCCGATTATGCCGCCTCGGAAGGTGTCACCTCTCTTGAAGTAAACGCCGTCGCCGGGCTTGAGGGAGAGCTTGTTGAGTTCCCCTATTGTCTTCTTCGGCTTCGCCTCGGAAAGTCCGTCGTTGGCGTCGTCGCCGTCGTTTGCAAAGTAGTACTTCGTACCCGTTACCGTGACCTTTGTTTCGGTCGCTCTTATCTCGGCGATGCGCTTTTCTTCGAGTGCGTTTACCTCTTCAAGCTTCTTCTTACCCTCGGCGAGAACCTCGTCGGTAACCTCGGCGGAAAAAACTTCACGGTAAATCCACTCGTACTCGTCAACGCCGGGGTTCTTGAGAGCGACGTGGGAAACTGCGGAATCTACTATTGCGCCCGCCGCCCAGGAGCTTTCGTCAACGTCGGAGAACATACCGCCGTATTCGTTATACCGCTTAGCGAGAGTGTGTCTGCCGTAGGCGTTGTTTATCACGGTGACAACCTGCGCACGTGTTATTGTTCTGTCGGGGAGGAACGTTCCGTCTGCGTAGCCCGTGACAAGACCTGCGGACGCCGCCGCCATTATAGCCTCGTATCTCGGGTGACTCTCGCCGACATCGGTAAAGGCTTTCTTCTCCGCACCTGCGGAAACTATTCCCATATTGTATACAAGCTCCGCAAACTCGGCTCTTGTGATGTTGCCGTTAGGCTCATACTTGCCGCTGTAGGACTTGAGAAGTCCCTTTGCCTCGCAGTAGGAGACGTACTTGTAGTACCACGCACTGCTGTCAACGTCGCTAAAGGAGGTTGAGTCGGCGGCAGTGACCTTTTCGTCGGAGCCTGCAAGGAGTCTTGCCACAACCGTGCAAGCCTGCGCACGGGTCATGGTCTTATTGGGACCGAATGTGCCGTCGGAGTAGCCTGTGATATACGCCGGAGCGTACTTTACGTCGTCAGGCTTTTCTTTGCTGAAAATCATACCCTGAACATATACGGCGTCGTCAGCGGAAAGCTCGTTTGTCTGTATCTTGTTGCCGAACGGGTAAACGTGTACCTGAGCGAGGCTGTGAACGCCGCTGGGGTCGGTGTAGTTTTCCGTAAGGTCGGGGATTTCATAGGCAGTTGCGCACCACTCGCCGTTTCTTACAGTGTTGTCGAGACGCTTGAGTGGGACGCCGTTCTTGAACATACCGCTGTTTCGCGTGAACTGAACGTGAGGTGCGGTTATTTTTTCGTTTTCGGTGACGATATCCTGTCTGTAAACGAGAGTGACGTACTTGTAAACGTCAAGGTCAACCTTAATCTTGTTTTTGAGACTGAAAGCGTCGAGAATGAGCATACCGGGCTTTTCGTCAGTGGGAACGGGCTTTGCAAGGATTGTGTCGATGCCGTTTACCTGAACTGTCTCCGCTGTTGCATTGGTCTTTTTCTCGCATATTTCGCTGAATATGCCGGTTGCATAGTTGAAGCCCTTGGAGTTGCTCTTGTCGGCGGCTTCCTTCCACACAGCGCCTATCGTGAGGTCGTTTGAACCCTCTGCGATAATGACGTCGCCGGGCTTCTTTGTCTCGCCGTTTACCTCCCAGCCGACGAACTCAAAGCCTTCAACCTTCCACGGGCATTCTGCGAGCGTGACCTCTGCGCCTGCGTCAACGGTGGACTTTGCGATATCCTCGCCGACAGCGCCGCTGATACTCTTAATGTAGGAGACCTCGTACTCCGTCTTGGGGTTGGGGTCCTCCTTGTGGAAGCCTATCTTGCCGAGGTAAATGACGTCGGTGGTACGGAGCTTTGAGGAGGTGGTGTTGAACGGGCGCACATGAATGTGATTGAGCACGTGCTCTTCGAGATCCGCCTTGAGGTTAGCCTTTGCCGGAGTGATATCGAAGTAAGCGGTCGCCCACTTTCCGGAAACGAGCTTCGCCGACTTTACGTTGTTCTTGCCGTCGGGCTTCTCGAAAATCTTGTTGGAGTTTGCAAGGTATATGAGTATCTCGGTGCTTAAAGGCTCTTCGGAGGGAGCATAGAAATACTCGAGGGAAATATAGCTGTATTCCTCGTATGTAACCTTGGAGGGGAGCTTTGTCGAAAGACCGCTTGTCTCTATCGAAACGGTCGCGGCTCTGTCGGGTGACTCGGGGTTAGGCGTATACTTGAGTGCCGGTCTGCCGTCCACCGTTACCTTTTCGAGCGTGCCGCTGTCCTTTTTATCGACGAAGCTGCCGGTGAGCGAGGAAAGCTCTACCATAACGTCGTCCGCGCCTACCGCCTTGGGGAGAGACTCCGTGTTCGGACCTCCGAGAGCTTCGGGAGTGACGGTCGTCGCAGGGGACGCCTTTGCCTCGGTTTTTTCGACGGGCTTTGCCTCAACAGTCGTTCCGCCGGGCTTGAGGTTTGTTTCGGAGAAAGTGAGCTTTCCTATGTAGATTACGTCGCCGGCGTCAAGAGCGTTCACCTTTGTACCGCCAAACGGACGAAGCTGGATGTGATTTATGGGATGTGCGTCGAGAGCAGTCGCAAGCTTTGTGTCAACAGCCGTCATGTCAAAGTACGCCGTCGTCCACTCTCCGGTTTTGAGCGTTTCATCCGCCGCAACCGTCATTCCGCCGCTCTCGAAGACCTTGTTGGAGTTGCAGAGCTGAACCGCAAAAGCAACCGCCTTCGGCGCAGTCGAAACGTACTTATACTCTATCGAAGCGTATCTGTAGGTGTCGTATGCCGCACCGTACTTCGCAAGACCGTAGCCCTCTATTGCGAGTGCCGCACCTGCGTTTTCGCTTGTGAGGTCGGGAGTGAATTTGAGTGCTTTTCTGCCGTCCTCTTCGACGACCTCGAGCGTGCCGCAGGTTTTTTTGTCAACGAAGCCGTTAGTGCCGCCCTTGTTGGAATCGGCGTAATCGAAGCTTATCGGTTCTGCCGCCGACACGGAAATGCCGGTTATTGAAGCTGCTCCGATGAGCATAAGAATTAAGAGAGCGATTGACAGTATTCTTTTCATGTGTTTCGTCCTTTCTTCTTCAATAATCATTAATACTGTACAATTATTATATATTACGCCGAGCCGAATTGCAACACTTTTATCGGAAATTACAAAATAGTGTACTTTCATAGCAAAAATGATATCACGCCTCATTTACGGTTTACCGCTCTTCCGTCAGAATAAACAAAAAACCGCAGCGCATTTTGTGCGTTACGGCAGATGTCTTATTTTCTTGTTCTGTCGAGGTAGGTTTGCAGGATTATCTGCGCCGAAAGAGTATCGATGTTCTCCTTGCGCTTTTTGCCGTGCGTACCGGTTTCGTTCATGTAGCCGGCAGCAAGAATGGTTGAGCGGCGTTCGTCGATAAAAACCGTCTCGACGCCGCACGCCTCAGTAAGCTCTGCGGCAAACCTTTTAACACGTGCGGCACGCTCACCCTCGCTTCCGTTCATGTTGACGGGAAGTCCGACCACGATAAGCTCCGCCTTCGTTTCTTCGGCGAGTCTTGCCGCCTCTTTCACGGCGCTTCCTATTCCGTTCACCTTCGCACAGCAGAGTCCTCCGGCGAGAAATCCCGTCGGGTCGCTCACTGCAACTCCCATTCTTGCGTCGCCGTAGTCAATTCCGAGTATACGCATAAGTCCCCTTTCAGAAAAAAAGGGGGAAACAAAGCTCCCCCTGAAATTCATATGTGTGTCGGATTCTCCGTTATCTTCCGACAACCGCACCCTCTTCGCCGGCAAGATATCTCATCATGGCACGGATATCCTTGAGTGTACGCATGCCGTCAAGGTCAACGTCGGACGCCTCTTCGTCGGCAACCGTTTCCGCCTCCGCAGAGGAAGCCGCATTTTTGAGGTAAAAGAGTATGTCCTCGGCATCCACCTTGCCGTCGCCGTTGACATCACCGTAAAGAAGCACCCTATTCGTGCCGTCCTCGGTGAAGTTAAGCTTGCCGTAAACGGCAGCCGCCGCATCGGGAGCGCAGACTATAACAAGGTTTTCACCGGCAAGAGCCGTGCCGTCAATATTAACGACGTTTCTCGGAACGATTATTCTTGCGCCGTCAACCGAAGCGAATGCGCCCTTGGCAAGAGTGGTTACGTTGCCGGAGACGATGAAGGTTTTGAGTCCGGAGTTCCAGAAAAGTCCGAAATCGAGAGTCGCCGGACTTGACGCAAAGGTCGCCGCTTCAAGGGACTTACAGTTCCAGAAAGCGCACTCTCCGAGACGTGTGAGCTTTTCGGAAGCGCAGGTGAAGTTCTGCAAAGAAATCGCAGACGAGAACGCACAGAAGCCTATGCTCTCGATGTTTTCTCCGAACTCAACCTCACGAAGAAGCGAGCAGGAGGCGAAAGCAAAGTCGCCTATATTCACGAGACTTTCGGGAAAAGTGACCGAACCGAGGTTATGACAGCCGTAAAAGGCGTTGTCGCCGATATATGTTACGTTCGCCGCCGACATATCAACGCTTGTCAAAGCGGTATTTCCGGAGAAAGCGTCCGTCACTCCCTTAACATTCGATGGGAGAACAACGTGTTCATCACTGCCGTTATACTTTATGAGTATGCCGTCGCCGAGGATAACGAAATCATCATCGAGCTTTTTGAACCACTCCGAGCCGCCGAAAGGATTCGAGCCGATGTACTTTACGTTCGCACCGAGACCGTTCACGGTTTTGAGCGTCGGAATATAGAAGAACGCACCGCCGCCGATACTTTCAACCGTGGTCGGCAAAGAGAGCGTTTCGAGTTTTGTATATGCAAATGCGCTGTTGGAGATTACGCGCACTCCGGTCAAATCAAGGTTTTTAAGAGAAGCACAGCCGAAAAACGCTCTTTCGCCTATCTTCACGTCCGACTCAAAGGCAATACCGGTGAGTGTTCTGTGATCGGCAAAGCCGTCCTCCGCAACCGAGGTAACGGTGTAAGTCTTTCCGTTTGCCGAAACCGACGACGGCACAAGATAATCCGCACCGTACTCAAAGCCGTTTACCGTCACCGTGGCGTCGGTCGGTCCGAAAACGCCGACCTCCGTCTCGGACACACTCTCGGAAGCGCCGTCGGGGTTGCCGTAAACGCTTGCGGTGAGAGCGTCCTCATCAAGGACATACGCAAACTTCGTTGCGGCGTCGATGTACTTGCCCGACGCTTCGTCGTAGGTCACGTTTCTTGTTGTCGCTCCGACCGTCATGCCTCCCATGCACAGCACGGCAAACACCGCCGTAAGCGCGGATATGATAACTGTCTTTTTCATTGCTTTACTCCAATATACAGATTTGCCATAAGGCTCGGTCATATTTCAAAACCACATTATATTGTACCACGCGCTCGCGCCCGTTGCAATACGCAAAGCGCACATTTTTATAAATAATCGTCAAACGTCGGGTAAATTATTTTCGCCTGCAATCCGACAAATTACGAAAGTCCGCTTTTCACTATCTCAAGAGCTCTGCCTGCGGATCTGTCATCGGCATACTCAACCACTGCAAAGGGGATATCTCCGTACCGCCGCAGAAAATCGCCCCACGCCTTGTAAACGCCTTTCGGGCAGCAAAAATATCTGCTTCCGTCTTCGCGCTCCTTGAGGTGTAAGAGCCGTGCGCGTGCACGGAGCTTTTCGTAAAGTCCCTCCGGCATTTCGCCGTCCTCCTTCGCTTCGCCGCCGGAAAGTGTGAAACAGAAACGGTACGGCGAGAGTGTGAGTCCGAGTACGCCGTGCGCTCCGGCAAGGTCTTCGGCATCGTCGAGAAAATCAAGGTATCCGTCCGCGCCGCTCGGGAAAATCGGGTCAAGCTCCGACGGTTCTATAGACACCGTAAGTCCTCTCTTCATCGCTTCAAGAGCGACAAAAGCAAACGCTTCGCGCACCCGAAGAAGGTCATCCTTAGTGTATGATCTGCCGGTCACAGCCGCTCCTCTTATCGGTCTTGCCGCCGCGGAAAAGCCGAGTTCCGTGGAAACCGTGCTAATATCCGCCGCATCGGCAAGGTCAAGGAAACGTGCGAAGTCAGCTCTCGCTCTGCGTTTTGCGTAGACACTGCCGCACCAAAGATTCGGATAAAGCGCAAGAGCGACAATTTCGAGTCCCTCTCGGCGGTAAGCCTCGCATATGCCGTGGAACTCCTCTTCATCCGGACATTCTGCTCCGCCGACCGTGTTATACTGTCTGTAAGAAGCGTCGTTCTGGCAAAGGCAAAGCTCAACCGCACCGTAACCGAAGCTGCGGACTATCCGTGCACACTCGGCGACGCTTTTTCCGCCGAAGCATTTTGTGCTTATGCCTATCTTCATTCCGACTCCTCCATAGTATGTTGTCCGAATCCGCCTTTTGCGCTTACGCTCTGCCTACTCTCACCGACGCCGCAAGAAGCACCGGTTCGTGCTGTGCCGTAACCGTCTCGGCAACCGGAGAGCTTTCGAGAAGCTCCGGGTTCTTCAGGTACTTTTTGAGTATTCCGAAGAAAAGAGCGTACTGTGCGCCGGAGGTTATTCTCTCGTCGATAACAACGCCAACCGGGTAGCACGACTCTGTGTCTATGCTTCCGTCCGCCGCTATGTGCATACGCTTCGACTTTCTTCCTATTCCCATAAAGCCGGAGGTCGTGCCGAAATTATATATGTGGTGATAAATCGACCCCATTCCGATAGACGCCATGTTGCTGACAAAAAGACTTGTATGGAAAGGTGAAACGTCGATAATCTTCTTGGGGAGCAGTCCGTATCTGTCAAGGACACGTATTGTCTGCACGCCGAGGTTCGCTATAACGGGCATTGTGAGAAGAATGTTTACAAGCTTATCCGCCGAATTGGAAGCGTCGAGACTTCTGTTTTTCTCAATTGCCGCCGAAACCTTATCCGCCACGTCAAAGATAGTATCGTCCTCGGAGAAAGCGACTTTGACCGGCGTTTCCTTGCAGTGCTCCTTGGTATTCGACTTTAAGACAATGAAGCTCACCGTAAGCTCGTTGCGTTCGTAGATTCTCTTGTTCATGACGAAGCGGTTTATCGTCGGCATCTCTTTTACCGCTCTTATATAAGCGGCAATCAGAATGCTCATGGGCGAGAGTCCTGCGTTCGTCTTTCTGCGCTCGCCGATAAAGCCGTCTATAGGCTCAGACGGTATGTTCATCTTATAATAAACCTGCGAATCGTTTCTTCTGCGCATAATATAAGGCAGAACACGGATTATGGGGTCTATACCGGAACGCACTTCCCGTCCGTCGGGTCTTCTTCCGAACATTTATCCAACCCTCCCGAAAATTTACTTTGCCGGGCAATTATCTGTTGCGGCCGTTATATCTGCCGTAGGGTTTTCTTCCGCCGTAGGTCGGTGTTACGGGGTTCTCGGGTGTTCCGAGAGCGATAATGACCTTTCTGTCGTTATCGGAACCTACCGAGTAGGTATACACACCCTCATAGTTCTGAAGCTCGGAATGGATTATTCTTCTCTCGTATGCAAGCATGGGTTCGAGAGCGATGTTTCTGTGCGTATTGAGCGCCTGCTCAGCCTTGCGCCTTGCAAGTGCCTTGAGAGTTTCCTCTCTCTTTACGCGGTAGCCCTCGATATCGAGGCAAATCTTAACGTATTCCTTTTTCTCACCGGAGTTCTTCTGCGCTCTGCCTGCCGCGATGTTTGCGAGGTACTGGAGAGCGTCGAGGACGTCGCCGTGACGGCCGATAAGAGTACCGAGACCCTCGCCGTTTATTTCGATGTAAACGTTCTTCTCGGGGTTGTTTTTACCCTCGGGGATAACTCTTACGGATTTTACTATCTCAGCCTCCGCGTCAACGCCGAGGTCGGAGATAACCATATTGAGAAAATCAACAGCCGCAGACTCCGCAATGCCGGGTTCCTCGTCGAGGACTTCTTCGCCGCCCTCGTCGTTCTCCTCCTCATATGTCTCGGTTGCCGTCTCGGTGTCTGCCGTTTCCTCTTCCTCGGGTCCTTCGACGGCTTCATACTCCTCTTCAACGGTGAAGTACACTCTCACCTTGGCGTCGGTTGCCGGGCGCATACCGAAAAATCTTACCTTTTTCGGCTCTTCAAGCACTTCAAAAAGCACGTCCGCAACGTCCTTGCCGAGTTCCGCAGCGCCTTTCGCGACCGCTTCTTCGATTGTTTTTGCAATTACGATTCTTTCAATTACTTCCATGATAATACGCTCCTTCTGTTTTTTTACTTGGGGTGGTCATATTATATTTTCACAATAAAAGCAAACTCAGATTTTTTTCTTTGCCATAGGCACTCTTCCGGTCTCTCTGACCTTTGCGAGAACCTTTTTCTTGATAAACGCCTTCTTGTTCTTCGGACCTTTATCCTTCGACGACTTCTTGGGAAGCTCCTTTACTTCGTCCGCCGGGTGCTTCTTTACGTTTTTGTTCTTCTCGGTTTTGCCCCTGAGAGCAAGCTCCGCCGCACGATACTCCTCCTCACTGCACTTGGGAATGGGGAAAAGTTTATACAATGCGAACTGCTGAACCGAACCGAGGAGGTTCTGCATCATCCAGTAGATACCTATAGCCGCCGGATACATGAACGAGAACCAAACCGACATAAGCGGCATCATAAGGTCCATTATCTTCATTGAGGACGCCGTTGCGTTGTCCTGCTGTTCGTTTCCGGTGGAGGGCTGATAGGTGAACTTTCTCGTCAGCTTCATCGAGCCGTAGACTATGACGAAAGTGAGAATCGGGATAAGTATGAGCCAGTTGAGACCGACCGTCGGCTTATCGAGAAGGTTTATGCCGGTGCCGAAAAAATCGAAGTTGTCGTGGAACTTTATGATTTCGTCGAGCTTTACTCCCTCAAGCTTTGCAAATCCGTCTGTGACAATCTGAGAATCTCTGTTTAAGACTATCTCCTTAATCCAGTTTATCTCCATTGCGTCAACCTTTGTCTGTGCCGCCTCGGCAAGCTTTGTTGCGATTTCCTTTATCGCCTCAATGTTTTCCTTGCCTATTCTGAGAATGTAGGTAAGGGGTGCGGTTACGACTCTAAACACCGCAAGGAGTATCGGAAACTGAATGAGAAGAGGCAGACAGCCGCTTGCCGGGTTGAAGCCCTCGGATCGATAGAGAGCGAGAACCTCCTCCTGCATTTTGGTCTGGGTCGCCTTATCGGTACGTCCGGCATACTTCTTTCTTATTGCCGCCTCCTTGGGACGGAGCTTCGCCTGCTTCTGCGAGTTTCTCTGCTGCTTTATGCTGAATGGGAAGAGAATGAGCTTGATGATTACCGCAAAAACAAGGAGAGTTGCGAGGTAGTTTCCGAAAACTCCGTAAAGACCTCTCATGAGGTATCCGAGAGGAATATAGAGTATGTCCATTATGCTCTGCATTTTGACACCGTGTGCGCCGACTTGCGCATCCTTTCTTCTTTCAATTTTGATTTTCGATACCGCAAGGCATCATTTTTATATAAACAATAAATTGTTTTCGGTTTCAGTGTCCGTCCTTATCCTTTCTCTTTCGTCCGAAAAAGTAAGACGGAGTTATTTTCTCGGGGACTCTGTCAATGCCGCCGCGGCAGAACGGATTGCATCTGAGCACTCTCCACACCGTGAGCAAAAGTCCTCCGAAAAAGCCGTGCTTCTCAAACGCTTCTATCGCGTATTCCGAACAGCACGGAACAAATCTGCACGAGGGTCTCGCCTTTTGAGGGGAAATGTATTTTCTGTACAGCCGCAAAAGCATGACGCAAAGCTTCTTCATATCCGCGAACCGTCACGCCTCGGGCTTTCGGGACTTTTCGCCGCACGGCTTTTTTCCGCCGTTACCGCCTTTGCCGTTCTGCTTCGGTTTTGACGCACCGCTATTATCGTTTCTCGGCTTGCGTCCGTCCGTGCCGACGAAGGTCTGACCGTTATACAGTCCGAGCTTTGAAAACGATTCCGCAAGAAGGTCTCTCACCTTATCCGATTTTACGTTGTCATAAAAGATTGCGCTTCTTGCCGAAACGACCACAATTCTTCCCTCTTGGATATTGTCGGCGCATTCTCTGTACGCCTGACGTATAAGTCTCTTGACGCGGCTGCGCTTCACCGCACCTCCGAGCTTTCTGTTGACGGTGATGCCGAGCTTTGTGGGAAGCGGCTTTCCGTCCTTGTCCTTTTTGTAATTCTTGAGCGCATATACGGCGGTGAGCTTGTTTACGTCGGTTGCGCCGCCGGAATACGCCTTGGAAAACATATGGTTCTCCGTCAGCGGTATAATTTTCTTCATTATATGTTACGCCTTTTACACTGTCATTTTTGCGAAAAACGCAATAAGAGGGCGGCACCGACTAAAAGCACAGCGCCAACGCCCTCTTAAAACACGATTTTCAAATTGACGCAGCCGCTGATTTCCCACCGCAAAATCGGGTACCCATATCCCAACCTCACGCACGGGCTTTGCGGCAGCACGGTTCGCAAGGCTCCCATTCCTCACATTCCGTTACGCCGACAAAATCAATAGGTAAGTCTTGCTCTACCCTTAGCGCGTCTTCTCTTGAGTACTTTTCTGCCGTTTGCAGTCTTCATGCGCTTTCTGAAGCCGTGCTCCATCTTTCTCTGGCGCTTTTTGGGCTGATAGGTTCTAAGCATTGACAGCACCTCGCTTTCGTAATTGCATTTTTTGCCGATATACAAGTATTATATACCTTTTGCGATTCAAAATCAAGTGCTTTTTCTTATAATTATGCGCACAAACTTAAATTTTTTATGAACGCAGTCTCTTTTTGCGCAGTTTCCCGAAAAATTCACTCATAAGCTCCGCCGATTCCTCGGCGCACACGCTGAACTCGACCTTCGGTTTGTGGTTGAAGTCCATGGTGTTGAAATCGACGCTTCCGCCGAAACAGCCGAAACGCTTATCGTACGCTCCGACGACGACTCGCGGAAGTCTTGCGTTTATAATCGCGCCGGCGCACATGGGACACGGCTCGACGGTTACGTACAGCGTGCAATCGCAGAGACGCCAGCCGCCCATTCGCCGGCAGGCACGGTCAATCGCCGTTATCTCCGCGTGACCGAGAGCGTTCTTTTCGCTCTCACGGGTGTTCTCGCCCCACGCGATTATGCGTCCGTTGTAAACGACAACCGCGCCTATCGGGACTTCACCGAGTTCTCCGGCGTGCTTTGCGTGCGCGAGAGCGCGGCGCATATAATATTCGTCGCTTTTCACCGCCGCCGGTTTTATAAGGTCTTTCTTTTTCACTTCACGCCACCGTTTCAATAAAACATACCCGACAGCGCAAAAAACACCATGACGCCGAAATAAAGGATAAGAAACGGATTCGCGGTGAGCGAAAAGCGTTCGCGCTCGGTAAGCTCTCCCTTGCAGCCGTCACTGAGAGAGAGCTTTTTCTTTCTGCCGAAGAGAACGTACAGCGAAACGAAACCGAAAAAGAAATACACAAGATTTGATGCCGACGGAATTATATCGGTATACTGCGGGAAAGACTCCGCAAGCAGTTCATCCGCAAATACTATTGAGTTGTTCATGACGTGCATGATAATTCCCGGTACAAGAGAGCCTGTATTCGCCGCCGCAATGCCGTAGAATATTCCGGAAACGAAAGCGTAAGCCATGCCGGAAAAGCCCGAGTGCATGGAAGCGAACACCGCCGCCGAAACTACGACCGCAAACCGTTTGCCGTAAGGGAGAAGACTGCGCTGAAGCACGCCTCGGAACGCAATTTCCTCGAGTAACGGTGGGAAAAACGCAAGCGAGGCATAATAGAGCAGGGTTCCGACATCTGTCGTCGGAAAAGCTTCTTCCGCTGTTGAAAAATCGCCCGTAACGATTGACACGAGCCACGAGAACATCATCGACGCAAAGAGCGAGAAGAACATAATCGGAAGAATATTCCGCACGGTAAAGCTTCTTTCACCGCCGTCGGTCTCGGGGATGTCTTCGGTACGCACGAAGCCTTTGTTGCGCAGTATCCGAGCCGTCACGCTGAATATGCATATCTGGGAAAGCATCATGAACGTATATGACGCTATATCGTATATTTGGTAAAAAATATCGTCTGCGGCGTCCTCGATATATGCGCCGAAGCGCAACGCACAGAGCTTATCGGCAAGATACGAATACCCGTCGATAAAAAGGTCCGTCAGCGAACCGAGGCAGAAAATCTGAAAAAGCAGATCCGCCATACAAGCGGCACCGAATGCGGTAAGCACTGCGTAAAGCGCACGCTTCTCAAAAGCTCTGCCACTCATCGGCGAAAAGGCGGCGTAAGACGAAAACTCCGTACTCCCTGCGAGGTCTGCTTCAGGTTGCGTATTCTCGGCATTATTTCCGCCTGTCACATTATGTTCGTTGGGTTCACCGTTCACGAAATCACCTCATCTCGGCTGACCTGCGGCATTCTCACTTTTCGACCTTCTTCGTCTCGAGAGCCTTCTCGACCTTCGCTATTGCATTAGCCGCCGCCTTATCGCGGCGCATTACAACGTAAAGGTAGAGCGTGTCGATAATGCAGAGCTGCGCTATTCTTGAGGAAAGAGCGAGCATGCTGAACTTCGTCTCGTCGGCGGCTGTGTTAAGCTCTATGTCGGAGACCTTATCAATAGGCGTTCTGCCGTAGTTGGAAATGGATATAGTCGTTGCTCCGCAGCTCTTTGCAACCTCCATTGCCTCAATTATGTCCTTGGACGAGCCGGAGTGCGATATTGCAAGAACGACGTCCTTTTCGGTAAGGTGCGACGCAAGTATTACCTGCATATGGTTGTCGGAGGAATAAGTGCAGTCAACACCCTCGCGAAGGAATTTATGTGCGGCGTCCATTGCGACCGACGCCGACGCACCGAGACCTATCACGAGAAGCTTCTTTGCGTTATGGATTGCTTCAGCCGCCGCCTCGAGCTTCTTGTCCGTCAGAACGGCGCGCGTGTGCATAAGCGTTTCATCGACGTCGCCTATGACCTTCTCGAATATTTTACTGCACGTATCCGCCTTTTTTACGGTTTCGTGAGTCGGCTTGTAGCCTCTCGACTCGTCCTGAGCAAAGGCTATTTTCATTTCCTGATAGCCGCCGTAGCCGAGCTTGCGCGCAAATCTCGCTATAGTCGCCTCACTTGCGCCGGTTTTTCCGGCAAGCTCCACTATCGAGAGCTTTATCGACTCGTCCCTGTGCTTGAGAAGCCAGTCGGCGACCTTTCTTTCAGCCATGCCCATCTTGTCATAATACGATTTAATGCGGAGAGTGGAGTTGTCCATTGAAGCGTTTTTCGTTTCGTTTGCCATATCTGCTTTCCTTTCCGTTGTTTATTTTAAAAATCAAAGTCCGAGTATATTCTTTGCGTTTTCGGAGAATACAGCTTTCTTTTCATCGTCGGTTATGAGCGTGTCGAGAAGTATGCCGCCGATATACATTGCGGGATTGCAGGTCGGGAAATCCGAGCCGTAAAGGAAGCGTGACTTTCCGAAGAGGTCGAGTCCGTGGCGGAGCATACCGTGGCGGAACATACCGTACCCGGACAGGTCGAGGTAATAGTTATCGCTCATCTTCATTCTCTCCATGTGGCGCATAAAGTCGCCGTACTCTCCCGGGTGAGCCGCAACAAAGACGACATTTCCGTGCTTCTTCACCATTTCGTCCATCTCGTCGTTCCACATTGAGTGCAGGCTGACGACCATACCGTAGGACTCTGCGACATCGAGTATCTCGTCAAATTCATGCGAGGCATACGTAAAGCCCATATCTCCCCAGCCGTGCATATACGGCACAAGCTCGCCGATAAGCTTCACTCCGAGGTGCGCCATGCGCTCTATCTCTTCGCACGACTCACGGACAAAGCCGGGGTGAACGTGAAAGCCGGGAATGTAGAAATCGCCGTAAACCTCACGCAGTTCAAGAGCCTTGTCATTGCTTGCCTTGACTGCGTCCCACTCCGAAGCGTCCTTATCGACGCCGTGTCCTCTTCTGCAAAGCACGCTGCCGACTATCTTTGAAACTCCGAGTTCACCGAAGGTTTTCCGAGTGTTTTCGACCGACATATCGCAGTTTGCAATGTGCGAACAGATATTGTTTGCGTCCTCGGTAAACGGGTGAGTGTGAAAATCGATTATATCGTACATAACGGTGACCTCCGTTTTGACGTGTTATTTTCGTTTATTTTACCACATTTGAAAATATTTTTCAAGGATTATTTTTTATCATTTTGTAAAGACTGACTTAAAAAGTGCATTTCGGCATTGAAATATTAACATTTTTGCGGTATTCTACCGATATGTACATATATTGACTCGGAGGGACAGCAAATGAAAACGCTTGAAGAAATAAAAAAATCGGGTGCGCCGGTGTGCGCGTTCACCTTTGACGACGGTCCGAGCGACACGACGGTGCGTCTTTTGGACATATTCGAAAAATACGGCTGCCGCGCGTCGTTTTTCGTTGTATCGGCGTGGGGCGGCGCAGAGGGAGTTTCGATAATGCGCCGTGCGGTCGAGCAGGGCTGTACAATCGAGAACCACTCGAAGACTCACCGCGACATGAGGACGATGGAGCGCGGGGAAATAATCGCCGAGTACGAGGCGACGCAGAAGTACGTATACGATGCGGTCGGCGACTATCCGAAGTTTTTCCGTGCGCCCGGACTCTGCGTAAACGACACGGTTTACGACGCCGTGCCGCTCACCTTCATAAACGGTCAGTGCGGCTCTGCCGACTGGAACTCACGTGAGGACGATCCGAAGACCTCGGACTACGCAACCCGTCTTGCGGGGGTTCTCTCGTGTGCGTCGGACGGACACATTTTCCTCATGCACGACTGCCGAGGAAACCACCTCACTCCGGACGTACTCGAAGAGGCGATACCGCTTCTCAAGGCGAAGGGGTACGAGTTCGTGAACATACGTGAGCTTTTCGAGATAAAGGGACAGCCGCTCACGCCGGAGCTTCATAAGTCGTGGACGGACGTTATCTAAGGCATCGCAAGCGATGCCTTCGTAAGGGGGAGTACATACTCCCCCTTACGATATCCCCCACAGATTCGTACACTCGCGTCTCGCTTGAGGCGCAAGCTCCGCTTGCTTCCCTTCACTCGCGAATCTATAGGTGTTCTCATCGGCAAATGAATTGCCTATGAGAACAAATTTGAATTGTATTCCGCCTGCGGCGGAAGAGGGACAGCCGCTAACGCCCGAGCTTCGTAAGTCGTGGACGGACGTTATTTCATAAGGGGGAAATTCCACTCCCCCCTTATGGTATCCCCCCACAGATTCGTACACTCGCGCCTCGCTTGAGGCGCAAGCTCCGCTTGCTTCTCTTCACTCGCGAATCTATAGGTGTTCTCATCGGCAAGTAAATTGCCGATGAAAACAGATTTGAATTTTATTCCGCCTGCGGCGGAAAAGGGACAGCCGCTCACGCTCAATTCCGCGCCATTCAATCATTGAAGAAAAGCGACTTTAGGAGCTTTTCGACCCCAATTCTCAATTCTCCACTCTCAATTCTCAATTACGAAGCGGTGCTTCCCGTCGCCGCACACCCTCAAATTCCGCACCATTCAAATATTGAAGAAAAGCGACTTCAGGAGCTTTTCAACCCCAATTCTCCATTTTCCATTCTCAATTTTCAATTTTTGAAAAGCTCCGCTTTTCAACATCAATTCTCCATTCTCAACTTTCCATTTTCAATTTCAAAAACCGCAGACCCTCATCTCGGATCTGCGGCTCGTTTTTTCTTATGAGGCTTTGTCTTTTACTTTGCGTAATCGACTCTGCGGCTTTCTCTTATGATATTGACCTTAATCTGACCTGGATACTCGAGTTCGCCCTCGATCTTCTTTGCGACGTCACGCGCAAGGAGCGTCATATCGTCCTCGTTTATCTTCTCGGGCTTGACCATGATGCGTATCTCTCTGCCTGCCTGTACGGCGAAGCACTTCTCGACGCCGTCGAAGCTCATTGCTATTTCCTCGAGCTTCTGGAGTCTCTTGATGTAGTTCTCGAGATTCTCTCTTCTTGCACCGGGACGTGCTGCCGATACGGCGTCCGCCGCCTGTACTATCATCGCAACAACCGTCTGAGGCTCCACGTCGCCGTGGTGCGCCTCTATGGCGTGGATAACGTCCTTGTTCTCGCGGTAGCGTCTCGCGATGTCCGCGCCTATCGCAACGTGAGATCCCTCGACCTCGTGGCTTACAGCCTTACCGATATCGTGGAGAAGTCCCGCGCGCTTTGCAAGGGTGGAGTCTACGCCGAGTTCGTCCGCAAGAATGCCGGCAATGTGCGCAACCTCAAGCGAATGTATGAGCACGTTCTGACCGTAACTCGTTCTGTAACGGAGTCTGCCGAGAAGCTTGATAAGCTCGGGGTTGAGTCCGTGGACTCCCGTCTCGAACACAGCCTGCTCGCCCGACTGCTTGATGACAAGGTCAACCTCGCGCTGACATTTTTCGACCATTTCCTCGATTCTCGTGGGGTGAATTCTGCCGTCGCCGATGAGTCTTTCAAGCGCAAGTCTCGCAACCTCTCGCCTTACCGGGTCGAAGCACGAAATGGTTATCGCTTCCGGGGTGTCGTCGATTATGAGGTCTACTCCCGTTATGTTCTCTATGGACTTGATATTTCGTCCCTCTCGGCCGATGATTCTTCCCTTCATCTCGTCGTTGGGAAGTGCGACAGTCGAAACGGTCGTCTCGGAAACGTGGTCGGACGCTATTCTCTGGATTGCGAGAGCAACGATGTTTCTCGCTCTCGTCTCCGCTTCGTCCTTCGCCTCCTGCTCAATTTCGTTGATCTTCATCGCCGCCTCGTGGCGTACCTGCGACTCGATCTCCTTGATGAGCAAATCCTTGGCTTCCTCCGCGGTAAGTCCGGACAGCTCCTCAAGCTTTGCAAGCTTTGCGGTCTTGAGTTCCTCAAGTTCCGCCTCCTTTGCCTCGCAGTCGGCTATCTTTTTACGGTAGTTTTCCTCGGTTTTTTCGCAGGACTCGATCTTTTTGTCGAGAGTTTCCTCTTTCTGAATGGCTCTCTTTTCAAGACGGTCGATTTCTTTTCTTCTCTCTTTGGCTTCTCTTTCAGCTTCGTTTTTGTTGCGTATTATTTCTTCCTTGGCTTCGATGAGAGCTTCCTTTTTCTTAGTCTCTCCGGTCTTCTGAGCCTCATCGACTATTCTCTTCGCCTCGCTCTTTGCGGCTTCGATTTCGTCCGCACCGATCTTTTTTCTGTGATTGATTATAAGTGCGAAAGCGATTCCGGCAATTACAATACCGGCGAAAATTCCAATTATGAGTCCGATAATCCAGTTCAAAAACAAGCACCTCCTTTAAAAATTTTCAACAGTGGCAAAAGCCCCGAAAAAGGCGGCGCGAAAAAAAGAAATGCCGACACGAACACGTCTCCCCAAACGCACGGGAAAACGCACTCTGTCGGCGCATTCTGACTTACAAAACATATTGAATTCCGAAAGTGCCGTGCGAAAAGACCGCGCAACGCCGAAAGACCCGACCGCAGCACACCGAAAGACTCTGTCCGCACGATATATATTACATATATAAACTTGAACCGGTAAAAAAATTATATTTTATAAGAAACGCACCGATTTTCAGCGCAATAAAATCCGTTGGCACGGCAAGTGCGATACACTCACCGTTACCCTGTAATTTTATACCGTTTCGGCAAAAATGTCAAGGGATTTGAGCTTTAATTGTTAAATATGTAATATTTATTTTTCATTTTATCTAAAATTTGAGGGTCACTCACACAGTATCACAGTAAAATCGCCGTTGCCCTCACTCGTGATACGCATTTTTTCCAAATCGCCGCACGGTATGAGAAATCTGTCGCCGCATACGGTTTTTTCGCCGCAGAGACGTCCCTCCCCCGATACCGTTATCGCCACGGCATATTTTCTTTTTACTTTGTAAACCGCATTGCCGTTTAAGATAACCATCGAGAATTTATCGGTAAGAAAACGACCGCACACTTCCGTCACGCCGTTTCTTACGATTTCGGGATGAAAGACGTACTTACTGCGCACCTCGTCTTCCGTAAAACCGGTATAATCGTACATATCGAGTGCTTTATCGAGTCCGAGTCCGCAGTCGCGCCTGAATTTCGGTATCGTCCCTCCCGACGCAGTTTTTTCTTCGGCAACCAGCGTAATGTCGCTCGGTTCCTGAAGCTCCGCCAAAAAGCACCCCTTACCTATCGCATGAACAATTCCGCCGCCGACGAACACAAAGTCTCCCTTTTTTACGGGTATTTCACACAGCATTGAAAGAATCCTTTCACTGCCGCCGTCAAGCACCGCCGACTTCCATTTTTCTTTTGTTATCCCTCTGCCGAAGCCGAGATAAACGCAGGCGTCCTCATCGCATCCGAGCATATACCAGCATTCGGTTTTTCCGAAGAGCGAGTCTAAGTGCTTCCTTGCAAATTCAACGGTAGGATGCACCTGCACGGCAAGCCGCTCCCCGGCGTCAAGCAGCTTTACAAGTATCGGAAGTCCCTCACTGCCGACAATATCCGAGACGGTTTGACCGTTTTCGGCAATGCCGTATCCCTCTGTTCTGCCGCCCGGCGACTTTGCGCAGACGGTCGAAGCCGTCCAATCCTCAGGGTAAAATCCCTCACGCTCACACTTTCTGCCCGTGAATGCATCAATCTTTGCGCCGCCGCTATATGTCCGGCAGACTCTGTTTTCCGCAAGCTTGTATATCACCTTTTCTCACCTCTTTGGACAGCTTTCAGGAGTACTCCGTCGTTTTGGCAAATTGAAAGCGTATTGTTTTCAAAGCGTTCTCCGAACACCGCCGTCACATCGTAATCTCCGTTCAGCGTGAGGCTTGCGGTCTCGGGCTTATTGTTATAGTTTATTGCGAATATATAAAGCGAACGTTCGTCAATGATATGTTCGGTGAGACGTACAAATCGGTTGTCGCTGTCGGCAGCTCTTTCGGCACCGGAGGCTTTCGCAAGCTCACGGTAGATGCATTCGTACTCAGGAGCGTCATCCTTGAAATACGCACCTTTTTCGCCGGCAACGTGCTTTTCGAGAGGAACGGTGAGAAAGTACACATAGCCTTCACCGTATTTGTGCTTAAAGAACACGCCCTCTCCGTTTTCATCTCTTGCGAGTATCTCGGCCGAAGTCTCCTCGGGCTTCAAGAAGTATGCGGTATTTATGCAAAGCTCTCTGTCTGCGAAGCGGACGGTTTTTACGGCGTCGATTTTTTCACGGTATTCAAAGGTTGTTCCTGTAATTTCGGGGACAGACCTGAAAAGTCCCGTGTGTGCCGACATATAAAGCACCGCACCTTTTCTCACCCTGTCAAGTATTTCGTTAAGTCTTCCGAGCGTTATCGAATGATTTCCGGCAACGCACGGGAAAATATAGAGGGGAGAATCGGGTATCGGGTCAAGCGCATACGTAAAGCCGACGTCCATATTCGCGCGCTTCGCAAGTATGTAAGCTGCGGCAAGAACCCCTCTGTCAACCGACCTTCCGTCGTCTTTTTCGACGATGACCGTGCCGTTTACGGTGTGCTTCGGAAGTACCCTTCCGGGAATCTTCTCAAGCTTTTCGCAGAATCTGCGGTTTACTTCGACTATGGGCTTTTCGTTCATGTTCTTATCGAAGAAACCGTACTCGCTTCCTATTGTATTCCAACGGTAGGGTGCATATCCGAAGTGTCCCTGATCAAAGGCGCACCACCACATAACTCCGTGACCACCGTGCGCAAGAGACGTAAGAAGCGCGGCACGGTAAAACTCCGCTTCGGTCTTTTCCGAGCAGTTCATATAGCCAATCGAACCGAATTCCTGCACAAAGGTCGGTACACCTCCGATATCCTCGCCGAGACGGCACCGAAGCGGCAGATCGAGTATCGGTCTCATGGTGGCAAGCGGCTCGGAGGCGGTTGAAAAAATGCCGTAAGGATGCGTCGTATGCACATCGCACACCTCACCCGCCATCCTGAAGCTTGACGTTCCCTTTTCAACCGTCGATTCGGCAAGTCCGGAGATAACGGGACGTGTACCGTCGCAGACCTTTATCGCATCGGCAATTGTCTCGCACCATACGCCGAAGGTATCCGGACCGGAATTCATATTCGGAAGATTGGAAGTTTCGTTGCCGAGATCCCAGCCGACAATCGCCGCTTTTTTTGCAAACCTCGCAACGAAGTATTTGACAAATCTCAGCTGCCACTTGGTAACCGTCGGATTTCCGACAAGCGGTTTTCCGTCAAATGCCGGAGGAGCGTAGTTTCTGAACGACATATGACCGGTTATGAGTCCGACGATGAGCTTAAGCCCGTATTTTTCGGCGAGATTGCAGAACACCTCAAAATTGCGGCAAGCCTCCTCACTGACCCCGGCACGCCCGGCAGGGGTATCCGGAAGCGGTTCTTCCCCGAAGCCGTACTCCTCGACACCTCCGAAAGAATACAGTGCTTTAAGCGGCTGAAACACCGGCCACAGCGGGAACACACGAAGGTGAGTAATCCTTGCGCCGCAAAGAAGCCGAAAGTCGTTTTCCACAGATTCGGCGTTAAAGTTTTCCCACATATTTATCGCACTTTCCGATCCCCAGTAGTTTATACCCGTAAAAAATCCGTTATCAAACAATCCCTTCACAGTTCCGCCCCATTCCTCAATTTTTACTTGACTTTTCTTAAAAACGTGATACAATGTAAATGTGTGTCTGTTAACCCGAAAAAAACATGAGCGTTCGGACAAACCACACATTAATTGTAACACACGACGGCTATCCTTTCTTGCGTTTATTTGTTCAATGTATTGCATTTTTTAACTTTTCGGCATAAAGCGGGGTGAAGCTTTTGACTGATGAATATATCGGTGCGGAACGGTTCGGAATTCCTCTCGGAGAGATACTTGCGGAAACGGGAGATGTATTCGATTTTCGGACTCACACCCACTCATACTATGAAATGACGCTGTATCGCCCTTTCAACGGCGGTGTTTTCATAAACAACGGGTTTGTTCCGATAGCCTCAACGACAGCCATACTCATAAGCCCGTCGGATTTCCACAGCATAAAGGTAACCGGTCAAGCGTCAGGATACATTAAGCTGTCGTTTGACAATACGGTCATAGGCGGTCAAAATACGCAAATCTCCTCGGTCATTGTGCCGAACCTCGACGAAAACGGTTTCATGGCGGCGGCATTCCGAGAGGCTTTGAAGTTCCGCGGCGACAAATCATATTTGAAGGCACTCATAAACACTATGGTTTACAGACTTCTTGCCGACGGAGAAAGAGTCGTACCGTCCTCGGAAAGGCACGGCTTGCGAATAGTCGCCGAGGCAGTCGGAATAATAAACGAAGGCTTTTGCGGAAATATCTCCTTGCCGTCCGTCGCAAAGCAGCTGTCCGTCACACCGCAGTATCTTTCAAGGATTTTCAAGGACGCTCTCGGAGTGGGTTTTTCCAAATATCTTTCGGATATGCGTTTGCGGCGTGCCGAAAGAATGCTCGCCGAAACAGAGCTGAGCGTGACCGAAATATGCTTGGAATGCGGTTACGGCAACCTTTCGCATTTTCTGAGAGTATTCAAGTCCGCATACAATGCAACTCCCACAGAATACAGGCATATGAAAAAATAATTACCGTTCGAGACAGGAAGGGAGAATCTTCATGGAAGAAAAGTCAATGCCCTCGATAAAGGAAATATACAAAATAGGAAGGGGACCGTCGAGTTCGCACACCATGGGGCCGGAGCGTGCGTGCGGCATAATGCTCGAGAGGTTTCCCGAAGCAACCGTATTCGACGTGACTCTTTACGGCTCTCTCGCGAAAACCGGCCGCGGTCACAGAACCGACTACGCCATAAGCGAAACCTTCGGCGAAAAGACGGGAAAAATCGTCTTTGACGAAGAGCGCGACATAGCGTCTCTTCCGCATCCGAACACAATGGAAATAGCGGCGTTTTGCGGCAAAAAAGAGGCAGGTCGGCTCACCTTTCTCTCGGTCGGCGGCGGCGATATAGAAATTCTCGGCGAACCCAAAACCGAAGCGGAGGCGGTTTACCGCGAAACGCACTTCGGAGAAATCGAGCGTGTGTGCGAAGGCGAAGGAATAACCCTCGGCGAATACGTCGAACGCCGCGAGGGAAAAGAGGTTCGGTATTATCTTCGCCGCGTGTGGGACAGAATGCAGATGACAATAGAGTCGGGACTCCGCCGCGAGGGAATAATCCCGGGAGGTCTCGGCATATCGCGGCGCGCCGGGCTTCTTCTGAACCGGGGACGAAGCAAGGAGTTCGGTCACGAGAAGGAGATTTACCTCATATCGGCATACGCCTACGCCGTCGGCGAGGAAAACGCCTCGGGCGAAACGACCGTCACCGCTCCCACCTGCGGAGCTTCGGGTGTGCTTCCGGCGGTACTGTACTTCAAGCGAGAGGAGCTCGGTTTTTCCGACGAAGAGGTAATAACCGCACTTGAGGTTGCGGGACTTGTCGGAAACATCATAAAAACAAACGCCTCGATAAGCGGAGCGGAGTGCGGCTGTCAGGCGGAGATAGGCAGTGCGTGCGTAATGGCGGCGGCGGCTCTTGCCTGTCTCAAGGGACTCACGGTGCGTCAGATCGAGTGCGCGGCGGAGATCGCCCTCGAACACCACCTCGGTCTTACGTGCGACCCTGTCGGGGGACTTGTGCAGATACCTTGCATAGAACGGAACGCCGTTGCGGCAATGCGCGCCGTGGATGCCGTGAGCCTTGCGCAGATGCTTTACGAAAGCCGCAAGATATCTCTCGACCTTGTGATAAAGACAATGTACGAAACGGGCCGCGATCTTTCGTGCCGCTACCGTGAGACCTCCGAGGGCGGACTTGCGGCGCTTTACGGAGAACACTGAAAAAAAGATGAAAGAAATACGGCAAAAAGGTAAAACTGTATACGGCGACTGCGGTTGTGCGTTAAGCTCCAGCACCTCGGACTGCTTTTGTGTTAGTTTACAACATAATCGTTATTATGTGGTATTATCGGCTTTCTTAAGCCTTTTACATTATTTTTGCCTTTTGCAGCCAAAACATATTTAACAAATAAACCGTTTTTTATACATAAGGCGTATTTAAATATTGACAATTGCCGCATTGTGTGGTATAATGGCACTGTCGGCTCTGAAAAAAAAGCGATTATTTGGGGGAAATATGCCTCAAAATGTCGTTTTTTGCCGAAAATTGAGGCAACATAATAACGATTATGTTGTCACTTACGACTCTCTTAATACCACATAATAACGATTATGTTGTTAAAAAACAGGCGTTACCGCAAAGGCAGAGCAAAGAGACAGAGTTCACAATTTACAGGGGGAAAAAGACCATTGATGAGAGTAGCCGTAATAGACGACATAAAGACCGAAGTACGCAAGATGCTGACGCTTCTCAAGGAGGCGGACACGGAGAACAGCATGGCTCTGTTCGGATTTCTCGACGTTGAGTCCTACAAGCGTGCGGTTGAAGACGGAAGCCGTTTCGACGTGCTTTTCATCGACATAACTCTCGGCAACGGAACAAGCGGAATAGCCGAGGCAAACGAGCTTCTCCGGCTCACTCCGGGTCTTATACTTGTGTTTGTGTCGGCATACGAAACCTACTTCAAAGAGGTTTACAAAGTGCCGCACGCATATTTTCTCACCAAGCCCATCGACAGCGCATATCTTCGCGACTGTCTTTACCGCATAAAGCAAAGCTACGCCGGACACACTCTCGTACTCGAGAAAAACGGGGCAAAGCGCATAATCGCTCTCAGCGACATTCTCATAATAGAATCGATACTCCGAAAAATCGTCATCACCTTCAAGAGCGGCGAAAAAGAGGCGTTTCCGTACAACATGAAGGACATCGAGGAGATAATAGACTCTCCGGCGTTCGTGCGCATTCACAAAAGTTTTATCATAAACCTCGACCACGTTTCTCTCATCGAGAGCACAAGGGTGTTATTCACGGACGGCACGGAAATAAACGTGAGCCGACCTTACCGCAAGGCGCTCCGCGAAAGGGCGGCGGAATACTTCGGCAGAGGATCGGTTCCCGAGGTGCAGACCGATCCCTCTCTTCCGCCCGAACACGCTGTCAAAAAGTAAGCGTCCGCCGTACGCCGCAGAAAACGGCAAAAATCTCATGAAAGGAAAACGTGTCACCGTATGCGAATTGCGATTATAGAGGACGAACGCGCCGAGACGGCAAAGGCTCTTGACATTCTCGGCACAACCGAAAACGGCAGTTACAGGAATCTCGTCCTTCGCAATTTCACGGACGCCGAGGATTACCGCTCCGCAGTAGCTCACGGGGAGCGTTTTGAAGTGCTGTTTTTCGACGTGACGACGCGCGGCACTCTCGAGCAGGCTAATATGCTCTTGTCTCTCACACCGGGAATAACGCTTGTGTTCGTCTCTTCGGACATCTCACGCTTCCGCGACGTCTACAAGGTGCCGCACGCATATTTTCTCACGGTTCCGATAGACCGCGCCTCTCTGCGCGACTGCCTTTACCGCATACGCAAGAATTATGCGTCGAAGCGTATTCTTCTCGAAAAGTACGGCGCGATGCACATAGTCGAGCTTGACAAGGTGGCGTTCATGGAATCGACGCTCCGCAAGACGCTCTTGCACTACACCGACGGCACGGCGGAGGAGTTTCCCGTCAACATGAAAGAGGTCGAGCCGTTCATAACTCTGCCGTCGTTTGTCCGCGTACACAAAAGCTTCATAATAAACCTCGAAAGAACCTCCTCGGTCGAGCGCACCAAGGTATTCTTCGAGGGCAAAAGGGGCAAGGAGGACACGATAATAAACGTGAGCCGCCCTTACATAAACCTTCTGCGCAGCAGGAACGAGGCGTATATGCAGAGCCGCCGCTCCGAGCTTGCGGACAACGGAGTGATAAACGACACCACAACCACGACCGTCTCCGTCTGTCCCGAGCTTTTTCACACGATCGTCAACAACATCTACAGTAAGCCCGAAAACGATCCGAGAGGCGGAAGCGCCGGGATAACAAACGGCGATTTTTACGGCTTTACGGCGACAAAGATAGTTCCCGTGGGGAATGTCGATCAGATTCTGAAAATCGAGGGACACGGAAAATATCCCGAAAACGACTCGATAATAAGCGGCACGCGCAAAATCGACCTCGGAGTTTACAGGTATCTCGCCGTGAGATACTACTACGAGGTTACTCACCCCGGCGAACCGTCGGCAAGCTATATGACCTTCGTCCCGAGTCCCAACGACAGACTCAAGGTCAACCGCGATTTCAAGCGGTTCAGACTCGGCAGCATGAATAAGCTCACCGCGAACCGCTGGTCTTTCGCCGTCTTCAGTTTTGACAACATCTCGGTCGGCGGAAAATACAACACCGAGCATTTTCATCTTCAACCCTTCGGAACGACATTAAGATGCACCGAAATTCCCGACGGTGAAGCAATGATTCTCGAGGGACTGTACTTTGCCGCGACGCCGAAAGCACTTCAGAATATAATCGGAAACGAAAAATTCCCGTTTCCCGATATAAATGGTACGGCGACCGAAACGCCGCGCGACATAATAATGGCAGTCGGCGAGAAGAAGAAGCTGTTCGCGAACGCCGGCATTTCCGCGACAGGCGGCAAGAGCGGCAGTTTTGCCGCAAACGACGCTCTCGTCTGGCATCTCGGTTATCACAACATCACAGCCTCGGGAAACCCGAGGTGCGTGGTCGAATACTGTAGACCTGACGCCGAAATTCTCGCCACAAGCGAGGGCATGACGAGAATACATCTCACCTTCGCGGCAAAACCCGAGGTTGACCTTGCGGAGTGCCGCGTTTGGGTGTTCGACAAGCTTCCGCCCGAGGGAAGCCCCGAGCGAAAGCTGATACGTTTGCCGAAGTATTGAATATAATCACGCAGACAAGCGGAATGCCGTTTTCCGTTTAAAAATATGACCGCACCTCTTATTTGTGGTGCGGTCGTTTTTTGCATAAAATGCTTTTTTAGGGGAACAATAAAGTGCAAAGCGAAAACGTGTATCAACATGACTGTTTCGGCATAGAATACGGAATATATGCCGAAAAGGCAAAGAAAGGAATATATTATGGCTGACTCAAAGGAACACGAACTCGGCATTCCCATAGGTCTCGGAATGGCAATGTCGATGAACACCGACGCAATGAAATACTTCTCCGCTCTCTCCGACGAAGAGCGGCGAGAGGTCGTCCTTCATGCCTCCGCAATAGACTCGAAAGCCGAAATGAGGGCGTATGTTGAAGAAATGGCGAAGAAGGCGGAGCATTTAAAGTGATGTTCGACCTTCGGTCGAGTGAAGTTTCGGCTGCGCCGAAGTGAAGTGTTTTGCTTCGCAAAACCGTGATGTGTTGCTTCGCAACGTTGGGGAGGAAAAGCTCCTAAAGTCGCTTTTCTTCATTGATTACATGGGCAGATTTGGGGCGTGTGCAACAACGGAAAGATGGATTTTTGAAGAGAGTGGTGGGGTTTGAAATTGTATGAAATACGTATTATCTCCATGGTATTATTGGAGGCGTTGCAGACGCCGAGGCTCCCCTGTGTAAGGGGAGCTGGCGGTGAAACCGCCTGAGGGGCTGTCGGATAAGTACTCTCTCAATGATGTAGCAGAAAAATTAAACAATCCCTCAGTCAGCTACGCTGACAGCTCCATAGGTTGCTCTGCAACCGGCTACACAAGGGAGCCTCGGCGACGTGGTCGCCTCCAACAACATCCATAAGAAAGTGCTAATCTCGAATCATGTACCACCCAAAAACGTCATCTTCGCAAAAATGAAATTGTCGAGCTTTGCGAGGCGTTTCATTTGCGAACGGGAGAAGTTCGGATACAGTCCCAACAAAGTCTGATGCAAAAAAAAATCACGACCCGACGCTTAGCTTTATGGCGTCGGGTCGCCGTACTGTATTCGGTTAAATGAGTCTTGTCCTATCTCGTTCGGTCGCTTGAATTTAAGGCGACCGAACGCGGTATAACCTCAAAATTATACAAAAGACTTCCCATTTCAAAGCGTAGCTTTGAAATCGATAAAGTTCTTTTGGCGAAAGCCGCTTTGCGGCGTCGCACGTTTCTTTCAAGAAAAGGACACTCCCGTTCTCCGTAATCGTCAATTGTACAAGCTTTTCATCCATTCCTCTTCGCTGTGGTTCATATACTTCCACTTACCGACGGGGAGGACGCCTATATTAAGCTCACCTATCGATATGCGGCGAAGCCTTGCGACGCGGAGTCCGACTTTGTCGCACATTTTTCTTATCTGGCGGTTTCTGCCCTCGGTGAGGACAAAGCGGAGAACCGTCTCGCCGTCCTTCTGCGACATCACCGTAACCTTTACCGGACGAAGCTTGTAACCGTCTATCTCCATCGGCGCGTTGAGTGCGGAAAGCTCAGCCGGCGTGACGTCCTTCTTTATCTTGACGTGGTATATCTTCTCGACATCGTGCTTCGGGTGCATGAGCGCCGCGGCGGCGTCGCCGTCGTTCGTGAGTATAACGAGTCCCTCGGAGTCCATGTCGAGTCTGCCGCAGGGGTAAACACGCCCCGGAACGCCGGCAAGAAGCTCGGGAAGACACTTGCGCCCCTTTTCGTCGCTCATGGTGGTGACGTATCCTCTGGGCTTGTTGAGGAGTATATAAAGCTTCTCGGATTCTCCGCCGCCGGTTACGGGTTTACCTTTGTAGACCACCTTGTCGCGTCCCGGTATTATTTTCCGTCCGACCTCGACCTTTTCTCCGTTGACGGTGATATTTCCGAGTTCTATTTCCTTTTCTGCGGCACGGCGTGACATGAGACCGCACTCCGCGACGTATTTTTGAAGTCTTACTTCTTCCATAAATATATTTACCCGACTTTCGATTTATATTTCTGCGGTAGATATTATCACAAAACGCTCCGCTTATCAACCGCATTTTGTAAATTTAGGCAAAATTATAGCGGCATAAAACCGAATGTCAGAGTCAAAAATATTACTGTCGCACAGAGATAGCTCTTTCTCGGCTAACCGCGTGCAACAATCAAAGAATCGAGAACCGCAAGCTTCGCTTTGGTTCTCCGGAAAGGAATGTTCGTATAATGCTTGACAGAATAGCTCTTATACTCTCAATCATCGGCGGCATAAACTGGGGACTTATCGGTCTTTTCCGTTTCGACCTCGTCGCATGGTTTTTCGGCGGTCAGGACGCAATCGTCAGCCGCGTGATATATGTCATTGTGGGTCTTTCGGCGCTCTGGTGCATCTCTCTGCTCTTCAGGGAAAGAGAACCGGACACAACCGTCACTGACACCGAACGCAGATAAAGGCGTTCGCTCCGACGGTGCGAAAATTCTTCTGCCGCAGGTCGCAAGGGACTTGCGGTTTTTTGTGTTGTGTTCGCGTCGTTTGTTCAAAAAATCAACCTTGACTTGAACGTGCAAATGTAGTATTATATGGTCGTACAGCCAATTGAAAGGAAAACGATGCCGTGATTGAAACCGAAAGAAAATATCTCATTGAAACGCCGGATTTTTCGCGTCTCGCGGACATGGACGGCTACTCTCTGAAGAACTTCTCTCAAACCTATCTTTCAGCGCCGAAGGGTGTGACAAGGCGAGTGCGGCGTTCGGAGTCGGAAGAAGGCGTGACCTACATATACAACGAAAAGCGGCGCATCTCCCCCATCTCCTGCATTGAGGATGAGCATGAGATAACAAAAGAGACGTACGAATCGCTTCTTTGCGAAAAAGAGGCGGGTACGGAGACGGTCGAGAAGACAAGGCGGACGTTTCTCTGCCTCGGACAGCTTTTCGAGGTTGACACATATCCGTCGTGCGCCGATGTTTCGGTCTGCGAAACCGAGCTTAAGAGCGAAGACGAACACGCCGTTTTTCCGTACTTTATAAAGATAATACGAGAGGTTTCGGGCGAAAAGGGTTACTCGAACCACGCCATGTCAAAGCGGCTCTTTGAGGGCAAGGGAGTGTTCGACGTATGAGGCTTCTCGAACTTTTTCTCACCTTTGCCAAAATCGGCATGTGTATATTCGGCGGCGGCTACGCAATGCTACCTCTTCTGGAGCGTGAAATCTGCGATAAGCGAAACTGGGCGAATGCGGACGAAATAATGGACTGCTACGCCGTCGCTCAGTGTACGCCGGGCGCCATTGCCGTCAACGTTGCGACCTTCATCGGCAGAAAGCGTGCGGGGATTGCCGGCGGTATTGCCGCTACTCTCGGCGTTGCGTTTCCGTCGATAGTAATAATAGGTCTGATTGCGGCGTTTCTCACGGGAAGCGGCATTGCCGAAAACGAATACTTCGTCTGTGCGCTCAGAGGAATACGTGCGGCGGTGTGCGCTGTCGTGGCGGTGTCGGTGTACCGTGTGTGCCGCAAGGCGATAATCGATATTCCGACTGCCGTAATCGCTTTGGCGGTGCTTGCGCTGACTCTCGTTTTCGGTCTCGATCCGGCGCTTTCGGTTATCGCTTCGGCGTTTGCCGGGAACATTGTAAGCGCACTTTGCAAGAGCGGAGGCGACGGAAAATGAGAACTCTCCTTTCGCTTTTTATCGAGTTTTTCAAAACAGGACTTTTCGCCGTCGGCGGCGGTCTTGCGACTCTCCCTTTTCTCAAGGACATTGCAGTGCGTTACAGCTGGTTCACGCCGTCAGAGCTTACCGACATGATTGCAATTTCCGAGGCGACTCCCGGTCCTATCGGCGTAAATATGGCGACCTACGCCGGGTACAGCGCAGGCTTTGCCGACACCGGAAGCATTCCCGGCGGCTTTATCTACGGTGCGTTCGCGACGCTTTCTCTCATTGCACCGTCGGTGATAGTGATGCTCATTGTGTCGGGAGTCCTCGACCGCTTCCGCGAGAGCAGTCTTGTAAAGGGGACGTTCTACGGCATCAGACCCGCCTCGGCGGCGCTTATCACGGCGGCAATACTCGACGTTTTCGTCACGGCGGTTTGCGGAATCGACGTAAAAAGCCTCCTTGCCGGGAATCTCACAGGTTTTTCGGTTGACCCGGTGAGCATTGCCGTGTTTGCGGCATTCGTTCCGCTTGCGGCGAAATTCAGGAAAATTCACCCCCTTGTTTTCATAGCGGCAGGCGCCGTTATCGGGGTATTGGTATATTAGTCTATCACAATAGACCCAAGTTGTATTTGAAGAAAGGAATGGTAAATAAATGAAGTACATAGTTGTCATAGGCGACGGCATGGCGGACTACCCTGTCGAAGCTCTCGGCGGAAAGACTCCCCTCATGGCGGCGAAAAAGCCCAACATGGACAGAATGGCGGCGAACGGCAAGGTGGGACTTGTCAACAACGTACCGCAGGACATGGTTCCCGAAAGCGACACGGCAAATCTCGCCGTACTCGGCTACAGTCCCAAGAAGTATTCCAAGGGTCGCTCTCCCCTTGAAGCGGTCAGCATGGGAATCGACATGACTCCGACCGAAACCGCCTACAGGTGCAACACGGTCGCTCTCTCGGACGGCGACGTTTACGAGGATCTCGTCATTCTCGACCACGGTGCGGACGAAATACCGACAGAGGAATCGGCGCAGCTCATACGTGCGGTGGACGAAGCTCTCGGCACAGAGGCAAGAAAGTTCTATCCCGGCGTAAGCTACCGTCACTGCCTCATCTGGGACAACGCTCCGGAGGTACTTGACTTCACCCGTCCGCACGACATTCTCGGCAAGAGAATCGGCGAATATCTGCCGCAGGGCAAGGTCGGAGAACCGTATCTCGACATAATGAAAAAGAGCTGGGAGATAATGAAAGATCACCCCGTCAACAAATCACGCCGTGAAAGAGGACTTCTTCCGGCAAACTCGCTCTGGATCTGGGGACCGGGAAAGAAGCCGCAGCTGCCGTCGTTCAAGGAGAAGTACGGACTCGATGCAACGGTTATTTCTGCGGTGGATCTCATCAAGGGAATAGGTCTCTGCGCAGGCATGAAGGTTCCCGACATCGAGGGTGCGACCGGCAACATCAACACCAACTTCGACGGCAAGGCTAAGGCGGCGGTCGATGCTTTGAGGGGCGGCGACGACCTCGTTTACGTCCACATCGAAGCTCCCGACGAATGCGGTCACAGAGCCGAGCTTGAAAACAAGATAAAATCCATAGAGCTTATCGACGAAAAGATTATCGGTTACATCGAGAACGAGATGAAGAAGGACGGCGAGGACTACCGTTTCCTCATTCTCCCCGACCATCCCACTCCCCTTGTGCGCCGCACTCACACGCTTGACGCCGTGCCGTACATCATCTTCGACAGCAAAGAAAACCTCGGAGGCAATGTCGGCTGTTATGACGAAACCTTCGGCGGCAAGGACGGCATGAAGGTCGGAAAATACTTCCCCGACGGATGCGACATCATGGCGTATTTCATCGGAGATCTCAAGTAAAATCACGGTTGGTTTAATTCAATAGACCGAAAGGAGAAAAACATGCTTACTGAAAGAATAAATCTCATCGAGGGCAGAAACGACGCCTACATCGACGTCTACGCAAGGGGTCAGTTTGCAGGAATAAAGAGACCGGCGATGCTCGTAATACCCGGCGGCGGCTACCACGGCGTGTGCAGTGACCGCGAGGGCGAACCGATAGCGATGCTGTATCTCGCAGAGGGATACAACTGCTTTGTGCTTCACTATCCGTGCTTCCCGAACTGCGTATCCGAAGGCGGCGAGTCGCTTCCCCTCATTGCGGCGTCGAGAGCGGTTGCGCACATAAAGAAGAATGCGGAAAAGTACTTCATCGATCCCGAACGCATTGCGGCGATAGGCTTCTCGGCAGGCGGTCATCTTACGGCAAGCCTTGCGACGATGTGGAACGACGAAAAAATACAGGCGGAGGCAGGAGTCACGGGTGATGAAAACCGCATTGCGGCGGCAATTCTTTCGTATGCCGTCATCTCGTCCGATCCGTCGATAGCGCACAAGGGATCGTTCGTAAATCTTCTCACGACCGACGGCAGTGAGCCTGACGCCGACAAGGCGGAGCGTTACTCGCTTGAGTACCGTGTTTCCGACAAAACGCCGCCCTGCTTCATCTGGCACACCTCCGGCGACACGGGCGTTCCCGTCGAGAACTCGATAGTGTTCGCAAAGGCTCTGTCCGAGGCGAAGGTGCCGTTCGAGCTTCACATCTACCCGAGAGGCTGGCACGGCTTTGCAAGCTGCAAGTCCGACGAGTTCGACAAGCCGAGAGACGGCAGCATAAAGCACGCCGAGGCTTGGGTCGGGGCATCCGTAAAGTGGCTCGGAGAAATCTGCGGCTTTGACAAGAATTGATGGGTCTATAGTGTTAAACCAAGCTTCAGGCAAAGGTCAGGGTCTATGCAATCAGACCAATACATTACTGAAAGGAATACACACGATGATTTGCGAGAGAATCTATCTTTACGACGACAACGACAAAGTATATCTCGACACATATATTCCGCACACCGAAAGCGGCGTTCGGCGAAAGGTTATGCTTGTTCTCCCGGGCGGCGGCTACTGCCAATGCTGGTGGGGCGAGGGCGAACCGGTTGCACGGCAGTTTATGACCTCGAATTACTGCACTTTCGTCCTCAATTATTCCACGATACACAACATTTTCCGTCCGAGCGGTGTTCCGGCTCCCCTTATCGATGCCTCGAAGGCGGTTGCTTACATCAAGAGAAACGCAGACAAGTATCTTATCGATCCCGACAGAATCGCTGTGGTCGGCTTCTCGGCAGGCGGTCATCTCGCGGCGACTCTCGGCACAATGTGGCACTGCGACTTCGTCGAAAAGGAAGCGGAAATTGCACACGGCGAGAACAGAGTTGCGGCTATGATACTCGGCTACCCCGTCATTTCCTCCGATCCGAGGATCGCTCATACGGGTTCTTTCAAGACGCTGCTCACCGACGGCAAGGGTGAGCCGAACGAGAAGGAGCTTGAGTTTTATTCAGCCGAAAAGCAGGTTTCCGACAAGACCGTTCCGGCGTTTATCTGGCACACGGCGACCGACAACGGAGTGAGCGTGCATAACTCCCTCGTCATGGCGGAGGCTCTCTCGAAGAACAAGATTCCGTTCGAGCTGCACATCTTCCCTGAAGGTCCTCACGGCAGGTCGATTGCGACACGGGACATTTTCCCCGACGACGGTGATTATCTCGAACACATTGCCGAGTGGGTTGAGCTTGCGAAAAAGTGGCTTGATACGGTAATGTGAGACGTTTCGCAGCTATATGTTTTTTAACCGAAAAGTGACAAAAAAACGGTCAAAATCTCCTTGACATTTTGTACCTTATGTGTTATAATGCGGTCAGTGGAGCGGTATAATTCCGCTTGCGCACTAAATTTTAGTTTACCTCAAAACGACAGAAAGGCAGGTATCTTGCTATGGCAGATATACTTGACGCATACAAGGAAGGCAGCATCGAAGAAAAAAAGGCTGCCGGTGCAAAGAAGAAGCTCAGAATAGGCTTCATCGGGACGGGCGGAATTGCTCACTCCCACATAAAGGCGTACCTCAAGCAGGATGACGTTGAGCTTGTCGCAGGCTGCGACCTCATCCCCGGCAAGGCTGACAAATTCTTCGCTCAGTACGGCATCACGAATGCCAAGACCTTCACAGACTATCACGAAATGCTCGACACGGTTGAGCTTGACGCGGTTTCCGTCTGCACCTACAACAGAACTCATGCCGAGTGTACGATTGCGGCGCTTGAGCACGGTCTTCCCGTACTTCTCGAAAAGCCGATGTGCGTAACCCTCGACGAGGCTGTTGCAATAAGAAAGGCTGAAAAGAAGGCAGGCAAGATAGTTTCCGTAGGCTTCCAGCCGAGATTCGACGCAAACATGAAGATGATAAAGAAGATAGTAGACTCGGGCGAACTCGGCAAGATCTACTACATTCAGACAGGCGGCGGACGTCGTCACGGCATCCCGGTAGGCTGGACCGACACCTTCATTCAGGATTCGACCGCAGGTCTCGGCGCACTTGCCGACATCGGCTGTTACTCCCTCGATATGTGCCTTAACGCCATCGGCTACCCCAAGCCTCTCACCGTTTCCGGCATCAAGACCGGCTTCTTCGGAAAGATGCCCTCCTCCTACCCCAACAACGGCGAAAAGTTTGCGAAGCTCTTCAGCGTTGACGACTGGGCGGCGGCTTACATAAGACTTGAGGGCGGCGTAACACTCGACTTCAGAATTTCGTGGTATATGCACCTTGACACTCCCGGCGACACCATAATCATGGGTACGAAGGGCTCTCTCAGAATTCCCTCGACCGACTGCTGGAACGGTTCCGTCGGCGGTGCAATGACCGTTTACAAGGACGTCTGCGGCGAACCCACACAGTACACCGTACCTCTTCTCAAGAACCCCGAGGGTACGACAAACGTTGACAGAAAGATACGTTACTTCCTCGACGCCGTAATCAACGGCACGGAAGCTCCCATACCGACAAGTCAGATCATCATCAACCAGGCTATTATCGACGGTATCGTGAAGTCCTCCGACGCAGGTCACGAGGTTGAGATTAACATTCCCGAAATCTGATAGGACGAATAAAAAACGAAGCCTCGGAGTCGAAAAAAGCTCCGAGGTATTTTTTGCGCAAAAAGACAACCCCGAAGCGCTGACTCCGAGGTTGATTTTACTTTAAAGCAGAGTTACTTTGCGTAGTAGTTGATAAGACAGCCGTCGAGGATTATCTGTCTCTCGTCGCTCGTAAGCTCCGACGGGAGTGAGAGCGTTATCTCATGCACTTTGCCGCCGCAGACATAGTATGCCGCAGCTTTCACTTCACCGCTCTTAACCGCCTCACGGATATTCGGCACGAACACGTATGCTCCGACCGAAAGCTCCTTCACGCCGCCGTACATAAACGGAAGCATACCCCAGTTTATGACGTTGCTTCTGTAACGCTTTGTGGCGTAGTCGCAGGCGATGTTGGCAATGCCGCCGAGTACTCTCTGACACGACGCCGCCTGTTCTCTTGCCGAGCCGTCGCCGGGCTTTACGGCGCAAACCGCGCTTCCGAGTTCGATATCGGCGTCGTTTCCGTCGTACTTATCCGAGAGAAGCGAGAGAACCGCTTTCACCTCGTCGGAAAGTCTGCCGTCGTTTCGTCTTGCCGCCTCTTCGGCACGGGTTTCTTTCGCACGTCCGACGTAGCCGGGGTCTTTTCTCGAAAGTGCAAACTCGGAGAGCTTTTCGGGATTCGAGCGGTAGGACGAGGTCTCACCCGAGGGAATAAGCTCGTCCGTGGTGGTGACGTCGTCGGTGATTACGGACGCTATCTTTATAAGCACGTTATCGGCAAGCGGTATCTGCTTCGGCCAGTCGGTGATGTTGGGTCCGAAATGAAGCTCCGCACCCTTTTCGACGCCGCCGCTGTAGACGCGCTTATCGTATATGCTCTTGTCGAAGTGATAAGGGTAAACCGCAGTCAAAGCCTTGCCGCCGGCGAGCGCTTCAGCGCTTGTGAGTACGCCTCCGTTCGCCGCAGTCGCCGCAATTGAGCGTGCGTCCATAAGAGCTACCGACGCAATCTGACCGCCCGACGGCTTTGAGCCTTCACGGTTGGGGAAGTTTCTGGTCGAGTGTCTTATCGAGAAGCCGTTATTGCACGGTACGTCGCCCGCACCGAAGCAAGGTCCGCAGAAAGCGGTTCTGATTATCGCTCCGGCATCGGCAAGCTTTTCTATCGCACCGTTTCTGACAAGCTCCATGTACACGGGCTGGCTTGCCGGGTAAACCGAAAGTCCGAACTCACCGCAGCCGGTACTTTTTCCGGAAAGTATATCCGCCGCCGCACACAGATTCTCGAAGCCGCCTCCGGCACATCCGGCAATAACCCCCTGGTCAACGTAAAGCTTGCCGTTTCTTATCTTGTCACGGAGAGTGAGCTTAACGCCGCTGCCCTCAAGGCTCTTTTCGGCGTTCTTCTCGACCTCTGCGAGTATATCCTCCGCATTTTCGACAACCTCGTCAATCGTATAAACGTTGCTGGGATGGAAAGGCATTGCTATCATCGGCTTAACAGCACCGAGGTCAACCTCAACGCAGCGTGAGTATACCGCACCGTCAGACGGAACAAGGCGTGAGTAGTCGCCCTCTCTGCCGTGGAGGGTGAGGAATTCGTGAGTCTTTTCGTCTGTCATCCATATGGAGGAAAGGCAGGTTGTTTCGGTCGTCATGACATCGATGCCTATGCGGAAGTCCATGGAGAGGTTCGCGATACCGTCGCCGACGAATTCAAGCACGGCGTTCTTGACAAAGCCGTTTGCGAAAACCGCTCCTATTATCGCAAGCGCGACGTCCTGAGGACCTGTGCCGAGGGTGGGTTTGCCTGTGAGATGAACTGCGACGACGTCGGGAGAATTTATGTCGTAGGTTCTGCCGAGGAGCTGTTTTACAAGCTCAGGGCCGCCCTCGCCTATCGCCATTGTGCCTATAGCGCCGTAACGTGTGTGGCTGTCAGAGCCGAGAATCATCTTTCCGCAGCCGGCGAACATCTCTCTCATGTACTGGTGAATGACCGCAATATGTGCCGGAACGAAGGTGCCGCCGTACTTCTTTGCGGCCGAGAGTCCGAACACGTGGTCGTCCTCGTTAATCGTGCCGCCTACGGCGCAGAGGCTGTTATGGCAGTTGGTGAGAACGTAGGGCATGGGGAACCTTTCGAGTCCCGAGGCGCGTGCCGTCTGGATTATGCCGACGTAGGTTATGTCGTGGGACGCCATGGCGTCAAACTTAATCTTAAGTCTGTCGGGGTAGCCCGAGGTATTGTGCGAAGCGAGTATCGAATGCGCGAGCGTGCCGTGAGTCACGGAGTCCGCAGGCGCGGTATTTACGATATTCGACGCGGCGTCGTACACGACCGGTGAATCGACAAGGCGTACACCTCTTATTTCTTTCATGATATCAGTCCTTTCGGATTATTTACGTACCTTTTATATTATCATATCACGGCGGTTTTTTAAAGAGGTTTTTTGTTAATATTGAGCTGTCGGCGGTAAGTCACGTGCAAAATTTCGTAAATTTTAAGACTTTGACAAACATATCTTAACCCAATCAGTGCCGTAATGTGGTAAAATAGGAGAAATGAAAGGACGTGTGAAACTGACATGACAAACAACAACAGCCCGACAAAGCTTATCGTGACGGCGGTCGCACTCATAGCGGTGTCGGTTGCGGCAATAGCATATTATCTCGGCGGCTACAGCGTGCAGAAAGGCAACGGCTCGAACGCCTACGACGGAGCAAAATACGACAGCGTATACGAAATATACGACGGCATGGAGACAAGAAACGCCGCAGAGCCGCTGATACCGGACAACGCCGAGGTCCCCGAGGTGCCGGAGGACACGACTCCGTGGTATCTCATACTTGTAAACCGCGACAATCCTCTGCCGGAGGACTTCACGGTTGAGACGGTCGAATTCGAGGGCGGCGAGCTTGTTGACAAGAGGATAGCCGCGGCGCTTTCGATGATGCTTGCCGACGCCGAAGCCGACGGATTTTACGGCAAGGTAGTGTCGGGCTACCGCACACGCGAAGCCCAGCAGGGTGAGATAGACGCGCGCAAGGCGGCGTATATTGCCGAGGGTTTCTCCGAGGAGGACGCAGACGACGAAGCGAAGAAGTGGGTTGCTCTGCCGGGAACGAGCGAACACGAAACGGGACTTGCGGTTGACATAAACGCAGACGGCGTACACTCCGCAGGCTATGAGGTCTACGGCTGGCTTGCCGAGAACGCGTACAAGTACGGCTTCATCTGCCGCTACACCTCCGACAAGCAGCTCATCACCGGAATCTCTCCCGAGCCGTGGCACTACAGATACGTCGGTCTCGAGGACGCAAAAGCTATGTTTGAGTCCGGAAAATGCCTCGAAGAATACACGAAGCAATTGACGATTGACGATTGACCGAGAGCCGCTCGCCGCGGCGGTGTCTCCGACGGGCGAAGGACGGTGGTGTACTTTTCTTGAAAGAAAAGTACCAAAAGAACTTTATCGATTTCAAAGCTATCGCTTTGAAATGAAAAGTCTTTTGTATAGTTTGGAGAAATACCGCACGACGGCGTCATAGGCGACACCGCCGTCGTGAAGTGAGGAAAGACTCATCTTATCCGAGGTCGAAGCGTTTAAGCTCGGCAACGCCTCGCTCAAAGGGAACATTGGCATCAGGCTTTGTGGGGAATGTATCCGAACTTCTCCCGTTCACCGATTTCACGCCTCGCAAAGCTCGACAGCGAAATTCGGTGAAGATGTGGCTTTCCTGAGAGTGCGAAGCTTGAGATTAGCACTTGCTCTTGGGTGTTTCATGGAGGAGGCGAAGCCGACGAGGCTCCCCTGTGTAAGGGGAGCTGGCGGTGAAACCGCCTGAGGGGCTGTCGGATAAGCACTCTCTCAATGGTGGAGCATGACAGTAACGAAAATACCGAGAGGCTGTCTGATAAATATTCTCTCAATGGCGGTGTAGCAAAAAATTAAACAGTCCCTCAGTCAGCTTCGCTGACAGCT
>CAKSUT010000008.1 GCA_934502885.1 uncultured Eubacteriales bacterium | reverse complement strand
AGATTAAACTCCTTGGCGGTTATCATATCTGCACATTCTGCAGTTACCGAAAAGGTATACTTGCCGCTTTCTGTCGGTGTTCCGCCGATTGTACCCGTTTCCCGGTTAAGCGAAAGTCCCGGCGGAAGGGCTGAACCCTCCGCAACGCCCCACGCTGCGGCGATATCCGAATTAACCGATAAGCTGCGTGAATATTCAGATCCGACCGCTGCATTATCCAGCTTGCTTTGCGTTGTAATTTCAAGCGGATCGCTTTCATTAATTTTTAAGGTGTATGTTTTCCGGGTGATGCCGTTTTCGTTTTCCGCAGAAAGCGTGAAACTGAGCATTCCGCTTTCGGACGGGACTCCGGAAATGTCGTAATAATAGCCGTAACGCCAGTTATGATCCGCTTTTCCGGTAAGCCCATGCGTAAAGCTGTATGCCGCATCGTCCGTTTCACTGACAACCGCCTTTATGTAATCTTTTAAGCTTGGCGGATCATCGCTCACGCCGACTCTCACATTGTATGATTTTCCCACCTTTGCTTCGGGAAGTACGTCTTTAGAGAAAATCGGTGTTCTCAAATCTTTGCCGCAATGCGCACATATGCCTATTTCGTTTGGCGCATGTTCATCGATAATATCCTTGGTCAGATTGGAATAAAACGATTTTTTATGCGCTTGCTTGTTTGTTTCATCGGTATGACAACAATAGTGCGTAATATGCGAAACAACTCTTGTTCCCGTTATATTCGGATAATCTTCGGGAATTTTTCCTTCTTCGTAAGGCTCTGCAATATTTTGTTTCCAACGCAGATCATACCACGAGCCCATTTTATACGCCGGCTCACCGGTCGCAAAAACGGAAGTCTCAACACTGTAGCATGCGTTAATATTTATATTTGCACCGGCAAGAGCGTTGTCCTCGCAAGGATGTACGGTGCTGTCGTTATAACACTTTTGTACGGTGTGGCTCGGGGAATTTCCGAGAAAAGTTTTCAGCAGTCCCGCAATCGGATATGCAATTGCCGCTTCTCCGCCTTCTCCGGTTAAAGTCACTTTTCCGGCGTTATAGCTCGACTCTAAAGTGCATCCGCCCCAATCGATCTGTCCCACAAGACCGACCGAAACTAAGGTCGCAGCGATCTCGTTTCTGTTTGCGCAGTGTTTGATCCGTGTTCCTTCCCTTGCCTGATATACGACTCCGGCAGCACCGCTTGCGCGAACCTTTCCGAAATTGATACAGCCTGCAATAATGCCGCCGTCGCAGCCTGCCGTATCACCGCCGCCGGAATTTCCGACAATGCCGCCCGCATGACCGCTTGTTTCGGTTGCGGATACCAAGTCTTCATTACCGTAGACCTCACCGTAGTTTCGGCAGTTCTCAAGCGATACATATGCCTGCGCATAGGTATTTGTTCTGCCGCCGGTCAAATTTCCGGCGATTCCGCCGGCATAATTATCGCTGATGACCGTACCGTAGTTTTCGCAGTTTTCCGCTTTTCCTGCCATACAGCCGACAATGCCTCCGACCATACCCACGCTCGACGCACTGCTGTTGAATGAAACAGAGCTGCTTCTGCCGACAACTGTCGCACGGTTTATGCAGTTTACGAGCGTATCGATACTCATTGCCATTGCGGATATTCCGCCTGTAGAGCCGCTGCCTCCGCATTTATAACCGAGAATAATTGAATTTTCTCCGACCGTAAGATTTTTTACATGACCGCTGTAATTGTTATTTGCATTTTTATCGCCGATAAGTCCGAAAAATCCTGCATAGCCTATATTTTCATCGTTCACATAAACACCGTTTACAGTGTGACCGTTTCCGTCAAAGATTCCGGCATATGCCTTTGACATTGTTCCGATAGGCGTCCATTTGTTCAGCGCAAAAGCCGTTTCGCCGTCATCAATTGTGCCGAGAGCCGTTCCTTTCAGTCCCGAACCGAGATGAAAGATTTGCCCGTTGTTTTTGGAGACGGTTATTTTGCCGGTTTCATGGTTATACGCAAAGGATATTCCGGGATTCAAGTCAATATCCGCCTCAAGGCGCGCATTTACAGCCTCGCTGCTGTTTGTTCTGTTGTTGACAAAATCGGAAAACCAGTATAAATCCTCCGCACTGTCCAAAAGATAGTAACCGTCAGCGGCTTGAGGCGGTTTTGTGCCTGTTTCTCCGTCAGCAAATGCCGGATTCGGCAAAAGTGTTATTGCCGTAATAAAGGCAAGGAAAAAAGGAAGCAGCTTTTGTTTTATGTTCAATATAAGTTGTTTTATGTTCAATGTCGGTTTCTCCTTATGAGTTGTTTGATGTATCCGGTATTTTCAGCCCTGCCGCCGGCAAAAGAGGCTTTATCTTATTATCATAGCTGAACATAAACGCCCTAATCTCATCCGCCTCCGAAATGTTCAGCTCAGAGGCACTGATAGAAACGTCGAGCACCGGCATATCTGTTTGGCGGATAACTTCTCTTTTTATGTCAATCATCCGTCCGTTTTTATAGCTTGCTATCCAAACCCAAGCGGAAAGTCCGCCGTTTGAAGCGTGTATGCGATATTCACCGTTTTGATCGAACAGCTGCAGGACCGGTTCTTCAACAAGCTTCGAAAGCGCTACCTCCTCTTCGTAGAGGCATACGGCGCAGACATGACGTCCGATTCCCTCCTCGGTCAGAGTCGGTTTTTTGGGAAATACCATCTGATTGCAGCGGTGCGACACCATGCGGAGCGTATTGGAGCCACTCGTCACTCTCACACTTCAGCACACGCTGATAAAAACTTCTTCATGTACATTGTTATATTATGTCGCCTCTCTTTCTTTATTGTTTTGCTCTTTATTGTTTTGCTTCGTTCCGCACTGCGTACAGTATTCCGCTGCATCGGGAAGTATGGTCTTGCATTTTCCGCATACCTTATGCCGTGCCTTGTATTTGTCATAAAGGCTTTTCCTCGTTAAAAATGCGCCGCACTCTTTGCAGAAAAGCCGATGTACACTTGCCGGAGCACCGCATTTTTCGCAGATCTTGACTCTTTTCATCGCCTCGTAACCGAAGCCGTAGTGAAACATACTCTCGCTCTGCATTTCCGACGCAGTCATCTATGTCACCCCTTCGTATGTCAATTTTTTGCCGCATATGCCGCATATGCCGACACCGGCGTTTTCCGTTGTTTTTGCACCGCAGTGCGGACAGAATTTAGGGTGCGATTCAATAGGCGCGCAGTCAACGCACATCAGCACGTCGGGATTGAACATCACCGTGTCAACCCAGCGGCCGCATTTGGCGCAGCGATTGAAGTTCCGTATTCCCTCCGAATGCCATGCTTTTTCAAGCTCCGCTTCCGGCGTCTTTTCACTGTACGGTGCTGTCGTGCAAACCAACCGTCCGGAACGTTCACAGAAAAATTTATAGATATTGCCTTTTTCGATGCCGATTATTTTATACGCAGCCGTTTTGTGTTCCGTTTCAGCCATGATGTCACCCTCCCTTTTAGTTTATTCACAAGTGCAAAACACATATGCCATTTTTCAACTACAAAATTCGTACAAATCACCGATTGACTAAACCGAAAAAATATGGTACAATATCTGAGATAGATATTATCCGATACGCAGACTTTTTTGCTTTATGTGTATAGCTGCGCGGACAGCATTTCATCTTTTCATCTTTGCAAACAAGCTTCTCGCATCGTTCGTTGTCTGTTGTACATTATATACCGGTAATCGTATATTGTCCCCGTCCTTTTGGCGAAAAGGATAGGATAAATTTCAAAAAAGCACGGATTTTTTTGAAAAAGGATGGGAAAAAGGATAGGAAAAGCATATTTATCATTAAAAATCGGAGGAAAACCGGGATGAAGAGAATTTTTTCTTTTTTACTTACATTAACCGTTTCACTTTGCTGTTTTTCGGCCTGCAAAAAATCGGAGCTTGATAAAAACAAACCCGTTACGCTTACAATGTGGCACGTGTACGGTGAGCAAGCGGACTCGCCGATGAACCGTCTTGTTGAAGAATTTAATCAGACGATCGGAATGGAAAAAGGAATTATAATAAATGTTACGGGAATGTCAAACGCTTCGTATATCGGGAAAAAGCTGCTTGACGCACAAGCCGGAAAACCCGACACAGGCAAAATGCCTGACCTGTTTTTCGGACATAAAAGCAACGCTGTGGAAATCGGCGCTGAAAATTTAATTGATTGGAAAGAGCTGTTTTCCGAGAAAGAGCTTGCCGGATTTGTACCCGAATTTTTGTCTGACGGCGAAGAAAACGGAAAGCTCTATGTTCTCCCCGTTACGAAATCCACCTTTCTTTTGTTCATTTCGGGCAGCGAATTTGAGCGTTTTTCAAAAGATACAGGCGTTACATACGAAAGCCTTGCCGATTGGGACGGCTTCCTTGACGCTGCCGCAAAATACTATGAATGGTCGGGCGGCAAACCTTTTTGCAGCTTTGATTATCCTATGAGAAATGTTGAGCTTTTTGCAATGTCAAACGGTTCCTCCGATTATATGCCGGGAGATTGGTACAACTTTGACGACGCCGTGTTCAAGGACGCTTTCATGACCTTTGCCGAAGCTTTTACAAAAGGTCATATCGCGATTTCCGACCTTTATTCCAACACACAGGTCATGACGGGAGAGGTTCCGTCCGGACTCGGTTCATCCGCCGCAATTCTTTACTATAACGACACAGTAACCTATGCCGACGGTACAAGCGAACCCATGAACCTTAAAATTCTTCCTATGCCGCAGCCGAACAGCGATAAAAAATATATCACACAGGCGGGTGTGGGACTTTGCGCATACAAGACAACCGAACAAAAGGCGGAGGCTGCCGCTGTATTTGCAAAGTGGCTGACGGAGAGCGAAAGAAACTTAAGCTTTGCGGCTGAAACAGGATATATGCCCGTTACAAACGAAGCCTTTGATAAAATAAAGGATTATGATTTTAAGAACGACAGCTACAAGGCTTTGTACTCGGCATTTCAAAGTTCGGTCAAAAACTGCACCGCCGTATCGGAGAGTCAAAACCCCGAATATTATAACAAACTTATCAATTTTTATACCTATCTGCGTAAAATTCAAAAAAACAAAGCGCTCTATGACGGCAATGCGGAAACGCTTTGGAAAAAGCTGAAAACAGAATAACGGAGTTTTGCTATGAAGATACCGGTTGCATTCTTTCGGGAAAAACAAACAATGCAGAGAAAGCTGTTCTTATATATGTTCACGCTTGCGGCAGTGCTGCTCTGCACGTTGGTTGCGTTTCTGTTTTTGTTCGGACGCTTTGAAAGCACAGAAAGTAAAATTACCGATACGCTTCTTTTCCAGCAGGAAGTGTTTGAGCGTGAAATGAAATCTTATTATAACGAAATCGCCTCAAAAAGCGAAAGACTTTCCGAAAATGCAACGTATGTCACAGAAAAGTATTTTTCAGAAGAAAACATTTCGTTTTCGGCGCTTGCAAATAACCGGAGCAGAATTGAAACGTTGGAAGATAAATATATGGAGCTTCTGCGGCAGGAGCTTTTGAAAATTGACTGCTCGGGCGCATTTATTATCTTGAATACTTCGAGAAACACAAGTATTTCCGATTCAAAAGCCGGAGTTTACATAGACAAGGATTTTCTCGGCTCGGACAGAAAAGACGCAATGCTCCTTTTCAGAGGTACAGCGCAGCTTGGGCGCGAAAAAGAGATAATGCCGCACAGAAAATGGAAACTCGAATTTGATACATCAGCATTTCCCGGCTTTGAGGAGGCCCTTCGCGAGGATAATCTTCCTATCGACAGAGCTTGCCGGATTCACGATATTATTAACCTGCCCGGAACATCGGAGCGTATTATGCTTGTGTCTGTCCCTTTTATCGGCACAGACGGCGATGTGCTCGGTATATGCGGTTTCGAGGTCAGCGAAAGCCTGTTCAAGGCGGAACACGCACAGCCCACAACGTTTGAACATCTTGTCTGCGTTTTCTCAAAGCGGAGCGAAAATACCGTTGATATTGACAACGGTTTGAGCTGCGGAGTAAACGGCGGTTACTATCTGCCGCCAAAGGCCAATCTTAATATCGCCGGTTCAAAAAACGGACTTGTTCGGCTGGGCAATGAGTACGGCTCATATATCGGACTGACAAAGGAAATCCCGCTGTATTACGACAACGCCGATTATGCTATAACCGTTATGATGCCGAAAAGCGATTATTCCGGGATGAAGCTGCACGACACAATACAAGTTTTACTTGTTGTATTTCTTCTTTTGTTCAGCGTTGTGATCAGCTGCCTGTATTTCAGTAAAAAGTACATTGCCCCGATATTAAAAGGACTTGAAAAAATTAAAAAGTCGCAGACAACCGAGGCGTGCAACATAGCTGAAATCGACGACCTTTTTGAGTTTTTGTCGCAAAAGGACAGCGAATATGAAAAATCGCTTGCCGAGCTTTCAAAACAGAAAGAGCAGGCAAAAAACGAGATAAACCGTGTTCAGTCCGAAAAGGAAAGACTTACAGGCACACAGAAAAAAATCGTTCTGCAAGACGATTACGACTTTTTCCGTATGGGCTTAAAGCAGCTCACACCAACGGAAAAACGGATATTTAACCTGTATATGGATGGAAAAACCGCTGCCGAGATAATGGAAATTATGGCAATTAAGCAAACAACGCTTAAATACCATAACCGAAATATTTACAGTAAGCTCGGCGTTTCGAGCAAGAAACATCTCTTAAGCTACGCCGCACTGTATGCACGGGAAAAATAATAAAAATCACTGAATGATTATTTTTCCAAGAACGGCGGCAAGGGTGGCAATCGCCCTGATGCAAAGCTGCTCCTACAAGCCAATGATGGGAAATACTATCCGATGTTGATTGAATCACCATGGTTGAAGCGACCTTCCGCATCACATTTCACTCAAAAAAGAAGTAATCGACATATACAGGGCGTGCCGCAAAACAGTGTTTTGCGGCACGCTTTTTTGTCACTTTTCAGACGAGAGGTATGCTTTGGGATCTATTCTCACGCCGTCCTTCAATATTTCAAGGTGGACGTGAGAAACGTCGGCGCACTCGGTCGCCGCGGTATTGCCGACAGCGCCTATTACGGTACCGCCCTCAAGAGCCGCTCCGACAGCGGTCGTCTGCGGAAGGTCGCAGGAAAGATTCGAGTAGCGTGCGGTGACACCGTTTCCGTGGTCAACGGCGACGGTCTTGCCGAAGCTTGTATCGTCGTATATTTCCGTTACCGTACCGTTTGTGAAAAGTCTCACGGGGCTTCCCATATCGCCCGTTATATCGACGCCGCCGTGAGTTCGGAAGTCCTTCATCGTGGGAGAATAGATAAGCTCCTCGACCGAATACTCACGGTTTATATAACCGTCGGCGACCTTATAGAAGCGACCGTCGAAAAGCGCGTCCTCGGGATCGCTCGGGTATTCCGCACTTATCTCGCCGACCTCTTCGTTTGCTGTTTCGGCGGTATCTTCGGCGTCGGCAGTCTTTTCGTCGGTCTTATCCCGGGTTTCGGGATTTTCGGCGTCCTTCTTTTCGTCCTTGGCGTCTGTCTTTTCGGAATTTTCCAAAGCTTTTTTCTCCTCGGAATCGCTCTTATCGTCTGACTTCACCTCGGCTTTTACGCCCTTGCCGACGCCGGACACCTCGGTATTTGACGTTTCGTCCTTTACGATATTCGGAAGCACGACCTTTCCGCCGGTGTTTCCCTCAAGCTTTACGTCGGGTGCTTCATAGCCGAAGTCGCCGTTCATTATCTTCGACACGCTTCCGAGAGTTACTGTTACAATAGCCGCAGCAAGGGCTATGTATATGCCCCCGCTTACAAGCTGCTTTTTCAAGCCGGATTTCTCTTTGGTTTTCTTTTCGCCGTCATTGTTATTATTCATGTTTTTACCGTTCCTTTCCGTACCTTCGCCGCCTTTGCGCGGTCTGTGTCTCTATTTTTTCCGTCCGAGTATACTTTATACACAAATTCCGCTTTTGCACGGAACTTTTTATCGGGTTCTTGCGTCTTATATGTGTGAGGGGCAACTCTTAAGAAAATATAAGTATTTATTTACAAATTGTTTTTGCTTTGACAGAGTATTTATTGTATAATATACTCTGTACTGATATACTCGCGAACAAGGGGGAATGCGGATTATGCGGAACAAATTTGCGGCGGGACTTACGGCTCTCGCGCTGACGGCGGCGACGGTCTTTGCGCCGCTCGGCACACAGGCTTCGGCTGCCGTTGTCGGAGAGGTTGTGAACCACACGCTCTACACCGACATCGTGGCTTACATTGACGGTCAGCCGATTGAATCGTACAACATAAACGGAAGAACGGCGATAGTCGCCGAACAGCTTCTCGAATACGGCTTTGATGTCAAATGGAACGGAGAGGAACGCTCTCTTTCCGTCACCGAGGGCGAAGGAAAGGTCGAGAAGCGCGACGTAACGGTACTGAAAATTCCGGAGGCAATGGTAGGTCGGAACAAGTCCGAGGTTTACTACACCGATATCAAGGCATATGTCAACGGTGCTCTTGCGGAAAGCTACAACGTCGGCGGCTCGACGATAATCATCTTCGACTGTCTGTCGTCTTTCGGAGATATTTCGTGGAATTCTGACGAAAGAGAGATTAGCTTCAAGCGGCGTATGTCCGAGAATGAGTATGCCGACGAGGTAATAAGGCTTCTGAACATCGAACGCAAAAGTCAAGGGCTCTCCCCTCTCAAAAAGAACGACGCTCTCATGAAAGCGACGGCAGTGAGAGCCGAGGAAATATCGTGCGACGGTCACTTCTCGCACACACGTCCCGACGGCGGCTCATGCTTCTCGGTTCTGGCGGAGTTTGACATAGTCTACATGGGTGCAGGCGAGAACATAGCGATGGGCTACGGCACTCCGGAGTCTGTCATGGACGGCTGGATGAATTCCGAGGGACACCGTGCAAACATTCTGAGTTCACGCTACACGGACGTCGGAGTCGGCGTATACAAGAAAGACGGAAGACTTTATTGGGTACAGCTGTTCACAAAAAAAATGGATCTTGGCGAAGGCGAAAGCGTGATACACATGGGTGACAGCAGGTAATGCCGTCGGAGTGCGGCAAAAGTAAACACAGTAAAAGGAGACTTTGACATGAAAAAACTTCTATCCGCGATAAGCATTTTTCTCTGCATAATAATGCTCTCGACGAGTGTGTATGCGGTAAACGTCGGCGATATCGTCAACCACACGCTCCACACGGACATTGTCGCATACATCGACGGTCAGCCGATCGAATCGTACAACATTTCCGGCTACACTGCGGTAATGGCGGAACAGCTTCTCGGCTACGGCTTCAACGTCATATGGAATCAGGCGTCGCGTGCTCTTTACATAAACGAGGGTGACGGAAACGTCGGCACAAAGAACGTGACGATACCCACCGTAACGCCGGACATGATAGGCAAGATAAAGTCCAATGTTTACTACACGGACATCAAGACCTATCTCAACGACAAGCTCATTCAAAGCTACAACATAGGCGGTTACACGATAATCATGTTTGAGGACCTTGCGGCAAACGGCAAGGTTACATGGAACAACGCAACACGCCGCATCGACTTCAAGCGCAGCTCCAAGACCGAAAGCACTGAAATTTCCGAGGTGTTCGTCGTTCCCGAAAACACGACCTACCTTAAGGTCGGCGAGAGCTTCGACGTTGACGCAATCGCAAAGTACAAGGACGGCAGAACAGAGTCTTACGCCTCGAAGCTCGATATGTACGTTTCCTCCGGCGAGAATGTCGTTTCCGTAAAGGGTACAAAGGTGACGGCTCTCCGCGAGGGCAGTGCGACGGTACGCTTCAGAAACAAGGTCGGCGGTCTCGAAAACGCAAGCTTCGGAGTGGTCGTTTCGCGCGACGGAAAAGCTCCCTCTGTCGAATATCTCCGCCTTGACACAGACACATCGAAGTCTATAGGAGTCGGCGAGAGCTTCTACCTCACCGCAACCGCTTACTACAGCAACGGCGAAAGAAAGGAATACACCGACCTCGACGCATACATCTACACAGGTTCAAGCACTGTCTCCCTTTCCGGAAACCGAGTAAAGGGTCTCAAGGAGGGTACTGCGAAGATTAAATTCAACAATTCCTTCCTCTCCGGCGAGACTGTATATGTCACCGTAACGGGTAACTCCACGACAATAAAGTCCGTAGCTCTCGATGAAACAAGCGTCACTCTCACAGTCGGAAGCACCCACACGATAACCGCGACCGCAACCTACAAAAACGGAAGCGAAAAGTCTTACACCGACATAAATCCCTACATTTCCTCCGGTTCCTCCTACATCTCCCTTTCGGGCAGAAAGATCACGGCGAAGAACGAGGGTACGGCAAAAATCAAGTTTGAGGACGAATACCTCTCTTCAAAGACCTTTACCGTATATGTCACAAGCAAATCCAATTCCATAAAGTCGGTTTCTCTCGACAAGACAAGCGTCACAATCGACATCGGCGAGTCCTACACGATAAGAGCAACCGCAACCTACTACAACGGAAGCGAAAAGTCGTATACAGCATTCACTCCCTACGTTTCTTCCGGTTCGTCCTACGTAACCCTTTCCGGAAAGAAGGTAACGGGTAAGAAAGAGGGTACGGCGACGATAAAGTTTACCGACGATTACCTCTCCTCTAAGTCGCTTAAAGTTAGGGTAAGCGAGGACGATAACGACGATTACAATTCGTCGATAAGATCCGTATCTCTCAAATCCACAAGCATCTCTCTTGCGGTCGGCAACACTTACACAATAAGCGCAACCGCAACCTACAGAAACGGCACAACTAAGTCCTACACGGCATTCACTCCCTACATTTACTCCGGTTCAAGCTACGTAAAGCTCTCCGGCAAGAAGCTCACCGGAAAAAAGATAGGTACTGCGAAGATTAAGTTTGAGGACACTTACCTCTCCTCCAAGACGCTTACAGTAAAAGTAGTCGATGAAGAGGACGACACGACAATCAAGTCCGTAACGCTTGCTTCGACAAGCATCTCCCTTGCAATCGGCAAGACCTACACCATAAATCCCATCGCAACCTATTACAACGGCGACTCCGCAACCTACACCGACGCCGATCCGTACATCTACTCCGGTTCCTCCTACATCTCCCTCTCGGGCAGAAGGATAACCGCAAAGAAGGCGGGCGTTGCAAAGATAAAGTTTAACGACGACTACCTCTCGTCCAAGACTCTCACAGTCACCGTTTCCGAAACGGGTGCCGGAACAAACGACGTTGCGTCCGTGGAAATCACCACTCCTTACGACAAGACTATTGCCGTCGGCGACTCCTTCGTAATAAAGGCGACCGCAACACTCGGCTCGGGCAAGACGACCGCTTACACCGACCTCTCCCCCTACATTTATTCGGGTGAAGGCGTAATCTCGATAGCTGACAACAAGGTAACGGCTCTCAAGGTCGGCCTCGCAAAGATTAAGTTTGCAAGCGAATTTCTCACGACCGAAACAATCTACGTCGATGTCGTAAAAGAAACCGACAGCATCACAAGCATCACTCTCAAGACCGCAACGACTCAGAACCTCAAGATAGGCGAATCGTTCACCATAGAGGCAACGGCGAAGTACAAGGACGGCACAACAGCTACGTTTACCGACCTTGAGCCGTACAACTCCGACGAAAATGCGGTTGTACGCATAAAGAACAACACTGTCACCGCAATAAACGAGGGTACCTGCACAATTTCGTTCTATAACGAATACGTGACCAAGACAATCCGCGTCACCGTTGTAGACCCCACCGCGAACATTAAGTCCGTTGCACTCGACACAACCTCTTACAAGCTTGCCGTAGGCGACAAGGCTACGATAACCGCAACCGCAACCTACACCGACAGAACCAAGGGTGAATATGCCGACGCCGATCCCTACATCACAACAGGTTCGTCGTACATCTCCCTCTCCGACAACGTCATCACCGCAAAGAAAGCAGGTACGGCGAAGATAGGCTTCCGCGACGAATGGCTTGCGGGCAAGACGATAACCGTAACGGTAGTCGGCGCGGACGGAAGCGACGGAACAATCTCGAGCGTAACACTCGACACCTCCACAAGCGTCACCATGACGCCCGGCGACTCGTTCACCATACTCGCAACCGCGAAGTACCGCGACGGAACGACAAAGAGCTACACAGAGCTTGAACCGTACATTTACTCCGGCGACAGCGACGCCATCTCCATTGACGGCACAAAGGTCACTGCTGTAAGAGCAGGTACGGCAAAAATCCGCTTCAAGAGCGAGTACCTCTCGGCAACAAGAAACACCATTACCGTCACCGTTAAGGGCGACAACGCCTATGTCACCGAGATAAAGCTCCGCAAGACGGAGATCACTCTCGAGGTCGGCGACACCTACGTCATCGAAGCCGATTCGGTTTACTACGACAAGAAGACCGAAGCGTACACAGGCAACCTCGGCGCAAGAAGCTCGAGTACAACGGTTGTCAGCGTAAGCGGCAACACACTCACGGCAAAGAAGGTCGGCAAGGCGACAATCTCCTTCACAAACGACCTTATCTCCGAAAGAATAACCGTGACGGTAGTCGCAAAGCCCGAACCCAAGCCTGAACCCAAGTCCGAAGAACCGAAGCAGACGGAGGACACAAAGAAGTCCGAAAACACCGATAGCGGCTCGACCGAAAGCAAATAATCCCGACGCCGGTTCAAAGTGAATAAGTTTACCGTCCGTTTGAAGCTCTCCCTTCGGCGGACGGCTTTTTTGCGTCAAAACACGGTGTATGGGCGTATTCGCACGCCGGTAAACGGTGATTCTGCAAGCTTTGCGGCTGTCACCGCAACGACAGAAAATGACCTTGGAGGCAAAGCAAACCGCCCGCTTGAAGCATTACCCTCGGCGGACGGTGGTTTTATTCCTTATTTGATTGTTATGCCAACAGAGTCAACCGAGACTCATTTATCGTCTCGCAAGAGAATGCTCCTCGGCACAAGGTCTATCTTCTTTGTCTTGACGTATTCGGGTTCCTTGGTGAGATTGCCCTCGGCGTCGGTATACGCTCTTGTATAAATGTCGAACACTGCCTTGCGCTTATGTATCTCGACAATTGCCCAGTGCGAAGTCGTTGAGCCTATGCTTATATCGGTGAGCGGTCCTGCCTTTCCTATGGGGTAGTTGGCGTTATGCTCGTGACCGTTGATGTAGAGATCGGCTCCGTATTTTTCGCAGAGGTCGAGAAGTCTCTGTCTGTTGCCGTTATAGCCGTTCTCGGCACAGGCGTCAAGTATCGGCCAGCCGAAATTCTTATCGCCGAGTACTATCGACCAATGGCACGCAAGCACAACATGATTTACTGAGTCGTCCGTGTTCTCAAGCTCTTTCTCGATAAACTCTATTGTTTCGTCGGATACGAATCCTGTGGATCTGTACTTTCCTTCGGGAGCACTGAGTCCTATGTAGCTTGCAAAGAAGCAAATGAACTTCGTGTCGCCGCTCACAAACGAACACTCTCTCCAAAAGTCCGGGACACCCTCGTCGTGATTTCCCTGGAAGGCGATTATCCTCGAATCAAGCTCGGGGAAGGTTTTGTATTTTCCGTCTGCGTCATTGTAGCCGTCAGTCTTCGAGAACATGAAGGAGGACACGTCCTTTCCCTTTGTTTCTCTGTAAAGATCGAGGATATCGAGAGTTTCATAGTAATTCTCAAGCTCGTCGGTAAGGTCTTTCTGATTGTTTGCGTAACCCGTGTTGAGCTGGTCTCCGCAGAACAGACCGAAGTTTAACTCGTCAACCGTAAAGTTTCTGTTGATATACTTGTAGGTTTCCGTAAGAGCCTCAAAATTCGGCTTCCAAAGTGTGTAAACCTCATGATCCTTCTCCCAAAAGTCGGACTCAACGTGCGTATCTGACATGAGGAGGAACTTTGTCGATACTGTATCGTTGTCGAGAAGCTCGTAGCCGTCGGGAATGCTTATGCCGAAGGTGTCACTGTCAAACAACGGATTATACTTCGATATAACCTGTTCCGTGAAATCATAGGCTATTATTTCGGCACTGTATTCGCCGTTGTACGCAACCACAACCTTATTTCCGCTTACCGTTATGCTGCAATGCTCGGTTTCAAGTGTCGGATAGTCAACATATCCCGTATTTCCTATATGTATCTCGCTTGCGTCAGGTGTGCTTTCGGTTTTGACCTCAAGGGTATATCCGTAGCTGTCGGCAAGATAACCGTTGATATGCTCCGCTATCATTCCGGAAAGTCCGTCGTCCTCGGACGGCACAACCATGGAATATTTACAAAGCTCAGTTCCTGCAAAGGACGCTGTTGAAATGTCGTAGTTTGAGTCATACGACAGTGACTGTGGCAAATTCTCCCGCATACCGTTTCCTCTGTGTGTCGCTATATCTCCGATGTTCTCAAATGCGTGTATGAGTGCTTCTTCACTTCCTCCGACAACCGTGACGGTGTCTGTTCCGCTGAAGCTTGACGTCCAGTTGCGAAGCTTATAGTCCTTATTGCAGGATATAACAAACCTCTTTGCCGACTCGCCATCATCCGCACCGACCGTCACTCCGCTTCTCTCTGAAAGCACATCGGCACAGCTTTTTGCGCAGCTGTAAAGTGTCGGATCATCGGTGCTCACGGAGTATTCGGATAGGTCGATGCTTGTCATGAGCATCTGCTTTATCACCGCAAGATCGAGAACATTTATAACGCCGTCCTCGTTCACGTCAAGCTCCTTTACCCGTTTAAAGCTTGGGTCAAACCCTCTTATTATGCGTATAAAGTCGTAAGCATCGATAACGCCGTCTCCCATTCCGAGGTTATCTCCCGTATCGCCGCCGAAAAGAGGCTGATCGGAAAGAGTAAGGGTTCCGTCGGAAACGTTAATGGTTATTGTTTTTTCGAGATATCCCGTCTTTATTATGCGCATACCGTACTTTCCCGTCGGAAGCGTAACATCAAACGCAAACGAACGCTTCTTGTTTCCGGGAGCTTCGAGCCTTTCCGAGTATATGATATCTCCGTCCGAGTCGGTAATATAGAGCATTGCACTGCTTCTTGCCGTTTCCGGAATATCCCTCAGTACGGTTGCCGTACCGACGACCTTTCCGAACGCTTTGATGTTATCCTTCACCGTCGGAGCTTTACATAGTCGGATCTCGCCGTCAATACTGCATTCACCGTTCATTATTGCAAGCGATTCTATATTTTTCGGAGCATCCCCCTCTGCCTTACAGTCAAAGGAAAGCGTAAAGAGAAGCTGACGCTCAAAAAAGTCGTACTCACGCTCGTCCGCCTGCCATGTCACGGAAATGTTTGCGTTGCCGCATACAAGAGCCGCATTAATACCGTGAGCCGCCGCTATTTCGCCGGTATTGTATCGAAGCATACTTCCGGCAGTGAACGCAAAAACACCTTCCGAAGCGGCTTTTCCGTCTAAGAACACATAGATATACGCTTTTTCCTCACTCTCGGAATATGCGGTTTTCACGGAGTACACGCTGTCGGACTCGACCCAGACCGCATAGAGCGTGACATCGGAGATAAGTTCATAATAGAGGAATCCCGTGACAGCGTCGTCGGACAATGCCCATCCGATAAAGTGTGCGCCTGTATCGGAAAGAGTGGGAAGCGTTATTCGCTCATAAATATAATCCGTAACCGTACCGCCGTTTCCGTGACCGTTGGTATCGAGAGTAACGGTGATTTTCGGAGCCTTCGTCCACACAGCCGTAAAAGTGACGTTTTCATCCGGCATTATGTATATGTCTCCCGGTTCGTAAAGCTTGCCGTCGCAGCTCCACCCCTCAAACAGATATCCGTAACGGTAAACTCCGTCGGGGACGAAAACATCCGCTGTGGGCGAATTCCAAAGTCTGTTCTTCAGAGTTTCACAGCCGGTATCAAAGGTTATGCTGAAGCAAGGGTCGTTGGTGTAATCTATAATGTAGGTCCTCGAGTCGGGTACTTCCACCTCTGCACGGAAGTCTTTTCCGAAACGGACGGTATCGTAAAGCTCCGCCTCGTTTATGTAAACATCGCAATACTCATAACCGAGGTCGCAGAAAACCGAGACTCTGTCACGTTCACCGTCTATGAAGTCTATACTTCCGAGAGCCGAGGTCATAACCCGTTTGGTCACGTATCCCTGCGGTGCGGCAAAATCGAGTTCGGCGTCAACGCCGGCATTTTCCAAAACAAGCACGTTTCCGCTTTCATGCTCAAGCTTTGAGGTGACAAACCCGCGAGGCTTACCGTACATATTTATGCGAAGGTCGCCCGTAAGTGTGAGCATGCCGATGTTTGCACCGAGATTTATGCTATAGTTCACATCGTCGAGAAGAACAAGCTTTATTCCTCCGACCACCGTGCTTGCCGCACCTCCAACGTTGAATTCACACGTTCCGACCTCAAGTCCGGACACTTCAATGTCGAGTCCCTCCGGGTTGGATTTCACCGAACCGCTTTCTCCGAGTCCTCTCACCTGAAGTGTTCCGACAGTGACGCCTCCTGATTTTGTGCCGTTGTAGACTCTTATGCCGCCGCCGAGGGTGAGCGGATGTCCGTCAAAGTTTATATAGGTTGCGACCGCCTTGTCAAACACGACGTTTTCGTATTTTATTCTTCCCGTCATATTTTTCTGACCGCCGTTTATTCCGTTGGCGTAGAAGATGTATGCGCCGTTTTCGTCAAGAAGCTTTGTACTGCTGTCATAGGCGGTCCTGTAATCGATGCCGGAATCCTCGTCAAGCGAGGTTATTGTTATGTCACCGGTGTTGTTGAACACAAGTCCCGTCACGACAGGATAATCCGCACAGCCTGCCTTTTTGCCGTTGTTTGCAAACACGGTAGGTCCCGTCACGACTATTCTTCCTCCGGTCTCACGCAGAAACTCGACTGCCGAGATGACCGAGTTCATAGGCTCTTCCGGTGATATTCCGCTTCCGTTCTCTGCGGCGGCACCGTTAAGATATACTACTCTGTATTCGCCTGTCCTTTCTTCATACACAGGGTAGAGCGTAACGTTTCTCTCCGGGACGCTTACGATATACTCAGTGCTTCCCTTCTCTGCCCAGCCTGCGACACGGAAGCCGTATTTTACATACGCCGTAATATCGGGAAACTGTATTTTCTTTCCCGGATAAGCCGTCATGCTTCCGAGGTCGGTCTCGTCCTCTGCCTTGAAATTAACAGTGTATTTCGGAATGCTCTTCCATATCGAGTAGAGGGTCATGGATTCGGTGAGAGTTACCGTTTCGCCGCCTGTATAATCGGGAGCTGTACCGTCCTCCGTGAGCGACCAGCCGATAAACCTGTGCGTCACAGTGTTGTCTATTGACGCTATTTTTGCCGAAAGTGCCGATTCGTCATTCGCTTCTGCGGCGTACTGGGGAATTTTCAGTCCGAAGGTTTTGTCGATGTATGTAATCTTATACACACTTCTGTATCCTGCGGTTACGGTATACGAGCCGTATTCGGGAAGAGTGAACTCGACTTCTCTTCCGTAGAGAGAGAATTTCTCCGAAATCACCTCCCCTGCCGCATTCGTGACTGTAACGGTATTGTACCCGTCCTCGAACTCTGCGGTATAAACCCGCTTTCCGTTCTTGTCTTTTGTGCCGACAATAACGCCCTCTGTACCGACGACTGTGTATACTCCCTTTGCGGCAGCTCTCACATAAGAGGAAATGCCGGTATCGGGATCAAACTGCGAGGTGTGGTTCACCACGACTCTGAGGTCGCCGTCGAAGGTGCCGAGTCCGTTGTACACTGTTTCTCCGACCTTAACGGAAGCATCGGTTATCTTGCCGAGCTTTCCGTTTACCGTGATATTTACGTCGCCCGTCAGCGTCAATGCACCGTGATTTCCGTCAGTGCTTTTTAAGTCTCCGGCAAAAATAATCCTTCCTACCTCGCCGTTTACCGTGACACTGTGTCCCGGTAGAGTCATATTCTTTCTTGAACCGAGCTGATAATAGGGTATGACGGTGTTTTTGCCGATGATATTTTCGGTGTAAACGGTATTTCCGGTTTCGTCGCCGCTTTCGTAAAGTCTGAAGGAGAAAGTAACAACAGGTCGGAAAGTCGTGCAGGATGTATTATTTACCGTAGGCTCATAGAATCCCACCTCGTCGCCGAACACAACGCTTCTTCCTCTTGCCATTATCGCCGAATACTGTGAGCGGTAAACTATATCGATACGTTCAAACACAACCTTTGACGGAACGGCGGTAAGATACGCCATTGTATAGGGACTTCCCTCGCTTCTCGAAAGATATGCGCCGGAAAATTCATTTGTTTCTTCGTTCAGTCCGCCCCTGTAGTCCTTGCCGGTGTTAGGATCAACGGATGTGAAGGTGACATCACCCTTATTTATGAACCCGTTGTCCTTCATTTCCGTCGCACCGCAGACGACTATCGTCCCACCGTCCGTGATGACGGCGTTCATCGCACTTTCAAAGCTGTTGTATGCGGTTTCGGGAGTTTTTCCGTCGCCGTTTTCGGTGAGAGTTCCGTCGAGGTAGACAGGAATGATTCCGGTATACTCATACACGGGCGTCGCCGCCGCACTTGCCTCTCCGAGTACGGTAACGGGAGTTTTACCGTCGCACGACCAGAATAAAAATCTGTACCCCTCCTTTTGCGGAGCATCGGGAAAATCCGAAATAACCGTGCCTGCCATTCCGGAAAATGTGCCGATTATCTTTCCGCTTTCATCCTTGAAGGTTACGGTGATCTTCTCCCTCTCGCTCCAAACGGCGTAGAACACGGTGTTTCCGGACAAGGTATACTGTGCGCCGCCGGCATACTCCGCAATATCGGAATTTTCCGTCAACGACCATCCGGCAAACTCAAAGTTTTCGCTGTTTTCAAGACTCGGAAGCATGAAGGTAAGTGCCTCTGCATCGTCGCTTGCGGCAATATACGGATCTACGGTGTTTCCGCAGCCGTTATCAACAAACGTCGCCGTGTAAAATTCTCTCACTGAAGGCTCGAGCGTATATATTCCGCTTTCAAGGTCATCTGCGCCAAAGACGCATTCACCATCCGAGAGGTTTACGTTTTTTATGTTCTCCGAAGAGGCATTTTTCAGCGAAACGCAGTTGTAATCGCCCGTTACCTTCACCGTATACAGCGAATTTTCCTCCGTGAGCCGCACCGACACATCGTCTGAAACGCTCTTTGCAACAATCCATTTTCCCGCCGCAGTCTTTACGTCGGAGGCAATATTCGGCACCTCCGCACCGTTCTTCACTGCGATAAGAAGGCTGCCGCCCAGCTTTTTAAGTCCCGAAACGCCGTTTTTTGAGGACACGGTGATATTGGAAATACTGCCGCCGAGATTTATTTTGACGTCTCCGTTTATCGTGAGATGCTCTGCGGTTTCGTCCTTGTTTTCATCCGATACGTAGAAGTATTTGACGTTTCCGTCAATATCGGCAAGATAGCTTTCCGCAACAGCATTTGCTCTTGCGCCGAGATAGAGGTTCAGCACACTCGTATCCCTGCCGACCTTACCATACATATCGCCGTAGGTCGCCGTTTGCGTGCCGATATTGAGATAACGCATCTGAAATGTCTCGGCGAGTCTCGTATTCGTCTGCTCCGTGCTGTTGGTTGTCGGCTCATAGACTGCGACACCGTCACCGAGAGTGAAGCGTCTGCCGCCGAAATTGAACGCAGCATATTGCGCCGCCGCACGGTAGTTTACGTTCTCAAAGGTAATTGCGCCCGTGCCCGTACCAGCTTCTATTGGCGAACTGAACACACAGTAAAGGTATGCGCCGGTGAGTGCGTATCCGTTCTCCGCATCTCCCTCAAGCACACCTCTGTAGTCGCTGCCGCCGTACTTTGAGGTTACGGTAATGTCGGTCGCTACGTTCTTGAACGCATCGCTTGCAAGTTTGGTTTGACCGCAAACGACAATTGTCCCCCCGGTACTCTTTATTGCCGAAACTGCCGCCGCAAATGTGTTGTACGGGCTGTCCGCCGTGCCGTCTCCGTTCTCAGAGAGAGTTTCGTTGACAAATACCGCCGCACTTTCCTCTGCCGCACCTAACATCGGCACAACATTCACGCACCCGAGCACCATGCAAACGGCAACGATAAATGTGACTATTCTTCTTTTGCTCATGAATTCAGCTCCGCCTTCCTGTATTTTATCATAGTAAATACATTATAACACTCCAAAAGCAAAATTCAAATAAACAATTTACATATTTTTACGGAAAATTCTTGACTGAACGGTATTTTTGTGTTATCATACACTAAAGTACGTTGTACCGAGACCGTGTGCTCTGTACACAGTAACGGAGTGAAGGCAATGCAAAAGATGACAAAAATCGGAGACCATATGTTTGATAAGGGTACCGACTACGAGTCCGATTTTATATCGATACGAAGCGGCGGAATATCGTACAGGAATCAGAACTACATAGTCACATCGAAAAACCTCGACCGCTATCTCTTTGAGTACATCATACGCGGAGGCGGCTTTATTGAGTGCAGAGGGAAGCTGTATTTTGTTTCGGAGGGGGACTGCGTTATCATACGTGCCGGATATTCCGTCAAATATTACTCGGACCCGAGAGACCCCTACATCAAGCTTTGGTTCACGGCAAAGGGGCGGTTTGTCGATATGCTGTGCGATATGTACATTAAGAATACGCCGGTGTACACCTGCAAAGCGGAGGTTTACGACTGCTTCGAGGGCTTTATCGCAGAGCTTTCGGAAAATTCCTGCACAGAAACCGCACCTCACCGTGTACTTGACATTATGTACGGGGTGTTTGAAAAGCGCAAAGACACCGACGACAAGGTTCAAACCGACACGCTTGCGAAGAAAACACGTTCGTACATCGATCTTTTCTATCGTGAAAGTATAACCGTTGCGTCAATAGCGGAGCATTTCGGAGTAAGTCAAAGATATCTTATAGAACAGTTCAAGCAGAAATTTGGAATAACGGTACACAAATACGTAAAGCAAAAGAAGCTTGAAGCGGCGCATGAGCTTATACTCAGCACAAACTACAGCGTAAGCGAAATATCCGAAATGCTCGGTTTCTGTGAGCCCGGATATCTCACGAAATCCTTGAAAAGCACGTTCGGAAAAAGTCCGGCAGAGCTTAGGCGCAGCAAGCGTAACGGAGAATAAAAAGCGCCGAATCCCTGCGTGGGATCCGGCACTTCAGTTCGGAAATCATTTACCGAGCTCGCTGTCAACCTCTTCCTTTACGGAGTCGTCAACGGGTTCGTCGTCGGTCTTTTCGGTTTCTTCCTTCTTGTCGGGCTCTTCTGAGGTGAACTCAACCTCTACCTCGGGTTCTTCAACGGGAACGTCGTCGAAAAAGTCCTCTTCGTCATTTTCTTCCTTATCTGCGTCCCTTGCTTCGCACTCCTTGTCGTCGCAGGAGTCGCAGTCGTAATCGCACGGCTCCGCATCAGCACTCGAAATGACAAACTTGAACTTAACCTTCTTGACTATTATCGCAACTGCGGCGAAAATTGCGATTGCGGACGCTACCGCACCGACCAAACAGAGAAAATTCTTCATAATAAAGTCTCCTTTCGTTATTTGAAATCCGCACCGTCTCATGCGGCACGGACGGTATAATACTTACCACTGTTATTATAGCACCGAAATTTTAGAATAAGTTTAAAAAAAAGTTAAAGTTTTCGTTTATTCGGTAATTTTTATGTGTTATAATATCTTAGTTATAACTCTACGCTCTTGAAAGGAATCAAAAATATGTGCGGATTTGCCGGAATATATAAAAAGAACGGAATAACGGAAAATGACAAGGCTGTCATTGCGAAGATGTCTCAGTGCATTCGCCACAGAGGACCGGACGACAACAGAACGGTATTTGAGCCTAACTGCACTCTTGCGTTCAGACGTCTTTCCATTATCGACCTTGAAAACGGCGTTCAGCCCTTTTACTCCGCTGACGGCCGCTATGTCGCAATCTTCAACGGCGAAATATACAACTACCTTGAGCTTCGCGACATCCTTATAAACGAGGGCTACACCTTCAAAACGAGAAGCGAGATTGAGACGATAGTCACTCTCTACGGCAAGGAAGGACCTGCGTTCATAGACAAACTGCGCGGTATGTTCTCCATTGCGATATATGACAAAGAGGCGAAGACCGTGTTCTTGGGTCGCGACCCGTTCGGCATAAAGCCGTACTACTACAAGGTAAACGCCGAGGGCGCTGTGTTTGCGTCGGAATTTAAGGCGTTCATGTTCGACGAGGACATTGAAAAGAACGGCTTCTCGGTTGACGACGCTCTTTTACAGAGCTATTTCACGTTCCAGTACATCACTGAACCCGACACCATATCCCCCGAGATACGTGTGCTTCCGGCAGGTCACTACGTCGTTATAGGCGAGGACCTCAAAGCGGAGCCGATCGAGTATCACAAATTTCGTTTCACGCCCGACAAGACGATTTCCTTCGACGAAAAGGAAAAGAGACTTCGCCGCGCGGTTGAGGAGAGTGTCGAAAAGCATCTTCTCTCGGACGTCCCGGTCGGCACGTTCCTTTCGAGCGGCATAGACTCCGCTATAATCACCGCCGTTGCGAGCAAGCTCTGCCCCGGTACAAAGGCGTTCACCGTCGCTTTCGGCAACGTAAAGGGCTACTCGGAGATTGAAGCGGCGTCGGAGATAGCAAGGCATCTTGACATTGAACACATCAAGATAGAGGCAGGACTCGAGGACTTCTGCCGCGCCTTTGAAAAGGTGGTATACCATCTCGACACACCTGTCGCAGACCCGTCCACAATGGCGATATACCTTGTGTGCGAGGAGGCGGCGAAGCACGTTAAGACCATTCTCTCCGGCGAGGGCTCGGACGAGCTGTTCGGCGGCTACAAAGTCTATCGCGAAACTCTCACATCGAGTAAGATCTACGCTCTCCCGGGATTTTTGCGCGGCATTCTCGCCGCTCTTGCGCGTGCGCTTCCCGACGGCGTAAAGGGCAAGCATCTTCTCATGAGAGGAATAACTCCCCTTGAGGAAAGATACGTCGGCAACGCCTTCATTATGACGGAGGAAGAAAAGAAAGCGATATACAAAAAGTTTAATCCGAATGTCCGCTTCACCGACCGCACAAAGGATATATACGCCGAGGTCAAGGGTGAGAACCCCGTCACGAAGATGCAATACGTTGACATCAACACATGGCTCAAGGGCGACATTCTCGTCAAGGGAGACAGACTTTCAATGGCTCATGCTCTCGAGGTGCGTGTGCCGTACCTTGACAAAGAGGTTTTCGAAGCGGCAAAGCTTCTCACCACCGACGACAAGCTCTCTCATAAGACGACAAAGTACATTCTCCGCCATGCTTTCCGTGACATCGTAAACGAAGAAACCGTTATGCGTCCGAAGCTCGGTTATCCGGTGCCGGTGCGCGTATGGCTGAAAAACGAGATTTACGAGTGGGCGAGGGACATCATCGCCTCCCCTTACGCCGACGAATACATCGACAAAGCTGCTGCTCTGCGTATGCTTGAGGATCACAGAAACGGCGTTGCCGATAACTACAGACCGCTCTGGACGATTCTCGTTTTCATCACGTGGTACAGGCTCTACATTGCCGACATCGAAAAGACAAGAGAGAGAGTTATCGCAGGTGAGTTGTGATATTTCGCATCGAAAAGCTTCGCAATTCGATGCGGAGGCGATTTGTACGTTCGCACCTCGCTCGAGGCGCAAGCTTTGCTTGCTTCTCTTCACTCGCAAATCGAGAGGTGTGTTTTCCGGCAACAAAGTCACCGGAAAACACGAAACGGTTGTATTCCGACTTCGTCGGAGTACGGATGAGAGGTACAATCGCATCGAAAAGCTCCGCAATTTTATGCGGATGAGATTCGTTCGCATTCGACAAAAAGAAACTCATATATACGCCGTTTTGATTCATGTTGTTTTATACCTACATTGTCATGCAATAGGTTAATTTTTTGCAAGTAAAAGTTAGTTTTTTCGGTTGCAATTCATGAAAACAACAGGTATAATTAAGGAGCGGAGGACACCGCAAACATATCGCTTAAACAGTGTAAAAAGGAGAACTATTATGTTTGATTTTCCCGTAAAGAAGCTCGTATACAAAGGCGAGAAAACCAGAGAAATATCGTTTCCCATAGGCGGAATAGGAGCAGGCTGTATCGGCATCACCGGTTGGGGAAGCCTATTTGAATTTGAGATATTCAACAGACCGAACAAGCTGTCAGCCAACGGCTTTACGTTTTTTGCCGTAAAAGCGGAAAAGGACGGCAAGCTTTGCGACGCACGCATACTCATGAACGACCCGAAGTTCACGCGCACAGGCTTTTCCAAGTGCCCCGGCGGTGAATTCTACGACAACTACGGCTGGGGACCGGGGCGTGAAACTATGGCAGGCATGCCCCACTTTCACGGCGACACTTTCACGGCAAGCTTCCCCTTTGCGGAGCTCGATTTCGAGGACGAGAAATTCCCCGGGCGGGTGCATCTGACGGCGTTCAATCCTTTCATTCCGCTAAACGACGCCGACTCGAGCATACCGGCGGCGTTCATGGAATACGAGGTTGAGAACAACACCGACGCCGAGATAAAGTACACCCTCTGCGGTACTTTCCGCAATCCGCACAAGACCTATGTCAATATGTACGAAAAAAGCAAGCGCGTCCACGGTATGCACACGGTAAGAATGCTCTCGTGCGACGACTCTCTGCCTCTCCACGAAAAGGGAGAGGTCTGCCTTTCGGTACTCGGCGACGGCATTTCGTATCAGGAATATATGTATAAGGGCGGATGGTTCGACACTCTGACGACCTTCTGGAACGACTTCACCTCTCCCAAGCCTTTCGAGAACACACGGTGCATGACAGACGATTCCGCTCACGAGTGCGTGCTTGCTTCAGGCTTCACGCTTGCCCCGGGCGAAAAGCGTACCGTTAAGTTCATAATATCCTGGCACTTCCCGATAAGCCTCAACTACTGGCATCCCGTAAACCGCGAAGAAGCGGAGTCAGTGAAGTACACTAAGGACGGCGACGAAATACTGCCGAAACCGGGACTTACAGATGCCGACATCTACAAAATGAACATATGGAAGAACTACTATGCGCGCTTCTTCGACGACGCTTTCGAGTGCGCGGAGTACTGTTACATTCACTACGACAGGATGAAAGCCGAGACGGAGCTTTTCAGGAATCTTCTTTTTTCGTCAACGCTTCCCGAATCGTTCATAGATGCGGTTTCCGCGAACATATCGATATTAAAGTCTCCGACTTGTCTTCGCAACGAGGACGGAAGCTTCCTTGCATGGGAGGGCTGCGGAATAAAGGGCGGTTCGTGCGAGGGTTCCTGTACGCACGTATGGAGCTACGCTTATGCGCTTGCGTTCCTTTTCCCGAAGCTCGAAAGAAGTATGCGTGAGAACGAGTTCAAGTACGCTATGGACAAATACGGAGCGATACAGTTCCGGATACAGACGCCTCTCGGAAGATATCCCAAATCTTATTTTCCGTGCGCCGACGGTCAGTTTGCCGGTATTATGAAGATATACCGCGATTTCAAGATTGACGGCAACCGCGACAGGCTCATTGAGATGTGGCCCGATATAACGCGCTCTCTCGAGTACGCTTGGCACAGGAAGAATCCTTTCCGCTGGGATCCCGAAAAGACCGGCATTCTCTCCGGACGTCAGCATCACACTCTTGATATGGAGCTTTTCAGTCCCAACTCATGGCTTGCCGGAATGTACCTCGGCGCACTCAAAGCCGGTGCGGAAATGGCGAGGATTGTGGGCGACAAGAAACGTGCCGCGGAGTACCTTTCGATATACGAGAAGGGTCGTGCGTGGGTAAACGAAAACCTTTACAACGGCAAGTACTTCATTCAGAAAATAGATCTTAACGACATGAGTCTTCTCCACCCGTTCGTCGAATCCGAAGACAAGGACGACCCGAACGATAAGATAAATGCGACCTACAGAAGCAGTGAAACGGGTGAGCTTAAGTATCAGTACGGTGAGGGCTGTATGGCGGATCAGTGTCTTGCGCAGTATCACGCAAATCTCATAGGTCTCGGAGACATCTTCGACAAAGAAAAGCTCATTTCCGCACTCGACACGATATACGAGAACAACTTCAAGAAGTCGATGCATGACTTTGCGAACCCCTGCCGCAACTATGCGATAAACGACGAAAAGGGGCTTGTCATCTGCGAATATCCCGAGGGTGCGAGAGCGCCGAAGTTCCCGATACCGTATGCCGGGGAGTGCATGAACGGCTTTGAGTATTCGACGGCGGTTCTTATGCTCAGCGAGGGCATGGTTGACAGGGCGGTTGAGATAGTCGATGCCGTGAGAGAGCGTTACGACGGCGAATACCGCAACCCGTGGAACGAATTTGAGTGCGGCTCGAACTACGCAAGAAGCATGGCAAGCTACTCTCTTCTCAATGCGGCGTGCGGCTTTGAGTACGATATGTACGAAAAATTCTTAGGCTTCACCCACGTCAAAGAATTTGAGGTAAACGGCGTATTCAGGTGCTTTGTGTGCATGGAAAAGGGCTACGGCTTTGTCGAGGCAGGCCCGGACTATTTACAGTTCAAGCTTCTTCGCGGCGAGGGCTTCAGGTTAAGAAAAATAAGGACGTCGAGAAAACCGCTCAAGGTATACGTCGCCGGGCGCGACTACGGCTTCACTCCGCGCGAGGGCAACATCGCGGAGCTTGACAACGACGTTGTTATAAACACCGAACGCGATATCATGCTTGTAATAGAAGCGAGGTAACGATAATTGAACGATAACAAAAAGGAAATCGACGACATATTTCTTTTGTCGAGCTACGACTACTATCTTCCCGAGAGGCTTATTGCGCAGACTCCGTCCGAGAAGCGCGATATGTCGCGGCTTTTCGTGCTTGACCGCAAGACGGGAGAGTACTCTCACCGGCATTTCTGCGACATTGTCGATTACTTAAAGCCGGGAGACGCGCTTGTTATAAACGACTCAAAGGTAATCCCGGCGCGTCTTTACGGCAAGCGGCACAAAAAGGACGAAAGCGGAAAGCTCACCGACGAAGAGGGAAGCACTGTCGAGACGCTTCTTTTAGAGAGAAAAGCCGCAAAGACGTGGGAATGCATAGTGCGTCCCGGCAAAAAGGCGCAGACCGGCGACGTAATCTCCTACGGCGACGGACTTCTCGCCGGCACGGTGCGCGAGGTTCTTCCCGACGGCAACAGGATTATCGATTTTGAGTACGAGGGTGAATTTTTCGCACTTCTCGACAAGATAGGCGAGATGCCGCTTCCGCCGTACATACACGAACGCGGCAACGAAAAGGAGCGTTATCAGACGGTTTACGCAAAGCACGAGGGTTCGTCAGCGGCACCGACTGCCGGACTTCACTTCACAAAGGAGCTTCTTGAAAAGGTGGAAAAAAAGGGCGTTGAGATTATCCGCGTCACGCTTCACGTCGGACTCGGAACATTCCGTCCCGTCAAGGAGGACAACATCAAGGATCACAAGATGCACTCCGAATTTTACACCGTGACCGAGGACGCCGCACGCCGCTTCAACGCCGCAAAGCAAAGCGGAGGACGGATTTTCTGCGTAGGCACGACCTCCTGCCGCACGGTTGAATCGAATGCCGACGAAAACGGAATGCTTCACGCCGCTTCGGAGTACACCGATATTTTCATCTATCCCGGTTACAAATTCAAGACGGTGGACAGTCTTATAACGAACTTTCATCTCCCCGAGAGCACCCTTATCATGCTCATCTCCGCTCTTGCCGGGCGTGAAAAAATCCTTGACGCATACCGCTGCGCCGTCGAAAACGAGTATAGGTTCTTCTCGTATGGGGATGCGATGTTGATACTGTGAGAGCGATAATACCAATCGGCTGAACGATGTCGGTTGGTATTACTTTTGCTTGTTTTCAGAACCGGAACTCACAGCGACTTTTTTGACAGGCACAAAATTTACCGAAATTTCAGCAAACCGTCAAAAGATATCCGATATAGTCTGATAAAATACCCACGTACCGACACAGACGGTCGCGCCGAGGACTCCGAAAGGACCGAGGTGAGGAAAGTCCGGGCTTCACAGAGCAGGATAACTGATAACGTCAGCCGAGGGTAACCTCCGGGAGAGTGCAACAGAGATATACCGCCGCAGAAATGCGGTAAGGGTGGAAAGGCGAGGTAAGAGCTCACCGAGTCCCGTGGTAACACGGGGGTCCTGTAAACCCTATCCGAAGCAACACCCAAGGGGAAGCGGTCGAAAGACCGGCGTTTGCTCGACGAAATTCCCAGGGTGGCACAGAGCTTTGCGGCGACGCAAAGCCAAGATAGATGACTGTCAAATACAGAACCCGGCTTATGGGTCGATACACAATATGAACGGACCGAACGTGGATTTCCCTCTTCGCTCGGTTTTGCGAGATTAGCAAGGAGGGCTTTTATGCCCTCTTTTTTTCTATTCGTACATTCGTCTGTACCTTAACGGCGTCGTTCCGACCTGAGTCTTAAAAGTGTCGATGAAATTGCTCACAGAGTTGAAGCCGACTCGCCACGCAACGGTGCCTATATCAAGATCCGTTGTGACAAGATAATTCTTTGCAACCGAAATTCTGTATTCGCAGAGATAACCATGAAGCGTCTTGCCGGTACTGTCCTTGAAAAGTCTACCGAGGTAGAGCGGATTATAGCCGAGACTCTTCGCCATACTCTTATTGGTGAGCGAGGAATCGGCGAAATTCTTCTTCATGTAAAGTTTCGCCTCATCCGCCGTTCCTCCTTTTTTTCCGTCTCCCGCCTCCGCACCGTCTCCGGCAAACAGGAGCAAGCATAACTTTAAAAGTGCGGATGCCCTTTCGCGAAACATCGGTTCACGGAACAAAAACAGATCACAGCATCTTTCCAGATACGTGAGCATGCTTTCCGCATGCTCAATATATTTCGTCTTCGCAAAGCCGTCTGTTGACCGAGTACGCTTTATACTCTTTGCGTCGCAACTGTCCGGGTTTCCCGTACCGAGCGACTCCTCTAAATAAGAATATTCATCGGTGAGATCAAAGTCGAGAACATATATATGTTCAGCCGACGAATACGTAAACCTGTAAACCGTTCCGGCAGGCATAAAAAATGCCGCACCGTCGGAAAATGAAATGTTCTCATTATCTACCGACAATACGCCTTTTCCGCTACGTATGAAAAACAAGCGGCAATCGAAGCATATGCTGTATTTGGAATTGTTCCGCCACGAATTGTTCGAACGGCAGTATCTGATAAACGGGTTCAGATAATGAAGCTCCAAGTGTTTCACCTCCTCATTGTTACATCGAAGTAATTATACATCACAGGTCAACCTTTGTCAATGCAAAAGTATATAATTTTATATTTTTAATATATAATTATTAACTTTTAGTCGCACCGAAGTACTATAATTCTTTTGTTAGCAAAACTGCGGCGGTCAAGGCGCAGATGAAAGGAAAGAATAACAGTATGGCAAAAGAAAGAATTAAAATAGCAATAATCGGGTGTGGCAATTTCTCCCCGTTCTTTATACCGCTTTTCAAGGCTCATCCGTCAGTCGAGAAGGTTTATGTATGTGATTTGATAAAATCGAGAGCCGAGAATGCAGCAGCAAAATTCGGAGTTGAGATAATCGACAGTTTCAAAGAGGCTCTTGAATCTGACAAAGTAAACTCCGTTGCGATTTTTACGCAGAGATTTGCACACGGGAAAATGGTCATCGACGCACTTAATGCAGGCAAGCACGTTTATTCCGCAGTGCCTTGCAGTATAAGGATTGACGAAATCAAGGAAATAGAAAAACTCGTTCGCAAAACACGGCTTACCTACTCAATGGGAGAGACGCAGTTTTACACACCAATATCGGTATTTCTCCGCAAGGAATACCTAAAAGGCACGTTCGGCAAGTTCGTATACGCCGAAGCACAATACAACCATGACATCCGTAACATGGAAAACAGCTACAAAAGCTCCGGCGGAGAGGATTGGAAGAAATATGCGGGGCTTCCGCCTATGTTCTACCCGACACACTCAACTGCGATGATTCTGGGTTCAATGCCCGGAGTATTTGTAAAGAAAGTTTCTGCGATGGGCTTTGCAGGCAGTCCGAGAACCGACATCTACGGTACTGACGGACAGAACCTTTACAACAATCCCTTCGCAAACACCTCTATGCTCATGGAGCTTTCAAACGGCGGTATTGCCCGCGCAAGTGAAAACAGATGCCTTGCATGGCATTTTCCCGGAACGTATGTATCGCAGTTCTACGGCACGGAAGGCTGTTACGAATACTCGGTTGCACGTCACAGCATATGCAAGTGGAACACGGAAAATCTTGAATCGGACGGCAAGCACGGCGTTATAATGACGGATGTCACGAGAAATCTGTTTCCCAAGGACGTCTATAATGAAATAGTTTCCGATTATGACAAAGCCATTCAGGACATTGCAAACGGCGCCGGCTTTGCCGCAACGACTCCAATTCAGCCGACCTCAAGGCTTCCAAAAGAATTTGACGGCTTGGGCAACGCTCACTGGGGTTCTCATCACTTTCTTGTTGATGATTTCTGCCGTGCCTACGACACCGGTAAGCTTTCCCCAACCAACATCTGGCAGGTTGCGCGCTTTAATCTCCCCGGTCTTGTCGCACACACCTCCGCACTGAGCGGCGGCATTCCCCTCGAAGTGCCCGACCTCGGTAACCCTCCGGCGGATTGGGAGATTCTTTCATGGAGCGACAAGTCAAAGGACTGACGCATACGGAAAGGCAAAAATATGGAAATTATCGCACAAATAATAGGTTTTTGCGCCATAGGAATGTCGTTTCTGATATTCACGCAGACTTCACACAAAAAGATGCTCATACTTAAAGCGGTACAGGACATCTGCTGGCTTACACACTACCTCATTCTCGGGTGCGGCTCTGCGGCAGCGGCAAGCTTTCTGTGCGTTTCGAGAAGCTCTGTGTTTTATCTCTGTGACAAAAAAGGCGTGACGAGCAGAATTCCTTTGTACATATACATCGTACTCTATGCAATTTCGGCAATACTGACATGGAAAAGTATCTTCAGCATATTTCCGGCGCTTGCATCGATATTCTCGGCAGTTGCATTCTGGTGCGGAAACCACATAAAAACAAAGCTTCTGACTTTCTGTGCGTCGTCGTCAACACTTGTATACACAATAGCTGTAAGCCATTCGGCGGCAGTGTACGCCGGACTTGCCGTGACGGTTTCATCGTCGGTTTTATCCCTCGTGCAAACAGCAAGTCTCAAGAAAAAGCTTGAAAAAGACGAAAGCCTTTATAAGGAACGTGTAAAATCATGTAGTTCCGAATGAACACCACTCTGCCCGGAAAAACAGCTCCGCATCGTAAAAAGTGCGGAGCTGTGTGTGTACCCATTGCTTTTCTGTTGTGTGTCGCTCTGTCGGGCAGATTTTAATTCTTCTCTTATTCCGCAAGCGCAATGCCGAGGTTTTTGCAAGCCTCAGTTGCTTCGTCGTCAGGGGCTTCGTTGCAGATTACGCTGTCGCACGCAAGAACCGCACCGCAGCCCTTAGCCTGTTCCTCCCAGTTGCGCATCCATTCGCCGTCTCCCCAGCCGTATGAACCGAAGAGTGCTATCTTCTTGCCGTTAAGCTTTGCCTCGCAGGCGCTGAACATCGGCTCAAATTCCTCTTCTTCGAGCTGTTCCGAACCCATGGACGGGCAGCCGAAGGCTATCGTGTCAAAGCTGTCGAGAGTGGCGGCGTCAACCTCGCTCGGCGTGAGAAGCACTACCTCCGCGCCGGCGCTCTTTGCCCCCTCCGCAACCGCATTCGCCATTTCCTCTGTGTTGCCTGTGCCGCTCCAATAAATTACCGCTGTTTTCATAAAACAATACCTCTTTTCATTAGAATTTTTATTTACACACCGATTCGGCGTGTTTTCGTTTTAATTGACGTTAACGACAAGCCTGTCCATAGATCGGCTGTCCGCAAAGCATCTGCCGTAAACGTCGGTGCATTTTTTGTACTTCGCAAATTGCTTCTTTGCCGCTTCCTCGTCGCCGTAGACCTTCCAAGCACCGACGCATTTGCAGTCACGTCTTCCCTCGATGAAGCCTCTCACATCTTCGGGCGGATATCCGAGAAAGAGACCTATCTCATGCGGAAAATTTCTGCTATCTGTGCGCATTTTTTCGATGAGCTTCGCCACACAGCAGTTCGTGTTTCCGCAGGGATAACCCTTGCCGCAGAGGATCTCCGACGCCTTTGACGACGCAAGCTCTGCCGCAAGCTTTTTGGGACGGTAGACGTATATGAGCGTCCTTTCCTTGCCCCGCCGCAGAGGAATTATGCGCAGTCCCTTGCACGAAAAGCGTCTGTTGTACTCAGCAATTTCGCTGTTGAGACTCATTCCCTCGCCGTTCGGACATGAGAAAACACTCCCCGTTTTAAGTCCCGCAAGCGTCGGTGCGGAGTGTCTTATCAAAAGTTCTCCGGACATAATGCATGCTCCTCAAGTACCGCACGAAGCGCCGACATAGAGCTTGACCGGCAGCGTGCGATTTTCGTTGTGCTGTCCTTGTTTGCGCCGAGTGCGCTGTTTACCATTTTGTGTGACATAGTGCCGGTAAACAGTACCAAAAGGTCGGGATTGCCTATTTTGTCGCGAAGAGAAGTTTCGGGCTTCGCAAAGACTTTTACACTGCTGCACCCGTATTCAAGGCAGGCGTCCTTGTACCGCCTTATCATGCATTCGTTTCCGCCGACTATTACCACACTCATTTTTATGCCTCCTTTGTTGACATTCGATATTATTTTTCCTTTGTTTGTTGTTTTATACAAGTTAGTTTTAACTAACCGTGTTCTTTTAATTCAATGCCGCACGAAATGCGACATTGCTATCTGTGGTATGCGTAAGTTAGTTAGAACTAACTTACGTGCTTAATTGCAGGGAGAAATCTTTCCGACTCTCCCAAAAGTTTTTGCGGTTAAACGCTGTGTGACGAAACTCATACTTACGTCGCTCACTGTCAAGTTAGTCTCATCTAACCGCATTCCTTTAAGCTCGGGAGAAGCCTTTCGGTTCTCCCGTAAAACTCAATCAGTCGCTGATATAGGGCATGATTGCAATGTGTCTTGCTCTCTTGATAGCTATTGTAAGCTGTCTCTGGTGCTTTGCGCAAGTACCGGTTATTCTGCGAGGGAGAATCTTAGCTCTCTCGGAAACGCACTTGCGGAGTCTTGCGACGTCCTTGTAATCGATATGCTCTATCTTATCTGCACAGAATGTGCAAACCTTCTTCTTCTTGCGAGTTCTGAACTGCTTCTGAGCATCCATGGAATTTACCTCCTTTTGACAATATTACGAATGATGACTGCGCTGTCGGGCCGCAGATCAGAATGGCAAATCGTCCTCGGTGGGAACGTCTTCAAAGTTTGCCGCCGGAGCCGCATTCGCCGCGCTGTGAGTACCCATACCCGGTGCAGCCGGAGGCTCACCGTAATATACGCCGTTGTCCCTTCCGGCACCCTGGCTCTGACTCTTTCGCTCAACGAAGCTTACTTCGTCCGCCACTACCTCGATGGTATAACGCTTTGCACCGTTCTGATCGGTCCAGCTTCTCTGCTGCAGCGAGCCGCAGACGAGCATCGGACTTCCCTTTGTGAAATACTTCGCGACAAATTCCGCCGTGCTTCTCCAGCATACAACGTCGATAAAGTCCGTCGGCGTCGTACCGTCAGCCGACCTATACTTTCTCGATACGGCGAGTCTTACGCTCACTACCGAGACATCGTTCGGCGTCTTCTTAAGCTCGGGATCAGCCACGAGGTTTCCGATCAAAATTACCTTGTTAAAGCTTGCCATTTTAGATCCTCCCGTGTTTCGCTACAGAATCGTTTCTCAGTCTTCGAGAGCAACGATAATGGAACGAAGAATACCGTCGGTAATGTTGAATACACGGTCAAGCTCTGCGGGAACTTCATGCGCCGATGTAAAGTTTACAAGCACATAGTAGCCCTCTGTGAGATCATTGATAGGGTATGCGAGTCTTCTCTTGCCCCATTCGTTGACACTGTCAACCGCGCCGCCGTTTTCAGTTATAAGTCCTGTAAACTTCTCTACGAGAGCCTTTGTTGCGTCCTCGCTGAGTTCAGGGCTGATAATGAAAAGAGTTTCGTACTTTGCAATGAGTTTTTCCATTATTTACACCTCCTTATGGACATATGACCCCGCGTCCTTTGCGCGGAGTAAGGAGAAAGGCACCAGCCTTCCACGAGAATACAGTATACCACAATATTGCCTTTTTGTCAAGCTTTTTTTCAAATATTTCATTATCGTTAACTTTTGCGCCTGTTTTCTGCCGCTTACGTCAAAAAAACATCTTTTTTAAACAAAAAGTCTTGAATGGGAAAAGAAGTCGTGGTAAAATGGGTATGTAAACGTCGGATTTCGGCGCAGATAACGCCGCAAAGGAGGTTTTGCATTGCAGAACGCATTCTACAGCTACACGGACAGCATAATGATAAACTACTACGACACTCCGGGATGGAGGATGGACGAGTTTCACTTTCACGACCACTGGGAGATAAAAATCTGCCGAAAGTGCGATATGCGCGTTGTGAGCGACGGCGACAGTGCCGAATGCAGCGGTCCCTGCGTGGTCATCTACCGCCCGTTTGCGCTCCACTGGGCAAACAGCACCTCGGACGGTCCTTTCGAGAGGTACAACATAAACTTTTTCGAGAGCTACATTGAGAGTTACCTTGAAAACGACGTGCGTCCGCAGACGCTTTTCCGTCCGGGCGTGATAACCCTTGCTCTCGACGAGGAGAGCGTCGAAAAAATATACGTATACTGTAAAAACCTCGAGGAGGAAAAGCACGACGAAGAAAAGCGCAAGCTTCTTTTGGTTCTGATTCTGCGCGAGATAAAAAGCTCGGCGCGTTTTGTTGCAGGGTCGCACTCGTTTTCGAAGCTGACGCCCGAGAGCATCGCCGAGGAGTACTCGGGTTCGGGACACCTCGACTACATATACAGCGTGATGAAATACTTAAACGACAACATCGGCGAACACGGCATAGTCGAAAAGACGGCAAAAACCTACTTTGTGAGCAGTGCGAAGCTCAGGAGCGACTTCAAGCTTCTGACGCGTGAGACTCTCGGCGACTACATCGACTGTGTGCGGCTTATAAAGGGCAAGCGGCTTCTGTCGTCGGGAATGAGCGTAAGCGAGACCGCGGATATTTGCGGCTACTCCAACCGCAACAGCTTCATACGCTTCTTCAAGGCGCAGACGGGACTGACACCGTCGAAGTATGCGTCGTCGGCAGACAAAATGCCGGTGTCGGAATAAGCGAGGTGAGCGGCATGGGAAAGAAATGGACAAGATATCTGTTTACACGGCGCATGATCTTCGCATACGCAATAATCATACAGCTCGGCTTTTTCTTCTACTTCATAATAAGCGGCAGCAATTCGTCGGTCATCATATCGAAGCTTCTGCAGCTTCTCAGCGCACTTGTTGCGATGCACATAATCACTAAGCGCGAAAAAGACGCCTACAAGCTGACATGGGTTTTCCTCGTTCTGCTGTTTCCCGTTTTCGGCGGACTCATGTACATCATGTTCTACCGCCAGACCTCACGCAAGAAGATACGAAACAGAATCAAGAAGCTGAAAGAAGAATCGTCACCTCTTCTCACCCTCCCCGAATACCGCCGTGCCGAGGATGCTTTTCCGCCGGATGCAGAGCGTATTCAGACTCTCTCCTACCTTGAAAGCTTTGCAGATTTTCCCTCCTTTGACGGTACGGAAGCCGAGTATCTTCCGACAGGCGAGGAGTTCATAGCGGAGCTGACGCGCACCCTCGAAAAAGCCGAAAGGTACATATTCCTCGAATTTTTCATAATAAGCGACGGCAAGGTATGGAGCGATATACTCAAGGTGCTCAAGCACAAAGCCGCAGCGGGCGTATGTGTGAGGCTGATATACGACGATTTCGGCTGTTTCTTCAGGCTTCCGCAGGATTACCGCAACGAGCTTAAAAAGTACGGCATCGAGTGCTACAGCTTCAACAAGTTCCGACCGATAATAACGGTGGATCAGAACAACCGAGACCACAGAAAAATCGCCGTCATTGACGGTAAATACGCCTTCACGGGCGGCACAAACCTTGCGGACGAATACGCCAACCTCGTCGACCGCTTCGGTCACTGGAAGGACTGCGGCATAAAGCTCTGCGGAAAGGCTTCTTGGAGCTTTGCTGTGATTTTCCTCCGTATGTGGGGAGTCTGCTCGGGCGTTGATGAGGATATGTCGGCATTTCTCCCCGAGGAATTTCACGCCGAGAGCGACGGCATCGTACAGCCGTATGCGGACAGTCCCGTTGACAACGAAAACGTCGGCGAACACGTTTATCTGCAAATGATAAACAATTCTAAGGACTACCTCTACATAACGACGCCATATCTCATCGTTGACCGCAATATGTCCTCCGCGCTCTGCCTTGCGGCGAAAAGCGGAGTAGATGTGCGCATAATAACGCCGTACCGTTGGGACAAGCGTCTTGTACACATAACGACGCGCTCCTACTACCGTGAGCTTATCCGCGCCGGCGTGCGTGTGTACGAGTACGCGGACGGCTTCATTCACTCAAAGACCTTTGTGTCGGACGACCTTGTCGCGTCGTGCGGAACGACGAATCTCGATTTCCGCAGTCTGTACCTTCACTTTGAGTGCGGAACTTTCCTTTACCGTTCGAGTGCCGTCATGCAGATAAAGAAGGACTTTCTCGAAACTCTCGAAAGCTCGACCGAGATAACCGAGGAAAACCTCAAAGAGAACTTCGCGACGCGCCTCGTGCAGGATTTTCTCAGGGTGTTTGCGCCGCTTATGTAAGATAAAAAATCAAGCGAGGGCTTTTCGGCTCTCGCTTTTTTCGCAAATATTATATTTCCGTCGGAAAAACAACGCCGTTTTCCCGGCGGATTTCGTCCATGAGGCGAAGAGTTTTCCGTGTAAGCTCGGTAAAATACGATGTTTCAAGCTCACCGCCGACGGCGCTCACAAAATCCGAGAGTTCGTATATCATGTTGCACTCGGGTCTTCCCTTTGCGATAATCCGCGTTTTCCCTTTCCTTTTGTGCAGAGTCACCTCATCGACCGACGACGGACGAACCAAGGTCACGCATCCGTCCTCACCCTGCACGAACGACGGCACGGCGGAGTCGGAAATTTTCGAGTAAGCGACCGTTGCCGTAAAATCGCCGTAATCAAGCATGACGTTTCCCATTCCCTCAAAGCCGTTCGTGAGCTTTACCGACTTCGACGCCATAATTTTTTTCGGCTCTCCCAAAAGATACACAAGCACCTCGGCGGCGTAGACTCCGATATCCATTATTGCGGCGTTTCCGAGAGACACGTCAAAGGCGTTGAGCACCGTCCCGGCACGGAATTTATCGTAGCGCGACGAATACTGACAGTACTCTATCGACGCACGGCGTATTTTGCCTATCTCGCCGAGTGCCGCCTTTGCTTCTTTCATCGCCGGGTCATGCACCGGGCGCATCGCCTCCATGAGTACGACTCCCTTTTCGCGCGCCGCGTCCGCCATGAGCGAGAACTCCTTTTCGTTGAGCGCCGCCGGCTTTTCGACTATGACGTGCTTTCCGTGAGAGATTGCCGCAAGGCTCTGACTTCCGTGGAGAAAATTAGGGCTTGCGATGTACACTGCGTCGATGTCCGACGACAGAAATTCTTCAAGGCCGCAGTACACCTTCTCAATACTGTGCTTTGCCGCAAACTCCGCACCCTTTTCGCGGGTTCTCGAGTACACTGCGTGCGGCTTTATGCCGTCAACCTTTTCCGCACTTTCGCAGAGCGTATCCGATATGAAGTTTGTTCCTATAATGCCGAGTTTTATTTCGTTTTTCATAATGCTATTGTCCCCTTTCACACTTTCACCGTTTCGTCTGTCATTCGCAGACGCTCACCGACGCCTCGAACACTCCGTCCGAGAAGCTATAAACCGCCGCACCGCCGTGCCTTTCGGCGACCTCACGCACGATTGTAAGTCCGAGTCCGTGTTCGCCGTCCTTGGCGTGTTTCTTTGTTGTTGAAAGATCCTCTTTCGGAGGAAGACTGCCGTTTCGGACATTTACGATGAGCTGTCCTGCCCTTGGGAAGACCGACACGCTGACGAAGCGTTTGTCCTCGCCGTCAACCTCCGAAGCACCTCTTATTGCGTTGTCGATGAGGTTTGAGAGAATTGTGCAAAAGTCGATGCTCGATATGGTGAGACTGTCGAGGTCGGCAATCTTGAACTCAATCTTCACGCCAACCTTATCCGCCTGTGCCTTTTCGTTGAAAAGAAGTGCGTCAACGGCGGCGTTTGAGCAGAAGGTCACACCACGGTGACTCTCAATCTGCTTCGTGAGGTCGTCGATGTAGGCGTCACGCTCGGCCTCGTCTTTTTTATACCTTTGATGGTGCTGACGTGGTTGTAGTAGTCGTGGCGCAATTTGCGGTATTGTTCGTACTGTAACTGCAACCGTTTGAAATGCTCGTCCGAGAGCTTCATCTGCGCTTCTATCTGCTCTGCACGTGCTGTCTCTGCGGCGCTCGCTTTGACAAGACGGATGAGCGCAATTCCGAAGCCGACCGAGACTCCGATGACGGCGATATATATAAGCAAAATGGGCAGTGCATTCATGCGATAATCCCACATTATGGCATAAACGAGAAAAATCAAGAGTGCCTGCACCAGCATATACATGGTCACATACCGCATGGATTTCTTCTCAAAAGCGTCGTTTTTGCGCTTGAGGAACTGAACGTATGCTATTATGCCTATCGTAGCAAAGGTAAAACACGCAATAGTTTGCAAAAGCGGCATTTCGTGCGAGCTGTATAAATCCTTTCCTCTCAAAAACACCCCGATAAAGCAGACGAACACCGTTTCCGCAATGCTGATAACACCGAGATACCCGAGGTAAACGGCAATCTTTTTAAAGAACGAGCCTTTGAAAAGAATCGCTATCGTCGCAAAGTCCATCACCCATTGCAGGAGTGTCCGCACCGTCATGTAATCGAAAAGAAGCACGTGCTTCGCTATCTCGACCGCCGACACAACAGTAAAAACGGCAAACGCCCTTTTCTTCTCAATCCTCGTCGGAAACACCGAGAAGTATATGTACATCGTAAAAAACGCCGTAAAAATTCCTGAAAGCAGGACCGAAACAGTATTCTGCGCCAAATAAATCTTCCTTGCGATAAGTACTCCGCATTAACACGCAGTACATGAATTAACGGTAAAATTATATCATATATCCGCACGCTTGTCAATATAAAAGAAAGGTGCGAACCGAATCTTTTTTCGACCCGATCCGCACCGCAGTGCATATTAAAGTACCTTTGATATTATCGACGCCGTTGCAATGTCGGCGTAAACCGTACTTCCCACTTTCTCTTGTCCCTCGAACAGAAGCGGCTCTTCATCAAGCTCCGAGAGACCGCCGACGCCGCCGAGGTATGCGTCCGTGCGGTACTTTGCGGTTTTGAGACTTCCCATAACGCCGCCCATGCGTATATCGCACACTTCAAAGCCCCACGGCTTGTAATTATCAAAGAAGAAGTCTCTGTACGCCTCGTAAAACGCCTCCATGCGCCGCTCTGCCGTCGGAATGACCTTATCCGATAGTTCTTCGAGAGCTGCCCTGTCGTTCGTCTTATACGCACGTCTGAGCCTTATGCCAAGCTCTCCCTTGAGCGCAAGGAAGCCGCCGAGTTTTTCGTAGAAATCAAACATACCGTAAAACGGCGAGGACTTCGGAGTGTGCGCCTTTGCCTCGGTCATTCGTTTCGAGAACTCCGCAAAATGTTCGGACAGAGGGTAGTTTTCAAAATTTTTGTCGAACATACCGAGAAGCACATTCTGATAGAGCACATGGCGTGCCGGAGAAAATCTTTCAATGTTGCCGTCACGGTCGCTGTAGCCGGGGATCATATCAATCGTACTTACGGCGCAAACGTCGTCGTAAGACACGCCGAGAGCGTACTCGAACATAGACCTTACGTCATCGTCCTCAGGCTCTTTTGAATAGGCGTGTTCGGCATACATAAACACACACGGAAGCACGGCATACGGCGGAGATTCACGTGAGTCGTCACCCCACACACAGCAGATAACCTTGCGTATTCCGGCGTCCTTGCAGGCACGCAGAGCGTCTGCGCCGTGTCTCTCGGAAAACTCTCTCATATATCCGAGACCGTATGTGTTGACCGCCGCACCGGCATAGAACACATCTCCGAATACACGCAAATGCTTCTCGGCGGTGGGCTTTACGTAGTCGTAGCCGTGGTAGTAATCCCAGTAAATGTAGCCGAGACCGGACGGCGGAATCATGCCGTTTTTGCCGACGGCAGGCTCTTCTTCGACGGGAATGTAGTATTCGTTGTTCGGCGACGCCGCACGGAAATACATATCGTCCCACATAAAGGCATAAAGTCCGAGACGGTCGGTTATCTCCTTTACCCTCTCAACGTGCTTTGCGAAAATCTCCGCTTTCGGCACATAACCGTTTCTGACAAGATATTTGCCCTGACCGAGTTTCCACGCCTCGTCAAGTCCTATATGTATCTTCTTCGTGCGAAGCGGCTTTGTTGCCGACGAAATTATCTTTTCGACAAGCGCATACGTTCTTTCGTCGCCGGCAAGAAGTGTCTGTTCGTCATCTGAAAACGCACGGTACTTTCCGTGTCGCATAAGTCCCGGAAGGTGCGAAAGCGTCTGCACGCACGGAATGACCTCTATTCCGAGAGCATACGCAAAGTCGTCTATTTCTTTAAGCTCGCTCTCGGTATACCTCGGTCGTCTGTAGCCGAAGTACGGCTCGCCGTCAACAGAAAGGCAGTCCTCGGTGTATATCATGAATTTGTCAAAGCCTGCGGCGGCAAACGCAAGGAGCAGATACTTCACCTTATCTACCGTGAGAAAAGCCGACGCCTGACCGAAATCGAACATCGGACCTATGAAATCAAAGTAAGCGATCTCGGAAAACGAAAAATGTTCGTCGGTGAAATTCATTATAAGCTTCGACAGCGCACGGAAAATGTGTACGTCCTCATGCACCGTGATTCGGCAGAAATCTCCGTTTCTCTCGAGAGACAGCTCTTTTTTGTCCGTGTATGAAACCTCGGCGTTAAGCGTTCCCGAAAGTCCCGAGGCATAGCGGTTTAAATAGGCGGCAAGTCCCGAACGGAGTCTTTCCGGCAGACCTTTAAAAAATATATTGAGCATTTGCTTTCTCCAATCATCGTATTATGCGTCCCATCGACACAACGTGAAGTATATCATGCGAGGATTTTTCGGCAATGACAAAATCCGCGTCCTTACCTTTTTCGATACTCCCCTTTTCCTTATCCGCACCGATTGCGGCGGCAGGAGCGGCACTCATCATTTCCGAAATTTTCTCAATCGGAAGTTTTGTGTTGCGGCACGCATTTTTGAACACCGCCGCCATGGTTGCGATACTTCCGGCAAAGCTTGAACGGTCGGGGAGCTTTGCCACGCCGCCCTCGATTATTACCCTGTTCTCCGGAAGCTTTTCGCCGAGGAAGCTTTCGGTTACGTTCTGACCTGCGGCACGCATTGCGTCGGTCGTGAGGGACACGCAAAGCGGCTTTTTGAACTTTGCCGCCATTTCGATAGTCTGCGGTGCGATATGCAGACCGTCGCCGATAAGCTCGAAGCTCATGTTCTCGATGAGATACGCCGCCTCGGGAATGCAGGCTCTTACGCACTCGTTCACCTTATGCGCCCAGGGAGTTGCGCAGTGAAGGTGCGTAATGTGACGAAAGCCGTGACAAAAAGCCTCGGCGGCAGTCTCGTAAAGTGCGTCGCTGTGAGCTATCGAGACAAGCGCACCCATATCCGAGAACACGTCCCCGGCGTAAAATGCGCCGTCAAGCTCGGGAGCGATGCCTATTCTTCTTATAACGCCGCCTCCGCTTTTTGCAAGTCTGTCAACGTTTTCCTTGGTCGGAGGTGCGAGTCTTGATTTATTCTGTGCGCCGCTCTGCTTCGGCGAGAGAAAAGGTCCTTCAAGGTGAAGTCCGATAAGCGTTGACGGAAAGCTCTCTTTTTGCAGGGAACGGTACACGTCAAACATCCTGTCAAGAATGTCAAGTCCGGAAGATACCGCAGTCGGACAAATCGCGGTAGTGCCGTTTTCCGCATGGACACGCACGACCTCGGAAAAAGCCTCCGCCGTGAGGTCGCAGAAATCAAAGCCTCCGCCGCCGTGAACGTGAGTATCGACAAATCCGGGAAGAAGATACTCTTCCTCGGCGTCAATGACCTCAACGATTTCCGACGCACCGTGAATTTTTCCGTCCTCCCCTCTCACACACTCGGGGAAAAGGGGGAGGTTGTCTTCCGAAATGCGTATGTCGGAGATTTTTCCGTTCTCGGCTTTTACGCACGCACGGCGCACTCCGTCGGGGAAAACGACGTCCGCATTCACGATAACAAGAGTTTTCTCCATCACTTGTTGTACACTCTTATCTCGGGCACGGGGCATTCGAGAGCGACGTTTGAAGCATAGAGCTTTGCGTCGGGATGGCGTCTGAACAGCGAACAGGGTACTGCCGCCGTTATCTCGCCGTGGAGAATTTTTCTGAGTGCGCCGGCGTTCCAGTCACGGGGCATACACATTCTGACCTTTTTCGCCATGAACATTTCCTTCATTCCAACGGTTATACAGTACTTCGGTATTGCGTCAAGGTTGCCGCCGCAGTTCATGAAGCAGTTGACGGTTATCGTCTCTCGGGAAACCTTAAGCACACGTGTCGTTCTCTCGAGGAACTCCTCCGGGGTACACTTTTCACCGGGTTCCGGCGGCTCATTGAAGGCGTAGTGACCGTTAATGCCGACTCCGCCGAAAACCATATCGAGTTTACCGAATTCCTTTATCTTCTCCATGACAAGTCCCGGGTTTTCGGGATCGGGGAAGAAACGGTTTTCGGGAAGTACGTTAAGCTCCTCTCTTATTTTGCTGTAGAATATTCTGTTCATACCGCCGCGGAACGACAGAGGATCGTCCTCGGAGATGTAGTGATGCTCGTCCGCCATGTATTCGTCCATGTTGATGAACGTGCAGTTTTTAAGGCTCACGCCGTACTTGTTGACGAGGTATACTATTCGGGAGTAAGGACCGAGAGGACCGTAGGGAACTACCATAAGGGTGGGTTCACCTTTTTTGTTGTTCTCCTCGATAGTTTCGAGAACCTCTATTGCGACCTTCCAGTACATATCCTGTTCGACCTCGCACCTTTCAAGCACGATACTGCTTCCTTTTCCAAGCTCTTCCGGGGGAATTCTGTTGATGTCCATTGTAAAAATCTCCTTTACTTTATAATGCTTTTCAGTTCTTCGTTATGTTTTTGCGCACTCTCCTTTGCTGCAAGGCAGAGTTTTGCAGACGTGATTCCGGATTTGAGAGTTGACAGCGACTCGCCGCCGCCCATAACGGAAATAAAGTTTGCGGCAAGCTTTGAGTCGCCTCCGAAGTGATCCGCCGATTTCGGTATTTCGATACGGTCGGTCACGTCTTTGTAGTGGCGATGTATTAGTATTTCATCGGTGTACCAGTCAAACTCGAGAGTGGCGAGATGACCTATAAAGCGCGCGCCTCTCTTTCCGGCGTTTCGCCTTGCGACAAAATTCTGCGTGTAAACGGTATGCATACCGTCGGGGTACACGAGAAAAGTGCTGCCGCTGTCCTCATTGCCGGTATCGACCGCAAAAGCGCACATATCGAACGGACTGTAGGGTTTACCGAGGTTCGGGGTAAAATCGGGGCAGGTGTCCTTTTCGGCGCAGTCGTGACAGCGAAGTCCGACGGGGTGCGTTCCCTTAAAAATACGCTTCGAGTTCACGGCGTCAACAATTACCGGCGTCATGCCGACGATGTGGTTTATGTAGTCGAAGTCGTGCGTCGCCTTTTGCAGAAAGAGTCCGCCTGTTTCGTTTTCGTCGCGGTACCACTTGTGGTAGTAGCCTATGGCATACGGGACGTTGTTCCACGCCTGCACCTGAGAAAGCTCGCCTATCTCGCCGCTGTCGATGAGTTCCTTTGCCTTTTCGACGTGCGGCGTGAATCTCAGCGGAAACGACACGACAACCCTTTTAGAGGCATCAGGGTATTCGGTCAAAAGGCTTTCAAGCTTTGCAAGGTCTGTTCTCGTCGTGCAAACAGGTTTTTCGAGAAACAGCGGAAAACCTCGCTTTATGACCTCCTCGGCGTACTCTGTGTGCAGTGAGCAGCGTGTGCCGACGCAGATTCCGTCCGGGGGATTATCCGCAAAATCCTTCGAGGCAAGCATTTCCTCCGCAGACGGGAAGTATTTCACTTCGTTTTTGTCGACGTCCTTTCGCTCTGCACGTATCTCCTCGGCTCTCAGATCTGCGGCATACGCAAGTTCGCACTCACCCGTCGCAAGCATTTTTTCAAGCACCGAGGTCATTCTGCTTCCGAGACCTATTACGGCAATTTTTTTCACGGTTCATGCTTCCTTCTTTCACATATGTTCTTTCGTCAATTATACTATGCGGAGGCGTTTTTTTTAATCGACAATCCTGTCAAAAATAAGCACAATCCTGCCAAATTTACACTTTGCCGCTTGAAAATACATCTGCACTGAAGTATAATATCCGAAACACGGTACGAAAGGAGAACGAATATGGCGATAATAAGCAGTGAGGGACTTTCAGAGAAGTACGTTCATGTCAACAACTGCGGCATACAGATTCTCGACGACGCGGATTACCGCACGGTTCGTCCCAACGGCAGAGTGGACTACCATATGCTCTGCATAATGAAGGGACACTGCACCGCTGTCGTAAACGGCGAGGTTATCGAGGCATACAGCGGAGACGCCGTACTCTACAGACCGAACGAGAGGCAGGAGTATTCGTTTTTCCGAAAGGACAGGTCGGAGTCTCTCTGGATACATTTCACGGGCAGAGGATGTGCGGAATATCTCGGAACGCTCGGGCTTCTCGGACTTTCGCACTTCCGTTTCGGCGATGAAGCCGCACTGCTGTCCGCGCTTGAGAGCATGGTGACATCAAAGGAACTCGGAGACTCTTTCAGGGATGTGTGCGACGGTTATTTTTTTCTTGCGCTGTCGTTTATGTCAAAAGCGGTTCTGTGCGGCGACGCCGGAAGAAAGGCTGCGGACGGTCTGTCTGCGGTCGTAAATCACATAAACAGGCACTACGACGAAAATCTCAGTGCCGATGAGTATGCCGCCATGTGCTGTATGAGCAAAAGCCGCTTCGAGCATATTTTCAGCGAAACTGTCGGAATGCCGCTCCGCGCCTACATTATCCGCACCAAAATCGACAAAGCGAAGGATCTTCTGAAAAACACCTCTCTTTCGGTGAGCCGAGTCGGAGAGGCGGTGGGAATCGCGGACACAAACTATTTTTCAAGGGTGTTTAAGAAGATTACGTCGCTGTCGCCGGCAAAGTACAGGAAAATACGAAGTATCTCCGCAGGCAAATAACAAAAAGCCGCACCAAAGGTTTATTCCCGATGGTACGGCTTTGTTTTTAATCTTTTCCGAGTGCTTTTCTGATATCGTCGGCGTAAAGCAGCCTCTGATTTCCGCTTCCGCGGAACACAAGCGAAAGGTCGCGCTTATCCTCGACGAACGGTCCGTCAACGACAAGGCGCGCGGTCATAAGAAGCTCCGCGACCTCAGGCTCTTTCTTTGCCCTTTCGGCAAGCTCCTCTATTGTATACCCCGTGTATATAACGATGTCCTTCTTCTTTTCGCGCACCATTCTCGCAAGCTTAAGAAGCGGCTTTACCCGGCACATAGGCTCGCCGCCGGACAGCGTCATACCCGTGAGTATGGGATTCTCGCAGAAATCGCGGAAAATGTTCTCCACGGTGTCGGTATATCCGCCGTCAAAGTCGTGGGTCGCCGGATTGTGGCATCCCGGGCAATGATGCGGACACCCCTGAACAAAGAGGACATAGCGTATGCCGGGGCCGTCCACTATGGACTCACGCTCTACCCCGGCAATCCTTAATTCATTTTCTGCGAGAGTCTTATCCGAACTCTCAGATACCATGCTTTACACGGTCTCTTTCTTCTGCACGCTTTGCGTTGTTGAAACGGTCTGTTGTGCCTACGAGATATCCCGTGATTCTGCGGATTCTCTCAAAACCGATGTCCTTTCCGACAGTCTTGTTTTCGGATACTATAACCTTGTTCATATGTCATTTCCTTTCTGTGTAATCGATATATCAATTTAATTTGTGCGTTTATTTATCATTCGAGACCGTAGAAAGTTGGAACGGAGGGGAACTTTTTTCGAAGCTCCGCAAGCTTTTCGAGGCTTATTTCTTCTCCCTCACGGCGTCCGCAACGGGGACAAACGTCGTCTATAACGCCCGTAAAGCCGCACACAGGGTCTCTGTCAACCGGGTGGTTTACCGAACCGTAGCCGATTCCAGCCTCTTTCATGCAACGTATTATCGCCTCAAACGCCTCGGGATTCTTGGTCGTGTCGCCGTCAAGCTCGACGTAGCTTATGTGACCTGCGTTTGTGAGTGCATGATACGGTGCTTCGAGAGCTATCTTCTTCGCCGCCGTTATGGGGTAATATACGGGAACGTGGAACGAGTTTGTGTAGTAGTCACGGTCGGTCACACCCTCAATTATGCCGAAGCGCTTCTTATCAATCTTTACGAAACGTCCCGAAAGTCCCTCAGCCGGAGTTGCAAGGAGGGTGAAGTTAAGTCCGGTTTTGTTCGACTCGGAGTCGCACTTCTCTCTCATGTAGGTGATTATTTCAAGTCCGAGCTTCTGGCTGTCCTCACTCTCACCGTGGTGCTTGCCGGTAAGCGCCTTGAGCGTTTCGGCAAGTCCTATGAAACCGACGCTGAGCGTACCGTTCTTGAGTACTTCTGCTACGCTGTCGTTCTCGCCGAGCTTATCCGAGTCTATCCAAACGCCCTGACCCATAAGGAAGGGGTAATTCTTAACGGTCTTGGAGCACTGTATCTTGAAACGGTTAATGAGCTGACGGAACACAAGCTCCATTCTCTTGTCGAGTATGCTGTAGAACTTATCGATATTGCCCTTGGACTCTATGGCTATTCTCGGAAGGTTGATTGAGGTGAACGAGAGGTTTCCTCTGCCGCTTGTGGTCTGGCGTGTCTTGTCGTAGTTGTTGCCGAGAACTCTCGTACGGCATCCCATGTATGCGACCTCGGTGTCGGGATCTCCCTCACGGTAGTATGCAAGGTTGAATGGAGCGTCGAGGAAGCTGAAGTTGGGGAAAAGCCTCTTTGCGGAGGTTTTTATCGCAAGCTTGAAGAGGTCGTAGTTGGGGTCGTCTTCGTTGTAGTTGACGCCCTCCTTGACCTTGAATATCTGAACCGGGAATATGGGAGTCTCTCCGTTTCCGAGTCCGGCGTCGGTGGCAAGAAGAATATTTCTCATTACCATGCGCGCCTCTGAGGAGGTGTCTGTACCGTAGTTTATCGAAGAGAACGGAACCTGCGCTCCGGCACGGGAGTTCATGGTGTTGAGGTTGTGTATAAACGCTTCCATTGCCTGGTATGCGGAGCGGTCGGTCTCCTTGAAGGCTGTGTCGCATACGAGATCGGACGCGGCATCTATCTCGCTCTCGGGGACAACGCCGTCAAGCACACGGCGAAGGTATATTCTCGTGTCCTCACGGCCGTCGAGGCATATTGCCGGATCCTCCTCAGCCTTGATTCTCTCACTTATCTCCTTTGCCTTCTCGGGAGATACTCCAAAGCGGAACTCGAGGCAGTTTGTGAGCTGACGGCGGAATTCTTTTCTGTAGGTCTTGGCAACGCCGGGAGCCATGCAGTAGTCGAAGTTGGGAATCGACTGACCTCCGTGCATCTCGTTCTGGTTCGCCTGAATTGCTATACAAGCAAGAGCGGAGTAGCTTATTATGCTGTTCGGCTCACGGAGATATCCGTGACCTGTCGAAAAACCGTTCTTGAAGAGCTTGAGAAGGTTTATCTGGCAGCAGGTCTCGGTGAGCATATAGAAATCCTTATCATGGATGTGGATATCACCGTTTATGTGCGCCGCCGCAACGTCCTTGGGAAGGATGTAGTTATCGACGAAGTACTTAGCACCCTCGGAGCCGTACTTGAGCATCGTACCCATTGCGGTGTCGGCGTCGATATTTGCGTTCTCGCGCTTCATATCGGAATCCTCGGCACCCGAGAAAGTGAGTACCTTATATATATCCATGAGATCGCTCTCCGCCTGACGAACCTTATTGTGCTCGGCACGGTAGAGTATATACGCCTTGGCTGTCTTTGCAAAGCCAGCCTGAATGAGCATTTCCTCGACGATATCCTGAATATCCTCGACGGAAACGTCGTCGTTGTCGGGAATTGCCGCCGTTACCTGGCGTGTGAGGCAATCGAGGGTTTCATCGGAGATCTCTTCTCCTCCCGTCGCCTTGTTCGCCTTACTCATGGCGGCTCTGATTTTGAGTGCGTCAAAGTCGGCAATCTCGCCGTTTCTCTTCCTTATCTTTGCAATCATTGCAAACGTCCTTTCAGATCTGTTATTTACATACGGTTCGCTCCGGAACATGATATATGATACCACAATCGTGTGTATTTGTCAAGTACAATTTTCAATATATAGGCGGATTTGTCCCGACCGACTCCATATATAGTAGGCAGCGTTTCTGTGAATAATGCACAAGAAAAGGGTGTAAAGCGCTTCTTTGTCGGAGAGCGCACTTTCGCGGAAACTCCCATTTACCGCCGTTTGCGCTGTCAAGGATAAAATTGCAAAGAGAAAAAATTCATCGTTTCCCACAAACTTTGACTATACGGAAAACATTTCATTATTTTTTTTCGAAAGCCTTTTCGAGGCATATTTCAGAGGTCAAATTACCGATATTTAGTATCTTTTTTTGAATATGCATACAATATATGGTATATCGTCACTCTTCAAACCGCACGTAAAAAGCTCTTCCGACGCAAAAAAACTCCGCAGAAAATCTGCGGAGTTTTTGCACCTTAATCTAAGGATTAGAGCATCTTTGCGGAGCTTACCTTTACGCCCGGACCCATTGTGGAGGCAACGGAGCAGCTCTTGATGTACTGACCCTTTGCTGCCGCCGGCTTTGCCTTAACGATAGCGTCAACGAGAGCGGAGAAGTTCTCATTGAGCTTTTCAGGGCCGAAGGAAGCCTTGCCGATGGGGCAGTGGATAATGTTCTGCTTGTCGAGACGGTACTCTATCTTACCTGCCTTAGCGTCGTTAACAGCCTTGGCAACGTCCATTGTAACAGTACCGGCCTTAGGGTTAGGCATGAGTCCCTTAGGACCGAGAACCTTACCGAGACGGCCGATAACGCCCATCATGTCGGGAGTCGCGATAACAACGTCGAACTCAAACCAGTTCTCCTGCTGAATCTTCTGTACGAAATCCTCAGCGCCTACGTAGTCTGCGCCGGCAGCCTCAGCAGCCTTTGCGTGGTCGCCCTTTGCGAATACGAGTGTACGGACAGTCTTACCTGTACCGTTGGGAAGTACAACGGCACCTCTTACCTGCTGATCGGCGTGACGGGAGTCAACACCGAGTCTCATGTGCATTTCAACCGTTTCGTCGAACTTTGCGGAAGCGGTCTTGCAAACGAGTGCAAGTGCCTCATCGGGCTCGTAAGCCTTGGTTCTGTCTATGAGCTTTGCGCTCTCTATATATTTCTTACCTCTGTTCATCTGCGTACCCTCCTAATCAGTCAACTACAGTGACGCCCATGCTGCGAGCAGTACCTGCGATCATGCTTGCTGCCGCTTCAACGGATGCTGCGTTGAGGTCAGCCATTTTCTGTTCGCCGATTTTTCTGCACTGTTCTCTTGTGATGGTAGCCACCTTGGTCTTGTTGGGTTCGCCGGAACCGCTTTCGATGTTGCAAGCCTTCTTGATGAGGACTGCTGCCGGAGGAGTCTTGGTGATAAAGGTGAAGGAACGGTCTGCGTAGATAGTGATAACTACGGGGATTATAAGACCCATATCCTTCTTTGTCTTTTCGTTGAACTCCTTAACGAAGCCGGCGATGTTAACGCCGTGCTGACCGAGTGCGGGACCTACAGGCGGTGCGGGAAGCGCCTTTCCTGCCGGAATCTGCAATTTTACGTAAGCAACTATTTTCTTTGCCATTTTGAATACACCTCCGAATGTGGTAAAAATAATTTCGGGAAAAATTCCCTCCCACAGCAGCTTTTATATTGCTGCTTGCGGCAAACCGATAACACCGCACTTGGCAAAACGTGCGATAATCTGTGAATGCCGCCGATATGCTTTTGCGAATGTCAGGTACGTGACCTGAAGCCGAGACAGGCAACCTTTGCGGTCACTCAGATCACTCAGATGGGTTCAACGTCGTCGATAGCCATCTCGACCGTACTCTCACGACCGGCGAAGAACGCCTGCACCTTGATAGTACCCTTTGCGAGATCTATCTCCTTTACGGTAACCATAGCTCCGACAAGCGGACCCTTGACGACCGTAACGCTGTCTCCCACCGCGAAATCAACCTCGGGTGTGCCGCTTTCAACTCCGAGAGCCGCCATTTCCTCTTCGGAAAGGGGAACCGGCTTCGATTCGGGACCTACAAATCCCGTAACGCCTCTTATGTTTCTTACGGCAGCCCAGCTTTCGTCGTTCAGTATCATTCTGACAAGAACGTAACTGGGGAAGAGCTTGGACTCTTCTTTTTTCTTTTCTCTCTTGGGTTTCTTGGGTTTATCTTCATCCTCATCGTCGAAGTAGGATACTTCCGCCTCTTCCTCTTCTTCCTCCTCAACAGGTGTGTCCGATTCGGGTTCGAGAGGGATTTTTGTCTCAAATATCAGATGACCGAGTCCCCTGTTTTCAACCACTCTTGCGATATTCGTGGCAACCTTGTTCTCATAGCCGGAATAGGTATGAAGAACGTACCACTTTCCTTCTTCCTCTTTAGCCATTGCGATAATACTCCTTTCGTCAACAGTTGAACCGACAGCCGCCGTTATGAAGCTTACGCCTCACAAACCTCAAAGGAGCAAAGCCTCTCCGATTATCAGAGAAGTCCTGCGAGCGACAGCAAGCCCTGATTAAAGAGCCAGTTAAAGAGCCAGTCGAGACCCCAAAGGGCGACGGCTATAACCGCAATTGCAACGAGAACGAGATAGAACTTGTTAAGGGTTTCGGCAGGGTTTGCCCATCTTATCTTGAAGAACTCACTCTTGTAGTCCTTGAAGAAGCGCTTTACCTTATCGCCGAAGCCGGGCTTCTTTTCTGCATTTACTTCCGCCATTGTCTTACCTCCTTAATAATTCAAGCTGCACTTACCTATTACTTGGACTCTTTGTGAGGAGTATGTTTGCGGCAGAATCTGCAATACTTGGAAATTTCGATACGATCGGGATCGTTCTTCTTGTTCTTTGTGGTATCGTAGTTTCTCTGCTTGCATTCGCTGCAGACCAAAGTGATCTTAACTCTCATTTAATAAGCACCTCCCGGTAAATATAAAGTGTGTTTACCTCCCTCATTTGTACACGCCGCACCGCGATCCTACCTACGCCGCGCCGATACAGAGGTAGAAAGATTATAACACAATTGTAAAGTGAAGTCAAGCACTGACATATTTTTTAACGTTTTTTTTACATTTCAAAGTGTTTTCGCCGTCTCACGGCATGTATCACATGATTTTTTCCATTTTGCCGAGCCGTGAAAGCATGAGATCTATTCTCTCAATCTCGCTCTGCGAGCAAGGCACACCCGAGAAGCAATACTCGGTTCGCCCCTTTGCGCCGGAGTAATTCTTTTCGTCGAGCTTCATGAGCGACATAAGTCTCTTCACCGTTCCCTCACTGCCGTCAACAATCGCCGTCTGCGGCGGAAAGAGTCTGCGGAAAGTATCCTTAAAATAGTTGAAGTGCGTACATCCGAGGACAACCGCCGAATAATTTGCGACATCGCACCCCACAAGGCTTTTTCTCAGGTATTCCTCCACTGCCGCCGACTCGAACTCATTCTTTTCCGCAAAGCGCACAAGTCCCGGAAGGGCAAGAGTATCGGCGATGTGCGACGGGTCTACCTTCTCTATCAGCCTTGCGAGCTTTTCCTCACGCACGGTGAGCGGAGTTGCCGTCACAAGGACTCTCTTTCCGGGAACACTGTATTTTTCCACGGCAAGCTTGACCGCCGGCTCCATACCGACAAAGGGAATGCCGTACTTCTCACGAAGAAAGCGTATTGCGCAGCTTGTTGCGGTATTGCAGGCAATGACGACGGCATCGACTCCGTTTTTCACCATATATCCGACCGCTTCGTCGGCGAAAGCGACTATTTCATCACGCTTCTTTTCGCCGTAGGGGACGTTCTTTTCGTCGGCATAGTAGAGAAAATCCGCATACGGTATCATCTCAAGCGCTTTATGAAGGACGGTAAGTCCGCCCATGCCGGAATCAAAGACGCCGATTTTCACGGCAAACACCTCCGCACTGCTGTAAATTTCCGATTACGGTTCACGGAATATACGCTCAAGATTTTTCCTTTGGTTTTTGAGAAGAAGACCTCCTGCGACAACGCACATGGCGACCTCGCCTATTCCTACGGTGAGCATAAGAAAAGGTATAGCCTCCTCCGCACCGTACACTGTCTTGATAATAAAAGGCACGATGAGCACGTTCGACACTACGGGGCAGAAAAGGCTTGCAAGCTCGTGCTTTCTTAAAAGTCTTGTTCCGACGGCGCCTATGAGCGTTGCTATACTGCCGAATACGACGTCCCACACGGCACTTCCCGTGAGAAAGTTCGCCGCAATGCAGCCGACAAAAAGCCCGGGGACGGCGGCAGGTGTGAACAGCGGCGTTATGCAGAGTGTCTCGGAGAGTCTGAACTGTATTACTCCGCTTTGCAGTCCGAAGAGTGCGGACACAAAGGTCAACACAACGTAGAGTGCCGCTATTGCGGCGGCGTGGGTGAGGTTTCTTGAGGTTTGCTTTTTCATTTTTTTGCATCTCCTTAGTTTTGTTTTAAGTGAGGATGGTTACGAACTCACTTTTATATAATCACGGCATATGCCGCAATTAACGCATTTTTCAAGGATATGGTTATTCCGTCTTTGTCTTTATATGTGCGACGACAAGGTCTGTCACAAGGCCGTAGCTTCTTACACCTGCGGTCTGGTTGTTGAGCTTTAGGTTTGTGTCGTTCACGACATCCGCGACCTTCGACGCTCCGCTGTCGCGGTACTTGTCGAAGAAAGCGGAGTATGCCGTTTCCTCACGCAGAATCTCGGGAGCCGTACCTCTCACAACCTCGACGCACTTGTCGTAATCTGCGGTGAAAAGTGCGCCTTGCAGGTAGTCAAGCACGTATCTGTACGCGGAATAATTGAGATAGGGGTCGTCGCTTTCGAGAAGCACGAGGTACGCCATGAAATTCGCTTCGTCCTCAGGCGCAACGCCTCTCTGGTGCGCAAGCTCGTGCGCATATGTAAAGGCGATAACGTAGTCGGGGTAATTCGTGTTGATATTCGCTTCACCCGTCACGGGCGTATATACTCCCGAGATGTGGGTGTAGGTCATGTACTTCGACACGAGAAGCGGCTTTGCCTTGACGTTCATTTTCGTGAGGAAAGAGTATTCTTCCTTTTGCGTGAGCGACGCATACGCCTCATTGACCTTTTCACCAAGCTCCGAGAAGGAATAGGGCATCTCGGAAAAATCGTCCGGGTCAAAGTAAACCATGCGGTTTTCGACGAGGGCGTTTAACTTATCGGTGACATACTCACAGGCAAGAGCGAGATCCTCCGCAGAAACCTCGGTGCGTTCGAGTCCTATGTATTCGTTCACGGGCTTGCGTGTAAAAAGCACGGCGTAAGACATATAGACGCACGAGGCGATCACAAGAGCCGCGCTTGTCACTCTCTTGAAAAAGAGAGTTTTGCGGAATTTATCACGCCTTGCGGCATAGGTCACAGCACGGACTATGATGTAAAGAACCGCCGCAACGGCAAGGGCTTCGCATATCGAAAAGGGTGCGAACGACGCCGCGAAAGCAAGTGCCTTGCGCAGTGCCGCCGAAATTCCCGTACAGACAAACTCGGAAAATGCACTTCCCTTATTCATTCGGCAGATTCCGAGTACAACGCACGCCAAAAGAAAGACCGCACCGCAGCACAGAAGAACGGCATTGTGTATTTTTTCGGCACGCACCTCGGCTTCCGTATTCTCGGGAGCCGTGTCCTTTTCGGCGACCAACTCCTTATCGGATGCGCCGATATCATTATTCATATGCACATTCTCCTCCTTTCTCAGGATTCAAAGTAAGCGGTAAACACGTCCTTTGCAATTTTTGAGGCGTTGTTTCCGGCATGACCGTGTTCCACGACGACAGCAACCGCAATCTGAGGATCGTCAAACGGAGCAAAGCCGACGAACACCGCCGTTTCACTTCCCTTTCCTACCTGTGCGGTACCGGTTTTTCCGCCTATAGGGTAGGGGTAATTTTCAAAGACAGCGGCCGCCGTACCGTTTTCCTCGACGACTCGTTTCATGCCGTCCTTGATTACCTTGGCATGCAGAGGATTAAGCTCTACCGTGTTGAGCACCTCTTTTTCGGTTTCATACACTTTCTTTCCGTCCGTATAGTTATGCACCGACTGGAGAAGGTGTGTCTTGTAGCGTGTGCCGCCGTTTACGAGAGTAGCCATATAGGAGGCAAGCTGAAGCGGCGTAAAAGCGTGGTCGGACTGACCTATAGCCGCCTGAATGACGTCGCCGGGGTTCCAAAGGAAGCCTCTTTCCTCTCTCGACTCGGGACCTGCGAGAACCCCCGTCTGCTCGCCTATTTCTATTCCGGTTTCGACTCCGAAGCCGTATTCGAGAGCGTATTCGTCAAGGTAGGTGATACCGGTGTCTTTACCTATCTGATAGAAGAAATAGTTGCACGAAACGGCAAGAGCGGTTGTGACGTTTATCGGACCGTGGGTCATTCTGAAGCTGTTCCACAGCCAACAAGCCGGCTGATAGTCTTCAAACGCCGTGAACACGCCCTCACAGGTTATCTCGGTGTCGGCGGTTATAACGCCCTTGGTGAGTGCGGCGGCGGCGGTCAGCGGCTTAAAGGTCGAGCCGGGGGGGAATATACCCTGAGTCGCACGGTTGAGAAGCGGACTCGTTTCGTCCTGAAGAAGGTCGGAGACTATCTCGGGGTACGAGTTCTGGTCATAGGCCGGGTAACTCGCCATTGCTTTTACCGCGCCGTTAGTTACGTCAAGCACAACCACAGCGCCGGAGTCTGCGTCCTCTCCCTGATCTCCCCTGCCGTCAACCTCCGCCTTGAATGCGCCCTCCTCGGCGGTCTGCCGGATTACCTTTTCAAGCGACTGTTCGGCGACCTTTTGCAGGTTGCTGTCTATGGTGAGTCTTATCGAATATCCCTCTTTGGGCTGTTTCGAGACGGTATTTTGTAGTATCGTCACGCCGTCGGCGGCGTACTCGGTCTTTTTCTCGCCGTCGATACCGCGAAGATACTCTTCAAACGCATTTTCCGCGCCGGTCTTTCCGACCTTTGCGTTCATGGCGTAGCCCTTTTCCTTGTATTCGGGCCACTCCTCCCTGCCTATCGAGCCTATTCTTCCGAGAACGTGAGCAGCAAGAGAACCCCCGTTGTATATGCGTTCCGCGGTAGTCGATATCTCGACGCCCGGCAGGTCATGGAGTATATCCGCTATCGAAAGGCGGACGTCATTATCTATATCGGAAAGCAGTGTAAATGGGTTTGCGACGCCGAAGTCCGCAACCTCAAGGTCAAACCGCAGTCCGGCGACACGCCTCAACTGCGCCTCGCTGTAGCGTCCTCTGTACTCGTCAAGCTTATAGCGTGAGAAAATGTAATCGTACATATTCGTATCCGCAAACATATCGACATCTTCGTCAAACGCGGACGAGTTTTTGTCAACGAACACGCGCAGAGAACGGTTATCCTCTGTGTTCGACGTGAGGGTAAACGGTTCGCGTATCGTCACGGGCATACCGTCGGCGTAGGCGATGCCGTGCTTATCGAAGAACTGTAAAAGGCGGATTATAACGGCGTTCTCGCTTCCGTAGGGGAGATACGAGCGGTTGAGTCGGAGGTTGTAGTGTATCTCGTTCGTCACAAGCGGATTGCCGTCGGAGTCGTATATTTCGCCTCGGGTGGTTTCTATCGTTTCAAACTTGGTTATCGTTTGGTTCGAGAGACTCGAGTAGTATTCATGCGATGCTATCTGGAGGTTCATGAGTCTGCCGACGTATATGACCGCGACCGCCGCGACAAGCACGGCAAGCGCATAAAGTCTCGGTCTTGATATGCTGACCGACGACATTCCTCTTTTCAAAAAACGTTTGATACAAAACACCTCCTCGGCATAGCGGATAAGTCTTACTTGTTTTTGTGAATTGCACAGCCGTATTTTTTGAGCACACCGCAATTCGAGCATTTTGTGCGGCAATCGGGAGTTGTGACGGCGGCGTGCGCCTTTATCGCTTCGGATTTCAGAAAGTCGGTGTCAACTCCGCAGCTTATGTGCGACCACGGGAGAACGTCATCGAAAGAAAAGCGTCTGTTTGCGTAGAACGACGGGTCGATTCCTGCGTCGGCGAACGCCTCGTTCCACTTATCGAAGTCGAAATACTCGTCCCAGCCGTCGAATTTGAAGCCGAGTTCAAAGCCTCTTTTCAGTGCCGCCGACAGTCTGCGGTCGCCTCTTGCGAGAACCGCCTCTATTCTCGACACCTTAGCCTCATGCCAGCCGTAGCGCACCTTTCTCGTGGTGATTGACGCACCGAGAAGCTTCTGCTTGCGGCGCAGTTCCTCTATTGTGTCCTGCGGTTCCCACTGAAACGGGGTGTGCGCTTTCGGCACAAGGCACGACACGGATATCGATACCTCGACGCCCTTGCCCTTGGGCTTATTGGGATTCTTATAGTATTCGTCAACTATCTTCTGGCTAAGTTCTGCAATTCCGACGATATCCTCATCGGTCTCGGTGGGAAGTCCGTTCATGAAGTAAAGCTTTACGCTCGTGCGTCCCTTTGCGAAAGCACTGCGGCAGCCGTCGAGAATTTCCTCTTCGGTGATGTTCTTATTGATAACGTCTCTCAGTCTCTGCGTACCCGCCTCGGGGGCAAAGGTGAGTCCTGTTTTGCGCACGCCTTGTACCTTTTCCATTATCTCGGCTTCAAAGCTGTCAATTCTCATCGACGGGAGTGATATTCCGACCTTTTTCTCGTCCGTCCAGGTTTTGAGTCCGTCAACAAGCTCTCGAAGCTCGGGAAAATCGCTTATACTCAGCGACAATAGCGAAAGCTCCTCGTAGCCCGTCTTTTTATAGCATTCGAGTCCCTGTTCGCAAAGTCTCTCGGCACTTCTCGGGCGGTACGGACGGTAAATCATCCCCGCCTGACAGAAACGGCAGCCTCGGATACAGCCTCGGGAGGTTTCAAGCGATATTCTGTCGTGAACCGTCTCGATAAAAGGCAGAGGTGCATCGCAAGGGTACTCGGACGTTTCAAAGTCTGTGACGGTACGTTTTTCGACAACCGCCGGGACATCGGGATGTTTCGGAGTCACTGAGGTAAGTATCCCGTCGGTGTCGTAGCTTACGTCGTAGAGTGCCGGGACATAGTTGCCCTTTAAGTGCGCCGCACGGCGGAGAAATTCCTTTTTGCTGTAGGTTTTACCCTCGGCGTCGCATTCCTCACGGTACTTTATATACTCGTTCACAAGCTCGGGGAGCGCCTCCTCTCCCTCTCCGATATTGAAAAGGTCGAAGAAATCCGCAACGGGTTCGGGGTTATACGAGCAGGGACCGCCGCCGATGATTATCGGGTATGTGTCGTCGTCTCCCCGGTCTGCGGCGTAAAGCGGAATACCGGCAAGGTCGAGCATATAGAGGACGTTAGTGTACGACATCTCGTATTGCAGGGTGAATCCCACAAAATCAAAGTCACGCACGGCGTCGCCGCTCTCGAGAGCGTAAAGGGGGATATCCTTCTCCTTCATGAGCTTCCCCATATCCGGCCACGGAGCGTAAACCCTCTCACAGCACATATCGTCGCTCTTGTTGAGGCACGAATATAGTATCTTCATACCGAGGTTCGACATTCCTATTTCGTATGCGTCGGGGAAACAGAACGCGAAGCTTGCCTTAACTCTTTTCTTGTCTTTTATTATGCTTCCGGGTTCGCCGCCTATATAGCGTCCCGGCTTCTGTACGTTTTTCAGATATTTGAAAGCTTTTTCTTTCGGTGTCAAAGCGGTCATATCGATACCTTTCTCATTTTACCAAAACTTTTCCGAGTTTTACGTATTCCTCACCCGAGAGTTTTTCTCCGCGCACATCCTGCGGCTTGCCGAGAGTCTTCGATATTGCTTCGGCAAGCTCCTCTTTTGTCTCGACGGAAAGCGACGGCATGACAGACGAGAGCGAATTTACAAGCGTCTTTCTTCTCTGACCGAACGCCGCTTTTATGAGAAGAAGCGCCTTTTTTCTTTCTTCGTCGGTGTATTTCGGAGGATTGTCGAGGGAAATTCTCACGACCGCCGAATCGACCTTGGGCTTGGGGTTGAAATTGCCGGCGGACACGTCAAAAAGCTTCTTCACGTTTCCGTAGAGAGAAATCGCCGCCGTTATCGCACCGTATTCGTCCGAACCCACGGGAGCGGTGAGTCTGCGCGCGACCTCTTTCTGTATCATGACGGTGATAAACCGAAAACCTGCGCCCTCTTCTATGAGCTTCATTATGACGGGAGTCGTTATATAATACGGAAGATTTGCGCAGACCGAGACGGGGTACTTTCCGTTCTCCGAAAGCTCTGCGGCAAGCATCTTCGTGTCGGTCTCCATTATGTCGGCATTTCTCACCGCGACATTGTCAAATTCCGAGAGCGTTTCTCCGAGAACGGGAATGAGGCTTTCGTCTATCTCGACCGCCGTCACTCTCTTGAACCGCCGTGCAAGCTCCTTTGTGAGTATGCCTGCTCCCGGTCCTACCTCGACTATCACCTCCGGAATTATCCCGTCCTCACCCGGCACGCCGTCGGTGCAGTTCTCCGCTATCCTCGAGGGTATGCGCGAGTCGGTGAGAAAGTTCTGACCGAATTTTTTCTTGAAGCTGAAATTGTGTTTTTCGAGGATCTGTTTATCGTTCATGCATCAGTATACCTTTCGGTTGAAATCAGAGTGTTTTGACAAGCTCGGCGACGTCGGTCATATCGAGTCTGTCCTCGGCATACGCCTTCATGAGAAGCTCCTGCGGAACGAGGGAGTCGAACTTCTCGATAAGGTAATGCTCACCGTTTCCGACGAGCTTGCAGTTTTCCGACTTATCGGTGAATATATACCTCTTGAGGTACTCCTTGAAAAGGGGAATATCGGCGTCACGCATCTTAAACGACAGCACATACGGCGATTCCTGCGAAACGCCCGAAAGAAGCATACTCTCCGCGGCATATCCTATATAGCGGCGCAATGTCGCCGTTCCGACGCTTCCTATCCACGGCAGAAAAAGGTAGCTTTCCGGCGATACGCGGACTATTTTATTCTCCGGTATGCCGAGTCTCTTCGCCTTTTGTCTTGCCTCTGTGAGCACCTGCGCCGCTCTTTTGCCGAGGTAGGGGTATATCTCGTTCTCCGAAAGAACGAGAGCGACGTATTTCGCGATATGCGTGTCTATTCCGGCAAGGCTTCCTCTCCAGCACGACGACATTTTGCCGCCGACAAGGCGTGCGTATATCGTTCTCGTTTCGGAGTCAAGTCTTTCGCAGACCCACGACCGTCCGGCAAGCGCAAAGCTTCCTCCGGGCATTACAGACTCCGGAAGCACGCCGAGTTCCTTGCCGCTTTCGTCTTTTACCGTGTAGCTTTCCTCGTCCTTGAACACGGCAAGAAATTTATACGAGGATATCATCTTTTCCGCCGCAAGTCCCACAATGAGCTTCGCGCCGTCAACCTGCGATATATAGCCGTGTCTGCCGAGATTTTTGAGCAGAAGCTTGAAGTCTTCGGACGGTATTTTTCTAAACGGCGCAAGAGACAGCACACTTCTTGCAAGCTCGGGGGCGGTCATTCCCTCGGGATTCGATGCAAGCACCGATATCGTCTGGTGACACAAAAGGCTGTAGGGGTAGGTCTTTCTCTCGGGCGGCTCGACGAAGCGTTCGCGCCTGTAAAGCTCGACTATCGCTATTCCCTGCAAAAGCTCCCACGGCAAAAATTCACTGTTTTCGGGGTCGTCGGAGTCCTCCTCACGGCAGAACACCGAGAGCATTTCCGGCACGGTATCACGTCTTCCGGAACGTCCGAGACGCTGTAAAAATCCGGACACCGTATTCGGCGAACCGAGGGACACGACACGCTCGAGTCTGCCGATGTCTATACCGAGTTCGAGAGTTGAGGTTGCGCAGACGACGCTGTGAATATCGGGACTTTTGAGCGCCCTCTCGGCGTCCTTGCGCAGTGCGGTTGAAATGTTACCGTGGTGAATGTATATGTCGTCCCTGTCGGAACGCTTCTTCGCTATGTCGCGCAGAGCGAAGGTTATGCGCTCTGTTTCGTCGCGGCTGTTTGCGAAAACAAGGCTGTTCTTTTTCTTCACCGCTTCGTACACGTACCTTTCGCATTCCGCTCTTGTGTCGAACGCCTCAAAAAGGAGTGATGCGCAAAGAGGTGTGCGTTTGGTGACGGGGCTTCTTGTCGCAAGACCGTTGCACTCGCTTAACCACTTGCACGTGCCGTCAATATCACCTATCGTGGCGGAAAGTCCGAAAATTCTCGTTTTTTTCCCTATTGTTTCCGATATTCGTCCGATAAGGCAGCGTATCTGGTTTCCTCTGTCCGCGCCCATAACCGAATGAAGCTCGTCTATAACGATATATCTGAGCCGAGAGAACGCCTTTGCCGTTTCGGTCGGGTGGCGCATGAGCATGGCTTCGAGAGACTCCGGTGTTATCTGGAGTATGCACGACGGTTCATCGAGATACTTTTCCTTGTCGTAGGACGACACCTCTCCGTGACGGTGGCTCACCGTGATACCGGCGTCACGGCAGAGAGCCGATATTCTGCCGAACTGGTCGTTGATAAGAGCCTTGAGCGGCGCGATATAAAGTATGCGCGTACCGGCGGCGTCCTTATCCTTTTCGGTGCATATATCGGCAAGCATGGGGAAGAAAACCGCTTCGGTTTTTCCCGACGCCGTGGCGCACGAGAGAAGCAGATTATCTCCCGTCTCGAGAATTATCTCAGCCGACTTTTCCTGCACCTCGTAAAGCTCTTTCCAACCGAGAGAAAAGACGTACTCGCGCAAAAATTGCGGAAATCTGTTCCATACACGTGATTTTTCCAAGAGAACGTCCTCCTTTCGGTGCACCGTCATGCCGCGGCGTTTTTTAATTAAAGCTCAAATTCTCCGAACTCTTCGTCGAAAGCGTCCGCGACCTCGCCTCCGTTTTCGTCCCCACTCTGAACGCTTCTGTCGCGCACTATTTCGGCAAACGAAAGCCCGGGGTTCTGGAGCATTATGTTAAGCACCGTGAGAAAATCTCTTATTACCTCACGGGGAGTAAGCAGGCTGTCGGCACCCATGCGTTCGCCGTAGAGCTTCAAAAACGCAAGCTTATCTTCGTCGGAAACGGGAAGATTGTGCTTATGATAAAGCGCGTGTATGCTGTAGAGCTTGCTGATAAGTGCGAAAAGCTCGTCGTCGGTGAGTCTCGACAGACGTATTACCGGTGAGAGGAAGTTCTTGAAGTCGCCGTCAGGCACAAAGCGGCTGTCGGCAAGTCTCGAACGGAGAGCCTCGTAGCTGTAAAGTCCGCGGTTGCGGTCCTCCAAAAACTCGGGCGTGCCGCCGAAGAAGAATCCGAGTCCCTCGGCTTTGCCCTGCATTGTGTCGTTGAAGATTGCGAGAATCTTTTCGTAGTTGTTTTCGCGCGAGACTCTGTTCGGAATCTTGTAAAGGTTGACGCATTCGTCGATGAACACGACGAGTCCCTTGTACCCTATCTTGCGCACAAACACGGCGAAGAGCTTTATGTAATCGTACCAGTTTTCGTCGTTTATAACGGACGCCGCGGAAAGCGCGGAGCGGGCTTCAAGCTTTGTTGAGTATTCGCCTCTGAGCCACTTCAGAGCGGCGCTCAGCTTTGTATCGTCACCGCTTGTGAGTCCGTCGTAGTAGGTACTCAGAACTTTTGCGAAATCGAAGCCGTTCACCATAAGCTCAAGGCTCGACACAACCGAGAATATTCCCTTTTTGACGTGTGCCGAAAACTCTGCGCTGTCGGGTTCGCAGCCGTCGGCGACCGCCTTTGCGCCAAGCTCGGTAAACCACTTCGACAGTATCATCGGAAGCGCACCGCCGTCGGGAGACGCCTTTGTCGCCATCGACTTTATAAGCTCACGGTAGGTCGCAAGTCCCTGTCCCTTTGTTCCGGCAAGGCGGCGTTCGGGGGAAAGGTCGGCGTCAGCAGTGACAAAGCCGCGGTCGGCGGCGTGATTTCTCGTGAGCTGGAGAAGAAAGCTTTTGCCGCTTCCGTATCTGCCTATGATGAATCTGAAAGCGCAAAGTCCCTCGGAAATACTGCCAAGGTCGGAAAGTATCGCGTTCACCTCATCGTTTCTTCCGATTGCGATGTATTCCAGTCCCACTCTCGGAACAACTCCCGCGCTCACCGAGTTGAGGAGTATTCCGAGTACTCTTTTGGATATTTTTATCTGTTCCGGCATAAACGGTTTCCGTTCTCCGACGACTGATTTTTTCCTTTTCCCGGCGTCGGCACGGAAAAAGTGCGGTAAGACTTCTTTATTCTTCTTTTTTGCGTTTGCAGGGTTCGGTGAAATAATCGACAAGGCTTAAATTTCCCTCGCCGTCAAATTCGAGATGCTTCGCGAGACTCTTGTCAGCGGCGTCGAAGCGCGCCTTTTTGAAGCCGGCAAGATCGACGAAATTGAGAACCGCCTTGCCGAGAATGTACATTGCCTCAAGGTCGTAGGTTTCCTTTTTCGGCATTATGTCGGCGATTACCGCCGTGTCCTTCTCAAAGCGGAAGCCGCAGACGCCGAGAACCGTCGGTATTTCCTCTTCGGGCGGCAGAACGCTTCCGTCGTTTTCGTAAATCGCGTAGTAGAGAAGGTCGGCGTCATACTCCGTTGCACAGAGCTTGCAGAGAATTTCCGCCGCGTTTTTGTCAAGTACCTTTTTTGCTGTCAGCATAGTGTTATCCTTTCTGTTTCGGAGCGATTTTTTTAAGAAGAGGGAGAACTCCGAGAAGCTCTTCTTCGTAGTCGGGAAGTATGCGCTGTGACGACGGGTCTATCACGATATCGCCCGTTATGTCGCTTGCAATGTCGTTTATCATCGCAAAGTATGCGTCGGCGATGGCCCCCTTTGCGGCGGCATACGCTCTTACGTCGCCGTCCTCCAAAAGCCGCACGACAATTTCCGCACAGTCGCCGCCAAGCGACGCCGCAAAAGCCTCCCACTCGTTTTCGTGGTCGTATTCTGCGGTGTCCGCAGGAACGTCAGAGCTGTCCGTTTCATCGGCAATACGCTTGCCGTTCTCTCCGAGGACTATAAGCTCGTCCTCTCCGTATTCGACGCCGAGACGCTTTGCTATGTCCCACGAGCTTTCCTCAAGCTCCTTTGCGCGTCCGATATCGACACACACCTCCGTCTTTCGAGGAGGTTCGGGACGAATGGCAGGCACCGTTACGTCGGGTCGCGGCTTCGGCTTTCTGCCCCTCTTTTTCGGGTTGAAGAGCGTCGGGTTCTCGGCGGCGATGCGCTTCTGAACCATCGTCCTGAAATTCTGTCCGAGCTTTATACCCGGGATTATGCTCTTCGCACCGAAGGCGCGGCGGAGAGTGTTGTCGGCGTACTTTGCCGTTTCGCCTGCCTCGGTGAGGTACTCCCCGAAAGCGCCGTATGAGAGGTATTCGGTCTCAACCTTGACGGAAAGCTCACTTCTCACCGCAAGACCGCAGTAGACGGTTTTCGTGAGAGACGCATGAAGCGGCGTCGGTACTCCCCCGTTTTCGGAAAAGAACATTTCGGTATGAGCGCACACGCAGTCTGAAATCGCTCTCTCGCACACGGACGGATTCTCTCGGTAAGCCGCGCCGTTTTTGTAATCGAAGCCGCACACCTCCGAAACAACCGCAAGGGAAAGTCGGCGTGAATTTTCCGTAATGCCGTTTTCAAGCGAGCGGAAGAAGCGGTAAAGCAGCGTCTCTTTCACAAAATCGCAGTCGGAAAAGGAAAGCGTCTTTTCGTCAAACGGCAGCTCTTCGCCGTTTACGAGACAGAAGTCGGACACGATATCGAAAAGGCTCTCGCATTCGGCGCGCGAAAGGATATCCGCGCACAGCCCGATTACCGCCATCATTATTCCGACCGCTTCCTCGGGAGAGTATCTTTCATCTGCGTTTATAATCTCGGTAAAAAGGAGCTTTGCAAAGGTAAACGGCACTTTGTCGGAGGGAGCGATACCGTTTTTCAGTGCCTTTCGTCTGAAGAGAGAATAGCCGAAGAGCGCACGCTCTTCACTGCCGCCGAACTGTTCCGTGAGCGCAGTGTCGGACTTTACCGTATGCGCCGCAAAGTCGGAAAACTCGCGGTAAGCGGAGTATGCGTGTTTCGGCGCAAAAACTCTCGTTCTCACGACCGCAGAACTGCCGTCATAGGTAAATTCACGCATCGCTTCCTCTTTCCGAATCGATTTGCCGCCGTCCGACATTCCCTTTGCCTCCCCCTTTTTATGTATCGTATCATTATAGCACGGTGTTTTTACGTCACTGCGAATTTTTTTAATGTATAAAAGCAACACTTTGTAAAGTTTTCGGGCCGATGCACACATACCTGTGCGCAAAAAAAGCGGCGCACCCCTGAAAATCGGGTACGCCGCGGCGTTATGCTGTTTTATTCTGCGGAATATCCGTCGGGAAGTGCGACGGTTCTCTTTCCGTTCTTCACGGTAATCTTTATGTATTCTCCGTCGGAAAGCGGAATTTCGACCTCGCAGCCGGCAGAGTATTTCACTTCGCGCAGAAGAACCTTTTTATTTGCTTCATCGACTCCGAAGTAACCGCAAAGACCTCTGAGAATTATGTTTGCGGCATACGACGCAAAGCCGTGATTGCAGCTTGCGTAAGGCGTGTCGTTTTCCCAGAGAGTACCGGTGCGCTTCGCCATGTAAACAAAGTAGTCCTTGCACTCGGAAAGTGCTTTTTCGGCGTAACCGTTCGCCGACAAAAAGTCGAGACGGAGGTAGTTTCCGATGAAGGCGTTGGACTTATACACGGTGGGATAAACATTCTTTGTATCGCGCGTTGCGCCGAAGGAGTGAAGCATTGTGTCGAAAAGCTCTTTGTCTTCATCGATTGTCGCAACTCCGAAATAGAAGGCGTAGTACTGACAGGTCTCGGTGGTGTTGCCGGTAACGACTATTTTTCCGGAGTCGTCGCGGTTTGCGTTGTCGATGAAGAACATACCCTTGCGCGCAACAGAGCGGATCGTTTCGCGTATTTTGTCGGCTTTTGCGATGAGACTGTCGTCACCGAGAATTTCCGCCGCCGCGCGGAGCATTCCGCAGTAGAGCATATTCGACGGGAAGTTTATCTGCTGTACGAATTCGTTGGCGCGGCTCCACTCGACGAACACCCATCTCGGGAGCTTTTCGAGAAGTCCTATCTCGTTTTCGTAGTTTTTGAAAAACTCCACAAGCCCTTTTACCTTTTCGGTCGAAATATCGGCGGACTCTCTGCTTCCGGTTCTCTTTATCGAGTCAGCTATCTCTATGACATACCACATCGCCCAGTTCGGAATATAGCTTTCGCTCGGAAATTCTCCGGGGTAGCACATGGGAACCATGTCTCTTTCAAAGTAGCCGAACTGCGGACTTCCGGAGTAGTTTACAAGGTGATGCGCCTCGACGGTATTCTTTCCGGTGAAGAGCTTCTCTGCGCGTGCGGTAAAGTAGGAGTCACAGAGCCATCCGGCACGCTCGCGCGACGGGCAGTCGGTGGGGATATCGACGCAGTTCTGCGCAAAAGTCTCTCTTGCGGCGTCCATTACAAGCTCATAGTCGGCGTCCGCGCAGGAGAAGCGGAACTTTCCGGCGTCGGGGTTCTCGAAGAGCACTGTTTCAAGGTCGCCGTATTCGACCTCGCCGTCATCGACGATTACCGCAGCATAACGGTAGGAGTACGGCTCAGCCGACATGATGTTATACTCGCCTTTTTTAAGGTCGTAGCAGATAACATTTGCGGTGCGCATACGGAAGAAATCAAGTTTTCCGTCGTCGGAGAGAATTTCGTCCCAGACAAGGTACACTCTCGCTTTCTCCGACTTCACTCTGCCCTTAAATACGGGGAAGCCCGATATCTCTCTGCCGCAGTCGTAGAGGGTATACGGCTTTGTGCCGCCCTCGGTGTCGGTACCGACGACGTATGTGTGTATCTCGTCCAAAATATTGCGTTCGAGTTTATCGTATGTATATCCAAAACCGTCCGTAATTCCTTGGAGGAATCTGTCTTCAAACTCGGCAATCGACTCATCCTCGAAAACGAATCCTCTCTTTATTGCGGAAGCAGTGAGAGTTTTGTAAGCCGGAAGCTCCGTTTCGCGCTTCACCTCACGGCAACCCTCGACCTCTTCGGTTTCGGCGGTCGGAAAAAGCGAGAAGTTTCCGCAGAGGAAGTCGTGTCTGTCACGCTCCATGACATAGCATTCGCCGAAATGTCTCTGGTAGCTGAACTTATTGATTGCCCTCACATGATCTGTCATGTCATGAGCGGCAAAATCGTCCGTGGTGTACTTTCCGGGAATCTCTGCCGAGAAAAACGGCTTTGTGTTCTGCACGGAGAGCGTGTAAATGTTGTAGCTTGTTACAAGAACCGCTATCGAAAGCTTTTCCCTGCCGTAAACTCCGAGCGGTATTTCATCGACGGCAACCGTGCCGTGAGCAGTCTTTTCGGGTCCGAAGCGGACAAATTCTCCGTCTATGTAAACGCTGTAAATACTGAGTGCGGCAAGACGGAGGACATCGTTCTTTTCAATATTTTCGGCGGTGAGAGTAAACGCAAAGCAGGCGTTCATCGTATCTCTTTCGCCCTTTACCCAAATCTGTTTCATACGGTTCTCCTTTCGAGAGAGCATTTTTCTTTATTCTACCACACGTGTACGCCGTTTGTCAATAACAAATAGAAATTTACGCTCAAAAATGACGGAATTTGTATAATCAAGAACGGAATCTGCAAAACGCACCGTAAAATGTGTCGCGAATACAATCATTCGCAAGGGGAATAATATTGCAGAATTTACAAAAAGACTTTTATGACAGACTCATCAGTTTGGAGGAAAGCTATGGCAAAGAAAAGATACAGCCGCGCATCCCGTGCGGACGCCGGCGCAATATCGGGTGAAAAATACCGTGCGGCTCTTTCGGTGGCGGCAGGCGCACTGTCGGAGGTTTCGGAACCCGACTTTCGGCGCGGAAGCGCGGCGGGACTCGCGCGGAGACTTGAAAGAGAAGTGCGGCGTTTTCTCGCACGCACCGACGGCGCAGACTCTTTTGCGTCGGAGGTTCTGCAAAGCGGAAACAACAGGCACATACTCGAAGACGGCGCGGCTCTTTACGCCGAGAAACTGCGGCGCACGAAGCACATCGCAATGTGCGGCAGAGACCCCCTCGTCTTCCGCGCGGCAGTGCTCTACATCGACAGAGTCGGAAACGGTTCGCTTGACGGCACGCTCTGCCGCGCTTTCGGAGACGCCGTGTGTATGTGCGCCGAGCTTTCATACACCGACATATTTCCTCTCGAAGCCATGCTCTCGGCGGCACTGCTTATAGGTGCGGCACAGGGAAAAGCCGAGAGTGCGGAGGCTCTCGACGGGGTATTCTCGTCACTTCGCACGGTATCGGTTTTTGATTTTGACTTATGCCTCTCCCACTCGGAAGCCGAAAAGCTTCTTCTTCTCGACCCGTCGGACGACTATGCCGTCATGACCTCCGGCACGAAGAATATGTACAGAAGCGAGGTCGCACGACGTGCGCGGCTTTCGGGAAAAGCCGACCGCGAGGTTGCCGCCGAAGCTCTCGACAAGGCGCGTGCCGCCGACCGTGAGATGAGAATTTCCGGGAAAGGTCTCTCCGAAACCGACACTGCACTTCTTGCAAGGCGGCGTCACATCGGCGCGCACATACTTCCCGAGCCGGGCGGCAGAGGCGGCGGAGCGTATTTTGTGCTTCTGTTTTCGCTGACGGCTCTTTTGTGTGCCGCGCTCACGCTTGCGACTCCGTGGGGACTTCTTGCGCTGTTTCCGATATGGGAGTCGGTGAAAACAGTACTTGATTACGTATTTTCACGCATATTCGCAAGCTTTCCTCTGCCCGAGCTTGACCCGGAGCTGTTATATGAACGCGACGGCAAAGGAGTCGGCGTAATCACCGTCATAACCTCGCTTCTCTGCGGAGAAAAGTCGGACGCCGAGCTTTTTGACAGGCTTGAGCGGCTTTATCTTGCGTCGCGGCTTCCCGACGACGACCGCGCATATTTCGGCATACTCGGCGATTTTCCCGACTCTCCGACGGAATGCGCCGACGGCGACGGCGAAATTCTCGCATATGCAAAGCGGCGTATAGCAAAACTTAACGAAAAATACGGAAACCGCTTTGCGCTTTTCGTCCGCAGACGCATATTTCACGAATCCGAGGGTATGTTCATGGGTTGGGAGCGAAAGAGAGGCGCGGTAATCGAGCTTGTGAAATTTCTCCGAGGCGACAGCGGCACGACCTTCTCGGAGTATCCCGACTTTCTTCAGTGCCGTGATATAAAGTACGCGGTAACTCTCGACTCCGACACCAACATGGGTATCGGTGCGCTGCCGCGCCTTGTCGGAAAGGCTCTTCACCCCCTCAACCGACCGGTTATAGACGAAAATACAGGACTTGTCGCCGAGGGCTTCGGCATAATGCAGCCCGGCGCATCTCCCACTCTTTCCTCGGCACGCCGCACTCCCTTTTCACGTCTCATGTGCGGTGAGGGCGGCATTGACGTATATTCCGGCGCACGCTTTGACCTTTACCAGACTCTTTTCGGCAAGGGCATTTTCTGCGGCAAGGGAATTTTCGACGTTGACGCCTTCAACGAAGCTGTGATACGTCCCGAAATATTCCCCGAGGGTCGCATTCTCAGTCACGATATTCTGGAGGGTGCAAGGCTAAGATGCGCGGCAGTGTCGGATATAGTTCTCACAGACAGCTTTCCGAAGAATCCCCTCTCCTACCTCAAAAGGTCTCACCGCTGGATAAGGGGAGATGTGCAGAACCTTGTATTCTTGCGGTCGGGACGTTTCTCCGAGGGTGGAAAAGAATGCGTTCTTCCGAAGCTTTCACGCTTTGAGCTTTTCGACAATGCAAGACGTTCGCTTACTCCCGTATTCTCGTTTGCGGCGGCGGTCGTAAGCGGTATGCCTCGGCTTTCCGCACATGGCGGCGCACTTCTCTTTGCGGCTCTTTCGCCGTACTTCGTGCCGCTTATTCTCGACGTCGTGTCGGGAATCCTTTCCCTTGACTTCACAAGTGCCGCAAGGCGTTACTTCTCTGCCGGAGTCTGCGCCGGAGTGTGGCAGAGCTTTCTCCGTATGCTTTACCTTACGTGCATGCTTCCGAAAACGGCGTTCGTCACTCTCGGAGCTTTGTCCGTAAGCGTTTACCGAATGAGCGTTTCGCACCGCGGACTTCTCGAATGGCAGACGGCGGCGCAGAGCGATCTCGGCGACGGTTCGCTTCTGTGCTACGTCACGAAAAATTTTGCGGGAGCTTTGTCCGGTGCAGTATTGTTTGCGGTCTCGGGGGGCGGACTTATACGCCTTGTTTCTTTCGGCTGGTTTCTCTTTCCGCTTATCGCTTACCTCTCGTCGCGTCCCGTCGGAGTCATGGGCGGCGTTAAAAAATCCGGCGCACCGCGCGGCGACGACATCCTACGGGGCTACGCCTACGACATCTGGCGTTTCTTTGCCGAGCGTGTAAACGAAAACGAGAGCTTCCTTCCGCCGGACAACGTTCAGCTTTTTCCGACAGAGCGGACGGCTCACCGCACTTCTCCGACAAACATCGGTCTTTACCTCGCAAGTCTCGTCGCCGCCTGTGATTTCGGCTTTATCGATGCGCAGACTCTTTTCTCAAAGCTCTCTTCGACGCTTGACACGGTGGAGGCTCTGCCGAAGGTTCACGGTCAGCTTTACAACTGGTACGACACGGAAAAAGCGGTGGTTCTCGAGCCGAGGTTTATATCAAGCGTTGACTGCGGCAACTTTGCGGCGTGTCTCATTCTTGCCGCCGAGGGTGCGAAGGACTATGTAAATAATTGTCCGGAGCTTGAGGGTGCGGTGAAGCGGCTTGAAAAGCTTCTTGACAAGGCGGATTTTTCGGTGTTCTACGACTTTGGCAGGAATCTTTTCTCCGTGGGGCTTCACGAAAAAGACGGGGAATACACGCTCGACGGCTCTTACTACGATCTCTGCATGAGCGAGGCCCGAACGATGAGCTATATTGCGGCGGCACGTGCGGAGGTTCCTCCCGAACACTGGGCAAGTCTTTCGAGAGTCCTTATTTCGGACGGAGGATATATCGGTCTTGCGTCGTGGTCCGGGACTGCGTTTGAGTACTTCATGCCCTGTCTGTTTCTGCCGTCGCCGGAGGGCTCTCTTGTGAGCGAAGCTCTCGCATACGCTCTGCGGATGCAGAAAAGATTTCACGCAAAGACACCGCACGGAAGTGTTTTCGGAATATCCGAAAGCGGATATTTTTCGTTCGACGCCGACATGAACTACGCCTATCGTGCTTTTGGAGTCCCCTCTCTCGCTTTGCGGTGCGGCGGCGAGGACGACCTTGTAATATCGCCCTACTCCTCGTTTCTGTTTCTCCCTCTCGGCAAAGGTGCGGCAATACAGAACCTCGAACGCCTGAAGAAGTGCGGAATGTACGGTGAATACGGCTTTTACGAAGCTCTCGACTTCACGCCGAAAAGAGTCGGCAAAACGCCGTGTGCGGTGAAGAGCTATATGTCGCATCACCTCGGCATGAGCTTTCTTGCACTGTGCAACTCGGTATTTGACGGACGCATGAGAAAGCGCTTCATGAGAGACGCCGCAATGTCAAGCGCAGCGGAGCTTACCGAGGAAAGAATACCGGTGAACGCCGTTATCAAAAAGAATCGCCGCGGAGGCTCAGGCATTGTCGGGAAACCTCCTCGGTATACCTCGCAAGATTCCGCAGCTCCCGAGTTTTTCTCACTCGGCTCGCCCTGTGTCGGTGCGGCGTCGGTCGGCGGAACGTCGCTTGCGGTATCGTCGTCGGGACATATGCGCCTTGTTTTTGACGGCAATCTCATATTTGACCGTTCGGTCGATAAATACCTCTGCACACGTTCTCTTTTCGTGTTTGCAAGCGACGGCGGCGAGACGCTTTCCCTCTCCCCTCTGCCGCTTCCCGACCGGTCGGACGCGCAAAAAGTCTTTACGTTCTCGGGTGACGCCTCCTGCGGTGAGTTTTCGTATTTTGCAGAGTACGGCAGCGGTTCGTTCAGATGCCGCGAGACAATTGCCGACGGACTTTTGCGCGTGCGGCTCGAGACCGACTCGGAAGCTCCCGTCTCCTGCGCTTTCTTCGGACTTCCCGTGCTGTCGTCCGAGAAAAAACACGCCGCTCACCCGGCATTCTCCTCCCTTGCGGTCGAAGCGGAGTACGACAGTGAAAACAAAGCCGTCGTGTTCCGCCGCAGACCCTACGGTGACGAAAAAGCGATGTTCCTTGCGGTGGGACTTGCCGATATTGAGAGTGAGTTTACGTTCGACACAAGAACCGAGGATATATTCGGCGCGCAGATTTCGTCCGACTCCTTTCGCGGAATAATGAGTCATGAGCCGAAAGGAAACACCGGAGCGTGCATAAGTCCGGGAATGCTCATTATGACGAAGGTATCGTCGGAACGCCCGGCAGAGCTTCTTGCCGGCTTCGGCGACAGTGACGAAAAGGCGGTAAACGCCGTCATACTTGCGCGCGGACGCTCGTTTGACGCCGACAGAAGCGTGCTTGCCGAAAGCTTCTCGAAGCTTTCGCTTGCCGCGTGCGCCGCCGTGTCTCCGAACGACGGCACACACTTTGCGTCGGCGAAAAGCTCCCTTTTCGAGACGGCGTTTTTCGGGTCGGACGGCAAAAAATCAACAGGTGCAAAACCTCCCTTCGAAACCGCCGATTACGGCGAGATATGGAAATACGGCATATCGGGAGATTATCCGATTGCGGTACTCAGACTTCCGTCGGCGGCGTTCGTTCACGAGGCAAAGGTCTTCTTCGCCGCGGCGCGGCTTGCATCTCTCGTGGGACTGAGACTCGATCTCTGCGTTATATACTCGGAAATTTCCGGCTATGACGCGCCTTTCCGCAGAATGCTTGAGGCGGCGTCGGAGACGGTATCGCCCGGTGCGAAGGGTTCGGGAATATTCTTTATAAATTCGTCCGACGCGGAGTGTGCCGCCGCCGAGGCGTGTGCAGGAGCTGTATATGTGATAAACTCATCGAAGCTCTTGGGTGGGAACAAAGCAGACGGAATTTCCTGCGTTAAGCTTCCGACGACCTGCGTCACGGCGAAAGCCGCATCTCGGGAAAAGGACGGGAAGTCCGACGGAATAAGCGTTGTCGGCGGCAGATTTACCGAAAGCGGTTTTACCGTCTTTAAATCCATCCGCACTTTTCCCGCGCCTTACTCGCACGTCCTCGCCGGCAGAAACATCGCTTCTCTCGTGACTCAGGATTCGCTCGGCTTTACTTTTTGCGGAAATTCGTCCGAGAAGCGGCTTACGGGAGGGTTGTGCGACCTTTATTCGCGCCCGGACAGCGAAAGACTCCTTCTTTTCACGGAAAGCGACGGAGTTTTCGATCTGTGCGCCGTGTCGGAAAAGGCGGAGTACTTCCCCGGCAGGTGCAAATATACCGGAAGCACCGCAGGCTTTGACTTTGAGATATCGGTTTTCGTCTGCGAAAAGTACCGCGCAAAGGTTATCGACGTTGTTCTGAAGAAAACAGACGGCAAAGCGGCGGATAAAGGTGCGCGCACCGAAGGTGCGCAACTCTGCATGGCGGTAAAGCCCGTTATGGGCAGCGCCGCAAGGGGAGCAGGCGTTTGCGGCGGCGCGGCTTCTGCGGCGCGCATACTCTTCTCGGTCGGAAACGGCACGGTAAGATTTCGTCCGTCGGTCTCCGAAAGCGGCGGTTTCGGCAGAATGCAGGGATTTCTCACATTGCTTGCGTCGCCCACGGGCACTTTCTCCGGAATAAAAGCGATAACCGACAGCGGAACGCTTTACGGCAGAGCTTCGTCCGGTGAACACGACATTGCGGCTCTTTCGGCAAATGCAGTCGATGGAAGCTACCGTTTCGTACTCGGTGCGTGCCGCGACGGTACGGCGGAATACGACTCCATGATGTCCGCGCTTCTCAAGAGCAGAGAAACAGAGGCGGCGTGCCGCTTCGGAAAATCGCTTACCTCGGAGTCGATTCGTCTTGTCGGCGCTTCGTCGGAAAACGCACGTGCAATGAGCGAATTTTTCGGCGTATATCTTCCCTATCAGAATGCGGCAAGCCGTTTTATCGGCAGGTGCGGCTACTACCAGGCAGGCGGAGCATACGGCTTCCGCGACGGACTTCAGGACGTCATGTGCCTTATGCAGTCGAAAGGTCTTTTGCGTGACGCACGCACTCATCTTCTCCGCTCGGCGGCAAGGCAATTTGAGGACGGCGGCGTTCTGCATTGGTGGTACGACATAAAGGGTGCGGACGGCACGGTTTGCCGAGGCTCGCGCTCACGCTGTTCGGACGACTATCTGTGGCTTGTATATGTGACCGCCGAATATGTGAGGTTCACCGGCGACACGGCGGTTCTTGACGTGAACGTGCCTTATATCGAGGGTGAAGAGCTTGGTCGCGGCGAAAGCGAAAAGTATATTTCGGCAAAGCTCACATCACGGCGCGAGAGTCTGTTCGACCACCTCGAAAGAGCGGTGCGGCGTGCAATGACGCTCATAGGACCGCACGGACTTCCTCTCATAGGCAGCTGCGACTGGAGCGACGGTCTGAACGGGATAGGCAAGGACGGCAGGGGCGAGAGCGTGTGGCTTGCGATGTTTCTGCGAACGGTACTCGACAGCATGCATTTTTCGTATCTGTGCCGCCTTCGCGGACGCTCCGTCGCAGAGTACGTGGGCTTCTCGGAAAAGCTCGGCGAAAATATCCGTGTGTGCGCCGTTGACAGTTGCGGAAAGTATTTCATACGCGGCTTCTTCGACGACGGCACGCCTTTCGGTTCGAGCGAAAACACGGAATGCCGCATAGACCTTCTTCCGCAGGCATTCTATCCTATGACCGACGGTGCGGACACGGAGCTTTCGTATTCCGCTCTCTGCGAAGCCTACCGTACGCTTTACGTCAGCGGCTTCCGTCTGACCTCACTCTTCACGCCGCCGTTTACGGATATTACCGACGGTTTCGACCCGGGATATATAAGAGGTTATGCGCCGGGACTTCGCGAAAACGGAGGGCAGTACACTCACGCCGCAGTTTGGGGAGCGATGGGAATGTTTGCGGCGGCAAGGTCGGAAAAGGACGAAAACCGAAGAAGGGAGCTTATCTCCATGGGAGAGGACATTTTTTCGTCGATAAACCCGATTCTGCGCACTTCGGGAGTCTTCGGCGAGAATATAAGCCGCTCCTACAAGGTCGAGCCGTATGCTCTGTGCGCCGATGTATACACCAATGCTTCTCACCTCGGCAGGGGCGGCTGGAGTCTGTACACGGGTTCGGCAGGGTGGTACAAAACGGTAATGTTAAAGTACGTTTTCGGAGCGGAGCTTACGGATATTCTCACCGAAAAGCCGAAAATCACGGTAAACACTTCGGCGCTGCCCTTTGCGAATGACCTTGACGGCTGTACGCTTGAAATTGACCTCGGAGAAGGCCGGTGCATCTCGGTCGCATACTCGTCGGACGGCGGCGGGAAGCTTAAAGCCGAGGTTTCGTGTTCGGACGGTATCGAAGCCGTAACGACATGAAAAAAAGAGGTCCGGCGGACTATCCGCAGGATCTCCCGAGATATCGGAAAACGGAGGAGTGCGTGACTCCCCCGTTTTTTCGGTTGTTATCTGTACATAAATGTGTTGTTGTCGAGACCGACGGTGAACTTTGTTACCGTTTCGTCGTAGGTGATGAGCTTCGGAGCGTTCTTGCTGTAGAAGCCGAAGTTGTTGCCCTTTGCGCCGATGAACACGTTTCCGCTCACAACGGGGAGGTACTCCATCTTCTCAACGCCGATGTGTATAAGCATGGAATCCTTGCAGGAGGTGCTTATGATGTTGTCGGTGATGACGAAGTTTTCGCCGCGGCTTGTGTGGCTCCAGCCCTTGATTACGGCGTCTCCTCTGCTCGGACGCTGATTTCCCCAGCCCTCGCCGGAATCGGTGAGAATATTGCCGAATATGCGTATATCCTTCATGATGCCGAGGTTAGAGGGCTGTGCGTTGGTGTACTCGATATCGTAGGTGCAGCGTGTGATTACGTTATCGGAGTACTCGATGTTCTCCATTCTTACGAAGCTCGACTGAGTCTGGAAGTACTGATGCGTAACGCCGGCGTCGTATACTTCGTAGATGTAACAGTTTCTGATGAAGTAGTCCTTGGCGTTTACGTAAATCTCAACCGCGTTGCCGTAGCGCGTCGTGCCGTACTGAATCATGCCGCCTATCCAGCCTATTTCGCAGTTCTCGACGGTAAGGTTCTCGGTACTGCCGTAGCCGATACCGTGTGCGCCGGCATACTTGAGACAGAGGTTATCGATAACAACGCCGTTGCCGTCGCCGGATACGAGTGTTCTGCCGGGAGCAATTTCGGTGGACTTGAAGCGGGTGTTGGGGTCGCTTGTCGAATAGAGGTAAAGCTTGCTGTCGCCGGGGTTGTGGAACATCTCGAGGTCTGCCTTGAGCTTGCCGTCGAAGCCGCCGACGTCGGTTATCTTCTTTATCGACCATGCCGCACCCTCATCGAACACGATAAGTCCGACGTCGTTTGTAAAGGTTTCCTTGGAAACGTAGACGTTCTCGTCGCTCGTCTTATCCCAGAATGCGGACTCGGAGTAGTTGCGCGCCGAACCGTAAATCTTCGGCTTCTCACCCTCGCCGTATGCAGAGTAGGTAACGCCCTTCTTGGTTTTGAGAAGTCCTCTGAAGAGGTCGCCTCTCTTGAAGAATACGCCGTCGCCCTCCTTGAGATCTGCATTCGATACCTTGTCGAGGCTCTTCCATGCGGTTTCGGGAGTCTTGCCGTCGGCGGAGTCGTTGCCTGCCGCGCTTACATAATACTTTGTACCCTTGACCTCAACGGAGGTCTTTGTGTTTCTTATCTCTTCGACTCTCTTTGCCTGAAGGTCGGCAAGCTTTTTGTCGAATGCCGCTTTGTCGGACGTATCGAGTCCTTCGAGGTATCCTGCGGTAAGTCCGCTGTTCATCGTCTTAAGCTCCTCCTCTGTCTTTGCGGGAACTGCGCCGCCGAAGTACCAGATAATCATACCGTCGGTTGTGCTGTCGCAGGAAGCCGCAACAATTTCGTTTCTCGCCCAGTGACCGTCGATGTCGGTGAAAGGCTTAACATTGTCCGCATGAGCCTTTACGACGTTCTTGGAGGCGAGTCTGTTCATAATGGTGACAATTTCCGCTCTCGTTATGGTCTTCTCGGGCTTAAAGGTGCCGTCGGAGTAACCGTTTACGAGCTTTGCCGAAGCTGCCTTGAAGATTGCTTCGCTGTGTGCGTCGCCGCTCTTTACGTCGGTGAAAGCGGGAGTATCAATCTTCGCTTCAAGCTCAAAGCCGGAAAGAAGCTCGACGAACTCTGCTCTCGTTATAGGATCGTTCGGACGGAGAGCCGTGCCGAAGAAGGAGAGAAGTCCCTTTTCCTCAAGGTACATTACGCTGTTGTAGAACCAGTCGGAATCCTTAACGTCGGTAAATGCGGTTTTGCCTGCCGGGGAATATGTTTCGGTGAGACCGCCGACCTTTGCGACAACCGTTATCGCCTCGGAGATCTTCATGTTGTTGTTGGGACGGAACGTGCCGTCGGGGTAGCCGTTTACGGGCTTTGCGGATGCCGCTACATAGAGAGAATTGTTTGAAACGGCGTTTTCTCTTTCAATGACTATGTCATCGGACATCATCTTGGGTTCTGCACCCTCGAACTCTGCAAGGTTGAGCATACAATAGCCGCCGTTTGTGCCGGTGCTTCTTACGGTGCCGACCGCCGCCTTGCCTCTGAGGATAACGGTAGAATTGCCCTGTACGCCGCCGACTACGGCACCGCCGTTCTCATTGTCGATATCGTTGCCGAAGCATATGGAGGAAACCGAGCCGCCGTTTATCTCGACTCTCGAGTCGCCGGTGATGTTTCCGTTCTTGGAGCCGGTGTATATCGTTCCGAACGAACCGCTGTCTATTACGATGTTAACGCTTGCGTAGTCGCCCTTTTCCGCAGCTCTTATGCTGAGGTAGGTCTTTGCGTCTCTGAGAGAACACTCAACATTCTTGCCGAAGTGAACCGGACTTCCGAAGTGGAGGATAAACACCCAATCCTTGGAGATTATCATCTTGAGGTTTTCAACGGTGATTCCGTTTCTTGCGTAAAGGCCCCAGCACAACCACACAAGCGTGGAGTTACTTGTAGCTCCCGTAATCTTGAGAGGAACCCGTGCATCAATAAATTTCGTGTATGTAAACTTATCCGTGACCGCAACAGTACCGCCGCTCTCGCCGAGCCTTGCCACAGCGCCGGGGAGGGAGGCAACCGCTGTTTCGGGAGTCTTGCCGTCGTTTTCGTCATTGCCGCTGTCAGAGATGTAAACGAGGTTCTTTTCGCCGGAGAGGTCGTAAACATCGGGAGCTTTATCGAACGCCTTCTGAATGTCGTCGGGAAGCTTTTCACCCGCCTTGATAACGGTGATTCCGGCAGGAGTCCACTTGTCCTTTACTTCGCCTGTGTATTCCGTGAGATCGAGGTAGCATGTACCCTGAACCGATTTGTGAAGCGATACTGCACCGAGGTCCACGTTTGCGCCGACGAGCTTGATTACGCCGGAGCCTTTAACCACCTTGTCTGTGTTCTGATCGCTTCCGGTGTCGTTGCCGGAGTTTGCGGCTGCAACGGTTGCGCCCTCATAAATTGTGATGAAGGTATTGCCGAGCATATTGCCGCCTCTTGTACCGCCGTGAACGCCGCCGAAGCGACCGCTCTTTATGGTGATGTGGCTGTCCTTGGCGATGTCAGTGCTGCCGTCCGCACCGCCTCTTATGCCGAGGTAGGAGGAAACGTTGTCGTTCTTGGTGACGGTTACGTTTTCATCGATTGTGAGGTCATAGCCGTTGGCAAGAATGAACGCCCATGACTGCGCCATGTTGATGTGAAGGTTCTTTATCACGAAGTCCGCACCCATCTTGAGACTCCAAACCTTCATTTCAAATATCGACTCGCTTGTTACGCCGGCGAGAGTGATTTCCTTTGTTATGTCGGTCGATGTGCCGTAGGTGTACTTATCGGTGATGAGAACCATGCCGCCGACCGAGCAAGCCTTTATCGCACCTGCGAGAGTCTTTTTCGGAGCCTCGGGAGTTTTACCGTCGTTTGCGTCGCTTCCGTTATCGGAGAGGTAAATGACGTCCGCACCGCTTGTATCGGTGGTAACGGAGGGAGTTGTCGTGCCGGTATTGCCTGTGCTTCCGCCGACTGTCGAGCTTTCGCCGTTCAGTGCTTTCTCGAGCTTTTCGGGAAGATCGCCCTTTTTGCTGCATACGGTGAAGCCGGAGGTGTTCCACGAAGAAGGAACTGTTCCGGTGTACTCGGAGAGGTCAAGGTAAGCACCTGCCTGAACCGTACCGTCTGTGCCGAGCTTGCTTATACCGGAGGCGTCGGAGCCTACTATCTTTACAACACCTGCGCCCATAACCGCATTTTCGCCGTGATCCTGTGCGTTGTTGTTTCCGGGAGACACAGTATTCACTTTAACTCCGTCGTATACTGTGATGAATGTACTGCCGGCAACGTCGGCGTTTCTTGTGCCGCCGTAAACCGACGTATACTCACCGCTCTTGAGGACAACGTGCGTGTCGCCGTTTATCTCTCTTGTATCTCCGCCGCCTCTTATGCTGAGAAGCGTTGTCGCACTGCCGCTCTTTGTAATCTTAAGGTTTTCACCCATCTCGAGTCTGTGACCGAAGGACATGATGAAGCCCCAGCTGTAGGTTACATCGATATGGAGGTTCTTAATCGTGAGAGGACCGTTCTGTCCGAGTCCCCAGAGTCCGAAGGAGAACACGGACTCATCGTTCATGCCGGCAAGGGTTACGTTGCCTATCGAAGCGTGCTTTGTGTAGGTGTACTTGTCCGTGACGACAACAGTGCCGTTCTTGGCCGCCGTTGCCGCCGCTGCGAGGGTCTGCTTTGCGGTGTCGGGGGTCTTACCGTCGTTTGAGTCGTTTCCGTTGTCGGAAAGATAAATGACGGTTCCCGTGTACTCATAGTCGGCCGCCGAAACGGGCAGACAGAACGTGACGAGCGTCAGAGCCGTTATTACCGCAAGAAGCAGACACGAAAAACGGCGTGTGCGTGTGATTTTTTTCATTTTTCTTTTTCCTCCTTAGAATGGTTGGGTGTGTTTTGTATGTTTGCTTAAAATTTACGTTTGTTTATCGGCATCGTCGCCTCGCCTGCGGTACTGAGTCGGCGTTTCGCCGAACTGTTTCTTGAAATCCGCGAAGAACACCGCGTCCGAGGCGTATCCGCTCATGGAGCATATCGACGGAAGACTCAAGTCCTTATCCGCAAGAAGGCTCTTTGCGTGCGAAAGCTTGAGTCCTCTGAGATATTCCTTGTAGGTCACTCCGTACACCTGCTTGAAGCGTTTCGAGAAGTACGAGGAATTGTATCCCATGTACTCCGCGGCTTTCGTAAGCGGCGGATTTTCGGGGAAATGGAGCATAAGGTAGTTTATAACCTTGTCGAAGCCCCTCTCGTTCATGCGGCGGTTCTCGTCGCTTAATCCAAGACAAATCTCACGCATAACCTCTGCCGCTATAAGCTGCGAAAAAGCTGTGAGGAAGTGTCTTGCGTACCGTCTGCTGTGACTCGCTTCGTCGAGCATACAATTTGCCATTGCCATAACCGTCTCGAAGCGTTCCGGACGCATTCTGCCGGTGAGTACGCACTCCGCGCCGAGTATGTCGGTCATGAGGTCGGGAGGCAAAACATTCGGCGCTATCATGAGTGTCACCGAGCCGAAAGGCGAATCGGCACGTATCTCGTGGAGGTCGGCCGGAGTGAGGATTGCGGCGCACCGAGGCTCTATGTCGTACCCTCTGCCGTTGATTATGTGTTTTCCTCCCGAACCCTCCGTGAAAATCTCTATCTCGAAAAAGTCGTGCAGATGTGGTTCGTAGCCCCGTCTGAAATTCTTGCGCTTTATATCGACAATTCCGTTCGGTATTTCCTTTTCGGCGGTCAGACGCCGGTATCGCAGTTGTTCGCTCATGTTCCTTGCTTTCACCCTCTCTCGTGCAGTGCCGCCGACCTTGTGACAATATGATATCACAACAAAAAACACCGTTCAAGCACCGTTTTTGTCTTTTTGATATTCGTTTTTTGCTTTTACCGACTGCTCGTCAATTTTCTTCTCAAAAAACGCCGGACATTTTGAACATATGACCGAAAATTGCACCGCAATGTATACATTGCACCCATTCGCTCTTGAAACAGCATGTGATATTGGGCTTTTTGTTCATTGCAGCAGTCATACTTTCCGATAATCTGTACAGTATGTACATATTACCACAAAAGCCGCCGTATTGATATAACCGCTTGTCTGCAATTGTATCGTTTGGTTTTATTCACAGAAAAAAGTATTCGGAAAAATAAGGAAAACGTATCGTGCCGAATCACGTTTTCATTGCCGCACGGCTGTAATGCGTGATTTTTCCGTCTGCCGCGCAAAGCGAGGTCTTGACTTGTACAAAACGGGTTTATACGTTCTCTTGCGGCTTAATACGTTTAAACGCGCACTTTTCCGTTTGCATATCTTTAGTATAATTATATTACACAAAAGGTCAAATGTCAATATAATCATATTGTATTTTGATATGATTATATTCCACAAATTCGGTGCGGTTTCGACGCGACGCGCTCATTCACTTATCGGCGAGGCTTGCGATATACTCGCGCGGAGTTATTCCCATATTCTTTTTGAACGCACGGTTGAAGGAACGCAGGTTGTTGAAGCCGCACTCATACGCCGCCTTTGAAACCGACGTGTTGTAATAAAGTCTCTCCTTCGCCTTCTCTATTCTGAAGGACGACAGAAAATCGGGGAAGCTCATCGACGTAACCTTTCTGAATATGCGTGAAAAGTGGTATTGAGAGTAGCCGCACTCCGCACTTATATCGGCAAGCCGGATTTGTTCCTCGTAGCGGTTCTCGCAATAGTCGGTTATCTTGTTGAGAAGCTCTATGTACTTTCTCTTCGCCGCCTTTTGCGAATCGTCGAGTATAGGTGCGCAAAGTTTACGTATTGACAAAAGCAGTATTTTGTCCGCAAGCGCACTTACAGCTATTTCAAAACCGGGAGCTTTTTTTGCATATTCTCCGATAATTTCATTCAGCGCATCCTTGAAAGAATCGTAGCAGACTCCGTCCCTGCCGACCTTCCCAGTAATGTCATATTCATATATCGGCTTCGGCGTATAGAATTTAAAAACCGAGGTAACGGAATCAGGCTGTGCTGTCATACTGTGAATATCGCCGGGAGAGATAACAAAAATCTCCCCTTCCTCAAGGATGACGCCGACACCGTTTATGTTCACGGTCATTCTTCCACGATGCAGATACAGTATTTCGACCTCCTCGTGGTAGTGTGCCGGAAAGCGCAGATTTTTGTCATACATTCCTATGTACGGGTTATACGGTCTTCCTTTGTTTATGTGTTCAAAATAGCTTGTCGTCATAAAAATCACCTCGGATCGTTTTGCATAGACATTGTATCACATAAACTCTCCCGAGTCAACAAGATCGCAATATTTGTCTGAAAAAGCACAATTAAATAATAGCATTTTTAAGCGAATTATGCGATAATGAAGATATCAAAAGAAAGGAGTGTCGTTCTGTGAAAGAATACTTCAATACAGGCAAAATCAAATACGAGGGTGCAAAATCAAAAAATCCGTTTTCGTTCAGGCACTACAATCCCGATGAGATAATCGACGGAAAGCCCATGAGGGAGCATTTAAAATTTGCGCTCTCCTACTGGCACACGCTCGGCGGCGACGGCACGGATATGTTCGGAGTCGGCACGATGGACAAGTCGTTCGGCGGTAAAACTCCCATGGAGGTTGCGAAAAACAAAGCCTATGCGGCATTTGAGCTTATGGAAAAGTTAAGCATAGATTATTTCTGCTTTCACGACAAGGACATTGCTCCCGAGGGCGGCTCATTAAGCGAGTTTCATGAAAATCTTGACGCCATAGTTCCTATTCTCAAGGAGAATATGCGTGAACACAGCAAAAAGCTCTTATGGGGAACGGCGAATATGTTCAACCATCCCCGTTACGTTCACGGCGCAGGAACAAGCTGCAACGCCGACGTTTTCGCATATGCGGCGGCACAGATTAAGAAAGCTATCGACATAACCGCAGAGCTTGGCGGCAAGGGATACGTATTCTGGGGCGGACGTGAGGGATACGAAACCCTTTTGAACACCGATATGGCTCTCGAGCTTGACAACATGGCAAGGCTTCTCAAAATGTCGGTCAAATACGCACGCTCGATAGGCTACGACGGCGACTTCTACATTGAACCGAAGCCGAAAGAGCCGACAAAGCATCAGTACGACTTCGACACCGCAACGGTTCTTGGGTTCTTAAGAAAGTACGGTCTTGAAAAGGACTTCAAGATGAACATAGAGGCAAACCACGCAACGCTTGCACAGCACACCTTTCAGCACGAGCTGACGACCGCAAGAATAAACGGCGTGTTCGGTTCGATAGACGCAAACCAGGGCGACTCTCTTCTCGGCTGGGACACGGATCAATTCCCGACGGACGTGTACAACAGCACCTACTGTATGCTCGAGGTGCTTCGTGCCGGCGGCTTCACGAACGGCGGTCTGAATTTCGACGCAAAGCCGAGACGCGCGTCCATGACGGACGAGGATATTTTCCTGTCGTACATAGCAGGCATGGACAGCTTCGCTCTCGGTTTCAGGCTTGCACGCAAAATAATCGAAGACGGCAGGATAGACGAATTCGTGAAGAAGAGATACTCGTCGTTCGGGAGCGGCATCGGAAAGAAGATCGTAAACGGCGAAACCACGCTTGCGGAGCTTTCGGATTACGCGCTCGGTCTTAATGTTGTCGAGGACAAAAACAGCGGCAGACAGGAATATCTCGAAAGCGTAATAAATGACATAATGTTCGGAGGGACGATATGAATTTTGAAGAGCGTGCGAGAGAACTCGTATCTAAAATGACACTTGCCGAAAAGGTGTCGCAGTTAAAATACGACGCTCCGGCGATAGAACGTCTGGGAATACCGGCGTACAACTGGTGGAACGAGGGACTTCACGGCGTTGCGAGGGCAGGTACGGCTACGGTATTTCCGCAGGCAATCGCCATGGCGGCAAGCTTTGACACGGAGCTTATGCAGAAAGTCGCCGAAGTCATCTCCGACGAAGCGAGAGCAAAGCACAACGAATTCAAAAAGTTCGGCAAGACCGACATATATCAGGGGCTCACCTACTGGTCGCCCAACATAAACATATTCAGAGATCCGCGCTGGGGAAGAGGTCACGAAACCTACGGTGAGGACCCGTACCTTACCGGAAGGATGGGCGTCGCCTTCATAAAGGGCTTGCAGGGAAACGGCAAATACCGAAAGCTTGACGCCACGCTCAAACACTTTGCCGTTCACAGCGGACCCGAAAAACTGCGTCATGAATTCAACGCCGAGGTCGGAGAAAAGGATTTATACGAAACGTATCTTTGGGCGTTCAAATACTGTATAGACAACGCAAAGCCGGCGGCGGTCATGGGAGCTTACAACAGAGTAAACGGCGAGGCGTGCTGTGCCGGAAAAACGCTTCTCGGAGAAATACTGCGCAAGGAGTTCGGTTTTGAGGGATATGTGGTATCTGACTGCGGTGCGATATGCGACATAAACGAACACCACAAGATAACGAAGAACAAAGCCGAAAGCGCCGCTCTTGCGTTAAACAACGGGTGTGAGCTCAACTGCGGCACGGCTTACGGTGCGCTTATGGCGGCTGTTGCGGCGAAGCTTGTTTCGGAGGAAACCGTCACCGAGGCTGCGGTAAAGCTTTTCAAAACACGCTTTGAGCTGGGAATGTTTGACGAGTGCGAATACGACGGCATAAAGTACGATATTGTCGGCTGCGAAAAGCACCGTGAGCTTAACCGCCGCATGGCGGAGGACAGCATCGTTCTTCTGAAAAACGACGGCATTCTCCCTCTCGCAAAAAACACGAAGGTTGCCGTTATAGGCCCGAATGCCGACAGTGTTGCGGCTCTTATCGGAAACTACAGCGGCACGCCGTCGAAGCCTTACACAATTCTGAGGGGCATTCAGGAATACACAAATCCGCTTTACGCAAGAGGCTGTCACCTTTACAGAAGAAACGACGGCTCGTGGACGTCATGGGGAGCGAAGCAATATATCGAGGAAGCCGTTGCGGCTTGCAGAAATTCCGACGTTGCGGTAATGTGCATGGGTCTTACGGCTGAAATCGAGGGCGAAGAGATGGACGACTACAACGGCTACTCGAGCGGCGGAGACAAGCTGACACTCGAATTTCCCGAACCTCAAAAGCTCCTGTACGAAGAGATAAAGAAACTCGGCAAGCCTATCGTATTCGTAAATATCAGCGGAAGCTGCCTTAACCTTTCAAAACCGAAAGAGGAATGTGCGGCGCTTATTCAGTGCTTCTATCCCGGCGAGATGGGCGGACTTGCGCTTGCGGACATTCTTTACGGAAAGGTATCGCCGAGTGGGCGTCTTCCCGTGACGTTCTACGAAAGCTGCGACGATCTTCCCGAGTTCACGGACTACTCGATGGAGAACAGAACCTACAAATTCTACAAGGGTACTCCCGTTTACGGGTTCGGTTACGGTCTTACGTACTCCGACATTTCCGAAAATTGGATTGACGAGAACACGGTTGAGGTTACGAACAACGGAGATTTCGACACAGGCTACAGCGTTCTGAAATTCGTGAACCGTCCGCACAAGGCTCTTTCCGCATTCAGGAAGATATTCTTAAAAGCAGGCGAGACGAAAACCGTAAAATTTGAGGGAGATTTCATATGAGATATCTTATCGGCATCGATATAGGCACCTCAGGCACAAAGACGGTGCTTTTTGACACGGACGGGAACGTCGTAAAGTCCAAAACGGTCGAGTATCTGCTTTATCAGCCGCACAACGGTTGGGCGGAGCAAAACCCCGAGGATTGGTGGAACGCCGCGCGTGAAACTCTCGAATACGTCGGGACGGAAAATGTCGTCGGCATAGGGCTTTCCGGTCAGATGCATGGTCTTGTCATGCTCGACGAAAAAGGCGGGGTTATCCGTCCGTCAATCATCTGGTGCGACGGAAGAACGGCGGCGGAATGCGAGGAAATAACCGAAAAGGTCGGCAGGGATAGACTTATCGAAATCAGTGCGAACCCTGCGCTTGCCGGATTTACGGCGTCAAAAATCATGTGGGTAAAGAAGCACGAGCCGGAAAACTACGCAAAGTGCCGTCACATTCTTCTGCCGAAGGACTACATACGCTACAGACTCACCGGCGAATTTGCGACCGACGTTTCCGACGCAAGCGGAATGCAGCTTTTGGACGTGAAAAACAGAGTGTGGTCGGAGGAAATTGCGAAAAAGCTCGGCATTGACACCGCTCTTTTACCAAAGCTTCACGAAAGCACCGAGGTAAGCGGTTATTACCATGGCATCCCCGTTGCGGCGGGCGGCGGAGACAATGCGTGTGCGGCTGTGGGCTGCGGAGTCGTTTCACCCGGCAAAGCATTTACCACCGTCGGAACAAGTGGAGTTGTGTATGCGCACACGGACAGACCGATAATCGACAAAGCCGGAAGAGTTCACACTTTTTGCTGTGCGGTGCCGGGAAAGTGGCACGTTATGGGCGTTACGCAGGCGGCAGGACTGTCTCTCAAGCGGTTCAGAGAGAATTTCGCAGGCGATATCACCTACCGTGAAATGGATGATGCGGCGAAGAGCGTGCCGCCGGGAGCGGAGGGACTTATATATCTTCCGTATCTCATGGGTGAGCGCACGCCGCACCTCGATCCGGACGCAAGGGGTGTGTTTTTCGGAATCTCCGCCATACACGAAAGAAAACACTTCATACGTGCGGTGATGGAGGGAGTCGCATACTCTCTTCGTGACTGCCTGGAGGTTTTAAGGGAAATGCGCATTCCGGTTGACGGTATGCTTGCGGTCGGCGGCGGCGCAAAGAGTGAACTGTGGTGTAAAATCATGGCAGGAGTATACGGAATGCCGCTTCATACCTTCAAATCAAACGAGGGTGCGGCTCTCGGTGCGGCGATTCTCGGCGGCGTTGCGGCAAACGTTTACCCGACCGTCGAGGCAGCGTGCGAAAAGCTCTGCAAGGCGTCGCAGGTGCAGAAGGTCGAAAACACCGAAAAATACGACAGAGTTTACTCCGTATACAAATCGCTTTATCCGAGTGTGAAGGATATATACAAAAGTCTGAAAGAACTGTAACTCAAAGCCAACGGAATTTACAGACAACTTAACAAATAAAGCAGAGCATATTGACTCGCCTTGTACATTCCGCAAGGTTCTGTCGATATGCTCCGCTTCTGTTTTTATTCACTTTTTACGTCAAAGTCAACGTTTCATCAGCCGTCGATTTTAAACGCCGTGAGTTTTTTGAAGAGGTGGTTGAATATCTCGTCGCGTCTTAACTTGTAAACGTATTCGAGGAAACCGCAGTCGATGTTGTTCTCGTATATGCCGCTGTACGAGGGAAGAAGCACGCGGTCGAAGCGTGAGGACATCATATTCATCTCGCCGCCGAAGAACCACGCTATCGCCGATACGTCCCAGATAACTCTTCCCCACGGACGGGTTTTGTAGGACTCGGGGTTGCACTCACGGACATTTTCGTAAAGGTAATCGCAGAGTGCGTTTTTGCCTTTAATGTAAAGCTCAAGCTCAGGCATTGTGATAAGAAGCTCGCTTACGACTCCCATGCCCGGAAGCTGTACGACTCTTGCGCCGCTCGAAAATACGACTCTCGCCGCCGCAACGTCCTGTATAAGGTTGAACTCCTTCGTGTGTTCAAAGTCCCTGCCGTGTCCGCCGAGCCAAACGACAACTACTCTGTCGGCAATCTCGGGCTTCTCGATGAAAGCGGAGGCAACGTTTGTTATTGCTCCTATAGCCGCAACATAGAGCGGATTCTCGGGAGTGTACTTTTCGGCAGTCTCGGCGATAAAGTGCGAAGCGTCGCAGTCAACGGGAGTGTTCTCGTCGTCGAGGTACTTTGTCGCACCCTTGTGAATGAGTCCCGTGTCTTTTTCACGTCCGAGAAGCGAGAAAATTTTCAAAAGCTCATCGTAGCTCTTTTCCATACCGTCGCACGGTCCCGTCGAGCGTTCGTTGAAAAAGGGAGCTGCACATATTCCCTTGACGTTAAACTTCTCGGGTGAGAGCATCATATAGCATACGGCAAACTGATCGTCTATTTCGTTGTATGTATCGGTATCGAGGATTATATCGACCTTACCTTTCGGCGGATAGGGGCGTATCATATTCGGCTTTTTGTTCATTTAATTCATTTCCTTTCGTGACGTTATGTGTACCGAGCGTACTTTTTATATATTACCACAAAACAAGCTTTTTTGATATAACGGTTCGTTGTAATTGTATCGTTTGGTTTTAAATATTGCAAAAAATACTTGACATAACATAAAAAAAGTAGTATACTGTAGTCAGATTCGGCTGCCGCACAGGCTATACAGCGCGGTTTTCGCGTTTATTGAACAATTCGGATATACTTTTTGCATCAATCGGCTTTGCGCACCAAACAACGAAAATCAGAAAGGTACGGTAACAAAAGTGAAAGATTTAAAACTTATCTTCGCGGAAAAATTCATGCACCACGCCGGCGACACCGTTACGGCACACGAACACAAGGCAACGGAGATAGTTCTTTACACGGGCGAGGGAGAAACCGTCATCGGCGACAACACCTACAGTTTCAAAAAGAACAGCATCGCCGTGACAGGGCCGGGAGTTTTGCACTCCGAGAAGCACACAAAAAGCGGAAGCGTCATATATTTCGGCGTCGATTTTTCGGAGTCCGACATTCCCATAATTCCGAGCGGAGTGTACACAGACATTTTCTCCCCCGAAGTACCGCACATCACCGAAAGAATATACGAGGAGTCGCGTCGGCGCGGACTTTACAGTGAAGAGCTCATTTCGGTAAAGATAACGGAGTTTCTTATATTTCTCCGCCGCGGCTGCGACGCCGCAAAGAACGGCGGCAGAGATCTCAGATACTGCATGAACTACATAGTCGAGAACTGCTGCGGCAAAGTGGATTTCCGTGCGCTTGCCGAGGGCTGCGGTTACGGCTACGAGTACTTCCGCCACCTTTTCAAAAACGAGTTCGGAATATCTCCGCAGAAAGCGGTTATCCGCGAGCGCCTTTTGCGTGCGAAAGCACTTCTCGAAGCAGGTGAAGCGTCCTGCACGGAGGCAGCTATGCTTTGCGGTTTCTCCGACAGCTCGCAGTTCTCGCGAATGTTCACCACGCACTTCGGAATAAAGCCCCGAAACGTAAAACCGCGCAAAGACCGCACTCCGAAGCGTCAAAAGTAACAAAATCACATGAAGAAGTGTACAAAATACCATTTACAAAGGCGTGTTTTCATGGTAGAATAGGCACAAGGTAAAAACCGAATCACGATTTGTAAAGGAGAAAAGTTATGCACATAAAAACAGCGCCCATGGGGTGGAACTCATGGAACACCTTCATGTCGAACATAAACGAAAAGCTCATACTCGAGTCTGCTGACGCCATGGTTGAAAACGGCTACAAAGACGCCGGTTACGAGTACATAGTCATAGACGACTGCTGGTCGATGAAAGAGAGAGACGAAAACGGAAGACTCGTTCCCGATCCCGAAAAGTTTCCTCACGGAATGAAGTATGTTGCGGACTACATACACTCCAAAGGACTCAAGTTCGGTATGTACTCGTGCGCCGGAATACTCACCTGCGCAGGCTATCCGTCAAGCTACGGTCACGAATTTATCGATGCGGCAACCTTTGCGGAGTGGAGCGTTGACTTTCTCAAATATGATTTCTGTTACTTCCCGAAGAATGCCGACGGCAAGCAGGCATACCTCACAATGAGCAACGCTCTTCGCACCTGCGGACGCGACATTCTCTTCTCGGCGTGCAACTGGGGATGCGGCGAGTCGTGGAACTGGATGGCAAGCGTCGGAGCGCATATGTACAGAAGCACCGGCGATATCTTCAACACATTTGAATCGATGAAGAAAATCGCACTCAGCCAGATACCGCACTTCAACTGCTCCGGTCCCGGCTGTTTCAACGACATAGATATGCTCACTGTCGGAATGTACGACACCGGTGCTCTGAGTCACGGCGGAGACATCCCCACCGACGCCGACTACAAGACGCACTTTGCGCTCTGGTGTATGCTTTCCGCGCCTCTTATGATGGGCGGCGACCTCAGAAACACCAACGATTTCTGCCGTGAGCTTCTCACCAACCGCGACCTTATAGCGATAGACCGGGATCCCGACGCACGTCAGCCCTACGACTTCAGCGACCTTGTCGATTCCCGTGCGCTCTGCCTTTTCAAGGTTCTCTCGAACAACGAATTTGCGCTCGGTCTTTTCAATCTTTCGGACAAGGAAGCAACTGCGAAGTTCTTCCCTACCTGCGTCGGCTTCCCGAACTATTCCGGCGCAAAGCTCTTGATGAAAGAGGTATTCACGGGCGAAGAAGTGACCGTAAAGGACTACTTTATGAAGTCGATCCCCTCTCACGACTGCGTGGTTTACAAGGTAAAGGCTGTATTCTGATATGTACCGTGAAGAAGTCTGCATGAAATGCGGCAAGAAGCTTTCCTATGACGAAATAGGACTTCACAAAAAGCTTGTCAACCGAGGCGCGACGGAATTTATGTGTATGTCCTGCCTCGGCGAACACTTCGGAGCCTCCGAGGATGAGCTTCTCATAATGATAGAGCGGTTCAAAAAAAGCGGCTGCACGCTGTTTGATTAAGAAAACGAGAGCGACCCCGTAAAAGGGTCGCTCTTTTGTCGTCATAAATCTCCGCTTTGCGGCACATATTTATCTGTGGTACTCGATTCCCTTGTTAAGACCGTTGAGTGCGGTAACGCAAAGCGCTATCGACAAAGCGTCCTCAATAAGCGAAAAGAGGCTTGAAATTACGGAAACTATTCCCACCGAGAAAGACGCGATTATCTTTATCGCGGCAAACACAAGCGAGAGAAGCGAACCGAGAAGATTCACCGCCGTGAAAACCGCTCCTATAATCAGAAGAACCGCGAAAATTTTCGCAACGATGCTTTTCCACGCTCCCGAGTACACCGATGAAAGGTATACAAGTGCGGAGCATATCACAAGAGAAAGCGCGATACCCGCCACCGCCCAAAAAATCGAGAACGGCACTGTCAGAAGTCCTATGACTCTTATTTCATCAAACGGAATGAAAGCCGCCGCAAATATCGCCATGATAATCGATATCACTCGAAAAAGCACCGTGCTCCAGAACGAAAGTCCGAAATAAAGTCCTATTTCCTGTTCGCCGCTTCGCAGGTCGAGGTATTCCTCTTTTGTGCGGAAGAGAGCAAACGCATTGTCTATGTGGGTGAAAAACTCTCTCACCGAGCGCACGACGTCGGTCACGTTCTTTATGCTTCCGAGAACATATTTGCACGCCGCCTCATATTCGGGCTTGATTGTCATTTACATACACCCTTTCCGTATACCTCCGTATACAATCAATATCCGATAACGACCTTTGTCTTTTCCGCCGCTTCGGGAGCTTTTACCTTGCAGAGTCCGCCGTCGTATGTGAACTCGGTGTCGGTATTGCCGACTCTTACAAACGCAGGCTTCTTATCGGTATAGAACGTAAAGTTGCCGCTTTCGGCAAGAGTGAAGCCGTCGTCCGAAATTTCCTTTACGGTGAGCGTGGAAATAAACTTTTCGTCAAGTCCGGCTATTGCTCTGCCGTTTACTATCGGAATAAACTTATAGAGTCTGAATACGTCCTCGTTTTCGAGAGAAACGTCTATCGTCTCGTCCTTGCCGACGATATGCCATTCGCCGGTGAACTGCTCAATGACGAGATACCTGTCGTATCTCTTGTCTGCGTTTACGTCCTTCACGGAAACCGTTCCCTTGACGGGAGCTTTCTGCTGATTTATGTTGAACGCCGCAACATAGTAGGTATCGCCGGAGTGAGACCATGTCTTAAAGGGCACTTCGGCGTGTTCAAAATCACTGAAGATGCAGTCGAAGGTCGGGACTGCCGGAGCGTCGGTTCTGAGAATGCGTCCGTCGGAGAGGCAAAGGGGAACGAGAACCTCGCGTCTGCTTCTCTCGGCTGTGTCGCTGACGTAGATGGGACCGCCGGAGATTGCGCGGAGAACGCTGTTCTTTATCGCCTGGCTGTCGTCGGTCCACCACATATCCCAGTCGCACCACATGAGCTGACCCTGTGTGAGGCAGTTGAACACGCACTGCGAGATGTGATGATAGAACCACTCGCGGCTCTCGGGGGTAAAGTCGTTCGAGCAGCGTGCAACGGCGGTGTCCGGACGATTCCACATATTCTCGGACGACATACACATACAGTTGATGAGTGCGCCGTCGAAGTGGTCGTAGACCGACTTTTCTATAGCCTTATGCATATTGGAAGCGACCTTGCCGACGGGTGCTGCGCCCTTATACCACTGATCGATGCAGCTCTGGTTGTCAACCTTTACGAACGACGCACCGCACTCCTCGAAGAAGCTGTGGAACGCATCGAAGAATTCATGGAACTGTTCGTACTCCGTACCGGGAACGAGGTAGCCTTTTCTCTCGATGAGAGCGTTGCCGTGGTCCCTATCTATAGTGCCGCCTCGGGTGACGCCCTTCCAGTAGCCGGTCGTGGGATGCCACATACCGACCTCGATGCCGTACTTCTTCATTTCGTCGATACAGTGCTTGAGACCGTTCGGGAAACGCAGGGGCGCCGCTTCGAAGGAATAGAGCGTGGAGGAGTGCATGAGAGCAAACATCTCGCTTCTTGTGCTGTAAGTCTTGCCCTCGAATTCCTTTACGTCCGCCCACATATCGTCGAGAATAGCCCATCTTATCGGAATATTCTTGTCCTTGAACTCCCGGCACTTTGTGAGAAGCTTATCCTCGCTGACCTGAATGTTGAAAGCGTCCCAAGAACACCAGCCGAGGTACTCGAATATTTCGGGGTAGGGTCTGTCCTCACGCATCTTTATCTTGTCGCCGAGCATATGTACAGCAAACTTAAACGCACGGTGGAGAAGCTCATACGGATTCGCACCCGTGCCTCTGACGAAAGCAAGCGTCTTGCACTCGGTCATGCCGTCGTACCAGCTGTAAACTCTCGCGCGGAGTCCCCACTTGTCGCCCAAGAACGTACACTTATACTCTTCGCCGCAGGTTGCAAGCAGAATTTCGTAAGTGCCGTCGTTCTTCTCGAAGAGAAGCGTCTGAGTTTCGGCAGGCACATCCCGAAGCTCCTTGCCGAAGAACGGCCTGCACCAGAACGGAGAGTATCTGTAATCCGCAAGGTATCTCTTCACGCCCGTAAGATCACCGACCGTAAGCTCAACGGCGCAGTCGGCGGAGAAAAATTTGCCCTCGTCGGTCTTGGCGTCAACAAACACGGCGGTCATATTCTCAAAGCCGTCGCAGGTTTTTTCGACGGTGCATATATTCGTTCCGTCCGATATGATTTTTGCTGTAAGATTCATTTCTGAAATCACCTTCCTGTCATTAATTTTCGGTATAAATGATCACCACTATTATACAACACCTTGCCGCATAATTGCAAGCTTTTTTATAAAAAATATGTCAGAGTTTACACTTTGTTATTAAGAATGCGGACTCTCACGCAAGAAAACTCATTTTTCGCTCCGCATTTTTTGCAATCTCCAAACGTCAGCCCGCCGCACCGTCCGCTTCAAAGGCTTCGTTGTAATCGGCATAGTAGACAAGCTTGATGTCTTCTCCGCCGGAAAGCTCGTATTCACCGACTCCCACGCTCGGTATTTCGTCGTTTACGTAATAGAGCCAGCCGGAAAGCTCTCCGAAATCTCCCGTGTTTACGCCGCCGATACCGCTTACGTAGCCGTCCGATATATCGAAAGCGATTCTGTCGGATGTAAGCGTGTCTTTAAGAACGTCCTCAACGGTGTCACCCTCGTCAAAGCCGACTTCTTTATTGCGGAGAAAATATCCGTCGCTCTCGGCGGACAGTATCTCGGAGTCAAGCTCTGCGGACACTCTCGTACAGTCAACGGTGAGAGTGCCTGAGTGAGTATGAGCGTTTTCATTCTTTTTGCCGCACGAAGAAAGTGCCGCAACCGTGAATACGGCAAGGATAAATGCCGTGCCTTTTGTAAATGTTTTCATAATAATCCTCCATATATCAGTGTAATCCGTATTTTACCTTTACTCTCATGAGCTTATCGCAGAACGGCTTGTACAGCACGTACATAAAAACAAACGTCGAAACGGCGTGTACAAGGTCAAAAGGGAAGCCGGACACATACGCCGCCGCAAACTCGGAAAGCGTCGCTTCGCTTCCGTAGAGCGTGAGCACCGAAGCAGGGTTAAGAAGTGCGCCGTACGGCACGAACGCCAGAAACGCTCCGACAAAGCATGCGCAGAGCTTGTTTTTGCGCATTTTTTCACGCATGCCTCCGCCCGAAAGCACCGCTCCGGCAATGAGTCCGCAAAGTCCGAAGCCGAACATCTGCCACGGTGTGAGCGGTCCCTGACCGAAAATGAAATTCGACACAAACGCCGACACAACGCCCACAAGACATCCGGACGGCGCACCGAAACAGGCGGCGGTCGTGACGATAACGGCGAGCATGGGCTTGAACTGCGGAAAGGGTGCGAACGCCGCACGTCCGGCAACGGCTATTGCCGACATCACCGAAATAATGACTATCTCCGAGGTTTTGGGCTTCTTACCCTCAAAGTCGAGTATGAACGCCGCAAGCGCGGAAAATACGGCAAGAGTCGCCGAAATGTAGTACCCTCTCGAATTTTCAAGATAAAGCACCGACAGAGCGGCAAGCGGAAGTCCGACGAGAACGGCGAGTCTCGAGAGAAGCTTATAGAAGCGTCCGTCCATCATAGCACCTCGCCGTGAAAAAGTCTTTTTTTCGCCGTCGTATACACAAAATTGCCGCCGAAAAATCTCTCGGGTATATCTTCGCACACGGCTTTTCCTCTGAAAAGCATCACGCATTCGTCGGCATATTCCGCGCAAAACTCCACGTCATGACTCACCGTCACGACAGTGCGACCATTTTCGGTGAGTGTGCGTATAACGCCGCCAAGCTCCGATTTTGCAAAAAAGTCCATGCCCTTTGTCGGCTCATCGAGAAGAAGCACGTCGGGGTTCGTAAAGAGAAGCTTGCATATCGCCGCACGCTGTAATTCCCCTCCCGAAAGGTCGCCCGGGTGCGACTTCAAAAGAGGCATTATCTTCATCTCGTCGGAAAGGTACGCAATGCGCTCTTCGTCACGGCAGACGGTGAGGAAATCCTCTCTTACGCTGTTCTCGGTAAAGAGCAGAAGCGGACTCTGCGGAAGCCTTGCAAAGCGAAGTCCCTTATCCCTTTTCACACTGCCGCATATCGGTGCAAACTCACCCGTTATGACCGAAAGAAGCGTGGATTTTCCCGTGCCGTTGCTGCCCAAAATGCAGGTGTGCGAAGATTTCTTTACTTCAAGGTCGAGTCCTGCGAGGATATCGTCGGAGTTCTTTTCGTAACGGAAGTATACGCCGCGAAGCTTAACGGCAAGCTCTTCTTTCCCATTCCCGCGGTCATTCGGGATTTTGCGTGTATACCGCGAATACAGCGCCTCACGCTCTTTTTGGGTAAGCGAGGCAACAAACCGTCTGCCGCTCGCGATATCAAGGGGACATTCGCCGCCAAATCCGGCGTTGACGTAAATTTTCGCAGGCTCGGGCATCGCTCCGAACATCGCGGAGCCTGCTTTTTTGAGTGCGGCAGGGCAAAGTGTCGGGTCGCCGTCAAATATCACTTTTCCCTTTTCGAGAACGACAACCTTATCCGCCATCGGCAGAAGCTCCGAGAGTCTGTGTTCGGAAATCACGACGGTGATTCCGAGTTCTCGGTTTATCCTTGCAAGTGTGTCGCAGAACGCCGAGGCGGCGACGGGGTCAAGCTGAGAGAGCGGTTCGTCGAGAAGAAGCGCTTTCGGTCTCATGCAAAGAACCGACGCAAGCGCGGTAAGTTGTTTTTCGCCGCCCGAAAGAGACGAAGTGTACCTTTCGTAAAGTCCCTCTATGCCGAAAAACGCGCATATTTCGGCGACTCTGCGGCGTATTGCGGACGGCTCTTCGCCGACACTCTCAAGTCCGAACGCAAGCTCGGTTTTCACTCTGTCGGTAACAAGCGTATTATCGGGATTCTGCGACACAAAGCCTATGCAAACGTCGGAAAAGCCGTCGGAGAACACGTCCGCACCGCCGAAAAGAACATCTCCGGAACGCTTTCCGTACGGTGAAACCGAGGGCTTCATCAGACCGAGAAGAGTTGATTTTCCGCTTCCCGATTCGCCGCAGAGAACAGTAAAGCTTCCGTCCGACACCTCAAGGCTCACGCCGCAAAGAGCGTTTTCGGCGGCGGTAGGGTATGCAAATGTCAGATTTTCGATTCTATACGCTTCCACTTTATGTCCTCCGAGAGAATTGCCGCTGACGGAACGAATGCGTAAACGGCATACAGTATGCAGACCGCCGCGGTTTTCGCCGAGGCAAGGTCGATTTTTATATAAGGGTAGTAGCTCGCACCGGCGGCATCGGAGGCAAGCCCGACAATAACCGCCGCAAGAGACAGGGCAAGCACCGACGCCGCCGCAATGTCACGGACGGTGAATTTTCTTTCGTCGGCAAAGGTGCGCCTTGCCGTGCCGAAGCCGCGCGCCCTCATGGAGTTTGCTGTCTCGAGAGAGGATTCTATCGCAACTCCCGTGACTGCCGACACGGAACGCAGTGCATGGAGCATTTTCTCTTCCGTACCGCTCTTGCCGTCAGAGTTTACGTAAAACACTCTCTGCGCGCGGACGGTGTCGGCAAAGCGTTTTGCGTAGAGCTTTACAAGGCGCAGTGTCATTGTCACCACAAGAGAAAACGACGGAAGCGTTCTCCCGAAAAGGTACGTCACCTTATCGTCGGTCATCACAAAGCAGAGGTTTGCGAACATAATAAGCATTCCGCCGAACATTGCGCCCGACTGTGCGCCGTAGAGCATTGACTCAAGGGTTATCGGATTGCCGCCGAAGCCGTAAAACAGCACCGTCACTCCCCTGTGGCTGAATATGGGGTTAATGAGCGCAGAGAGGAAAAAGACGCAGAGTGCCGCAGAGGTCGGAGCGATAATCCGTCTGCCGAGAATACGGAGTCCGAGTACAAAGCCCGAAAGTACGAGTATCGCCGTAAACATGGGGTGCATAATAAACGCACCGAGAATAATCATTCCGGCGAAGTACAAAAGATTCACCGCAGGGTGCATATCCGAAAAGGCGTTTCGTTTTTCCTTTTGTTTATCGGTGTATTTTGACATGGTCACTCCGCTTTGAAATCGATCTCGGATATATATGCACCGGATCTGTCCTCCTCTGTCGCCGCCGACTGAAGGTGCAGATAGCAGAGTCCGAAGGGGTGCGTGCCGCCGAGTTTCTTTTCGATTCTCATGTAGTCACCGCAGGAGATTACGGCGCTTTCCTTTTCGCAGTCGAAAGCAATTGTGAACTCCGAGAAAAGCTCGCCGTTCGGCTGCATATCGCCGCGCAGTACAACGCTCATATCCGCAAAGTATTCGACGGTGTCGTCGGTGGGGTTCATCATATAGTCGAGAAGCGACACACGAAGTCCCTTTCCGGGAATGTACGCACGAATTTTCAGCGTGCCTTTTTTCGCCATGGGAAAATTCCACGTTGCGCCGCCGATGCCGGACACAAGAAGGTCGTCGTCAACGCGGCGGATAAAAAGAGCCTCTTTGTAATTGTTTTCGGGACTCGGCACAAGGTATGCGCTGTAGGTTCTGTTGTAGGCGCAGTGACCGGCAAAGCCGTTGGGGTTCTCGGGCGTTCCCCTGTGACCGCCGAGAATGCTCTTGACATAAGCGTGTGCGGTAATCGCTTCAAGACCGTGTATAAAGTCCTCGTGACGTTCGGTGTCGTAAAGCCACGCGATGTCGAAGATATATATACCGCAGCAAACGGGGTGCTGACCGTTCACGAAAAGCACTTTGCCGTTCGGAAGCTCAAGAACCTCAAACTGATGCACGCTCTTGTCGCGGCACGCCTCAGGTCCTCCGACCGCACGAAAATCGGCGGCGTTTCGGTAATGATCGAGGCGAAGCTCACGAAAGCCTCTCCATATTTTTCCGCCGTCGTCGCTCACCGCACAATGGCAAGCATCACGGTTGGTGAAAACGTCCTCCCATATTCCGTCAGCGTCGGGAAGCTCGGGGAGCGGCTTTGTGTTGCACCAGAAAAAGAGCAGTCTGCCGTCGGAGAGCCGTTTTATTATTGGCATGGTACCGGTAGAGTGAAAAGGCGTAGGTGTAAACTCCTCCCACGTCACGCCGCCGTCGTAAGAGTGCGACATATAGTGAAAATCCGTGGTTGTTCGGGTTACCATGAGCAGAGAGCCGTCGTCAAACTCGGTCATTGTCTGCTCGCGGTTGCCCTGCTGCCAGCGGCAGCCTTTGTTCGGCCACTTTACCTCGGCAAGAGGCGCAGGACCCGGGTGAGTCTCGTTCCATGTTTCGCCGCCGTCGTCGGAATAGAAGAGTATCGGATAGTAGGCGGTCGGATGAAGCTCGGGACGTGTCTCCTGTGCGGAGATTATCATTCTGTTTCGGGATTTAAGCACAAACGGCTGTTTTACGTCGCCGTAACGCTTATCGGCAATCTTCACGCGGCGCGGATTTTCGTCGTCGGGGCTGTCGCCGATGAGGACGTAGGTGCAGTCGTCGGCACTATAATTGTGCTTCACGCCGACGTACTTTCCGATAAACGGCACATAGACCGACGGACCAACGGCGTTCTCCGGCTTTATATGCTTCTCCCACGAAATGCCTCCGTCACGGGACTCGACGTAAAAGCGGTCGCAGGCAGTGTCATAAACGCTCTTCTTCCGATAGTTTGAATAGAAGCGTATAAAACCTTCGGGTGTCACGCAGAGGTCGCACCATGCGAACTCAATATCGCCGCAGTACACCTCTTTCGGCGCATATATATCGGACAGAAACCTTTTGCTGTCGAGAGTGAGATTTTTTTCGATTTGACTTACGTAATTGTACATAAGAACCTCCTTATGATAACTGACAATTGACGATTGACGATTAAATTTCAGTTTGCGAACATTTTCAAAAAGCTTATCAGGTCATTTTTATCGACGCTTCCATTTTGTGTGACATCGAACATATAGCCGCAGTGACAGCCGAAGCTTTCGCCGCTCTCGATATATTTTGCAAAGAGCGAGAGGTCATGAAGCGTCACCGCACCGTTATTGTCAAGGTCGGCGAGCATCTCGAACGAGAGGTCATTTTCGGCGCAGTACTCCGCAAAATCACAGTTTTCGTCGAAGTGGAGAAGCGTGCCGCCGGCAAAATATCCAAGGTACGCACGTGAAAAAGCGGAGTTTACGGTGACGCACGCAGGTCTTGCAAGGTCGTAGAGTCCGCTATGCGTCGCGGTTTTCACGCCGCTCGGAACAATCGCGCCATCGCCGTTTCCGACGTAGAGCGAGGCAGTGCTTCCGGAGACGAACCAGTCGCCTCGGAGAGACACTCCGACGCGGTTGAGAAGGTTGTCATGCGAGGTCTTCGCAAACTGCACGGTCTTCCCGTCAAAGGTTGACGCGACAAGCTTTTTCGACTCCGCCGAAAGAGAATACGGCGCAATCACACGCTTCACGGCGTCCTTGTTCTCCATGCCGTCAAACGTGCCGTCGGCGACGGATTTCGTACCGTAGGGAAGAATTAGGTTTCCGTCGGCGTCGGTGAAAAGATCATACGAAAGGAGTGTGCCGTCGGAGCTCATGCGGTAATTCGCCGTCTCAAAGACTACCTCGGAGAAAATATCGTCGGTAAAGTAAAATGTGCCGCCGGCGATATCGGGAAAGCACTCCTTAAAGTCCGCGCTGCCCTTTTTCACGGTACAGCTCACGGCGGAAACGGAAGCGGTCTTTTCGCCGTTTTTCAAAAATCCCGCGCTTCCGTCACAGTAAACGTCGGCGTATATGTATGCGTCGTTTTTCCCCGTGACTGCATTCGCCGAGGTGTAACCTCCGTCGTCGCTTCCGTTTGAAACGCTCGCCTTTCCGAAAGCAAAACAGCCGCCCGAAACCGCCGTTCCCGAGGACGACGTACCGACGAGAAGTCCCGCTCTGACGGTGCAGTTTGCGACGCCGTAAAGCTCGGAAACCGAGATATCCGCGTCGGCAAAAGAGCGGCGCACATACGACGAGGTATTGCTTCCTGCCACTCCCCCGACCGCGATGAGGCTTATGTTTCCGCCGCCGGAAATATCAAGCTTTCCCGAATATGCGCAGTTTTCGACAACCGCGCTCTGCAAAAGTCCGACCGTTCCGCCGCCGTAGAGAAGCGCGAAGCGCATATTCCCGGCGACAGCGTCTATTTCGGCGGCAGACGTACAGAGAAGTATTTTCGCGTTCTGCGAACCTCCTCCGCTCGCTCTTCCGGCAATTCCTCCGACTGCGGTGTCGCCGAGTATGCCGTCGCCGAAAATTTTCACCGCCGAGAAGCATTTGTACGTCTTCGACTTTACGGCGTAACCGACGATGCCTCCGGCGATATTGAAGCTTCCGGCAGGGGTTCCTGACGAGGTCTCCTTGCTGAATATCTCGATTTCTCCCGAAAGAACGCGGCAGTTTTCGATGTTGCCGCTGTCGGCGACCGAGAGAGTCGTACTCTTCAAAAACTCACCGTCACGCCACGTTCCGAATGTGACGGTCATTTTTTCGCTAATACCGCTGACGGCGCCGGCGAGAGTTTTCGCCGACTCTACGGCGACCGAAACGTCCGTCATATCAAGGTTGCGTATAATTCCGCCGTTGTAGCCGAAAAGTCCGACCGCGGCATTCGCCGATGCGTTTTTGTACACATATTCCGTCGTGCCGTCGTCGAGCGTTTTTGTCTTATACACAGGCTTTCCGTCCTCGGTGTACACCTTATACTCGATGCCGCCGACGGTTGCGGTTTCGATCTCGTACTTTTTCCAGCTCACCGAAAAGGAATCGGTAAAGGTGAGTCCTGCGACTTTGTGCCCGTCTGCGTCAAACACTCCCGTGAACGGATATATTCCGACCGCGGAGTTTTCGTATATCGCTCCGACGCCTATCGGCGTCCATTCATGCCCCGAAATATCGATATCGTCGGTGAGACGGTAGCAGAGAGGTGCGTATTCGGCGTTTGTCTCCGGCGAGTTGACAAGTCCGGCAAGGTGTGCAAGCTCTTCGGCGCACGAGATGAGGTACGGATTTTCCTCGCTTCCGTCGCCGCCGGAAAAGGCGTCGGAAACAGTACCGTCCCATGCCGCCGCGGCGCATACCGCCGAAAGCACGATAACCGTAACAGCGGCAAGTGCGAATTTCGCAAATTCTTTTATTTTCACGTTTTAAACGTCCCCGTATTTACATATTTTCACAGTTAGCATTATACCATCGTTTTTGTGCTGTGTCAACAGTTTTTTAAATTACGCGCGGCATAATAACCGTTTTTTGCGCAATTTGACAAAAAGCATTGACAAAGTTTGAAAAATATGATATCATCATATTGTTTGATAACCATGATAACATCATGACGATACTGTGATAAACATTTGAAAGGAAACGGCGGTAAAATGGCAGTAAACGACAAAAACATCGACATTCTCAAATCCGACGGCTTCAACAAAGCGCAGATAGCCGTATACGGGACTGTCTTCAGAATAACGGAAAAAATCACCGAGGAGCGTGAAAAGGAGCTTTTCGAGCTTTACGTCACGAAAAAGCTCACTGAAAACGAAGCTTACACCGACGAAGAATTCAAGAGCATGAGCTATCCCGAGCTTTGCTTCGTACACAACGCTCTCGGTTCGTGCGTTGACGAGCTTCTCGCAAACACCGACCTTGAAAAAGCCGAGAAGCACGAGCAGACCGAGTATCTTCTCGACTTCAAAAGAGCGCTTCGCAGTGCAGTTCTCGCAAGGCTCAGAGAGAGCACGCTTTACGTTGTTATCGCACGTGTGAACGACCTGCCCCTTCGCCATGAGGGCGGCGTGATGTTTGTTTTCACGGCAAAGGACAAGGCGGAGGAATGGAACGCCTACGCCGGCGAAAGGCGCATACTCGAGGTGCCGGCGGCGGTATTCGAGAAGGTTTTCTCGGAGTACTACATCACCGGCTACAAAAAGGTAACGGTGGATCTTCTTGCGGAGATATCTCTCACGGAGCTTTATCACGTCAGAGAGGAAAACGAATACGGCATACATTCTCCCGAACTGTGCGCCGGAATTATAGACTTCAACCAGATGCTCGAAATATTCCGCGTCAAGGCGACGGAGGAAAAGAGAGAGACAAACGAAGCGGAGCAGAGACGTATAAACGAAATGTCAACGGCTCTGACGGAGGGTCTTGTAGACGAGGATCTCATCGTGACCTACTCGGTTGAAACGAAGGACGGAAACGAGGTAAAATCAGCGCCCGTTCTCACCGACAAAGCCGGCAAAAAGTGGCTCATTCTCTTCACGGATGCCGCCGCGGTCAGCCGTTTCTACAAGGGAAAAACAGAGGGACTCAAAATAGCTCCCGAAACTCTTTTCGATTTTTACGAAAATATGCTCGGCAAGGACGGAGCTGTTGAGGGAGTTATCGTAAACCCCATGAGAGAAAACTTCAGGCTTCCGTCTGAGTACCTCGAACACTTTACCTCTTCAATCGAGCTTGCACAGCTTCAGAGAAAGTGCAAGTCCTTGCAGGAGGCAGACAGCGAAAAGGGAGTCGATCCCACGCCCGAAACCGAAAAGGCAAGACGTGAGCTTGCGAAAAAGCTTCTCGGCGAAAAGTGCATATATGCGGCGTTTGACGGCGATTTCAGAAAGATTTTCCCCTTTATCAGAGAAGACGGCAGACTCGAGCTTTTCACAAAGCTCAAGTACGCAAACGGCGCGGCGGCTCAGTATGCGGCGAAAAACTGCGGCACTATGGTCGTAAACCGCATTCCGTCAGAACGCTTCGAGGGCTTTTTCAGAACCATGGAACATTTCGGAGTCAAGAGCTTTCTTCTTGACAACGGCGGCATAATGACGGAGCTTCTGATCTCCGACCTCTACTCCCCCATAGAGGACGAGAACGTCATCGAAAAGACAGGAGAGGTGTTGAGGGGACTTTCGCTTCGTGAGCTTCAGCTTTCGTACAGAGGAAGAAAATATCTTTCCAAGAAGAGCGACGAAGAGAAGAAGAATTACGACTCTGTGAGAAGCTTTCTGCGTATGCTTCTCTACGGAGAGCTGTCGGTCGGACTTTACTATGTACTTGCCGAGGGAACATACACGCCCGGCGTGACGCTCTATACAAAGTCCGCCATCAAGGTTGCAAAGGCACGTGCGGCAAAGCACGGTATGAAGGAAAGTACGCTCATCGCTCCCGGCGACAAGGACTGTGCGGTATACGACGGAAAGCTTAAACTGCGCATGATTGCCGCACCCAAGGACGAAAAGAAAGTGCCGTTTGTCTGCGCTTTCTCGGACAGAGTGACTCTCGAAAGAATGAGACGTGCAATGGCGGAGTCCGAGAACAAGATAAACGATGCGGTTATTGTCGTGACCTTTGACGAGCTTGCGGCACAGGCAAAGGAGGCAGGCGGTTTCGTTCTCGACGCAGACACCTTCGGTCTTACGGTAATGAAAGAAGAGCTTCCGAAGATAGTGGAGTTCAGGACGAAAAACTCGGCGCAGAGCTGAACGATTGGGTAAAACGTAAAATAATCATAAGAGGGAGGACGTTGGTTTACGCTCTCCCTCTTTTTGCCGTTATTTTGCCTCGCCGTGAGCTTCGTGCGGCGACGAGCTTTGCGGCACGATTATTTGCGCCTCGTGTACAAATCTTCTCCGTGGCGAAGTGCGCAGCATTTCGACACGAGTAATTACATATTCTGTCTGTACTTGTCCGCCGCGGTTTTGATTTTCGCCTGCTCCGCCTCGGCAGGCTCATACCAGCCTCTCTTTTTCATCTCGCAGAAAATGTCGTGCTGAATGGTGTGTTCCTCGTTGAGAATATTCATGAAAACACCCTTTACCTCGGCGGAATCACACTCGTTTGCAAAGGTGTTGTACACCTCGGTTATAAGCTTCTGACTCGAAAGTGCGTCGGTGAGCTTTTCTTTCTCGTTAAATGCAGGTATCTGTGCCATGATTTTCTCCCCCTCCGTTATGCGTTTATCAATGAGAAAAGTGCGTCGTAGTGCTTGCGGTGACGTGTCACGGTGTCCTCGTACTTCGCCTTAAGCTCGGTGTCGGTGCAGGTCTCGGCGTAGTTCTGATATTTGCTTATAAGATTCTGCTCGCAAGAGAGTTCGTCCTCAATTGCGGAGAGTTCTTTTGACGTTAAATTCATTATCGTTTCCTCCGTTTTGTTTTTCGCCTTTCGTTTCGGCGACGAATATATTTTGCTCAGCGGCGACAAACAAATGCGCAAAAAAATCGGGAAGCCAAGCGTATGACTTCCCATTATGGTTACATTTTCAATTTTTGCGAAAAAGCTGCCGAAATTTATCGTAAATCAATGTTTTGCAATGCATTTCGACACGAATTATTTTGCAAGCTCGACCGTTCCCTCCGGCTTAAAGCACGGCATATAGCTGAGCTTGAAGAGGTTCTGTGCGTGCTTTTTGTCGATGAGAGCCTTAAGCTCGGCATTGCCGCAGACTCCCGTACGGATATACTCGTCGAGTGCGGCGTAAGTAAAGCCGAGGTTTTCCTCGTCGGTCCTTCCGCAGAGTCCGTCGGTCGGGACTTTATTCACAAGAGCGCCGGGAAGTCCGAGAAGCTTGCCTATTTCCTTTATCTCGGTGACCGTAATGTGCGAAAGCGGACTGAAATCTCCGGCGGCGTCGCCGTATCTTGTGGAGTATCCGACCCAGTCCTCGGAGAGGTTGCAGGTGTTGGCTACTCTGCCGTTATTCGACTGTCCGACGGCATAGAGAACCGACATACGTATTCTCGCAGGGAGGTTGGTCTTTGTCTCTTTGGTGAGCGGAAAATCGGTCGGCATATTCGCAAGAACCGCATCGACCGCGTCCTTTATGTTGACGGTGTAGTTCTTTATTCCGAGGTGATCGACAAGCATTCTTGCATACTCGATGTCGGACTGTACGCCGCAGGGCATGAGAACGCCTATTACTCTGTCCTTGCCGAGAGCCTCCACGCAAAGTGCGGCGACGGTTGAGCTGTCCTTGCCTCCGGAAATTCCGACTATTGCGTTACAGCCCTTTCCGTTCTTCTCGAAAAAGTCTCTTATCCACTCAACACATTCGTTTTTTACTTTAAGTGCGTCAAACATCATTTATTCTTCCTTTCGTTACGGTACTTATCCATATCTTTTCGTCAATTATACAATCTTTTCCGAAAAATGTCAAGTACCGTAACGGAGAATAATCACATCCTGCGTAAAAAATATTTGTGCAGAATAATTGCCGTAGTAAATCAAAGTTTATTTCTCTGTATCTTTCCGCTGGTCGTTTTGGGAAGACTTTCCTTAAACTCGACTATTCTCGGGTACTTATAGGGCGCGGTGCGCTCCTTGACGTAGTTCTGTATCTCTTTTTTCAGTTCTTCCGACGGCTCGTTTCCGGGAACAAGCACAACGCTCGCCTTTACTATCTGTCCTCTGACCTCGTCGGGAACCGCCGAAACGCCGCATTCGAGGACATACGGAAGCTCCATTATAACGCTCTCTATCTCGAACGGTCCTATGCGGTAGCCGGAGGACTTTATGACGTCGTCGCATCTGCCGACATACCAATAACAGCCGTCCTCGTCACGCCACGCAAGATCGCCCGTGTGGTAGTAGCCGTCGTGCCAAACCTCAGCGGTTTTTTCGGGGTCGCGGTAGTAACCGGTGAAGAGTCCGCAGGGCGCACCGTTCGACACGTCGATTACTATCTCTCCCGGTTCGCTGTTGGTTACAAGCTTGCCGTCGCCGTCCATGAGGGAAACGTTGTATATGGGTGCCGGCTTGCCCATAGAGCCTATCTTGTGCGGTGCTCCTACGAGGTTGCCGATTATCATGGTGCTTTCCGACTGACCGAAGCCATCGAGAATGCGCAGTCCCGTCGCCTTTTCAAATTGGCGGTATACCTCGGGGTTGAGTGCTTCTCCGGCGGTTGTCATATGCTTTACCGACGAGAGGTTGTATTTCGATATATCCTGCTTTACCATCATGCGGAGCATTGTGGGAGGTGCGCAGAAGGTCGTGATATGATACTTTGCGAACATTGGGAGAATATCAGCCGCATCGAAGCGGTCGAAGTCGTAGACAAAGGTAGCCGCCTCGCAGAGCCACTGACCGTAGAGCTTGCCCCACATCGCCTTTGCCCAGCCGGTGTCGGAGATTGTGAAGTGGAGTCCGTCCGGATCTACGCAGTGCCAGTACTTTGCGGTATGGAAGTGACCGAGGGCGTACTTATAATTGTGTGCGGCGATTTTCGGATATCCGGACGTACCGGAGGTGAAGAACATGAGCATGAGGTCGTCGCCGCCGGGAGAGGACTCGGTTCTGTCGTAGTGTGTGCTGAAGCGGCGATACTCCTCATCGAAGTTTCTCCAGCCGTCACGCTCGCCGCCGACTATTATCATATTTTTAAGCTCGGGACAGTTTTTCGCCGCAAGCTCCGCCTGATGTGCGACGTCGCCGGAGGCAGTGCAGATAAGTGTATTGACTCCCGCCGTCTTGAAGCGGTACTCAAAGTCGTGCTCCTGAAGCTGATTTACCGCCGGTATCGCTATCGCGCCGAGCTTATTGAGTCCGAGCATGGCGTACCAGAACTGATACCTTCTGCCGAGAACGAGCATGACTCTGTCGCCCTTCTTTATTCCGAGGGAGGCGAAATAGTTTGCGCACTGCGCCGAGGCACGCTTCATATCACGGAAGGTAAAGCGGCGTTCGGTTTTGTCGTTCGAGACGTGGAGCATCGCAAGCTTATCGGGTTCACGCTCCGCAAGTGCGTCAACGAGGTCAAAAGCAAAGTTGAAGTGTTCGGTATTCTTGAAGCGGATTTCTGTCGGCGTGCCGTTTTTATCCTCCGTTGTCTCCACGAAACGGCGGTATATGCGGTCGCTGTCGTCCTTGACGGTCGTTCCGATTATTTTGTCTGTTACGGCGGCATTTGCGGCTCGGCTTTCGGCGGCAACTGCGGCATTTTCACCGTCGGCACGGAGGACTATTGCATAGAAAATGCAGTCGCGGCCCTCGGCGGCAATCATTCCGTGGGGCGTATCGCTGTTGTAGTATATGCTGTCGCCCGGTCCGAGAAGCTCCTTGTGGTCGCCGACCTGAACGAGAAGGTGTCCGTCAACGACGATATCGCACTCCTGTCCCTCGTGAGTGGTAAGCTCTATATCACGCTTCTGCGCTTCTTCGCTGTAGGTGCTGACGACGTAAAGCGGTTCGGCGATACGGTTGGTGAAAGCGTAGGCGAGGTTGTAGTAGGTCATGCCGTGTGCGTTCGCTATCTCCTGCCCCGCACCTCTTCGTGTGACGGTATACGACTTCAGGTTCGGACTGTAGCCCTCGATAATATCCGTGACGTTTACGCCGAAAGCAAGCGCACAACGGTATATGAACGCAAAGTTGAGGTCGCTCTCGCCGTTTTCGCAGCGTGCGTATTCATCGGTTGTAACTCCGGTCTTTTGTGCCATATCCTGCACGGTAAATCCCTCGATCATACGCAGTTCCTTTATTCTCTGCGCCATTTCCTTTATCTTGAGATCAAGATTTGCGGTCGTTGTTTCCATTTCGTCTTTACCTTCCTTTCTCGTTTCTTCGGGATTTCGGGTACAAAAAAAGCACCCGACCCAAAGTAATAAAACTTTGAGACGAGTGCCGAAAAATTCAGCTTACCCGCGGTACCACTCAATTTGCGGAACAAATCCGCCGCTTCGGAATCCATCAATTCCTATGCTTTAACGCAGCCGTACGGAGAGGTTCTACAGGCTCGCGCAAAACGGAGCTTTCTTCCTCTCGGCTTGGAAGCTACATTGCCGGGACTTTTCTTAACGGCTCGCACCTACCGCCGCTTCTCTGGAAGAAATCACACCCTGCAAACTCTTCGTCAATGCCTTTCATATTGCGTTCATTGTAACACAACTTTTGCGCCGTGTCAATACACTTTACCTTTTTGGAGTGAAAAAATACAATTTTGTAAGATTTTACCCTCAGTTCTCCTCTTCGGCGGAGGGATTTTCCTCTTCCTCCGAGGCTTCTTGCGGAGAGTCTTCGGTTTCCTCCGACGGAGAGTCCTCGTTCTCGCCCGAGAAGAACGGAAGCTTTGCCGCGAAAGCCGTATCGTCGGGAGTAATGAGAAAGTCTATGTAAGCATTGCCGCCCGAAAAGCCCGTAGAAAACGAAAGGTCTGTCTTCTCCGCACAGCACCTGACAAAGCAGAGATCCGCGTGCATATACGAAAGCAGGCAGTAAGCCGACGCGCCGTCCTTGCACTCGAGTTTTACGGATATCTTGCCGAAATTCTCGTCTTTATCCGATTTGATTCTCGACGCGGTTATAAGCACATCTTTCTTCTCCGACACCTTTAAGAGCAGTGACACTCCGCACACAATAGCGGCGGCAATGTATTTTGAGTTTGTCACGGGCACGCAAACGTCGTCTTTTTCGTCAAGGCACACCGAAAATTCCGTGCCGCGGAACACTTCGTCAAACGCGATATGCACACTTCGGAGTATAACGCATACATCGACCTTCGTATCGTTCGGGGCATAAAGCACACTTGAAAACAGACAGCTTCCGTAATACTTCGGCGCCTGTTCCGAAAGCTCGAGAAGACGCCTGAAAATAAAGTTTTTCGCCCGGCAGTCAAATGTTTTCTCGTATGTTTCCGCCGCCGCGGCGTAAAGAACATACGCCTCGACCGCACTTTCGGGGTACTCAGACACCGTGTCGTCCGCAAGCTCCGCGAAGCCCGGGAGGGGAACGCATATCATCCGCAGATTCGCGGAATCAATGATGCCGAGTGCGGCATAAAACACGTCAAACTCGTCTTCGTTCTGTATAATCTCGCGGAAAATATACACTCTGCCTCTTGCAAGGCTGCCGTTTCCGACAGCACCAAAAACCTCGGCGCACCTCTTTTTCAGGTGTCTGTCAAAGTCCTCGCCACGGGTCTGCGGTATTGCGGCAAAGAGGGTGTTCTTGTACACACGGTCCTTCGTGCCGTCAAAAACGGCAAAGGCGCAGGTGACAACCTCTCCGAGAGGAAGTTCATCTGCGCCGCTGTAATCATATTTGTTGCCGGAAATCATAGTGACACTACTTTCTCGAAAAAATTTGTGTATTTATATGTGTATGTGCGCCGGCAGACAATCTTGCAAACCGTCTTGCCAACCCGCAAATTTAATCGAAAAAAGCACCTCCGAAGAAGTGCTTTGAGCGTACCGCAAAATTTCATTCTGCAGTACGGAGCAGATTCGTTTGCTCGCGCCTCGCTTGAGGCGTCCCGCTTCGCGCGCCTTCTCTTCGCTCGCGAATCTATCGGTGAAAAAATCGTGGCGCCTGTCCCCGATTTTTTCTGAATTTATCAGGTTCGGCTTCGCCGAAAACGCGAAAGAATTTGTGAAAGACTGAAAAGCACCTCCGAAGAAGTGCTTTTCATGGTCGGAGTGAGAAGATTCGAACTTCCGGCCTCTTGGTCCCGAACCAAGCGCTCTACCAAGCTGAGCCACACCCCGATTCACAACGTTAGAATTATAGCACAGCGCGGCTCATTTGTCAAGAACTTTTTTGAAAAAGTCGTTTTGTTTACTTTAAATTAACAAATTGAGTAAAAGAGAGCGGTCGCACTTGTGGCGACCGCAGGTACGCCTTTGCGGCGACTGCACTGTCTCAAATTCCGTTCCGTTTTAGCCCGCGGCATTTGCGCCGTCCGCGTTTGCACTCTGCGCACCGTTATTCGTGTCTGTCGGAGTGACCGTTCCTGTGTTTGTCCCCGTGTTTGCGCCTGACGCGCCGTTTCCGACGGTACCGCTCTTGACGGTGACTATATAGCCGTCGGCGTTGTTGCCGGACACAGTATACTCACCGCTTGCGGGAACGGGAAGCGAGGTCGAAGCTCCGTCGGACTTCTTATAGTATACCTCGTACATTGTGCCGTCCCAGTCGGTGACGTAAAGCGGATAATCGCAGGGGTAGTTTCTGAGGAGGGTTATGTACTCCTCGAGGGTTTTGCCTGTGGACACCATATAATAGGCGTGCGGAACACCGACATATCTGTAATGCCACGGTTCGGTATCGATTCCCGTGACGTCGGTCTTGCCGTCGGGATATCGGAGGACAAAGCCGTATTTATACGCATTGTTTGCGATCCATGCATACTCTCCCGTGCCGTCGAACTGCTTTGTGACGCCGCCGTCGGTGTAGATATTGAAGTCAACGGCATAGCCCGTATGGTGTTCGGAATATCCGGGAAGCGCCGCCGTTTTCTGATCCGCACCGAGCTGTTCGACCTTTTTGTCGTAGATAGACTGCTGCTCCTCGGTCGTTCTGTAGCCGGCGGTTATCATGACGTCGTTCTTGCCGGTTTCGGTGAAGAAAGCGTCGAACATTTTGTCAAGCACGGCGACGGTGCTTTTGTTGAGTTTTACCGTGTAGTCCTTGACCTTATACGATTTGGACGCCTTGACGCTGTTTATGACGACAAGCTCCTCAGTCGGAACGAAATCCGGAGTGTTGTTGAAAACGAACTTGTTTGCGGAATTGACAAGTGCAAGACTTCCGGCGTACATATTCTCAGAGCCTATATCCTTCTTTGTGTAGCCCTCCTTGAGGGGAGTCTCCATCTGCTTTATAAGTTCGTCCATGACCGACCCCCTGTTGACCTCGGGAATATAGTTCTGCTCAATTCTGCCGAACGCAGAGAAACTGAATATTACAAGGACAAGCGCCAAAACCGCAAGAAAGGTAGTGAGGCTAAGAGTTATCCGCGGAAGCTTAATGCGGCCGAGGACATCCGCGACTCCGCGGTTCTGCGCTGTAGTGCGGTAACCGCCGTTTGCGGAATGTGAGTTCCCGGGACGGGAGACGCCGTTTGCGTTTCGGTTTGCCGGCACGGGAAGATTTGTTCTCTGAACCGCCGGAAGATTTGTGACTCCCGCTCTGCGCGCCGCCTCGTATGCGTTTCTGCGTGCTTCTTCACGCTCTTTTTCGAGTGCGAATCTCTGCGCCGCCGAAAGTCCGGGACGTTCCGGCTGTGCGGTAGTACGGCGGGGAGTCCCGTTTGCGGCTGTATTTCCCTGCACCGAGCCGCGGTGAGACGTCTTTATCGGAACGTCGTCATACGGCTTGTAATCGTTTATATAGTTGCTTTTACTCATATTATCACCTCGGCGTGAACCGTGTTTACATTTATACGGTTACATTGTAACAGCAAATTGTGACGTGCGTATAAATTCGGCGTTATTATTTATGCGAGAAGAACAGGAGGAGAACGCTGTCAAGTACGGCAAAGTCATTTTTTCGCAAATTAACCAAAACAAACGTAACAATTTTGTCTAAAATTACAATTGAAAAAGGAGTAAAAATGTGGTAAACTCAAAGCGATGTTTTACATTAAAAACAACCAATGAGGTGACAAAAATGAGAATCGAAGATTTTACCGACGCAGACATCAACGAAAAGCCCCTTGACCGCATGGTTACCGACGGAGGCTTTGTGGGAATATTCAGAAACATTGCGTGCGTGGGCGACAGCCTTTCCTCGGGTGAATTCGAGAGCACGAATGCGGACGGCAACAGAGGCTATCACGATATGTTCGAGTATTCGTGGGGACAGTATCTCGCAAGAATGGCGGGGTGCAACGTGAGAAACTTCTCGAGAGGCGGAATGAGCGCATGGCAGTACATCACCTCTTTCGCCGAGGAAAAGGGCTTCTGGAATCCCGAGCTTAAATGCGAGGCGTACATAATCGCACTCGGCGTAAACGACCTCAACGAAAGAAGCACTCTCCCCGTCGGCTCGATTGACGACATCTGCCCCGAGGACTACAGAAAGAACAAGCCGACCTTTGCCGGTCAGTATGCGCACATAATCGCGCGCTACAAGGAAATTCAGCCCGACGCAAAGTTTTTCCTCATGACGACTCCCAAGCACGACCGTGCCGAAGTGACTCCCGAAAACGAGGCAAAGAAAGACGCAATGCGCAAGCTTCTCTATGATTTTGCCGATTATTTCGACAACACCTATGTCCTTGACATAAGAAAGTACGGCGTTGCATACGACGCAGAGTTTCGCAGACGCTTCTTCCTCGGCGGTCATATGAATGCCTGCGGATATCTTCTCACTGCGAGAATAGTTGCGTCCTACATCGACTACATAATCAGGCACAACTACCGTGACTTCAATCAGGTAAGCTTTATCGGAAAACCGATGAAAAACACGGTTGACGTTTAATTCGAGTCGCAAAACTCCGTTTTACGACTCGGAGCAGATTCGTTCGCTCGCGCCAAGCTTGAGGCGTGAACCTTGTTCACTTTCTCTGCGCTTGCGAATCTATAGGTGAAAAAATAGCAGCACATGTCTGCGATTTTTTCGAGTTTAATCTAAACCGGGCTTCGCCCGGAAAAACGAAACTTTTTGCAACAAACCGCAATTTGAATAAAGTGCCGTCCTTTGCGGAAAAATAATCAAAAAAAGCAGGGGGAAGCAAACCATACATGAAGATAGCATTTTTCGACACAAAGCCGTATGACAGACCGTCGTTCGAGAAATACGGCGAAGAAAACGGAATTAAGTTCAAGTTTTTTGAGGCAAAGCTCAACGAGGACACCGCCAACCTTGCAGCAGGATATGACGGGGTGTGCATTTTCGTAAACGACACGGCGAACGCCGAGGTCATAGACAGGCTGTACGCCGCAGGAGTGAGAATAATCGCTCTTCGCTGTGCCGGCTACAACAACGTCGATGTGCGCCACGCCTACGGCAAAATTCACGTCATGCACGTACCGGCATACTCTCCGTATGCTGTGGCGGAACACGCCATGGCGATGCTTTTGACGTCGCTGCGCCGCATTCACAAGGCGTATATCAGAACGAGGGATTTCAATTTCAGCCTGAACGGACTCACGGGTTTCGACCTTCACGGAAAGACTGTGGGCGTCGTCGGCACGGGCAGAATAGGAAGAGTGTTCATCGACATCTGCCGAGGCTTCGGAATGAACGTCATCGCTTACGACAAATTCCCGGCGAAGGATGCGGGAATAGAGTATGTGAGTCTCGGCAGGCTTTTCGCCGAAAGCGACATAATCTCGCTTCATTGCCCTCTCAACGAGGAGTCCTACCACATGGTTGACGAAAAGTCGATAGAAAAGATGAAGAAAGGCGTATTTCTCATAAATACCTCGAGAGGCGCACTCATAGACGCCGAAGCGCTCCTTGCCGGAATAAAGGCGCGAAAGGTGGGTGCGGCGTGCCTTGACGTATACGAAGAGGAATCGGACATCTTTTTCGAGGACTTTTCGGGTCACATCATCGAAGACGACACTCTCGCAAGACTTATTTCAATGCCGAATGTTATCGTGACGTCGCATCAGGCGTTTCTCACTGAGGAGGCACTCGGAAACATCGCAAAGACGACGGTTGAGAACCTCGTCGAATTTGAAAAGAACGGCGTGAGTGAAAACGAGCTGTGCTACCGTTGCGGAAAAACCGAGAGCTGTAAAAATGAAAGACTCAAGAAGTGTTTTTGAGCTTGAATAAATCTATACGAAAAAAGCAATGCCGAGGTTTCCGCAAAGGTCTCCTCGGTTTTCCGTCATTTATCGCTTTTCTTTTGAATCTTTTCCTTTGTTCCGTCGGGACGCTGAATATAGGTATTCTCGAGAATGCCGCCCATGTGGTTTCGGAATTCCTCTATGTACTCACGATGAAGCGACTTTCTCTCCGCCGCCTCTTCATAGGTAAGTCCCTCGGACTTATGCTTCTTGGAAAGTTCGTTTATTCTGTCTATTTTCTTTTGTTCCATAAATATCACCGTTCCTTCGGACACATTGTAGCACATTTCTCTCAAAATGTCAACATTAAAATTTCAAATGGCTCGGAATATGTGTTTACGCTCAGGTGTTTTTGAGGCATCGTTCTTCGCTCTTTATCTTGTCCGTTTGCTGTTCATCATAAATTTTGCGCACACGTATAAATGCCGTTACCGAACATACAAGCGAATATACCGAATATCCGAGAAAGGTTATCTGTTCGGGTGAGTCCTTTATCATAAAGAGGTACAAAATTATGCTTAGCATCCCCGAAACAACCATAGCGGCGGTGTATTCACAGTACGAGAGCATAGTGAGAACCGTCGCAACAATACCCGTAACCGTAACCGCCGTATCAAGCTCACGATAGCTTGATGCCGTTCCGGAAAGGAAAACACATACAAGCACCCATGCGGCGATTGCTCCCGCAACGACAGCCGCACGCATTTTGCAAGTCAGCTTCTTCAGCATAGTGGATTGCTTCCAAGGTTGTTTACTCCATAAAACAAATGTGACTATCTGTAACGGAAAAGACATAAGCATTGCGTACATTGCCGAAGCGTAGAGATTATAGTGCATATATACCGCCGCGTATATAATCGAATTGACGCCTCCGACAAGCGATGCGTATCGGTTGACACGTGACTGCATAGCCGAAACTGCTAAAGATACGTAAAGCGGAAGCATTCTGAAAATTGACTGATGAAAGATAACCCCGGTAAATGTGATAAATATAAATGCCGCAAATACCGTAATCAGTGTAAATATGTTTTCTCTTTTCATTTTCACGGACTCTTCCTCCGATAATGCTCAGTATCGAATCGAGTATATCACAAAACTTTGCAACTGTAAATTCTCAATACAGACGTATATTATCGGAAATGTCTGTTTTTTTAATTATTCTGCGGCTTATGCCTTGACAAACGCAAACTTTTTCGGTATACTTACCTTGCAGGGAGGGACATGGGCATGGGATCACCCTTTGAAAACTCGTTTGATAACACAATACATACCGAAAACCTCTCTTTTTCCGTTATATTCAATGCGGAAGGCGACGCAAACCGTATTTTCGGCGAGAATACGACAGGACGCATCATAGCCGAAACGATGCACACTCATACATACGCAGAGCTTTTCATGTGCTTTGAATCGGGTATCACGATAAAGACGGCAAACGGCTCGATATATCTGTATCCCGGAGAGCTGCTTCTTCTGCCACCGGGAACGGCGCATATAAAATTGCCGGACAAATCAAAATGGATATCTGTAGGTTTTGCGTACAAAAAAATAAGCACCGTTAAAAGCCACGACTTTTTCACAAAAATAGCAGGTCTCTGCAACTGTCATTCGGCAAAATTAATTTCAAAGGATCCCGAAATAAGTTCGGAGATATATCGGCTGTTTTTTAACGGCAGGAAAAAAGCTTACTCTGTCTGCGACGTCTTTCACATTCTCGACATTCTTTTGCGTATAAGTGACGGAGAAAAAGAAACGCATGGACGCTTAAGCAACACAAGATTTGAAAACAGCCGCGATATCGCACAGCTTTCGATATTCGAGAGCATCATTGAGACTCATTTTAACGAGAGTATAAGTGCCGCCAAAGCTGCCGAAATGCTTCACATCAGCGAAAGACAGCTCTGCCGCATTTCAAAAAGGCATTACAATATGCCGTTTCATGCCGTTATCACCGATCGTCGGATAAAGGCAGCGTGCGTTATGCTGAAAAGCACCTCTGTCACCGCAGAAAAAATAGGTGAGTCGGTCGGTTTCGGCAACAAGGCGTCGTTTTTTATCGCATTTAAGAAAAAGCTCGGAATGACGCCGACGGAATACAGAAACAAATGACAGCAAAAAGCGAGGCAGGTTTATGGACGAAAAATTTTACACGGTATCGAAAATCGAGGGTGATTATGCAACTCTTGTTTCGGACGACGGCGGCGAGGTATTCATCGCGATGGCGCTTCTCCCGGTCGGAACGGATGTCGGCACAAGGCTTCGGTACTTCATGTTCTCATACGAAATAATCGGCTGAAAGGAGTAAAAGTCATGGAACTTACATTCAGAAGAACCGAAGCGAAAGATACAGACAGGCTCATGGAGCTTTTCGGCAAAGCATCCGCAACGATGGCTCTTCTCGGAATAGACCAATGGCAGGACGGATATCCGAGCCGTGAGCTTATCGAAGGGGACATTGCCGAAGGCAGAAGCTACGTCGTTCTGTGCGGCGGCAAAATAATCGGCACGACCGTTCTTCTTGCGGACGGCGAGCCGGACTACGAAAAGATATACGACGGAAAGTGGCTCACCGACGGAAAAGGCTACCTCACGATTCACCGCATAACGGTAGATCCCGAAGCGAGGGGAACGGGCGCGGCGTCGGCAATTTTCGCATATGCAAAAAAGGTTGCGAAAGAGCGCGGACTCGGTTCTGTCCGAGTTGACACGCACAGGGGCAACATTCCCATGCGCCGCTCTCTCGAAAAGAACGGATTTATTCACTGCGGCTCGATATACTTGCGTGCGAACGGTCGTCACAGAGTCGCCTACGAAAAGGTACTTTAATAATTTGCAAAAGCATGAAAGGGGTCTTTGACGGTGTCGGAATTTACAAAATCGGCGTTCCTTGCGGCGGCGTTTGCTCTTTTGGGTGCGGCGTCGGCTGTATGTGTTTTCTCACAGAGGCGCAAAAACTCGGAAAAGACGCTCAAAAAGGCGTTGCGTGAGCTTGCCGAAAAGGGGGCGGACGGTGTGCGCATAGACGGAGCAAAGGTCGGCTCGGTCGAAGAGGAATTCAACAAAACGGCAGAGTCGCTGTGTGAGCGTGAAAAGAAGCAAAGCACGTTTTTGAACACGGTGGCGCACGATCTGCGCACTCCGGCAACCTGCATTTCGGGTTTTGCCGGAGGTATGCTCGACGGAACGATCCCTCCCGAAAAGCGCGACCATTATATCGGCGTAATCGCCGCGGAGTCAAAACGCATGGGGCGGCTTGTCGAGACGCTTCTTGAGGTCGCGCGCATAGAGGCAGGGACAAAGAAGTACACCGCCGCAAAATTTGACGTATGCGAAACGGCAAGGCTTGTTCTCATTTCGCTCGAGAGCAAGATTGACGGAAAGAAGCTCGACGTAAGCTTCGACGCTCCCGACAGTGTTTTCGCGTATTCCGACAGCGACGCCGTTCACCGCGTGATATACAATCTCTGCGACAATGCCGTGAAGTTCTCGGACGAGTACGGAAAGCTCACCGTGTCGGTAAAGCCTGACGGAGAAAAGATCGAGGTATCGGTATACAACACCGGAAAAGGCATTTCGGCGGAGGATCTGCCTCATGTTTTCGACAGGTTCTACAAAGCCGATCCGTCTAAAGGTCTCGACTCAAGCGGCACGGGACTCGGTCTTTACATTGTAAAGAGCATAGCTGAGGGGTGCGGCGGTGCGGTGTCGGTCGAATCCGAAGAGGGAAAGTGGTGCAGGTTCACCGTCACTCTCCCTGCCGCAAAGTGACGGAATTGACATGATATCCGGTATGAAAAACAGTCTTATCGATCTTGTATATCCGCATATGTGTACGATTTGCGGTGAGATAATCAGCGGCGGCTGTCTTTGCGGCGAGTGCGGAAAAAAGATACTCTCCGAGGTTTCCGACGGTGTGAGCGAGAATGGGGTATTGTACGTCATTCCCTACCGTTCGGACGAGGTAAAGAAGCTTGTGTTCGCGATGAAGCGGACGAGAAACAGAGAGCTTTTCTCCTTTGCGGCGCACCTTTGCGCAAAATCTCTCGCTTCACGGCTCCCGAACGCCGCGGATTACACGGTAACTTTTCTCCCGAGGCGTCTGTCAAACAGGCTGTCCGAGGGTGTGGATCAGTCGGAACAGCTTGCGCGCATGACGGCGCGTGAACTCGGATCGCCGTTTGCGAAGCTCATTTCGAGAAAGCCCTTCACTCTCGAGCAGAAAAATCTCGGCGCGGCGGAAAGAGCGGAGAACGTAAGCGGCATATTCTCGCCGAGGGTCAGCTCTCTTCCCGAAAACGTGATAATTATCGACGACGTTACGACGACCGGAAGCTCTCTTCTCTCTGCGGCGAAAGCACTGCGCGCGTGCGGTGCGGAGAGCGTCGTTTTGGCGGCATTTGCCGGAAGATGAGCGTGTGCTGTAAAAAAAGTTGCAGAATCTTTAAAAATGCGCGTTGTAATGACGCCGTGCAATGATATATAATGTTATTTGTATATTTATTTTCGACATTGACATTACGTATTTTCATAAAGGAGTAACAAACGGTTATGGCTAACGATATAGCGATAGACCTCGGCACTTCGACGGTTCTCGTGTATCTCAAAGGCAAAGGCGTTGTCCTTTCCGAGCCGTCGGTAGTCGTTGTTGAGGTAAACAGCGGCAAAGTCGTGAAGGTCGGCAGAGAGGCGCAGCAGCTTCTCGGCAGAACGCCTGCCGGTCTTGCGGCGGTGCATCCGATGAAGGACGGCGTTATCGCTCACTACGACATGACGCTGCAAATGATAAAATATCTTCTCAAGAAGACCGTCGGTCAGACCTTTTTCAAGCCGAAGGTTCTTGTGTGCGTTCCGGGAGGAATAAACGAGGTTGAAGAAAGAGCGGTGTGCGAAGCGACTCTCCGCGCAGGCGCGAAGAAAGCGTACCTCATTGAAGAGCCTCTTGCGGCGGCGATAGGTGCGGGACTCGACGTCTCACGTCCCATGGGCAACATGGTTGTCGATATAGGCGGCGGCACGACGGACATCGCGGTAATCTCCCTCGGAAACGCCGTTGTATCGCGCTCGATAAAGGTTGCCGGAAACAAGATAGACGACGCCATAGTAAAGTACATTCGCCGCAAGCACAACATCCTCATAGGCGAAACGACGGCTGAGGCGATAAAGGTAAAGTACGGTTCTCTCGTGCGCACGGACGAAAACAACTCATTCGAGGTAAAGGGACGCTGTCTTATCGAGGGACTTCCCAAGAAGGCGGTGCTCACGACGGGTGAGCTTGTTGAAGCGATGGAGGAACCGATAGCGGCGATAGTTGATGCAATCTGCCGTGTTATCGAGGCGACTCCCCCGGCGCTTGTGTCCGATATTGCATCCGCAGGAATAGTTCTCACAGGCGGTTCGGCAAAGCTCAAGGGACTTGTACAGATAATCGAGAGAGTCACGGGAATAAAAACCGTTGTTGCGGAAAATCCGCAGATGTGCGTGGTTGAGGGTACGGGACGCTCGCTCGACAACATACCGACTATCCCCGAGGGCGTGCGCAACATATCGAGAAGCAGAAACTGACAATCCGCAAACTGCCTCTCACCTATAATAAAAACATACGGGAGTGTCACAATATACCTGATGCTCCCATTTTAAATTGAATTCCGAAAGGACAGTTACCATGGAAACGAAAAATACGGATTTTTCCGAAGAGGACACCGAAAGTCTTCTGAAAAAAGCTCACATCGCCGAAGCGGGCGACGCCGCACGTCTCACGGCAAGGCTCGCAAAAAAACTTTCTGCGGCGGAGGAACTGCTTGAGTACAAAAGCGCGGACCGCGGTGCGGTTTTGAAAAGGAGTGCGGCGTCACTGCGCCGCGACGTACCTCTCGGCAGTTTCGGGGCGGCATCCGATAAACCGCTCCGCATAAAAGTGACGCAGGTAATGGAGGGAAAGTAAATGGAGCTTACGGAAGTGTCCGTGACAGAGCTTTCGCGGCTTCTGGGGGACAAAGAAATATCGTCATCGGAGCTTACTGCGGCGTATCTTGAAAAAATACACTCGGACGGACTCAACACCTACATCACCGTGACCGAAAAGTACGCTCTTGCGTGCGCCGCCGAGGCGGACGGACGTCTTCTTCGCGGAGAAAGGCTTCACCCTCTCGACGGCATACCGTTTTCGGTAAAGGACAACCTCTGCACAAAGGGAGTGAGGACGACTTGCGCCTCGAAGATGCTTGCGGACTTCACGCCGAATTACGATGCGACGGCGGTTGCAAGGCTTAAGGAAAAGGGCGCGGTAATGCTCGGCAAGGTGAATCTCGACGAGTTTGCCATGGGTATAAGCACCGAGACCTCGTATTTCGGCAAAGTGAGAAATCCGCTCGACAGGGAGCGCAGTGCCGGAGGAAGCTCGGGCGGAAGCGCGGCGGCGGTGGCGGCAGGAGAATGTGCGTTTTCGCTCGGCACGGATACCGGCGGCTCTATACGCCAGCCGGCGTCCTACTGCGGAGTTGTCGGCATGAGTCCCACATACGGCAGAGTATCGCGCTTCGGACTTGTTGCATTTGCGTCGTCGCTCGACAGAGTGGGTATTGTGACAAGAACAGTCTCCGACAATGCGCTTGTTCTTTCGGCGATAAGCGGAGCGGACTCAAACGACACAACCTCGGTCGATGCGCCGACGGAAATTATGCCGTCGGAGTGCGGCGCAAAAAATCTCACCGTATATATTCCCGAAGAATTTCTCGATGTACCGGGCGAAGCGGCGGTCGGAAAATGCCTCGGCAATGCGGCGGATACTTACCGCAGTCTCGGAGCAACCGTAAAATACATCTCTGTTCCGGAGCTTAAGTACTGTCTCGACGCTTACTCCGTGCTGTCGTGTGCCGAGGCATCGTCAAATCTCGCGCGTTTCGACGGCATACGCTACGGTCACGGCGCGGCAGACGATGCAAAAACGGCAGACGAGGTGCGGAGTGAAGCGTTCGGAGACGAGGTAAAGGCGAGAGTTCTCTTCGGAACTCTCCTTCTCGGAGAGAGAAGAGACCTTTACGAAAAAGCTCTCAATGTGCGGCAAAATGTCACGCTCCGTCTCGGTGAGCTCCTTGCAGGCAAAAACAGCGTCATTCTCGCACCGGCGACAAACCGCACGGCGTTCAGGTACGGTGATGAGTCGGGAAATACGCTCAACGATTACTCCGACTTTTTCTCGGTGAGCGCAAATCTTGCGGGTCTTCCGGCTGTGGCGTTCCCTTTCGGCAGTGGAGACAACGGACTGCCGATAGGTATGCAGGTTTTCGGCGCGAAGTTCGCTGAAAGCACGCTTTACGGCGCAGCAAAAATGCTCGAAGGGGCGGTAGTTACGGTATGACAAGAGACAATTACGAGGCGGTCATCGGACTTGAGATACACGTTGAGCTTACGACGGCGTCGAAAATGTTCTGCTCATGCGGCACGGGCTTCGGTGCGGTGCCCAACACGCAGTGCTGTCCCGTTTGCATGGGATTCCCGGGAACGCTCCCCGTACCGAACGGCGAGGCGGTGAGAAAAACGGCGCTTGCCGGGCTTGCTCTCGGGTGCGAGGTTGCCGAAGTTTCGCGCTTTGCAAGGAAGAACTACTTCTACCCCGATCTTCCGAAGGCTTATCAGATATCGCAGGACGAAAGTCCGCTGTGCGTTCACGGCGGTGTGGAGATAACCGGCGACGACGGTTTGCCGAAAACGGTGGGCATTACACGCATTCACCTTGAAGAGGACGCCGGCAAGCTCATTCACGAAAACGACGGCACTTACGTCGATTTCAACAGGTGCGGCATACCTCTTGCGGAGATTGTGACCGAACCCGACCTCAGAAGTGCGGCGGAGACGTCGCGGTTTGTAAAGAAGCTTCGTTCACGGCTCGTTTACGCAGGAATTTCCGACTGCAAAATGAACGAGGGTTCACTTCGGTGCGACGTCAACATATCGGTGCGCAAAAAGGGAAAAAAGACTCTCGGCGTGCGTGCCGAGATAAAGAACATAAACTCCTTCAGATTCATGGAGGAGGCGATAGAGTACGAGTACACACGTCAGGCGGAGCTTCTCGAAAGCGGCGGCAGGGTTGAGCTTGAAACAAGGCGTTATGACGAGAACACCGGAAAAACCTACTCGATGCGTCCGAAAGAGAGCCGTGCGGACTACCGCTTTTTCGACGAGCCGGATATAGGCGATATTATTCTTGCGAAAAGCGAAGTTGAAGCTCTCCGCGCATCTCTTCCCGAGTCTCCGGACGACCGCGAAAGACGGTATCTTGCTGCGGGAATCACGGCGGAGGACGCGGCGATTATTCTCGGCGAACGCGGCTTCTCCGACTTTTTCGACAAAGCTCTTGCCTTTGTCGGAAGCGGCGGTTCAGCACCGGGATTTTCCAAGTTTTACACGGCGTCGCTCCCTCTTATATTCGCCGGCGAAAAAGAAACGGCAGGCATTTCGGCAAAGCATTTCTCCGAAATTTACAGTATGCTGTCTGAGGGAAAGATAAGTACCGCGGCGGCAAAGAAGCTCACAAAACTCTGCGCGGAGTCGGACGAAAAGCCGAGTGCGGTCGCAAAGCGCGAGGATATGTACATGATAACCGACAGAGACGAAATTCTGCGCTTCGTCAAAGAGGCGATAGAAAGATCACCTAAGGCTGTCGCCGATTTCAGAAACGGCAAGAGCGCGGCGGCGAAATCCGTGGTGGGACTTGTGATGTCGCTTTCCGGCGGCAAGGTGGATCCGAGAGCGGCGGCGGAGCTTGTCGGAGCGGAACTGAAAGCATAAAAAACAGAGCCTTTCCGAAATGTGCGGAAAGGCTCTGTTTTCATTATCGTTATATTTAACATTTATTCTCGGACAAAAGCTCGTTTTTGATATTCCAGAGCTTTTCGGAGAGGTCAACGTAGTATTCGTGCGGATTCTCGAAACGCTTTACCTCATCCCAGAGTCCGTCAACCTCTGCGGCGCAGTATGCCTTGATATCGGAAAGAGACGGAAGCTCATACACACACTCGCCGTTTTTGAAAATCGGCACAAGAAGCTCACGCGCGGTGAAGTCCGTCAGCGTCTTCTTCTTCCAGACGGCGTTGGGGTCGAATATCGTATGCGGTTCGTTTTCGGAAACGGTTTCGTCGTGAACGCATATCTCATCCGCTATCGCCTTGCCGCTCTCACGGTCATAGTAACGGTAAACCTTCTTGAAGTGAGGATTGGTTATCTTTGCCGTATTCTCGCTTATCTTTATCTTCGGAATGATGTTTCCGTTTTCGTCCTCGACTGCCGCAAGCTTGTACACTCCACCGAAAACGGGAGAGCTTTTTGCCGTGATAAGGCGTTCGCCGACTCCGAAGGTATCTATCTTTGCGCCCTGCATCATAAGGTCGCGGATAAGATACTCGTCAAGCGAGTTCGAGGCGACTATCTTACAGGTGGTGAGTCCTGCGTCGTCGAGCATTTTGCGCGCTTTTTTCGAGAGGTACGATATATCTCCCGAGTCAAGACGTATGCCGAAATTCGTAATTCCTTTCGGCACAAGCACCTCTTTGAACGCACGTATGGCGTTGGGTATTCCGCTTTTGAGGGTATTGTAGGTATCGACGAGAAGCACGGCGTTTGTGGGATAAATCTCGCAGTAGGTCTTAAACGCTTCGTACTCGGTGTCAAACATCTGTATCCACGAGTGCGCCATTGTTCCGCCTGCCGGCACGCCGTAGAGTTCATCGGTGAGTGTGCAGGCAGTTCCGGCACAGCCGCCTATATACGCCGCTCTTGCGCCTATCGTCGCGCTGTCCGCTCCCTGGGCGCGTCGGGAACCGAATTCAAGCACGGTTCTTCCCTCGGCGGCGCGGACGATACGGTTTGTCTTGGTGGCGATGAGCGACTGATGGTTGAGCGACAGAAGCACGAAGGTTTCTATAAGCTGAGCCTCGATTGCCGGCGCTCTGACGGTGAAGATAGGTTCGTGGGGAAATATGGGAGTTCCCTCGGGGACGGCATAGATATCGCCGGTGAAGCGGAAGTTGCGGAGGTATTCGAGGAAGCCCTCGTCAAATATGCCCTTTGAGCGCAGATACTCTATGTCGTTTTCCGAAAAGTGCAGGTTCTTGATGTAATCGACGACCTGTTCGAGACCTGCGGCTATAGCGTATCCTCCGCCGTCGGGAACGTCTCTGAAGAAGACGTCGAAGTACACTGTCTTTTTGTAAAAGCCGTTCTTAAAGTAGCCGTTGCCCATGGTAAGCTCATAAAAATCACAGAGCATTGTGAGATTCTTTTCGATTGCTGTATTCATGCTTTGTTTCTCCTTTTTGAAAGCGGACGGTTAAGAAATCACGTTTATCTGAAAGCTTCTCATGACATCAAGTGCGGCTGTGTGGAGCGAGTCGTCGTTCGAGGCGCAGAGAGAAGCATTTATCGTAATATCGATTTCCGGGCAGGCGGTCTTTGCGATGACGGCGTTTGATATGACGCATATATTTGTCACGACTCCGCAAAGCTCAATCTCGGAATAATCGGCGCTCCCGAGATATGAGAAAAGCTTATCCGAACCGAACGTCCCTTTTTTAAAGGTGCGGTCGGTTTTTTCGTCATATTCCTTTCCGACCTCGCCGTAAAGCTTATGTCCCTCGGTTCCGTCGATACAGTGCGGCACGGGAAGGTGCTTTCCCTCGTAGGTATCGGAGTAGTTTTCCGGATGCGTATCGAGGGTGAAAACAACGTCGTCACCGTTTTTCCTGTATTCTCTTATTCTTTCGGCGATCCTTCCGTCAAGCTCTTCTGCTTTCGGGAAGCCGAGAGAGCCGTTTACAAAGTCGTTCTGATAATCTACGACAACAAGGCACTTTTTCATGTGCTTCTCCCCTTTCGAGTTTTAACCATTATAGCAGTGGATATGTGTATCTTAAAGCGATAAATGTAAAAAGTTTTGGCGGTATTCGTCAAACAATCTGGAAAATATAAAATTTGAGGTAGTCGGTCTCGGGAACATTCCACAGAATGGGGTGGTCGGGCGACTGCTGACGTGCTTCAATCTGTCTGAGAGACACTGCGGCGTCACGTGCGGCGTCACAGAGCATTTTCACAAAAAGCTCGTTCGGCATGAAGTGAGAGCAGGAGCAGGTTGCGAGGTATCCGCCTCTCGGGAGTATCTTCATCGCACGGTAATTTATGTCCTTATAGCCCCGGTATGCGTCCTTTACGGTGGATCGGCTCTTGGTGAACGCCGGAGGGTCGAGGATTATGAAGTCGTAATCGTGCTTCTTTTCGCTCATCATATTTGTAAGAAGCTCGAAAACGTCGGCTTTGAGGGTGTGAAAATTGGTAAAGCCGTTGAGGGCTGCGTTTTTGTCTGCGGCGTCGAGAGCAAGCTCCGACACATCGACCGCCGTCACCGACTCGGCATCTGCCGCCGCGGCATTAAGTGCGAAAGCTCCCGTGTGCGTAAAGCAGTCGAGGACACGCTTTCCCCTTGCAATCTTGCGTATCGCCATGCGGTTGTACTTCTGGTCGAGGAAATAGCCGGTTTTCTGACCGTTTATGTAATCGACGGTATACTTAATGCCGTTCTCGGTTATCTCGCAGAAGCCGTCGAGGTTGTCCGCAAGGTCGAGTCCTTTTGCGGTGTAGAACGCTTTATACTCGCTCATTCCCTCAAGCTCGCGTATCGCGACGTCGTTTCTCTCATAAACGGCGTCGATTTTTTCTCCGCATTCGCGAAGGTAGTTTACAATTGCCGGAAGAATTATGTCCTTTCTCTTTTCAATGCCGAGAGAAAGCGTTTGAGTCACGAGTATGCTTCCGAAGCGATCGACGGTGAGTCCCGGGAATCTGTCGGCTTCTCCGAAGATAAGGCGGCACGCCGAAAAGTCGTCGCCCATGACGCACCGTCTGTAGTCAACGGCGTATTTTACACGTCTCGCGAAGAAAGCTTCGTCGAATTTATCGTTGGCGTTATCCGAGATAACCCTTATTCTTATTTTCGAGCGGCTGTTAATGAAGCCCGTGCCGAGGTATCTGTCCTTTGCGGAGTAAACGTCCACAAGGTCTCCGTCGGCGGCGTCGGGAGTATTTGTGACCTCGTCGGCATAGACCCACGGGTGTCCCTCTCGGAGCATTCTCTCGCCCTTGGGAGTAATGGTTGCTTTTGCGAAAGCTCTTTTTGTATTATCCACGGTTATTCCTCACTTTGCAGATTGTCTGTAGGTAAACATTGTACCAAACATTCCGCAAAAAATCAACACAATTTTTGAAACTTTGCAAATATGAAAGTTCATCGCTTGTTTCACGCCGTTTCGACAGGCTCTGCGGTGTATAATCATAGCGTGAAAAACGCAAAAAGGACAGTCGCCTCATGGAAAAGACAATTTACGCAGACTCTCTCTTTATAATAAATTTCTGCGTTGACGCACTCTCTCTTTACGCCGGAGGAAGAATATGCGGTCAGCGTGTGACAAAATCCGGAATAACAATTGCGTCGATACTCGGGGGACTTTATTCGGTTGCGGCGGCGTACTACGGACTCTCGGGACTTCTCTCGGCGGCGGTGGGGTTTGCGGCGGCGTGTCTCATGTGCTTCTGCGCTTACGGTGGTGCGAAGCGTGTGCGCACTCTTCTTCTCTCGGTGGTGTCGTTTTACTCGGCAAATCTGCTTCTCGGCGGCTGTCTCGAGGCGGTATACAGTTTGTCGGGACGGCGTGCGGCTCCCCGTTTCGGTGCGGTAATTGCGGCGGCGGCTCTCGGGTGCTTTGCGATACGTGAGTTATGCGCAAGAGGGCGGCGTGCAAGGTCGGCGGAAACGGCGGAATGCGGCATTACGCTCTGCGGAAACGAGAAAAAAGTGCGGCTTTTATGCGACAGCGGCAATCTTTTAAGGGATCCGTACAACGGCAACAGCGTTATTATTCTTTCGGGCAGAGTTTTCCCGGACATCACGGAAAAGCTCAAAGACAGCGACCTTATCCCCCTCTCTGCGGCAAAGCCGAGGATAATCCCGGCGTCCTTTGCCGGCGGAACCGGTATACTCTACGGCCTTGTGCCGGAGAAGGTATCGCTCAAAGCGGCAGGGGGAACATACATACCGATTGAAGCGACGGTTGCGCTTGCGCAGACCGACAGCGACTTCGGCGGAAACGACGGCATAATTCCGGCATCGCTTGTTATTTGACACAAGCCGGCGTCAGAAAGGACGGTAACAGTGAACACTTACACAAAAGAAAAAGATACGGCCGCAAAATGCGGTCGGGACATCCGTATCTCTCCGATAACGCGGCTTCTTCTCAGGTTGCGGAGCGGAAAATCATTTCCCGCACTTTTCGGAAAGCTCTGCCGCGGTGAGATACACTACATAAACGGTGCGGCAAAACTTCCCGCTCCCCTCACGGGTGCCGAGGAACAGCGCTGTCTTTCGGCGCTCATGCCGGGTGAGCCGTGCGAGGCGGCGGCAGAGGCAAGAAAGCTTCTCATCGAGCACAATCTGCGGCTTGTGGTATACATTGCGAAAAAGTTCGAGAATACGGGAACAGGACTCGAGGATCTCATTTCCATAGGGACGATAGGTCTTATAAAGGCGATAAACACGTTTCACCCCGAGAAAAACATAAAGCTTGCGACATATGCGTCACGCTGTATCGAGAACGAGATACTCATGCACATAAGAAAGACGCAGGGACTTCGGAACGAGGTTTCCCTCGACGAGCCGCTGAACATTGACCGCGACGGAAACGAACTCCTTTTGTCGGACGTTCTCGGCACGGACGCCGACACGGTTTACAGAGGAATTGAGGAGGAGGAAGAGCGGGACTTCATAAGGCGTGCGGTTGAAAAGCTGTGCGACCGCGACCGCGCGATAATAAAAATGCGCTTCGGCATAGGGACAAACGCCGGAGAAAAGACGCAGAAAGAGGTCGCCGAGGCACTCGGAATATCGCAGTCGTACATATCGAGACTCGAAAAGAAGATAATCGAAGAGTTAAAGGATGAGGTAGAGAAATTCTACCAAATGTGAGCGTCTGTTTCACCGTGTTCACATTTGAAGCCTTGATTATTTTCTTCTGCACGTGGTATACTATTCTCGCAGAGTAAGTAAGAACCTGCACCGATAAACTTAACTGAAAGGACGGTAAAAGGAAATGTACATTGCAAACGAGAAACGCTACGAAAATATGACTTACAACCGTTTGGGCAAGAGCGGTCTGCTTCTCCCGGCGGTGTCTCTCGGTCTTTGGCACAATTTCGGCGACAACGCAAGCTACGACAGCATGAAAGAGCTTTTGTTCACCGCATTTGACAACGGCATTACGCATTTTGACATTGCCAACAACTACGGTCCTCCCTACGGAAGCGCAGAAAAGAACGCCGGCAGGCTTCTCCGCGACAATTTCTCGGCATACCGCGACGAGCTTATCATAAGCACCAAGGCAGGCTACGATATGTGGCCCGGTCCTTACGGCGACCACGGAAGCAGAAAGTATCTTATTGCAAGTCTTGACAGAAGCCTTAAGAGTCTCGGTCTTGAGTATGTTGATATATTCTACCATCACAGACCCGACCCCGACACGCCTCTTGAGGAGACTATGGGTGCGCTTGCACAGGCGGTAAATTCCGGCAAGGCTCTTTATGCGGGACTTTCAAACTACGACGGCGAAAGACTTGAAAAAGCGTCGAAGATTCTCGATGAGCTTCGCGTTCCGTTTGTTATAAACCAGAACCGCTACTCCATTCTCGACCGAACCATAGAAAACAACGGTCTTAAAAAGACGAGTGCAGGACTCGGCAAGGGAATTATCGCGTTCTGTCCCCTTGAGCAGGGACTTCTCACCGACAAATATCTTCACGGCATTCCCGAGGACAGCCGCATGAAGAAGGACGGCAGATACCTCAAGGAGTCGGCGCTTACGGATAAACGTCTCGAACAGATAAAGAAGCTCAATGCGCTTGCAGAAAAGAGGGGTCAGACGCTTGCGGAGATGGCGCTTGCGTGGATTCTGCGCGACGGCATTGTAACGAGCGTGCTTATAGGCGCGTCGAAATCTTCGCAGATACTCGACAACATAAAGGCGATCCGCAACACGCACTTCACCGAAGAGGAACTGAAGCTTATCGACGAGATTTCCGCGGAGTAACAAGACAAAAGGCAAATGACCGACGAGGGAAAAAGCTCCTTCGCCGGTTTTTTGTGCGTATACGTTATCAATACTTTGCGCCGTTTTTGTCGAGTATGGCATGAACTTTGCCTATATCCGCCGCACTCACCTCACAGCCGTCCTTTATCGCAACGGCGGCGGCAGTACCTGCTCCCTCTCCGATACAGCAGACTATCGGAATTATTCTGTACGCCGACTGAGCCGTGTGGGATGTGGATATCGTTCTCCCGGCAACGACAAGGTTGCGGCTTCCGAGAGGTACAAGACAGCGGTACGGTATATGGTAGCACTTGCCCTCGGGTACGTGCTTTATCGTCGTTCCCGTGCCGTCGGGGCTGTGGATATCTATGCAGTAGTTGCCGCAGGCTATCGAGTCGGGAAAATCGCGGCAGGAGAGGATATCGTCCTCGTTCAGAATGTATTCGCCGTCTATCATGCGGCTTTCACGCACACCGATATTCGCCGCGGTCGAGATAAGGTGAGCGTTTTCAAAATATTCGCTGTTCTCCTTTATGAAGTCGAAAAGCTCATACGCCTGCTTTCTCGCCTCCGCTTCGGCTATCGACACATCAAAGGGGTCTGTGGGGTTTCGCTTCACGATTCGCGTTGAGTTGAAGTGTATCACGCCCTGTGCCATACTCCAAAAGACGAGGATGTTCTCTCTGGGGTTATTTATGCGTCCGCTTTCTCTTGCCTCTTTGTAGAGCGTCTGAAGACGAGGCATCTCTTTTTTCAGAAAAGCGTCGGTATCCTTTACGTTTGCGACTCTGAAGCAAAGCGTCATAGGCTGGCAGAGGTTATCCTCATCACGTCCGAGTCTTGTCTGGAAGCCGCACATGAACGCAAGGTCGGCGTCTCCGGAGCAGTCGATATAGGTCTTTGCGGCAAAGGCGAGTCTTCCTGCCTTTGTTACCGCCTCTATCGACTCGATTTTTCCGTCGCGGCAATCGGCGCCGCAGAGCGTTGCGTGGAAAAGCACCCTCACGCCGTTTTCCGCACACATATCGTCAAGCACGACCTTGAGTTTCTCTTCGTCGAACGCCCAGCTTTCCGCCGATTCCATGCCGCCGCACTCGGCGAGTCTCTTTCTTATTTCGGCGAATATACCGACATTTATCGTAGCCGACTTTTTCTCTCCGTTTTCGGTCACGCTCATGTGGTAATCCATAAACGGATTGACAAGGCAGTTTGTCGCCGCACCACCCAAAGCACCCGCGCTTTCGATAATTATTGTGTCAAGTCCCTCTCTTGCCGCCGCTATTGCCGCCGCAACTCCCGTAAAGCCGCCTCCTACGACAACGACATCGTAATTGTACATAACGGTAGTCTCCTTTCACCGATATCTGTTTTCCATGATTTGATTATACACCGTAAAAGCACCGTTTTCTTGCACTTTCGGAACTTTTTACTTGAAATTTCGTGACAATCGTGCTATAATGTAAAAAAGCGCGATAAAAACGGAGGAAACGCAATGGCACACGAAAGGGTCGGCAATGCGGATATGCCGCACCTCGAGGACATTTTGGAGGCGTTGACGGCAGGTCGGAGGATGAGCGTTTGCGTGACAGACCTCACCGGTATTCTGCGCTACGAAAAGCTCGGCATATCGGAGAAATACCGCATACATTCGTCGCATTTCTGCTCGGACACGGCAAAGTCTACGTCAAAGGGACTTGCGCTTTGTCTTGAATGCAAGGACAAAGCGAACCGTCTTGCGAAAGAGGGAGAATGCTTCTGCGGTCGCTGTCGTTTCGGAATATGCGAGGCGGTGTGTCCCGTCATCTTTGACGGCAGGGTGAGGTGCATTGTCTACTGCGGCGGCTACGACACCGGCGGGAACGAGGGACTTTCAAAGTTAAAAAGCGCCTGTGCAAAAGCCGGAGTGGCATTTGAATCGGCGGTACGTGCCTTTGAAGAAAGCACGGAAAAAGCGAAGTCGGACGAACCGTACATGAAAGTCGCGCGGTTTGTCGGGGACTGCATATGCCGCATTCTCGAAGAGGCGTCATACGGAAACAAAATGCCGACCGAGAGCTTCACCGAGTACATACGGCGCTATTCTTACCTTGAATACGCCTCGGAGCTTTCGCTCGAGGTATTCTCGAAGATGCTTTTCGTGAATCCGAAGCACCTCGGGCGGTTATTCAAGCGTGACACAGGGGTAAGCTTCAAGAGGTTTCTCTCGGATCTGCGTCTTGAAAAGGCAAAGGGACTCTTGGAGACCTCCGACATGAACATTACCGAAATCGCGCTTTCCGTCGGTTTCGGAAGTGCGGCGTATTTTAACAGGGTGTTCCGCGAGAAGTACGGCAAAACGCCGTCGGATATGCGAGGCGGTGTGTAAATACCGAGTGTATCTTGACATATCGCGGAAAATGTGATATACTTCAACCTGACAAAGGGGTGTGATTCCAATGACTCTTGCCAAAGTTGCGGCGCTTGCCGGGGTGTCGGTCTCGACGGCTTCGAAGGCGTTTTCGGGAAGCCGCGAGATAAGCGACGAAACGAGGGAGCTTGTTTACGCTGCGGCGAAAAAGTGCGGCTGTTACGAAAAGTACAAAAAGGATCGCTACGACAGGCGTGTTTTTGCGGTAGTCATTCCGGAAATAAAGAGCGAATACTACCACAAGTTTGCACTTTCTCTCGAGGAAAAAATCGAAAAGAACGGCGACGTCATGCTCATATCGGCAAGCCATTTCGACGAGAGCCGTGTCAAGGAGCTTTTCCGCTACTATACGGAGTTCTGCCGGGTTGACGGTATAATCATAATCGGCGACACAAGACTCATTGAGAATCCGGAAAACTTCCCGGCGGTCGCCATAGGAAAAAACTGCGGCGGCGGTATAGAAACTGTCGAGTCCGACACGGAAAACGGTATTTCCGAGGCATTTGATCTTCTTGTGAAGTACGGTCACGAAAAAGTGGGGTTCATCGGCGAAAATCTCACGGTTGAAAAAGAGACGATGGTACTGAAGGAAGCGGAGAGGCATGGAATATATATGAGAAAGGACTATGTGTTCCGTTCGGGCAAGCGTTTTGCCGAAGCCGGGAGCGACGGTTTTTGCGCCTTTGCGGAGCTTGACGAGCCGCCGACCGCCGTTGTGTGCGCATACGACTACATAGCGCTCGGCGTCATAGAAGAGGCTCACCGCAGGGGGCTTTCCGTTCCGAAGGATATTTCGGTTATCGGAATGGACAACATCGGCTTTACCGCCATGGAGAACATTTCCCTCACGACAGTTTCAACCGACATAGAAAAGCTCTGTGAGGTTGCGGTTGCGAAGCTGTCCGAGCGTCTTGCCGGGAGGTTTACTGCAAAGAAAAACAAGCCGGACACAAATTTCATTCCGTCGAAGCTTATTGTGAGGGGAAGCGTGGCAAAGAAAAACTAAAGCTTTTCGGTGATGTATTGCTTCGCTCATGTGAGAGCTGAAATTGACGATTGACGATTGACAATTAAAAGAGAGTGGAGTGTGAAGAGTGGAGAGTGGAGATGACGTTGAAAAGCTTCGCTTTTCTTCAACATTAAATGGTGCTGACTTTGAGCGTGTGCGGAGACGTGAGCTTCGCTTTCACAAATTGACGATTGACGATTGACGATTGACGATTAAAAGAGAGTGGAGTGTGAAGAGTGGAGAGTGGAGATGACGTTGAAAAGCTTCGCTTTTCTTCAACATTAAATG
>CAKSUT010000007.1 GCA_934502885.1 uncultured Eubacteriales bacterium | reverse complement strand
GTGATGGTGGCGATGCTGATGCCGGCTTTTTCGGCGAGTTCTTTCTTTTTCATATCACGGTCGATCAGAAGCTTGAACAATTTTTTATAGCTTGCGGCCATTGTATTACACCTCATACGCAGTTATAAATTTGACATTTTACCATTTTCATCATTATACCACATTTCAGACTGAATATCAACAGCTTTCGGCATAATAATTCTGCGATTTCAGCGTTTTTTAAATGGTTGCGTTGATATTTTCATATATTTGATGTATGATGAATGTGCTTTAAGAACATTGAAACTTTAAGGAGATATAGTATGAGATATTGCGACTTTATCAATCAAACAATTTCTCATGAGAACGGAATTGATTGGAACTATTACAGAAATGATATAGCAACTACAGACATCTTTTGTGGCGAAGCTTCAAGTGAATTTATAAAACAATATTTTGAAAACGGCGAAAAAGCACTGCCCTTGCTTCTTAACCCGGAAACAGCCGATAGATTTATAACCAATTATTTTACAGCCGGCAGGAAAGAATCTGTGCTGTCGTATCGTTTTGAAGAGCAATATCAACTGCCTGCGGAAAGAGCGATACATACTGTTTCGGGTTTCTTTTTAGGATTGCTCATCGAGAATTGTATTAATAGTTTTACACCGCTTTCCCTTGTAAGTGTAAATCATTTTCCGTTTGCATATCTATGGTTCTTAACGTATTTGTATCATGATTACGGATATAGCGTTACAGAGAAAGAAGATTGCACCATACAATATCCACAACGAGCTCCTATTCCAGGTCAAAGATATACTCATTACAAGTATTGCCATCCAGAAGAATATCAAGCCCTTAAAGAAATCAAAAGGAAATTGGGCATAAATTTGTCGCCGTTTTCTCAATTAGGCGCATTCTCCTTTTCTCTTTCAGGACGAAACAATACTCCTAATTTGGAGCATGCTCTGCTTATGGAGTTAACTCAGCGAAACAACACAGTTTCCGGTTATCCTAAATTGCGTTTTTCAAATGGTAGCAAAATTGCAGAACATCAATATCCAAGTCGAATCATCACAAGATATATGAATTATTGCATCAATGAACGAAAACGTGTAGACCACGGGATAGTTGGCGGATTGCTTTTTTACGATAGAATGATAAAAAACTATATGCTGGCCTATATTTCTTCGCTGAATGAAGAAAATGTAACGAAAAACCTCAGTGATTTTTACTATCGAAATCGACATTTTTGCAGTGAACAACTCACCATCTTCTCATATATATCTGATTGCATTTTATCGCACAACATTTTTAAACAATCAGCTGAAACACGTGATCTTTACGAAAAATATAAATTATTCGACTTGCTGGAAGAGAATTTCAAAAAGATATCCTATGAGTCTAATCCCTTGCTTTATATTCTCGGAGTTTCCGACACAATAGAACCAATAAAAGTATACCAGAAACACAATAAAAGTCTCTCGGCACAAGTAATTGCCGATGCAATTAATATAGAATATATTCCGGGGACACGATCGTTATCTTTTTCAAGTGTCTCAAAAATAATTGATATAAGCCTCTTGTATCAAAATACAAAAGGGTTAATGGATTGGACATCTGCCGAGTGTTCTGAATTAACAAATGGATCGTTTACCTTAAGAATTTAATTCGGCTTTTATCCGACCTTTTTTTCTTTGTCTACTGCGGTGCAAATTTTGACTTGAATCAGGGGTTGTTCAGAGTTATAATAACCGTATAAAAAGCAATCGCCTCTCGCGTGATAACGAGAGGCGTGTATTGCGTATTATTCTGCAGAAATCCCTGTTGACCACATAACAGACCACCTACCGTTTCGGAGCATTCGGAAACAGTGGACTGGGGAGCGCCAAAGAGCGCGGTTTTCCAGGCGGAAAGGGGCGGAAAAAGCTATTTTTAGCGGAAATTGCCCTTATAGGTCCGTTTGGGACCACGATGTCGCAGGTTCGAACCCTGTCATTCCGACCACAAACCAGCCGAAAATGAGGTTTAACCCATTTTCGGCTGGTTTTTTGTTTATATCGAGGTTTTACCGAAAACATAATCGATTGTGTACTGTAGGGAGATTTCGTAATAAATTAACACAAGCAAGTTTGAAGTTTGGAATATTTTCACTATAATTAGATACAATCCCAACTTAAGGATACACATTGTGAAGGCGGAAATCATATGGAAAACTTATATTTAATTCATCCTGGAAAAGGAATGAGTTTTGATATTCTTATGAGCGAAAAAAATACAGTGAGGGTAAAATGGAGTCATAACCCTTTTAAGGATTACAAACAATTGGCTTTTAATTTTTACACTTGCGGATTTCATGTGCTTGCAGAAGTGCTGAGAAATCAAAGAGATGTTATAAAACGAGATATTTGGTTTTTATCCGGTGTATATCTTGTACGACACAGTATTGAACTTGGATTAAAGGCGCTTATTTGCAGAATTTGCAACAAGAAAAATGAAATTCAAACTGCGTTTATGCAATGCGGTCACAGTGTGTCGATGTTGTTTCAAAAATATTCTGACGATGGAAAAGAAGCTTGTTTAACTGCGGAAGAGTCAATATGGTTGAAAAAATACCTGATATCGATTGAAGAAGCTGACGGTAAATCCGATGTGTTCAGATTTCCGCTTGAAGAAAGTTTTCTGTCGAAATATGCCTACAAGTTTCTGAGTATAGAGAATATAGTAAAGAATTTGCTACAGGCGTTTGAGCTGATTGAAAAGTGTCTCGAATTTGAAGATTTTCCCGATTTATACAGCTTTGACAATTCATGTGTGCCTAAATTTTTAACACTCTCCGAAACCGGGTATGGTTGTAATTTGTGGCAGCCAAATTTGAAAATGGGTTTTGGTTACAAAATCAAAGCATATTGTGATGTGATTGATTTTCTGTATGAAGATAAATCCATTAGAAAAGAGGAAAAACTGTTTCCGCTTGCCTTTATGGGCAGAAATGCTGTTGAACTTAGCTTAAAAAGACTGCTTGTCTGCAGAGCGGAGAATGGTGTTCAACGTGAAGCGGTTCGCTTTAAAAGAAAAAGTCACTTGCTTAGAAAGGAGCTTTGGAAAAATGTCAAACCGATGATTTTGGAATACATAGGAGATGATGAGTATGTAAAAATCGATGATGCCGAAAGTTTGATATATCAACTTGACAGCATAGATAAACATGGTGATGCCTTTCGCTATTCGACGACATACAGCTTGGAGTATCATATCGATAACAAAGTTTTCGATATAAAGAACACTTGCGCTTGTTGTTTCGCTTTAGCTAATTACTTGGAAGAATGTGGAGAGATATTGGAAGAGTCAAAAAAATGCGGAATGTGACGATTCGAGACGTAAAGTTTTTCTGCCAAGCAAAAAAGGAGAACCCTCCTCAGCTCTCCTTTCCTCATATTCCCGTTACTTTTTCGCCCAATGACCGAGCTTCGGCAACATCGCCTCAAAATACTCACGCGCCTTCTCCGGCGGAAAAGAGTCATTCGACATATGCGAAACGAGAAAATCCGTGAGTGTTGCGAGGTCGTCGTAGGTGTACTTTCCGTCGGCGTAGCACCACTTGCAGTAGTCCTCGTTGAACTCTCCGTTCGGCTCTCGGCTTATCGATGTGTCGTCGAGCGGCATTCCGCAGCATTGACAGATGAGCGTTCGTGGAGAACCCAGAAGCGTGTTTATCGATACGTCGAAAAGCTTCGACAGAGCCTTGAGAGTTTCGGGGTTCGGCAGTGTTTCGCCGTTCTCCCACCTCGATACCGCCTGCCTTGTTACGTAAAGCTTTTCCGCAAGCTCCTCCTGCGACATACCGCTTTTCGTGCGGAGAGAGAGTATTATTTCTTTGGTTTCCATTGTGTTTGACGTCCTTTCTCTGACTTTTGGTTTACACCTTTATTGTATCACGCGCGGGGCGGAAAGTCAAGCAACATTCTGTTGCGGCGAACATCTTGTTGCGGCGAAAACACCGCACGGTTTACGAATGCCGACCGTCTTTTTGCCTTTCAATAAACTCCATATAATGCTCAATACGGTGTTCGGGTTCACAGCCGTCTATCTCGAGAAATGATACGTCCTCCCATATTTCGGTAAGGCTTCTGCCGATGAAAATCTGCGCTCAGCCGACTGAAATGGTCCTCTTCTCGCCGTCCCACGTGACGCCGCCGAAAGCACCGAGGGCGTCGATGCAGATGACGGTTCTGCCGCCGATGTTGTACGACTGCACTTCTTCGCCGTTCACGTAGGTGACGATATCCGTCGGCACGGTTTCCGTGAGCTTTTCGCCGATACTGCCGCTCTTCGCACCGAAATTCTTCTTTTCAGCCTGCGTGAAGTCGTCCGACGGGTGCGTTATCGAAAGCGTCCTCGCCGCGCCGTCCCACACAACCGTGAAGCCGTAATTCATGAGATCCTCCGCGACTATGCACGTCGAGCCGTTTACGTTGTACGACTCTATCTCACTGCCGAATATGTAGGAGCGGATGTCGGTGGAGAGGATGGGGAGGGGCGGAGTGTAGTTGTAGATTACCTTGATGTTCTTCAGATTATCATTGCCTGAAGTAAAGTCAATACTATTCCATTGTGATTTTGTACCGGCGTAACGGATCTCCTTTAAGTTATCACTTTCGGCAAAGGCATAACTTGCAATGCTTGTTACACTCACCGGAATAGTCACGGAAGTAAGATTGCCGCATCTGTAAAAGGCTTGCATTTCAATACGTGCAGTCCCCTCCGGGATAATAACCGATGTCAATCCGTTGCAATTGCTGAAAGAAGCGACGCCAATATCTACATTCGGAGGAATAGTCACTGATGTCAGATTTTTGCAACCCCAAAATGCGTCACGGCAAATGCTGAAAGTTCCGGGCTTTACGGTAATTTCCGTTCCGAACGGCATTTCACCTTTGTATTTGTAAAGACAATTTCCGGCATATACTACGCCGTTGGGTTGAGTATTATACCAACCGGTGTTATCAAAAGCCTCTCTTCCGATATATGTTACGCTGTCCGGAATTAAGATGTCAGTCAATTTTTTGCAGTTTTTAAATGTGGATTCGCTTATGCCTGTCATGCTCGACGGAATAGTTATCGAGGTAAGACTGCTACAACCGTAAAAAGCATGACTGTAGATACTCATCACACTATCAGGTATAGTTATCGAAGAAAGACTGCTGCAATTGTAAAATGCAGAATCTCCTATGCTTTTTACGCCGTTCGGAAGTGTTATCGAAGTAAGATTGCTACAGCCGGAAAAGGCAGAAGTGTTGATGTATGTCATGCTTGACGGAATATTCACCGAGGTAAGACTACTGCAATTGACAAAGACTCCCGAGCCAATATATGTTACGTTTTCCGGAATAGTTATCGAAGTAAGACTATCACAACCGGCAAAGGCACCACTGCCGATTTCTGTCACGCTCGACGGAATGGTTATCGAAGTAAGGTTGCCGCACTTAAAAAAAGCGTACACTTCAATGCTCGAAACCCCTTCGTTTATTACTGCTTTCTTTATCGAAGCTCGTAAACCATACCAAGGAGAATAGGATTCCCACCAGTCTATATATTTCCCCATTTTCCCATTGCCTGTAACAGTCAGCGTCCCCTCGCTATCGAGTGTCCACGTGAGGTTGGATCCGTCTCCTTCGGCACCGCAAAAGCCGCTGTCAACAATCTCTGCCGCATGAGCGGAAATCCCGGAAAAAAGAGCGGCGGCGAAAAGCATAGACACCAATGCGGCGAAAATTTTCTTTCTCATTGTTAATTCCCCTTAGTAATTATGATTTTACACCATTATAAAGTAGAAATATTTTAAATAAGTGTAATTAAAGTTAAATAATTAAGTGTAAAATGAGTATAATTAAAATAGTGGCGCAAAAAGGACAACCGCGCGCCGATTACCCTTACGTATTTTCAAAACAAAACATTAAAAAAATATCTATTGACAAAACCGCTCTCTTGTGGTATAATACCAGATATCATTAAGATGCGTGCAGACAAAGCACGCAGTAAGGTCACACTATCCGGGGAGGCAGCGGTGCCCTGTATCTGCAATCCGCTACAGCAGAGGGGAATTCCTGCCTTGAGGGGTGCGCCTGTACCGCAGCCGCTCACGGCTTCGTGTTGATGTATGGGTCTTGTGCAATTGCGCCTTGTGAACCATGTCAGGTGGGGAACCAAGCAGCATTAAGCAATGTGCGTGATGTGCCACAAGGTCGCCTGTGCTGAGCGAAACGTGAGAAAGGCGGGCATGGACGTATTTCGATTGGCAGGTGTGTGATCTTACTGTGTGTTTTGCTTTTTATGTTTTGTTGAAGGGGCTATTGTTACCGTTATATGTGTAAAGGTGACTTGAAAAAGGGAGAAAACTATGAAAAAAAACATACCCTTGCTGATGACCTCTGCGATGATCATGCTCGTATTGCCGTGGCTGACGGTCACGTTTGTGAAGGGCGACGGCGGAATGGCAGTGTGCTTTATTCTGTTTTTTGCGTTAAATCCTGTTTACGCAATTTGTACCGGCGCATATGCCGGCAGAGATATAAAGACGTTTTGGTGGACGCCGATCGCTACGGCATTGTTCTTTTTGGTCGGCGTATGGCTGCTCTTTGATCCGGGAGAAACGGAGTTTGTCCTATATTCGGTTGTCTATTTGTTGCTGGGAATTGTTGCAATGCTGATTTCGGGATTTGTAAGGAATAGGCATTGAAGTGAATTAGTTTTTTTGATTTAATGACATTCCGGATTGTTGGAGCAAGGCTGAAAAGTACCTTGTTCCTTTTTTTGTGGGGAAATTCCGCATTGATGTTACGGTAAAACCGATTCTTTACGCTATGTCTATCCATCGGCAAACACAGCTTCAACCTCATTGAAACTGTGTTTGCCGCAAAGTTGTATTTGCGTTTTTACAATTTTGCGGAATTTCCTCTTGACAAAACAGAACATTTGTGCTATAATATACCCTGTACCGAGGAGTGTTAGGTCACTTGTCGGTAAAAATAATGCGGTTTGCAGAACAAATGTTTTAATCAGAGGTGAAACAATGAACATGGCAAAACAGATATTTATAACTGTGACGGCGGCGATAGGGGGCGTACTTTGCAGAATATTCGGCGGCTGGGACAGCGGCATGGCGACGCTTATCATATTCATGGCGGTTGACTACGCAATGGGTCTTGTCGTTGCCGGAGTATTCCACAGCTCGCCGAAAAGCGAAAGCGGTGCGCTTGAGTCGCGCGCCGGATGGAAAGGGCTCTGCCGCAAGGGCGTGACGCTTCTCGTGGTGCTTATAGCCTACAGGCTCGACATAGCTCTCGGCACGGACTTCATCAGAAATGCGGTGATAATCGGCTACATCGCAAACGAAACGATATCTATAATCGAAAACGCGGGGCTTATGGGAGTGCCGATACCGTCGGCGGTGAAAAAGGCGATAGAAATGCTCAGAGAAAGAGAGGAAAGCGGCGGAGAGGACGGAAATGCGCAAGTCGGGAAAGGGAACGGTGGATTTGATGAGCGATAAACTTAAGAACGTAAATTTTCTTGCGTGCAGTCTTGCCAACTACGCAAAGGGACGCAACGGCAGGGAGATAAAGTACATAGTGGTGCATTATACCGCCGGGGACGGCGACAGTGCGAAGAACAATGCGGAGTATTTCTCACGGAGAAGCGTTACGGCGTCGGCGCACTACTTCGTCGATGAAAACGAGGTGTGGCAGACCGTGAACGATTGCGATACGGCATGGCACTGCGGCGGCAATTCGTACAGGCATCCTGAGTGCAGAAACGCAAACAGCATAGGCGTTGAGATATGCAGCCGCAAGGACGTCGACGGAAAGTATTATTTTATGACCGATGCGGTAAGCAATACCGTCCGTCTTGTGCGAGCGCTTATGGACAAGTACGGCGTGACGGCGGACAGAGTGCTTCGTCACTATGATGTCACAGGAAAAAACTGTCCGGCACCTTTTGTCGAAAACGAGGGAGAGTGGGAGAAATTCAAAAAGTCGCTCACATGTGCCGAAGAGGAGTTTTTTGACGCAAACGACCTTGTGTGGGAGCTTGGCAGAAGAGGGATTATCACCAACAAAGCGCTGTGGCTCGCAAAGCTCTCGACCGACGTCAACTGCTTTTTCCTCGCAAAAAAGACCGTCGATTACCTCGCAGGACTCGGGGTGTGACGGAGGATAGGTAAATATCAAACTGCCGACGGTTTTTCCGACGGCAGTTTTTTTGACGAAGCGGCGCGTGCTTCGGTTCTCTCAATGCTTGCGCACTTGTGCATTGGGCAAACCCGAATGCGCATTTAACCGCCACTTTTGCCTTGACAACTCACTCTCGGTGTGGTATACTTATACTGTCAGAGAATATCACCAAAGGAGAATAAACGATGAACGACACTCTTTACGAAAGATATCCGGCGCTCACGGTGTGCCGCAAGGCGATAGAAAAAACGGTTGACGCTCTCGAAAAGACTTACCGCGCCGGCGGCAAGGTGCTTTTGTGCGGAAACGGCGGAAGCTGTTCGGACAGCGACCACATAGTCGGCGAACTGCTGAAAGGCTTCCTCAAGAAGCGTCCCGTGACCGACGAACAGAAGAAAGCGTTTGCGAAAGAGTTCCCCGATGACGCCGACTTTATCGCCGAAAACCTCCAGCAGGGAATACCGGCGCTGTCGCTTCACAGTCAGTCGGCGGCGCTCACGGCATTTGCAAACGACGTTGAGCCTTCCATGATTTACGCTCAGCACGTTTTCGCACTCGGAAAGCAGGGAGACACCGTTATCGGCATCACGACCTCCGGCAATTCCGCGAACGTGATAAACGCGCTCAAGGTCGCAAAGAGCATGGGACTTTTCACGGTCTGCCTCACGGGTGAGAAGCCCTGCCGCGCGGACGGGGTCTGCGACGTTGTGATTAAAGCACCGGCGCACGAAACCTACAAGGTGCAGGAGTACCATCTGCCGATTTATCACGAAATATGTGCTTCGCTCGAAGCGAGAATATTCGATATCTGATTTGTGAAAGGAGAGGAGAAAATGACGGGACACATACTTTCAAACGGAGTGACAATCCCCTCCGTCGGACTCGGAACATGGCGCACGCCGAACGGAGATACTGCGGTAAACGCCGTGAAATATGCGCTTGAGTGCGGCTACAGACACATTGACACCGCCCAAGGCTACGGCAACGAGGAGTCGGTAGGCAAAGCCGTGAGAGAAAGCGGCATCGCAAGAGGCGACATATTCGTCACAACAAAGCTTGCAAACGACAAACAGGGGTATGAGTCCGCTCTTGCGGCATATGACGAGAGTCTTCGTGTGTCGGGACTCGACTATTTCGACCTGCTTCTCATTCACTGGCCGTGTCCGAAGCCGACAAGGGAAATATGGAAAGAGAAGATTGCCGACACATGGCGTGCGTTCGAGAAGCTTTATAACGACGGAAAGGTTCGTGCGATAGGCGTGAGCAACTTCCGCGAACATCACCTTGACCATGTTTTCTCGGTTGCGTCGATAAAGCCCATGGTAAATCAGATAGAGATTCATCCCGGCTTTACGCAGAAATCGGTCGCCGATTACTCAAAGAAGCTCGGTATGGCGGTTGAGGCGTGGAGTCCGCTTTCGTCGGGAGAAATATTCGAGAAGAAGGAGATGCTCGATATTGCGGCAAAGTACGGTGCGACAGTCGCTCAGGTGTGCATATCGTGGAGTCTTGCCGGTGGTTATATTCCGCTTCCGAAGTCTGTGACGCCGAAGAGAATTGCGGAGAATTTCGCCGTAAAAGAGAATTTCCTCTCGCAGGAGGATATCTCGCTTATATCGTCGCTCACGGACTGCGGCGGTATGTGCCTTGACCCGGATGCGTAAGCGTAAGAAAGAGAGAATGCAAAGTGGCTGAAAACATGAAATCCCTTGCGGAAAAGGTACGTCCGAGAGAGCTTTCAGAGGTTGTCGGACAAAAACACCTGCTTGCGGAGAACGCACTGTTCAGGCGTGTTATTGAGAGCGGACGCATACCCAACATGATATTCTACGGTCCGTCCGGAACCGGAAAAACAACGGTCGCCGATATTATAGCGGCAAAATCCGGAATGACTCTTCGACGTCTCAATGCGACCACCTGCACGCTCTCGGATGTGAAAGATGTGTGCGCCGAGACGGGTTCTCTTTTCGGAAGCGGAGGAATACTTCTGTATCTTGACGAGATACAGTACTTCAACAAAAAGCAGCAGCAGTCGCTTCTCGAATACATGGAGGACGGCAGAGTGACACTCATATGCTCTACGACCGAGAATCCGTATTTTGCGATCTACTCCGCGGTGCTGTCACGCTCAAGCGTGTTCGAGTTCAAACCGGTAGAACCTTCGGAAATAGAAAAAGCGCTCACACGTGCGTACGGAGTGCTCTGCAAGGAATATAAGGTGTCGCCGACCGACAGCGAAAGGGAGGACGCCGAGAAGGCGCTTCACGCAATTTCGGGCATGGTGTCGGGCGATGTGAGACGAGCCATGGGTGCGCTTGAGGTTTGTTTCCTCGGCACGGGCGGAAAGATAAAGCAGTCGTCTGCCGCAGAGAGCCTATCGGACTTTGCGATGAAGCTCGACCGTGACGGCAACGAGCATTACGACCTTCTCTCGGCACTCCAGAAGTCGGTGAGAGGCTCCGACCCCGACGCCGCCGTTTTCTACCTTGCGAGACTCCTTGAGGGCGGCGACCTTATCTCACCCTGCCGCAGGCTTCTCGTCATGGCGGCGGAGGATATAGGACTTGCGCACCCGACTGCGATAACCGTCGTGCAGGCGTGCGTTGAGGCCGCCGAAAGGCTCGGACTTCCCGAAGCGAGACTTCCCCTTGCCGAGGCGGCAGTTTATCTTGCGACGCTTCCGAAGTCGAATTCGGCATATATGGCGTACAACGCCGCCGCAGAGGACGTGAAGAGCGGCAGGGGCGTGAGAGTGCCGGATTATCTGCGGGACTCAATGCAGCCGTCGGCGGAGCATAACAAGGATTACGTCTATCCGCACGACTATCCGTCGCACTATTATCCGCAGGTTTATCTCCCCTCGGATATTGCCGGAAAGCACTATTACGAGTACGGCGACAACAAAACCGAGACCGCCGCAAAGCAGTATTGGGATAAAATCAAAAATAAATAAAAGTACGGGCTGCCTCCGATGCCGGGGACAGTCCGTTATTTTGTCAGAATGTAATTTTGAGTATGCCGGCACGTGGCAAAACAAAGCGATCAGCACTTATTGTATACGGCTTGGGAGAAACGGCATTCGGATTCTCAAAAGTGTTGTGCGAATGAATGTCGTCTGCCGAAAGTATTTCCGCTTCGACTTTTTCCGGAATCGGCATACCGACACCCTCAAGGCTTATAACGGCGTCCTCGCGGCAGGAGAGATTGCCTATCGTGACAAGAGTTTTACCGTTCTTTACGGAAGCCGAAACGCTCACCGACGAGGAAAGCTCACTGTTGTCTGTCACAACGCACTCGAGAGATGCTGCACCCATATGCTCTTTGTACATATCGAAAACATGGTAGGTTGGTGTGACTATGCATTTATCGCCGCCGGCAAGGAACAGCGCGTGCAGATTGTTTGTGAGCTGCGCGACGTTCGCCATTCGTATATTGCGGCAGTGCTTGTTGAAAATGTTGAGCGTGATGGCGGTTACGAGAGCGTCGCGCACGGTGCTTTGCTGTTCAAACAGGTTTTCGCCGTGACTCGGACCGGAACCGCCCTTGTGCCAGCAGCCCCATTCGTCAATTACAAGCTTTGTTGCGGCGCCGCTTCCGTGTATTATGTTCACGTTGCGTTCGATGAGAGCTTCCATGTCAGACGCTTTTTTCATCAGAGCGTCCCAGTTATCCTCGGAAAAATCGACTGCCTCGCCTGCCGTACCGCAGTAATAATGCGCGGTGAAGCCGTCGCCGTGACCGTTCGTGTTGCGGATGACTCTGTCGGTCCAGCCGAAATCAAAGCCGTTTTCGCCGCACATATAGTATTCGACGTTTGGAAAGGCGTTTTTCATGAGGGTGTAGAAACGCTTGAACTCGTCTGCATAATGTTCCGGAGTCATATTGCCGCCGCCGCCCCAGTTTTCGTTGCCCACTCCCCAGAAAGGGATATCAAAAGGTGCGGGATGTCCGTTTGCTTCACGTTCTTTTGCAAGAGTTGTTGAGCCTTGCGGCGACAGACAATAGTCCATCCAATTGCGAATGTGAAGAGGAGAGACCGATGTGAGATTTGCGGCGAAGTACGCTTTTGCGCCGACCGCCTCACAGAAATCCATGAATTCATGTGTACCCACGGTATTCGGCTCGGTTTTTCCGTCCTCGTATCCCCACCAATTGAGACGTGTCGGGCGATTTTTGCCTATTCCGTCACGCCAGTCGTAAGTCTCGGCAAAACAGCCGCCCGGCCAACGTATAACAGGTGCTTTTATCGCACGGAGTTTATCGATTATCTCTTTTCTGAAACCGTTAACGTTCGGCACGTCGGAATTTTTTCCGACCCATATGCCGTCGTAGATGACTCCGCCTATGTGTTCCGCAAAGTGTCCGTAAAGCTCGGGTGCTATTTCGCCGAGTTCTTTCGGATATACAAGATATACTTTTTTCTCGTTTGTCATGTTATACCTCCGTTATGTTAATTGCTGTTGCCTGTATTGTATCAGAAAAATATTGACTTTTCTTGCAGAATGTTGTATAATATCGGCAAGAAAATGTCTTTTTGGAGTGAAACAGTGTGGGGGTATATCATCAGTCGTATAATTCCGAAAACAGGAATCACAATATTTTTGTGTACGAAAACGCCGTAATAAATCCGCATTTTCACAAAAATCCCGAGGTCATTTATGTGCTTGACGGGCTGCTCGGATGCATCTGCGACGGAGAAAGAGTGCTTCTCAAAAAGGGACAGTGGGGGATGTGTCTGCCGTATGCGATACATTCTTTCGAGCCGAAGGGGGAGTGCAGATACTGGGTCTGCGTTTTCTCGACCGATTATGTCGGGGATTTCATAAAGAGCATGGAGAGGAAAACGGGGAATTTTGAATTTAATTGTAAAACGGAAGTCAACGCTTACCTTTTGAGTGAGCTTGTAGGAAGAGAGACGCACACTCACCTTTCTCTGAAAGCCTGCCTCTATGCGCTTTGCGGAGAATATGCCGAAAACGGGGGCGTGCGTGAGTGTGAGAAAGATCGGAATGCTATGTCGCTCATGGCGAGAATTGTAGAGTATGTCAGCGAAAACCATAAGAAAAAAATAACGCTCTCTGATGTGGCGCGGCATGTCGGATACGATTATTACTATCTTTCACGTGAATTTCATGCGTTTTTCGGCATATCGTTCGGAGATTTTTTGTCCGCCTACCGCATGGAGACAGTGCTTGAGCTTTTGAAAAACAGTGATATGAAAATCGTCGATATTGCCTACGAAAGCGGCTTTCAGAGTGTCAGAAGCCTGAACAACAGATTTTCCTCACGCTTCGGAATGACTCCGACGGAATACAGAGCCGAAATCTCCGGAATGAATGCAGGAAAAAGGGACTGAATGTAAAAAAAGCGGACTGCCTCCGATGCCGGGGGTAGTCCGTTTGGCTTTGACGTATCAGGAACTCTTTGACTTTCCCGCGTGTTTTTCAATGAGGTGTACAAGAGAAAGCGACACATTGATAATCGCCAGAATCTGAGTTATGAGATAAATTTTCGGAAGCAATGCCTCAATGCGTTCGTTAAACTCCGCCTCCCTGCGCTCTTTTTCCCGTCTTTCGAGAAATTCACGTATCATATTTATCATCCTTTCAGAATAAATTTAAAAACCAAATCGGATACGATGTCCAGGCACTGAATGGACAACAGTACCAATTTTATCGACAACAGCGTAATGAAGATTTTCTTTTCGCGTTCCGTAAGTGTTATTTTCAATTTGCAGCCTCCTTTTGCTTCCGGTGCTTTCATTATACAACATTCGCTGTCCGATAAAACTCCCTCATGCGGAATTTTGCGTAAAAAAGCCGTCGGACGAATGTGAAGTTCGCACGTCCGACGGCAACCGATGCCTGAATTTTAAGAAAGAACAAAAATGAAAAAGAAATGAGGATCTAAAAATGCGGGATTTAAAATTTTGGATCTAAAAATGAAGGAGAATGTCAAGCAAAAAAGGATATATGAAGCGAAAACCGCAAAACGAAAAACAAATTATGCGCTACGCTTTAAATATCGCCGCCGCGGGCATCGGGCGAGACGGACGGTATTTACGGAAAATCAGTTACCGTCGGTCTCGGCGGACTCGGCGGCGAGGCTGTCGCCGCCAAAGTCAAAGTTTATTATGTACGCTGCGAAAACCGCACAGCTTACGCATACCGCCGCTTTGAGAATGCCGCACAGCGTCAGAAGAAGATTTATCATTATTTTGCCACCTTTCGTTCGGTTGATGTCTGTATTATATCACGAACGGTGTCCGATAAAACTCCCTCCGAAGCAAATAATCAAATTATTTTGAAAAAAGTCCGAATAGACCCTTCTTTTCGTAAGGCACACTGTCGTAATTCTTGAGTTCGTAGCCTATTTTCTTAAGCTCGTCGGCTATGGCGTCAGTATCCGGCAATTCTTCGCTTATTATCACAGCCTCACCCTTTGAGTGCGACGAGGTGATCTTCTTTGCCTTTACCGTCTTTCTCAGAGTGTCGTTTACGTGCGCTTCGCACATACCGCACATCATTCCGTCTATTTTTAAAGTAGTCTTGTACATAACATAACCGTTCCTTTCGTATAATCTCGGTTAGCTCTGTCTAACCACGTGCATTATAACTCTTATTGCGGCAATTGTCAAGTATAAATTTCGCAAAAAGGAAAAAATATTTTTGTTACCGCTTGACAAGCGCAAAGAATAGTGGTACAATACCGATAAAGATATCCGAATATCGATAAAGAAGGGTTATATATGCCGCAAACCGATAATTATACCACAATTTCCGTTCAGGCACTGAAGCGAATGCCGACGTATCTGCACTACCTGAAGCAGCTGCGTTCTCGCGGTGCGGAAACGGTGTCGGCGGCGAAAACGGCCGCTCACTTCGGATTTTCGGAAATACAGGTGAGAAAAGATTTTGCCTCGATAAGCACTGTCGCCGGGCGTCCGAAGCAGGGATTCTCGGTTGAGGGACTAATCGACAGCATCGAAGAATATCTCGGTTTTCGCAATACGAACGAGGCGGTTATAGTCGGCGTCGGCTCTCTCGGACACGCGCTTCTTTCGTATAAAGGTTTTGCCGCCTACGGACTCAGAATCATCGCGGCGTTTGACGAAGCATACGAAAAATGCGACGCGTCGGTATGCGGTGTGAGCGTGCTTCACGCCGACAGGATAAGCGACTTCTGCCGCCGCGCCCATATACATATAGGAATTATCACCGTCCCTGCCGACGCCGCGCAGACAGTTTGCGACAGGCTCGTCGCCGGGGGAGTGAAGGCAATCTGGAACTTTGCTCCGGTGCACCTTTCGGTGCCGGATACGGTGCTTGTGCAGAACGAGAATATGGCGGGCTCGCTCGCGGTTCTGTCAAAAAAGCTCGGAGACATGATGAAAGAGGAGGATATCTGATTTGAACACTCTGCTTTTCAAATACGCGCTTGAGGTCGAAAAGTGCCGCTCCATATCGCAGGCGGCTGAGAATCTTTTCATGGCTCAGCCCAACCTCTCGAAGGCGATACACGAGATTGAAGACACGTTCGGCTTCAAGGTGTTCCGCCGCACGACAAAGGGCGTTATACCGACAACCGAGGGAATAGAATTCCTCGCGGTGGCAAGGGAGATTGTGGCGAAGCTCGAAAAAATAGAGACAATCGCCGACGCCGCCGACGGAACAAAGCAGATTTTCAGAGTGTCGATACCGAGGGCAAGCTATATTTCGGACGGCTTCTTAACCTACGCCGAGGAGCTTGACGCCGATAAGGGAATAGACGTAACCGTCTGTGAAACGAATTCCGTGAACACAATCTCCGGCGTCGCCGGGGGTATATACTCCATCGGCGTAATACGCTTTTCGCCGGAGCATGAGAAGTATTTTGCCGACTACCTCGCGGAAAAAAATCTCTCTCACGAACCTCTCTGGGAGCATGAATACCTCCTTCTGATGTCCGAAAAGCACGAGCTTGCAAAGAGTGCGGCTGTCACCGAAAAGATGCTTGCGGACGGCAGATATACCGAAATAGCGCAGGACGACAACACCGTTCCGTATCTCGCCGGCAGTGCGGCGCGCATCGGCGGAGAGAACGACCGCCGCATAAACGTCATTGAGAGGGCGAATCAGTTTGAACTGCTTTCTCAGATAACGTCGTCGTATATGTGGGTGTCGCCCGTGCCGAAGCGCATAACCGCAAGGTACGGTCTTGTCCAGCGGCGCTGCGCGGACAGCGGCAGACGCTTCCGTGATGTTCTCGTTTATCCGACGGGATACAAGTTTTCAGCGCAGGACAAGCTTTTTATCAATAAGCTCAGCGAGGCGAAAAACGCTGTTGCATTCTGCGATTACGACTGAAAATTGGCAAATGAAGGGAAATTGCGCTGAGATATATACTATTTTTAATTCGCACATATAATAATCAATATATCGTATCATACACGTTCGGAAAATGCTGCTTTTCTCCGAGCGTGTTTTTTTGCGCTCTGCGAAATTTCACCGTCAAAAAGGTTAGATTCTTTATTCCGGACGTTTTGCGGCATCTTAAAAAATTGACAGGTAATTAACGTTCTTTTTATATCGATAAATGTATATCGATATCACGCTTTTATATTTTACATTTCGCGAAAAGTGTGTTATACTTGTGCCAACGAAAGGGAGAGAGGCGCAAGGCACGGGTGATACCCGGTAAGACCTGCGGACTCCCCAACGAAACAACAAATAATTACGGAGGAATGAAAAATGGCTAGATTTACATTACCGAGAGACTTGTATCACGGAAAAGGTGCTATCGAGGCACTTAAGACATTTAAGGGTAAAAAAGCGATGGTATGCGTCGGCGGCGGAAGCATGAAGAGATTCGGTTTCCTTGACAAGGTAGTGGCATACCTCAAAGAAGCAGGCATGGAGGTTGAGCTTTTCGAGGGTATCGAACCCGATCCTTCCGTTGAGACGGTTATGAAGGGTGCGGCCGCAATGGAAAAGTTCGGACCCGACTGGATAGTTGCAATAGGCGGAGGTTCTCCTATCGACGCCGCAAAAGCAATGTGGATTAAGTACGAGTATCCGGACATCACATTCGAGGATATGTGTAAGGTATTCGGTATTCCGCCGCTTCGCCGCAAGGCTCACTTCTGCGCTATATCCTCTACCTCCGGTACGGCTACCGAGGTTACCGCATTCTCCATCATCACCGATTATTCCAAGGGCATCAAGTACCCGATAGCGGACTTTGAGATTACGCCCGACGTTGCGATAGTAGACCCCGACCTTGCCGAGACGATGCCTCAGAAGCTTGTCGCTCACACAGGTATGGACGCAATGACCCACGCAATCGAAGCTTATGTTTCGACCGCAAACTGCGACTTCACCGATCCGCTTGCACTTCATGCAATAAAGATGATTCAGAACGACCTTGTTGCATCGTACAACGGCGATATGGAGAAGCGTGACTCGATGCACAACGCACAGTGTCTTGCCGGTATGGCGTTCTCGAACGCACTTCTCGGTATCGTACATTCCATGGCGCATAAGACCGGTGCCGCTTTCGCGGACTACGGCGCACATATTATTCACGGCGCGGCAAACGCAATGTACCTTCCTAAGGTAATCGCATTCAACGCTAAGGATCCCACAGCCGCAAAGAGATACGCTTACATCGCAGACTTCATGGGTCTCGGCGGAACAACCGAGAAGGAGAAGATCGAGCTTCTCATCAAGTACCTCAGAGGCATGAACGACGACCTCAAGATTCCGCACTGCATCAAGCACTACGGAAAGGACAGCTATCCGGCCGAAGAGGGCTTCGTTCCCGAGAAAGTATTCCTCGAGAGACTTCCCGAGATCGCAAAGAACGCAATTGCCGATGCCTGCACGGGATCCAACCCCCGTCAGCCCAGCCGGGAAGAAATGGAAAAGCTTCTTAAGTGCTGCTACTACGACTCAGAGGTTGACTTCTGATAAGTCAAGGTGTCACTTTGAATTTGCCGAAAGAATCGGACGGCTGACTGCCGAAACGGTCGTCCGGTATCCTCCGACACAGCACCGGTATCGAATGCCGAAAGAACGGTATCGGGTGTGTGAAATATATTTGTACATTGGGGAAGCGGGAGTGCCTGCTTCCCCTCCTCCCTTTTTATCGGCGATTTACAATTAATGCGATGTGAAGACAATGCGGCAGATGCGAAAGTACTCTCCGCAGTTTTTCGCCTTGCTGTTAATGGTTAAAAAACAGGACACGTTTCACGAATTATGTCGCAAAAATTAACCAGAAAAGCTTGACATTGCTTTCCGGACAATGTATAATATTTACGGTTTTCTAAAAGTCAGCGGTTTGCTTTTGCGGAGGTAAATGACGAAAGGAACGGTGTGTTTGTGTTAAATGTGAATATAAGTAAAATCGACGGCAGCTATGACGGGAAAGAGTGCTTTGTTCATGCGAGAATGTGCGCTTTGGAGGAGCATTATTGGGTCATGACCATGCAAAAGCTTTATGTACACGGGTGTGACCTTTTTTCACCGCTCTTTGTTACGATAAGCCGTGACGGCGGCAAAAGCTGGAGCAAGCCTGAACCCGACGGCGCATTTGTGATTAGCGGTGACGGCGACACCGAAATCGTCGGCTGTGACGCAACGCTGCTTATGCACAAAAAAACGGGCAAGGCGGTAATAACCGGGTGCGTTGCGTATTACGGCAAGGACGACACAATGCCGGTGCTGAGTGCGGAGAACAGGACGTTTTATGCGGTCTTTGACAGGAAAACCGAAAAGTTTTCGCCCATACGCTTCATCGATATACCGCCGGAGTATGAATTCAGGTGCTGCAGTCCCGGTTGTTCGCAGTTTATCGAGGAGGAAAACGGTGACCTTCTTATCCCCGTCAATATCTGCAAGAGCGACGAAACTTACTTTGTGACCATGGTCATGAGATGCTCGTTCGACGGCGAAAATATCGTGTTCCGTGAGTTCGGAAACGAGCTTGAATTTAAAAATTCGAGAGGACTCTACGAACCGTCTATATGCCGCTTCGGCGGAAAATACTACCTCACTCTCCGCAACGATGAATATGCTCTTTATTCCGTCAGCGACGACGGTTTGCACTTTTCAACACCCGAATTCTGGAGGTGGGACACGGATGTGATTTTGCCGTCGTACAACACACAGCAGCATTTTCTTGTCTGCGGCGGAAAGCTGCACCTCATTTATACGAGAAAGGCAGGGAACAACGACCATGTTTTCAGGCACAGAGCACCGCTTTTCATGGCGGAGGTCGATACCGAAAGAATGAGACTACTGCGTCACACTGAGCAGATTGTCGCCCCGGAGAGAGGCGCAAGACTCGGCAATTTCGGCGTCGCTTATGTCGATGAAAACACGTCGGTTGTCACAGTATCGGAGTGGATGCAGCCTGCGGGATGTGAAAAATACGGAAGCGACAATTCGATTTACGTCACTCTCGTTACAAAAGAATAAGGAGATTTCCAATGACGGATTACAGACTTAAAGGTATATACAGCGCAATATTTTCACTTTACGACGAGAACATGAATGTCCTTGCGGACAGCGTGAATAAGCTTATCGACTTCAACCTCAAAGGCGGAGTAAAAGGCTTTTATGTCGGCGGCGGCACGGGCGAATGCACGGTTCTTCCGAACAGAACGAGAATGCAGATGCTCGAGGCGGTGAAGTCGCATTCGGGCGATTTCGAGATTGTCGCACACGTAGGCGCAGGACACTTTGAGGATACACTGGAGCTTCTCGAACACGCAAACAGCGTCGGGGTTGATGCGGTGTCGTCGCTTCCTCCGTCACTAACGGCGTACTACTCGGCAGACGAAACATACGAGTACTATAAGCTTCTCGCCGAAAGGTCAAAAGCTCCCATGCTTGCTTACATAACGCCTCTTCTCGGATGTGATATAATTGCCTTCGTCAAAAAGCTCATGAGCGTTGACAATATCATCGGAATAAAGCTGACCATACCGAACTACCGTCTTTTTGAGCAGATAAAAGTGCTTGTCGGGGAAGACTGTAACCTGCTCAACGGTCCGGACGAATGTATGCTTGCCGGACTTTCGATGGGAGCGGACGGTGCAATAGGCACGACGTATAACTTAATGCCGAAAACAGCTTGCGAAATATATGATGCGTTTGCCGCCGGCGACATGAAAAAAGCTCTGAAAAGGCAGAACGAGCTTAACAGAGTCATCGATTTTATGCTCGGCTACGAACACAACTTCGCCTATTGGAAGCTTCCTCTCAAGGCTCTCGGCATCAACGTCGGATATACGGTCAAGCCGTCAAAGCTTCCGAGTGAGGAGGAAACTGAGTACGTGATAAGAGAAATGATGAAAACGCAGTTTGCAAAGGAAGCAGAGCTGTAAACGGGAGGAAAAGCCATGACAGATTACAACGCTTTGAGAGGTGGCTTCAAAAGAGCCGGAATATGCCCGGGAGACACGGTCCTCATACACTCTGCAATGACCCCTATAGGATACGTCGAGGGGGGTGCGCAGACGGTGGCAAGGGCTCTTATCGATACGGTCGGCGAAGAGGGAACGGTTGTTGCACCGGCATTCTGTTTCGTGCATGAAAAAGAGGAGAACCCCATAATCGACCCGGTAAACGATAGGTCGGAAATGGGTGCGATAAGCGAGGCGATAAGAACCTATCCCGGTGCGAAGAGAAGCACGGCGTTCAGACACAGCTTCAGTGCGGTCGGAAAGAATGCGGAGCTTATTGTGAACGTAGACCCGTATCTCAGCGTCTTCGATATAGACAGCTCTTTCGGCAAGCTCTTGGGGCTCGACGCAAAGGTTATCCTTCTCGGTGTTACGTGGGTAAATTCCACAACGCACCACTTCGCAGAGTACCTTCTCAACGTAAAGGACAGGCATACGGTCGAGAAAAAGGTAAAGCTTCGCAGTCCCGACGGAACGCTTGCCGAAACTGTTATGACCGACTATCAGCCGAAACCCAATGAGAGCGGAGAGTATTATTCGTTCCCTCACGACTTCAACAGAGCGGGGCTTATGCTTGAAAAAACTGGAAAGGTGAAAATTTCCTCAATAGGCAATGCCGTGACGAGAGTTCACCGTATGCGCGACCTTATACACCTTTTCATCGATAATTACGCCGTAACCTGCAATATGTTTGCCGTTGACGAAAAGACCGGCGTGCCGACGGTTCTGCCTCAGGGAGAGGTTGTCACAAAGGAATACCTCGACGGCTGCGGACGGCTTGATGTCGCCGAGTGGTCGTGCGTCAGTGCGGAGAAGATATATAAGAAATGAGTGCCCGAATGGCACTTGCTTGATCGGCGGCAGACTTTTTTTACTGAATAAAAGAATAAAGGGGGAGCATAAGTGTTCCCCCCGATTTTTTATACTACAGCATATTCATGTCCTGAGTTTGCAAACCGAAGCGGACACTTTGAAGCTTGCACTTTGGATGCGGAATGAAAAAGTCCGTAATGCGGGAGATTTTGTTTTTTCTCAAATAAAATGACTCGTCACCGCCGAAATGATACGGCAAAATGATAACTTCACTTCCGGCAGAGTCGGAATATAATTCGGAGTAGTTTTCATTGACAATTCACTTGCCGATGAAAACACCTATAGATTCGCGAGTGAAAGAATCTGTGGGGGATAACGTAAGGGGGAGTGTGAACTCCCCCTTACGATAACGTCGCTTGCGAGGTACCTTATCCTCCCATATACGAGAAATGCATATAGTCTCTCGTGCCGTAGCCGTTTCTGTACCATGCGTCGCCGCCCCATGTGAAGCCGTGCCGTTCAAAAGCACGCACCACCTCTCCGTAAGGCGTTATCGAGTACGGATCCTCCCACGGCTTCCAGTACGAGCCGACGACGCTTCCGCTCGAGTATTGGCAGAAGTTCTCGTTGGGGTTTATATCTATCGCCGTGCCGAGACAGTGCTCAGAGGTAGAGCCTGTGCCTCTCCATGAATACGCGCCGAGACTGTTTATCGGAAATCTCTCCGCACCGTTGAATATGTCGTCAAATACCGCCGCGTATTTGTCCGCAATGCGGCGGTTTACGTCTATCGTCATCGTCGAGGCGTACTTCTCGCCGCCGCGGAGCTTCCAGACGGGAACGCTTATTTTTACCATAAGACTTTCCGCTTCCTCTTTTGAGTGCGGACGCTCCGCTTCGATAACCTCTATGAGATCCCGGTCGTATACCGACGGCGTTACCACCGAAAGCATCTCGAAGCATTCGCCGCCGATTATTTCTATGTCGTAACGCCTGTTCGGTGCGGCGTCAAAGACAAAGCTTCCGCTGTCCGAGACCTCGTAGGTCACGGTGTCGTTCGGGAAGATTATACCCTCGCCGACGGAGTATCTGCTTTCGGTGACACTCAGCGTGTAAATGTCGGCGGTCGGTATCATGTTCCACTTGAGAGTTATCGTACCCTGCTGTGAGTCATATTCTCCGTATGCCTTGAGTGTGTAGGAGTCGGTGAAAATGTTTACGGGTTCGGAGAATACTCCGTTTTCCGTCACGGTAAACAGGCTGTGAATGTCGTTTTGAGAGAGCGTCTGCGCCGGTATGGTGTAGTCGCTTCCCGAGGTTTTGCCGATAAGTATGAGCTTTGTGACTGCACCGTATTCTCCCGAAACCGTTGCGGCATCGTAAAGCGTGTAGCCGCGGTCGTAGTCGGTCGTAACGGTTATCGGCTCTGCCGACGACACAATGCCGTTTCCGACGGAGGTTATCATCGGTTTATCGTACTTCGGCGGCTCTGCCGTACGCATTATGACCGCTATCGCTTCCTCGACCGTGATGCCGTCCTTGGGGTGAAAACCGCCGTCCTCGCGTCCGGTCATTATCCCGTCGTAATACGCCTTTGCGGCATAGGGAGACGCCCATTCCGATATCTTTTCGTAGTCCGTGAAGGGTGCCCAGCCGGGACCCGGTGCGCCCGTGCCGTCGAGAAGTCCCTTGAGAGTTACGGCGATCTTCGCCATTTCCTCGCGCGTCGCGCCGTCGTTTGGACGGAACATATTGTTTCCCTTGCCGTTCATTATGCCGAGCGTGCGTGCAAGGTTCGCGTCGCGGTCGTATGTGTCCGCAAAATTCTCGCCGGTGAGCGAAGCGGCATTCTCACCGCCGCACGCCTTGTAGAGATTTACCGCAATCTTTGCTATTTCAAGCCTCGTGATAGGTCTTTTGTATGTGCCGATGTACATTTCGACAGGTATAATGCCGCTTCTGTTTGCGCTGTCGGTTATATCAACCGCCCACGCGCTTACCTCGTGAAAGCTCGGCGCGGCGTTTGCCGCAGGCAGAGAAAAAAGCGATATAAAGACGGCGAACACTGCCGCAAAAAGCACCGTCGGACGCTTTGAAATATATTTCATATCAGTTTGATCCTCCTCCGTGTGAATTGTGTGAATCGCACTACTGTTTTATAATAACACAAAATCCGACGGATTTCAACAATATATGCGTATTTTTACATCAGGTTGACAAAATGTTGGCTGAATGAATACAAAATGTCAATATGGTACGGGGCATGAAACCTACAAAGACAAAAAACAACAGTAATATCAAAATAATTCTATTGACAAAGCACTTTTGACGTGATATAATTTACGCAGTGAAATAATTAAAGAGGGAGTGGTAGCCATCGGTGCGAATCTCGGGGGAAACCTCGACACCATAAAGGAACAGAATCTGTCGGTGACGCTTCGGCTTATACAAAGGACAAAGGGACTTTCGAGAATAGACCTTTCAAGGCTTACGGGTCTTCGTCAGGCGACCATAACGAAAATACTCACGAAGCTCATCGAATACGACCTTATAGAGGAAACTCACACCGAAAAACCGCCGAGAGGACGTCCGCCGGTGTCGCTTGAGCTGAAAGGGACGTACTATACCGTCGGAATACAGGTGACGAGGGGATATATAGCAGGCTGTTCGTGCAACATTGCGGGTAAAGCCGGGAAGATTTTCGAGGACACATACTCCGGCGACGAAGACCTTGCCGAAAAGGCGGTGAGCGTTACGAAGAGAGTGCTTGCCTCGACGGACGCAGAGCGTGTTCTCGGAATAGGCGTGGCTTACCCCAGAAATTACGGCGGTGAGAAAAACAGCGGAGAAATAGCCGCTTCGGCACTCGAAAAACTCGGTTATCCCGTGTTCACGGAACACGACGCCGTCTGCGCCGCACTCAACGAGTATCTTTTCGTAAACTCGGATAAGCCCTCGAACCTCTGCTGTGTGGCGACCTATAAAGGCATCGGAGCGGCGTTTTTAAATGACGGCGAGCCGTACAGAGGAGGTAGTCTCAGAGCCGGAGAGATAGGACACATGATAGTCGAGCCGAACGGTATACCTTGCCGCTGCGGTGCGAGAGGCTGTCTTGAGAACTACTGCTCAACGTCGGCGCTTGAGCGAGTGTACGAACAGCAGAGCGGCAAAAGACTCGGTGCGTCGGAGATATTGGAGCTTGTAAATAACGGCGACGGAGAGGCGATGCGTGCCTTTTCGTACGTCTGCGATTACCTTGCGATTGGACTTGTAAACATCGTCCGCACTCTCGATCCCGACGAAATAGTTATCCCCGATAGGCTCGCCATTGCGGCAAAAGCTCTCGAGAGCGGACTTGACAAGAGAATGTTTGCGGTGCTTCCGAGGGATGCGGTAAAGCTCACCGTGAGAAAGTACGACAAAACCGCAACCCTGCGCGGTGCAAACGCAGTTGTGTTCGGTCATGCGCTGAACGCACCGTGCACATTCTTTGAAAAATACGTTAAATAGTGGTAAGGGCGTAAAGTAATACGCCGCAAAAAATACAAGGCAAAGAAAGGAACGAAACATTATGAGAACAGCAATGTCACTTGACGGCATATGGTCTCTCTGCGGCTTTGAGCAGGGAAGCACCGAGGTTTTTGCACCGTCGGAGCTGGGTACGGTAAAGGATGCAATAAGACTTGACGCAAAGGTTCCCGGGGAAGCGCAGCTCACTCTCTCGGAGAACGGTATAATACCGAAGGATATATTCATGGGCATGAATATCCGCGAGACCGAAAAGTACGAAACCTATGAGTGGTGGTACGAAAGAGAGTTTACATCTCCTGCTCTTGCACAGGACGAGCGTCTTTTCATAAAGTTCGGCGGCGTTGACTGCATAGCGGAATATTTTCTCAACGACGAAATGTTCGCAATGAGCGAAAACGCAATGATAGCGCACGAATTTGAGATAACCGACATTGTGAAGCCCGGTGAAAACAAGATTGCCGTAAGACTTCGTTCACCGATAGTCGAAGCAAACGAGGAGGAATATCCTCTCTTCGAGACGGCGTTCAAGGGACTTAACTCCGAATCGGCGCACATAAGACGCCCGGCGCATTCTTACGGCTGGGATATTATGCCGAGAGCGGTCACATCGGGGCTCTGGAGAAGCGTCGAGCTTATTGTAAAGGAAAAAATCGAGATACGACAGCTCTACCTTGTTACGACAAACGCAAGCGACTCGAGCGCAATGCTCACCTGCCTATACGATATCGAATGCCCGGCGATAACGTCTGACGACGACTATAAGCTTTCGGTAAAGGGCGTATGCGGAGAGTCCGAATTCAGCTTTGAGGCTCACACTTTCCATCACAACGCCGGAAGAGTTTACAACATATACGTTCCGAATCCCAAGCTCTGGTGGCCGCACGGCTACGGTGAACCGAACCTTTACGATATAACGGCAGAGCTTTATCACAACGGCGAAAAGGTTGCGGAGAAGAAGTTCACGACGGGTATCAGAACCGCAAAGCTCGTCCGCACTGAGATAACCGACGGCATGAGCGGCTGCTTCAAGTTCAACGTCAACGGCGTTGACATAATGGCGAAGGGAAGCAACTGGGTTCCCCTTGACGTGTTCCACAGCAGGGACCTTGAGAGGGTTGACAGAGGTATGGAGATGATTACCGACCTCGAGTGCAATATCGTAAGATGCTGGGGCGGCAACGTTTACGAATCCGAGCGTTTCTACGATCTCTGCGACAAATACGGCGTTATGGTTTGGCAGGACTTCGGTTTGGCGTGCCACTATCCTCCGCAGGACGAGGTGTTTGCGATAAAGCTCCGCGAGGAAATAGCCTCTGTCGTAAAGGAGAGACGTCATCATCCGTGTATCGTCCTCTGGGCAGGCGACAACGAGGTAGATCAGATGCTTGAGCATGATCCGCTCCCGACACCGGCGAAGATAAACAGAGTCAACCGTGAGATCATTCCGAACGAGCTTTACCGTCATGACCGTGCGAGAAGCTACCTTGCAAGCTCGCCTTACTACAGCGACGAGGTTGCAAATTCTCCCAAGAGCGACTATGCAACCGCTCCCGAGAACCACATCTGGGGTCCGCGCGACTACTTTAAGAGCCGCTTCTATACGGAGAACGCCGCACATTTCATCAGCGAAACCGGCTACCACGGCTGTCCCGGAAGAAAGTCGGTCGAGAAGTTCATCACGAAGGACAAGGTCTGGGGATATCGCGACAACGAGGAATGGATACTCCACTCGGCGGATCAGCAGGGAAATCCCAACAGAATGATGATAATGGATAAGCAGATACGTCAGCTATTCGGAGAAGTGCCGGACAACCTCGACGATTTTGCGACCGCATCGCAGTATTCTCAGGCTGAGGCGAAGAAGTTCCTTCTTGAGCGTATGCGTGCCGGCAAGCCCACTAAGAGCGGCATTATCTGGTGGAATCTCCTTGACGGATGGCCTCAGTTCTCGGACGCCATAGTCGATTACTACTTTGAAAAGAAGCTTGCGTACAACTACATCAAGCGTTCGCAGAAGCCGTTCTTCATGATGATAGACGAAATAGAAAGCTGGAACGTGACCGTCGTCGCCTCCAACGACACAAGACGTGAGGTAAACGGCGAATACCGTGTGTTCGAGCTTAAGAACGGAGAGCTTTGCGACGTTGTCAAGGGACGCTTCGGCACTGCCGCAAACGCAAATTCACGCCTTGCGAAGATACCCGTAATGTACTCCGACAAGAGAATGTTCATCATTGCGTGGAAAACCTCCGACGGCGAGTACGGCTACAACCACTACCTTGCCGGTATGCCTCCTTTCGACCTCAAGACCTATACCGATTGGATGAAGGTCGTTGATACTTTCGACGCAAAGACAGCTTTCGAGAGAGCATAACAGAAAATAAGTATAAAGAAAACCGCCGTGAGGAATTGATATGCACCCCAAAAGATAGACACTTTTGAAGGTGCATATCAGAACAAATCTTTGCGGCGGTAATTTTACGTGCAAAAAAGAGGGGAGACGCAAAGTCCCCCCTCAAAGCATATTCTGTTATTCTTCGCTCTTTACCGATATTCCAAGGTCGTCGAGAGCTTTCTTGTCTACCCTTGCCGGGCACATTGTCATAAGCTCCATTGCGTTCTGTACCTTCGGGAAAGCGATTACGTCACGGAGAGAATCGCACTCGAGAAGCTGCATTGTGAGTCTGTCAAGACCTATGCCCATGCCGCCGTGCGGAGGTGCGCCGTACTTGAACGCCTCTGTGAGGAAGCCGAACTTCTCGGAAATTTCGTCGTCGGTGAGACCCAAAAGGTTGAACATTCTCTTCTGAAGATCGGGGTTTGTAATTCTTATAGAACCGCTTGAAAGCTCAATGCCGTTGAGAACAAGGTCGTAAGCTTTTGCACGAACGGCACCCTTGTCCGTTTCGAGGTACTCTATGCACTCGTCGAGAGGTGCGGTGAAGGGGTGATGCATTGCGTCCCAGTTGCCGGTCTCTTCGTTGTACTCAAAGAACGGGAACTCGGTAATCCAGAGAAGACCGATACCTTTCTTTTCGATGCCGAGTCTGTTAGAGGTCTCGATACGGAGAGCGCCGAGGCTCGTGAGAACGTGGCTGTTGTTGCTGTCGGCGATTATCATTACGACGTCGCCCTCTTTAGCTTCGGTTTTTGCGAGAATTGCCGCCATTTCGTCCTCGGTCATGAACTTTCCGAACGACGAGGTCATTCCGTCGGGAGTCATTCTTATCCATGCAAGACCCTTTGCGCCGACACCCTTTACAAAGTCGGTGAGCTTGTCTATCTCTTTGCGGGTAAGCTTCGACACTGCGCCCTCTGCCTTTATCGCTCTGACGCTTCCGCCGCCCTCAACCGCACTTTTGAATACGACAAAGTCCGAACCCTTTACCGTGTCGGTGAGGTCGATTATTTCCATGCCGTAACGAACGTCGGGCTTGTCCGAACCGAAACGCTCCATTGCTTCCTTGTAGGTGATTCTGGGGAGAGGGAGCTTGATGTCTATGCCGAGAAGCTCCTTGTACACTCTCTGCATGAAGCCCTCGCCTATTTTGAGTACGTCCTCCATGTCAACGAACGACATTTCAAGGTCTATCTGAGTAAACTCCGGCTGTCTGTCCGCACGGAGGTCCTCGTCTCTGAAGCAACGTGCTATCTGCATATATCTGTCAAAGCCGGCAACCATGGAGAGCTGTTTGTAGAGCTGGGGGGACTGGGGAAGTGCGTAGAAAGAACCGGGATGTACTCTCGACGGAACAAGGTAGTCTCTTGCGCCCTCGGGAGTGGACTTTATGAGCATCGGCGTTTCAATCTCGATGAAGCCGTTCTCATCGAAGTAGTCACGTGTTACTTTGGTGAGCTTGTGACGGAAGAGAATGTTCTTCATGAGGTCGGGACGGCGAAGGTCAAGGTATCTGTACTTGAGGCGAAGCTCGTCGTTTACCTTGGAGTTTTCGACTATTTCAAAGGGAGGTGTGAGCGACTCTCCGAGAATCTTTACAGCCGTTGCGAAAACCTCGACGTTGCCTGTGGGGATGTTGGGGTTCTTGCTCGAACGCTCGCGGACGATACCTGTTACGGCAAGAACGTACTCCGAACGCGCAATTGTACCCTTTTCAAAGACGTCCCTGTCGCTCGTCTCGTCAAAGGCAATCTGGACTATGCCGCTTCTGTCGCGAAGGTCGATGAACACAAGACCTCCGAGGTCTCTCTGCTTCTGCACCCAGCCGCATACGGTGACGGTCTCGCCGATTTTCGCTTCGGTGATCGTGCCGCAGTAGTCGGTACGCTTGGTATTTCCGAGAAATTCTGTCATTTTGGGTCAATCCTTTCAGTTAGAATGAACTTTCGTCCGATAATTACTTTTTAAGCTCCGCGAATATTTCGTCGGCGGTGAGAGAAACCTCACGCTTGTCGTCGCCGTCGCGAAGATTTTTGAGAACCGCTTTGCCGTTCTCTATCTCGCTGTCGCCGATGACGAGAGCGAATTGCGCACCCTTTTTGTCGGCGTACTTCATCTGCGCCTTGAGGCTTCTGCCGACGATGTCGCTGTCTGCGGCAATGCCCTTTATTCTGAGCGACTGCGCAAGTCCTGCGGCGACAACCTTTGCGGCGTCGCCCATGGGGGCGATGTATATGTCGGGTCTGTCTCTTTCGGGAAGTGTGAAGCGGCCCTTCTTTGCGTTTTCGCGCATTGCCATGACGAGTCTTGTGAGACCGAGACCGAAGCCGACGCCCGAGAGAGCCGGACCGTCAAGCTCCTTGACAAGACCGTCGTAGCGTCCGCCGCCGCAAACGGTACTCTGTGCGCCGATGTCCTCGGACACAAACTCGAAAACCGTCTGGGTGTAGTAGTCGAGACCTCTTACTATCATGGGATTTACTTTGTATTCAATATTCATTGCGTCGAGAGACTTTTTGAGGTTCGTAAACTCTCCCTCGCACTTTTCGCAGAGGTAGTCAACCGTCTTGGGTGCACCCTTTGCAATTTCACCGCATATCGGACTCTTGCAGTCGAGTATGCGCAGAGGATTTGTCGCAAGTCTCTCGCGGCAGGTTGGACAAAGCTCGTCCTTCCTCGAAGTGAAGTACTCAACAAGAGCCTCTCTGTACTTCGGACGGCAGTCGGGACAGCCGATAGAGTTTATGTTGAGAGTTGCGTTTACGCCTGTTTCCTTGATTACGGAGTCGGCGAGAGCAATGATGTTTGCGTCGGCAATGCCGCCCTCCGAACCGAACATTTCAACGCCGAACTGGTAAAATTCACGTGAACGTCCCGCCTGCGGCTTTTCGTATCTGAAGAAGTTTGCGATGTAGTAGAGCTTGAGCGGCATGGGTTCGTTGAAAAGACCGTTCTCGATGACGCTTCTTGCGACGCACGCCGTACCCTCGGGTCTGAGGCAGTATTCGGTGTCGTCGCGGTCGGAGAGTGTGAACATCTCTTTCTGTACGATGTCCGTCGTTCCTCCGACGCCTCTCTTGAAGAGCGACGTAAGCTCAAAGGTTGGGAAGCGTATCTCCTCAAAGCCGAAGAGCCTTGCTTTTTCTCTCATGATGTTCTCGGCAAAATGCCACAGTGCCGTTTCCTCGGGCAGTATGTCGAGAGTGCCTTTTGGTTTCTGTATCATTTTTATCATCCTTTGCTTGATTTCGCACGGTTACACTGTAATTCATCACATTATATCACGATGCGTGATGGTTGTCAAGTTTTTTTGAGAATTTGGGATACAAGACTTTCCGAAATGACTTTTGAGCAATGTCGGGAAAATACATCGTCATCAGCATTTTGTAACCGAAACGGAAATTTTCTATATTTACTGCAAAGGAAGAGAAAAAAACGCCACCCTGCCTCAACTGCCCGAAAAAAGTACTGTAGAGCATACGGTGCTTCTTGACACCGCCGCCGATTTATGCTACAATACAGGTGGAAAGGAAGTGTCACGATGTTACTTTACTACATACGCCACGGAGACCCGATATACACCCCCGACTCTCTGACGGAGCAGGGTGAAAAACAGGCAGAGGCTCTCTCGAAAAGACTTGCCGACGTCGATTTCGACCGCATTTACGTCTCGACCTCAAACCGTGCATACCTCACCGCAAAGCCGACTCTCGAAAAGTGCGGCAAAGAGCCGATTATGACCGATTGGCTCAACGAAAAAGTCGCCGGCAGTTACTTTTGGCTTGATAAAATGTGGATATATCAAAACGACGAATACATTAAAATTTTAAACTCCGAGTCAATGCTCGATCTCGGCAGACGCTGGAGCGAACACGAGTGCTTCGACGGCACGAAGGTAAGAGAGGGAGAAAAGTTCTTCGCCGAAAAGATTGCGGAGCTGTTCCGTGACCTCGGTTATGAGCACGACGCAAAGAACGGCTGTTTTCACAGAACGGAAAATATCAGCAGCGATAGCGAAGATAGCGGTGTGAGCGATGAGAGACGTATAGGCATATTTGCACATGGCGGCGCAGGCAAAATCTTTCTTAGTACCGTCCTCGGTATTCCGTATCCGCTGTTCTGCACACACTTTGATCTGTCGCACTCGAGTATGAGCATTGTATACTTCGACGAAAAAAAGGAGACGGTTTACCCCAAACTTCTCCAGTTCTCGAACGACTCTCACCTCTACCGAGAGGGATTGCCGCTTCGCTATAACAACGGCGTCAAAATCTGAAAATACCGCGAAAGTCTCCGAACGGCAGATACCGAACGGAGACTTTTTCTGCGCCGCAAAGGCGGCTTATACACACTCATATGCAAAAGAACGGCTGCCTTTTTATGAGGCAGTCGCTTATTTTCAGTACTTTATCTCAATTGTGCCTATTCCGCCGAGACCCGATACACGGTTGTCCGTGACTCCGAGAGACGTGATAAGATTCCGCGTGCGTGCGGTTTCCGCATCGTTTTCCCAGTCCTCCGACGTGACGAACCACAGACAGGTTTCGGGGTTAGCAAGACTGTATATTCCGTCGGGCAGATGCTTCTTTCCGGTGGGAATCTGAAGGTAATCGCAGGCAAGCTCGTCCTTGTAGTTCTCGAGAATGACGGTTCCCGCTTGAGTGCCGATGCTTCCGAGAAAGAGAAGGGAGGTCTTGCAGAGCGTGAACTTGTACGCAACACCGGAGTTTGCGACGAAATCGTCGGTTATATCATCGGTGAGGTCGGACGCCTTGAAAACACGCACGAGAGCGTGACCGAGCTTTATTCTGTCATCCGCCTCCACGTCAAGCTTTCTGCACCTCAAGCCTTTGACGGTTATGTTGAAGCTCTCCGCAAACGCCGCAAGAGCACCGTTGTACTTCTCGACTTCGTTTGGGATAATGTGAGAGTAAATTATGCGGTCAACCTTTACCGTCCCCGATTTGGTGCGGAGTATCTTGAGAAATGCACCGGCGTATTCCGGGTGAGGGCAGGTGATAAACCACGCATCAACCTTGCCGCCGCATTCCGAGATGAGATGATTTGCAAGTCTCTCGGAGTTTGAGGCGGCGCCTCCGTCGATTACGAAGCACTGACCGTCGTTCGAGGTTATCACAATGCCGAGAGACGCAGAATTTTCCGCACCGATATTTTTCAGTGTGTATTCGGTATTGAAATTGTTTTTGTATTTGGGCATTTGCGTTCCTCCTCCCGGTATTACTGCGATTATTCAGGTAAAGCGTTTTTTGTTGCCTTTGTGTCCGATCGGAAAAACGAAAAAAGTGATTTTTTGATGAAAACGGACATTCGGTGCCTGTTTTACGCTGTTTTTTGCGCATTTTGTAATATTATAATGTATTATATCAAATCGCGTATATTAGTTCAATATCATTTTTTGTCCATTTTTGTTATTTTTCTATAGTAAAAATATGTCTTCCGTTTGCTAAAATTCAATAAATAACGCGATAATGAGTGATATTGCCGCAAATGTAAAGGACGATATCGCGTTTTTCTTAACAAAAGATGAAAAACGCTGAAATTTGCTGCAATGTAACAAAACGGTCAGCGTTTTTTGACATGTTCCGATTTTGCGGATTTTTATTTTCGAAAGACGTTATGAGTGTCTTTTCGCATGAGAGCGTTTTTTCTCCGGCGTGCGCTGTTTAAATTCCGCGCGGAGGGTTAATAATCGAAACGAAAGGGGAGAGACGGATGACTTTTGAAGAAGCTTGCAAAAAGACGGTGCTTTACATATCCGCGGTGCTTTTAGCCGCGGCGGCGGTGTACGTGTTTCTCAAGTACATCGCGGTGCTTTTTCTGCCGTTTGCGATAGCGCTTTGCGTTGCGTTCGCGGCGCGTCCGATAAAGCGATATATATGCGCGCACTCGAGAATGCCCGAAAGGACGGCGGCGATGACGGCGGTGGTGCTCATTCTTGCAGTGCTGACCGCGGCGGCAGTCATGCTCTTTCGACGCGCGGCGGCTGAGCTTGCGTCGGTGTACGCATATCTGAGCGAGCATTCCGATCTGTACGCCGTCTTGAACGAAAAAATATCCGCCGCAGCCGACCGCATATCGGAGTTTATACCAAAATTTGCTTTTCCTCACCTTGCACAGTCCGATAAGCTTGAAGCACTTGTTTCGCAGGTGACTCCCGTTCTTACCTCGAAGCTCGGCGAAGCGGCGGCGAACGCCGCGCGGTATGTTCCGCAGTGCCTTGTGTTTGCGGCGATGACGCTTATTTCCTCTTTCTATTTTGCGGCGGATCTCGATAAAATATGTGCGTTCTTTTTTTCGCTTGTGCCGGAAAGAGTTGCGGACGCCGCCGGGAAAACAAAAAGGAGAATGGTTTCGGCGGTGCTTAAGTACCTGAAAGCCTACCTTTTAATATTGACTATTACCTTCACTGAGTTATATGTCGGATTTTCTCTGTTGAAAGTTCCGTATTCTTTGAGTATTTCCGTAATAATTGCGATAGTTGACATACTCCCCGTCCTCGGAACGGGTACTGTGCTTATGCCGTGGGCGGCGGTGTCGTTTCTTCTCGGCGATTCGTATATGGCGGTCGGCATACTCGTTCTCTATATCGTGATTGCGCTTGTGAGACAGGTGGCGGAGCCGCGGATAGTGGGAAAAAGCATAGGACTTTATCCGCCGCTTACCCTTATCGGTATGTATGTTGGAGTGAAGGTGCTCGGCTTTTCGGGAATATTCCTCGGACCGTTTGCCGTTATCGCGCTGAAATCGGCACTTGCAGCATACACGGACGGTACAAATTCCGAAAATCACGACGCCGTAAAGCAGTAAAATTTGTACAGTTTGTAAAAAAACGCCTCGACTTAAAGAAAAGCCTTGAAAAAGTGCCGACGGTATGATAGAATTGTGACGGTGTGGAGTATCTGTCCGCACAAATACGCTGACACAGAAAAATCGGAGGTCATTATGGCTGAAAAACTTAGAATAGGAATTATCGGCTGCGGCGGCATTGCAAACGGAAAGCATATGCCCTCGCTTAAGAAAATTAAGGAAGTCGAGATGGTCGCCTTCTGCGATATCATCGAGGAGAAGGCTGTCAAGGCGGCGAAGGATTTCGGTACTCCCGACGCAAAGCATTATACCGACTACAAGGAACTTCTTGCCGACAAGTCGATAGACGTCGTTCACGTCTGCACACCGAACAGAAGCCACAGCTTCATCACCGTGGACGCTCTCGAGGCAGGAAAGCACGTAATGTGCGAGAAGCCTATGGCGATTAACTCTGCCGAGGCGAAGAAGATGCTCGACGCCGCAAAGAGAACCGGCAAGAAGCTCTCGATAGGCTACCAGAACAGACAGGCGGCGGAGAATCAGTTTGCCAAGGAGTACGTTGACGACGGCAACCTCGGCGACATATACTTTGCAAAGGCGTTTGCAATAAGAAGAAGAGCAGTGCCGACATGGGGCGTATTCCTCAACGAGTATGAGCAGGGCGGCGGTCCGCTTATCGATATCGGAACGCATTCTCTCGACCTCACGCTCTGGATGATGAATAACTACAAGCCCAAGTACTGCGTGGGAACTACATATCACAAGCTCAACGGTCAGACCCGCACCGCAAACCTTTGGGGCGATTGGGATCCCGAAAAGTTCACGGTTGAGGACAGTGCGTTCGGCTTTGTCGTAATGGAAAACGGCGCGACGGTATCTCTCGAGTCTTCGTGGGCGCTCAACACTCTTGAGGTAAGAGAAACAAGATATATGCTCTGCGGCACGAACGAAGGTCTTGACACAATGACCGGAGGCGTAAGAATCAACGGCGTCAAGAACGGCCGTATGTACACAATGAACCCCGACCTCAAGAGCGGCGGAGTTGCTTTCTACGACGGCGACGGCTTCGGTTCTCCGGCGGACAGAGACGCAAGAGCGTGGATAGACGCAATTCTCGAGGATAAGGATCCCGTTGTCCTCCCCGAACAGGCTTACGTCGTAACTCAGATACTCGAGGGTATCTATGAGTCCGCAAAGACGGGTGCGCCTTACTATTTCAACAAGTAATATATTTGTAAAGGAGAAAATACTATGAAACTCGGTCTTGTAACAGTACCGCTCGGCGATATGCCGGTGGAAGAAATGCTCAAATACGTAACAAGTCTCGGCGTTGAAGCGGTCGAGATAGGTGTAGGAGGATATCCGGGAGAGGCGCATTCTCACCCCGAAGAGCTTCTCGCCGACAAGGCGAAGCTCAAGGCATACAAGGAGCTTTTCCCGAAGTACGGCACGATAATTTCCGCACTCTCAGTTCACGGAAACGCAGTATCGCCCGATAAGGATTTCGCCGCAAAGTGCGACTACGAGTTTGACAGAGCTCTGAAGCTTGCGAACGAACTTGAGCTTGACACTGTCATCACCTTCTCGGGCTGCCCCGGCGGAAGCCCCGACGACAAGATGCCCAACTGGGTAACCTGCGCATGGCCGCCGGAATACCTCGACATACTCGATTATCAGTGGAACGACGTACTTATTCCGTACTGGACAAAGAAGGCGGAGCTTGCGAAGAAGTACGGCGTAAAGAAGATAGCGTTCGAGATGCACCCCGGTTTCTGCGTATACAACACAGAGACGCTCTTCAAGCTCAGAAATGCGGTCGGCGACTGCATCGGCGCAAACTTCGACCCGTCTCACCTTATTTGGCAGGGAATCGACCCGGCAAAGGCTATTATCGAGATCGGAAAGCAGGGCGCGATGTTCCACTTCCACGCAAAGGATACCAAGATCGACAAGTACAATACAGCCGTAAACGGTGTTCTTGACAGCAAGCACTACAGCGACGAGATCAACAGAAGCTGGGTGTTCAGAAGCCTCGGCTACGGCACGAGCGTAGAGACCTGGAAGGAAATGGTTTCCGCACTTCAGCTTGTCGGCTACAATCATGTTATGTCCATCGAGCATGAAGACAGCTTCATGACGAGCAAGGAGGGACTTGAGAAGGCGATTGCGTTCCTTCGCAGCGTTATCATTTCCGAGCCGAAGCCGAACGGAATGTTCTGGGCGTAAAAGAGTTGCAAAGCAACTCTCCGCAAGAAAATACTTCGTAATTTCTTGCGGAGCAGATTCGTACACTCGCGTCTCGTTTGAGGCACTCAGCAACGCCGGCTTTGTCGGCGTTGCTGTGCTTCTCTTCACTCGCGAAGCTATAGGAGAAAAATCCGCGGCACGTGTCCGCGGATTTTTCGTATTTAATCAATTTCGGTCTTCGACCGAAAAAAGCAACTATAAGGTAGGCGTAATTGCTTTTGTGCTTTTTTATTGTCAATCGTCAATCGCCGAAGACTCGGCTTCTTTTCCTGTTTTCGCAAAGACATATATTTACGCCGCAAAGATCAAAATCCGCACTGTGTAACAGATGGAGAAAAACGGCAAAGCCGTCTTTCAACGTCAACTCCGCTCTCCACTCTTTCAATCGTCAGTTCTTTTCGCAAGAATTATGATATTTGCCGCACACATGAAGAATGCGCTCACTGCCGAAAGCTCCATTGCAAGCTCTATCGGAACGAAAAGTCCTCCGAAAGCAAAGGCGCAGAAAATGAAGCGGTAGAGCGTGACGCACCTCGGGTTCAGATACTCGGCACAGCGCATACCGTAAAAGTACCATCCGGAAAACGAAGTGTAGGCGAACAGCACTGTCGATATTCTCACCACGCATTCACCGAAGCCGCCGGTCACAGAGCCGAAAGCGTTTTTCACAAGCTCGCCGTGCGGACAGTCAAGCGGCACACCCGAGCAGAGCAGGGAATAGGCGGTCATAAGTCCAACGACGACCGTAGAGAAGAAAACCTCCGCGATGCCGAGATACGGAGTGTTTTCGTCGGCGTCGGGCGTGCTTGCAAGAGCGGTTGACGAACTGCCGAGTCCTCCCTCGTTTGAGAGAAGTCCCCTTGATATTCCGTATGCCGCAGGCAGAAGCGAGCGCACGCCGCCTTTCGTGAATGCACCCCCAAATATCCGCAGCGTAACGGGGATTATTTCGCTTCGGCATATGAATATCACGTAAAGCGCCGTACCGAGATAAAGCACGCCCATCAGCGGCACGAGAGCCGAGGAGATCTTCGATATTGTCCCGAAGCCTCCCGAGAGCGTTATGAGAAGCACCGCAAACAGTACCGCCGAAAGAGCGGCTTTTTCGATTGCGCCGCCGTGCGGAAACACTGCCTCGTATATGGCGGTGCTCTGCGTGAGATTTCCCATGAGAAATGCGCATCCTACGCAGAATACGGCAAAGAGCACACCGAGTCCGCGGCCTTTTGTGCAATATACCGCACCGGCACGAAGTTCGCCGTCCGTGCCGGTTTTTCTGTGACGAAGGTATACCTTTACCTCGTGGTATTTGAGTATCATTCCGAAGAATGCGCCGATTGTGAGCCACACGACCGCTCCCTCGCCGCCGAGCGCGACAGCTCCGGCAACGCCGATTATGTTGCCTGCTCCTATCGTCCCTCCGAGGGAGGTCGCGAGTGCCGGGAACGATCCTTTGCCGCATCCGAAGGCGCGCCGCAGATTGCGGAATACGTGAAGCTGAAGAAAACGGTAATTCACGGTACAGACAGTGCCGGTAATCAGTATAAGAGCGACGGTGAGAATTTCGCAAATACGGGGAAAAATCATGCTTCCGTCAGCTTTCCTCGCCGTCGAAAACGCTCTCGATTACCTTCGGACAGCAGTCCGGGGAGTACTTCCACCTGCCGATGTGACCGGAGGTTATGCGATATTCGGGGAGAGCCGGCGCCTTTTCGGTGCTGTAGCTGTCAACGATAACGAGCTTGACCTTCATTTTTTCGGGAAGGATGCTTTTTATGTAGACCGCCGCACTCTGTCCCTCCTCGACTCCGTCGCGCCATTCGGCGAGTCCGGCGAGGTTCGGAGTAAGCTCCACGAAAATGCCGTAAGGCTCAATGCTTCTGACAATGCCTGCCGCCGTTTCACCGGGCGAGAACGCGGAGGTGTTTTCCTCCCACGTGCCGAGAAGCTCTTTGTGGGAGAGCGATATTCTGCCGGTTTCCGCCGCCGATTCCTTGACTACCGCCTTTATGTACTGACCCACGCTGAAGCGATCCTTCGGGTGAAGTATGCGCGAAACAGAAATGCAGTCCACCGAAAGAAGTGAGATTATTCCGCGCCCAACGTCGCAGAACGCTCCGAATGGCTCTTCGTGAGTGATTTTGGCATCTATTATGTCGCCCGGAGAAAGCTTCGATATAAACTCGTCGTAGCATTCCTCCTGAGCGGCGCGCCTCGACAGCACTGCCGCATACTCGCCGCCGTTTTTGTTTACCGCAGTCACCTTGAACGCAACCGGCTTTCCGACGCGGGTTATCACCGCAATGTCGCGCACTTTTTCGCCGCCCGACGGCATTTGCACTTCGCTTCGCGGTATAATGCCGCGGTATTTGCCGAGTTCGACTATGAGGTTGTGGTCGTTGTCGCATTTTATCGCACGCGCTTCAAGCGTCAGTCCCGTGAGGTACGCATATTCCAGTCCCTGAAGAGTTGATGTGTAATCTCTGTTTTCCGGTGTGTTGAGATAGAATCCCTCGGGCTTGTGGTTTTCTGTCATGTCAGTCATTCCTTTCGGTCGTTGTTTTTGGCGTTTTTCCTTTTGGTACTGAAACAGTTTATGCCGAAAGAAACTCCGATATGCGAAAAACTCCGTACAGAAAAACGTCGGCGCAAAACCGTGTTTTGCGCCGACGGAGACGTTTATGCGGGTTTTTACCTTATTCGCAGGCGCGCCGCCGAATTTTGCTTTGCATTGCGGTGTCAATCGATACTTATAAACCGACCCTTTGCAAAGTCGTAACACTTGTCCTCGGACATGACAAGATAGTGAGCAATGCTTATTTCCGCACTTGCGAGAACCGCACGGCAGCGGTTGTATCCTTGGGGTGACAGTACGTCGGACCTCTCGGCAAACGAAAGCTTCCGTGTGCCGAAGAAAAACGCAAGCTCCGCGGCACGGCGAAAGTCGGGACTGCCGGACGGAAAATCCGCAAAACCGCTCATAAAGCCGTCGTTTTTGCAGGCGCATACGCAAACACCTCCGACGCTCATCGCGTCGGCGTGTGAAACAAGGTCGGAGAATGTGTTGACGGAGGATTTTTCGGTGTCCGGCGCATTGCCCCTGAGATTCTCGCGGAGAATTGCCTCGCTTACAGCAGGCAGAAGAAGAGGGATTAGCTCGGCGGCTTTTTGCGGTATCTTTGTTATGCAGGAAAGCTCCTCGGGATTTTTGGTGAGCAGTGAATAGAGAGAACCCGCGCCCGAAAGAAGTGCGTGCGCCGAGGGATTTGTGTTCACGCGCGGAACATAGCTGTACAGAAGTATCTCGATAAGCTCATGATCCGAGAAAATATCCGCGCCGAACTCGTAAAACTTACTCTTCATTCTTTTGCGGTGATTCTTGTGCTCTCCGCCGTTAACTGCCATTTCCGTGAACTTTCCTTTCGTCTGCCGGGTGAGTGTACCTGTAAAAACACGCTGTTTATATTAGCACAACCGTGACGCTTTGTCAAGTCGCGGCGGCGTCGAAAAGCGTAAATTTTTTGCCTTTTCAGAGAACTTTTTTGTCTGCAACACCACGCTCGGACGCCCCGAAAACGATTCGGCAGATTTAACAACGTGTAGAAAATGACCCTCGATTTTTGTGTACCATGCACAAAAAAATCTGTCACAAAATGGGAAATAAATTGCACCCTTTTCGGAATAACTTGTTATTTCACTGAATAAAGTAATTTTACGATAAAATTTGTGAAATGTGAAAATATCACTTTTCTTATGATATACTCTTAAAATGCTGATGTTTCGCGGATTTGCGGAAATTATAATGCGGAGAGTTGTGCATTATTCTAAACTTTACAATTTGTTTACAAGAAAAACGCCCATGGTTTTCCGTAATTATGAACAAATTGAAGGAACTTATGTTCTTTGGCGGACTCTTATATGCACTCTTGACAAAAAAGCTGAAATATGGTATTATTATCGCTATGAGTAAAAGGTGGATTTGTGCCCGTTTTGCTTTTCGCACCGCTTTGTTTTGTGCGGATTGCGGTGTGCGGAATATTGAAACCGCATCGCACTATATATTTAAGGTAGAAAAGACTGCGAAGCATAACCTTTACTTGCACGCGGCGCTCACGGCAGCGAGTGTTCGGTGCAAAGCCGGTGTCAGCAAAACGGCGCGGCGCAAACAACTAATAGGAGGAACCTGAAAATGAAAAAGGCAAAGACTGCAAAGATGAAAAAGCGAGTTTTGGGAACGATACTCGCCGGTATGATGGTTTTGCAGGCACTTTCCGCAGTTACAGCGGCCGATGCGGATCTTGAGACAAAGGTTGCAAACTCGGAAACGAAAAACTCCCTCGCCGAAATGGCGGCTCTCATGACGTCCACGACTTATGCGACGTATCTTATCGAGCATGAGAACGACAATGTGAGCGACAAAACGGAGGAGGTAGTCGTTGAAGCCGTTGACTACAAGGAAGACGAGACGACGGCGGCGGTTAAGGTGAAGGAGAACTTCTCCGGAAGCGAGGGCGCGAGCCTTCTCACGCCGAACAGTGGCTATGTTACATGGGAATTTGACGTAAAGGAAGACGGCTTCTACAACATTGAGCTTCTCTACTTCCCCTACAGAAGCGATCCCGCAGAGCCCGACGAGGGCGAGGAATACCTCGGCAAGACCGCCGCGATGGAGAGAATAATCAAAATCGACGGCAGAGTGCCTTTCAAGGAAGCAAGAAACCTCTCGTTCAGCCGTGCGTGGCTTGAGGATTACTCGATGGACGGCTTTGTCGCTCCCGAGAAGTTCTATAAGATAGGCACGTCCATAGCGGACGCCGACAACGACTCCAATGCGGTCGCAAACGATTCCGATGTTGCGACGGAGTACAGACAGGCCGGAAGATATTTCAAGTACGACTACTATCTCAACGAGATCCGCCCCGAAAAGAAAGAGGCTGACCGTTGGCTTGAAAAGAGAATATCCGATTCCTCCGCTTTCTACGATTCTCCCTTTGAGTTCTACTTTTCCGCAGGTACTCACACGGTGACTCTCGAAGCAACCCGTGAGCCTATGCTCATAAAGGAGATAAGAATAACTCCCCCGGCGAAAACCGCAACCTATTCCGAACTCGCTGCCGATTATGAGAAGAAGGGATATGCGGAGGCCGAAACCGACAAGCTTGTAAAGCTCGACGGCGAGTTTCCCGAATACGCCTCGGAGCAGGTTATATATGCCGTAAACGACAGAACTTCTCCGATAACCGACCCACAGCATGCTTCCGCTATCGTGCTTAACTCCATAGGCGGCGAAAAGTGGGAGATTGCCGGTCAGTGGCTTGAGTGGGACTTTGAAGTTCCCGAAACGGGACTTTACAACATCGTTCCGAGATTTCTTCAGAACGTAAACGCAGGTCTTTTCTCTTCGAGAAAGCTTCTCATCTACGGCGGCGGCTACAACGGCGTTCCTTTTGAAGAAGCAAAGAGACTTCGCTTCAACTACAGCGACGCATGGCAGGTTGAGCCTCTCGGAAACGATGAGGGTGCATACGAGTTCTACTTTGAAAAGGGCGTTAAGTATACAATCCGTCTTGAAGTCGTTCTCGGCGAAATGGGCAGCATTCTCCGTGAGGTTGACGAAAGCCTTGTGAGAATGAACGATTACTACAGAAAGATAGTAATGATAACCGGTACCGACCCCGATACATACCTTGACTACAACTTCTCCCAGCTTATCCCGGACGTTCTCCGCGGTATGAGACAGGAGGCGGCGCTTCTCACGAGCGTATCCTCCGAGCTTGAAGCGATAATCGGAGAAAAGGGCGAGCAGTCGGTTATCCTCGATAAGGTCGCATACCTTCTTGACCTCATGGGACACAACCAGGACAAGGTTGCCGGAAACCTCGACCAGTTCAAGAGCTACAACGGTTCTCTCGGTACGTGGCTTCTCACCTGCCGCAACCAGCCGCTCACTCTCGACTTCATCACAATTCAGCCGGCGTCCGCAAAGCTCCCCAAGGCAAAGGCGAACTTCTTTGAGTCGATAGGTCACGAATTCAGCGCCTTCATCAACTCCTTCTTCACCAACTACAACTCGGTCGGTGCGACGGAAGAGCTTGAGGGCAGAGACGACGTTCTTGAGGTTTGGATAACAACCGGTCGTGACCAGGCTCAGATTATAAGACAGATGGTAAGTGAGTTCTCCATGCAGGAGGATAATCCTCCCGTAAACCTCAAGCTTATCGCAGCCGGTACTCTTCTTCCGGCGACGCTTGCAGGCACGGGTCCCGACGTCTCCATGGATGGCGACCCCGTAGGCTACGGCGTGCGTAACGCGGTTCTCAACCTCAACGACAGAAGCCTCCACGAATCCGGAGCTATTCCCCGTGAGGAGCTTGAAGAGGTAAAGACGTGGTTCAACTCCGAAGCGTTCGTTCCGCTGACGGTTTACAACCCCGACTATATCCCGAGAGGCGACGAGCTTGATGAAGAGTACAGTATGGCTCTCTATGCGCTTCCCGAAACAATGTCCTTCCCGATGTTCTTCTACAGAAAGGACATCTTCACCGAATTCGGTCTTGAAGTTCCCGAAACATGGGACGACGTTTACGACCTCATCAAGGTTCTCTCCGCAGAGAACATGGAAATGGGTCTGAGCCAGGCTCTCACTCAGATAAGAATGTATCAGCAGGGCGAGCCGTGGTACAAGGGCAACAACATCGTTTCCGAAGGTATGGCGACCAACCTCGACAGCGATATTGCTCTCGAAGCCTTCAAGAACATGACGGATATCTTCACACAGTACCGTCAGCCCGTAACCTTTGACTTTGCAAACCGTTTCAGAACGGGTGAGATGCCCTGCGGTATCGCAGATTACCTCCAGTATAATCAGCTCAAAGTATTCGCACCCGAAATTGACGGTCTTTGGGAATTCGTTCAGCTCCCCGGCACACCCAGAGTTGCCGACGACGGAACGGAATATGTAGACCACACCTCACCGTCGGGCGTTGTGGGCATCATGATAATGAGAGATGCCGAAAACATTAACGACGCATGGAAGTACATCAAATGGTGGGTAAGTGCGGAGGTACAGTCCAGATACGGCAACGAGCAGGTTGCAACGATCGGTACTGCCGCAAAGTACAATACGGCGAACATATCTGCCCTTCTCGGACAGTCTTGGTCCGCAAACGAGGTCGCAAACCTCCGTCAGCAGTTTGATTCGCTCAAGGGTACGCCTATGACTCCCGGTAACTACATTGTAGCCCGCAACACAAACTTCGCTTTTCTCGCCGTATATAACGAAGATGCTTCTCCCGTTGAAGCAATGCTCGGATATATCAACGATATAAACAAGGAGCTTACGAGAAAGCGCGATGAGTATGATTTCCGCACGGCTTCCGAAACTCTTGAAGAGTACAGAGCCGAACAGGAGGAAAGACTCGGCGTTGACAATATGGACTACATCACAAATCTTACGGATTAAATGAGAAATATTATTAAGGAGTGAAACTGATGTCTTCTACCACGGTTGAAAAAACGCCGAAGACGCCGAAGCTGAGAAAAGACATGACAAAGCTTGAGTGGACACTCAGAGAGATGAAGGTTAACTGGGTCGGCTATGTTATGGTTGCGCCTTACTTCCTCATCTTCCTTACGTTCACGGTCGTTCCCGTCATTGTATCTTTGCTTATGAGCTTTACGTCGTTCAATATGCTCGAAATGCCGAAGATCGTGTATCTCGACAACTACATAAGACTTCTTCTTGACGACGATATATTCCTTCTGGCGATACAGAACACCCTCATATTCGCAACTATGACGGGCCCGGTATCCTACCTTCTCTGTCTTCTCTTCGCATGGTTCATCAATGAGCTTACGCCGAAGATAAGATCTGTAGTAACGCTTATATTCTACGCACCGAGTATTTCCGGTCAGGTTTACCTCATTTGGCAGGTCCTCTTCTCCGGCGACCAGTACGGTTACGTAAACGGTTGGCTCATGAAGCTCGGCATTATCAACTCGCCTGTCCTTTGGTTCCAGAACACCACCTACATTATGCCCCTCGTTATCGTGGTTGCTCTTTGGACCTCTCTCGGTACATCGTTCCTTTCGTTCATCGCCGGCTTCCAGGTCGTTGACAAGTCGCTCTACGAGGCGGCAGCCGTTGACGGTATCAAGAACAGATGGCAGGAGCTTTGGTACGTAACGCTTCCCGTAATGAGGAACCAGATGATGTTCGCGGCTATCATGTCCATCACCGGCTGCTTCGGTTTCGGTTCCATAGTTACGGCGCTTGTCGGATTCCCGTCCCCCGACTACTGCGCACATACGATAATGCACCACCTCGATGACTACGGCGGATCGCGTTGGGAGGTTGGCTACGCTTCGGCAATAGCTACTCTCCTCTTCGCAATCATGATCGGTGCAAACTTGCTTGTTAACAAAATGCTGTCGAAGGTAGGTAAGTGATATGAAGAAATTTAAGTTCAAATTTAAAAGAGCAGCGCTTAACCGTTCCGTCGGCGGCGACCTCGGAATAGATATACTGCTTATCATTTTCGGCGCATTCATGTTTTTGCCGATGGTTTACGCCTTCTCCCAGTCACTCAAGCCTCTTGACGAGCTGTGGATGTTCCCCCCTCGTTTCTTCGTAAGAAAGCCCACCCTTGATAACTTCTCCGACCTGTTCATGCTCATGAGCACGTCTTGGGTGCCTTTCTCCAGATACATATTCAACACGGCTTTCGTTTCGGTTTGCGGTACGTTCGGTCACCTCTTCCTTGCGTCTATGGCGGCTTACGCACTCACGAAGATTAACTTCCCCGGAAGAAAGCTCATGTTCAGCCTCATTTATTACTCCCTCATGTTCCATACGACGGTTGCCGCAATATCGAACTTCATCATCATGTCGGAACTCCATTGGATAGACACGTATTGGTCGCTCATTGTGCCGGCATTCGGAAGCACACTCGGTCTTTACCTCATGAAACAGTTCATGGAAACGACCGTCCCCGATTCCGTCCTCGAGTCCGCAAGACTTGACGGTGCAAGCGAAGTTTCAATTTACTGGACAATAGTAATGCCGATGGTTAAGCCCGCATGGCTGACGCTTATCGTTTATTCGTTCCAGGGACTTTGGAACAGCGGCACCTCGGTTTACATCTACAGTGAGGAACTCAAAACCTTCAACTACGCAATTCAGCAGATACTCGCCGGCGGTATAGTACGTTCCGGTGCGGCTGCCGCCTCGACGGTAATCATGATGCTCGTGCCTATCACGGTATTCGTTATCACGCAGAGCAACATTATCGAAACGATGGCGTCGTCCGGTATGAAAGACTAAGGAGGAATATACAGATGAAAAAGAATATCTTCAGAATTTTCCTCCTTGCGGTGTGCGTTGTCCTCGTTGTCGGCTCAATTCCTGCCGGAGCTATAATTCCCTATTCCACGTATACGTATGACATCGACGGAGAGTACGTAGAGTCTCCGCACGCATACGTTCCCTACGAAGTAATCGATTCCAAAACAATCGGCAACGGCGTAACTCTCACTGACCCCACCGATATCTGCGTTGACAGACAGGGCAATATCTACATTGCCGACGGCAAGGGACAGCAGGTTGTCGTTGTTGACAGCGAGTATAACTACCTTTACACCATAGGTGAGTTTGTAAACGAGTGGGGCGTTCCCGACTCGCTCGACACACCTGCCTCCGTTTTTGTTTACCCCTCGCCCAGTGCTGATAAGGCGAAGAACGAAACAGAAGTGTTCACCTCGAAGACACTCTACATTGCTGACTCCACAAAGAACAGAGTTCTCGTGTTTGACATCACAAACGGTGAGCCGGTGTTCACGAAGACTGTTTATCAGCCCGAGTCCGAGGTTTTCAACGAAGACCATATCTTCAAGCCTATCGGCGTTGCGGTCGATAACGTCGGAAGAATGTACGTTGTCGGTGAGTATACCAACCAGGGAATTATCTCGATAAACCCCGACGGCACGTTCTTCGGATTCATCGGCGCGCAGGTTGCAAAGACAAGCGTTTGGGATATCATTTGGCGTAACTTCCAAACCAAGGAACAGAGACGCCGTTCGACAAGTACGGTTGCGACCGAGTTCAATAACATCAACATCGATGAGGACGGCTTCATCTACGCAACAACGTCGTCCATCTCCGCCTCCGACCAACAGCAGGCGATAACCTCCAAGAGCACCGCCGGCACCTACGCCCCCGTTAAGAAGCTCTCTCCCGACGGTACGGACGTTATGAAGCGTACAGGCTTCTATCCTCCGTCCGGTGAAGTTAAGGTAAACAACACCAAGACCGCAAAGCTCGAGATAACCGGTCCTTCCACCATTATCGACGTTGCCCTCGGTCCCGACGGTATGTGGTCGATAATCGACGCTAAGCGTCAGAGAGTGTTCACCTACGACGAAGAAGGCAGACTCCTTTTCGCGTTCGGTGATAAGGGCAACCAGCTCGGCAACATTCAGCAGATTAAGGCTATCGGCTACCAGGGAACGAATATGCTCCTTCTCGACAGCCAGAACAAGAACATCACCGTTCTCAAGAGAACAAGCTACGGCGACCTTCTCGACGAGGCAATTCTCGCAAACAGAGAGAGACGCTACAGCGACGCCGAAATGTATTGGCAGGAAATTCTCCAGAGAAACTCCAACTTCGATATGTCCTATGTCGGAATCGGTAAGGCTCTCTACCGTGAAGCAAACTCCATGGCTGACGAGAACGACGAGAAGATAGACGTATACGAAGAAGCGATGAGCTACTACAAGTACGCTTACGACACAGCCAACTACTCCGACGCTTACAAGGAAGTGAGAAAGCTCTACGTTCAGAGATACATAGTACTCATTCCGATAATCATAATCGTTATCTGCATCTGCATCTCGAAGTTCTTCAAGTATGCCGCAAAGGTAAACCTCAAAGGACAGTCGAGTGCGACCAAGCGAACGCTTTGGCGCGAGTTCATATACGGAGTTCATACATCGTTCCACCCGTTCGACGGTTTCTGGGATATCAAGCATGAACACCGCGCATCTCCCAAGGGCGCAACGCTCATCCTCGTAATTACGATTATTTCCTATATATATCAGTCCATCGGACGCGGATATGTAATGGAACCCAATCCCGAACCTATCTCCCTTATCCTCGAGATTTGCTCGATACTTCTCCCCGTCATCCTCTGGACGGTTGCAAACTGGTGTCTCACAACGCTGTTTGACGGTGAAGGCAGCCTCAAGGATATTTACGTAACCACCTGTTACGCACTCTTCCCTCTCCCCGCATTCATTATACTTACAACGTTCTGCTCCAATTTCATCACAACCGAAGACGTCGGCTTTATCACGATGTTCATAAAGATTGCGTATGTTTGGGTAGCATTCCTGCTGTTCTTCGGCATGATGGTTATTCATGACTACTCGCTCTTCAAGAACGTCGTCACGACGCTCGGTTCGATAGTGGGCATGGCGTTCATAATGTTCATAGGCGTACTCTTCTCGACGCTTATCGGTAAAGTGTTCTCCTTTATCTATAACATCTACGTTGAGTTGTCGTACAGAATGTAACAAGGAGGGAGATAAAGATGAAAACAACAAAGAAAATTTTAGCATTGCTCCTGTCTCTCCTTATGCTTGCCGGAGTTATGTCCGCAGTTACTTTGCCTACCTTCGCGGCAGATAAAAAAGCCGACGAAGAAGAGGAGGTAACGGGACCTACCGCCGAAGAAATCGCGGCATACTACCTCAATAAGGCAGTATACGAGAACCCCTACGAGAAGCTCGCTTCCATGACAAAGTATTACGAAAACGGAAAGTACGAGCTTTGGGGACTTGAGCAGACCGGCGAAATCGCTCTCGTTGACAAGGCAACCGGTCAGATACTTTTCAGCAACCCCTACGATGTTTCCACGATGAGTAAAGACCCCAAGAAGGACGAAGTAAAGAAACAGCTCCTTTCCCAGGTCATACTCAAGTACAGCAACAGCTCGCAGGAAACCATAATGTACAGCTTTACCGAGGCTGCCGTAAACAGCCAGATAAAGATGGTGCCCATAAGAGGCGGACTCCGTGTTGAGTACACCATGGGCCGTGAGCAGGCGAGAGTTCTTGTTCCCAATATGATGGAGCGCACGAGATTTGAGGAAAAAATCCTTAACAAGATGCCCCACTACGACGCGGACGGCAAGAAAATCTACGACGAAAAGCTTAAGAAGTGTCCTTACGACTACATGAAGGCTTTCTACGGAAATGATTATAAGTCTCTCGACAAGGCATACAGCGATACCGCCCGTCAGTCTCTTATCGCATCGTTCCCTATAATCGAAAAGTACGATATCTACGTACTCGGCTCCGATACCGGTAAGAAGGACAAGGAAAACCTCGAGTACCTTATAACGGCGTACACCGATTATTCCTTCGACGATATGGACGACGACTACAGTATGCTCGAATACGAGGCAAGCGTTTCCGCAATGCCGCTCTTCAAGGTAGCTCTCGAGTACTACCCCGAAGACGAGGGACTCAGAGTAAGATGCCCCTCCAGCGACATCAGATTCGACTCCTCCACATACAGCGTTACCTCGATAAGCTTCCTCCCGTTCTTCGGCGCAGGCGCTTCGAGCGACGTTGAAGGCTTCACATTCATCCCCGACGGTTCGGGCGCGGTAGTTGATTTTGCGGACGTTAAGGACTCCGTAAACGAGCTTACAATTACCGGAAAGCTCTACGGTCCCGACTATTCTTACCACCAGATAACCGGTAAGAACCAGGAAATCATGAGACTCCCCGTATACGGCATTTCCAGAACCTCCGAGTTCACGGAGTTCGACGAAGAAGCGTATAAAGAGAAGTTCTCCAAGATTTACCTCACCGCGGCTGAAGAGGCTGCGGCAGCCGAGGCTGAAGGTCTGACAACAGAAGATGCTGCGGCTGACGAAACCAAGACCGACGACGCAAAGGCAGATGAAGCGAAGGCGGATGAAGCAAAGTCCGACGAAGCGAAGTCCGACGAAGCAAAGTCCGACGAAGCGAAGTCTGACGAAGCCGCAACCAAAAAAACGGATACATCATCCGACGAAACGGCAGACGAGGCGAACACAGACGAAGCGGCTGCGGACGAAACCGAAACCGTAACCGATGAAACGCCTTCCGATGAGACGGCGCAGTCCGAGGAGGAAACGGCAGCCGAGACTCCCGACGAGACCGCAGAACCCGAAAACGACAAGCCCAAGAAGACCGAGACTGCGGGATTTGTGGCGTACATCGAAGAGGGCGACGCGCTTGCCGAGATAAGCACGGTTCACGGCGGCATCGTACACAAGTACAACTCCGCAAGAGCAACATTCTTCCCGAAGCCCTCCGACTCCTACGAGCTCACGGGTATTTCCGCAACGGGAAGCGCAACATGGTCCGTTACCTCCGACAGAAAGTACACCGGTAACTTCACCATAAGATTTATCCCCACCTTCGGCGAAAAGACAAAGATCACTGGCATGGCAGAGACGGTAAGAAATTATCTTGTATCGCAGGGTAAACTCACAAAGCTCGAAAACAAGGGCGACGATATTCCGCTTTATATTGAGAATTTCGGCTCAATAAAGACACAGCAGAAGGTATTCGGTTTCCCCGTTTCGGTTCAGACTCCTCTCACCACTTTTGAGGACTGCATCACGATGCTTGAAGAGCTCAAGGCTGAGGGAATAAACAACATAAACGTAAGATACAAGGGTTGGTACAACGGCGGTCTTTACGCAACCGTACCTAACAAGATTAAGGTTGACAAGGCGATAGGCGGAGAAAAGGGACTCGAAAAGCTCGCGGCTTACACAAGCGAAAACGGCATCGGTCTCTATCCCGATCTCGAGTTCCTCCACGTAATGAAGGTCGGCACGTTCGACGGCTTCAACTACAAGAAGGACGCAATACAGACCATCGACGAAAGAACCGCAGTACACAAAACCTACAGCGCACTCTTCCAGGGCTACGAGGACGACGGTATTCTTATCGTAACTCCCGAATCCATAGCAAAATACATAAAGAACAGCTCCGCGGATTACGGCAAGTTCGGTCTCTCCGGCATCTCCGTCGGTTCGCTCGGCGATGAGCTTAACTCCGACCACAACAAGGATTATCCCCTCACGCGTGTGGACGCCGAGAAAATCATCTCCGAACAGCTTGCGGGACTCAAAGAGAGCGACGGCTCCGTAATGATAGACTCCGGAAACGCATATGTTCTCGGCAGTGCCGATCACATCCTCGGACTTCCCCTCGACTCCAGCAAAAACGTATACGCCTCCGCGGCCGTTCCTTTCTACGGAATGGTGCTTCACGGATATGTTGAGTATGCGGGAACAGCAATCAACCTCGACGGCGACTTTGAGTACAGTGTTCTCAAGGCGATTGAAAACGGCGCAAGTCCGTATTTCATCCTCTCCTACAGACACGAGAATACCTCCGAGCTTAAGTCCTTCACCGACTTCTCGAAGTATTACTCGATAAGATACAACATCTGGAAGGACGACCTTTTCAGCACCTACAAGAAGCTCAACGACGCACTGAAAACCGTTAAGTATGACACGATAACCGATCACGAAATCCTCGAAACGAGAGTCGTTAAGGTCACATACTCCGGCGGAACTTCATTTATACTCAACTACAACACGAAGCCGGTTACCGTGGACGGAGAGACAATCCCCGCCATGGACTTCCTCAAGAAATAAGAAAGGCTATAGGTGTATATAATGAATAATAACGTAACAGCAAAGCCTGTAACCGGAAAGCGAAAGAAGATAGCCTCTATCGAAGCAAAAAAGGCAAGAGCCGGTTGGTGGTTTGTAATGCCCTTCGTTTTGGGTATTGTACTTATCTACCTCCCAATCCTCGGAAACTCCCTCTGGTACAGCTTTAACTCAATGAAAGTTCAGGCAGGCGGCGGTTTTGCGCTGACCTTTGTGGGACTTAAGAATTATTCGGACGCTATATTCTCCGACCCGTCGTATCTCCAGATACTCGTCGCGAGCATAAAGCAGCTCATATTCGATATTCCCGCAATAGTAATATTCGCACTCTTCATGGCAATAGTCCTCAATCAGAAGATGGTCGGACGCGCCGTATTCCGTGCAATATTCTTCATCCCGGTTATCATTTCCACAGGTCTTATCGACTCCATCGACCAGTCCAACACCCTCCTCAACTATATGTCCGAGGGCGGTATTGAGACGGGCAACACGAACCAGTCCTCCGCCGCCGAGATTATCAACACGGTTGACGTTACGACCTTCCTCGGCAGTATGGAGGTCGGTACGGAGCTTGTACACTACGTCGTTGACGTCGTAAACAACATCTTCAATATCGTAAACCGCTCCGGCGTTCAGATGCTCGTATTCCTCTCGGGACTTCAGTCGATCTCTCCCGCAATATACGAGTCCTGCACCATGGAGGGCGCAACGGCTTGGGAAACCTTCTGGAAGATTACCTTCCCGATGATAAGCCCGATGATCCTCGTAAACGCAATTTATACGATTATCGACTCCTTCACGAGCGAGTCAAACTCGGTAATGCGCTACATCAGCAGCGTTTACGATCAGGCGGAAGGACGAGTGCTTTCCTCGGCGATGTCGTGGATTTACTTCTTGGTCGTAATGCTCATAATCGCGGCGGTTGCCGGTATTATGTCTATGTACGTATTCTACCAGCGCAGAGATTAACAGAAGGAGGAAGTAGTAAATGAATTCGGTAATAAATAAGTTCACAAAAAAAGATACGTCCTCCAAAAAAATCAAAGTTGATTTCGAGGGCAAGGTAGACTGGAAGACACGTATGGCGATGCGTGTGTTCAACAAGAAGTTCGCTTTACAGTTCATAATCGCAGTTTTCAGATACGTGTTCCTTATAGGTATCTCGTATATCATCCTTTATCCGTTCTTCACGAAGATTTCGGCGTCCTTCATGAGCTCCGACGACTTCGTTGACGTAACGGTAAAGCTCATTCCGAAATACCCCACACTCGACAACTATAAGTTCATCTTCATCGAGAACAAGTACCTCGAGGCACTTTTCAACTCCGCAACGCTCGCACTTCTGTCGGCGTTCATCCAGACAATGATAACCGCATTTATCGGTTACGGCTTCGCAAAGTTCAAGTTCAAGGGCAGAGGACTCCTGTTCGTACTCGTTATTCTTACGATGGTAGTACCTCACAAAACTCTCCAGCTTGCGATGTTCATGAAGTTCAAGTACTTCGATATCTACGGTATCTACGGTGCGATAGCTTCGCTGTTCGGTGCAAAGACAACGTGGATTGACCTTATCAATACATATTGGCCCTTGACCATCCTCTCACTCGGCGGTCTCGCCTTCAAGAACGGTCTCTACATCTTCATCTTCAGACAGTTCTACAAGGGCGTTCCTGACGAGCTTGAGGAAGCGGCGTACGTTGACGGTTCGGGTATCTTCAGAACATACTTCCAGATTATCCTTCCGCTTACGATTCCGATAATGGTTACGGTATTCATGTTCGCCTTCTCTTGGCAGTGGACGGATACCTACTACACGAGCCTGTTCTTCACGGCTACAGGACCTCACCTTCTCCCGGCGGTTGTTTCCGTTCCGCAGTCACTCTCGACTTCGTATGCGGCAGCACCTCTCCGTGAGTCGGCGGTTCTCAACACAGCAGGTCTTATGGTTATAGCCCCCCTGTTCATCATCTTCCTCTTCGCACAGAAGTCTCTTGTTCAGGGTATCGAGCGTTCCGGTATCGTCGGCTGATATTCGCCGGAGCAAAACTCACAATTATCAAAAAGCACGGGGGAAGCCGAAAGGTTTCCCCGTTTTTGTTACGCAAAGATTTTCTTAAGTAAAGGAGAAGAAAAATGATTATTCGCAATAACCTTTGGAAGGACGGAAAGCATAAGTGTCTCACTATGAGCTATGATGACGGTACTGTTTGGGATTATAAGCTTGTCGAAATTTTCGATAAGTACGGCATTAGAGGAACTTTTCACCTTAATTCAAGCTTCTTTGAGTCAAGAAACGACACAACCGTCAAAAAAGAAGATATAAAAGAGCTTTATAAAAACCATGAGATATCTCTCCACAGCTACACTCACCCCACCTTCGGCGAGCTTCCCGACTTCGTAATAGCGGATGAGCTGAATATCGACCGTAAGAACCTCGAAAAAATCTGCGGATATACGATCCGCGGACTTTCCTATCCCAACGGCATGGTTTCGATAGAGGACAGAATCGAGAACATCTGCAAAATGTGCGGCATGAAATACGGCAGAGCGACCGAATGCAAGACCGATTTCAGACTGCCGAAGGACTTTCTCTGCTGGTACCCGACCGCTCATCACAGCGGAAATATCGAAGAACTTTTCGATAAATTCATGAACGTCCGCGACTTCTGGCTCAATATGCCGCTTATGTACGTGTGGGGACACAGCTATGAGTTCGACAGAAACAACAACTGGGAGCTTATCGAGAATTTCTGCAAAAAGGCAGGCGGCAACAGCGACGTATGGTATGCTACTAACATTGAAATTTACGACTACGTCACCGCGTCCCGTTCGATAGATTACGGTCTCGATTACCACACTGCCTACAATCCTTCGGCGATTTCCGTTTGGATAACCGTCAACGGAAAGCCCGTTGAGCTTAAGCCCGGTCACAACAGTTTTTGATGAATTTCAGGGGACGGTATACGGAATGTGCCGTCCCCGCACTTTGCTTTTACGGTGCGGCGAATAACGCTTCCTTTATTCGGAAAAGTTACGTGTGATTTGCGGTAAATGTTTTCCTTGCTGCGGATAAAAGCAGATGGTATAATTACAAGAGGTGATTACGGTGAAACGTGAAGCGGTATATATTGCGATGCAGCCCGAGGCGGAAAATTCTTATTGGGCGGCAAACATAAGCGAGGGTATTCGCCGTGCGGCAAAGGACGCACAGCTCGAAACGGTGACGGTCGATCTTTCCGGTGATCTTTCCGATGTTGTCAAAGACCGCTTTGTCCTTACCGCCGGAAACGACGCCGATTGGCTTGACGCCGCTCTCGGACGCCTTTCCGAAAACGGAGCGTTTCCCATAGTCGTCAACGCCTGTATGCTCCCCATTCAAAGGCACAGATACAGCGGCGTTGTTTTTGAGCTTGAAGGAATGCTCGACAGATGTCTCGAACTTCTCTCGGCTTCAGGCTTTTGCCGCACCGCACTTTTGGGAGTGAATCCGTCGTCGATAACCGACAGAGTAAAGGCAGAAGCCTTTTCAAGAGCGAAGTGCCGCGGTGAACGCGAGATTATATGGTCGCCGGGACGGCTTGACGAATGTGTCTGCGAGTTCGCCTCACAGTTTTCCGAAAGCGGCTTCGACTCGGTTATCTGCGCAAACGATACCGTTGCCATATGCCTTTTACACTTTCTTTCTTCGGCAGAAGTCGGGTTTTCCGAAAGTCTCAACATTGTCGGTATGGGCGATTCGTTTGTCGGAGCGAGCCTCGGGCTTACAAGCATAATGTTCGACTACCGCAAAATGGGTGAGATGTCGGTAAGGCTATACTGCGACCTTTTAAAGTACGGAACCTCATGCCGAATCACAATGTCGCTTCCGTGCGAGCTTGTCGTCCGCAAGACCGCGCACTTTGCCGAAAAGAGCGGCGAGGAACACGGTGCGTCTGATGTGGTGCGTCCGAAAAGGCACTACTTCGACGGCGGCGAGGTGCAGAACATAATAAATGTGGAGACGGTTCTGCAATCGGTAGATCCGCACGACAGGGAGAGCCTTTTCGGCATAGCACGCGGAGAAAACTGCGGTTCAGTCGCCGAACGGCTCTTTTTCTCGGACAGAGCGGTGCGCTACAGACTTTCAAATATCGTCAAACGCTTCGGTTTTCGTGACCGTACGGAACTTGAAAATGCCCTTCGACGTGCGTTGGGTGAAAAGCGAGGAAAACAGAATGGTAAAGATTGAGAAACTGACAATTCCTGCTGCAAATCTCGGCAGTGGAAACCCGATGCCGGATATCGGAAATGTGAGCTATATTCACGCAGGCTATGAAATGACGCCGAAAATATCGGAGGACGAAAAGACTCACATAGGCAAGGGCATGATAAACACAATGCTCCCGTACCGCATACAGGACGGCTACGACAGAGCGAAAACGCCGCATGATTTCAAAGCACTCACTGTTGAAAATGACCTTATAAAAGCCGTGTTTCTGCCGGAACTCGGCGGACGCCTTTACTCACTTACCGACAAGCGCACCGGGAAAGAGCTTCTGTATGTAAACCCTGTGTTTCAGCCGGGAAATCTCGGACTTCGCAATGCGTGGTTCAGCGGCGGCGTTGAATTCAACGTCGGCATAAAGGGACACAATCCGCTCACCTGCTCGCCGCTTCACGCGGTTATCGACAGGACACCCGACGGTGATGTTCTGCGGCTTTACGAATACGAGAGAATAAGGGGCGTTGTGTACTCCGTAAGCGCATGGGTAAAGGACGACTCACCCGTGCTTTATATAAGATGCCGCATAGAGAACCTTTCCGATGACGGCAAGTATATGTATTGGTGGTCGAATATCGCCGTCCCCGAAACGCACGGAACGAGAGTCATAGTGCCGGCAGACGACGCCTTTGTCAGCTTATACAACGAGAATCACTATATCCTTGACAAGACCGCCGTGCCGTATTCGTATGACACCGATATAAGCTACCCCTCGAATATTCCGTCCTCGCGCGACTTCTTCTATAAGATACCGAGGGAGTCTCACAAGTGGATAGCCTCCGCCGACGAAGATGGAACGGGACTTTTGCAATGTTCCTCGAAAAAGCTCTTCGGACGAAAAATGTTTGTCTGGGGAATGGCGCAGGGCGGACGTCATTGGAACGAATGGCTTTCGGACGGAGAGTCGTCGTATATCGAAATACAGGCAGGACTTGCCCACACTCAGCTTGAGCATATCCCCATGAAGGCAGGCGAAACATGGGAGTGGACGGAGGCGTATACTCTTCTCGAGGGCAATCCCGAAGTGCTTCACGGACATTATAAGGACGCCGTCGGCTGTGTCGAGGGATATTTGCAAAAGGTTATCGGCAATCCCGACGAAATGTACTTTCCGAGCGACGATTCCGTCACGTCAACAGAAACTGCCGCGGCAGGCTCCGATTGGGGAAGCCTTGAGGAAACGCTCCGCAAAAAGCGCATAAGCAAAACGCTTTCGTTCCCGAGGGTGAACGATCCCGAGACTGCCGCATGGCGTGAGCTACTCGAAAACGGCACATTCCCGACCGAGTGTTCTCCCTCCGGGTACGTCTGCGACGAAAGGCTTCTTGAAAAGCTTGAAGCTCTTCCCGAACAGAGTGCGAACAGTCTTCTGCACCTCGGAGTTATCCGCTACGCACTTTACGCCAACGGCAAAGGAAACCTCGATTCCGCAAAGAAAGCGTGGGAGGAGTCGTGCAGGGTGGAGGAAAATCCGTGGGCAATGCGCAACCTCGCAATGCTTTACGCAAACGAATACGGAGACCGTGACAAGGCTCGTGAGATTCTTCTGCGTGCGTTCGCAATGAAACCCGACTGCCGTGCGCTTGCCGCAGAAACCGCAATGAGACTTACCGCCGACGGCTTCGACGAAAAGTGGCTCGAGCTTTACGAAATGCTCCCCGAAGCCCTCCGCAAAAACGGAAGACTGAGACTTTGCCGTGCGGCGGCGCTTATACACCTCGACCGTCTTTCCGAGGCGTCGGAGATTGTGAACGAAGACTTTGTCATGCCGGACGTAAAAGAGGGAGAGCTTTCCGTGTCGCACCTTTGGTTCGAGCTTCACAGACGTATTTACGCAAAGGAAAACGGCATGGAGTACAGCGAGACCGACGCAGCTCTTGCCTCTGCCGCCGACAAAAAATACCCTTTGCCGAAGAGCCTTGATTTTCGTATGCACTGATTAAAAAAGGAGTGATACCGTGAAAATACCGAGTCCGTTTATCCCGGTGCGTGTCGATACGCACGATCTTTCACATACGGTACACGTCGTCGGACGTGATTACACCATAGGCGCAGACGGAATGATAACGTCGTTAAAGTCCGAGGGCGTCGAGCTTTTGGCGTCTCCGGTGAGAATTGTTTCGGTCGAGGACGGAGAAGAGTCCGTGTGGGACACAGACTACCCCGAAAACGAATCCGAGAGCTTCATTCAGAGCCGCTCCGATGCGGAAGCCGTTATCTGCGGAGCGAAGCAGTCGGAACGCTTTATCGTCGATTTTTGCTACAGAATAGACTACGACGGCTGTATCGATATAGATATGAAGCTCATGCCGAGAGGGAAGACCGTTGCGCAGGTGTTCGGACTTGCCGACGTCAAACCCGTGCTTTTCAGGCTTGACCGACTTTGGCTCGAAATACCTCTGAAAGCCGAAGCGACGACCCTTTTCAGTATGCACCCCAACAGCGAAATGCACCTTTCTGACGGCACCGTGAGACCTCAAACGGATATGTCGGCGAGCGGAAAAATCCCCGAACTGTCGGCGTCAATGCCGTTCAAAACTCTCCTGTGGCTCGGCGACGAGGACAGGGGTCTTGGATTTTTTGCGGAAAACGACCGCAACTGGCAGTCCGAAAGTCCCGACAGGGCGGTTGAACTTGTACGTGACGGCGACACGCTCATTCTCCGCATAAGACTCATCGACGGTCAGCCGAGGGCATGGTCGAGCGACCCGAAGTACGGTTCAGACGCCTACAAGCCGATAGCCTTTAATTTCGGACTTCATCCAACTCCCGTCAAACCATTCCCGAAGAATCCGTATATACACAACGCCTTTCATCTCGACTGCGGCATAAAAATAAAGGGCAGCTACGTCGATTTTCTCGACGGTCGCTACGACGAACTCAAGGAAAAGAGCGTGACGACACTCATTCTCCATGAGAAGTGGAACAAGTCGCAGAACTGGTACGACCTTTCGGAGTATACGACCGCACAGATTAAGACGATAACCGACGAGTGCCACAAGAGAGGGATAAAGGTGCTCACGTACTTCGGCTACGAGATTTCGTCAATGTCGCCGGCTTGGAACACGCTTGCCGACCGAACTGCGGTGAAGAACCCCAAGGGCGAGCTTTGCGGCGGCTGGTGGAGAGTGCCGTTTCAGCGTGACTACGAGGTCTGCTACAACAGCGATTACGCCGATCTTTTCATAGACGGCGTCACAAGGATTATGGACGAATGCCACACCGACGGAGTGTACCTCGACGGTACGTTCCACGCAAAGAAGTGCTTCTCGACCGAACACGGCTGCGGTTGGTACGACGCCGACGGAAAGCTTCACGGCAGCTATTGCTGGAAGTCGCTGCGAGGAATGTTCAAGCGGCTCTATGAGGTCGTCGAGGAACGCTCCGGCGAAATAAACGTTCACGCTTTCGGATTCGTAAACTTCACGGCAATTCCGTATGTCCATCAGAACTGGTACGGTGAAAACCTGCAATTCAGACTCATGAAAGGGACTGACGAGGATATGAACCTCGAGTGCTTCCGTGCGGAGTATCTCGGCAGAAACATAGGCGCACCGGTTGAGTTTATCGCCTACGAAAACAGGCCGCACTGGACGTTCGAGAAAGCTCTTGCGTGTTCCGTGCTTCACGGCATACTTCCCCGACCTAACGATATAGGACTCCCCCTCGACCTCATGAGCCGTGTATGGAAAGTGTTCGGAGCGTTCCCAATCGATATTTCGGAATGGCTTCCTTATTGGAAAAACGACGTCACGACCGATAACGATAAGGTCAAGGTAAGCTACTACAGATATACCGACCTTTCCGGTGCGACGGAGCTCCTTGCCTTTGCCGTCAATACCTCGGCAAGCCCCGTCGGGAGAGTAAAGCTTGCATTCCCCGAAAACGTGACCTCGGCATATGACACGCTTGAAAAAGAAGAGGTTGGATTCTCCTTTGACCTCGACGCATACTCCTGCCGCATACTCTTCGTAAAGTAAAAAATATGCACACCCCGATCCTTTTGCGACCGAGGTGTGTTCTCTTTACGCCGTGTTTACTTTATGCCGAGCTTGCCCTTGAGATATTTGCCGGTGTACGATTTTTCGCACGCCGCAACTTCTTCCGGAGTGCCGCAGACGACAATCTCTCCGCCGCCGTCTCCGCCCTCAGGTCCGAGATCAATGATGTGGTCGGCAGTCTTTATCATGTCGAGGTTGTGTTCGATGACGATAACCGAGTTTCCGGCGTCAACAAGGCGCTGCAATACTTCGATGAGCTTGTCAACGTCGGCGGTGTGAAGTCCCGTGGTCGGCTCGTCGAGAATGTAAACCGTCTTGCCGGTGCTTCTCTTTGAAAGCTCTGTCGCAAGCTTTATTCTCTGCGCTTCGCCGCCCGACAAAGTCGTTGACGACTGACCTATCTTTATATAGCCGAGTCCGACGTCGTAAAGAGTCTGAAGCTTTCTTCGGAGCGACGGCAGATTCTCGAAGAATTTCAGTCCCTCTTCAACCGTCATGTCGAGTACGTCGAAGATGTTTTTGTCCTTGTATTTCACCTCGAGAGTCTCACGGTTGTACCGCTTTCCCTTGCAGACGTCGCAGGTGACGTATACGTCCGGAAGAAAGTTCATTTCTATCGTGAGTGTTCCGTCTCCCTGACACGCCTCACAGCGGCCGCCCTTGAGGTTGAACGAAAATCTGTCCTGCTTGTAGCCGCGCATTTTTGCGTCGGGAGTTTGTGCGAAGAGCGCACGTATATCTGTGAAGAGTCCCGTGTAGGTTGCAGGATTGGATCGCGGAGTTCTGCCTATCGGCGACTGATCTATTGCAATAACCTTGTCGAGGTTTTCGAGTCCGTCTACGCCGCCGCACTTTCCGGGGTGAGTGTTGGCGCGGTTAAGCTCGCGCGCAAGCGTGTTGTAAAGCACGCTGTTAATGAGAGACGACTTTCCCGAACCCGAAACTCCCGTCACGCACACAAACTCGCCGAGGGGAATGTCAACCGTCACGTGCTTAAGGTTGTGTTCGCAGGCGTCCTTTATCGTGATGTGCTTTCCGTTGCCGCTGCGCCTTGTCTTTGGTACGGCAATCTGCTTTCTTCCCGAGAGGTAGTCTCCCGTTATCGACTTTCTGCACTTCATAATTTCCGCCGGTGTGCCTGCGGCGACGACTTCTCCGCCGTGAATGCCTGCCGCCGGACCTATGTCAACGATGTAGTCCGCTTCACGCATGGTGTCCTCGTCATGCTCTACGACAATAAGCGTGTTGCCGAGGTCACGCAGCCTTTTGAGAGTGGCGATGAGCTTGTCGTTGTCTCGCTGGTGAAGACCTATACTCGGCTCGTCGAGAATGTACAGCACGCCCATGAGGGACGAACCTATCTGAGTCGCAAGTCTTATTCGCTGACTCTCACCGCCCGATAGAGTGCCGGCTTTTCGTGAGAGCGTAAGATATTCGAGACCCACGCTGCAAAGGAAACCGAGTCTTGACTTTATTTCCTTGAATATCTCGTGACCTATCTTCATGTCACGCTCCGAGAGCTTGAGCGCCTTGAAAAATTCGAGACATTCCGTTATCTGCATACTGCACACTTCGTCGATGTTCTTGCCGCCGACCGTGACCGACAACGCTTCGCGAGAAAGCCTCTTGCCGCCGCATTCGGTGCAGGGAGTCGTCTCCATGAACTGTTCGTAGTAGGTGCGTGTGTCTGCGTTTTCGGCACTCATCTCGTAGCGGCGCATGATATCCGGAATTATGCCGCCGAAGCCTGAATAGTATGCGTGACCCATAAAGGTTTTCTGCGTGCGTCCCTCGGGTCTGCCGTAAAGAAGCGCATGACGAGCCTCCTCGGACATCTTGTCAAGAGGTGTGTTTACGTCGCAGCCGTATTCCGAAAGAAACGTGTTTATCATATTTCCGCCCCATGACGAATCCTTCATGCTCTTGAAGCCGTTGCACACGCACGCTCCGTGCGACAGAGACAGCGACATATCCGGGAAAAGCTTTTCGGGGGAGAGAACCATTGTCTCGCCGAGTCCGTCGCACTTCTTGCACGCACCGAACGGACTGTTGAACGAGAACATTCTCGGAGCAAGCTCACCGAGACTTATGCCGTGTTCGTCGCAGGCGTAGTTTTGCGAAAAGTGAAGCTCCTCTTTGCTGTCGGGGAGAATTATCGTGACAAGTCCGCCGGAGAGCTTGCAGGCGTTTTCGACGGAGTCTGTGAGTCTCGACTTTATGTCCGGCTTCATCACAAGTCGGTCAATTATAATGTCAATGCTGTGCTTTTTGTTTTTGTCAAGGTCGAATTCGTTCGAGAGGTCGAGTATTTCTCCGTCAACCCTTACGCGCACATATCCGCCTTTTCGTGCGTCCTCGAAAATCTTCTCGTGCATTCCCTTTTTGCCTTTTACCACGGGGGAGGCGACGATAAACTTCGTCCTTTCGGGAAGCTCGAGTATGCGGTCGATTATCTGGTCTATAGTCTGCTGTGTTATCTCTTTGCCGCAGACGGGACAGTGCGGAACACCCACTCTCGCATACAGAAGGCGCAGATAATCGTAAATTTCCGTCACCGTACCCACTGTGGAGCGGGGATTCTTCGACGTCGTCTTCTGGTCTATCGATATCGCCGGTGAAAGTCCCTCAATGCTGTCTATATCCGGCTTATCGAGCTGACCGAGAAACTGCCTTGCATACGATGACAGCGACTCTACAAAGCGTCTGTGACCCTCGGCGTAGATGGTGTCGAACGCAAGCGAGGACTTGCCCGAACCCGAAAGCCCCGTGAATACAACGAGCTTGTCACGGGGGATTTCAACGCTTATATTTTTGAGGTTGTGTACTCTCGCACCCTCTATTTTCAGTGTTTTAAGTGCCACGTTTGTACTCCTTTATTTTCTGTGTTCTTGCTTTCCGACGTTATTCTACCACACTTCTCGGCTTCAATAAACACATTTTCATGATATGATTTGTGAACTTTTGTTCTATGCAATTTCGGGGGAAAATTCCGCCGGGACTCTCCGCAAATGTTTCCGATAAATGTACATGAGACTTTGCAGCCGGACGATTATTCGCGATTTGACGCCTATAGATATCGGATGTTTGTACTGTTTTGTTTGTAATAAATAAATATTCATCTATTAACAATTTAGTATTGCAAAAAACACTTCTATTATATTATAATATACTTAAAATGCGAAAGTTTGGTGCTTGAGGGGGGAGGTCTGTTATGGCTTGCGGTGAGCTGCCTTTTTATTACGAATATATAAGCTCGAGAAAGAACCGCAGGATAACCGATGCCTCTGCTCTTTCCGAGAGAAAGTACAGAGAACGCACGGGACTTTTCTCCGTCGAGGGCGCAAAGCTTTTTGGTGAGCTTTTGCGGACGGACAACACTCCGCGCGAGGTTTTCTTCACGGAGCGCGCCGCGGAACAAAGCCGCGAGCTTTTAGAAAGAGCGGCGGCAAAGGGTGCGCAGATGTTTCTTGTGCCCGATGAGGTCGCGGCAAAGCTTTCCGAGGAGAAAGCACCGCAGGGAATTTTCGCAACGGCAAAACTGCCCGAAAAGAAGACGTTTACGCCGGATACCGTGCGGAATGCCGAAAACGGCTTTGTAGTACTCGATTCTCTCCAAGATCCGGGAAACGTCGGAACTGTTATAAGAACCGCCGTTTCTCTCGGACTTTCGGATATCGTCCTTTGCGGAGAGTGCGCCGACATTTGGTCACGCAAGACTCTTCGCGGCTCAATGGGCGCAGTTTTCAGAGCGGATATAAGCTTCTGCACGGACGTATGCGACTGCATCGGAACAATTACCGGGTCTGGGGGAAGAATATACGCCGCGGCGCTTTGCGACGGTGCGAAAAGCGCGGACTCCTTCAAATTCGGAAAGACCGACAGCGTGCTTATCGGAAATGAAGGTCACGGACTGCCCGAAAAAGCGGTGTCGCTCTGCACAGACGCCGTTATTATACCCATGAAGAACGGCATGGATTCGCTCAATGCCGGTATCGCGGCGGCGATACTTATATGGAAGAAGAGTACGTCGCTCAAATAACCCGAACGAATGAGGAAGAAACGGAGATGTGCGTGTGACGAACAACAAAGTTTTCAAGGTGTGGCTGTCTCTGTGCCTCGGAGCAGGGAGCAGGTACGTTATGCCGCTTATCGACCGCTTCGGAAGTGCCGAGGCGGCGTATGCCGCAGGCAAAACCGACTACGAGGAGCTGGGAATATCAAAGAACACCCTCGCCGCGCTCTGCGACAAAAGACTCGATACGGCAAACGAGGTGGTTGACTATTGCAAAAAGAAGAACGTCTACATACTCACAATGGACGATCCGCTCTATCCTCAGCGATTCAGGAGCATTGCCTCGCCGCCTGTTGTCCTCTACTGCATCGGCAGAATAACCGATTTCGACGACAACGCCTGCATAACCATGGTCGGCACGCGCAAATGCACCGCAGAGGGACGCACCTCGGCATATACCTTCGGTTACCGTGTAGCGGAGTCCGGCGGCATAGTCGTGTCGGGACTTGCGCTCGGTATAGATTCCGCCGCAACAAGGGGTGCGCTTGACGCCTCCGGGTACGCCATAGGTATAATCGGCTGCGGCATTGACAGAATATATCCGGCGGAAAATGCGGAGCTTTATTACAGGGTTTATCGAAGCGGTACGGTCATGACCGAGTTCACACCGTTTACAAGACCGCTCAAGGAAAATTTTCCCGTGAGAAACAGACTTCTTGCCGCACTTTCCATAGGCACTGTCGTCTTTGAGGGCAGTCTTTACAGCGGTTCGCTTATCACGGCAAGGTGCGCCGCAGAGCAGGGGAAACGCGTATACGCCGTTCCGGGAAGCATCTCGAATCCGGAAAGCGCAGGACCGAACAGCCTTATAAAGTCGGGTGCGGTACCCGTTACCGACCCTTACGAAATAATCGATGATTACGCTTACCTTTATCCGCACAAGATAAGCGCCGGAACAAAAACGGCGCGGATAATCGTGCCTCCGGATATTTTGCAGAACAGCGTCATCGAAGTGAAGCGCGAAAAGCCGAACAAAACCGATAGAAACGTAAAGAAGAACGTCTCAGAAGAGGTTTTTGCGGTGAGCGTTCACGAAGACGGCGAAAGCGAAGAAAGACCGCAGGGCGTTGCCGGCGGCAAGCGCGTGCCTTTTACGGAGGCAAAGACTTCTCCTCACGTTGACCACGGCACTTACCGACCGAAGCATATTCTCCCGGAAAAGCTTATGTCCGAAAAAGAGCGCAAAGAAGAAGCGGTCTCGTCGGACTTTACGCCGCTTGACGGCATGGCGGAAATGACGGTAGGTCCTATCGGCGTGAAAATAGCGAAGCTTCTCGAAGAAAAGCCCTCCCTCGGATGCGACGATATCGTTGCGCTGACGGGCGCGGACGTCTCGGAGGTGCTGACGGCTCTCACAATGCTCGAAACACTCGGTCTCTGCACGCAGGAAGCCGGAGGAAACTATAAACGAATATAACCTGCGCTGTGTAATATAATAAGTAAACAGCGTACTGACATAAAAACGCCTCCCGAAACGGAGCGTTGCGAAAGGAATTGAATCACTTGCATCTTGTAATTGTTGAGTCCCCCACAAAAGCAGGGACCATTAAGAGCTATCTCGGGAAAGGATATAAGGTCACGGCGTCGGTCGGTCACATAAGAGACCTTCCGAAAAGCACCCTCGGCGTCGATATAGAAAACGGTTTTACACCGAAGTACATCAACATAAGAGGTAAGGGCGACCTTATAAAGGAACTTAAGAAAGAAGCAAAAGCGGCGGACGTCGTATATCTCGCGACGGACCCCGACCGTGAGGGAGAGGCGATATCGTGGCATCTTTCGCAGGCGCTTGATATACCGCCGGAAAAGATAAGACGCGCGGCATTCAACGAAATAACGAAAAACGCAGTCAAGACCGCCGTCAAGAACCCGAGAGAGATTGATATGAATCTCGTCGATTCACAGCAGGCGAGAAGAATACTCGACAGAATAGTCGGCTATAAGCTCAGTCCCGTTCTCTGGAAGAAGATAAAGAGCGGACTTTCCGCAGGACGCGTGCAGTCGGTCGCGACAAGATTTATAGTCGAGCGTGAAAACGAAATCCGTGCGTTTGTTCCCGAAGAGTATTGGAGCATCGACGCAAACCTTGTCACCGCAGGCGGCAAAAAGATAAAGGCGGCGTTCTTCGGCGACAAAAACGGCAAGATAGACATTCACAACGTCGAAGAGGCCATGAAGATAACGGAGGCAGTGAACAATTCCGACTTTACGGTAAAGGGCGTGAAAAAGTCCGAGAGAGTGAAGAACCCGGCACCGCCTTTCACTACCTCCACCCTCCAGCAGGAGGCAAACCGCAGACTCGGATTTCAGTCGGCAAAAACAATGCGTGCCGCTCAGGATCTTTACGAAGGTCTTAATATGGGCGAATACGGCACCCACGGTCTTATCACATATATGCGTACCGACTCGCTGAGAATCGCCGACACCGCACGCGACGCCGCAAGGAAATATATTGTCGCAAAGTACGGTGATGACGCATATCCTCCGACTCCGAGAGTCTACAAGACAAAGAACGACGCGCAGGATGCGCACGAAGCCATCCGTCCGTCGGATATGGAGCTTGAGCCGGAGAAGATAAAGAGATACCTCTCAAACGACCAGTATAAGCTCTATAAGCTCATTTGGGACAGATTCGTCTCGAGCCAGATGGCGTCCGCGATACTCGATACCGTGAGCGTCGATATAGAAAGCGCTGACTATATTTTCAGAGTAAGCGGATATACCGTCAAGAAGCAGGGATATATGGCGGTCTACGAGGAAAAGACCGACAGCGACGACGAAAAGAGCGACGGAAAGGAAAAGGCTCTTCCTCCGATGAGCGAGGGCGAGGTGCTCAAAAAGACGGACGTCGTTCCGCTTCAGCACTTTACACAGCCACCGGCAAGGTACACGGAGGCGTCGTTCATCAAGATGCTTGAGGAAAAGGGCATAGGACGCCCCAGCACCATAACTCCGACCATTACCACGATAATTCAGCGAGGCTACGTTGAGCGCGAAGGAAAGTCGCTTGTGCCGTCGATACTCGGCGAAAAGACGACGGAGCTGATGATAGACAACTTCGAGGAAATAGTCGATTACGGCTTCACGGCGAAGATGGAGGAATCCCTCGACGAGGTCGCAAACGGCACTAAAACAATGCTTGACGTTCTCACAGGCTTTTACAAAGGCTTTGCCGAAGAGCTTGAGAAAGCCGAAAAGAACATCGACAAGCAGAACTACGCAATTCCCGTCAAGGAGACAGGCATCGTCTGCGAGAAGTGCGGACGAATGATGGTCGAAAAGAGCGGACGCTTCGGAAAGTTCGCCGCTTGTCCCGGTTATCCCGAGTGCAAGAATACAAAGCCTCTCGACAAGGACGGAAAGCTTGCCGTGACCGAGGATAAGGACGCCGCTACGACGCCGGCTCCCGACAATATCAGATGCGATATCTGCGGCGGTCCGATGGTTATCCGCCGCGGACGCTTCGGTCAGTTCTACGCCTGCGAAAAGTATCCGGAATGCAAGGGTACGAAGCAGATTGTTAAATCACTCGATATACCATGTCCCAAGTGCGGCGCGAATATAGTTGTAAAGCACGGCAAAAAGAGAAGTATTTTCTACAGCTGCGAAAGATACCCCGAGTGCGATTTTTCGACATGGGATGTGCCGCAGGCGGAAAAGTGCCCCGAGTGCGGAGGACTTCTCCTTAAGAAGAAGGGCAAGGACAGCCTCGTTTGCTATAACAAGGAGTGCGGATATAAGTCGTAACCGCAGATAAATCTCCGTGATCGAAGGAAAGGAATGATCTAACGTGAAGATAATAATTGACTGCATGAGCGGTGACAATGCTCCGCATGAAATAATAAAGGGTGCGGTAGCCGGAGGAAAGGCGAACGATGTCGATCTTCTTTTGGTCGGCAACGAAACGGTTATCCGCTCCGAGCTTTCGGCACTCGATACGTCGGGCGTCGATATAGAGATATACAATGTCGAGGGCGAGCCGATAACAATGGAGGACGATCCCGGCGTTGTCATAAAGTCGAAGAAAGATTCGTCCATGGCGCAGGCACTTAAGCTTCTTTCCGAGGGTGCGGGTCACGCCGTTATTTCCGCCGGAAACACGGGTGCGCTCTTTATGGGTTCGAGCCTTATCGTCAAGCGCATAAAGGGTATACGCCGCGCGGCTCTCGGCGCACTTGTTCCTCTCGGAGGTCACGCAACAATGGTGACGGACGCCGGCGCGAATACCGACGCAATGCCCGAAACCATGCGTGAGTCGGCTCTCATGGGCAAGCTCTTTATGGAGAAGGTCATGGGTATCGAAAACCCGAGAGTCGGACTTATAAACAACGGTGCGGAGGAAAAGAAGGGTACGGAGCTTTACCGTGAAACCTACAAGCTTTTGAAGGAGCTTGACATAAACTTTGTCGGCAACGTCGAGGGAAGAGATTTTCCGAACGACGCCTGCGATGTACTCGTCACTGACGGCTTCACGGGAAATATCGTCGTAAAGCTCACCGAGGGCTTCGGCGTGTTCATGAAAGCGCAGCTAAAGAGGATGTTCTATGCCAACGTCGGTACGAAAATCGCTGCCGGTATGGTGAGCGGAGAGCTTAAGAGACTAAAGCACGAAATGGACTACTCCGAGTTTGGCGGCGCACCTTTCCTCGGTATCTCGAGACCTGTCATCAAAGCTCACGGAAGCGCAAATGCAAAGAGCATTGCCTGCTGTGTGGGTCAGGCGAAGAATTATATAAAGTCGGGTATTATCACCGAGTTTGCGCTCATGGCGAAAGATCCCGACGCCTTTAAGAAGCCCGTTCCCTTTGAGGAAGAACCGACGCCGGAGGGGGCAGGCGAGACGCCTGCCGACGAGACCACTGCCGCCGGGGAAAACGAAAGCAAGGAATAAAGCGGCATCCGCAATGCGAAAGGACTGATATCGTGGAAGAAAAGAAATATCCGCTTCCAAAGGAGCTTCTTGAAAAGAAAATAGGCTATACCTTCAAAAATACAGAGTACATAACGGCGGCTCTCTGCCACTCATCGTACTCGAACGAAATGCGTTCAAAGGGCGTGGAGCTTCACTGCAACGAAAGACTCGAATTTCTCGGGGATTCGGTGCTGTCTATAGTCACCTCGACTTATCTTTTCGAGGGCTACAAGAGCTTTCTTGAGGGAGATCTCACGAAAATACGCGCCGCAACCGTCTGCGAGGGGGCACTCTACGAATACGCAAACGAGATAAGTCTCGGAGACTATCTGTTTCTCGGTCACGGTGAGGAGATAAGCAACGGCAGAAAGAGAAAGTCGATACTTTCCGACGCTTTCGAGGCGCTTATTGCCGCAATTTATCTCGACGCCGGAATGGAGAGAGCGAGAGAGTTCGTCGAGCCGTTTATTGTGAAAAAGGCGGCGACACTCGTCGCAAGCGGCGCCGATGACGACTACAAGACCAAGCTCCAGAAGTTTATCCAGCAGAATAAGGGCGATATACTCGAGTATGTTCTTGTGGGAGAAGCAGGTCCGGCTCACGATAAGTCGTTTGACTTTGAGGTAAGACTCAACAACAACGTGATAGGCAGGGGCACGGGAAGTACCAAACGTGAAGCGGAGCAGAGATCGGCCTGTGAGGCGCTTAAGCTCTTCGGCGTGATGTAACCGTGAAAAGACACATAAACATACCCGTATTTATTCCGCACGAGGGCTGTCCGAACAACTGCGTTTTCTGCAACCAGCATTCCATCACGCAGACCTCGGAAAAGGCGGACAGAGATATAAGACCCGAGATAGAGAAGGCACTTTCGGGAATTGCCGATAAGGACGGCTCTGAGGTCGAGATTGCTTTCTTCGGAGGAAGCTTTACGGGAATCGACCGCGCCGTCATGACAAGACTTCTGCGCGATGCATACGAATACATAAAAAGGGGAGAGGTTGCGTCGATACGCCTCTCCACACGCCCGGATTTCATCGATGAGGAAATTCTCGGGATACTTTCGGAGTACGGCGTCCGTCATATAGAACTCGGCATACAGAGCATGAGTGACTCGGTGCTTGCGGCGTCAAGAAGGGGACACACCGCGGAGATAAGCGAGAGAGCGTGTGAGCTTGTCGTAAAGCACGGCTTTTCTCTCACGGGACAGATGATGGTCGGACTTCCGGGTTCGTCGGTCGCCGACGAGTTGTACACCGCAGAGAGAATCTGCGAAATGGGTGCGGACAGCGCAAGGATATATCCGTGCGTTGTTTTTTACGATACGCCTCTTTGCGATATGGCGCGCGAGGGAATGTATACGCCCATTACCGACCGAGAGGGTGCGGACAGAGCGGCGGAATGCATAAAGGTGTTCGACAGATACGGCGTCACGCTCCTTCGTGTCGGACTTCAGTCGGGGGAGGGACTTTCCCCGGAGAAGGTTTACGCCGGTGCGTCCCACAGCGCCGTAGGCGAGAGGGCGTTCTCAAAGGTGTACCTCGATAAGCTTCTGCCGCTGACGGAAAACGCCGCAGCGAGCGTTCCGGACGCCGAAAAGACTGCCGTTTACGACCTTGTCATTCTCTGCGGAATCGGCGAGACCTCAAAGGTCGCAGGGCAAAAGAGGGAGAACAAGGAAAAAGCGGCGGAGTGTGTGCGTGTACACGGCATAAAGCTCAGACACGTGAAAATAAAGGAGTGTGCGGATATCGAAAAGCTGCACGCCGTGAGGGTATACCTCGAAAAGATAAAGTGTAAATGAACAGAGTTTTACACGAAAGGACGGTAGACGGATGAGATTAAAGGCTCTTGAAATGAGGGGCTTCAAGTCGTTCCCGGACAGGACGAAAATGGAATTCGGCGACGGCATCACCGCGGTCGTAGGTCCTAACGGAAGCGGAAAATCTAATATTTCCGACGCGGTCAGGTGGGTTCTCGGCGAAATGTCTCCGAAGTCCTTGCGAGGCTCGAAGATGGAGGACGTTATCTTCTGCGGTACGGCGAAAAGACCGGCGACCGGCTACTGCGAGGTATCTCTCATCATGGACAACAAAAAGAGAGAGCTTGCCTGCGATACCGACGAGGTCAAGATAACGCGAAAATATTTCCGCACCGGCGACAGCGAATATAAGATAAACGAAAAGGCTTCGAGACTCAAGGATATATACGAGCTTTTCCTCAATACCGGTATCGGACGTGAGGGTTATTCCGTCGTCGGTCAGGGAAAAATCGCCGAGGTGCTGTCCCAGAAGAGCGACGAGAGACGCCACATCTTTGAGGAAGCCGCAGGCATATCGAAATTCCGCTACAGAAAGAACGACGCCGAAAAGAAGCTCGGCGAAACCGACGCAAATCTTGTCAGAGTAAGCGACATTGCCGGCGAGATAGGCTCGCGTCTCGGGTCTCTCGAAAAGGAAGCGGAAAACGCAAAAAAATACATCGTGCTTGCCGACCGCAAAAAAGAGCTTGAAATATCGATATGGTTCGACAGAATAACCAAGGCAGGCAACGAAAGCGCGGCGTATAAGGTAAAGACCGAAGAGGCGAGAACGGCATACGAAACCGTCGAAAGACAGCTTGATGAAACCGAGAAAAAGCTCGAGGAGCTTTACGCCGAAAAACAGGTGCTTTCCTATAACGCGGAAACCGCGCGTGAAGAGCTGTCGGAGCTTGAAAGCGAGAAGAACCGCCTTGAAAGCTTAAAGTCTCTCTCTGAAAACGATATCATGCACCACAAGGCGACGCGCGAAAGTCTTCTTTCGCAGATAAAGGACGCAGAGGAAAAGACTCTGCCGTCGCTCACGGCTCTTCTTGCCGAGGCGACACTTAAATATGAGGAGTCGGCGAAGCTTGCCGGCGAAAAAACGGCAAAGACCGATACCGTTGCCGCAAGAGTGTCCGAGGCTGAGGACAGGCTTGCGGCTGCCGAAAAGGCTTTTGAGGAGTCGGGCGAGCGCGTGAGAAGCGTGCAGAACGAGCTTACCAACGCCAAAATTAAGGAAGCGGCGGCGGAAAACGCAGAAAAATCCGAGGCGGAACAGCGTGAGTTTATCACGGCAGAGCTTGACAAAACCGACGCCGAAATTGCCGACGCAACGGAAAAGCTTGCCGAATGTACGCACCGTGCAAAGTCGCTTACCGAGGAAAAGAACGACCTTGCCGCGTCCCTTTCGGACGAGGAACAGGAGCTTGCAAAGTCGGCGGCGCGCCACGATGAGCTTACCCGTAAAAAGGGCGAGCTTTCCGCACTGCTTGCGTCTGACACACAGCGCAAGGAAAACCTCGAGCGCATGGACAGACTTCTCGAAGGATATCCCGGAAGCGTCAAAGCGATTATGAACAGCGACCTTCACGGTATATGCGGACCCGTTTCGCGCATACTCACGCCGACCGATCAGAGCTACGTCACGGCAATAGAGACGGCTCTCGGTGCGGCGGTGTCGAATATCGTCGTCGAGAATGAGGACAGCGCAAAGGCAGGCATACGTCACCTTAAGGATCAGAATGCCGGACGTGCAACCTTCCTTCCGCTCACCTCGATAAACGGCAGAGCTGCGGACAGATCGGAATTTTCGGGACTGAAAGGCTTCGTCGGTATCGGCTCGGAGCTTGTTTCCTACGACAGAAAATACGACAGCGTTGCAAAGTATCTTCTCGGAAGAACCGTTGTTGCCGACAACATCGATTCGGCTTCCGGAATTGCAAGACGCTTTTCTTTCAAATTCAAGGTCGTGACTCTCGACGGTCAGGTAATCAACGCCGGCGGTTCGTATACGGGCGGCTCTGCGGCGTTCAAGACCGGCATTATGTCCAGAGGCGCGGACATTGAAAAATTTGAGGAACGCATCAAAAAGACAGAGGGCGCAATTGCCAAGGTAAACGCCGAAATTAAGGAGTGCCTTGAGGCAAAGAACGAGTCGGCGCTGTTTATCGAGAGTATACGCAACGACCTCGACAATACCGCCGCCGCTCTATATAAGGCGAATGAGGATATAAAGCTCTGCGGCGAGCGTATAGAATCGGCTAAAGAGAGACGCGCGATGATTGTGTCGCGTCTCGGAGAGTACGCCGGCGCGACGCTTGCCGAAAGACTTGCCGCCGCGGCAGAGGAAAGAAAGGTCCTTGAGGATAAGCTTGCACTGCTCACTGCCGAGTCCGAGAGCCTTAAAAACGCAAGATACGACGCCGCCGATGAGTGCGACGCCGCAAGAACGGCGCTTTCCGCCGCAAAGGAGGAGCTCGGCAACGCCGAAAAGAATACCTCTCTCTGCGCCGAGAGGAAAAGCACCGCCGAAACCCGTCTGTATGACGAAAAAGCGAGAGTTGCGGGACTTAAAAACGAAGCCGATGAAATTCTCCGCCGCCTTGAGGACGTAAAGAAAGCCGTCGAGGGCGGAAGCGGAGAGATAGAGACTCTGACCGCAAAAATTGCGGAAAAGAGAACAGAGCTTTCCGAAAAGCTTGCGGCAGTAAACGAATGTGAAACGTCCGCAAACAAATACCGCACCGCCGAAAAAGATTTTATCCGTGACAAGGAAATAAACTTCCGAGAACTTACGCGCTGTGAAACCGTGCTTGAAAACAGCGCCAAGGAGTACGACAGTCTCACGGCAAAGCTCTTTGAGGAATACGAGCTTACCTATTCCGAGGTATGCAAGATGAATCCACCGCCGCCGGAGAAAGAGTTTGTGACGGAGCTTGCGTCGGTCAAGGGGAAAATACGTGCTTTGGGAAGCGTCAACGTCAACGCTGTTGAGGACTTCCGCGAGCAGAAGGAAAGATACGACTTCATGACCTCGCAGATAAACGACCTTGAGGCGTCCAAAAAGAGCCTTGAGAACGTAATAGCACTTCTCGAAAAGGACATGAAGAACCTCTTTTCAAAGGCGGTTGAGGAGATTAACCGTCACTTCGGAGAAGTGTTCAGCGAGCTTTTCGGAGGCGGTCATGCGGAGATTGTCGTAAGCGATCCCGAAAACATACTCGAGAGCGGAATTGAGATAAACGTCCAACCGCCGGGAAAGATGGTCAAGAGCATATCGCTCCTGTCTGGCGGCGAGCAGGCGTTCACCGCAATAGCGCTCTACTTTGCGATACTCAAGGTAAACCCGGCACCTTTCTACATCTTCGACGAGATTGAGGCGGCTCTTGACGACGTAAACGTTGCACGCTACGGCGCATATCTGAGAAAGAACAGCAAAAACACGCAGTTCATCGTCATCACCCACCGCCGAGGAACAATGGAAGCGGCTGACACACTCTACGGCGTCGCCATGCAGGAGAAGGGTATATCCAACTTCCTAAAGGTCAATATAGATGAGGTCGAGAAGAAGACGGGACTTAAGCTTTAAAACAGAGAAAACACATAAGCGCCGGACGTTTTGCCCGACGCTCTTTTTTTTATCCGGCCTGTCCGCCGAAGCCCTTGCCGCCTCCGGGAAAGTCAGTGCCGCCATTGCCGCCGAAGCCGGGTCTGCCGCCCATGCCGCCGAAGCCGCCGACCGACGCAGGCGTTTTTGTCGCCGCCGCCTCGGAAAGAATCTCACCGCCGCATTCCACAGTGAAGGTATCACCCTCGGAAAGTACGGAGGTTATGAGAAATATTCCGCTTCCGCTTTTGTCGAAGGTGTGGGAAGCTATCACGTTTCCGTCCGAATCCTTTACCGAAACCGCTTTGCCTGTCGGTACATCAGATATGCTGAGGTTCGTGCAGGTCATGCCGTCGGCGACCGTATACCCTTTGCTGTCAGCTGTGCCTCCGCCGGTCGAGAGAAGAAGTCCTCCCGTGACGGTGAATACTCCGTCGTGGTCAATAGGACCGTCGCCGCCGGTCATGCGGCAGCTTATGTAAACCTCGCCGCCCGAGAGGTTGAAATAACCGTTCGAGTCGATGCCGTCGCTTCCGGCGGATATCACGACCTTGCCGCCGCCTATCGTTATGCCTATTTCGTCCTTCGCTTTTTCGGAGCTTGCCGCATTTACCGCGTCGTCGCTTGCCGTGATGTCAATGTCGCCGCCGTCAATTGCAACAACCGCACCCTCAATGCCCTCGTAGCACGTCTCGATTTTTATGACGCCGCCGCTTACCGTAACGGTCTCGTCTGCGTGAATCGCATCGTCGCCGGAGCGAATCGCAAATTCTCCGCCCGTTATGTCGGCAGAGCCGTTCGAGTGAATCGCATCGTCCGCCGTATCAAGAGTGAAACTGCCGCCGCTTATCGATATGTACTGCGATTTTATACCTTTGCCGGAGGTGCTTTCGGTGCTGTCGGTAGCTTCGGTTTGTCCGTTGCCGTTCGGCACCATGCCGCCGGGAAAGCCCTTGCCGTCACTGTTCGGAAAGCTCGGAGGGACGCCGCCGTCACCGTTCGGACGACTGCCGAAGTTTCCCTCCGGGGGAGTGGGAGGATTGTCGGCGGTGCTTCCGCTGTCGGGACGCTCACCGCCCGAAGAGGTGCCTATGTTGCCGTTCGGCTGTTCATCTGTACCCCTGCCGGGACGTTCGCTGTTTGGACGATTGCCTCCGAAGCCGCCCGGACCTTTGCCGAAGCTCTCTGTGTGTTCGGGTGCGTTTTCCGCTCCGCCGCCGGCGACGATATCAAGAGTTCCGTCCGAGACAAATAACGCGTTTTCCGCGTTAAGCGCCGTATCGTCGGCATTTACGGTGATATTTCCTCCGGTTATGCGAATGTATCCGAGACCCTCGTCGGTGTTCGTTGACTTTATTCCGTTGTTTTTTGCGGTGACGTTTACCGTGCCGCCTGTGATGTCAATATAGTCCTTGCCGACAATGCCGTTGTTTTCGGCAGTTACCGTGAGCGTTCCCTCGGCGACCGAGAGCGAGTCCTTGCTCTTTATGCCGTTGTACGTTCCCGTGACCGTGAGAGAACCCGTGCCGTTGAGAATAAGATCCTCCTTGGAGTAAATCGCCGCATCCTCGTCAGTGTTTTCGTCAGTGGCATAATCTCCGCTGTCGGAGAGAGTGTTTTCCGTGCCGTCAAGAGCAGTTATTGTGACGCTCTTAGCGCTTATCACGTTTATGACGGGAGCGCTCTTTTTTGTAAGCGAAACGCCTCCGAGAAGAAGCTTCACCCTGCCGCTTTCAACGTCAACCGTAATGCCGCCGTCGTCGGAGGTTCCCGTGATAAGATACGTGCCTTTCGTTGTTATTTTAACGCCGCCGTTCACAGATTCCGCACCGTCGCCCGAAATCGTGACATTTCCGTCCGAGAATGCTATCGATGTGCATTCGCTTTCGTCGTACCCCGAAAAGGTGCGGTCGCTGTCGTCAAATTCGCAGACGTAAGCCGTTCCTGCGGCGTCGGTGGCCGTAATTTCTTCGGCTGTCACGGTCGGTGATACCGTTACCGCTCCCGTGCATGAGGTGAGAAGTGCGAGCAGAAGAGCGGTTACTTTGCCGAGCGTCATAACGATGACTCCTTTCTTTTTTATGCTTTTCATGATTAAAGTTCATCCCTTTGCGCATATGCTCTCGAAAGGCTTACTGTGAGGTTTCCGTTGCGGCATCTGATTGCGTCCAAAAACGCCTTTTCGGAAATACCGTTCCCGAGCTTTACCGTGTATCTTAACTCAAACATACTTCCGAGATTTGTGGTTTTTACCTTTTCAAGGGTGCTTGACGAGGTGTATTTCTCGAAAATATCGCTGAAAACTTCTTCATAGTCGAGGTTTTCCGGTATCGACACCGTGAGAGTCCTTTTGCCGTCGGCACTTTCTCCGAAGCCTGTGACATCAAGAAGCGTCATTACTCCGAGTACGATTGCCGCAAGGCAGACAGAGTAGCCTATGTAACCCATGGCGTCTATAAGTCCCACCGCCATTGCGAGAAATATGAGGGCAATTTCCTTTGATGTGCCTGCCGCCGAACGGAAACGCACAAGTCCGAATGCTCCGAGTACTGCGACTCCGTAGCCGAGATTGCCGTTTACCGCCATTATAACGCCCTGCACGATGACCGGCAGAACCGCTATTGCGGTCGAGAAGTTCTTCGACGTCCCGGCGAATTTCACGCAGTAGAGAGATGCGATTATTCCGAGAAATAGGGATATCATTGTGCAAATGATGGTTGCGGACGGAGTGAAGATAAGCGAGCCGGATTCGCTGACGGTGCAGATGCTTTCAAACATGACGGTTCCTCCCTTTGATTTTGTAATATGTATTCTTTGTAAAATGTCCCGTACTTTGAGAATGATGTCGGACGGATTTCAAGTACGGAGAGTATTCTCGATATTTCAAACGGTATGCAGCCCGGGACCTTGACCTCCATAAGGCGCATATCGTCGCCGATTATGACGCTCCCGTAGTTTTCGCCGCCGAGAGTGAGATTTTCACGCCGACCCGTGATATTTTTGTCGAAGGTTATGCGTACCTCGCTGTCCTCTGCGTAGGTAAAGGCTTCCCTTTCGTAGTATACGTACTGCTTCGGCACGGGTCTGTACAGACCGACAAGATAATCTATCTCCGAGAAAATCTGGCGTTCACCGTCCCGAAGCGGAATATCCGGAGGCTTTTCACCGACCGCACGTGCGGCAAGATATTCGGTTGCGGTGCGATACGGAAGAGAAATACGACGCTTACCCACTATTCCTTGATACTTCTTCTTTATTTCGAGAAATACCGTCGTGGAGCCGTCCGCTTCGCCGTAGCTTCTGAGCCGAAGCTTCTCTTTGTACTGCGTCTTTTCTATCGAGCGGCGGATCATGATGTCGTCGTCCGTATCGAAGTAAATGCTCCGGAGAGCGTATTCGGGGTATTTGTCGGGTACAAGCTTTCCTTTCAGTGCGGACATAAGCAGACGGTACTGCGAAAGCGTGAGCAGATATTTGCTCTCCGCACGCATGAAGTTTCCCTGATATGTTCCCATTGCGGCACTTCCTTTCTTTTTCTCTGTCTGCATTATACCCTGTCAAAGTGAAAACACCGTCCGCATTTTCTTAATTTTACGTGACGGCGTTCTGTTTGCACATAAAAATTGTATGCAGTGTGATAATCTGTCATATTTCACATATGCGGCGGCGCTTTTTTGTGCAGTTATACGAATTTTGAAAAAACACTTGACAAACGGCTGATAACTGTATATACTGTATATACACAGTTAAACACGGAGGCGGATGATGAATCTTATAATACATCCCTCGTCGGCAAAACCCATATACGAGCAGATACTCGACGGACTTAAGCGTGAGATAACCTGCGGCAATCTGCGTGAAAACGAGGCTCTGCCGTCGATAAGAAACCTCGCCAAGGACCTCGGCATAAGCGTTATCACCACAAAGCGTGCCTATGAGGAGCTTGAACGGGAGGGTTACATATACACGGTAGCCGGAAAGGGCAGCTACGTCGCCGAAAAGGACGCCGAGACCGAGAGGGAAAGAGCGAGGACGGAAATAGCGGAGCATCTGAAAAAGGCGGCGTATGCGGCGAAAAACGCCGGTATCGGACTTGATGAGCTTGCCGGTATGCTGTCTCTTGCGGCGGACTCGGAGGGACTCGGAAACAAGGAGGAGATAAAATGACATATTGCGAGAATGCAATCGAGATGAAAGCGGTCTCGAAAAGCTACGGCGACTTTGCCGTAAAAAATGTGAACCTCACCGTGCCGAAAGGGTGCGTTGTGGGGCTTGTCGGAAGAAACGGAGCCGGTAAAAGCACCCTTATAAAGCTTCTAATCGGTGGTGCGAAGCCCGATTCCGGCGGGATTTCGGTTCTCGGAAAGAGAGTGTCGGATAAGAATTTCGACGCCGTGAAATAGGAAATAGGCGTTGTGTTCGACTATTCCGGCTATCCGCCGACTCTCACTGCCGCCGATATAGGAAAGATAATGAAGCGCATATACAAAAGCTGGAGCGACAATGATTACCTCACCTACCTCGAAAAGCTCGGCGTTCCCGAGAATAAAAAGTTCTCCGAATTTTCGCAGGGCATGAAGATGAAGTTCTCTGTTGCCGCCGCTCTTTCACACAAGGCAAAGCTTCTCGTTCTCGACGAAGCGACAAACGGACTTGACCCTGCGGCGAGGGACGATGTGGTGAGAATATTCGGAGAGTTTACCCGAGACCCGGAAAATTCGGTGCTTATCACGTCGCACATAGTGAGCGACCTCGAGAAGATTTGCGATTACATATGCGTGATAGCGGACGGAAAAATCGTGGTTGACGGCGAAAAGGACGAGATTGAGGAAAGATACAGAATAGTGAACCTCTCCGAGGATGAATACGAAGCGTTCGATAAGAGAGCCGTCGTCGGCGTTCGGCGTGAAAGATACGGCGTGAGCGTTATGGTCGATACATATGCCGACGGCAAACCCGACGAAGGGGAGAGAGCCGATATCGAGGATTTGATAATATACATTTCCGGAGGTGAAGAGAAATGAGCGGTTTGCTTTTAAAGGATATGCTCAACTTAAAAAAGAGCATGATTTTCATACTTGCGGTCGCCGTGCTGTGGGGAGTGGGCGGAAGCGGAGAATATATCGGTTTGTTTGCGCCTCTTGCGGTGTTTTACTTCTCGTATGCCGTGACCTCAAGTGCGGCGTCAACAGACGAAAACTGCGGTTGGAATAAGCTCGAAACGGCTTTTCCTCTTTCACGGCGCAGGCTCGTTGCGGAAAGATATCTTCTCGGAGTGATTTCCCTTGCCGCAGGGGCGGTTGTGCTTATTCTTGTACGACTTGCGATGTCGGCTCTTTTCGGCATGAAATCCGATATGCTCGGAATGACGCTCCCGGCGGTTCTTTTCGGCGTTTCTTCCGGACTTATTCTCAATGCCGTTATGCTTCCTTTGCAGATGAAGTTCGGTTATGTCAAATCGAGGCTGGTTTCGGTTTTGATTTTCGGAGCCGTGACGGGAATTTCCGCCGCACTCGTTTCTGCCGCCGATTCCGGAGACACGGCGACGGACGCCTCTTCTCTGCCTCTCGGCACGCTTTTCTTCGTCTTGCTCGTGTGTGCTGCGGTTGACTTCGTTTCGTACCTTGCCGCAGTGAGGATTTACGAAAAGAGAGAGCTTTGAATTACAGCTTTCTGAATCCTGTCGGAGGGATACCGGTCTTTTTCCTGAAAAACTTTGAGAAAGCGAACTGATCCTCAAAACCGACCGAACGGGCGACTTCGGATACAGGCATATCGGTTTTTAAGAGAAGGTTTTTTGCTTCCGAGAGCTTTGCACCGTCGATGTATTCCTTTGGCGATACAGAGAGTTTTTGTATAAAGGCGTTGTACAGACTCGGCTGAGATATTCTGAGAAATGCTGTCAGTTCCCCCACACGTATGCGGCGAAAAAGGTTTGACTGAATGTAGTTGACTGCCTGCTTGCAATATATTTCCGCCGTGTCTCTGTATACGGCGGTTTCTTTTATGCCGTTGTTGTAAAGATTTAAAAATATTTCAAGTATTTTTGAGGCGGTATAGCACCGACCGTGATTGTTTTTTAACATTACGGTCAGTTCGTCAGCCTCCTTTACATAGCCGTAAGAGAAAATCCGGGTGTTCGGATGGGCATTATACGATTCAAATATTTCTTTCATATTGGGGTCTCGGGACGTCACCCACAGTATTTTCCACCTTTCCGTCGTCGGATAATAGCACTCGCGTGAGTTTGGCGTAATGAGAAAGCCTTGACCGTTCTTTACGGGATTGCCGTTAAACATTCCCTCGCCGGATATTACATAGTGTATGAGATACAGATCCCTTTGCCCGGGACCGAAACGGCAGATTTTTGGGTCGTCGCTGAAGCCGATGTTGTCAATTTTCAAAAGATTTGTATCTCCGTTTAACAGTATATGGTACAGCATACTTATCACCTCTGCTTATGATTTTACCATATTTTCTTATGATTTGTCAATGGACATTTGCTTTGGATTGCAATAAAAATAGATAAAACGAAAGGAGCGGTGAAAATATGGAAAATTACATCATTGTAGCACCGAATAACTATTCCGGAGACGCAAAAACAGATTTTGTCTGCGGAGGCAGAAACGACGAGCTTGTTATACAGAAAGCCATAGATAAAGCGGTCGGGGAAAACAGGAACATCATGCTTTTAAACGGAATGTATCACATTGACGCTTTTCACGATTATTACGAAGACGGCGGACCGAAAACGGCGGTTTGCTTTCCGAATGCGTGGCGTGAAATACGCTTTATCGGAGAAAATCTCGAGTACGGCTTTCAGAAAAGATTCGACAACGGCGTTGTGTTGTACGTTTCGCAAGAGGCGCTTAGCAGTATAGACGGAGAAACCGACGTGATAAGAGGACGATGGACGGAAGTCGGAATACAGAACGGCTCTTCGCTTCATATGGAGAATATCTCGGTTTTCCTTGCGAACAATTCACACGAAATCAGGTGCGTGGATTTAAGAAGAACCGACAGAGTCGAGATCATCAACGCAACGCTTGTAAGCTATGCCGACCTCATCTCCGAGGATTCTTCAAACGGTCTCGGGACGCCTCCTCCCATCCCCGAAAAAGGCTGTATAGGTCTTACAATGACCGACGGGAGCAACAACAGCTACAGTAATTACGTAAACGTTCAGACCTACGGCTTCGATGAGGGAATACAATGCGGCGGCGAACACGTCATCTGTATAAACTGCGGTGCAGCGGTCGGTTGTTACGGATTTACCTTCGGTAACTACAAAACAAGGTGCGGTACGAATCACCCGATAACGCTTATCAACTGCATGGACGAGCGCAATATAAATATGCCGCTTTTCAACCTCTGCGGAGACGACGACAGAAACGGCGAGCATATGCAGGGCGGTCAGGAGGTAACCATGATAAGCTTCAATATGGAGCGTGTTGAAAAGCAGACTCCCGGCGGAAAACTCGGAGATCTTATGCGTGAAGTATATCCCGGCACATGGAGAGGCAATATCGATTTTACGATACAGCCCGAATGGAATCGCCTCAACGCCGAGGATTGCCGGATTTGGGAAAGCGACGGAAGCGGTGTTGGAATAAAGACAAGGAACAACTGTCACAAGACAGTCTGCACTACCGCCGAGAGACTCGGATACTACCCGACGTTCGGCCAGCAGATTTTCGATACGGACCTCATGAAACAGGTTATATGCATCGACCCCGAGTCAAAGAAATGGGTTGACGCAAACGGAAACATCGTTTGATTATAATGCCCGTCCCCATAAAAGCGGAGACGGGCACTTTGTTTTGTACGCTGAGATTTTGTTACAAATAAGAAAAGACACGGCTGTAAATCGGTGGTAGAATATACGTGAAACATAGTATGAGAGGTGTTTTATATGTGGATTGTGTTTGCCCTTGCATCGGCGTTCTTTGCCGGTATCACGGCGATCCTTTCAAAAGTCGGCGTTAAAAATATCAACTCAAACCTTGCGACCGCAGTGCGCACGGCGGTTGTTTTCGTGTTCGCATGGCTTCTTGCCGCTGTCAGAGGTACGCTCTGCGGTATTGCCGATATAAATGCGAAAACGGCAGTGTTCCTCGTGCTGTCCGGACTTGCGACCGGGGCGTCGTGGCTCTGCTGCTTCAAAGCTCTGCAAAACGGAGACGCAAACAAGGTTGCTCCGATAGACAAATCAAGCACCGTCATGTCAATGCTTCTTGCGGCAAGCTGTCTCGGAGAGGGGATTACTCCCATAAAGGCGGTGTGCATGTTTCTCATCGCTCTCGGAACCTACCTCATGATAGATATACATAAGCCGTCCGAAAAGAATGGCGGCGAAGATAAGAATTACGGCTGGATAATCTGGGCGTTTCTGTCGGCAGTGTTTGCGGCGGCAACCTCGATTCTCGCAAAGATAGGAATAGCCGACATAGACTCCGACCTCGGAACCGCAATACGCACAACCGTCGTTCTTGTGATGGCGTGGATAGTCGCGGCGGCTTTCGGCGGAATGTCTGATATGGGCAAGATAAGGGGTAAAAATCTTTTTTTCTCACGATATCCGGTGCGGCGACGGGGCTTTCGTGGTTTGCCTACTATAGAGCGCTTCAGACGGGTCCCGCAAGCGTCGTTGTGCCGATAGATAAGCTCAGCATACTCGTGACCGTAGCGTTTTCACGAATCATACTCGGCGAAAAGCTCACCGAAAGAGCCGCCGTCGGACTTGCCGCTCTTGTTTTCGGCACGCTTCTTCTCGTGCTGCGCGCGGCGTAAAAGAATAACATTTTGCGTAAAGAGTAATATAATGAGTACGGAACAATCATTTTGAGGAGGAAATTATGGCTTCCGATATTTTTGACTACCTCTACTGGCGCGGCGATTTAAGCTTCGACGACAGCGAATTCAACGAGCTTGACGGTGCTATTCTCGCAAGGCTTTCGTATCTGCCGTTTGAGAAAACCGACCTGTTCGCCGACGAAAATGCGACGGTCACGATAGCCGAGGCGGCAAAAACCATGCTTGCAATGCCGGATATCGGCAATCTTGTGCTTCAAAAGGAGGACGTTCGGCTTTTGGCGTCGCTTTTGCGCAGTCCGAGATACGAAAACGCCGTGCTTTCAAACTTCGTGAATAAGATTGACGAAGAGACACAGACGCAGTTTTCCGCCGTGACGGTGCGCTTTCGTGACGGCGAGTCTTATGTTTCTTTTCGGGGCACGGACAACACGCTTGTCGGCTGGAAAGAGGACTTAAACATGAGCTTTGGTGAAGTGACGGCACAAAAACTTGCGGCGAAGTACATAAACGTCGTCGGTAAGGGCGGTGATGAGCTTACCGTCGGAGGACATTCAAAGGGCGGAAACCTTGCGGTGTATGCATCGGCATTTGCGGATGAGGACGTGCAGAACAGAATAAAAACAGTTTACAACTACGACGGTCCGGGATTCGGTGAGGAGGTTCTTGCGTCCGAGGGATACAAAACGATACGTGACAGAGTGAGAACCTTTGTGCCGCAGTCATCGGTTGTGGGAATGCTTCTCGGTCACGAGGAAAAGTACACCATAGTTTACAGCGCATATGTCGGAATAATGCAGCACGATATATATTCATGGAGCGTAAGACGGACGGGCTTTTCCTACGTCGAAGAGGTGGACGAGGGAAGCAAATTCGTTGACAAAACGCTCAAGTCGTGGATTTCCGCCATGACCAAGGAACAGAGAGAGAGTCTTGTCGATGCGCTTTACGACATCGTATTGAAAACCGACGCAAGCACCGTCCGTGAGATAGGCGAGAACCCTGTGGAGAGCGCACTCAAGGTGCTTCGCTCCGTGAAAGACCTCGACGAAACCACACGTGAGGCGGTCGGACGTGCGCTGCTGCTTCTCTTAAAAAGTACGAAAAAAAGCTTCCTCAGCGCGGAACGTGACTGATAAAACGAAAGGTAACAAAGTGAATGCTTGAACTTATAACAAAGGATAACGGATTTGACGAAGTGTACGCAATAATGGACGAAAGCTTTCCCGAAACAGAGTACAGACCGTATGAGGAGCAGAAAGCACTGTTTTGCGATCCGGCATATAAAATTTACGTAAAGCGCGGTGAAAACGGTGCAACCGTCGGTTTTCTTGCGGTGTGGGACTTTGACGAGGTGCTTTTCATCGAACACTTTGCCGTGTCGCCTAAAAAGAGAAACGGCGGCGTGGGAAGCGATATGCTCCGTGAGCTTGCCGAAATGACGAAAAAGCCGATGTGCCTTGAGGTTGAGCCGCCGGAGGACGACCTCACAAAAAGGAGAGTCGCATTCTACGAAAGAAACGGTTTTGTGCTCAATCACTATCCCTACATACAGCCGTCGGTGTCAAAAGGGCGTCCGGCTGTGCCGCTTCTTATAATGACCTCCGGAAAAGCGGTCGGAGAGACGGAGTACCTCGGAATGAAGAGGGTCGTGTACGAGAGAGTTTATAAGTGTGCGGAGATTTTGTGAATATGCGGCGGTGTTAATTCACCGCCGTTTACTTTTATTCCGATTATATTCCTTGACAAATGCGGAGGCTTGTGGTATACTTACAATGTGTGACCATGTACGGTGCATTTTGAAAATCTACGAAAAGAAAGGAAAGAAAAATGGCGATAAAGTTTATCGAGGACAAAAAACTCTTCCGTCTTGACGCCGGAGATACAACATACATAATGCAGATAGGTGAGGCAGGCTTTCTCAAGCACGTTTACTATGGCGCGCACATAAGCGATGACGATACGGCGTACCTTGTTTCGTACATCGGCGAGCCGTTTCACCCCAACCCCGTAGAGGCAGGACTCACACGCCGCTTCTCTCTCGACGCACAGCCGCAGGAGTATTCCGTGAACGGCGTAGGCGACTTCAGAATATCCGCTCTCTCGATAAGAGACAAAACAGGGTGCAGCGCAACAAAAATAATATACAAGGGCTACAGAATAATCGACGGTAAGCCCGGACTTGACGGTATGCCGTCCACATATCTCAACGACGACTCCGAGGCAAAGACTCTCGAGATTGACCTTGAGGACCGTGACAGCGGTGCGGTTGTTACTCTCGTGTACACTGCCTTTGAAAAACTCAGCGTCATTACAAGACACGCAAGAATAAAGAACTGCGGCGATGCTTCCTTTAACATCGAAAGTGCGCACAGCGTGTGCCTTGACTTTTACGGCGACGACTTCGAGCTTATCCACCTCTACGGCAAATGGGCGGCTGAACGCTTTGTCGAGAGAGCACCGCTTACGCACGCAATAACCGAGGTTTCCTCAAAGAAGGGTTCGTCCGGACACAACCACAACCCCTTTGCGGCGATAGTGAAGCACGACACCACCGAGGATTCCGGCGACGCCTATGGAATAAGCCTTGTGTACAGCGGAAGCTTTGCGATAACAGCCGAGGTTCAGCATGAGGACACAACGAGAATACTTGCCGGTATAAATCCGCACGACTTCATCTGGAAGCTTGACCCCGGCGGGTGCTTCACAACTCCCGAAGCGGTTCTTGTCTACACAAACAAGGGTATCGGCGAGATGTCCCGTATCTACCACAGACTCTACAACAATAACCTCTGCCGCGGCTATTGGAGAGACAACAAGCGCCCGATACTCATAAACAACTGGGAGGCGACCTACTTCGATTTCAACGAGGATAAGCTATACGAAATAGCGAAAGGCGCGGCGGCTCTCGGAATAGAAATGCTTGTTATGGACGACGGTTGGTTCTCCGGACGTGAGGGCGAGTTCGGCGGTCTCGGAGACTGGGAGGTAAACACAAAGCTTCTCCCGAACGGCATAAAGGGTCTTGCTGAGAGAATAAACTCCCTCGGAATGAAGCTCGGCGTGTGGTTCGAGCCGGAGATGGTTTCCTCAAATTCCAAGGTGTATATGGAGCACCCCGACTGGGTTATCCACGCAGGAGAGCGTTCAAGGACTCTTGACAGAAATCAGATGGTTCTCGACCTTTCGAGAAAAGAGGTCGTGGATTTTGTCTATAACAGAATAGCCTCCATTCTCGACAGCGCGAATGTCGAATACATAAAGTGGGACTTCAACCGCAACCTCACCGAAATGGGTTCCGCCGCACTTCCACCCGAAAAGCAGGGTGAAGCGGAGCACAGATACATTCTCGGACTTTACGCGCTCCTCGACAGACTCATGAAGAATTACCCCAAGCTTCTCCTTGAGGGCTGTTCCGGCGGCGGCGGACGTTTCGACCCGGCAATGCTCTGCTACAGCCCGCAGATTTGGACGAGCGACGACACCGATCCTCTCGAAAGATGTAAAATTCAGTACGGCACGTCCTACGTTTACCCGGCTTCCGCAATGAGCGCGCACGTCTCGGCAAGCCCGTGCCACCAGACTCACCGTGCGTCGAGCTTTGTGACAAGAGGAAACGTCGCTATGGCAGGCTCTTTCGGATACGAGCTTGACCTCAATAAGCTCTGCAATGAGGAAAAGGAAGAAGTAAAGAGACAGGTCGCAAGATATCATGAGTTCTACAACTGCATTCACTACGGCGACTTCTACAGACTCGTTTCTCCCTTTGATAAGAAAGGCTATTGCGCATGGAACTATGTCTCCGAGAATAAGGACGAGGCAATTCTCACTTTCGTCGTTGACCGCGACAAGATAGGCTCACGCTACTACGTCAAGCTCAAGGGACTCTGCCCCGATAAGAAGTACCGCGACACCGAGACGGGAAGAGTGTACTTCGGCGATACTCTCATGAACGCCGGTCTCAATCTCACGAACCGTGTCGTCGGCGACCTTTCGAGCAAGCTTGTACATTTCGTCGAAGAAAAATAAAAAACGGGAAGAAAGGAAGTACCGTAAAATGATAATCAATAAGACTGCCGTAAAATCGGCGGCGGTACTGCTTGCGGTGATTCTCACGCTTTCTCTCACCTCATGCAGTATTCCCGACGGCATAGCAAGGTTTATACCGTGGCTCTCATCGGAGAACGCCGAGGAGGTCGTTGACGACACCATGAACGGCTATGTCATTATCCGTTCCGACAGTGCCGATACGGATGTCCTCGATATTTCAAAGAAAATAAAGGACGCCTTTGACGGTCTCGGATACACCGACGCCGGAATAAAGACCGACTTTGCCGGAAAGGATAATCCTCCGGCAAAGGAGATACTCGTCGGCACGACCAACAGAGACGGCAATATCGACGTTTCTGATTTTAAGGACGGCGATTATGAGATAAAGGGCGTAGATCACAAGATTTACATTGCCGCAAAGTCTTCCGCGGCTCTCAAAGCGGCGGCTGAGTATTTTGTGTCGGAGTTTCTTCCGAAGCTTTCGGACGGAACGCTTAAGTGCGGCGACGTCGCCTATAAGTATGAGCACGAATACCCGATAAAGACCGCGTTTGTCGGTCAGACGCCGCTCGCGGAATGCGCCGTCGTCGTCGGAGACGAGGTGACGCTCACCGAGAAAAATGCCATAGCCGACCTTGCCGACAAAATCTACGATCTCACCGGAACGAGACTCCCGATACTTCCCGAGGGCGACGAAAAGGTCGGTTCGGCGAGAGGGCTTATCGTTTTCGGCGGAAAGTCGGACGACGCTTCGAGTCTCCTTACGATAGCTCCCGCAAACGGCTACGCACTCAGAAATTTCGGCGATAAGCTTGTCGCCGTGTCAAACGTGCGCTACGGCATATTGAAAGCCGTCGGCGTAGTATACGACGCATTTTTTGCACCCGAGAGAATCGAGAGCTATGAGAACGGCAGATGCGACCTCGTTTTTGCCGGCGACGTGAAGGGTGAGTTCGACTACGAAACCTACCTCACCGAAAATGCAAAAGCTCCCGATACCTCACTCCCGGCAAAGACAGAGATACGTGGCATGACGACAGATAGCTGCACAAACCCCATAGGCATGGACAATTCCTCGCCTCGGTTCGAGTGGTACTACGCATCTCCTGCCGATGTCAGAGGTGAGAAACAGCTCTCCTACAGAATAGGCGTTGCAACCTCTCCCGACTTTCTCGCAAGCGGCGATTACAACGTCTGGGATTCCGGAGTAGTTGAGTCGTCGGACAGCTTTGCGGTTATGCCGCTTATTGAAGCTGAGGTTGACGCAGAGGATGAAAACGCTCCCAAAACTCCCGTGCTTGTCGGCAGACTCGCAAAGTCGAGCAGATATTATTGGCAGGTTACGGCGAATACCGCAAAGTCCGGCGAAGTGAAGAGCAAAGTCGCGTACTTTGAAACGGGACTCATGGACGGCGGTATGTCGGACGCGGTGTGGATCTGCGAAGACGAATACTACTGCACCGACACGGTCGGCAGGGTAGAGGCGAAGTTCACTCTCGGCAAAAACGCCGCAGGTGTGTCGTTCGGCTTCAACGAGAACGAGGACTTCTACTATATGTGGCAGTTCAACACCTCGAACAAGGGCTATGCCGTGCTTCGTCCGCACATTTACAACGCAGGCTCTTGGAGCTACCTTCCCGAGGTGTCGCTCAAGGATATGTTTCCCACGGCGGAGGACGCCTCAAAAGCTCCCGTCACGATGAGCATTAAAATTAACGGCGGCATTATCACAACCTACATAAACGATAAGCTTGTCTCCACAAACAATGTCGATCCGTTCCCGATAGGCAAGGTGCGCGAAAGACTCTCGGGCGGAGAGAGCGCGGAATTTGAGTACATCCGCATACTCGACGAATCCGGCGGAGTTCTTTACGACGGCGAAAAGGGCGGCGTGCCGATGTATCGATACGACTTCACGACAGCGAAGAAGGTCGCCGGCGCAAGGCTTTACGCTTCGGCACTCGGAGCATACGAGGTTTACCTCAACGGCAAAAAGCTCGGCGATTCGCTCCTTTCTCCCGGAAGAACGGCGTACAACGAAAAGATTTATTATCAGACCTACGACGTCACAAGCCTCATCACCGAGAAGAACGCCATAGCGGCAATTGTCGGCGACGGCTGGTACAATTCCTCCATAGTCGGCGGCTCTTACGGCGACAAAAACGCATTTATCGCAAAGCTCGTGCTTATTTACGAGGACGGCAGTGAGGAAAGCATTGTCACGGGCGACGGCTGGAAGTACTCGAGTGCAGGACCTGTCGTCAGTGCGGACTTCTACGACGGTGAGCAGTACGACGCAAGACTTGAAAAGAGCGATATGTCGCTCTACGGCGGCTGTTCCGACTGGCAGAACGCGAAGGTCTGCACTTCTCCCGACCTTCTCATGCAGGGTACGTTCTCTCCCGGCGTGCTTACGGCGGAGGCAACAGAACCCGTGAGAAAAATAACGGCTTACCGTCCGATTGCGGTTACGAACCCCGAAGAGGGCGTGTATGTCTACGACTTCGGTCAGAATATGGCAGGTGTCGTTTCGGTGAAGATGGCCGGCGAGAGCGGCAAGAGCGTCACGTTTACTTACGGTGAGTACCTTAATTCCGAGACCGGCAAACCCGAAATCGGTTATATGCTCGGTCACAACGGCACGGACACGTACATCTTCCGCGGAGAAACCGGCGGCGAGACGTTCTCTCCCACGCTTGTTTACCACGGCTTCCGTTACCTTATGATTGAAGGTCTTGCGGAGGCGGTGAAAGACGGGGATATCACCGCATATATGATATCGAACGACACAAAGAGAACCGGAAGCTTTGAAAGCTCCGACGCGCTTCTCAACCGCTACTACGAGAATACGCTCATGTCGCAGAGAAGCAACTTCGTCTCGAATCTCACCGACTGCCCGACACGCGAAAAGAACGGCTGGACGGGAGATGCTCAGATTTTCGCAAAGACGGCGGCGTTCAATTCCGATGTCAGAAGCCTTTACGGCAATTTCCTTGAAATGATGCGTTCGAGTATGTCGGACGGCGGCGCAGTCCCCGAGATAATTCCGTCAAGAGGCACGTCGAACACGACAAAAACGCCGGCAGGCTGGTCGGACGCCATAGTCACGATACCGTATGAGCTTTATATGCAGTACGGCAACCGCGACATTCTTACGGAAAACTACGACTCCATGAAGGCGTGGATATCGTATCTTCTGAAATACAAGCTTGACCCCGAAAACGGCGACTACGTAAGAAAAGACGGTAACTACGGCGACCATCTTGCATACAATAACGGTAAGGAGAACTTCGGCTACAGCGAAAAGGAATACGGCGGAACCGGAAAGGACGTCGTGAAGCGCGAAACCTCTTATTCCGAGATAGCGACGGCGTACACCGCTTATTCGTGTTCTCTTATATCGGAGATCGCCGAAATACTCGAAAATGCCGACGATGCGGCTTACTACAAAGAGCTTTCCGGAAAGTTTGCCGACGCATGGCGCAAAAACTTCCTCGAAGAGGACGGCGTCACCTCGAAGGCAAACTCTCAGACCTCATATGTCATGGGACTTTACTTCGACCTCTACGAATCGCCCGAGAAAAAGAGCGCGGCGGCTGATAAGCTCTGCGCACTCATCGAAAGCTCGGACGGCTGTCAGACGGTCGGCTTCATCGGCATAAGCTATATTCTCGACGCACTTTCCGACAACGGCAAAACCGACGCCGCATATAAGCTTCTTCGCAACACGAAAGCACCGTCGCTCCTTTACCCCGTGACCATGGACGCAACGACGACGTGGGAGAGCTATACCGGCGGTTCGCACAACCACTACGTACAGGGTTCTCCCGTGCGCTGGCTCTACACGGATATACTCGGCATAGACCACGATCGTGTTCACACGAACGCCGGTTACAAACATTTTGACCTTTCTCCGAAGCCCGAAAGCCTTGAGTATGCAAACGGCGAATATGTCTCGGCGAACGGCGTAATAAAGAGCGCGTGGAAGAAGACCGAGAAAGGCTACACCTACGAATGCACCGTGCCTGCAAACACCTCGGCAACGCTTACTCTCCCGATATCCGGTAATGCCGTTGTGAGCGAGAGCGGAAATAAGGTCGAAAGCGGCGTTTCGGGATTGAGCGTCGTATCGAAGGACTCGGGAAAAATCGTCCTCGAGCTTGAATCCGGAGTATACTCCTTTATCGCGGAGAATATCGGCGCATAATCGAATTACATTTTTGCAACGGAGTACATTTATCATGCAGCAAAACTACAACAAGACGATAGCAGCCTGCTTTGTGAGCTATATTATTCAGGCGGTCGTCAACACCTTCGCACCTCTATTGTTCGTTACGTTTCAGCAGTCCTACGGAATACCGCTCAGCTTTATCACGGCACTTATCACACTGAATTTTCTCATTCAGCTCTGCCTTGATTTTGCCTCGGCTTTCTTTATCGATAAAATAGGCTACCGAGCTTCGCTTCTCATCGCCCACGCCTTTGCGGCTCTCGGACTTATTCTTCTGACGGTTCTCCCGGAAATGCCCGGTATGCCGCCCTTTGCCGGAATACTCATCTCGGTTTTCTTCTACGCAATAGGAGGAGGACTTATCGAGGTTGTAGTGAGCCCCGTCGTTGAGGCGTGTCCCAATGACCACAAGGACAGAACCATGAGCCTGCTTCACTCATTCTATTGCTGGGGAAGCGTGGCGGTTGCGGTTATATCAACGGCATTCTTTGCGGCTTTCGGAATACATAACTGGAAGATTCTCTCGCTTATATGGGCGATTCTCCCGATAGTCAACGGCATAATATTCATAAAGCTTCCGCTGTGCGAGCTTGTACCGGAGGGTGAAAAGAAGCTCACGCTCGGCGAATTGTTCAAGAACCGTGTGTTCATTATACTGCTTCTCGTTATCACCTGCTCCGGTGCCTGCGAGCTTGCCGTCGGACAGTGGGCAAGTGCATTTGTTGAGAGCGCACTCGGAATATCGAAGTCCTTCGGAGACCTTGTGGGTCCCGCACTCTTTGCGGTGCTCATGGGTATTTCAAGAGTCATTTACGGCAAGTACGGCGACAAAATGGATCTCGAAAAAACGATGCTTTACAGCAGTATACTCTGCATTATCGGTTATCTCACCGTGTCGCTTTCTTCGTCGGCGGTTGTTTCCCTTATCGGAGTTGCTGTCTGCGGCTTCTCGGTCGGCATACTCTGGCCCGGTACCTACAGCACTGCGTCTGCGTCTATAAAGGGCGGAGGAAACACGATGTTTTCGTTTCTTGCTCTCGGAGGCGACCTTGGCTGTGCGAGCGGTCCGACTCTTGTGGGAATTGCCGCTTCGGCGTTCGGAGACAACCTCAAAACGGGTATTCTTGCGGCAGCGGTTTTCCCGGTTGTACTGACGGTGCTTATGCTTATGAAGCTCGGCATGAGAAAAAAGACAAAATAAAAAAATGCGGAGAGCGGCTTTTCGGTACGCTCTCCGTTTTTACTTTGCGATATCTATGTAATCGCGTATTATGTAATAGGTCGTTGCTTTCGTATCGGCAGTGCCTCTCGAAAAGACGAAATGCTCCTCAAGCTTTACGGAGAAGTCGGAGAGCTTTTTGCGGAGAACCGCCGTCGATTCTATGTCGCGCCGCGACACCGCACTGCCGTCCGGGTGATTGTGAGCGGCGAACAATGTGTGCGTACCGAGGTAGGCGGCGTTTTCTATTATTTCACCTGCCGACACCGATATTTCGGCTGACGCCTCTCCGCGCACCGTGAAAATACGGATCGGACGGCTTTTTTCGTCGGTGAAGACATACGCGAACGATTCGCTCGAAAGTGCGCTTATTCTGCCCGAAAGAAGAAGCTCTGCGTTTTTCGCCGGATTTGATCCTGCTTTTCCTGCGGAAGTGTTTCCGTTCAGCGCACGGATTACGATGCTGTGCGCAAGGCTCAGTCTCACTGCGGTATCAAAGCCGACCCCGGAAATATTTTCGAGTGCGGCAACCGGAGCGGCAAGCACACGCTCGGGAGAACCGAACTTTGAAAGAAGAGCCTTTGCCGTGCCGGCGTCGGGCTTTTTATTTACGAGAATGAGAAAGAGACGCATGAGTTCCTCGGAGGAAAGAGAGGAAATGTCGGAATTTCTGCCGAGTATATCCTCAGCAGTTGCCCCGGAATGCTTGGAGAGAGTGATGAGCGGCTCGGAGAGAAGAGCAATATAGCGGATAAACTCATCTGTCGAAAGCTCGGACGGCGAACATTTTCCGTTTGCGGCATCCTCTGCGGCGTAATTCTTCTTTTCGCTCAACGCACTCACCTCTTCTTTGATCATCGTCGGCGTGATTTTTCTGTCGCAGATTGTTTTCAAAAAACGAAAGAAAAATACTCCGCACTGTGATAGAATTATGCGTACAGTATAGCACTTATGAGGAATTTTGTCAACACAAATCGAACGGAGTGGGATCATGTTTAACGCCGAGATTATATTTGCCGGCGGCGAAAAGGAAAGCTACTACAAAGAGGCGGCGAACGAGTACATAAAGCGTCTCGGAGCGTATAGCGATTTTCACGAGAAGGTAGTGAAGGACGAGAGACTTTCGGATTCTCCCTCCGACGCCGAAGTTTCAGCGGCTCTTGCAAAAGAGGGAGCGAAAATCATGAGCGCCGTTTCGCCGAGAAACTATAAGATAGCGATGTGCATAGAGGGTAAGCAGCTGTCGTCGGAGGAGCTTGCGCACCTTGTGGGCGAACTCCCGATGATGGGATATTCGGGTATTTCGTTTATAATCGGAAGCTCTGAGGGACTGTCGGACGACGTGAAACGCTCGTGCAATCTGCGGCTTTCGATGTCGAAGATGACCTTCCCTCACAGACTTGCGAGGGTTATGCTTCTCGAACAGCTGTACCGTGCTTTCAATATCGCTTCGGGCGGTAAATACCATAAATAACAAGGAGCGCACAAACATGGAAAACGAAATATTTGTAAGAGAATACACCGACGCCGACATCGACGGTATGCGTGCGGCGTGGAACGAGGTGGTGCGTGACGGCATTGCGTTTCCGCAGGAGAACGAGCTTTCGCACGATGAAGCGGCAAAGTTTTTCGCAGAGCAGACCTACTGCGGAGCTGCGGTGCAAAAGTGCGGCGACGGCGCCGAAAAGGTTCTCGGAATGTACATACTTCACCCCAACAACATCGGCAGATGCGGTCACATATGCAACGCAAGCTATGCCGTTTCGTCGGATAGCAGAGGAAAGCACGTCGGTGAAAAGCTCGTCAGGGACTGCGTTAAGGTTGCGGGTGAAAAGGGCTTCCATGTGCTTCAGTTTAACGCCGTTGTTGCGACAAACACTGCGGCAAGAAAGCTTTACGAAAAGGTCGGCTTTACTCAGCTCGGAACTATACACGGCGGCTTCAGAAACGACGACGGCACGTATTCCGATATATGCCCCTATTACATAACGCTCAGCTCGGGAAAGGACGCAGAATGATATTCGACGGCACGCTTATGGTAAGCGACATGGACGGCACTCTTCTCTCGGAGGACAGCAGAGTGTCGAAAAGAAACATCGATGCAATAGAGTACTTCAAGGCGAACGGCGGACTCTTTGCGTTTGCGTCGGGCAGAAACCCCGATAATCTCTCGATGTACGGAGACAGGATAAAGCCGAATGCGCCGTGCATCTGCTACAACGGCGGTATGATATACGACTTCTCGAAAAGCGGAGACGACGCCGTCGTATTTTCGGAGTGCCTGCCGGAGCGGGCGAGAGATTTCGCAAGGCTCACGGCGGAGCGCTTTCCGAACGCAAGCATTATACCGGAAACGATGAACGTTATGAACATTTACAATTCCGAAAGCCTTGCGGCAAAGCTTCTTTTGTCGATAGTTGCGTGTAAGAGCAACTATATTTCCGGCTTCTCGGAAAATGACGTCCCGTCGCCGTGGATAAAGCTCGACTTTTGGTCGGACACCGAGGAGGAGTCGAAAGAGCTTTTCGATTATCTCACCTCTCTTGAGCTTCCCGACGGAATGAGAGTGCTTCGCACCTACAGACTCTCCGTCGAGATACTGTCGGCAAGAACCGACAAGGGCTTCGCTCTCGAAAAGTTGCGCCGCCTCCTCGGTGTGAAAACTGTGTGCGCTCTCGGCGACAACGAAAATGACGTAGTGATGCTCGAAAAGGCGGATTTTTCGTTCGTTCCGTCAAATGCTTACGACTGCGCAAAGCGCGCGGCGGACAGCGTAATTCCCCATAACTGCAACGACGATTTTGCCGCATATGCCGTGGAGGCACTCGAAAAGAAACTGAAAGGCGGCAGCTTATGAGAGAAAGCGACGGACTTTTTGAGCTTATATATTCGATCGTCGAAAAGATTCCGCGCGGCAAGGTCGCGACCTACGGAATGATAGCCGCAATGACGGGCAATCCGCGAAGAAGCAGAATTGTCGGATATGCACTCCACGTAAATCCACGTCCCGGAGTCGTACCGTGCCACAGAGTGGTCAACCGTTTCGGAAGACCGGCACCGGCATTTGCGTTCGGAGGCGAGGACGTACAGCGTGAAATGCTTGAGAATGAGGGCGTGGAGTTCGACGAAAACGGAAACGTAAACTTGAAAAAATGTCTTTGGCACGTCGGACAAAATTAACTTGACAATATCTGCGAAATATGGTATCATCTCCACGGAACGATAAATCTCACACTCAAAGGAGGATGAATTATGTTTAAGGAAAGAATAAAAATCGGAGAGGTCGTAAAGAAAATCGAGGACAAGGATATGCCTGAGAAATTCACAATGGACGGCTCTCTTTCTCCTGTCAAGAATCCCGACGGAAGCATCACCTGTTTTGCGACCGATCTCGGTGCTTTGCCGTACTACAGAATGTATAAGGGTACGGAAACCTCGCCGTTTGATTCGTTCGAGGGTGAGTTTTTCTGGGATTACAACTGCTACCCCGAGGGTTATCCGAACGGACTCTGGGCGCTCACCATGTACCGTTGCGACGACGGTATGCTCATAGGCTTTGTTCACCGAGAGAATTTCAGCCGTGAGGACAAAAATTCGTGCATAAACTACCACATCGGGCTCGGTGCTTCTCAGGATGGCGGCAAGCATTGGTTCTACGCCGGCGATATCTGCGGCAACAGCTGCAACTATATCCCCATGCAGCACGCCAATATGGGCGGTTCTCCCACGCTCGTGAAGGACGGTTACTTCTACGTTTACTATAACGAATACGCTCCCGGCTTTAAGAAGTGCATATCCGCCGTGAGATTCTCCGTTGAGGAAACCATAGCCGCACTCAAGAATAAGAAGCTTCCAAAGGTTTTCAAGTACAGCGGAAACGGCAAGTGGGAAACAAAGGGCATAGGCGGCACGGGCACACCGATAATAACAAAGTCGCCTTATTCCGACGACCCCTACAACAACGGTCTTGACGCACACAGCAAGGCGACCTACTGCAAGCCGCTCGACTGCTACCTCATGACAATGCAGACGGGAAGTCACGGAGACCTCGTTCTCTATTTCTCAAAGGATGCGGAAAACTGGGACGAATACATGATAATCGACAGTGCAGAAAAGGACGAAAACGGAGTGTCCGCATTCATGCTCCCCTACAGCTCTTTTGTCGATGCGTCGGGAGAGGGAAGAGCCGACAGCTTTGAGGTCGGAGGCAAGTTCTTCCTCCACACTGTGCATAAGAAAATCAAAGATTATCCTTACGACGAATACTATGTGAGAGAAATTACAATAGAGTAATTACGCCTGCGCACCTTCTTTTCCGGAGAGGGTGCGATTTTCTTCACCTTTGTGAGTCAAAAAACTTACAAATTCGGAAAGAAAACTCATTTACAGATTGAGTCCGTGTGTGATAGAATTATTGTGTGAATAATACAAATCTTCTCTCTTGAAAGGAGCATGATTTATGAAAAAAATAACAGCACTTGCGCTTTCGCTTATCATGGTTCTCGGCGCATTCGGATTTTCCGCCTTTGCGCAGGACGGTGAAAGCACGGAGGTGTTCACGGTCTATCTCGGCGACAGGGGAGACGACGCAAATCCCGGAACCTCGCACGACGCACCTGTTGCAACCCTTGCGAAGGCGTTCGAGCTTATCGGCACGGAACGTGAGGGCGTCATAAAAATAGTCGGCGATTACGACCTCAAGGATGATCCCAAGGACACCGCCGAGAGAAAACACGTTACCGTGACGGGATATGACGATACGTCAAGGCTCATATATTCGAGAGCTTGGGGCATCGGCGGCGACACAACATTCGAAAACCTCATCTGGCGTGTCAACAAGAACAGCGTGTATATACTCGGTCTCGGTCACACGATTGAATTCGGCAGAGGCATTGTCACCGAAAAGGGCGATAACATAGGTGTGTATATCAGCATTCGAGGCGGCGGAGATACAAGAGAGATAAACGGCGACACAAACGTCATTCTCCGAAGCGGCATATTCTCTCACATCGTCGGCGGCACGGCGAATCGCATGGTGAACGGAGACACGCACATCACAATCTACGGCGGCGTATTCACCGGTGCGATTGACGGCGGCAACAATTCCTACCTTAAGGATAGCCCCGGCGGTATAAACGGAAGCACAAATATTAAAATAATAGGCGGCGATTTTTCCGGCTGCTCGAGAATATCCGGCTCTGACGGCACGAACAACGCACCGGTGCTTTACGAAAGAACGCTTGATCTCAGCGAATACGACGGCACTCTTCCTGATGGACTTGTCATCAATATGGATAAGATCATTTACAAGAAAGAAAAGAAATCCTTTGGCATAATCTCCGGAGCAAAGTACATAACCGGTTATTCCGACGGCACATTCAAGCCGCAGGGCAACATAAAGAGAAGCGAAGCGGTTGCGGTGGTAACACGCCTTATTGCGGACGAAGCGGCAGTAAAGGGAGCGTATGCCTCGGAGTATGCAGACGTTGAGGAGGGCGCATGGTATGCCGATTACGCCGCATTCCTTGAGGACGCAGGCTACCTTTCGCACTTTACAGGAAATTTTGAACCCGACAAATACATCACGAGAGCGGAGTTTGTTGCGATACTTGCAAATCTCGGACTCGGCTCGTACAAAAATATTGAGTTTTCCGACGTAACAGCAGAGCATCCCCTTTACGAGGCGGTACGCTGGGCGGCGTCGAACGGAGTCGTCACGGGGTATCCCGACGGCACTTTCCGTCCCGACAACACAATAACCCGTGCCGAGGCTGTGACGGTAATCAACCGCTTTATCGGAAGATCTGCCGTCGATAGCGGCGAGTCGTCGTTCTCCGACAGTGCCTCTCACTGGGCTAAGGGACAGATAGAAGCGGCGGCGTTTCCGGAAAAGGCGGGAGCGGAGATTACGGTTGAGAGTGAAATGGCGTCTCTCACGACCGCAAAGGAATACTTTGAATACGCAAAGAACGCCGACGGTACGGACAAAACCGTCAAAGCGGTGAACTATGCCGCCGACGCTCTCCGTGAAAGCATTAAGAACACAAAGAGCGAACATACCCTCGGCGAGGGCGGCACAACTTACTACGTCTCCCCGAACGGCGACGACAAAAACGACGGCAAGTCTCCCGAGAACGCATGGAAGACCATAGCGAGAGCAGGACGAGAGGACGGAACGCTCAAGCCCGGTGACGTCGTACTCTTTGAAAGAGGTGCGGAATACAGGGGGCAGAAGCTTTGGACAAAGCCGGGAGTTACGTACTCGGCATACGGTGAGGGAGCGAAACCCGTGTTCAACCGCTCACCCGAGAACGGTGCGGACGATAAGAAGTGGAATCTCGTTGACGGCACGGACAACATCTACACCTATTCCGGCGATATTCCCGACTGCGGAACTCTTATATTCGACGGCGGCGAAAAGTGGGCGGTGAAGGATCTTCCCAACTGGAACGGCACGGATTACGTCGTAAGAAACGGAAGCGGCAAGTATGACCCCAAGGCAAGACTTACCTCCGACCTTATGTTCGTACAGCTCGACTACACCAAGGGCGGCGGTGCGGTAAGCGACATGAATAATTATGGCAAGATATATTTGAGATGCGACAAGGGCAACCCCGGCGCAATATTCAAGTCGATAGAGTTCTCGGTGAGAGACCACGCCATAGCCGCAATGAGAAACGTCACGATAGATAATATCAGAGTGATAAACGCAGGTGCGCACGGTGTTTCCGCCGGAAACTGCAACGGACTTACCGTCAGAAACTGCGAGTTTGAGTGGATAGGCGGCGGCATACAGGGACACACAAACGGCTATGCAACACGCTTCGGAAACGCCGTCGAGATATGGGGCAAAACCGACGACTACAAGGTATACAACTGCTCCTTCAATCAGATATACGACGCCGCAATGACCGCACAGTATAAGACGACCTCGGCAAGCGACGAGGACAATAAGGTCGCTCTCAGGGACATCACATTCACCGGCAACGTTGTTGCGAATACAAAGTATCCGATTGAGATATTCCTCGGTATTTCGAGACAGGACGATACCTACGCCATAGAGAACCTGCTTGCGGAGTACAATTTCTTTATCGATATCGGCTCGGGACTTTGCGAACAGTCTCCCGACGACACAACACCCGCAGGACTCAAGAGCGGCGGCAATAAGAACCCCGGGAAGAATTATATTTTCAGAAACAATGCGCTTCTCGGAAGCAAGAGAAATCTCTTTGAGATAAACGCCGCAGTACCCGAATGGTACGCAAAGCTCTCCGGCAATATCTACGCTCAGAAGGAGGGCGGCGGACTCGGCACATACGGCGGCAAACAGCTTGTCTTCTACGAAAACGCCGAGGAGCTTATAAAGAATACCTGCCTTGACGATGCGGCAAAGGTCTTTTTTATCAAATAACAAAGCAATTTGCGGACAGAAAAATCCCCCTTACGGATAAACTGTAGGGGGGAAGCTTATGTGTATGGCTTTAGACTTTATAACTTTTTGAAAATTATTTAGCTGACTTTCCGTCGATGAAAAGACCATAGTCCTGGAAAGTAGCGTTGTCAGGCTTTGCCCAAAGCGCACCGTTGACAAGTATCTTTCTTACGTACTCGTTCTTGAAAGAGGGAACGGTTTCGTGACCGGGACGGAAGTAGAAAATTTTGCCGTTGCCTCTTCTGAAGGTGCAGCCGCTTCTGAATACCTCGCCGCCGGAGAACCAGCTTACGAATACAAGCTCGTCGGGAGCGGGAATGTCGAAGTGTTCACCGTACATTTCCTCAATGGGGAGCTCGAAGTACTGCGGAATGCCTCTTGCGATGGGATGAGAGGGGTTGACCGTCCATATCTTTTCTGCGTCATCCTTGAATCTCCATTTGAGGTCACAGCCCGTGCCCATGAGCTTCTTGAAAATCTTTGAGAAGTGTCCGGAGTGGAGAACGACGAGTCCCATGCCGTGAAGCACTCTCTTGTGAATCTTCTCCACAAGCTCATCCGGTACGTCGCCGTGTTTTACGTGACCCCACCAGAAAAGTACGTCGGTGTTGTTGAGTACCTCGTCGGGAAGTCCGCATTCGGGCATATCGAGGGTCGCTATTCTTGTCTCAAAGCGACCGTCGGCGTCGAGAGCCTCTTTGATCGCACCGTGCATACCGCCCTCGCCGTAATGTACTTTTACATAGTCCTTTTTGTCGTGGAAATTCTCATTCCATATTGTTACTCTTATTTTTTCCATATTGTTTGCCGCTCCTTTTCAAATATTGAATTGTTTGCAACTTTATATGGTAATTTTACCACATGAAAGAATCAAAGTCAACAAAAAACGAATGACTTTACACATTATTAACATCATAAAGTTTACGCATATTAAGTTTCTATAAAATCGATATTTGTAACAATTACGCTCTTGACTCAGTCTGTCGTTTTGGTGTAAAATATAAAAGTATTAATACTTGGAGGAAAAAACAATGAAGATAAAGTATCTCGGAACAGCGGCGGCAGAGGGAGTCCCCGGACTTTTCTGCAACTGCCCGGTTTGTATGCACGCAAGACTTCACAAAGGAAGAAATATAAGAACCCGTTCGCAGGCTATCGTTGACGACACGCTTCTCATTGATTTTCCGTGCGATACGTATCTGCACGTTCTGCGTGACGAGATAAACTTAAGAGATATACATGAGCTTATAATAACACACGCTCACGGCGACCACCTTTATCCTGCGGATCTTTACAACAGAACTCCCGGCTACAGCGACGTGCCGCGCGGAAATGTGCTTCACATTTACGGAATGCCGGCTGCTCAGGCAAAGATCGAGCCGTGGATAGAGGGCGATTCTCCGGCGTTTGATTTTACGCTTATCGAGCCGTTTAAGCCGTTTTACGCCGGAAAGTATAAGGTAACTCCCCTTAAGGCGAACCACGACCCCAAGTCAACTCCCGTAATATACATCATTGAAAAAGACGGAAAGTCCATGCTCTACGGCAACGATACGGGATATTTCTTCGACGAAACGTGGGAATACCTCGAAAAGAGCGGCATAGTATTCGACCTTGTTTCTCTCGATTCCACCATGGGCTTCAAAGAGAGCCGCAACGGTCATATGGGTGTTTCGTGCGTCAGAGAGGTTGTTGCGAGAATGAAGGATATGGGACTCATTGCGCCGCATACCAAGGTAGTCGCACAGCACTTCACGCATAATGCCAACGGTACATACGAGGACTTCCGTAAGTTCTACGACAACCTCGGCATAATCACGGCATACGATTCCCTTGAGATTGAGTTCTGATTGTAAGGTATAATAATATATGGCATGGGAGAGGAGTAAACTATGGCTGAGAGCATATTTGAGTGGGTTGCGTCGTTCGGCGGCAAAGAGCTTGCGCTTCTTTTGATATCGTTTTTGCCGATAGTCGAGCTTCGCGGCGCAGTGCCTGTCGGAATTGCTCTCGGGCTTCCGTGGTACGAGGTGCTTACGATTGCGGTTATAGGAAATATGCTCCCCGTGCCGTTTATTCTGCTTCTTTGCAGAAAGATAATGCTTTGGCTCAAGTCAAAGCCGCGATTTGCGGCGTTCGCGAAGAAAATTGAGGGAAAGCTTATGTCGAGGTCAAAGAACCTCAAGACTAAGCTGGGACTGGGACTCATGATTTTCGTTGCTATCCCTCTTCCCGGAACCGGAGCGTGGACGGGTGCCGGTATTGCGGCTCTTTTGGGACTTCCGCTTCGCAAATCGCTTGTCGAGATATTCTTCGGAGTCGTCATCGCCGGAATTATAATGACACTTCTGTCCTCGTCGGTCGCAACGACGATAAAGCTTTTCTGAGGTGACGGGAATGTTTGAGCTTGTAAACGACTTTGATCTCTCGGTGCTTCTTGCGATTCAGGGAACGAGAAACGCATTTTTTGACGCGGTTATGAGTGCTGTGTCGTTTCTCGGAAACGGCGGACTTATCTTTATCGTACTTACCGTCGTGCTTCTCATCGTGCAGAAAACAAGGCGTTGCGGAGTCTGTGCCGCGTCGGCACTGATTCTCGACGCTCTTTTGTGCAACGTGATTCTGAAGCCGCTTATCGCGCGCCCGAGACCGTTTGATCTTTACAACGTATTCCTGAGAAGCGATATTCTCATTGCGCTTCCGAATGACTTTTCGTTCCCGTCGGGACACACTGCGGCGGCGTTCGCCTTTTCAACGGCGATATTCTGCGAAAACAAAAAATGCGGAGCTGCGGCATACGCCTTTTCCGTGCTTATGGGCTGCTCGAGACTTTATCTTGCCGTCCACTATCCCACGGACGTGTTCGCCGGAGCCGTTCTCGGTATTGCCTGCGGAGCGGCGGCTGTACTTATTTGCAGAGCCGTTTACAAAAAGTGCTCCGATAAATTAACAAATATGCGTTGAAATTTCGGCGTTTATGTGATATAGTTTCACGTGTCGGTTGAAAGACCGAAAGCAAAGTAGGAATTTGTGCGTCAAGTGAGCCGCGGACGGGAAGTTGCCGCGGTTACGAAAAACGGTCTGCGCTGAGGTGCGGCTGTTTGCGGTGCATTTTCCGCATTCCGTTGCTGCAATACAGTATAAATGCCTCGGCTGTGCCGCCTTTGTGCGGTGCGTTGACCGTTGAACGTTCATTCATACCCTTTTGTAGCAAACAATACTGCGAAAGGGTGTTTTTTTATGCAAAACAAAGGTTTCTTCTCACTTTCACGCTTCTCGGTGCCGAGACTTTCCGTAAGGGAGCTTTGCGGTGCGGCGATGCTTCTTGCTGTGACCGCCGTGCTTGCGATGTTCTTCACGTTCAGAGTCGGAAACACGATAAAAGTCCCGTTCAAGTTTATATCGGTCTACCTTTCCGCCGCCGTTTTCGGACCTTGGATAGGAGGCTTTGTAGGTGCGGCAGGGGATATGATAAACGCATTTATGTCGCCCGTCGGCGCATGGCTTCCGCAGCTGTCGCTCTGTGAGTTTTTGTGCGGAGCGGTTTACGGCGTGATGTTTTACGAACTGCCGCTTAAGGGAGCTTCGTACAAAGTAAGATGTGCCGTCTGTACGGTGCTTATGTTTGTTATCGATATGTTCATCGTGAGCGCGTTTCTCACTCAGGCAGGATATTTTCCGTCGTTTGCGGTAGCATTCGGCGCAAGAATAGCGGCAGGCGTGCTGAAAGCCGCAATACAGGCGGTGTTCCTCTTCTCATTCGGCGGTTTGACGGAGAGAATGATGAAGCTTATTTCGAAAAACTGAACGTATCGCTTACCGTATGGAAAGACAGGTGACTTTAATGTCAAAGGAATTTTTGAATTACGCAAACAGTTTTCAGACGACGGCAAGGCTTCGTCTTGAGAGCATAACAGATCTTCTCGAAAGGCTCGGAAATCCGCATCTTGCGCTTAAATGCGTGCATATTGCCGGAACAAACGGAAAAGGCTCGGTATGCGCGTTTCTGTCGTCAATGCTCACCGAAGCAGGGTACAGAACGGGAAAGTACATTTCGCCGAATATGGTGAGAGTAAACGAGCGCATTTCGATTGACGGAACGGAAATTACGGACGCGGAGCTTGAGAGCATAATGGACGAGGTGAAGTCTGCGGCGGAAAAAACAAAGGAGCGTTTCGGCGAATACCCCACGCAGTTTGAGCTTTGGACTGCGGCGGCGTTCCTTTATTTTCTTCACAAAAAGTGCGATATCTGCGTTGTCGAGGTTGGACTCGGCGGCGAGAGAGACGCTACAAATGTTATAGAGAATCCGCTTTTGTCGGTAATAACCTCGATAAGCTTTGACCACATGGGATATCTCGGGAACACACTCGGCGAGATTGCAAGGTGCAAGGCAGGGATAATAAAGGAAGGCTGTCCGCTCGTCACCTTCCGTCAGTGCGATGAAGTGATGACGGTTTTCCGCGAGGTCTGCGCGGAGAAACACTCGCAGATGTATCTTGCGGAGAAGCCGACGGTACATACGCCGTCCGACGGTCACGAGATTATCGATTACGGCGGTATGAATAGCTTAAAGCTCGGGATAAGGGGCGCATATCAGTGTGAAAACGCCGCACTTGCCATAGAGGCGGCACGGCTTTTGAAGGTTGATGAGAACTCTGTGCGGCGCGGACTCGAAAAAGCGGCAAATCCCGGACGCTTTGAGGTGCTTAAGGGCGAGAGCGGACGCAAAGGCACGCTCATAATCGACGGTGCTCACAACGAGAGCGGTATGCAGTCGCTTATGCGTTCGCTGGAAAGATATTATCCCGATGTGGCGCCGGTGTTTATTATGGCGATGATGGCTGACAAGGAGAAAAAAGGCGTGATAAAGGCAATGCGTGAGTCGTCGTCGGCGCCAAAGAATATTTTCACCGTCACGGTAAAGGACAATTCCCGTGCAATGTCGCCCGAGGCACTTGCCGAATGTATGAGTGGCGGCGGCTTCGAGACAGTGCCCTGCCGCGATATAGGCGACGCACTCGAAAAAACAAAGGACTTTCCGCTCTGCGTGATATGCGGCTCGCTCTATCTTTATAAGGATTATACGGAATGTGTGCAAAGCGAAAAGTGATTAAAAGAGCACAAAAAAGACCGAGAGGATTTTGTTCCCCTCGGTTATCTTTATATAAAGAGTTATCTTGCCTTGGAAGCGATTTCTCCGAGAAGCTCGGTAACAAATGCGTCAACCTGCATCTGACCTCTGTCTCCGTCTTTTCTCGAACGTACCGAGACAGCACCGGCTTCCTTTTCCTTTTCGCCGATAACAAGCATATACGGAACCTTTTCAAGCTGTGCCTCGCGAATCTTGTAGCCGATCTTTTCGTTTCTCGAATCAACTTCGCATCTTACGCCGAGGCCGGTGAGCTTTTCGGATATTCCGTTTGCGTATTCAAGAACAGCGTCGTTTATCGGAAGAAGCTTTACCTGAGTCGGAGCAAGCCATGTCGGGAACGCACCGGCATACTTTTCTATCATGTACGCAAGTGTGCGCTCGAAGCAGCCGAGAGAGGTTCTGTGGATGATATACGGTGTCTTCTTCTGACCGTCGGTATCGACGTATTCCATATCAAACTGCTTTGCGAGAAGAAGGTCTATCTGAATTGTGGCGAGAGTGTCCTCCTTGCCGTATACGTTCTTGTACTGAACGTCAAGCTTCGGTCCGTAGAACGCCGCCTCGTCAATGCCTATCGAGTAGTCAACCTTGAGGTCGTCGAGAATTTTTGCCATGAGCGACTGTGCCTCGTCCCACTGCTCGGGAGTACCCTCGTACTTGTTTTTCGGGTTTGCGGGATCCCACTGCGAGAATCTGAACGTGCAATCCTCGAGAAGTCCGACGGTGCCGAGGAAGTACTGGATAAGCTCAAGACAACCCTTGAACTCTTCTTCAAGCTGTTCGGGACGCAGAACTATATGACCCTCGGAAATCGTGAACTGACGCACGCGGATAAGACCGTGCATTTCGCCGCTGTCCTCGTTTCTGAAGAGGGTGGAGGTCTCGCCGAGTCTCATCGGGAGGTCTCTGTACGAACGCTGACGGTTGAGGAATACCTGATACTGGAACGGGCAGGTCATGGGACGCATTGCGAAGCATTCCTTGGTTTCGTCGTGCGGATCGCCTATTACGAACATACCGTCGAGGTAGTGATCCCAGTGACCGGAAATCTTGTAGAGCTCACGCTTCGCCATGAGAGGAGTCTTGGTGAGAAGGTAGCCGTGCGCCTGCTCGTAGTCCTCAACCCAACGCTGAAGAAGTTGAATGACTCTTGCGCCCTTGGGGAGCATTATCGGAAGTCCCTGACCGACGCATTCAACCGTCGTGAAATATTCAAGCTCGCGACCGAGTTTGTTGTGGTCACGCTTCTTTGCCTCTTCCTGTGCGGCAATGTATTCCTCAAGCTCGGACGCCTTCGGGAACGCCGTGCCGTAGATACGCTTGAGCATCTTCTTTGTGGAGTCGCCTCTCCAATATGCGCCGGTACATGAAAGAAGCTTTACCGCTTTTACCTTGCCGGTCGAGAAAAGATGTGCGCCGGCACAGAGGTCAACGAAATCGCCCTGACGGTAGAAAGATACCTCTTCGTCTTCGGGAAGATCGTTTATAAGCTCAACCTTGTAAGGCTCGCCCTTTTCCTCCATGAACTTTATCGCTTCGTCTCTCGGAAGAACGAACCTTTCGAGTGTGAGGTTTTCCTTGATTATCTTCTTCATCTCACCCTCAAGCTTTTCGAGCATCTCGGGAGTGAAGGTCATATCGGTGTCAAAATCGTAGTAGAAGCCGTTTTCGATGGACGGACCTATGGTGAGCTTTACGTCGGGATAAAGACGCTTTACTGCCTGAGCGAGAATGTGGGAGGCGGTGTGACGGTATACGCGTCTGCCCTCGTCGTCGTCAAAGGTGAGAAACTCTATGGCGCAGTCGGAGTCAACGACTGTCGTGAGGTCGCGAACCTTTCCGTCAATCTTTGCCGCAAGAGCGTTTCTTGCAAGTCCTTCGCTGATACTCTTTGCGATGTCGTAAGCGTTGAGAGCGGCGTCGAATTCCTTAACGCTGCCGTCCTTGAGAGTGATCTTGAACATAATATCTTTCCTTTCACAAAATAAATTACTGTTTGGGTAAAAAGCAAAAAATCCCGGAAGACATTTCTGCCTTTCGGGACGTCAAAAAACGCGGTTCCACCCGAATTACTTCACAATATAGATTGCAAAGTCACTCATGCGACCGTAACGAGGTCAACGCTGCGGATTGTTACCTCCGCAAAGCTCGGAAGCGGTACTGCGCAGTATTTGCGATACGGACTTTCAGCCGGTGATCCGTACTCTCTTTCGCAAAAGACGTGCGAAGCGTGTCTTCGTCATTGCCTTTTATCACCGTATATGATATCACACTTGCACACATTTGTCAAGGGGGTATTTGTGTATTTTTCGAAGTTTTTTAAAAAAGGCTTTTTTAATCCGTTTTCCCTCCTTTATGTAAATATGTAAAAAAACTATAAAAATCGGTGTCAACCTATACTTTTTTGAAAACAGGGGTTGAAAAACAGAAGAGAAGATGATATAATAAAAGTGCAAAAAGATGCGAGAAAAGGAGAAATTAAAATGACAATTACAGTAACGTCAGTCCCCGAGACCATTGCAGAGTTTTCTGCTCTTTCACAGAACGATCTTTCAATTCCGGAAAACACCTGCCTTATGTTTTTGCTTGCGCTGAAGCTTTGGCTTAAGGACAAAAACGCCGGTGCTGAGGCAATAAACCGCCTGAGAGGACCGCGGCCCATGAACGGCTTTGATGTAAGCTTCATAAACGACCGCCTGCGTGGGAAAGAATACCTGCCTCTTGCATATTTCGACGGAGCAACGCCGGATAATCGCTACACACCGAATATTCCGCTAACTCTCGAAGTGCTTTCAGATCCCCGTCCGCAGGATGTCGAGGAGGGATACATACGTGCGTTCTTAAAAACCGCCGGTGCCGATTCTCCGAGGCCGATAAAGCTTCGCAGAAAAGGCGATGCATGGTATCTGTGGGAGTACTCGAGCGTACTTACCGGTATACGTGTTCCGAAAGAGGAAGATCCTTGGGCGTAACTCTGTGTATAAAACGATAACAAAAGCCGGCAATACTTTTTTGTATTGCCGGCAGCCATTTTGCATAAAGCATTAATTAATCTTTCAGAAGCGGCGAAACAACTTCGGGAAACTTCGTGTAGTCGTCTGTCGTGAGAAAGCGTATGTCGGACTTGTACACGGACTCATCGTTTCCGCCGAGACCGTAATCGTCGCCTATGTATATGACCTCACCGTGCGCATAGCCGTTTTCACGGCAGTAGAGGTCGAGAGCGTAGTATTTGTCGTAGGGCTTCGGTGCCATGTCAAAGCTCGACGAACCGCCGACGAAAACCGAGTAGTCCGGGAACATTTCGCAGACTTCCCCGTAAAACGCTCTGCGCTTGGTGCGGTCGGGGTCAAATGCAAGCTTGTCGGACTGAAGTGCCTTTGTGCCGAGAATGGGGAAAGTCACACAGCCGGATGGGTGATACTCGACGCTGTCGCCCCGAAATTCAGTGAAGCCGTGCTCCTTCCTCAGAAAGTCAATCTTCCTCTCAACGCCTTCCCTGTCACACCCAAACGAGAGATCACGCACGATTTCAATGCCGCCGTCACGGTATTTTCCGTACTGCAAGCCGTAGTTGCCGACAATGTCGAGAGGGAAGCACTCAAGCTGATTGTAAATTCGCATTACCTGCCCTGCACCCATTATAATGAGCTTGTACCTTTCGGAAAGAGCGGTGAGTGCGGCTCTGTTTTCCGGTGTCAGCGGCGTTTTGTGCTGAGTGAGAGTGCCGTCGAGATCCATCGCTATAAGCTTTGTTTTATTCATCGCAAGCCCCTCCGAACATATCGTAGTTGAGCCAAAGAACCGTGTATCTGTCCTTGAGATCCTTTGCGTATTTTACCGCAGTTCTTATTCTTTCCTCGCCGTACAGCGCAAAAAATTCACTCATGTCAAGTCCTACCGCATTTATCATTTTCTCTGTTTCTTCACCTGTCGGCATTTCGGCGAGAATACTTCTTATCTCCGACTCCTTTTCGAGATAAATCGAAGTCCTGTCCGCCGCATAGTTTCCGACCTTTTCCTGAAGTGCCTCGCACCTCGGAGCTATGCTCTTGTATATTTCCGTCATCGCCGACGTGTACTCGTCCTTGGGCTGCCTGTAAAGCTTTTGCGGAAAGTGTTTTTTCAATATCCGTTCGCGAAGACGTGCGGTTATGACAGTCGAATATGCAACGTTGATGCCGTGCGGAAAATACTCCGCGCCGTCCAAAATGCCCGTTATCTCGAAAAAGTGAGAGAGATGGTGTTCGCTTCCCGACGCCGGGCGTGACGAACCGGCAAAGCTCATGAGTATTCCCGCGACGATAAGTGCTTTTGTGAGTGTGCCTACGCTTTCTTCGTCGCCGCCGGCAATTCCGTCGGCAAGACGGAGAGTTTCTTTTACGGTCTTGAGTGTGAGGTCATATATGTACTCACAGAAGTACTCTCCGTTTACCGTGCGGCTCAGCTTCCAGTCGTTGAGCGCCGAATACTTGCCGACAATGTCTCCGTAGCCTGCCTTTATCATTTCGGACGGAGCGTTCTTCAAAACCTCGGTGTCGGCAACTATCGCCATCGGTACACCTGCGCTCACGGTTTCTTTCATGCCCTTAAGTATCATCGCCGCGCCGCTTGACGCATAGCCGTCCATTGAGGGAGCGGTTGCACAAACCATATACGGTATACCCGTGTCGTGCGAAACGTACTTGCACAAATCCTGAATAACGCCCGAACCTATGCCGAGTATGAGGTCTTTGCCGCCGGTCTTTTCTTCGACCGCGGCTATGGCGTCCTCGTTTGGAATGAGTATGTGCGAGCCGTCGAATACGACTTTCTCAAGATTCTTTCCGGAAAGCGCCGCGACCGTTCTTTCGCCTGCGGCACGGTAGGTGTTTTCGTCGGCGACGATGAGTATGCTGTCGTATTCACGGCAAAGCTCTGTGAAACGTCTTGCCGCACCGTGTTCGACGTAAACCTTTTCTATAGCGCAGGAGTGTTTTTTTCCGCAGCTTGCGCATTTTATACCTTTCAGCAATTCGTTTATTTCCGTAAACATTTTATCACCCTTTTCACACTGTCGCTATTGACAATTTCATATGAATATATTATAATATACCCGACAAAGAAAGTCAACAATTTACGCAAAACGGGCAAAAACACGGAGACTTTACACAAAATAATGCCGAATCGGTCAGAAACGGTCAGAGTATGGGGTGGATGCTGTGTTAAAAAAGGAACGCGAAAAGGAGATAGTGAATATACTCCGCTCTCACGACGGCTATGCGGAGGTAAAGGCGCTCTGCGCCGAGATGTACGCGAGTGAGTCGAGTATAAGACGTGACCTCACACGGCTTGAGGAAAAGGGGATAGTGAACCGAGTCTACGGAGGTGCGGAGCTTGTAAATGTATTCTCACTCGCAAGCGATTTCAACGTTCGGCGAGGTCACAACTCCGGTCAGAAACAGGCGATTGCAAAGAAAGCGGCAAAGCTTATAAAAGACGGAGAAGTTATATTTCTCGATCAGTCGTCAAGCGCATTTTACCTTGCGCGCGAAATTGTTTCGGCGCATAAATGCCGCATTACCGTCGCAACGAACAACATCGAGATAATAGGGCTTCTGTCGGAGAGCAGTGTAAATGTCATTTCTTCCGGAGGCACGCTTTGCCGTGAAAACAGAACCTGCCTTGTCGGGAACGACGCTCAGGCGACCTTTGAAGGAATATGCGCCGACAGACTGTTTTTCTCGACGAAAGCACTCTCGGAGGACGGAGTTGTCAGTGACTGCGCAAGAGAGGAGATTTTCGTCAGAAACGCAATGCTTCGCAACGCACGGGAGAGGGTATTCCTGTGCGACCTTGAAAAGATAGGCGCATCTGCGGCGTATAAACAGTGTACGCTCGGCGACGTCGATTACCTCGTGTGCGAAGAAAAAGCGGAGGGCTTTGGGAGATTTGACCGCCTGAAAAAACTTTGACGCAGAATAAAAAGAGCCGACAGACTTTGTATCCGCCGGCTTTTCGTTTTACGGTTCGCTTATATAACCTTGTAACCCTTTTCGGTTATTACTCCGATTATCCTTTTGTCCGGAACGTCGCCCGTAAGCTCGACCGTTACCTTTTCGGCTGTGTGGTCGGCGGTTGCGCTCTTTACGCCGTCAAGCTCCTCGAGTGCTTTCTTTACCGTCGCCTCGCAGTGCGAACACATCATGCCTTTGACCTTAAATTCCTTTACCATGTTTCTTTCTCCTTTCGTTTCCTTTGGTGTATTGTCTGCGGTATTGCCGCCCGGGTGTGAGGTTTTTCCCTTGGAAAACTTAAACAGATTGAGTCTCAGTGCGTTTGTCACGACGCAGAAGCTCGAAAGGCTCATTGCCGCCGCACCGAACATCGGATTGAGTTCAAGTCCCCATATAGGTATAAACACACCTGCCGCAAGCGGTATGCCGATTACGTTGTAAATGAATGCCCAGAAGAGATTTTCCTTTATGTTGCGAAGTACGGCACGGCTCAATCTTATTGCCGGTGCGACGTCTGAAAGGCTGTTTTTCATGAGTACGATGTCCGCCGCGTCTATGGCAACGTCGGTTCCGGCGCCTACCGCAATTCCGACATCCGCGCTTGTGAGAGCCGGTGCGTCGTTTATTCCGTCTCCGACCATTGCGACACTGCCGTTCTTCTTAAGCGACTCGACTGCGCTCGATTTTCCCGTCGGCAGAACTCCTGCAATAACCTTGTCGGGGGTGATACCGACCTTTTTTGCAACCGCCGCCGCGGTGCGTTCGTTGTCGCCCGTGAGCATGACGACGTCTATTCCCATTCCGTGAAGCTCGCTTACCGCCGCACGGCTGTCGTGCTTAATGCTGTCGGCAACTGCGATTATACCGATTACATTGCCGTCTCTTACGAAGAACAGCGGCGTTTTTCCGTCAGAGGAAAGCTTTTCGGCTTCGGCTTTGAGATCTTCGGAAACCTTTGCAAGCTCGCCTGCCGACTTCATGTTTCCGCCGTACAGCTCACTTTTCCCTACCTTTGCCGAAAGACCGCTCCCGGGAAGCACCTTAAAGTCCGAGATATCGGCAGATAACGAAAGACCCCTGCGTTCGCTCTCGGCAAGCACTGCCTTTGCGAGAGGGTGCTCGCTGTTTTTTTCAAGGGATGCCGCAAGAGCCAGAAGCTCGTCTTCGCCGATGCCGTCGCAGGGAATTATGTCGGTAACGGTCGGCTCGCCGCTCGTGACGGTGCCGGTTTTGTCGAGAACGACGGTTTTTACGTGTCCCGCTCTCTCGAGAATCGCCGCGCTTTTGAAAAGCACGCCGTTTTTAGCACCTACTCCGCTTCCCACCATTATGGCGACCGGCGTTGCAAGTCCCAGCGCACAAGGACAGCTGATAACGAGTACAGAAATGCCCCTTGCAAGCACAAATCCGGCGTCCTTGCCGCAGAGAAGCCATACCGCCATGGTGACAAGCGATATACCTATAACTATCGGCACGAATACGCCCGATACACGGTCGGCAAGCTTTGCTATCGGTGCTTTCGACGCCGCGGCGTCGCTTACCGTGCGGATTATCTGAGAAAGAGTAGTGTCTTCGCCGACACGTGTCGCTTCGCAGACAAGCACTCCCGAGGTGTTCACCGTCGCCGCACTCACATTGTCGCCGACCGCCTTGTCCGCAGGAATGCTCTCGCCGGTGAGAGCCGATTCGTTGACTGCGCTTTCACCCTCTTTTACCACACCGTCGGCAGGTATCTTCTCACCCGGACGCACGATGAAGGTGTCGCCCTTGGCGATACTGTCGGCAGGGACGGTGACCTCCTTTCCGTCGCGAATGAGAGTTGCCGTTTTCGGTGCAAGATCCGCAAGACTTTTAAGTGCGTCGGTAGTTCTGCCCTTGGAGTACGCTTCAAGCGTTTTTCCGACCGTTATGAGTGCAAGTATCATTGCCGCCGATTCGTAGTAAAGGCCGTGCATGAGATGCATTGCGGTTATTTCGTCCGCGGCGGTCATTAGAAAGAGGTTGTATGTGCTGTAGACAAACGCCGCGCCCGAACCGAGGGCAACGAGGGAGTCCATATTCGGCGAACGGCGCAGAAGTGCCGTAAAGCCGCTCGTGAAGAACCTGCCGTTTATTATCATGACGGCTACCGTCAAAAGAAGCTGTAAAAGTCCTTGAGCGGTGCAGTTGCCGTCGAAAAACTTCGGTACGGGGAGGCCCCACATCGAATGCCCCATCGAGAAATACATAAGTGCCGCAAGGAAGCCTATCGACCACGCAAGCCGCTTTTTCAGCTTCGGTGTTTCCGTGTCGCGGAAGGCGTCGTTGTCGGCACTCTTTGACGAAGCCGCTTTACCCTCGAGGCTTGCTCCGTAGCCTGCTTTTACGACGGCGGCTATAACCGCGTCGCTCGACACACTGCCGCCGACGGTCATGGTGCCGGTGAGAAGATTTACCGCCACCTCGTCCGCACCTTCAAGTGCGGACACCGCCTTTTCGACTCTCGCACTGCACGCCGCACAGCTCATTCCCGTTACCTTATAATGCCCTGCCATATTTTCACTCTCCTTTGTGAAATGACTCTTGTATGCTGTCCGTATTACTTCAAAAGCTTTCTCAAAACCTCGGACAGCTCCTCCGATACTTCTTCCGCGTGACCCCTCCTTATGCCGTCGGCAACGCAGGTTTTTATGTGCGTTGTAAGTATTTCACGGCTGAACGCCGAAAGAGCGGCATTGACGGCGGCGGTCTGGGTGAGTATGTCTATGCAGTATTCGTTGCGCTCAAGCATTCCCTTTATGCCGCGTATCTGTCCCTCGATTCGGTTGAGTCTGTTCATAAGCCGTTTGTACTCTTCGCTGTCTCTTTCAGACGTTCTGTGTCGGCATTTGCATTCGCACTCACATTTTTCGTTGTTTTCGCCGTTCATCGTAGCACCTCGTTTCATATACCCTATGGGGGTATTATACTCCGCGAAAACACATTTGTCAACAGCATTTGTAAATATTTTCGATAGTATTCAATTTTACACAAAATTAAAAGCAAAGTGTTGTAATTCGGAACAAATCGGTGGTAAAATACGGACAGGAAAGGGGAGAGAACTATGCTCTGCGAAACAAAATACATATACGACAATAACGATAAGGTTTTTCTCAGTACGTACATTTCCGACGAGAGAGTGCCGGAGGGCGGCAGACCCGCGATACTCATAATTCCCGGCGGTGCGTACACGCATTGTTCCGCAAGGGAGTCCGAGCCGGTTGCCAAGAAGTTTCTTGCCGAGGGCTATAATGCCTTTGTGCTGAACTACACGCTGATACCCGATATTATCAGCGAAAACGGAGAGTTTATTCCTCTTATCGATACCGCGCACGCCGTCGCACACATAAGAAAGAACTGCGGGGAATACTCGGTAAATCCCGATAAAATTGCCGTTATAGGCTTTTCTGCCGGCGGACATCTCGCCGCACTTATCGGCGCAAGGTGGGACGACGGTGCGCTCTGCGAAATGTGCGGTGAAAAGAGCGGCGACATAAAGCCGAATGCTGTTTTGCTTTCGTATGCGCTGACGGTTATGCGCGAGCAGGAGGGGCTTGAAGACGCACTTGAGGCCGCCGGCGAAAAGGGAGCGGAGCTTTACGACTACCTCTCGGCAGACCTTGCGGTAACGGAGCATATGCCGCCGACCTTTATGTGGCACACGGCGGAGGACGATGTTGTGTCGGTGAAGCAGACGCTCACAATGGCTCAGGCTCTCAGCGCGGCGAGGGTGCCGTTTGAGACTCACGTTTTCCCTGTCGGCGGTCACGGACTTTCGGTGTGCGACGCCGATACCGTAACGAAGAGTTTTGCTTCGGAATATGACGCGGTTTGGGTGAGATATGCTCTCGACTGGCTCAAAACGATATTCGCATAATGTCCGAAACGCACCTTGTTTGACAAAATGATATTCTTTAACGGAAAAATTTGCGTTTGCGGTTGACAAATGGGTTTCCGTATGATATACTTTTAGCTGACGGAATATGTTTCCGTATAGTGGAAAAACGATTTTTACTGAAAAGAGGTATTTCAAAATGGCAAGAACAGAATACGGTCTTCAGATGTACTCCCTCAGAGACATCACCAAGGACTCCATGAGAATGGCACTCGAAAAGGTAGCGCAGATGAGCTACAAGTACGTTGAGTTTGCCGGATTTTTCGACTACATGCCCGAGCAGATAAAGCTTTGGCTCGATGAGTTCGGTCTCGTATGTTCCGGTACGCACACCGGTATGGACGCGATCACTCCCGAAAAGATTGACGATACAATAAAGTATCACAAGATCATCGGCTGTGACAACCTCATTGTCCCCGGCTGCGACTGGTCCACTCCCGAGAAGGCAAAGTGGGTTATCGATACCCTCAACGCCGCTCAGAAGAAGCTTGCGGAGAACGGAATCCGTCTCGGATACCACAACCACTCCCGTGAGTTCTTCCCCAACTCCTGCGGAATAGTTTTCGAGGATATGGTAAAGGCGGAGACCTCGGTTGAACTTGAAATCGATACATGGTGGGCATTTAACGCAGGTCTTGACGTTGTAAAGTTCCTCGAAGAGAACAAGTCGAGAATCAGAGTCGTACACCTTAAGGACGGTATCCCCTCCGCTCCCGAATGCAAGAACTTCGACCACGTTCACGACGGCGTAAAGGGTCTGTCCGTAGGCTCCGGCAAGAACGTAATCAAGGATATCCGCAACTGGGCTAATGCAAACAACGTTCTCATGGTTATCGAGTCCGAAGGTCTTGACCCCACCGGTCTCGGCGAAGTCGGCCGCTGCATAGAGTTCCTCAGAACCCTCGACGACTGAGACGACGGATTAGTTACATAAAAACGAAAAAGGAAGCCGCACGCCGGTTTCCTTTTTTGCTTGGCAATAAAGAAACGGGGAGCTTTTCCGCCCCCCGTTTTTACGTATATATTTATTTTTCTTCAGCCGCCGCACGCTTCTTTGCTTCCTCAATGACCTTGTTTGCTATCATTGCCGGAGCTTCCTCATAGCGCAGGAATCTGAACATGAATTTTCCTCTGCCTTGAGACATCGCACGGAGAACTATCGTGTAGTCGCTCATTTCCGAGGTCGGCACTTCCGCTTCGACTACCGTATACGCCTTCTTCTTTTCGTCGGGCGTCATGCCGATAACACGTCCTCTTCTCTTGTTGAGATCGCCTATAACGTCGCCCACGAGAGAATCGGGAACCGTTACGAACAGCGAGCCTACAGGTTCGAGGATAACGGGATTTGCTTTCGGCAGACCCTCTTTGTAAGCGAGCTTTGCGGCAAGCTTGAAAGAGATTTCGTTCGAGTCAACCGGGTGATACGAACCGTCGAAGAGATCTGCCGCAAGGTTTACAACCGGGTAGCCTGCGAGTACGCCCTTTGTCATCGCTTCGAGAAGTCCCTTTTCAACAGCCGGATAGTATCCCTTCGGCACGCTTCCGCCGACGACGCTCTGCGTGAAGGTGAGTCCTGCCGCCTCTCCGGGGCTGAACGTTATCTTTACGTGACCGTACTGACCGCTTCCGCCCGACTGCTTCTTGTGCTTTCCTTCAACCTGAACGCTCTTCTTTATCGTCTCGCGGTATGCGATGATGGGAGAGGTAAGGTCGATGGAGATGCCGAAACGGGTCTTGAGCTTCGAGAGGGTTACGTCAAGGTGCTGTTCGCCGAGACCGTAGAGAAGCATCTGCTTTGTCTCTGCGTTGTTCTCGAAACGAAGTGTGAGATCCTCTTCGAGAAGCTTTGAGATGCCGGAGGAAATCTTGTCCTCGTCGCCCTTTGCTTTCGGCACGAGAGCCTTGCAGAGGAACGGTTCGGGATATTCTATCTTCTTGTACGGACGTGTGCCGCCGAGTGTGTCGTTGGTGTTGGTGTAAACGAGCTTGGTCGTGACGCCTATGTCGCCGCAGCAAAGCTCATCCGTTTCAAGCTGCTTTTTGCCGCGCATTACGTATATGTGAGCGAACTTTTCCTGCTGACCGGTGGTGAGGTTTGTAAGTACGGAGTCCTTTTTGAGACTTCCCGTCATTACCTTGAAGTATGACATCTTGCCTACAAACGGGTCGGCAACCGTTTTGAAAACGAATACCGAAGCCGGAGCCTCCGTGCCTGTCGGCATAAACTCGCCGTCTGCGTCCTTTTCGGGCTTTCTCTCGCAAGGAGAGGGGAACGACGCCGCTATAACATCCATGAGTGCCGTAATGCCTGCGAGAGTCGTCGAAGAGCCGACCATAACGGGTGCTATAGTACCTGCGATGATTCCGCTTCCGAGTGCCTTGTGCATTTCCTCAAGCGTGAACTCTTCGCCGGCAAAGTACTTTTCCATAAGCTCATCCGAGGTCTCCGCAAGGGACTCCATAAGCATATTACGGAAGGTCTCTATCTTTTCCATGCTTCCTGCCGGAATTTCGAGAGGCTTAACGGTGCCGTCGTTTACGTACTCGTAACCCTTCATGTCAACGAGGTCCGCAAAGCCGAGAGGCTTTCTGTCAACGATTATCGGAATGGCTATCGGGCAGACCGCGAGACCGAACTTTTCGCGCATTGCCTCAATGGTTTTACCGAAGTTTGCGTTTTCGTCGTCCATCTTGTTGATGAAGAACGCCTTGGGAACACCTGCGTCGGTAGCATAATCCCATGCAAGCTCACTTCCGACGTCAACGCCGCTCTTTGCGTCCATTACGATAAGAGCGCAGCCGGCGACTCTGAGAGCCTGTATCGCTTCTCCGACAAAATCGAGATATCCGGGGCAGTCGAGAATGTTTATCTTCTTGCCCTTCCAGTTAATGGGAGCTATCGACGTTGAAAGAGAGAATTTCCTCTTGATCTCTTCCGGATCGTAGTCGGACACTGTGTTTCCGTCCGTGACTTTGCCGAGTCTGTCTGTTTCCTTTGCGAGGTACAGCATAGCCTCTGCGAGCGACGTCTTACCGTTGCCGCCGTGTCCGAGCAGAGCCACGTTCCTTATGTTGTCAACTGTTGAGCTGTAATTTGCCATTGAAAATTCTCCTCTCCGCGATGCTTTTCGCATCTGAATTATTTAGCTTGGGAAGTCACTTTTCCCGAAAGTTGTCTTTTCGGAAATATATCTTTCTCGGATAATCTGTCCGCGTAAAGTAAACTCAATGCTCTTCCGTAAACTGCTTATATTATACACCAAAACGGCGGTTTATGCAATATGTAATACTGCTCATATTTTCATACACAAAATTGTGCATTTTGCACAATCAAAAGCACATTTTTGAACTTATGATGTCCTTCTGTGAGTTTAAATGTTTCAAAGAGTTGTGTACACGGTTTAATCTTTATTCCCAAAAGCAAAAAAATATGCGCCTCCGAAAGGAGACGCATCGATGCAGCGAGATGCACTTTCAGTTCAGTGCGCAAGCGCAAAGTAGAGAATCACCGCCGCACCGAGAACTATTCTGTAAATGCCGAAGAGCTTGAAGTCGTGCTTCTTAATATAGCTCATGAGGAATTTTATGACGGCGACCGACACCGCAAAGGCGACGATCATTCCGACCGCAAGCACGATAATTTCCGAGGACGTGAACGCTCTGCCGAAGCCGATTAGCTTGAGTGCGCTCATACCGAACATGACCGGTACTGCGAGAAAGAATGTAAACTCAGCCGCCGCAACCCTCGACACGCCGATTATGAGTGCGCCGATTATGGTCGCGCCGCTTCTCGAGGTGCCGGGGATTATCGAAAGCACCTGAAAAAGCCCGATGATAAAGGCTGTTTTGTATGTAATGTCCGAGAGTGAGGCGACCTTCACCGTGCGGTTCTTGTTGAGGTTTTCAACGACGATGAACGCAATGCCGTAGAAGATGAGAGCGGCGGCAATAACAAACGGCGTGTGAAGATGAGCCTCGATGAAATCGTCGAAAAGTATCGTCACAACAGCGCCCGGTATACAAGCCACGACAACCTTGAACCACATGGAGAAGATGTCCTTTTTTATCACGGGCTTTGATTTGTCGGTGAGGTTGAAAGGAAACATCTTGTTCCGGAACAGAATTACGACCGCAAGAATTGCTCCGAGCTGAATAACGTAAAAGAACATCTCCTTGAAATCGTCCGCCATTCCGAGCTTTATGAATTCGTCCACGAGAAGCATATGTCCCGTACTGCTTATCGGAAGCCATTCGGTTATGCCCTCTACTATGCCTAAGAATATGCTCTTGAGTATTTCGATGAAATTCGCCATGATCCTACCTCCGAAAGAGTCTCCTCACTAAGTATATGCCGGATTGTCCGCAATATCCCCGCCGGCATTTACGAACATCGACGGGGAGACTCTGCGAAACGTGTATTATTTGTTCTTTGCGTTGAACTTTGCACGGTTTACGTTGTTGAGAATTGCCTTGCGCAGTCTTATCGACTTGGGAGTTACCTCAATAAGCTCATCGTCGTTGATGTACTCGATAGCTTCCTCAAGGCTGAAGAACTTCGGCGTGATAAGACGGAGAGCTTCGTCCGCACCCGACGAACGAACGGCGGTCATGTGCTTTTTCTTGCAGACGTTTACGACAATATCGTCGGTTTTGGGGGATTCGCCGACAATCTGACCCTCGTATACGTCCTGAGACGCCTCGACGAACATAAGCCCTCTGTCCTGTGCGTTGAATATGCCGTAAGCGGTTGTCTTGCCCGTTTCGTAAGCGATGAGAGAACCGGTGACGCGCTTCGGAATTTCGCCCTTGTAAGGCGTGTAGCCCTCGAAAATCGAGCTTATGATACCCTCGCCTCTGGTATCGGTGAGAAATTCGTTTCTGTAGCCGAAGAGACCTCTTGTCGGAATGGAGAAGGTGAGCTTCATGCGTGTGTCGCCCTGCGGCTGCATATCCTTAAGCTCTCCCTTTCTCGAGCCGAGCTTTTCCATTACCGAACCCATGTAATCGGTCGGAACCTCGCACGTAACCTCTTCAAGAGGCTCCATTATGCCCTCGTCGGTCTCCTTGTAAAGAACCTTCGGTGCGCTTACCTGAAATTCGTAGCCCTCACGGCGCATAGTCTCTATGAGTATCGAGAGGTGCATCTCTCCTCTGCCGGCAACCTTGAAGCTCTCGGTGGACTCTGTGTCGCTGACTCTGAGAGAAACGTCCTTGAGAAGCTCGCGGTAAAGTCTTTCTCTGAGGTGGCGCGAGGTGCAGTACTTGCCCTCGGTGCCTGCGAACGGGGAATCGTTTACTGAGAAGGTCATTTCAAGTGTCGGTTCGGAAATCTTTACAAAGGGAAGAGCCTCGACGGCGTTTGCGTCGCATATGGTGTCGCCTATCGTTATGCCCTCAATACCCGAGATACATACGATGTCTCCCGCCTTTACCTCTTCTGCCGGAACACGCTTAAGTCCCTCTATCGTGAACATCGAGGCAATCTTTGCGCTGTAGTCGTCGTGAGCACCGTTGAAGTTTGTGACCACAACGTCCTCGTTTCTCTTGATTATACCTCTTTCGACACGGCCGAGAGCTATTCTGCCGACGTATTCGTTGTAGTCTATCGACGAAACAAGCATCTGAGCCGGTGCGTCAAGGTCAACGTCGGGAGCCGGAATGTGGTTGATTATCGTCTCGAAGAGCGCACGGAGGTCGCTGTCCTGACTGTCGGGGGAGAGGGAAGCCGTGCCGTTTCTGCCGGAGCAGAACACAACGGGACTGTCTATCTGGTCGTCGTTTGCGTCGAGGGAGATGAAAAGCTCAAGAACCTCGTCCACAACCTCATATACTCTTGCGCCGGGACGGTCAACTTTGTTTACGCAGATTATGACCTTGTGTCCCATCTCAAGAGCCTTCTGGAGAACGAATCTCGTCTGAGGCATAGTACCCTCGAAAGCGTCAACAAGAAGGATGACTCCGTTTACCATCTTGAGTATACGCTCAACTTCGCCGCCGAAATCGGCATGTCCGGGGGTGTCTACAACGTTTATCTTTATATCTTTGTACACGAGAGACGTGTTCTTTGCAAGAATTGTAATTCCTCTTTCACGTTCGAGGTCGTTGCTGTCCATGACTCTGTCTTCGACAACCTGGTTTTCGCGAAACGTGCCGCTCTGCTTGAGCATTTCGTCAACGAGCGTGGTCTTGCCGTGGTCAACGTGTGCGACTATGGCGATGTTTCTCAAATCGTTTCTTATCATAAATAACTCCGTGCCTTTCTTTTTGTCCGCCTTTTCGGCTACTTCACTGCGTACCTTTTTTACATTATAACACAAAATGATATTATATCACCCGATTTTGTATAAGTCAAATGTTTCTGCGACAATTTACAACAAAATTACCTTTGAGCAATAATTTAACCGATGTTATGTGATATAATGTAAACAATAGATTACGACGATGTTTTTTTCTGCGGAATTACGGAACAAAATGCTCTGATTTTACGTCGAATGTACGGATATATATGAATACTTTTGCGGAGGTTTTGACATAATGAATTTCAGAAAGAGCGTAGCGTTTTTCCTTGCGGCGGCTGCTGCTACCGGTGTATGCGGGGTAAGAGCAAGTGCTGCCGAAACCGTCGGTGCCGTCACCGATACGGATATCACGGTTTTTATAGATAACTGCCCGATTGAGTCGTACAACTACGCCGGGAATACATACCTCATTGCGGAGGAGCTTCTCAATTACGGCTTTGACGTTGTGTGGAACGCTGCCGACAGAACGCTTTCGATTGACCGCAAGCCCTTTTCATTTACTGCATACATCGGCGATTTTGTGAATGAGAAAAAGCCCGCAGTGCAGTCTTTCGGTTATAAATTCCCCATATACTCCACCGATATTGTGACCTACGTTGACGGCGAAAAAGCCGACTCCTACAACATCGGCGGCAGAACAGTTATCCGTGCCGACTGGCTTCAGAAGTACGGCGAGTGCGTATACGACAACTCAAAACGCCGCTTTGACGTGAAGATAATCGAAAACGAAGTCAGGGATTACGAGCCTGCGGTCGAGACCTATGACGGAGAGAAAGACGGATATCCCTCTGTCGGAAGCACGGAAACGAAAAGAGGAAAGCTCTCGGAGGACGGCACGCTTGAATACGGCGTCAGCGTTAATAAGAGAACCGACCGCTTCGGAAGCTATGAGACCGTGACATATGTCAACAACGCAAACGGCTCTGTGTATACCTACAACGACAATTTCAAGGGTGCGGTGCGCTATACCGCCGATTACGAAAACGCACAGGGTATTTCCTATTGCGCCTTTGATGATTCTTTCCGTTACGGACTTGTTATGAGAGGCAAAGAGGACGAAAAGACTCAGATTCGCTATACGACCGTGGGAAAGAAGTACCTTTCGATAAACAGAGAGAGCGTCGAGCGTGATGAGGAAGACCATGTCGTTTCTTTCGCCGGAACCATATACAAGGACGGAAACCCCGTATACGACGGCAAAATTCTCACCGACAGACTTGTCAATGTCGATGCGGAGTACGGATATTTTCATAAGCCCTACGATACCTATATAACCTACGCTCCCGGCTATACGGACACGGACGGCGTAATATACTATTTTGAAAGTTCGTTGCTTCCGTTCAGGTCTTCTGTATACGGCGGAGACCTGCTCTACTACAGAGGAAACGTTGTGAACGGAGTTGCGCACGGAGTGGGTAAAGCATACTATAACGGCGCTGTTGCCGGCAGAAACGACTACGGCGAAAATGAATACACTCTCGTAAATGAGGTGTCGGAGTTCGTCGTTCCCCGTGCAAAGGACGGACTTATGTATTCCGGCAGCTTTGAGAGCAATCTCTACAGCGGAAGCGGCAAGCTTTATAACCGTGCAGGATATCTTTGTGCGGAGGGTGTGTTCGGCGGCGGCAACGTAAACGGCAAGGCGAGAACCTACCAAAGCGGTATTCTCACGTACATCGGCGAGATGAAGGACGGTAAAAAGAACGGCTCGGGCACGGAGTATTTGCCGAAAGGAAGTCCCCTTTACGAGGGTGTTTACGCAAGCTTTGTCGGAACTTTCAGCGACGATAACCGTGTCAGCGGCACGGAGTACAACATAGTCTACAACGCCGAAAAGAACCTTCACGACGTCGTGAAAGGCTCCGAATGGGTTGACGGAAAAAGCGTCGGCTGAGAGGCTGAGATCAGCGCAAAAACCACAAAATAAAAAAACTGCCCCGAAACACTTATTACGGTGCTTCGGGGTAAATTTATATCACGTAGTTGTCGGAGGCGGATTCTTTTATCAGGTCTGCCACCGTTATGCCGGAGAAGTAGTCGTGCGTGAGCTTGTAAAAGCCGTTCCACATCGGAAGCGTCCGACACTCAGCCGCTCTTGAACACGCTGGAGCGTCCTTCTTTAGGCACGATACCGGAGCGAGGTCGTCTTCCGTCACGCAGAGTATATCCCACACGTTGCAGTCCGACGGTTCTTTTATGAGCCTGTATCCGCCGCCTTTGCCGTGAACGCCTTCGATGTACTTCGCCTTGGTAAGCTCGGGGACTATCCTCTCGAGGTATTTGAGCGATATCTCCTGCCTTTCGGCAATCTCCTTCATTGGTGTGTAGCCGCCGTTTCTGTGCTCGGCAAGGTCAATGAGGACTCTCAGAGCATACCTGCCCTTGGTCGATATAAGCATCGTCCGACCTCCTTTCTCGGTTTATGCGTTCGTTAAATCACTCTGCGAAAAGGGGAGTGGAGAGGTATCTGTCGCCTGTGTCGGGGAAGAGAACGACAATGGTCTTGCCCTCGTTTTCGGGACGCTTTGCAACCTCAATTGCCGCATGGAGTGCCGCCCCGGAGGATATGCCGACGAGTACGCCCTCGTTCTTGCCGATGAGTCTGCCGGTTTCAAAAGCACTCTCGTTTGCAACGGGGATGATTTCGTCGTAAACCTTCGTGTTGAGAACCTCCGGAACAAAGCCTGCGCCTATGCCCTGAATCTTGTGAGGTCCTGCGATGCCTGTTGAAAGCACTGCGGAGGTCTCGGGTTCTACCGCTACAACCTTTACCGTCGGAATCTTGGACTTGAGGTATTCGCCGACGCCGGTAATTGTTCCGCCCGTACCTACGCCTGCGACGAAGAAGTCAACCTTACCGTCGGTGTCGTCGTATATTTCGGGACCTGTCGTTTCTCTGTGCGCCTCGGGGTTGGAGGGGTTGACGAACTGACCGGGAATAAATGCGTTCGGAATCTCCTTTGCAAGCTCCTCAGCCTTTGCGATTGCACCCTTCATGCCCTTTGCACCCTCAGTGAGAACAAGCTCTGCACCGTATGCCCTCATGAGCTGACGTCTTTCAACGGACATCGTCTCGGGCATTACGATGATTATTCTGTAGCCTCTTGCCGCCGCAACCGACGCAAGACCGATACCTGTGTTTCCGGAGGTAGGCTCGATGATTACGGAGTCGGGAGTGAGCTTTCCTGCGGCTTCGGCGTCGTCAATCATCTTCTTTGCGATACGGTCCTTTACCGATCCTGCCGGATTGAAGTACTCGAGCTTTGCGAGAATCTTTGCCTTGAGCCCGAGCTTCTTTTCAATGTGTGTGAGCTCAAGAAGAGGGGTTTTACCTATAAGTTCGTCTGCTGATGTGTATATCTTTGACATATAAATCGCTCCTTTATAAAGATGGTGTAAGTTTATGTGTAATTCTGTTTGTCATGTTATTTCTCGGCGACTGCCGCAAAACCTCTTTCAAGATCGGCTATGATGTCGTCGATGTGTTCGGTGCCTATCGAAAGTCTTATAGTGTTCGGCTTTATGCCGCAGGCGAGAAGCTCTTTTTCGTTCATCTGCGAATGCGTCGTTGACGCCGGATGAATAACGAGGCTCTTTACGTCCGCAACATTTGCGAGAAGCGAGAAGAGACTGAGACTTTCCGTGAACTTCTTTGCTGCTTCCGCACCGCCCTTTATCTCGAAGGTGAATATCGACGCCGCACCGTTCGGAAAATATTTGTCGTAGAGAGCCTTCTTTTCGCCGACCTCAAGCGAGGGGTGATTTACCTTTTCGACCTGCGGATGGTTCTTCAGAAAGTCAACGACGCGGAGTGCGTTTTCAACGTGACGTTCAACGCGGAGAGACAGCGTTTCGAGACCCTGGAGAAGGAGAAAAGAATTGAACGGGGATATCGTCGCACCTTGGTCGCGCATGATTGTCGTGCGGAGTTTTATGATATACGCCGCATTTCCGGCGGCTTCGGTAAAGACCACTCCGTGGTACGACGGATTCGGCTTCGAGAGACCGGGGAATTTGTCGTTCTGCGCCCAGTCGAACTTTCCTCCGTCAACTATAACGCCGCCCATTACCGTTCCGTGACCTCCCATGAACTTCGTCGCCGAGTGAACGACTATGTCCGCTCCGTGTTCTATCGGTCTGAGAAGATACGGCGTTGCAAAGGTGCTGTCCACTATGAGCGGTATTCCGTGACGGTGTGCGACCTGTGCTATCGCCTCTATGTCGATTACGTCCGAGTTGGGGTTTCCAAGGGTTTCGGCATAGAGAAGCTTTGTGTTCGGAAGTATCGCTTTCTCGAAGTTCTCCGGACAGGAAGGATCGACGAACGTTGTTTTCAGTCCCTGCTCGACGAGAGTGTTTGAGAAAAGGTTGTACGTTCCGCCGTAGAGGTTAGCTGACGACACGATGTGGTCTCCTGCCACCGCTATGTTCTGCACAGCGTAGGTTATAGCCGCAGAGCCTGAAGCTGTCGCAAGAGCACCGACACCGCCTTCAAGTGTGGCGACGCGCTTTTCAAAGACGTCCGACGTGGGGTTCATAAGCCTTGTGTAGATGTTGCCGCCCTCGGTGAGCGCGAATCTGCCCGCCGCCTGTGCGGAGTCTTTGAATACATACGAGGTTGTCGCATATATCGGAACCGCTCTTGCGTCGGTTGCGGGGTCGGGCGACTCCTGTCCTGCGTGTACCTGGAGAGTTTCAAATCTGAAATCCGGCATAAGCTTCTTCCTTTCATTTCTGTATATTGGTTTTTGTTCGTGATTTATACCACCTATCCTGTAGGTTGGTTATATAATACCACACTTTTCCTCGTTTGTCAAGAGGTTTTTCAAAAAAAATAAAATTTTTTGGAGATGAAAACCGATGCTGAAAATCCTCGAAGACGCTTTGCTTTAATCTTGAACGGCGCAGATTCCGAGACGGCGCAAAAACAAAAAACTGCGGAGAGTACCACAGTTTTCTGCATTGACGTATTAAATTGCGACGCCTTAATCTATTTGAGGACGAACGGCAAATCATTCTTTTCCTCTCGAGTACCTTTCGATATCTCTCATCGCCTGCTTCTTTGCGTCGGTTTCACGCTTGTCGTAAAGCTTTTTACCCTTGCAAAGTCCTACTTCAACCTTGACCTTTGAGCCGGAGAAGTACATTTTAAGCGGCACGAGAGTGTACCCCTGAGTTCCCACAAGACCGAAAAGCTTCATAATCTCTCTCTTGTGAAGGAGAAGACGTCTTACCTTCAACGGCTCTCTGTTGAATATGTTACCCTTTTCGTAGGGGCTTATGTGTATTCCCATGGCAAACATCTCACCGCCTATTACCTTGCAGTAAGAGTCCTTCATGTTGACCTGACCCAAGCGTATGCTCTTTACCTCGGTTCCGCAAAGCTCGATACCGGCTTCGTAGGTGTCCTCGATAAAGTAATCATGATACGCTTTCTTGTTCTGTGCGGCAATCTTTATTTCCGCCTTGTTCTTGTTTTCCACCGGCATTGCTCCTTTCAGTGTACAGACATTATTGACATATTTCAGTCGGTGCAGTCGCCGTAATCGTAATCAAGAGTCGGTATAACCGACGGATCGCACTTCAGAGACTTCAGGACGAAGTGCGTTTCGGTTGCCTGAACGCCCTTTAGACTTTTTATCCTGCGGTGAATCTGATTCAGACTCTCCGTCGAGTCGGTAATTATCTTCAGTACAAAATCAAATTCTCCCGTGAGGTAGTAGCACGACTGTATGTTGGGGTTCTTCGACACCATGTCAACGAAAGCGTCATAGTACTTCGGATGCTCGAGACTTACCTCCATTATCGCGACAAGGTCGTTTCCGAGCTTTTTCTGGTTGAGAGTCACGGTGTATTTTTCGATAATGCCCGAGGTTTCGAGTTTCTTTATTCTCTCAATGACCGCCGAGACCGAGAGATTTATCTTCTTGCTTATCTCGGATGAGGTCATCCTTGCGTTGTCCTTAAGACACGATAAAATTGTGTAATCGAGTTCGTCCATGAAAAATTCCTCCGAAAGAATATTTTCGTTCGTCTACATAATTATAAAGCAAACTTTGCGTTTTGTCAACACTTTTTCTCATAAATAAGGCAGATGTTTCCGAAATTTTTACGGCGGTGAAAATACATAATCGCAGCTTTTCCGTAAAACCGCGCAAAAAACGCATGCCTTGTCCGTAACGGTGCACGCCGCCTCTACATAGTATGTAGTAAAGCATCGCAAAGCACTGCACTGCGATACTTGAGAGGAGGAAATTCGGTGGCTTGCTTAGGTAACACTTTCACGGACGATAACCTTTGGATCATTATCCTCATCGCCGTTATCATACTCTGCTGCTTCTGCAACGGCTGAGACTACACTTAACCGCGCAAAAACGCAAACTACGCATTTCCAAAAGTCCGAAGACCTGCGGTGCTCCGACGCAGTTAAGGAGTTTCCGCACTTCTGCGGACAGAAAAAAGAGGGCGCTCGCCATGAACGCCCTTTTTCGCTTTATCGGTTTACCATGTCCTTGAATTTCTTCAACTTCTCAAGCCACTCTCCGTATACCTTGTCGCCGAGTTTCGGGAACGCTCTCGAAAGACGGTAATCGACAAGTTTGTACTTTGTGAGAAGCGACTTGTATTTGAGAAGAAGCTTGCGCCTGTTCTCGCTAAGCTCGTCAAGCTGCGTGCCGTGCTTTTCGGACACCGCCTTGACTGCCTTGACACCGCCGAAAAGCTCTTCTCCGATTTCGCCGGAGATTTTTTTGAGCGCCGCCTCGACCTCCGCAAGCCTCTTCATTCTTCCGGAAAAACCGAGACTTGCAACAAGCGTTATCGTGAGGTCGGAAACAAGAAGCACAAGGCATATGCACATGAGAGTGCTGCCGAGAGCAAGAGGAAAATGATGTATGAGCGTGAGCGTCATGGGGTATATCGTCTTCATTACGATAACGCACGCAACGCCCCACATAAGCGAAAATTTAAGGCAGATGTAGCCTTTCAGGTTGAATTTGTCGTCGGAGTAGTCCCACCACTTTTCGTTGAACATCCGCTCAAGCACCCAGCCGGTGATAAATTCGAGAGCCGACGTCAGAAGCACCGAACAGACGAAAAGCAGGAGAGCGTTATCCGCAACGGGAGTGAGAAGCGTGCCGACAATCAGAACGCCGAAGCCGTAAATCGGACATATCGGACCGCAAAGAAAGCCTCGGTTCACGAATTTTCCGAGACACACGGCGGCGAACACAACCTCCGCGCACCAGCCGAGAAAGCCGTATATGAGGAATATCCACATCGCACCGTAGATTATTTCGGCAGGTGTCGTTCCTATCTGCAATGCGTCCATGCTTTTCGCTCCTTTTCGTTTACACTTCCTTATGTACTCCGTCGGAAATCAAAAGCCGTATCTTCCCGAAAGCTTTCTTACCGCCGCAAGCATATCGTCCTTGTCCTCTTTGTAGGTTACGCCGTACCACTTTTCCTCCGTGGTGAATACCTTTACCGGCTGATTTTTCTCGTGAATAAGCTCGTCAACCGCAAACGGGAGGTAAAACTCACCCTTGAGGGGATTGTCGTTGTTTTCGAGGAACTTTACGAATTTTTCTTCGAGAACGTCAAAGAAATCGACTCCGAAGCCCCACATATTCATGGAGACCGTCGTGTCAAGCGGAATGCCGCTGTTCTTGTCGAGGGAGGTCATTTCGGTGACGCTCTTCAAAAGTCCCGTTGCGGGATCTATGTCGCACACGCCTCTCGAGACCGTGCCGTTTTCGCTGAGCGTATTTCCGAGGCGGAAGCCGACCATGCACATACCGCCGTCCGAAGCAAGGCAGTCGTGAAGCGGCTTATAAGAGCCTGCACCGTAGAAATCGTCCGCGTTTATCGCCGCAAACGGAGTTTTTACGACGTCTTTTGCGCAGAGAACGGCGTGTCCCGTACCCCAAGGCTTTGTTCTTCCCTCGGGAACGGTGAATCCTTTCGGCAGTTTGTCAAGCTCTTGGAACACATACTCGATGTCAGCCTTCGCCTCGAGCCTCTTTCCGACGTGTTCTCTGAAATCTTTCTCGATGGACTTCTTTATAACGAGTACTATCTTGTTGAAACCTGCGTCGAGAGCGTCGAAAACCGAGTAGTCGAGAATGGTCTCACCGTTTCTGCCGAACGGCTCCATCTGCTTAAGACCGCCGAAACGGCTTCCCATGCCTGCCGCCATTACCAAAAGTGTCGTGTCTTTCATGTAAGTACTTCCTTTCGCAATCCGCAAGGGATCTTCTTATCCGATTATACAGTATACGTGCGCGAACTTCAACGATTATTTGTAAATTCCGCACTTTTTTCGGACTGCGTGCATTATATCATGCCCGAAAGAGAATGTATATATGTGAAAGGGCATTTTTTGTCAGAAATAGGACAGAAAACAGTCACCCGAATATGCTCCGAGTGACTGTTTTGCGTGCCGCTTTTATATTCGCACCGGTTTATTTTATTGATAGAAACCTGCGTTGGCAATCTGAAGACATTCTGTGTTGATGAACAAGATCTTGAAATCGTTTATGTTTGCAACGTCAACTTCAATGTCAATCGGCTTTGATGTTTTGTCCATTTCATCCGATTTAAACAGAATTTTTCCGTCGCCGATTACCGTGATATAGTCGGTTCCTTTCCGGTCTGCGCCTTTCCTAACAAACAGCGTTGCTTTGAATTTGCTGTATTTCTTGCCGAGATTGGTTTCAAATGGTGTACTCAAGATAGCATAGGTAGCCTTATCGTAAAAATTACCGTGATTATCGTAAACGTCTTTTTTGCAGAAGAAATTATAACTTCCGTTGCGCCCACAAATATTCTTGAATGCTCCGAAAAGCCTTGACATTTATTTTCCGCTGTGGTAAAATACTGCGTGTATTGGAATTTTGAAACAAATAAAAAGGGAAGGAACATTTGCCGTATGATAACAAAGGACGGAAAAAGAGCGCTTTTGTGCCTTGCGCTTGCGGCGACGGCGGTGCTGTCTGCCTGCACGAACGCCGTGACGGAAAAGGACGGCAAAGAAGCTCCTGCGTCGGAGAATGTAATTGAGGAGAGCAAAACTGCAGGCGTAACTGCGGACGGAAAGCCGCCCGAGAGCGAGCCTATAGTCATGATTGAGCAGAAAGCCGACTCGATTGCCGATGTCTACAGCTGTCCGTACACGATAGTGCGCGGCGAGGACGCCGACGAGGACACGGTAAAAGCGGCGGTGAAGCTCCGCAAGGCTATAGAAGAGCTTACCGGGATAAAGCCCGTGATTACGACAGACTTTGAAAAGGAAAGCGCCGGGATTGTCAGAAAGGACAAGGAGATTCTTGTCGGCGTGACAAACCGCGACGAGAGCCGTTCTTACTACGAAACGCTTGCGGCAAGGGATTTTGTGATAGATTTTTCGACGTCGAGACTTGCGATAATCGGAGGTACGGGCAAGGCGACCGCCGCCGCGGTGGACTATTTCATCGGGAATTATTTCGACAGCGAATTCAAGGCGGTGCGTGTGCCCAAGGGAACGCATTATGCGTACACCCACGTTTACCCGAATGTTCGGGTGATGGGGACCGATATCGGAGAGTGCGTCATTGATGCCGGTGCGGCGAAGGACAGCGAGGTTTACGGTGAAAAGATAAGGCGTGCCGTTCTCGACGCAACGGGGAAGAGTCCCGAGGTTGAGGGCGAGAGTGCTCGTGACGGCGCACCGAGGATAAGGCTTGCGGTAGATTCGTCTCTTGCACCCTGCGAATGTGCGGTTTACACCGACGGAAACGGTATTGTGCTTGCGTCGGGAAGCAAAAGAGGATTTGAAACCTGTGTCTCAATGCTCTCGGAGATACTCGAAAGCGGCGGCTCACAGGTCGAAACGTTATTTAACGGAGAATACAGAAAAACGGAGGAATTTACAGTGAAAAGCATAACCGAAACAACGGCGTCGGCAAAATACTTTGTCGGAAATACCGATAAGGACGCCGTATCCTACAAAAACGGAGAGACAATGACCTTCACGGTCGGACTCTTTGCGGACGGAGAGGCGGTGTTCTGCCCCAAGTTCTCGTGGAGCATTTCCGGCGACGACGGCAAAAAGTCAAACGGCACGGCGGACGGCTCGAGCGGCGAAATAACGCTCACAGCTTCGTGCGATACAGCCGGCTACGTTCACGTGATAGTCAAGGCGTGCGACGAGAAAGGTTCGCCTCTTGAGGGCGTCGATGTCTTCGAGGGCGGCGCCGGTGCGGATATTGAAAAAATTGCCGTCGGAGAAAAAGAGCCGTCCGACTTCGACGCTTTCTGGGCAAAGCAGTTCGACGCACTTCTGGAGGCTGAACCCAAGGTTCTCTCTTCGACGCCGGTTAAGACCGCAAGGGAGGGCTTCGAGGTATACGACGTCAGAATAAACATGGGCGATGCAGACCCTGTTTCGGGATATGTCGCTTACCCTGCCGGAGCGGAAAAGGGAAGCCTTAAGATAAGAGCTGCCTTTATGGGCTACGGAGTCGCAAGCTCCGGAGTTACGTGTATGGACGGCTACATAGTCTTTGCGGTAAACTCGCACAGCATAAACAACGGCGAGACCGACGAATACTACACCAACCTCAGAAATACCGACCTTGCGTCCTACGGCTTCCGTGCCGACGAGAACGGCAATCCCGAGACGGTTTATTTCAAGAAGATGGTTCTTCGCGACGTGCAGGCTCTCAGATATCTAATGGCAAATCCTCTTTGGAACGGAACGGATGTCGAGCTTGCCGGAGGAAGTCAGGGAGCGTTCCAGAGCATCGCGGTCGGTGCCGTTATGAATAAGTATGTCACAAGACTTGACGTTGCGATACCGTGGATGTGCGACCTCGGCGGCATAAACATCGGCAGAATGAGAGGGTGGAGACCCGATTATACCGACGCCATGGGTTACTTCGACACGGCAAATTTCGCAAAGCGCATTAAGTGTCCGATATACATAGAAGCAGGTCTCGGCGACTATATTTGCCCTCCGTCCGGAGTTACGGCAATGTACAACGGCATTACCGCGCCCAAGAAGATTACCTTCGTTCAGAACAGAACCCACTCTTATAATCCGCGCGAAAGAGTGACGTTCGTCAGAGCGGAAGGAATAGAGAATTGACGATTGACAATTGACAATTGACGATTAAGAAAGTGGAGTTTGGAGAGTGAAGAGTGGAGATGGCGTGGAAAAGCTTCGCTTTTCTTCAATGATTGTATGGTGCGAAATTGGGGCGTGTGCGATAAAATGAAAGCTGCGCACTCACATTTCTCTCCGCTTCCTACATGACGTTTGTGCGTGGTTGAATGGTGCGAATTTTGAGGCGGTGCGACGACACGGAAAGCTTCGGCGGTTGACGATTGACAATTACATACAGCGCAAAAGAAGAGCCCGGCACCTAAGTCGAGCTCTTTTTCTGTATTATCGATAATGGGGAGCGGAGTTCCCCCTTTACGAAATCTTTATGACTACCCCCGACTCGGCGGTTTCTCCGTCGGTGTTGCTTCCGCCGCAGGCGGAATATAATTTACTCCGAAAAATTCGGGGACATGCGCCACGGATTTTTCACCTTTAGATTCGCAAAAGCGTGAGCTTTTGGCGCGAGCGAACGAATCTGCGAGGGGGATAGCGTAAGGGGGAGCGGAGTTCCCCCTTGCGAGAGTCTTACGAGAGTTTTATGATTACCCCCGGCTCTGCGGTTTCGCCCTCGGTGTTGCTTCCGCCGCAGGCGGAATATAATTTACTCCGAAAAATTCGGGGACATGCGCCACGGATTTTTCACCT